>CBDBHI010000060.1:0-49408 GCA_965205595.1 Bryobacterales bacterium | reverse complement strand
CGATAACCTTCGATCGGCAAGGCGATGCATGCTCGTACTGTCCAAAATCTCGATCGGCTCCTAAGTTGTTCTGTAGTAGTGAGTTGTGCTGATCGTCAAGAACACGGAGCATCGGTAGATTTGGGTTCCGAGACCGGCAGCGTAACATGTTACATCGGCGATCTCAGTATGCCGATGGAGTTTTCGGTAGGCAGTGCGTCCAGCGAAGGCTGGCATGTTCAGCGGGAGTCAGTCCCGCCGGGGTAAGAGCCGGAAGCCCCGTAGCTTGGGTTGCATGCGTGGAGGAAACGAAACGGATGAAGCCAACCGACAAAGCCATCCTTGGGATGGTGAGCAAGTCGCCGGGCCGTAACGAAAGTGAACCCACAGGTGGCCTCGAAAGTTTTAGATCCGGAGGCCGAGCCCTCTGCCTACGGGTGAAGGCAGCATGGCAGGACGCAGACTGACCGACGCGTTGTGTCACTCCGGCGGGGTAGTAGGGACAGCACGGTGACAAGGACATGCTAAGCAACTGGAGAAACCCTCCTCGTCCCGTCGAGAAATTGGCGGAGCAGGGAAGCCGTATAACTGGCGAAACCAGGAAATCGGTGGAAGACGAGAGGGTGGCGGCTAGGTCCGTAGTAGTGAAGAAGCGGGGTAACGCCCGTGGAGCGAAGGGACCTTGCTGCACATGGGGTCTTGGTCAACACGGTGAGGCAGGGGCGAAATGATAAAAGCGTCCAGTAATCTGCAGGATCCTAGACGAGGACTATACGGCAAGAGGAAGGCGGAATGGCCTTGGCGTCATGCCCAGGCTTCGGATGGAAGCGGTGGAGTAGTCGATGGTGGGAGCGGACACTCGGATTTGGGTGTTGGTTCCACGAGCGTCGATGAAAGCGGCTCCGAACGGATAAGTCTCATAAATCTTGTCGCGAAGTGTGCAGGAGCGCGTAGTGCGGGAAATCCGCACGCTGCGTGCGAGGTGGCGGGAGCTGGAAACGGAGCCACGGACAAGGCTAAACGGGCACGAAGGGGGAAACCCCGGATACAGCCAAGCCAACGTCCTGACGGGCCACCGCGCCAGTTCCCGACCCGACCAACGAAATTTTCGATAGGGACAGGATCACCCTGGACGTTCGAGTTTCGGGATCTTACGGGGCTGATTCAACCCTTCGATCTGCGGACCGGACTTCAAGCATGCTCTTGATTGAACTCGCTGGCTCCTATGCGACCGCAAGCCGATTTAGCGTTCCGGTGCTGTCGCCGAGGTTTTCGGTCGGGAGCCCGAGCAGGTCGAGCAGTGTGAGCTGCAGATTCGTTAGCGGTGTTTCTTCCGGGTAACGCAGGTGGCGGCCGCCCTTGAGGCGTCCCGCGCTTCCACCTGCGAGCAGTATCGGCAGGTTGGTGTGTAAGTGCTGGTTTCCGTCGCTGATGCCGCAGCCATACATCAGCGTGAGGTGGTCGAGCAGACTGCCGTGCCCATCCGGTGTCGACGCTAGGCGATCCATGAAGTAAGCCAACTGCTCGATGTGGTGGCGGTTGAGACGGGCCAGCTTTTCCATCTGGGCGGGGTTGTTCTGGTGGTGCGACAGGCCATGGTGGGGATCAGGGATTCCGAGTTCAGGGTATGTTCGGGGACTCACCTCACGGGACATCATGAACGTGATGACACGTGTCAGGTCGGCTTGGAAGGCGATGAGTTGAAGGTCGAACATCAGGCGGGCATGTTCGGCGAACGTATCGGGGATACCGCCGGTCGGGCGTTCCATGGCGGGCAATTCGCGGTTACTCTGCGCTTCCGCCTTCTGAATTCGCCCTTCGATATCGCGAATAGCATCGAGGTACTGAGTGACCTTGGTTCGGTCGGTCGCGGGCAGCGTGTGACGGAAGCGCCCCACTTCGTCGATAAGCGAGTCTAGGATGCTGCGATCCTCGCGGATGCGTGCTAGTCGAGCCTCGGGCGTGGTGTCATCCGCGTCACCGAACAGCCGCTCGAAGACCGCACGTGGCTGGTTCTCCATGGGCAGCGGCGTCGTCGGGTTTCTCCAGGAGAGTGTGTTGGAGTATGCGCAGCTCCATCCGGCCTCGCAGGCACCGATAAGTTCGTTCGGGTCTAGGGCTAGTTCTAGGGACGTGAACTGCGTATCCTTGCCCAACTCGCCCGCCGCGATCTGGTCCATTGAGACGCCGCCTCGGATGTCAGGGCCTTCGGTTTTTTTTGGATGGACACCGGTCAAGAAGGTGGCCGCGGCGCGGACGTGGTCGCCCGATCCCTCGCCGGGCAGAGGCATCGCGGGCTTGCTGGCTAAGCCGCTCAAAACCAGTAGACGGTTCTTGAACGCGGCTAGCGGCTCAAGGCTGACAGGCAGCTCGAATTCATCGCCCTCGGCCGTTGGCGTCCACTTGTCCATGATGATGCCATTGGGGACGTAGCCGATGAAGAGCCTTTCGGTCGCTTTGCCGGCAGGCTCGCCGGGGGCGGCGAATGCCGGGACCATGCTGTCGAGTAGCGGCAGCGCGAGTGAGGCGCCAACGCCTCGGAGGAACGTCCGCCGGCACAGATGTTTTTTGGTGATCGTCATTGCTCGCTGGCTCCCGGCGCTCGGACTGGTTTACATCAACCGAAACGGTACCGTTCGATCCGCTATCTTGGCCATACGTTAGCACCTCCGGCTGGTGCAGGCAACGAGTTGAGCCACCCAATTGTGCGAATCAAGAGACCTTCGGTTTCGATACCTCGACGGGCGTAGTCGAACGTGGTTCGGACAGTCCACGATCTTACGGCTTGCCTGTTTTCCTTTTTCGGAATGGCGTGCTGCGAACTATGCCGGATAGAATTGTGGACCATCGATGGCCGTCCGGCTCGGCTTCGCGCACGATTTTCCGGACTGCTGGGGCATCGTAGTATTCGACGCCTCGGCCGAGGGCGTATGTAAGCAGTTTCTCGGTGACCGCTGTGACGAAAAGCTCGGGGCGCTCGACCAGTGCCTCACGGAGGCTCGCGGGTCCATCGACCATGCGGCCGTCGATGAGCGTCCCGGTGGCGTCGATGGGGGAGCCGCCGTCTCCCTCCCGACGCCAGCGGCCGATGGCGTCGAAGTTTTCTAGGGCAAAGCCTAGCGGGTCCATGATTTGGTGGCAGCTTGCACACGCCGCGTTCGCGCGGTGCAGCTCGAGTCTTTCGCGAACGGAACGGGCTGCTGCTTGCTTGTTGTTTTCCTCTAGCGCGGGTACGTCGGCTGGTGGTGGTGGCGGTGGACTGCCGAGGATGTTTTCGAGCAACCATTTTCCCCTGAGTACGGGTGAGGTACGGTGGGCGTAGGAGGTCACGGTCAGCAGGCTGCCCTTGCCCAGCAGGCCGCGGCGTGGGTCGTAGTCGCCGTTGAGACTGACGCGGCGGAAATGGTTGCCATAAATATTCGGCATCCCGTAGTGCCGCGCCAGGCGCTCATTGACGAAGGTGTAGTCGGCCGTCAGCAGTTCGTCGATGCCTCTGTCTTCGCGGATCTGGCTGCGGAGGAACAGTTCCATCTCGCGTTCCATGGCGGCTCGCAGGTTGGCGTCGAAGTCGGGGAAGTTGTAGGGGTCGGGGGCGACTAGGTCCATGTTGCGTAGGTAAAGCCACTGCCCACCGAAATTGTCGACTAGCGAATGAGAACGCCCATCGGCTAGCATTCTCGTGACCTGACGGTCGAGCACTTCGGGGTCTTGCAGCGTGCCCTGTTCGGCTGTAGCTAGTAGCTCGTCGTCCGGGATGCTGCTCCAGAGGAAGAAGGACAGGCGCGAGGCTAGTTCGAGGTCGCTGATGGGGTAGACTGTCGCCGCGCTGAGTCCGGGTGGGTCGCGCTCGCGACGGAAGAGGAAGTCGGGGCTCATGAGGATTCGACGCAGTCCCATGGCGATGCCGTTGTCGAAGCCGCCGGTTTTGCGACCGGAGTCGAAGAACTCCATCAAGACTTGGGTGTCGTCATCGTAGACCGGGCGGCGGTAGGCGCGCCGTGCGATCGCGGAGAGGATCAAGTTGGCGCAGGGGCGCTCTTCATTTTCGACCGCCGGACGGCATGTGAAAATTCGACGGCGGCTGGGCGAATTGCCCGGGCCTGTAATGTCGTAGGGGCCGCGCAGTTCGATGTTGGCGATGCCGGGTTCGACGGTCTGGTCGCCGGCGTACTCGTAGCTGGTGATCGGGTAATGGGGGCGTAACATGCCCTCAGGGGCCACGCCCTTGTCGACAAAGCTTACGCTGAGAACCGAGGGTCCGGCCTTCGCTCGAAATCTAACTTCTTGGCCGTCATCGACGACGTTGCGGAAGTCGGGTGTAAGCGTCTGGCCGGGCTTGCCGTACATCTTGGTAGGTAGGCCGACCTTGAGTGCCTGAACGAGTTTGCCATCGAGGCGGGCTTCCATCTCGCTGGTTTCCAACAAACCGCGTACGCGCCCGTCATAGGTGCGGAGGAGGTCGATCTTTACGACGTACTCGCCATCTACTGGAAAGGTATGACGGACGGCTATTCCCCCGCGGGAACTAAAGGGGAGGTCGTCACTGACGCGCTCGTCTTGGCGTAGGAGCTTGTCGACTGGAAACGTGGTGGTGGTGGGTTGGATCTTCGGGTCGCCCACGGCGAGTCGGCTGATCTTACGCGCGGCGGCGAGATAGCGTTCGGTGAGCATGGGTGAGACCGAGAGCACGTCGGCGATATTGTCGAAGCCGTAGCCGGAGTCGTCGGCTGGCAGCAGCGACTCGGCGTCGATTTCGAGATGGAGCAGATCGCGGGTTGCGTTGGCGTATTCGGCGCGGTTGAGGCGGTGGATGGCGGGGCGGCGGCCGGGGTTTGGTGAGTAGTCGGCGGCTTGATCGATTCGGGATTTCAGCCAGTCGGTGAATTGGTCGTACTCGGCGGCGTCTGGGCGAGGGGAGCTGGCAGGGGGCATGGTTCGGGCGTCGAGTTTGGCGATGACTTTTTCCCAGAGTTCGCTTTCACGGGGATGCTTGCCGATTGCGTCGAAATTGATGGTCTGTAGGGAGACGTCAGCGGTGCGTACTTGATCACTGTGGCACGCGACGCAGTATTGGTTGAGAAAGTGTCGGTGTGTCTCGGGAGATTCTTCGGCGAACAGCGCAAGGTCAGCGGGCGACAAAAGCAGTAGACATGCCGTGGCAACACGTTGTGTCCACGCCCGCAGGCGTACCGATTGGAGGCGTTTCATCGAATCTATCCGAATCTCTGACGCTAACGCATTATCATGATGCTCAAGATGAACAGTCAACCGGGAGCAACCGCACCGCGGACGTCGATCCCTCGATTACTAGTCGTTGCGGCGATTGTAGTTTTCTTTGCGGATGGGGAAGCGACCGTTCGCCTCGCGGCGCAGTATCCAACGTCGGACGCACGCGGTTTCCTCGGTGCCGTAGAAGCCGGCGCGGTTGAGCACGTCAGAAAACTCTTGGCGTCGGGAGCCGATCCGAATGTTCGGCGCGGCGACAGGGCTGGGGCGCTCCACTTGGCTGTGCATGGTAACGATTTGCCGATGGCGCGACTACTGCTGAGTAGCGGCGCGGAGGTTGATTCCCAAGATGACCATGGCGTGACTCCTATCTCTCTTGCGGCTCTTAACGGTAGCGAGGCTGTCACCGGAATGCTGCTCGACGCGGGAGCTGACCCGAACTTACCTCGCTCGACGGGCGAGACGGCTATCATGACCGCGTCGAGGGTGGGGAGCATCGAGGTTGTTCGCGAACTTCTCCAGCACGGCGCGGACGTAAACGCGGTCGAAAAGTCGCGCGGACAAACGGCGCTGATGTGGGCTATCGCCGAGAATCATTCGCACGTTGCGCGTCTTCTCTTGGAAGCGGGTGCCAATGTCAGCGCGCGGACTTCCCACAGGTTTACGGCGTTGTTGTTCGCCGCTCAGCAGGGGAATACTGAAGTGGCTCGATTGCTGCTCGATGCCGGCGCCGACATCAATGAGGCAGCGCCGGACGGCATTGGCGGCAACACCAATGCTTGGAGGAGATATAGCGAAGGCACCGAAGCACACGGGCTGCTGGTAGCGATTGACAGCCGTCAGGAGGAGATGGCCTTGTTCCTCCTTAGACACGGTGCTGATCCTAACCACAGTGGCGCGGGCCGGACGGCTCTTCATTCGGCCGTCCAACACGAGATGCCCGCAGTCGTGAAAGCTTTGCTCGCACAGGGCGCTGAACCGGACGCACGACTTGAGCGCCCCCTTCCTTATGTGTCGCGCGCAATCAAACTCGAGAATGGCCTTGCGCCGTCGCCGCTCGGCGCAACTCCTTTCTGGTTGGCAGCCAGTTACTCCGATATTGAGATCATGCGCCTGCTTGTGGACGGCGGGGCGGATCCTCTATTGGCCGCGAATGATGGCACGACGCCACTGATGGTGGCTGCCGGAGCCGACTTCGTCGAGGGCCAGGATAAATACGGTCGGCGGTGGTTTGGGGATACCACGCGGCTGCAAGAAAAGGCGCTTGAGGCGGTCAAGCTATGTCTTGAGTTAGACGCGGACGTTAATGCCGCCAATGATAACGGACAGACCGCACTGAATGGCTCCGTGTACTACGGCGGCACGATTCTCGTGACGTTTCTTATCGAGCACGGCGCCAACATCGACGCAATCAATCGACGTGGCCAGACCGCGTGGATGGTTGCCGCCAAAGGCGAGTATCACGCCGGGTCGTTCTACACCCACCAAGAAACCGCAGAAGTCTTGGCTACATTCGGGGCCGATCAAACGCTCGGGGCCGACTTGGGAAAAGACTTTGGGAAGATACTTGCTGCTCGAGACTCGTCTGGCTCCGACCTGCGGTGACTGTTCCTACCGAAAACTCCTTCGGCATTCTAAGGTCGCCGATGCAACATGTTACGCTGCCGGTGTCGGAGCCCAAATCTACCGATGCTCCTTATTCTCGACCATCAGCGCAACTCCCTCCAAGAGAACGACTTGGGCCCCGTTCGAGTTTTGGGACACTAGTGCGTCCAGCGAAGGCTGGCATGTTCAGCGGGAGTCAGTCCCGCCGGGGTAAGAGTCGGAAGCCCCGTAGCTTGGGTTGCATGTGTGGAGGAAACGAAACGGATGAAGCCAACCGACAAAGCCATCCTCGGGATGGTGAGCGAGTCGCCGGGCCGTAATGAAAATGAACCCACAGGTGGCCTCGACAAAAATAGATCCGGAGGCCGAGCCTTCTAGTGTTGGGCGAAGGCATCATGGCATGACGCAGACTGACCGAAGCGTCAGGTCACTCCGGCGGGGTAGTAGGGACAGTACGGTGACAAGGACATGCTAAGCAACTGGAGAAGCGCTCCTCGTCCCGTCGAGAAATCGGCGGAGCAGGGAAGCTGTATAACCGGCGAAACCGGGAAATCGGTGGAAGGCGAGAGGGTGGCGGCTCGGCCTGTAATAGCGCGGAAGCGGGGTAACGCCCGTGGAGCGAAGGGGCCTTGCTGCACATGAAGTCTTGGTCAACAAGGGAGGCAGGGGCGAATGACAAACGCGTCCATTAGTCTGCAAGACCTGAGACGAAGACTATACGTCAAGGCGAAGTCTGAACCGTCTTGGCGCTTTTGGGGTTTGTACGTTCATGTTTGTAAGCGAGAGACCCTTCGGGAAGCCTATCGGCTAGCGAAGCGCAACAACGGCGCTCCGGGTATTGACGCAGTGACGTTTGAGGCGGTCGAAGCCGAAGGTGTCGAGGAGTTTCTTGAACAGCTCCGTGAGGAGTTGGTGCAGCGTAGCTATCGACCTCAACGGGCACGGAAGGTGGAGATACCCAAGGAAGGGGGCAAAGTACGCCAACTTTCGATTCCATCGATCCGGGACCGGGTGGTCCAGGGAGCGTTGAAGCTGATCCTGGAACCGATCTTTGAGGCGGACTTTCAACCGGGGTCGTTTGGCTACCGGCCGAAGAAGTCGGCACACGCCGCTGTCCGGCGCGTTTCGGAGGCGATTATCAGGGGCAAGACAGACGTGATTGATCTCGATCTGCGAACCTACTTCGACACAGTGCGGCATCATATCGTGCTGGAGAAAGTAGCGCGGCGGGTGCGAGACGACGAGGTTTTGTGGCTCTTGAAGTTGCTACTGAAGGCGTCGGGGAAGCAAGGTGTGCCGCAGGGCGGAGTGCTTTCGCCGTTGCTCAGCAATGTGTACCTCAACGAGGTGGACAAGATGCGGGAACGAGCGAAAGATGCGACGCGTTTCCAGAGCTGGACGGGAGTTGAGTATGCCCGGTTCGCCGATGATCTGGTGATCCTGATCGACTCGCATCCGCGCCGGCAATGGCTTGGGCAGGCGGTGGAGAAGCGACTGCGTGAGGAGTTGGCCAAGCTACAAGTGGAGGTGAACGAGGAAAAGAGCCGCAAGGTGGACCTCGGGCAAGGAGAGAGTTTTGGTTTTCTCGGTTTTGAGTTTCGTCGAATCCGCTCTCGGCGGGGACGATGGATGCCGCTGCGTATGCCGCAAGGCAAGAAGCGGACGGCATTGCTTGGCAAGCTCAAGGAGATCTTCCGAGGCTCTTGATCCCAGCCGGTCGGCGGGCTGATCGCAAAGATCAATCCGATTTTGCGTGGTTGGGTGAAATACTTTGCCGTGGGTCACTCGAGTCGGTGTTTCTCGTACATCCGAGACTGGGTAGAGAAGAAGATTCGGCGCCATCTGGGCAGAGCCTGTCAGCGCCAAGGCTTCGGATGGAAGCGCTGGAGCAGGGAACGGTTGTACAAGACGCTTGGGCTTTTCAATGAATACCGAGTGAATTATCAACAACCGTCCAGGGCAGCCGTCCCATGCCGATAGGTCTCATCACCCTTGCCGCGAAGTGTGCAGGAGCGCGTAGTGCGGGAAATCCGCACGCTGCGTGCGATGTGGCGGGAACTGGAAACGGAGCTACGGACTCTGCTAAACGGGCACGAAGGGGGAAACCTCGGATACGGCCAAGCGAGCGTCCTGACGGGCCACCGCGCCAGTTCCCGACCCTACCGGGTGTTGCCCCTGACCTGGAGAAGGCGAAACAAGCAGAGGAAGAAGACGCGACTAGAAATACGACTCTGGTCAATCAACGAAGAACGCCAATTCTGACGCGGGACAGGCGACGCTCGCCAACATCGGTCACGAACCTAATCACCTCGTCGGTCTGACACAAAGTCGCGGACGTAAACTTGGAATGGTGATTCTATTCAAGTTGGAAGTCAGTTGGGGCTACAACCGCACTCAGATACAGTAATGATCTCTTGCGGTGAGGCGACACCTCGATCCTACTGTTAATCGTATTGAGTAGGTCACGCCGGCTGATTTGGCCGACGAGCTTTCGGCCGCTAAGTACTGGTAGGCGGCGATAGGGGGTCTGCTGAAATATCCGCGCGATGCCGAGCCAATCCACATCCTCAGTGATTGTTTTTGCCGCGGTGTCGACGAAACCGCTCAGTTCGTTCGTTCGCGTTACCGGCTCAATCCCCTCCGAGATGAGCCAAGCACTTAAACCGGCTTGCCGATGAGATGGATCACTCGATACGCGAACGGCCGCCCGAAGCACATCGCGCCGGCTAACCTGGCCCAGGACTTTTCCGTCCCGTACAACCGGTAGCCTCCGGAAAGGTGTATCTAGAAAGGTTTGGGCAATCGACAATACGTCGTCTGTCTCATCGATGATTCGATTTTGATCCCTATCCATGAATGCTTCGACTTGACTGGTCGGTAGCTGGTCATAGGCTGCACCTAACAGCACGTTCATACTAGTTTTTTCGGAGAACGAACCCAGGAAGCGTCCCCGCTCGTCGATCACCGGCGCTCCGGAAACTCGGTGCTTCAACAACAGCTTGATGGCTTCGAACACGTCCATGTCGGGCCGGAGGGTTAGCAACCGCTTGGACATGACTTGCTTCGCGATAGGAATGCGACGTTTGGCGTTCTCTTTACCAGAGGCCTGAGCCGCGGCTAGCAGGATCCTCATACAACACTTTTCGGAGAAAACACCCAGGAAGTGTCGGCCTTCATCCAGTACCGAGGCCCCTGTAAGGTTCCACTTGAGCAAACGAGCAACGGCGTCAAACAGGTCGGTGCGGTCAGTCAGCGTGATCAGCTTCCGGACCATTATGTCCTTGGCGAGTCCTATGGTATTTGCAGGTCCTGGAGCCTGCATGGTACACATCCCTTCGACACGATGGTGTCTTGGCTGAAACCCTGCCGATTATAGTGAGTCCTGTCGGAGTTTGCTTGCGCGGGCGGTCGACATTCGGGACTGCGGCTGCGATGGAGCGGTTATTCATGGACGCGGATCGTTTGTTCGCAAGCAGGAACCGCTGCATTATCGTGAGGGTTCGGTCACGGCCGCCAGCGATTGATTCACACTGACCTAGCAATCCACCTGCAGAAAACTATGTTGTAGCCGGATTAAAATGTCCCCTTTTGCGCCGAATAGAAATGTCCCCTCTGGATCACGTTGGTGGTCGGCCCATTCGCCTAGCAGGCCTATGATGGCGCCGCCGAGGAACCCATCAAGGGTCCGCGAAGCCAAGCCCTACGGGCTCGCCCTTGACTGCTCCCTCGCCGTCGCTAAGACATCACTCTGCCAGCTAGGCGAATGGATTCAATCGCTTAGCGCAAAAGGGGACATTTTTACTCGGCTGGCGAGGGGGACATTTCTATTCGGCTACGACACACCTGCAGAAAACTAGAGACATGGCGCCCGCGAAGCCTTATACTCTATAGTGATTTCACTCAGGGACCCGCTATGAAAGTCCTCGACCCGATCGAGCTGATTCTCAAGCAAAAGGGATCACAAGTCCACTCCATCTCCCCTCGTGTATCCGTCTACGAGGCGCTGGAAAGGATGGCTGACGAGGGAGTCGGAGCTCTTGTCGTCATGGACGGTGTCGACCTCGATGGAATCATTTCCGAACGCGATTACGCGCGCAAGGTAATCCTTGACGGGCGTTCGTCGAAGGAAATGAGAGTCCGCGAAATCATGTCCAGCCCGGCCATCACCGTGAACCTTGGGACCACGGTAGATGAGTGCATGCAACGCATGACGGATAAGCGCTGCCGGCACCTGCCGGTCGTCGAGGGCGGAAGGGTTGTTGGAGTGCTCTCGATTGGAGACCTCGTCCGCTGGGTCATTACCGCCCAGGACCTCACGATCCATCAACTTGAGGACTACATAACCGGCAAGTACCCTGCCTAGCGGGGAACTATTGCCAGGCGACGGCATCTGCGTAGCCGCTTGCCTACTTTTTGTCACTTGCCGCGCTCAACATAATGTCGCGTGCGGCTAGGCTCGCAAGATTTCACAGGCTTCGAATTGGCGTTCCGCCGAGCGATCTCTTCGTTTTCTAGGTGCTGAGACATGAGCGGTAATGGCTTCGCAGAAAGGCGACCGCGGTAGCTGGCTCTCAACGCGCCCGTCGACGAGAACCGCCGTCTGGAGATGCTGTTACAATCAGGCACCCAATGGGTGTCCCTTCAGAACAGACTGGTTTGATTCAGTGACCGGCAGGGACTAATCGGAGCTAGAGTGGGTATTCGCTGGGCGAAGTTGTAAAGAGGAGCTGAACTTGCTTACCGCAACCTTCTATTACATGGCGGCCGCCAGCGTCGGGAGCGCCCTCCTGGCCGTTACGCGGAAGAATCCTGTTCATAGCATGCTTTGGGTGCTGGCGCTCTTCCTTCATGTCGCGGGTATCTTCCTGTTGCTAGGGGCTGAGTTCCTGGCGGCCGTGCAGGTCATCGTATATGCGGGCGCCATCTTGATCTTCTACCTTTTTGTGGTGATGCTGCTCGACTTGCCGGACGAGGAGGAACGGCCGCGGTTCGGCAGGCATTGGCCGCTCGCCGCCGTCGCCGGGTTCTCGGCCGCATTCTTAGTCTGGCCGGCCCAGCTCGGGACATTCGACCCCGTAGGAGCCAACTTCGACTCCACGGCACAAATCATCGCAACGGAAGCTCCTCCTCGTGGAAGTCTTGAGGCCATTGGCATGGCGCTTTTCGGCCCCTTCGCTTTACCCTTCGAGATCGTCTCCCTAGTGCTCTTGGCTGCTATCCTCGGCGCGGTCGTCGTCGCCAAGAGGAGGCCGGCGGAGTCATGATCGTGCCCGTAGGGGCGGTTCTCGGATTGAGTGCCATCCTGTTTGGAATCGGAGTATTTGGCTTCTTGGCCCGCCGCAACATCATCCTGATGCTGGTCTCGGCGGAGGTCATGCTGAATGCAGTCAATCTCAGCCTAGTCGGCTTCAGTCGGCACCTTGACGATCCGCGGGGACAGATCATCGCACTCTTTGTGATCGCCGTGGCAGCCGCGGAGGCAGGGGTCGGCCTCGGTCTCCTGATTGCGTTGAATCGGAACAGACCAGGGGCAAGCGTGGGAGATCTGACCGAACTCAAATGGTGACGTTTTCTCTCATCCCACTATTCGCGGTCCTGGTCGCGGCTGTAGGAGCCCTTCTCATCGCATGCACCGGAGAGCGTCGCGCCAACCTGAGGGAGTTCTGGTCGATTGCGGCGGGCGTCTGCATGTTTATTCTCATTGCGTCCATGGTTCAGGAGGTCCTAGCCGGCAGCACTCCGGGGTGTGTGCTTTTCCAGATTCTCCCAGGTATGGAATTGGCCTTTCGGGTAGATGCATTCGGCCTCCTGTTTGCAGCGGGGGCATCGCTCCTCTGGATCTTGACGTCGTTTTACTCGATCGGCTACATGCGCTCGCTCGGCGAGCACGCGCAAACGCGTTACTTTTCCTGTTTCGCCTTGGCGCTCGCCGCCACCATCGGGGTGGCGTTCTCTGCCAATCTTTTTACGCTTTTTCTGTTCTATGAGGCTTTGACCTTTGTCACCTATCCGCTTGTGGGCCACAACGAGACGGCCGAGGCCAAGGCGGGCGCCCGCAAGTACGTTATCTATCTCCTAGGCAGCGCTAAAGTTTTCTTGCTCGCGGCTATCGTCCTGATATACAACGTGGCCGGCACCCTGGACTTTCGTGCCGGCGGTATCGTGCCTGCGGAGCAGCTTAGGGAGCAGCCGACCCTACTCTTCGTTACTTTTTCCCTGTTCCTATTTGGATTTGCGAAAAACGCGCTGATGCCCTTGCACAGTTGGCTGCCGGCCGCCATGGTTGCCCCCACCCCAGTGAGTGCGTTGTTGCATGCCGTCGCGGTGGTGAAGACCGGAGTTTTCTCCACGCTGCGAGTTTTTCTTTTCGTCTTTGGTCCCCACGCTATGCGCGAAATCGGCGCGGACCAACTTGCCTTGGTGGCCGCGTCGGTGACGATATTGGTCGCATCGCTTCTAGCTCTCGGCCAGGACAACCTCAAAGCCAGGCTCGCCTTTTCCACGGTGAGTCAGCTCTCGTACATCATCCTAGGGGGGGCGCTTCTGAACTCCAGTGGTGTGCTGGGCGGCATCGCCCACATCAGCAACCACGCCGTCTCGAAGATCACTCTCTTTCTGTGTGCCGGATCGATTTACGTTTCTGCTCACAAGACCGAAGTCAGTCAACTGTCGGGTCTGGCTCGGCGCATGCCGTGGACAATGGGCGCGTTTTCGATTGCCTCGCTGAGTATCATAGGTATCCCGCTCACAAGTGGTTTCGTATCCAAGTGGTATCTCGCCCTGGGCACGGTGGAGGGAGACGGTCGATTCGCCTTGCTGGCAGTACTCTTAGTCAGTTCCTTCCTGAGTGCGGCATACCTGGGCCCAATTATTTATAAGGCGTACTTCGAACCGGAATCGCCGGTCGACGATGAGGTCCGCGAGGTGCCTTGGATGGTGGCACCCTTGGCTATCAGCGCCGCCGCAAGCCTGCTGTTGGGCATCTACTCAGCTCCTGTGCTGGAACTGGCGGGGAGAGCAATGCCGTGAACTTCTTGGAGAAACACCTCGAAGATCCGGTGCGTTTTGCCCGGACAAAGCGGTGCTTTTACCTCGGTCTGGCGATCGTCGCTTTGGCCGAGATCGTTCTACCGCTGGTTTTCCACGGCGATGAACACCATTTTTCCTTCGAGGGCTTTCCCGCCTGGGGCTCGATCTATGGCTTAACCTCGTGCGCGCTGATTATCGTCGTGTCTAAACTCATCGGAAAGCTCTGGCTGATGCGCCGTGAGGACCACTATGACCGTTGAGTGGGTGCATCCGGGGCTCTTGCTGATCCTCGGTGCCTGGGTCTTACCGTTTCTCAACGGTCGGACCAAGCGCCTGGCGATGCTTCTGCTGCCGGCGGCGGCCGTAGTCGGTTGCGTGGTCTCGGCGCCGGGAACCTATGGAGTCGCGAGCTTCCTAGGGCAAGAGCTTGTATTCGGCCGGGTGGACAGCTTAAGCCTAGTCTTTTCTTACGTCTTCTCACTTATGGCCTTTCTGGGTATGGTGTACGCGCTGCACGTCGAAGACGATTCCCAACACGTGGCTGCGTTGACCTATGCGGGCGGAGCGCTCGGAGTTACTTTTGCCGGGGACTTTCTCTCGCTTTACATTTTCTGGGAACTAATGGCAGTCTCCTCCGTGCTGCTGGTATGGCGCCGCCGCGAGGAGTCCGCCGTCGCGGCGGGGTTCCGCTACCTTTTGGTCCACGTCGTCGGGGGGCTCATCCTTCTGGCGGGGATCATGCTCCACTGGTCCCAAACCGGGTCTCTTGCGTTCGGGGATTTGACGGCTTTTTCCGGCGTCGCGCCGGCCCTCATCCTTGTCGCGTTCCTGCTCAACGCGGCTGTGCCGCCGCTGGGGGCCTGGCTTCCCGACGCCTACCCCGAAGCTACGGCCACCGGCGCGGTTTTCATGACGGCTTTCACCACTAAGTCGGCGGTCTACGTTCTCATTCGCGGATTCGCCGGGACCGAACTTCTCGTCTGGTTGGGGGCCGCAATGGCGATCTACGGCGTCGTCTACGCGGTGTTGGAGAATGACGCCCGCCGGCTGTTGGCCTACCACATCATCAGTCAGGTCGGCTACATGGTGTGCGGCGTCGGGATCGGCACGGCCCTAGCCATCAACGGCGCCTCGGCCCACGCTTTTGCGCACATTCTTTACAAGGCGCTCCTTTTCATGGGAGCCGGTGCCGTCTTGCAGGTGACAGGGCTTCGAAAACTAAGCGAAATGGGGGGGCTCTACAAGACGATGCCCGTCACGCTCGGCCTCTACATGGTTGGCGCGTTCGCCATCTCGGCCGTGCCTATCTTTAGCGGCTTCGTAAGTAAGTCAATGGTGGTCTCCGCCGCGGGTGAAGAACATTTGACGCTCATCTTCCTGCTATTAACCTTGGCCTCGGCCGGAACCTTTCTACATACCGGCCTGAAGCTTCCGTACTATATGTTCTTCGCTAAGGATTCAGGCGTGCGCGCTCAGGAGCCACCGAAGAACATGCTCGTGGCCATGGGCCTCGCGGCCGCTGCGTGCGTATTGATCGGGGTCTTCCCCAACCTGCTTTACCAACACCTGCCAAACGCGATCGACTACGTCCCGTATACGCTTCAGCACGTGACAAGCACGTTAGGGATGTTGGGCTTCACCGCGCTCGGTTTCTTTTTGCTGCTCAAGCACCTCGATCCAGAACCGACGATCAGCCTCGACACGGACTGGTTCTACCGCCGCAGTTCGTCCGGCGTCTCGGCTTGGCTCCTGGGTCCCCTGGCGCGCCTTGAGTACGGCTTCGTGGGCGAAATCTACGAATCGGTGATACGGCGGCCCGTCTTGGGCGCGGCAGAACTGTTGCGCAAACTCGACAGTCTTGTGGTGGATTCCGCATTCCTTGCGCTGGGGCATTCGACCCAATCGCTGAGCCGCGTCCTCAAGACCGCCGCGAGCGGCCACGCACAGCACTACGGCCTGATCATGGCTGGCGGAATTCTAGCACTCGTGGTAATGGCGGCGCTCATCCGATGACTGCCTATCCGGTGCTAAGCGTCACAACGTTTCTGCCCCTCGTGGGGGCGGCGCTAGTCCTGCTTTGTGGCCGCGACGTGCTCGCCCGTTGGATCGCGCTGGCTACGACCTTAGCGACGGTAGCTGTTTCGGTCCCGCTTTACGGGCAGTTCGACAAGGCCTCGATCGCTCTGCAGTTCGTCGAGTCCTCGGAGTGGATTCCTAGCTGGAACATCAGCTACGGCATGGGGGTGGATGGCATCAGCCTGCCGTTCATCATGCTTTCCACGCTGCTGAGTATTTTGTGCGTGGGCGTTTCATGGGTTGCGATTGGAACGCGAGTGCGCGAGTTCTACGCCGCGCTGCTGGTCGCGGAAACCGCCATGATCGGGCTCTTTGCCGCGTCGAACCTATTTCTTTTCTTCATCTTTTGGGAACTCATGGTCATTCCCGTGTTCCTTCTAATCGGTGTCTGGGGAGGTCCGGCGCGGGTTCACGCCGCGGTCAAGTTCTTGCTGTTCACTCTCTCCGGAAGCGTGTTGATGCTCGTCTCGCTGATCGCTCTCTATCACATCTGTGGCACGTTGGACTTTAGGGCGTTGGCCCTCGCCAAGGCGAGCCTTTCGCCCGGGCAGCAGGGTTGGCTCTTCACCGGTTTTCTTATTGCCTTCGCCGTCAAAGTGCCGATGTTTCCGCTGCATACCTGGCTTCCGAACGCGCACACCGAGGCGCCGACTGCCGGGAGCGTGATCCTGGCCGGGATTCTGCTCAAAATGGGTGCCTACGGTTTTCTGCGCGTCTCGCTTCCGATCCTTCCCGACGGCGTGCAGTTCTTCCTCACACCGATGCTGGTCATTTCGGTCGTGGCCATTGTCTACGGCGCGTATGTGACCCTTGTCCAGACAGATGTCAAGCGCCTCATAGCCTTCTCGAGCGTCAGCCACATGGGCTTCGTCACCTTGGGGATATTCACGCTCAAGCAGGGTGGTGTCGAGGGCGCGATTCTCCAAATGATTAACCACGGGATCATTTCGGCGGCTCTATTCTTGTGCGTCGGAATGATCTACGAGCGTACCCACACGCGCGAAATCAAAGACTACGGGGGAGTTGGTAGGGCTGCGCCGGTTTACGCCACGTTGCTGGCGCTCTTCTGTCTGGCGGCCGCGGGAATCCCGGGTCTGAACTCGTTTGTGGGAGAGTTCCTCATCATCGGCGGAGCGTTCAAAACCCAGGCCTGGCTCGGCGCCGCCGCTGTCTGGGGCGTAGCGTTGGGGACGGTCTATTTGGTTTGGCTCTACTACCGCATGATCATGGGGCGGACTAACCCCGGGTTGGCGGGACTGACCCTCGAAATCAATGCCCGCGAGGTGGCCACGTTGGCCCCATTGGCCTTACTTGCCTTGTGTCTCGGCCTGCACCCGGAGTGGGTGCTCTCGTATCTTCACGCGCCTGTAGCCGAACTGCTGGCTAGCGGAGTCACGCCGTGAATGGACCAACCCTGTCCGATCTGGGCCTGTTGGCGCCGGAGTTAATATTAGTCGCAGCGGCCCTGGTGCTCATTCTTTTATCACGGCGGATCCGGCGATCGGCCGTAGCACCGGCTGCGACGGTTCTGGCCTCGCTGGCCGCGGCGGCGGCCTCCGTCTGGGTCATGTCCGAGGAAACCAGAATCGGTTTTGACGGCCTGATCGTTCTCGACGGCTACTCCCAGTTCTTCAAGGTTCTTATTGCCGCCAGCCTAACTCTGGCCGTGCTGCTCTCCGTAAGGAGCATTGACGGGGGAAGGGTTTCGCGTGGCGAGTACCATGCCCTGCTCCTGCTAGCCGCGACGGGAATGATGCTGGCGGCCTCGTCCATCGATCTCCTGCCGTTGTACTTGGGGCTGGAGCTGATGACTATGTGCTCGTACATCTTGGTCGGGATCACGGTGGAAAGGGCGACCGCGAACGAGGCGGCGATCAAGTACTTTCTTCTCGCTTCCTTCGCCTCGGCACTGCTTCTATTCGGGATAAGTCTGACCTACGGAGCGGCGGGCTCGACTGAATTCGCGGCTATCGCCGCGGCGTTCTCCGAGCGCGGCCTCGAGAGCGATTCGCTGGTCATGCCCGCCATCGGGCTGGTGGTAGCGGGCCTTGCGTTCAAGATCGCGGCGGCGCCCTTCCATGCCTGGGCGCCGGACGCTTACCAGGGGGCGAGCACTCCGGTTGCGGCGTTTTTGGCTTCCGGTGCCAAGGCGGCCGGTCTTGCGGCTCTGGTACGAGTCTGCCTGATCGCGTTTGGCTCGGCGGCGGCGGTCTTGTCGGTGGTTCTGGTGGGTTTGGCCGCACTCTCGATTGTGATTGGCAGCATTGTCGCTCTGTCCCAAACCGACATGAAACGGTTGCTGGCCTATTCCTCTATCGCGCATGTTGGCTACGCTCTCTTGGGGCTCATCGGCGGCACTCCCGAAGGCGCCTCGGCGACCATGACCTATGCCTTCTTCTACGTCTTCATGACCCTTGGAGCCTTCGGCGTGGTCATCGCTCTGGACAAGCGAGGCGTGAACCTGGACAACTATCGAGGCTTGGCCGCCCAGCGACCGATGATAGCCGCGCTCATGCTGCTGTTTCTCCTAGCCTTGACCGGAATCCCGCCCACGTCTGGGTTCGCGGCCAAATTCGTTGTAATCCTCAGCGCCGTGCGCGCTGGACATGTGGCGCTGGCCGTCCTCGCTGTGGCCTGCAGTGTTGTTGCGGCTTTCGTCTACATGCGAGTCGCTGTCCTGATGTACATGAGCGAGCCGCGAGAAGCGGCGCCGGCGCGATTCCCCGCGGCTGTTTCCGCGGCGCTTGCGGTGGCCGCGGCGGTGACTCTGGCCGGGGGCATCTCCCCAGGCAGCGTTACAACCTGGGCGGTCTCGCCGTAATAGATACAATGACCTACACTGCCGCGGAGGTTGTCAACTCGTGAACGAATACGCCGGAATTGCGGTTATTTTTGTGCTGGCCGGCGGTATCGCGGCCGCCATGGTGATCTTGGGTTCCACACTGGGAAAGAAGAATCCCACGCCCGAAAAGTTGGCGCCGTTTGAGTGCGGAGAAGATCCGTTCTCTCTGCCGATGGGCAAGTTGGCGATTAAGTTCTATCTGACCGCGATTCTGTTCATCCTGTTCGATGTCGAGCTGGTCTTCCTTTATCCCTGGGCGGTCGTCTTCCGCGCGCTGGCGTTGTTGGGCCTGGTTGAGATGGGAGTCTTTTTGGGAATCTTGATGATCGGCTACGTCTACGCTTGGGATAACGGCGCTTTGGAGTGGAAGTGACATGGCGAACGAACCATCTTTTTTGACAAGCCGCCTAGATGAAGCTATTGGCTGGGCCAGGAAGTACTCGATCTTCCAATACCCGTTCGTGACCGCGTGCTGCGGGATGGAGTACATGGCCACGGCCTGTTCGCATTACGACGTGGACCGCTTCGGCGCCGGACTGCCTCGCTTCTCGCCGCGCCAAGCCGACGTGCTGTTTGTTGTAGGCACGATCAGTCACAAGATGGCGCCGGTCTTGAAGCGCATCCATGACCAGATGGCCGAGCCCAGGTGGGTAGTCGCATTCGGAGTCTGCACTTGCACGGGCGGCTTCTACGATAACTACGCAACCGTTATGGGCATCGACACGATCTTGCCGGTGGATGTCTACATACCGGGCTGCCCACCGCGGCCTGAGATGGTCCTTGACGGTCTGATGAAGCTCCAAGACAAAATCCAGGACCAACGCGCAACCGGCACGCGGTCCGGACCTGAACCTCGCCCGGAACTCGCCAAATAATGAACACCTCGTCTTTGATAGAAACAATCGCGCAACGTTTCCCCGACGCGCTGTCGGGTTCACACACCTACCGCGACCAGGCCACCGTCGTGCTGCGCCGGGAGTATCTGCTCGACGCGGCGCGTTATCTCAAGGAGGACTCGGCGCTTCACATGAATTTCCTTATGGACTTGACCGCCGTTGACTACTCTGAATTTGGGAACAGGCCCGCTACGGCGTTCTTTGCTTCCTCCGGAGTGGCGGTGAGACCTTCTGCTCAGATTCCGGACAAGGACCCCTGGCCCGGCCCACCAGACTCGTCGCGCTTCGCCGTCGTATACCATTTCTACTCGATGAGCCACAAGCATCGACTGCGGCTTGTCGTTCCCGTCGAGGAGGCCGCTGCCGAGCTGGATTCGTTGACCTCACTATGGCCCGGAGCCGACTGGCTTGAGCGCGAAGTGTGGGATATGTTCGGGATCCGATTTCGGGGGCATCCGAACTTGAAGCGCATCATGATGTACGAGGGATTTGAAGGCCACCCGCTGCGCAAGGATTATCCGGTGAATAAGCGCCAGCCCTTGATCGGACCGGTCAACTAGCCGTGGCCGGGGAAACGATCGCAACGCGCGCGGCGGACCCGAATCCTCAGAGCGACCCGATGGACCTAGAGAGCCGCGACATGATGCTCAACATCGGCCCCGCGCATCCGGCCATGCACGGGATCGTTCGCATCGTGACCAAGCTCGACGGCGAGCAGATCCAGGATGCCGAAGTTGAGATCGGCTACCTCCACCGCGGCTTCGAGAAGATGGCCGAAACCGTCGACTACAACGGCGTTATCCCCTATACCGACCGGCTCAATTACGTCTCCCCGCTGATCAACAACGTGGGCTACTGCATGGCGGTCGAGAAGCTCCTTGGGATTACGGTGCCGGAGCGCTGCCAATACATTCGCGTCATCGTCTCGGAGATTTCCCGCATCACCGATCACCTCACCTGTGTCGGCGCCAGTGCGATGGAGTTGGGGGCGTTCACGGTTTTTCTGTACATGATCAAAGCACGCGAGTATCTTTGGGATCTCGTGGAGATGGTAACCGGGGCGCGCCTGACGGTCAGTTACGGCCGTGTTGGCGGAGTGAAGGCCGACCTACCCGAGGATTTCGCCGAGCCCTGCCGCAAGGCCTTCGAAGAAACTCGTAAGGTCATCTCCGAAGCGCACGGACTGCTCACCCGCAACCGTATATTTACGGACCGCATGAATGGAACCGGCGTGATCTCCGCCGAAGACGCCATTTCCTACGGCATAACCGGCCCTTTCCTGCGCGCGACCGGCGCGGAATTCGACGTGCGCAAGGATTGCCCATACGCCGTCTACGACAGGCTGTCGTTCGACGTGCCGGTGGGCACCCGCGGCGACAACATGGACCGTTATCTCGTACGCATGGAGGAGATGGAGCAGTCCATGCGTATCGTCGAGGCGGCCCTAGCCGATATGCCGGGCGGCCCGGTCGCGGTCAATCCCGAGACGGGGCGTCCGATCCCGGCCGCGGAGATGGTCGACCTTGCCAAAGTGGGAAATATCGTGGCGATATCCGACGTTCGGGCCGTGCCCGGCCCGACACTTGAGGGTTCGGGCCGCGCGCACCATCCCTCTATTGCCACTGATGAGAAAAGAGTCATGCTCCCGCCCAAGGAGGATAGCTACGGCAACATCGAAGGGCTTATGCAGCAATTCAAGCTGGTCATGCACGGCCACGGCGTGCGGCCTCCGCGCGGTGAGGTCTACTTTCCTGTGGAAGGCGCTAACGGAGAACTCGGTTTCTACGTGGTGAGCGATGGAGCCGAGAACGCCTACCGTGTGCGGGTGCGTCCGCCCTGCTTTGCCATCATGTCGGCGCTACCAAAACTCCTCAAAGGGGACATGATCGCCGATATGATCCCCACTTTCGGGTCGGTCAACATGATCGGTGGGGAACTCGACCGGTGAAACTTTCAGAGCTTGAAGGCCAAGCCGGAGAGATTCTGGGACGCTACGAGTTCCCGAAGGCCGCCATGCTGCCTCTACTGTGGCTCGTCCAGGAAAATCAGGGCTATGTCTCCCGCGAGGGCGAGGCCTGGGTTGGCAGCCTGCTTGGCGCACCGCTCTCCCACGTGCGCGAGGCGGTCTCGTTTTACAACATGTTTCACACCGAACCGGTGGGGCGGCGCGAGCTTCGCGTCTGCACAAGTCTGCCATGCCTGCTGCGGGGGGCCGCCGATGTGCTGGACGGAATCAAGAACCGCTTACAGATCAATCCGGGCGAGACCACCCCGGGCGGGGAAGTGACGCTCACGGAGGTCGAATGCCTGTGCGCCTGCGAGATGGCGCCCATGGCCCAACTCGATGAACGCTTCATCGGTCCCCTCGAGGGGGCGACTCTCGCCAAAGTATTCCAAGACGCGCTCCATCAACCGGGCGATCCGCAATTGACTCCCGAGCCTGATCCCTTTATCTGCAGCGACGGGCCGGTGCTATCGACCCGATTCAGAGATCCGGAGGGGACCTGGTTCGAGGCCTACAACGCTGACGGCGGTTACGCCGCGGCCGCAAAAGCTCTCACTTCCATGACTGCGGCGGAGGTCATCGATGAGATTACCGCCGCCAACCTGCGCGGACTGGGCGGCGCCGGATTCCCGGCCGGCCGGAAGTGGTCATTCGTCCCTAAGGACACCGCCCAGCCCAAGTACCTCGTGGTCAACGCGGACGAGGGCGAGCCCGGTACTTTTAAGGACCGCTACATCATGGAGCGCGACCCGCACGCTCTTCTCGAAGGCATCATCATCGCCGCATACGCCATCGGCAGTCACAAAGCGTATGTTTATATTCGTGGCGAGTACTTTCAGTCGGCCCAGCGCTTGCAGCGCGCTATTGACGAGGCCCTAAGTACCGGTTGGCTAGGCGAGAACATCCAGGGGACCGGCTTCGATCTAGACGTGGTCATCCACCGCGGGGCCGGCGCCTACATCTGCGGCGAGGAGACCGCTTTGCTTACGTCGCTCGAGGGAGGCAAGGGTTTTCCGCGGCTCAAGCCTCCGTTCCCGGCTATTTCCGGTCTCTTCGCCTGTCCCACGATCGTCAACAATGTGGAAACCCTTGCCTGCGTCCCTTACGTTCTCCGAAACGGACCCGCACGCTTTGCAGGCATTGGCACGGCCACGCAGGGTGGCACACGGCTCTTTTGCGTAAGTGGACACGTGGTCCGGCCCGGCGTCTATGAAGCGTCGGTTAGCGCCACTCTAAGAGAACTAATCGAGGATTTCGCCGGTGGAGTGCACGATGGAAACGAGCTCAAAGCGGTCATTCCCGGCGGCATCTCAGCCAAGATCCTGACCGCAGACGAGATCGACGTCGCGATGGACTTCGACTCCCTCAGAGCCGCCGGCAGCATGGCCGGCTCCGGGGGCGTAATCGTAATGGATGAGACCACCTGCATGGTTGAGGCGCTCGATGCCGCGGCGAAGTTCTTCGCCGACGAATCTTGCGGCCAGTGCTCGCCGTGCCGCGAAGGGACCGGCTGGGTCCATCGCATTTTGCGGCGTATTGTCGATGGTCGAGGGAGTCTTCAGGACTTGGACGATCTCCTCGGTATCGCAGGCGATATGGAAGGGAACACCATCTGCGTTTTCGCCGACGCGGCGGCTTGGCCCGTGCAGTCCTATATCACAAAATTCCGCGCCGAGTTCGAGGAGTACATTCGCTCCGGCCGAAAGCATGGCGAGAGGGAGGCCGCGTAGTGCCCTCCCTCAGCATCGATGGCCGCGAATTGAGTGTGCCCTCCGGGACGACTGTCATCCAAGCCGCGGAGAAACTAGGGATATTCGTTCCACGCTACTGCTACCACCCCGGACTCTCCGTAGCAGGCAACTGCCGCATCTGCCTGGTCGAAGTGGAGAAGTCACCCAAGCTGCAAATCGCCTGCAACACACCCGCGAGCGAAGGGATGGTCGTATACACCAATAGTGACAAGGCCGAGGACGGACGGCGCGCCGTACTGGAGTTCCTGCTGGCCAACCATCCGCTCGACTGCCCGGTCTGCGACCAGTCGGGTGAGTGTGACCTGCAAAATTTCTACATGAACTTCGGACTTTATAACCCGCGGTTCAAGGAGCACAAGGTCAAGAAGCAGAAGGCCGTCACACTGGGCCCTCATGTGATGCTCGATCAGGAGCGCTGCATTCTCTGCTCTCGCTGCGTACGCTTCACGGACGAAATTACGAAAACTGGAGAGTTCGGCATCTTCAACCGAGGAGACCGCGCCGAGCTTGGGGTCTATCCCGGCGAAGTGCTCGACAACCCATACTCGGCGAACGTCGTGGATATCTGTCCCGTGGGGGCCCTCACCGAGAATGATTTTCGCTTCAAAGCACGAGTCTGGTACCTCTCCGGCGCTTCTACTGTCTGCAACGGCTGCAGCCAGGGATGCAATGTGGATATGCACTATGTGCTTGACAGGCCGCACCTCAACGACGGTGCCAGGGTGGTGCGCATCAAGCCCCGCTACAACCCGGATGTCAATCAGTGGTGGCTGTGTGACGAGGGGCGCTACGGATTTGGTTGGGTCGATCAGAATCGTCTGACCGACGTCAGGGGGCCGTCATCCGACAGCGCCGATGCAACTTGGGAGCAGGCCGTCAACTCGATTTCAGCGGCTCTCGCAGCATTGGCCGCGGACGAGCAGGGCGCGCGAATCGGCGTAATTGCCTCGGCCCAGCTCACCAACGAGGAACTGTTCCTGATGCGGCTGATCTTTCACGAAGCTCTTGGCGGCCGGGTCAGCGCCTCGGTGCCCGAGAAGCCTGGTTCCTCTGACGACTTCCTGATCAAGGCGGACAAGAATCCCAACACGATGGGAACGACTCTGATCGGCCTGGCCGGCCCGGATGCACCCAACGCCGATCAAATTGTCGAGCAGGCGCTAGCCGGGGATCTCGACGTTCTGTGGGTTGCCGGACACGACCTAGTAGAGCTATTCGGCGAAGAGAAGGCCCGAAAGATCTCAGAGAACGTCGGACTATTCGTCTTCGCCGGACCGAACGAGAACGCGACCGTCCCTTTGGCGCATTGGGTACTGCCGACGGCGGCCTATGTGGAGAAGGATGGGACCTTCGTCAACTGCCACGGCCGGGTCCAGCGAATCGGGCGGTCCTTCCCACCGCACGGGGACTCTCGTGAGGACTGGCGTCTCCTCCTCGAAATTGGCGGGCTACTGGGTCTATCGCTCGATTGGCGTAAACCGGAGGACATCTTCCTAGCTCTCGCCGATAGCGAAGCGCCCTTCGGCGGGCTAACGTACGAGATCATCGGAGACCAAGGGTCGGAGATCCGCTCGTCTGGGCCGCCGACAGGGGCGGCCGCGCAGTGATTGAAGACCTGCTTATCAAACTTACACTGGCCGGGCTGGTCTTGTTTGCGGTTCTAAACCTGGCGGGGCTTTATACCTGGGTAGAGCGGAAACAGTCAGCTCTCATCCAGGATCGCATCGGAGCAAACCGCGCGGACATCTTCGGTTTCCGAGCGCTTGGGCTGTTTCACGGCATCGCCGACGCGGTCAAGATGTTCACCAAGGAAGACATCGTGCCGCAAGGCTCGGACAGAAGCCTCCACGCGCTGGCCCCCTTCTTCTCCGTCTTCTTCGCGCTCGTCGCGTTCGCTGCGATTCCGTTTGGGGACCGGCTCATTTTGGGCGAGGCCCGCGTGATTGAACTGCAGGTCGTCAAAATCGACGCGGCGCTGCTCTATATTTTTGCCATGCTCTCGCTGGGCGTCTATGGCGTGATCCTCGCCGGGTTTGCGTCGCGCAACAACTACGCGATCCTCGGTGGACTTAGGGCCACAGCACAGATGATCTCCTATGAAATCGCTTTGGGCGTCTCGATTATCGGTGTAATCATGGTTTACGGCACCATGGATCTGGCTGAGCTGGTTCGGGCCCAGGGGCGAATGATTGGCGGCTGGATCCCGTTCTGGGGCATCCTGGCCCAGCCCGTAGCTTTTGTGGTTTTTCTGACCGCGGCGCTGGCCGAGACCAAACGGGCTCCCTTTGACCTGCCCGAAGGGGAGTCGGAGATCATTGGGTATTTCGTTGAGTACAGCGGAATGAAGTTCGGGATGTTCATGCTCGCGGACTTCGTCGAGACCATCATGGTGGCATGCCTGGCGACCACACTCTTTTTCGGCGGGTGGCAGGTGCCGTTCCTGTTACCCGACGGCTTTCACTTCCCTTGGGGCGGAGAGGTCCTCATGTCGAATTGGGTGTACGTGCTCCTTGGCGTGACTAGCTTCACAGTCAAGGTCCTGGTCTTTTGTTGGGCCTTCATGCAGATCCGTTGGACCCTACCGCGCTTCCGTTACGACCAGCTCATGAGACTGGGGTGGAAAGGGCTGTTCCCGATCGCGGTCGCAAACGTTGTGGTGACAGCCGTCGTGATTATCGTTTTCGGGGGGGTGCCCTAGTGGCCGTAAAAACTGTCCGCAGGCCTGAGTTGACACTCTGGGAGAAGACGTACATCCCTCAAATCATTTGCGGCCTCAAGATCACCTCCGCCCATTTCTTCCGAAACCTCTTTCTCCACATTGCCCACGTCCTAGGCCGCTTCAAACACCTTTCCGCCTCTGCCACAATCCAGTATCCCGAGGAGCTTCGACCCCTCATGTCGAGATTCCGAAGCCGCCATCGGCTCACCCTTCGCGACGACGGAAGCCCGCGCTGCGTGGGTTGCATGCTCTGCGAGACGGTCTGCCCGGCGAAGTGCATAACGATCGTGCCCGGGGAGCATCCCGACCCGGACGTCGAAAAGTATCCGATTCGGTTCGATATCGACCTGGGTGTGTGTGTCTATTGTGGCTACTGCGTTGAAGTGTGCCCCGAGGACGCGATACGGATGGACACGGGCATTCTCGACCTAGCTGCTTATTCCCGGGAGGCAATGCAGCTTGATATCCATGAGCTAATGGACCCTGAGTTGCGTAAACCGCTAGGCGACTGCGCGCTCGATTTCCCGCACAAGTGCGAGCTAACTGGCGGGAAAATGAGGGGCTACTGGGCGGATCGCTGACCAGGCGTAGGGCAACTCCGAGGAGCGATCTCAATCGTTGTCCCTACCGAATATTTCGTCCGTGTTGAAAACATGGAACTTGTGAATCTGAGTTGATAGCCTCGAAGGTCCATGCGTAGCGTCCTGATTCCCTTGCTGATCGGACTCTCAGCGAGCTTGCGTAGCCGCGCTGAGTTGCAAGCCGAGATCGCCGCTTTGCATCATCATCTCCGGATACTGAAACAGCGTAGTGGAGCACGACCACGGTTGCGCCCGAGCGATCGGATCTTCTGGGCCTGGCTGTCGCGGCTGTGGTCGGGCTGGCGGCGCGCCCTCGTGATTGTCAAGCCCGAGACCGTTTTGGCCTGGCATCGCCGCGGCCTTCAACTCTATTGGCGATGCAAGAGTCGAAAGCGCGGTCCAGGCAGGCCGAAGGTTTCGCGCGAGGTGAGAGCGCTGATCCGAACGATGTGTCTCTCGAATCCAGGCTGGGGCGCTCCGCGCATCCACGGCGAATTGCTCAAGCTCGGCATTGACGTAGGCGAAACTTCGGTAGCGCTATACATGATCCGACCCAGCAAGCCACCGTCGCAGACCTGGCGCACATTCCTCGATAATCATCTTCGGCAACTCGTCGCCGTGGACTTTTTTGTCGTGCCCACCCTGACATTTCGGGTGCTGTTCGTTTTCGTCGCGCCGGCCCACGATCGCCGCCGAATACTGCACTTCAACGTTACTGCTCATCCCACGGCGGAATGGACAGCTCAACAGATTCGAGAGGCGTTTCCCTGGGAGACGGCTCCTCGATTCCTGCTTCGCGATCGGGATGGAATCTATGGCAAGGACTTCCGGGACTGCGTGAAAGCGATGGGCATCGAAGAGGTCAAGACCGCGCCGCGGAGTCCCTGGCAGAATCCTTATGTGGAGCGGCTGATCGGGTCCATCCGCCGAGAATGCTTGGACCACGTGATCGTCTTCAACGAGCGATCGCTGAAACGCATCCTGCGATCGTACGGCGACTACTATCACAATTCTCGAACTCATCTCTCGCTCGGCAAGGATGCGCCAGCGACGAGAGAGGTTCAGCCACCGGAGCTTGGCCGTGTAATCGAGATGCCGGTTGTCGGCGGGCTGCATCATTGCTACCTGCGACAGGCGGCTTGAGAGACGGCGACTCGCCGTCATCCCCGACCCGATCGCAGCCGCAGAAGAGGCTCGCCCAATACACCGCTACACACCGAGATTCAGCGCGTCGGATTCGTTGCCAAAGCTCTCAGCTAGCGAATGCGCATCTGAACAGCGATCGACCGTTGCTCGATCAAGCGTATCGTCTTTGGGAATTCGACCTTTTTGGTCCCGATGAAATAAACGGTAGGCAGTGGCGCCCACGACGCTGATACGATGAAATTTCCCCGCGATGTCCACTGAACTGGCCTGCTTTAATTCCGACTGTCGCGAGCGTTACCCGCTCGACGCGGTGCTGTACAACTGCCCCAAATGCGATGGCCTGATTGAGGTCGTGAACGACTATTCCGAAGCCGATCCGGAAGCTCTAAAAACTCTCTGGAACGGGCGTCGTACCAGCCGCGAGAAGGTTGACGTCAGTGGCGTTTGGCGCTTTCGGGAAATGCTGCCGTTCGTCGAAGATCCGGCTCAGATCGTGACGCTGCCCGAGGGCAACACGCCGCTGTTCGACGCTCCGAAAGCCGCGGAATACGCGGGGCTCGATGCGATCCAGCTCAAGCACCAAGGCTACAACCCGACCGGGTCATTCAAAGACAACGGGATGACCGCGGGTGCGACGCAAGCAGTCAAGCTTGGCATGAGTCGCGTTGCCTGTGTCTCGACCGGCAACACGTCCGCTTCGATGGCCGCGTACGCCGCGGCGGCCGGCCTACAACCTGTGATCTTTATCCCTCACGGCAACATCGCCTACGGCAAGCTGGCCCAGGCTCTCGAGTACGGGGCGCTAACGATCCAGGTCGAAGCGAACTTCGATCAGATCTTGGCGCTAGTCCGCGAACTCGCCGACGAGTTGGGGATTTATCTGTTGAACTCGGTCAACCCGTTTCGCATCGAGGGGCAAAAGTCCATCGTCATCGAAATGCTCGATCAGCGGGACTGGCATGTTCCCGACTGGATTGTTCTGCCCGGTGGCAATTTGGGCAACGTTTCGGCGTTAGGCAAGGGACTCCGCGAGTTGAAGGAGATCGGTCTGATCGATCGTCTTCCGCGCGTAGCGGTCGTCCAGGCGGAAGGCTCGGCGCCATTCTACGACTACTTTCACAACGGCTTCGAATACAAAGCAGTACCCGAGCCTGAGACCCTGGCGACCGCCATTCGTATCGGCGACCCCGTCTCGTGGCCCAAAGCTGCATTTGAGATCGAAACAACCAACGGCACCGTGCAATCGGTCACGGAACAGCAGATCGCCGACGCCAAGGCAATGATCGGCCGCTCGGGCATTGGCTGCGAACCTGCCTCCGCCGCCTCGCTAGCCGGGCTCAAAAAGCTGGTCGACGGCGGGACGATCGATGCGTCCGCCGACGTCGTAGCAATTTTAACGGGACACCTACTCAAAGACCCCGACTACGTCTACCGTTATCACACCGATCAGCTCAAAACGCCGTCGGGCGCCAAGATCACATCGACGTTTGGTAACGCGCCCGTGGTCATGCCCAACGACCGCGCAAAGATCGCCGAGCTATTGGCACGGTAAAGCAGACGAACCCTGGGGGTCGGCTCGGTCTCGATCGCGTAGGCCTCGCCGACCGCGCCGTACTCGTTGCTTAGCCGCGCGAGCGCTGTTTCGAAATTCGTAGTCTGGACCAAACGTACCCGCCCGTCGCCAAGCGTGACCGCAAGAAATGGAGATGGCTCATGCCCGCGTTCGACCATGCGCAACAGAGTTTCAGACAGGCCGGAAGGGTCGGCAGGCAGCAAGTCCATAGCGATCCTTATCGGAGTCGCCGCGCCAACAGTGAGTCACGGCACTCCAGTGTCTAGCCGCACTTCTCAGGCACCTTCGTTCGCTATGTGGTAAGAAACGCAGGCTAGTCGTAGTATTCGAGGCCGAGGTGGGTGATCATCTCTTCGCCTGCCATCCATCGCAACGTGTTCTTAAGCTTCATCAGTTGGATGAAGATGTCGTGCTCCGGATATACACCCTCGGCCGACATCGGCGACTTGAAATAGAAGGACAGCCATTCTTGTATTCCCGACAGCCCCGCTCGTTGCGCCAAGTCTAGAAAAAGGGCAAGATCGAGCGCCAGCGGCGCGGCAAGGATCGAATCGCGGCATAAGAAATTAACCTTCAGTTGCATTGGGTAGCCGAGCCAGCCAAAAAGATCAATGTTGTCCCAACCCTCCTTGTTGTCGCCCCGCGGTGGGTAGTAGTTGATGCGGACCATATGTTCGAAGTGTCCGTAGAGGTCGGCGTATTGGTCGGGCTGGAGGATGACATCGAGTGCACCGAGCTTGCTGACTTCCTTTGTCTTGAACGAATCTGGCTCCTCTAACACCGCACCGTCGCGATTGCCCAGAATGTTGGTCGAGAACCAGCCGTTGAGACCGAGCAGACGCGCTTTCAGACCCGGGGCAATGAGCGTCTTCATGAAGGTCTGGCCGGTCTTGTAGTCTTTGCCGCAGATGGCGACCTTGTGGAGTTTCGCCAGCTCTTGGATCGCCGGAATATCGACTGTCAGGTTCGGTGCGCCGTTGGCGAAGGGCACACCGCTCTTAATTGCGGCATACGCGTAGATTTGAGATGGGGCGATGTCAGGATCGTTCTTAAGCAGGCCATCCTCGAAGTTCGCGAGCGTTTCGTGGACCTCAGAGGTGCGCTGGTATGTCTCGGTCGAGCCGCACCAAACCATCACGACACGGGATATTTCGTTGTCTCGACGAAAACAATCTATATCGACGATAAGTTGCTCTGCTAACCCCATCTTGTTGGCGCCTTGTTTGACGCGTGTCCCGTTGAGGCGTGGGACGTAGCGGTTCTCGAAAACGGCCGGCATCGGCGTGATAGCTTCAAGCTCGGACTTGATGTTTTCGCGGGATTCTTGGTCAATGACAGCGGCGGTAGCTGCGGCTTCGTAGCAGTTACTGTCGAATATGTCCCAGCCACCAAAAACGAGATCGTCTGTGGCGGCAAGAGAAACAAAGTCACGAATCAGAGGATTTCGATTATCTGTCCGCTTGCCGAGACGAATTCGGCCCATCTGGGTCAACGAGCCAATCGGCTTCGCTAGACCCTTGTTGACAAGTGAGACGCCGCCTATCAGCGTGGTCGCGACAGCCCCCATGCCGGGCAGCAAGACGCCGAGCTTTCCCTCGGCGGAAGCGATTGAAGGTGGCGCCTTCCTAGAGAGGAAGCGTTCTTCGAAATCGGCACTTCCTGCCCGCACTTCGCGCTGATTGCCAGTTAGAATCTTGTCTTGGCGACTGTCTGCGACGAATCGACCTTGCTCAAGGCAGGAGCGGAACTCAGCCAGCGGCAGCCCTAGCGCATCGGCGACTTGAACGGCGTCGGAGAATTTGAGTTCACGCTTGCGTTGAACTAGGCCCAGGTAGAGTTGCTGATAGCCGAGGCGCGTGCGCTCGGCGAGAGTTTTTAGGTTCACCGAATAGACTTGTTTGTTATCCACAAGATAACAATATCACCTGCACGTTATCTGATAGATAATAAATTCGTGGTGACTTCTCGCCTCGATCGCCTGTCGTAGAAGCGCTTTCAGTTGCCCCTGAAGGTCCAGAGCTACCAGGTCGGGTTGGTAACGGCGCCCGTTGCGGCCGAGGAGACCAGCTTGGCGTATTTGGCGAAGACCCCGGTTCTGTAGCGCGGTCCGGGCGGCGTAATTGCCGCCAGACGGGCTTGCAGTGTTGCCTCGTCGACTTCGACTTCGAGCTTGCGATGACCGCAATCGATGACAACAATGTCGCCGTCTTCTACCGCCGCGATCGGGCCACCTCGCGCCGCTTCGGGCGCTACGTGGCCGACCATCAGTCCGCGAGTCGCTCCACTAAATCGACCGTCGGTTAGCAGGCCGACCGTTTCGCCTAGGCCCGCCCCTACGATGGCCGCGGTGACGCCGAGCATCTCACGCATTCCGGGTCCGCCGGCGGGTCCCTCGTAACGAATTACGACAACGTCGCCGTCTTTGATTGCGCCGCCGGTGACCGCGTTCATCGCTTCTTCTTCGTGTTCAAATACCTTCGCGGGACCGCGGTGAACTAGATGCTTGCCTCCGGCGACTTTGACGACGCAGCCCTCGGGGGCAAGGTTGCCCTTGAGAATGACCAAGCCGCCGGTCGCCTTGATCGGGTCATTGACCGCGTGGATAACACCTGGCATCGGACCATCTTTGGCGTCGGCAGAGGCGTCGGCGAGAGACTTGCCGGTGACGGTCAGTTGTGAGCCGTCGGCGTAGCCGCCCTCGACCAAGCGTTGCGCAATGAGTTGAATGCCACCCGCCTTGTCAACGTCGGCAGCGACGAACTGTCCGCCGGGCTTAAGGTCGACAAGCAATGGCGTGCGGTCGTTAACCGGATTGAAGTCGTCGATCGAAAGGTCAACACCGCAGTCTTGCGCCATGGCCAGCAAATGAAGTACCGCGTTGGTTGAGCCGCCGGTCGCGGCGACGCTGGCGATGGCGTTCTCGAACGCCTTGCGGGTCATGATGTCGCGCGGCCGCCGGTTTGCCTTGAGCGCATCCATGACCACGAAACCAGCTTGATAGCCGACATCGTTTTTACGCGGATCTACCGCCGGAATGCTCGCCGAACCCATCGGCGAAATGCCAATGATTTCCATTACGGTCGCCATGGTATTGGCGGTGTACTGGCCGCCGCAGGCTCCGGCGCCGGGGCAGGCATTGTTTTCGATATCAAGTAACTCGGCGTCACTGATCTTGCCGGCCGCATGGGCTCCAACCGCTTCGAATACGTCTTGGATCGTGACGTCGATGCCATTCACTTTGCCAGGCATGATTGTGCCGCCGTAAAGCAGCACTGATGGCACGTTGACTCGGGCCAGGCCCATCGCGCCGCCGGGAATCGTCTTGTCGCACGCGACCAGCGTAATCACGGCGTCGAACATGTAGCTGCGCGCCGTGAGTTCAATTGAGTCGGCGATCAGCTCGCGGCTGACCAGCGAGCCCTTCATGCCCTCGGTGCCCATGGTGATGCCGTCGCTCACCGCTATGGTGTTGAACTCCATTGGAGTGCCGCCCGCCGCGCGCACACCTTCTTTCACCTTGACGGCCAACTCGCGCAAATTGTAATTGCACGGCATGGTCTCGATCCAGGTATTGGCGATGCCAATAATCGGTTTGGCGAGATCTTCGTCGGTGAAGCCGATGGCCTTGAGCATGGAGCGCGCGGGGGCGCGGTCGCGGCCGTCGGTTATCGTGGCGCTGGCGTGTTTGAGTGGATTCGACATTTTCTGTTTTCAACCTTTAGGGAAACCGTCAGTTTAACTTAGCGCGACCAATCCTTGACCGCGGTAGCGGGGGCTCCTCGTGGTAAGTTTCGGTCGATGGTGCGATGGGCTTGGGGCGCGGCGTTTTCTGTTCAAACCCTGCTGCTGTTTTGGCGCCTGGACCTACTGCCCGTTTGGGGCGACGAACAATTCACGCTAGATGTGATCGCGCTGCCGTGGGGCGAGATACCCGGATTCCTGAAGCGCGACATTCACCCTCCGCTCTACTACTTGCTCGCCAAGGCGTGGCTGGCCTTGCCGATCTTCGGCAGTGAGATTGTGCGCCTGCGTGCGCTGTCGGCGCTCGGCGTCTTGGCGACGACCGCCTTGCTTGCGCTCGGGCGCCGAAAGGCGAGCGACTGGATGCTGCCGGCGCTGTGCGCGGTGGCACCCGCGCTCATTCTCTATGGGCGCATCGGGCGCTCGTACAGTTTGCAGCTTCTCTTGAGTACCGCCCTGATCTTCGCCGCGCTTCGCTTCTTAGAAACGCCAGGTGAGCGCAAGCGGCTCGTCAGCTACTGCGCCCTTGCGGTTGCGCTGCTTTACGTTCACTACCTTCCGGGGACGGCGATCCTGATCGCTGTCTCTGCCGTTTACCTTCGGGGACGTGATCGTCCTTTGATGCCGATTGCCGTGAGCTGGGCTGTTATTGGCGCGGCATACCTGCCGTGGGCTTGGACTTTTTTCGAGAGTCTTGGGCGCGTAGCGAATGCATCACCCTATCAATTTGGGTCATTGGCGGGCGATTTTCTGTTGAGGCTGGGCTACCTCTATAGCTCGTTTCACTTCGGCGAGGCACTCCCGCTATGGGCACTCGGTGGGGGTTTTGTCGTTGGCGTAGCTCTTGTGGTGGTTTATTGGCGCGCGCCGAAGCCTGATTGGTCCTTGGTCGTTGGCGCGACCGCGATCATAGCGTTTGTTGGTGCGTGGCGATGGGTCGCGTTTGCATTCATGCCGGGGCGCCTGCTGTTTCTTTACGCGTTTTGGCTGCTATTCGTAGCCGCCGGGCTGAGTGCGGCCGGTCGAATGGGGAGAGTGTTGCTCGGGCTGATGCTCGCGGTTCAAGTCGCCGGGCTCAGCTCGTACTATGGCAAAGCCGATTTCTTCAACAAGGCGTACATCATCCCGTTCGAGAGCATGGCCGCGCAGATCACTGCAGACAGTTCGAGCCGCAGCGCGACCGTACTCGACTACTACAATTCCGACCCTAAACCACTGATGGCTGCGTTGAGCGATAGCACGCATTTGATCGTCGTCGGTGGCATTGGCCGGCCGCCTCCAATCGCCGAATTGTCGGGCTTCGAGACCGTCTGGATCGCTCGTAGTACGAACGACCTCTCGCCTCGAAATGTGTTGTCCACATTTGAAGAGGCCCTTAGTGAAACTCGTGAGTGTTCCTCGACAGAGTATCTGCCTTATAACGATCTCGAGCGCTGGGCCTTGCGCCAGGTCGGGCGCGGCGAGACCTATCACTACCGGCTGGTTCGTTGTCGCGCCGGGGGGACCTAGCCAGCCGACTTCGGGGTCAGCAGCCAAGTCAGCGAGCCGCGCGGTTGGGGGGATGAGTTGGGGATCTCGATCAGTGCGAGCGCCGCTTTTTTCATCACGATCGCGCCGCCCCGCCCGCCGACCAGCCAGGTAGCGAGGTCGCCAAGTAAGGGGTTGTGGCCGACGACCATTAGTTCAGCGGCGTGCGGGTAGTTGCGAATCTCTTCCCAAAGCTCGAATACGTTTGCGTAGGGGACGAGTTGCGCCGTCTCGACTAGCGCGTCGGCGAAGCGCAACTCCTGCTTCGCGATCTCTGCCGTCGCCAGGGCGCGCGGGTACGGGCTGGTCAGGATGACATCCGGGCGCACGCCGGCTTCGAGCGCCCGTTGCAGCACGCGGCGGGCTTTTTCGCGGCCCTCGGTGGTGAGTTGGCGCGACTCGTCGGATTGTCCGAATGCCGCATCGTCGGCGATGCCGTGGCGTAGGATATACAGTTTCACGCCCTAAATCTCGCTCAATCGAATACGAAGCTCTGGCAAGAGTTATCGATCTTTCGAGGCCAACCATCAGAGCCACAACCGCCGCGAAGCGGGTTTTTCCTGAGCGACGTCGGGGCGGGCGACGCGAAAATCAATCTAACTTCGATAACGATAGACGATGCGGCCGCGTGTCAGATCGTAAGGGGAAAGCTCAACATTGACACGGTCACCAGTGAGGATTCGAATACGATGCTTGCGTAGCTTGCCGGCGATCTGGGCGAGAACTTTGTGTTTGTCCTCAAGTTCGACGCTAAAAATTCCGCCGGGATGTTTTTCGATGATCGTTCCAGTGACCTCGATACCTTCTTCTTTTGCCATTCACCCTCTTGTAATTTCAATCACTTATGGTCGTTAACAGTATGTCAGAAGTTTCGGAACGGATCAATTGGATCAGGGCCGAAGTTGGATTCGAACCTTGCGATCGTCCACCTCGTCGACGTCGATAGGCACCGCCAAGAATTGCTTGATCACCGCAACGTTGGTGATGGTGTGTTTGGTCAGCGGCATCGTGGTGAATTCGCCGCCTGAGCCTAGCGCCATTGGCACTAACAGTTGGTCGGCTAGGCAGCGGCCGATCGGCACGTCAGCGGCTAGGTAATGCCGCGCTTGATCAGCGGCTCGGCTGGCCACGGCTTCGGCGCGAACACCCCTCTCGCCGAAGCCGACGAAGACCTCGGTGATGTTTTCGGACTCGATCTCGACTAGTACCACATTGCACGGCCCTTGAGCGCCTTGGACGTCGTCATCCTCTTTTCCAATCGAAAGATGAGCCTGCAGGAGGCAGGCGAAGGTAGCTGTGGGCAGGAGGGATTATAGCTCGGATTGGGGCTTGAGGTTGAAGCCCGTTGTGGGGCCCGTAGGGCGGGGTGAGGGGGATTGCATAAGGGGGAAGGGGCGGCAGCCCCAGTCCCCCTTTGCAGCCATCCCAGGCGAGACCCCACGGCCGTCTTCGGACGTGGGCCGGAGGAGCCGACAACGCCTCGGGTCGGGGCGTTGTCTAGCGCGTGCGCCAGCAGATCGCGAGGTCTTTGCAGACGCGTTGCAGTTCGTTGCGCTGAGCGTCGAGTTGCTCGGCAAACTCGGTGTCGGAACAAGTGTCCGCTCGCGCTTGGAGCTTCTTGAGCGAGCGATCCGCGCGCAGGCCGCGCTGCTCGGCGGGCAGGCTGAGCAGCTTTTCCCACGGCGTGCTCCACTCGGCGTACACCTTGCGCAACTTGCCGCGGCGGTCTCGGCGCTCGCTGGCGAAAGCGCATGGGCGATGAAAATTCAAGTACGGGTTGAGCCACTGGCGGTAGAAGGTGTCGATCGCCTGCGTCGCTTCCGAGGGCAAAAACTGGTAGCCCATCCACTTGCGCACCACCGCGCCGTTCTTGGTTTCGACCAAGGCATTGTCGTTCGAACGGCGCGCGCGAGACTTCGTAAATTCAATTCGCAACTTCTCGAGCAGTTTAGCGGTTTGATGGTTGACGAATTCGCTGCCATTGTCGGAGTGAAAGCCGCGAACGATAAATGGAAATTGTTCCAAAAGGCCTTCCAGCAAGGGAATGAGGTGATTTTCGTTGATGCGTTGGACGCAGCCGACGGCCTGCCACTGCGTCACTTCGTCGACCACATTGATGCTGTAGGCGCCTTTTTCGCCTTCCTGTTCGGGCGAGTGCACGGTGTCGATGCGCAGGTAGCCCGGACGTCCTCGCGGCTCGGGTTGGCGGCGTTCGCCGATCGCCACGGGCGTGGGACGGGTCTTGTCGAGATGCAAACTGTGACGTTGGTAGACGGCTCTTTTTCGCAAGTTGTACAGCTGGCCCACGGACAATTCGGCCAGGCGTCGAAACTCTTTGCGGCCGTAGATCTGGAACTCGCGTTGGAGAATGCGGCGGGTGGCCGGCCCCGAGAGGCGCTGATGAACTCGATCGACGTGCGCCAGTAAGACGCTGTCGGCGCGTGTGTACTTGCTGGGAAAACGGCGCCGCCGATAGGCCCTCGGACGGACGCAACGCGTGTGCAAGAACTGTCCGATCAGGCGGGTGAGTTGCGCGCGGCTTAAGCCCGTGAGCTTAGCGAGATAACGCCGCAGGAGACCCTTGACGGAGCGCTTCTGGTCGGCATAGTGATGCCGCTTCAAGACGCTTTCGACGAGCGCATATTTGTCGCTTCGATTGCCGCCCTCGAAGGCGACGGATTGGCACCCGTCGAGAAAACACTCGATCTGCTCCAGACTCAGCGATTCGGCTTGCTGCACGGCGACTCCCATCGCCCGCAGCTGCTCTGTTCCTGACCACCCAACGGATCCCCGTCAGGCTCATCTTGTATTGGAATCGCCCTCCCCTTCAGGCTCATCTTGTATTGGACAAGACGTCATCGCTCCAATGCAGGCGTTTCTTCAGGACCTCGGCTTCCCGAAGAGCGACATCGTACGGAATATTTCGAGACAAACGCGCGCGCGGCGACGCTGTATTTCGCCTCGGTCGTTGATCGAGACCGCGCCAAGACGTATAGTCCCGCCGACTGAGACGGACAGACTCCCGCCGCCCGCCTCGTATCGACGCACCTCTCACCCACTTTCGTTCGCCACTTGGTGAGAAATACGGGCTACTCAGGTTTACCCTTTACGCAAACCACTTGGCGCAGCGTATGGACAATGTCTACCAAGTCCTTTTGAGCTTCCTTTACCATTTCGATCGGCTTGTAGGCCGCCGGCGTTTCGTCGATGACGTCGGCATCTTTGCGGCATTCGATGCCCTCCGTCATGCGGCAATGATCTTCTACGGTGTAGCGCCGCTTTGCCTCGCCGCGGGATATCGCCCTGCCGGCGCCGTGACTGCAACTTTCATAGCTTTCCGCATTTCCTAAACCTTTGACGATGAACGATTTGGTACCCATGCTTCCTGGGATGATGCCGAGGTCGCCCTTTCGAGCTCGCACGGCGCCCTTGCGCGTGAGCCAAACGTTCGCTCCATAGTGGTGCTCGCGTTCGACGTAGTTGTGATGGCAGTTGATCGCCTGCACCTCCGCCTCAAACCGCGGTACCTGGCCGCTATCGCGCACGGCCGTTACTAGTGCTTGCATCATCAAGTCGCGGTTGCGCCGCGCAAAGTCTTGCGCCCAACCGACAGCCTCAACGTAATCGTCGAAGTGCTCGGTTCCCTCGGGGAAGTATGCCAGATTCACCTCGGGCAGCTTCATGAAAAAACGACGCATGTCGTTTTTCGCCAGCTCGATAAAATAGCTGCCAATGCGGTTACCCACTCCACGGGACCCTGAGTGCAGCATGAACCAGACGTGGTCGCGTTCGTCTAGGCACACTTCGATGAAGTGGTTGCCGGTCCCGAGCGTCCCTAAGTGATTGGATGTATTGCCTTTCTCCAGTCTCGGGTGCTTGGCTACGATCGCCTTGAAGCCCGTGTCGAGCGGTTCCCACATGTCCTCGGCCGGCTTGGGAACTGTTCCCCACGCGCCTCGGTCGCCTCGCCCCCCACGCATCGTGCGGCCGTGCGGGACTGCCTTTTCGATGGCGGTGCGAATACCCAGAAGGTTGTCTGGCAGCTCGTTGGCGGTCAGCGAAGTCTCGCAGGCCATCATTCCGCAGCCGATGTCGACTCCGACCGCTGCTGGAATGATGGCACCCTTCGTCGGAATGACCGATCCCACCGTTGCCCCGATTCCGAAATGGACATCGGGCATAGCGGCGATCCACTTGTGAATGAACGGCATGGACGCGGCGTTCAGGAGCTGTGCGCGGGCCTGGCCCTCGAGCTGTACTCCGCGCGTCCAGGCTTTTACTAGCGCGCCGTTGTCGCCTTCGATTATGTTGTAGTTGCGTTCATTCATTGTTGCCTCCTGGTCGCAACCTCAGGGGCCGTGAAAGAACCCTCCCGGGCCGTGTGTTGGATTTTTTCGTGAGGTCCGCAGTCGCAATATGCTTTTCGCGCGATTGCGGCCCTGTTGTTGGCACTTGTCGTCTCGAAGGCCTTCAGGGCGCTCCCAAGGCCCGTCTTGGGCTCTTTTTCGGCCGTTTTCCGGCCTCAGGCGGGTTCTAGGCCAGCGCCGTCGGCAACGGCGCGCACCCTCCCTCAGGCTGCTGCCACACCAGCCGGATCCAGGCCCTCACGTTGTACGCCAACATCGCCCACAGTAACTCCGATCGCGCCTTCCGCAACCCCCGCACCCGAAACTTCCTCACCCCAAACCGCTCCTTCAACCATGCGTTCGGAAACTCCGCCAGCTCCGATCGCCGCCGATACGCCTCCTTCGCCCGCTGCGTCTCCATCCACTCCCGATGCTTCGCCATCAGCTCGTCTTCTTCCGCCCGACTCGCCGTCCGTCCCCGCTCGTAACTCTTCGGACAACACTTCAGCCGATATTCACAAACTTTGCATTCCCCACTTCGCTGCCTATACCAGCGGTATCTCCTCTTCCTCTTCGTCGTTGTTCCCCGGTATTGCAACTCTTTGTTTGCCGGACATCGAAACGTGTCCGTCTTTTCGTCGTAAATGAAAAACTGTGTCTCGAACTCCGGCTGGATCCCCGCCGCCCGCGCCGCTGCCGTCGAGCGCTTGCCCCGCTCCGGAGCCGGCGTCACGTACTCGATTTCTTCCGCTTGCGTCCTCGCGATGTTCGCTCGCGAGTTGTACCCGTTATCAGCCAAGACTTGCTTCGCCTTCTGCTGCAGCCGCCGCTCCATGTCCTCAAGCGTCGGCTTGAGTTGTTGCGCGTCCGAGGCGTTGTTCGTCAACTCCACCCCGACGACAATCTTCTCCTTCGCGTCCGTCGCGAACTGCGCGTTGTAGCCCACTCCCCAGCCGCCGTTCGACTCGTGTTGCAGCCGCGCCTCCGGTTCCGTTTCACTCGCCTGCGCTTCGCTTTTCTTCTTCTTGCCGCCGCGGCCTTTCGCTATCCACCGCACGTCATCCAACGCTTCATTCAACCTCTCGACGCGCTCGCGATCCGCTCGCTTGCGCGCCGCTTGTTGCCGGCCTCGTCTTCCGCTTGCGCGCCCAACTCCTCGACCACCGCGTTCGCTTGCTCCAGATGTTTCTCGATCGTTCCCCGCCGCCTCTGCGAACTCGTCGAACCTTGCGAGCGCAGCCGCCTGCCGTCCACCGCCAGCTGTTCGAGATCGATCAAGTTCGCTTCGCTCAACACCGCCAACACGTTCGTGAACATCCCCTCCAGCGCTTCGCTTTGCGAAACCCGAAAGTCCGACGGCGTGTGGTGGTTGATCTTTTCCATGCCGCACAGCCACTGCAGTTCGGGACGGTACTCGCACAGCCGTTCGATCTCGCGCGCCGACGAAATGCCTTCGGAGTCGGCCCAGATCCAGACCGCCACGAGCAAGCGCGGGTCCCAGGCCGAGCGTCCGCCGAGGTAGCGCTGCGTGCGCAACCTGGGCGGCGAACGGGCGCAGATCGAGTTGGCCGGTCAACTCCCAAATCGCGCGCGCGCGATGTTGCGAGTGAACGAGATGCTCGACCTCGATCTCGCAAAATACTTTCTGCCGCCGATCGGGCCGCCGCAATTTCAACTGTTCAATCGGGATCGGCGGCACCGCCGAGGACTCGTTGCGGGGCCGTTGTTCGAGCTCAAGCAACGGGATCTGTTCGCCCATACATAAAAGGCGTCCGCGGCCCTTCCCGGGTTATCCAAACATTCCCTCTTATTTACGTTTCAGCCAGGTTCTTTCACGGCCCCTGACGCCACGGGCAAAATCACGTTGGCGAAATAAGTGCTGCCCGCTCCGCCCACGCCCGCCGGTCCGCCAACGTCGCATCGATTCCGCAAATGCGATAAAAGTCCTTGGGCAACAATTGGGGCTACTTCGCACTTCTCACCACCTGACGGCAAAAGCGCGCCATAGCTGCGCCACTAATTCGTTGCGCTCGATCGCGAGTGCTCGACGGACTGTCAAGAACGCCTCCGCTCACCAATCGTCGCCCGCCTCGTATAGACGCACCTCTCACGCACTTTCGCACCCCATGTGGTCAAAAATGCGGGCTAGTCGCGCGCCCGCAGCTGATCGGCAAGCTGCGCTACCCGGCGTTCGATGTCGTCGCGCACTTGCCGGTATAGAGCGACTTCGCGCCCGATCGGATCCGGCACCAGCCACTCTACCGGCCCAGTAGGCATCAGCTCGCTTGGTGTCAGGTTCGGCAGTCTAGGAACGAGTGGCATCCGCGCCATGTCGATGATCAGATCCATCGAGTTATACGGCGTCTCAGCGATGTACTTCGGATACTGCCCTTCGAGTGTGATGCCCGTCTCTTGCATCACAGTGTATGTTTCAAGCTGGATGATCGGAGCGGGCCCGACTCCCGAGCTAAAAGCCTCGATGACTTCTGGGTGTCGAGCTCTGGCGAATCCCTCCGCCATCGGGCTTCGACAAGAATTCCCGATGCAAACAAACATTACCCGATAGGGGTCTCCGGGCTTGCGCACCGGAAGTTCGTCAGGGCTGCTCGACTTTTGCCAGAAAGAGCTCATGCACTCGTGTATCGTTCGTTAGCTCGGCATGGAACGTTGCCGCCAAGTGACGGCCCTGTTCGACCATCACCGGATCTTCACCGTCTCGGATCAATACGTCAACCTTTGGGTCGACCGACCGAATGATCGGCGCCCGGATAAACACTGCCTCAATCTCACCGCTTCTCGTTCGATCGCAGAATGATGGGCCCGGCTCCAAACGATGGATCGAACTGTCAACCTGCCGTCCGTAAGCATTTCGCTCCACGGAAATTTCCATCGCTCCAAGCGAACGCTGCGTCGGGCTCGTGACCTCTCGCGCAAGAAGGATCGCCCCCGCACAAGTGCCCAGTATCGGCTTGGTATCCGCAAACTCCCGAAGCGATTCCCAAAGTCCTTCTCTGTCTAGTACAAGCAAGTTCGTCGTGCTTTCACCACCAGGCAAGATGAGCCCGTCGATCTCTTCAAACTGTTGTGCGTAGCGCACGTCGACGGCTTGGGCTCCAAGCTCAGCAAGGTGACGCCCATGGGCTTCGAAATCGCCCTGCAGCGCTAGAACTCCGATTTTCATGATCAGACGGCGCAGCTGAGCCGCTGTCTACCAGCCGCGCGTCTGCATTAGATCGCCTTCGGCGATCTTCGAGATCTCAAGACCGGCCATCGGCTCGCCCAGATCCTCACAAGCTTCCAGCAGTTTCTCCGGATCGCTATAGAAGGTGGTCGCTTTGACAACCGCGGCGGCACGGCGCTCTGGATCTTGGGACTTGAAAATTCCAGAGCCCACGAATACTGCCTCGGCGCCCAAACTCAACACCAGCGCCGCGTCGGCCGGAGTCGCGATGCCGCCGGCCGAGAAATTCGGCACCGGCAGCTTGCCATTTTCGGCGACCCACTCGACGAGCTTGAGCGGCGATTGAAGCTCCTTTGCCGCCGTGGCTAGCTCATCCTTACCCATGACGGTAAGTTGCTTCATTTGTTTCTGAATCGTGCGCATATGCCGCACCGCCTCGACGATGTTGCCGGAACCGGCTTCGCCCTTGGTGCGAATCATGGCCGCGCCTTCGCCGATACGCCGCAGCGCCTCGCCCAAATTCCTGGCGCCACACACGAATGGCACCTTGAAACCGCGTTTGTCAATGTGATGCTCTTCGTCAGCCGGCGTGAGCACTTCGCTCTCGTCAATGAAGTCGGCCTTGAGAGCCTCAAGCACCATCGCCTCGGCAAAGTGGCCGATCCTGGCCTTGGCCATCACCGGAATCGTTACCGTCCCCATGATCTCGCGCATGATGGCGATATTCGCCATACGCGCTACGCCGCCGTCTCTGCGAATGTCGGACGGTACGCGCTCGAGCGCCATTACCGCTGCCGCTCCGGCATCCTGCGCGATCTTGGCCTGCGCGGCGTTGGTGACGTCCATGATGACGCCTCCCTTGAGTTGCTCCGCCAGCCCGACCTTCAAGCGATATTCATCTGTCATATACATGGTTCACTCCAGGCGTCCAACCCTCATCGTAGCGTTGGCTGCGCGGCCCATCAAGCCGCCGCGCTGACGCTTCCGTCGCATCAACACACCGATGGCTCCACAACACAGCAGAAGTCCAAGACTGCTAAGAGCCGCCCCAACGTAAACGCTTACGGGTCGATAGGAGAATTCTACGTCGTTTTCTCCCTCTGAAAGCATCACCGCGCGCACGCCGCTATAGGCACGCAATATCGGAGCCGGCTTGCCGTTATTCGTTGCTACCCAACCGGGATAGTACGGATCGGCGACAACCAGATACGAATCGCAGGGTGCGACAGCCAGAATCCGAACACTACTGCCCGACGTGCGAGCGTACTCGATCGACCCTTCGCCACCGCAACCGTCCGGCCTAAATCTGCTGCCATCGGCTACCTCGATCTTCGAGTCCGAATGCTCAAGCCAGGCCCGCGGGCCGTGGCTGGGATTCAAGTAAACCCTCCAATCCGTATTGGGGTCGCGGTAGAGCTCGATCTGATCGTCGCGCGTCGGCTGTTGCGAAATCGTGTACTTCGTGTTCAGCCTTCGCCGGCCCTCGTCGTAGGATGACCATTCGTCGATGAAGGACCTGTAGTCGTTGGTCAGCGACGCGGTGAAGCCGTCGGTGGCTTCGACTCCGAACCATGCCGACAAACTCATCGTGGTGTGATTTAGCTCCGTTCGAAACGGCTCCTCTTGTTTCTGAAGAAAGGTGTAAACTCCGCGAAATTTCTCTAGGTCCGGCAGATTTACGATCTGCTGGTCATCGTCGAAGTGCTTGATGTGCCAAATTTGAACGGAGCCCATCTCATGGACCATTAGTAGCAGTAGTGCTGTTTTGAGAGCTGTCGCGCCGATCGCGGAACGCCGCCATCCCTGCAGCAGGGCGGCGAAGATGAAAGCGGACACGGCCGCTGTCGCGAACTGATCCCCCGGCGTCGCCTCCATCTGGCCGTCGACCGCGGGCAGATACAAGGCGACGATCAAGACTGCGCCGAACCCCAGTAAGACCCGCTGAATACGAGTGACCCAGCGCCCGGAGTCCACGTCATCCGGACCGCGTTCCAGAAGGCGATCGATACCATGAGCCGCTAAGATGAACATCGCGAACTGCCAGATAAAAACCGAATGCGACGCGCTTCGAGCCTTATCCGCGAACGGCACGAAGGCATAAACCCAGCCGTGCAAGATTGACAAGGGGGCTGAGGAGTATGCCAACCCGATCAGGCCCACAGTTGCGTAAACGGGCACCCAGCGCTGGCGCCAAGCAGCGGCAATTCCGAAAACTCCAAGCCCTACACAAACAAAGCCGAGCATCCCGTTGACGTTGAAGTTGAGCCCCGGAACGACCGCACCAATCCACGTGATCGGATAGCCACGCAGCTCGTGCATCACGTAGTAGGGGACCTTGTCGCCTATGCCAACCGGATCTTCACCGCCGACCCAGCGAACCGATAGCGACCCATATTCAAATGCAGGCAGTAGTTGCACCGCCGCCACTAAGAATGCGACCCCGGCGATCGCCAAATACCAACCACACCAGAGCGAAAGTCCCGCGTAGCTCTCCCGCCGACGCCATGCGAAAAACGAAAACATCCCAGTCAGTGCCAGCAGCATGAATGTCGGCGTCTGATGGTGGCCGCTTAGCAAGGCGAACCCGATCGCGCCGCCACATAGCACTACATAAGGCAATCGATCGGCGCCCGCCCGCGAGCGTTCGACTCGATGAAAAAAAAGAAAAACCAGAGGCAGCCAGATCGCGCCGTTCAACATTTGCGGCCAGCCTACGCCGCTAAGGTACCCGCCACAAGCGAAGCCGACTCCACCTAGGATCGATGCGTATCGACTGCGCTCCAGCTCGCGGAGCAGCCCATACATAAACAACGCCGCAAGCAAATGCATCGCCGCGTAGTGCCAATGAATAAACTTGAGCTGGATAAACCCGTCCTTGAGCGGCGCCAGAAACAACGGCCAGTTCAGCGGATTCACCGCGCCCGGCTGCATTTGTCCGACCAGAGATTGCCCTCCTGATACGTAGGGGTCCCACAGGGGAAACACGCCCTCATTCCATTGCGTCGCCTGCACCTGGTACCAAGGCAAAACTTGATAAACCAGGTCGGGTGAATCGAGAAACGTGAACTGCTCCGAAAAAAATAGCTTTCAGTAGAAAAGTGACGTCAGCAACAGGACGATCACAATGGGGCGTTTATCAAACCAGTCAGGCTTCATGAGGCTGTAGCCGCATCGCAACTCGGTAAGAGCCGCCTCAATGTGTCGCTTCCAAGTGCGCCGCGCTAGCGGCCTCGACTTCCTTCCAGCAATATTGCGGCGCGGGCGTCCGCTGCAGCGGGTATTTTGGGTACAAGTGTCCCAGCAAATATCCGTAGCCGCAGATCGAATAATGCAGCCACAACGCCGCTAATGACCGCAAAGCAAATCCTTTGCCGGCCTTGCTCGCAATGAATGAAAGCAAGCCCTTGTTGAGAATGCCAATTCCAATGATCGCGGCCGCGAATAACCACAGCGAGTGCATGCTCAGCGCGGCTAGTGGCAGACTCAGATGACTGAGGGCGGTTAGCAAAGTACTGCGAACCCCGGCCGAATCCGTATTGAGCTTACCCATCTCGGCACGACCCGATCGGATCATTCGCGTCCACGGAATGGCACGGTGAAACAAATCCGACTTGATCAGTCGAATTAGGTCGTAGCGCTTCAGATGCTCGCCACCCATCGACTTGAGCAGATGCACGGGGCGGCCGCTTTTGGCAATGGCGTAGCCAAATTCGATGTCCTCGCAGGCCATCAGGCTGACATCAAATCCGCTAATTTCTTCAAACAGCTCTCGCCGGATTGCGCCGCAGCCGCTCCAAAAGCTCGTCTGAAGTTCTCGACCCTGCTGATGCACGAAATGATGCTGATAATTCTTGAAGCAGCTGAAAAACCCCTTCGCCCAAGTCTCGGCGATGTATGAGCCGAACAGCACCTCAGCATCGCTACCAATGAGGGCATCCATGGCCAACGAAATGGCGTCCCTGTTTAGAATCACGTCCGCATCGACGAAGAAGAAAATCTGTGCTCTGGCGACAACGCACCCGACATTTCGGGCATACGCCGCGCCCGATTTATTTTCGTTGTGGATCACCCGAACGTCGTACGAGCCGGCAATCTCGGCAGTGCGGTCAGTGCAGGCATCGCAGATTACCAGTGTTTCGAGATTGCCGTAATCGGAAGCAGCCACCGAATCGAGCGTGAGCGCGATCGTTGACTCGGCGTTATATGCGGGGATAATGACCGATACCAACGGCCGAGACCCTGGGGTCGGAAAGCTCATCAAACAGCACCGGAAGCAGCGCGAAAATCTCCGGCCATTCTAACACTGGCGAACGCACAACCGAGACGTCGACGGAAAGTCGACTGCCACCGAGCCAACTCACCAGTGCGGGCGTGCGGCATTTCTACTCCAACTGCCCGACACCGAAAAACTGCTAGACTCGCTGCGGCCATCGTGATTTTTATTCTCTTTCTAGTCTCGCTGCTGCTGCCGAAAGTGCTTCCGGCCCAAGACCGCCCGCCTAACGTCGTTATCGTCTTAGCAGATGACATGGGCTGGGGTGACCCGCAATGCTATCAGCCCGAATCGAAAATTCCCACTCCAAATATCGATCGCTTGGCGCACGAGGGAATGCGTTTCACTGACGCTCACAGCCCGTCTTCAGTGTGTACTCCCACGCGCTACGGCTTGCTTACGGGTCGATACGCCTGGAGAACCTCTCTCAAAACCAGCGTGCTCGATGGCTTTGGCCCGCCCCTGATCGACCAAAACCAAGATACCCTGGCATCGCTACTCAAGCGCGCCGGCTACCGCACCGCTGCGATCGGTAAATGGCATTTGGGATTCGATTGGCGAGATAGCGAGGGTCAGCCTGTTCCGCGGCGTGCGAGCGGATTTCGTCCAGGCGACAATATTGACTATACTGCCGAACTTCGCGGCGGGCCGCTTGACGTCGGCTTCGATACATACTTTGGCATCTCAGCGTCGCTCGACATGAGCCCGTACTGCTTCCTGCGGAACCGGGCAGTCGTTGCCGTTCCTGAGATCGCTGTGCCCTCCGGCAGAGGCGACATATTCTCAGGGCTGTCGCCCGGTCTCAGAACGGACGGGTTTAAGGTCGAAGACGTATTGCCCACACTCGCCGACGAGGCTGTTCGCGTGATCAATCTGCACGCCGAGCGCAAGCAGCCTCTTTTCCTGTACTTCCCGCTTACAGCGCCGCATCTGCCAGTCGCGCCTCGCGAGGCGCTTGCCGGAATTAGCGGTGCCGGTCGCTACGGCGATTTTGTAGTCGAGACCGACCGCGCGCTCGGCCGAGTTTTAGAAGCGCTCGACCGCAACGGCATGGCCGACGACACTCTCGTGCTCTTTACAAGCGACAACGGCGGGCTGTGGCACTGGTGGGATTTTCGGGCCGCTGACGATGCCGGCAGTGTTCCGATCACTCCAAGGGGAAAGTATGTCAAAGACTTCGGGCACCAAAGCAATGCCCATTGGCGTGGAACGAAGGCTGACATCTGGGAGGGTGGACACCGCGTCCCGTTTGTCGTTCGATGGCCACAAGCCGTGGCCCCGGGGGCCACGAGTTCAGCGCTAGTCGTGCTGACCGACCTCTACGCTACGCTCGCTGCGCTGGTGGGCGACAATCTTCGAGGAACCTCCGGCCAAGACAGCTTCTCGCTGCTGTCTGTCCTCAGCGGCAACGGCGAATCAGAACGTTCGAACGCTGTGCATCACTCCATCTCAGGGCTCTTTGCGATACGGCGAGCAGACTGGAAATTAGTTGAGGGCCGTGGTTCCGGAGGCTTCACCGCGCCGCGCACCCTCGACGTCGAGAGCGGTCAGCCCGAAGGGCAGCTCTACGATCTCGCGGTGGACCCTCGCGAGACGACGAATCTCTTTTCCAAACGCGAAGACATCGTAAACGAATTATCGTCCTTACTTGACCACATCCGGCGCGGAGACGATCGATAGTCCCGCTGCCAAGCCGCCGCCGGACGCTCGTCTGAAACCGGCACAAACTTCTAGTGCCCAACCGCGGACGCCGACTCGGTAACAACGACCGGGCTATCGTTCACGATCAGCTCAGATTCCGCCGAGAATTTCCGGTAGTTGCTGTACTCTCCGACGATCTCTCGTCGTAGCTTCTTAACCAACCCGGCGCGTCCGTCGAACTTTACCCTGAAATTGTTTGTCAACCAAACGCCTTCTTCTAACTTCCTTTGCTCAAAACCAAACGTAGAGCCTTTAGTCAGTCGAAACAAGAACAACCCAAATGAAATCGTGTCGAGTGTTTCGGCTTCAAGCTTGACCCAGCCGTAGTCGTCCTTCGCGATCCAAAACGTTCCCCGGGTCTTTTTTAGAAATCTCGCTCGTCGCTGCTTCGGTTCGTAGTCCGACCTTGGCTCCGCTTGTATCACCCACGTCTCGATGCCGCGTACCGTTTCTTCGCCGCTTAGGCTGAACTCGAATAGTTCCTGCATCTCGGCGACCCAGACCCGATCTTCCTCTCGCCGCTTCTTGATTTTTTCGTCCCGCCTCCGTCGTTGTTCCGGCGTCTGGCGTTCAACCTTTTCGACACGCTGTTCGAACTCGCGTTGCTCTTTCTCGTCGCGCTTGGCGCTGAGCGGTTGATCGTTGATGGCAATCAGCCGCTGGTACTCCTCGCCGAACAGCAACGTTACGTCGAAGGTTTTCGAATTCGCGCTCTTGACCGAGCCCGCCCGGTCAAGGCTTCGCTGCTCTTCACGTCGATGAAATGTGTACTGCCGAGCTTTGGCCTCGTTGGCCTCCTCCCGTTCGAATGCCCGCCGAACAATCTCATCGACATCCGGTCGTTGCGCGTTCGTCGCGCCGGCGAACACAGACGCGAGCACAATCGCAACTAGAACGGTGTCTCGTCGCAGCAAGAGGTTCATACGAATTCAGGCTTGCAAAAGTTTCGTTCCTGCTGCCGTGTGGGCCTATAATCTGTTCTGTGATCACAAGACGCCATTTTCTCCCCACGCTGCCGTTGCTTCCCTTCGCGGCCCAAGCTGCAACGCCTCACCTTACCGGTGGGCGTGCCCGGCTAAAGACCGCAATCTGCGCGTATTCGTTTCGAAAAGCCCTAGGCGACGGCTCGCTAAGCTACAACGACATTGTGGACATGGTCGTTGAAAGCCAGGTGGATGGCATCGACGCCACGGTCTACTGGTTTCCGGAAT
>CBDBHI010000059.1:0-10626 GCA_965205595.1 Bryobacterales bacterium | reverse complement strand
AGTGACTAGAAACGATGTCCTCCAGCCCCAGGTGAGTGCCAGCCAACCGACCAGCGGCGGCGCGATAATCGCACCTGCGGCCGAGCCGCTGTTGACGATACCCGTCGCAAACGACCGCATTCGTCCTGGTACATTTTCCGCGACGCTCTTTAACGCGGTTGGCCACGTGCCACCCTCTCCGACCGCCAATAGAAACCGAAAAATCCCTAGGGTCACCGCTCCCGTGGTTAGCGCGTGCAACATTCCGGCCCCCGACCACCAGACGACATAAACCGTCAGAGCGAAGCGAGGGCCCCAGTGGTCCCCAAGGTGTCCGCCAATAAGATAGAAAAGCAGATACCCAAATTGAAAAGAGTTGATCACCCAACCGTAGTCGGTGTTCGACATTCCGAACTCATCGCGCAAGGTTGGTGCAAGCGTTCCAATAGCAACGCGGTCAATGTAGTTGATGGTTGTCGAGGCGAGCAGAACGCCGATCAGAAACCACGGAACCTTCGCCTCGGCCTGGGTTTCGTCCGATGTCATAAGTCCGTTGAGTTTACTCCATGCGCGCTATCGCAATAGGCCGCATCGCTACCAATATGGCGAATGCTAGCCCGCATTTCCAACCACATGGCGGTCGAAAGTCTGTGAGAGGTACGTCAATACGAGACGGTCGGCGCGCGGAGGCGTACTTGGCAGTCCGTCGAGCACCCGCGATCGAGTGCAACGACATATTGGCGATGAAAGCGCCTGCTTTCGCCGGCGGCTGATGAGAGATGCTAGAACCCGACACGGACGCAGAAGTACTAGACATTCCTCAGCTTCATCGCCGACAGTTCGAGAAGCAGCGAGGGTCAGGTTCTCTTGCTGTGGGGCATAGGTTTTCGTACGATCGAATTAGGCTACGGCACGACCCGCCGATACGAACCCCTGTGCTTAAAGACTTATTTGCCATAGCTATTAGGATCCCTCTGGCGGTAGCCGCCCTTGTTGTTGGCTACTTCCTGCCGGTGGTCGCGGTGCATTTCCCGTACGATACCGGCCATGTCGAGCTCCCGCCACTCGAAGGAGATGTCGACGCCAGGAAGTACTACGAAAACGTCTACAAGAGTTCAATCGAAAACACCGTGGGTTCCGATCATGACTACGTAGTCATCAATCGATATGCGACTAAGACCTTCGGTATCTTCGACGAAATCAACGAGTTTGTTGAGCTCTACGGGCTTGATCAAGCGCGAACTCTCGAGGTCGGCGCGGGCAGCGGTCAGCTACAAGATCTGGTTGAAGACTACACCGGTCTCGACATCGCGGAGAATGCGGCCCGCTACTTCCATAAGCCTTTCGTTCACGGGTCGGCACTCGACCTTCCGTTCGAAGACAGCACGTTCGACGCGGTCTGGACACTCGAGCACGTTCCCGATCCAGAGAAGGCCATGCGGGAGATTCGAAGAGTTACGAAACCAGGCGGTATGATTTTCTTTTTCCCGGCCTGGAATAGCACGAGTTGGGCGGCGACTGGGCTTGAAGTCCGCCCCTACACCACCCTTTCACTAACCGAGAAGGTTGCGAAGGCAAGTTTAGCGATCCGCGCCCACCCGCTCTTCCGCTTTAGTTACATCGCGCCCACGAGGCTCCTTCGATACGCAATGTGGCGCGCTTGGGCCGGCCCAACCCGTCTTCGCTATACGGCGCTTCGACCGAACTATACGAACTATTGGGTGCCGGATTCAGACGCAACTGCGTCTATCGATCCAGCCGAATCGAAACTCTGGTTTGAGAGCCGCGGCGACAGGTGCCTGAATTGCGGTGGGTCAGCTGCCGGCCTAACCCTAGCCGTAACCAAGCCCTTGCACATTGGAGTTGTAAAAGATTAACCAACCGCACATCGCCACGCGGCCTTGGCACTTCCGGTTCTTGAGTTGTTAAACCCAACAACACAGCCTATGCTTTTGGAAGTGTGCCCAGAAGGGACCGCTCCGAGGGGATTCCAATGCAGAGCATCAACCGCCGTCAGTTTCTCGCTACTTCAACCGCAGTCGCTCTCGCCGGATGCAGCGCCGAGTCGCCCGTTCCAACGACCGACGTTCAGGCCGCCGGGCCAACCGTCGCGGAACTCGATGCCGCAGCGGCGAAACCCGTATTGGATCTTTCAGGACTCGATGAGCCGATCATCATCGACTCGATTCACCTACTTGAGAAGGACGGGACGCAGTTCGTCCACGTGCGCTCGAAAGACGGCGCCGAGGGCGTTTCACTTACCAACGGCCGCGGCTACCTGGCGCCGATCCTAGCCGACCGCATCATTCCTTTTCTAATTGGCAAGGACGCTCGCAAGATCGAGACCGACTTGCTGTGGGACCTCTACCGCCACGGCAGTAACTACAAGTTGCAAGGGCTTGCGTTTTGGACTCCCCAGGCCTGGGTTGAGTTCGCCATCCTCGATATGTTGGGACGCGTCGCGGGCAAGTCCATAGGCGAATTGATGGGCGGCGTCATTCGAGACCAGATCGATTTCTATGTTGCCAGTGGCCGCCGCGATTCTAGTCCCGAAGAAGAGGTCGAGTACCTTCAGTCGTTGGTCGACGAAACTCATGCCAAGGCGGTGAAGTTTCGGCTCGGCGGGCGCATGAGCCGCAACGCCGATGCCGCTCCCAATCGCTCGGAGAACCTCATCCGTCTGGCGCGTAAGACTTTCGGCGATGCGATCGACTTGCACGGCGACTCGAATAGTTCGTACGACCCGGAGCACGCCATTCCGATTGGCCGTGTTCTCGAAGAGGTGAATGCGGTCTACTTCGAGGAGCCTTGTCCCTTCGACCACCTCGAGGACACGAAGGAGGTCACCGATACGCTCACGATTCCGGTCTCTGGGGGCGAACAAGAGTACAGCGAGCGGCGCTTCCGCTGGATGATAGCCAACCACGGCGTCGACATCGTTCAACCAGACTTGCAGTATTACGGAGGCCTGATCCGCTCGGCGCGCGTCGCCAACATGGCTGAGCTTGCGGGCATGCCGACGACAGTCCACATTTCTGGAGGGTTCGGATTCATCTATATGTTGCATTTCGCCTCGCGTACCAAAAGCATCGGTCGCTACCAGGAATACAAGCGCAACATCGAGCGCTACCAAGATTGGTTCGAGCCGAAATTGACGATCAGCGACGGCCGCATCAGCGTGCCGCGGGGGCCGGGCGTGGGAATCCGAGACGTAGCGGCGGTAATCCGCGGGACCAAACAGATCATCTAGAGTGGGTCCGGGCCGACGGGAGTTGCAAATTTCGATTTGAGATAGGTCATCGTGGAGCGGGACCCTTCCAGTTGGGACGCGCGGCTCTATGGCCAGACCGCTCGCTACATGAGCGCGTTGGGCGAGCCTCTAGTCGATGTTTTGGCGGCCCAACCCGGCGAGCGCGTGCTCGACTTGGGCTGCGGTGACGGAGCGCTGACAGAAAAGATCGCTGCGTGTGGAGCAGATGTCGTGGGAGTGGACTCGAGTGAGGCCATGGTGATCGACGCTCGGCTTCGCGGTCTGGACGCCGGCGTCGCCGACGCCTACCAACTGCCGTTTGAAAGTGAGTTCGATGCGGTTTTCTCGAACTCCGCGCTGCACTGGATGAAGCGGCCGGACGACGCGATTCGTCAGGTTCGGCGATCGTTGCGAGTTGGCGGGCGATTCGTTGGCGAACTGGGGGCTGCCGGCAATGTTGGAACGGTGTTGACGGCCCTGCGCAAAGTCTTGTCTACTCGCGGCGTCGATTTTGATGAGGTAAATCCGTTCTATTTTCCTACTGGGTACGACTACGAGCGGCGGTTGGTCGCCGAGGGGTTTTCGGTCGAATCGATCGAAGTGCTCGATCATCGGACCCCGATCCCCGGTGATGTCGGGGGCTGGCTGCAAAACTTTGGGAATAGTTTTTTCCAGAGCCTCAGCAAGGCCGAGCGCGCTGAGGCGGTCGCGGAAGTTGTCGAGGCGGTGAGGCCGGCGTTGTGCGACGCCGATGGCCATTGGGCAGTCGATCACGTGCGGCTGCGATTCGTCGCGCGTCAACCAGGATGAGAGCCATCGAGGAACCAACAGATTTTGCCCAAGTGTCTGATGCCTGCCATACGCTTTATGTTGAAAACTTCAGGATATCGCCGGATATGGCAGGGCTTCGGCCAAATTCCGGTGAGTGGGCCGTTGCACAGTACGGTCTCATACGGCGATCCCTCCGTGGCCCCTCGCCTTGCGATGATCTGCGTTCAAGAAAGCCCTTTGAAAACAACACCAACTTCGAATTCGGGCTCCCGTCTTGTCCAATACAAGATGAGCCTGAAGGGAGGGGTGATTCCAACACAAGATGAGCCTGGAGGTAATTTGGGCAAGGTCGATTAGGAACAGGCAAACTGCGGGCGATGGGAGTCGCCGTGCAGCAAGCCGAATCAGTGAGTCTCGATGAGATCGAGAGTTTTCTCGACGGGTGTGGGTCCGTCGAGTTCCAGGCCGGAAGTCGAGCGGATAAATACGCGCTCGTCGAAGGCGTCCTGAAGAGGCATCATTATGCCGACCAGAAGCGCTCGGTTAAAGGATTGTTGAGACGCTTCCTGAGCAAGCTAACCGGCTTAAGCCGCGCCCAATTGACTCGCCTCATCGGGCAGTTTTTGCGCGAAAAGTGCGTTCGGCCGACAGCCTATCGAAGGCGCCGCTTCCCCACCAAGTACAGCCGCGCCGACATCGTTCTCCTGGCGCATGTCGACCAAGTACAGCAACGTCTCTCCGGGCCGGCGACGCGTCGCATTCTCCAGCGCGAGTTCCAAATCTACAACCGCAAGGAGTTCGAACGCCTTGCCGAACTGTCGGTGGGACACCTCTACAACTTGCGCAAACGCGCCGTCTACCGGCGACACAGTTTGCATCTCGACAAGACTCGACCGACACCCGTGGCGATCGGCGAACGCCGCCAACCCGAGCCGCGAGGACGTCCGGGCTACCTGCGCATCGACACCGTGCACTCGCCCGAACAGGAAGGTGAAAAAGGCGCCTACAGCATCAACGTGGTCGACGAAGTGACGCAGTGGCAGGCCGTCGGCTGCGTCCAACGCATCAACGAAAATCACCTCATTCCCTTGCTGGAAGGGCTTTTGGAACAATTTCCATTTATCGTTCGCGGCTTTCACTCCGACAATGGCAGCGAATTCGTCAACCATCAAACCGCTAAACTGCTCGAGAAGTTGCGAATTGAATTTACGAAGTCTCGCGCGCGCCGTTCGAACGACAATGCCTTGGTCGAAACCAAGAACGGCGCGGTGGTGCGCAAGTGGATGGGCTACCAGTTTTTGCCCTCGGAAGCGACGCAGGCGATCGACACCTTCTACCGCCAGTGGCTCAACCCGTACTTGAATTTTCATCGCCCATGCGCTTTCGCCAGCGAGCGCCGAGACCGCCGCGGCAAGTTGCGCAAGGTGTACGCCGAGTGGAGCACGCCGTGGGAAAAGCTGCTCAGCCTGCCCGCCGAGCAGCGCGGCCTGCGCGCGGATCGCTCGCTCAAGAAGCTCCAAGCGCGAGCGGACACTTGTTCCGACACCGAGTTTGCCGAGCAACTCGACGCTCAGCGCAACGAACTGCAACGCGTCTGCAAAGACCTCGCGATCTGCTGGCGCACGCGCTAGACAACGCCCCGACCCGAGGCGTTGTCGGCTCCTCCGGCCCACGTCCGAAGACGGCCGTGGGGTCTCGCCTGGGATGGCTGCAAAGGGGGACTGGGGCTGCCGCCCCTTCCCCCTTATGCAATCCCCCTCACCCCGCCCTACGAAGCCACAAATAGCTGTAGCCGCCGACCTCAACTCACGCTATAATCCCCCTCAACCCGCAGCTGCTTCGCCTCTCTCCTTCAGGCTCATCTTTCAATTGGAAAAGAGGCTCCTTCCCGGGTTTCCAAGGAATTACTCTCTGGTTTACCGGACTCTCGGGCTCGGGAAAATCGACCGTCGCGAATATTCTCGTCGATCGCCTTAAGAACGGCGGAGCGAAGGTCGAAGTACTCGATGGTGACGTCGTGCGCACCAATCTATCGAAGGGATTGGGTTTTAGCAAAGAAGACCGCGATGCAAACATTCGCCGCATCGGCTTTGTCTGTAATCTACTCTCGCGCAATGGCGTGGTCGCGATCGCCGCCGCAATCTCCCCTTATGCCGAGATCCGCGACGAGGTGCGCAGAGCCGCGGAAAACTTCGTCGAAGTCTACGTCGAGCGCGACCCCAAGGACCTCTACAAGAAGGCGATCGCTGGGGAGATCAAGAATTTCACAGGCGTGTCGGACCCGTACGAAGCGCCGGAAAACGCTGAAGTAACCTTCAACTCAAGCGAGTGCACGGCAGAAGAAGCCGCCGACAAGATTTGGAACTACTTGGTTGAGCGCGACCTCGTCACTGCTTAGTCCGCGTTTCTCGCCGCCTGACGGCGAAAGTACCTAGTGAGAGATACGTGCTATCTCGTTGAAAACAGGACGACGTAACGTGACATTAACCTTCTCTAACCCGTTGTAGCTTGGAATTGACCACGTTCAACCCGCAAGCTGCGGTCACATCAACTGGTGTGAAGGAGAAGGCCAAAAATGAAAAAGTTTATACTTTCCGTCGTCAGCGGCGCTACTGCCGCCCGAGCTAGTCCCAGTCGTAGTTGAGGGTTGAGGAGCGGCGGTGTAGAGGGGCATTGTACTAGGCGACTTTCGGTTCGGCGGAGTCGGTTGGATTGAGGACGGCTTCGAGCATCCAGAGATCCTTATAGCCCATGATCTTGCGGAAGTTTTTCTCGGTATCCAGGAATGCCGCCGCCGCCCAACGGCGCACCATCGAAGCATCCTTCCAGCGCGTCACGCGACGTGTCCTCCGCCGCACGCCGGCGTTCGGACTCTCGACGATGTTGGTCGTCGCCAGACAACGATGCAACGACGGCGGCAATCCCAGGCGATTGATCGTGAAACACTCCTCGAGACCCTCGCGCAAACTCGCCGCCGCCTCGGGCCAGTCGCCCGCGTACCATTCGGCCAGCTTCTTGAGCCGCGCTTGACCGTCCTTGGCTTCGAGCCGCCAGGCCGCGCGGATTGCCGCTTTGGCCTGATCCTGTTCGGCCTTCGGCAGCCTGTCGAGAACGTTGCGCAGCTTGTGGGCGCGACAACGCTGCACCGGGGCGTCACCAAAGATTTTGTGCACTGCCGCGCGTAAAGCCTTCGATCCATCGAGTACAAAAAGCCTCTTTTTCGCGGGCGAGACTCCACGCTCGACCAAGCCTGTCAACAGGTCCTCGGCCGCCGCCGCGTTCTCCGTCGCCGCGTGTTGCAAGCCCAGTACGTGCTTGTTCCCTTCCGCGTCCACCCCCACGGCCGCTAAAACCGTGTGTCCCGAGAAAATCAGGCCGTCCACGTAGATCACCAGCAAGTCCACGTCATCGAAACGGCGCGCGAATAGTTCGTCGATTTTCTTTTCCGCAGCCTCGATGGTGTCGCGACTTATCGCCGATTTAGACACGCCGACGGTGTCGGCCATTTCGCCGATTACTCCCGCATACTGACGCGTCGAGACGCCTTTCATCAAGATATCCAGCATGCGCGAGCCTAGCCGCTCGTCGTCTTGCAGGGATTCGTAGGCGGGCACTTTGACCTCGCCGCCGGAGCGTTTGCGCAAGCGCGGCTTGGCCACCCGCAGCTTGCGATCGCTTAGATTCACGCGGCCCGATTGCCGTCCCCAGCGCAGCACGTCGCCGTCGCGCTTCTTGCCGGGTTGGGCGAGTTCGCCTCCGGTGACCTGCTGGGCAGAGAGTTCGAGCACGGCTTGGATGGCGGCGCGGCCGGTGACGTCGATGACCTCGTCGACGGCTCCCTGGCATTGTTCGATGAGTTCGACGAGGGGCAGCATGAGCTGCGCGTTTTGGCTGAGCAGACGCGTGAGCTCCTCGGGCCTCAGCCGCTGCTGCTTGGCGGAATCAAGAATGTGATACGGTTTCTTCACGGCGGTTCTCCTTTGTGGTTAAAGATTTGCTCGATTCTCCCAGAGAACCAAGCTTGAGAACCGCCGGCCCTTTATCCCCCAACTGAGCTCGGGACAATTTCAGCCGCCCTACTTTTCACTGCTCCGCCTGTGCAGGCAAGCGGTTGTTCAAACCGTAATCATATACTTGACACAAGGTCATCATTGTAGTACACTAGTCTTGTGAGTTGGTTAACTTCTTTTCTTTCAGTTCTTTCGAGTCCTTCTCATGAGCTACTCTGTGAAGCTCCTCACGCGCCTTCTTCGGGAAGATCCTTTTCAGGGCTTCTTCCGTTGTCAGATCCTTCGCTGGTTTCTTTCTAGGCATAACTATGAGCACTGCCAATATCGACTTAATGACTTTGATGGACCGCTTCCACTCCGAGGAAAAGTGCTTGGAGTATTTAGAAGGTCTCCGCTGGCCGGATGGCGTCCACTGTCCCCGTTGTGACTCTGATAAGATTTCACGGATTGTAAAACGTGCCCAATACGATTGTGATTCATGCCGCTACCAGTTCTCCGTCAAGGCAGGAACAATTTTCCATGACTCCCACTTGCCACTGCGTAAGTGGTTCGCCGCTGTCTATTTGATGTGTGAGGCACGCAAAGGGGTTTCGGCTAACCAGTTGAAAAGAACGTTGAAGGTCGCCTACAAGACCGCGTGGTACCTCTGCCACCGTATTCGAGCAGCACTGAAGGATGCTGATACCAAACCTCTTGACGACACTGTTGAAGTTGACGAGACATTTGTTGGCGGAAAGATCAGAGGTAGGGGACGAGGGTACCGCGACAACAAAGATATGGTACTTGGTGCTATTGAGCGTGGCGGCTCTATCCGGCTGAGGGTTGAAAAGAGAAGGGACCGAAAGACACTTCACAAATTTATTGAGGATACTGCCCCAGATGCTAAACGGGTGTTCACTGATGACTTTCCAGCCTACAAGGGCATTGCTGACGAGAAGACACAACACGAAACGGTGAACCATTCGGCTGACGAGTATGTCCGTGGTGATGTCCATACGAATAGCATTGAAGGGGCCTTCTCGCTCTTCAAGCGGTCGATTGTAGGCGCTTACCATCAAGTCAGCACCAAGCACCTTCCAGCGTACCTAGACGAGTTTGAGTTCCGGTTTGACAATCGTGATAACCCATATCTGTTCCGGGATACACTGCTGCGGTTGATTGGATCTGAATCTCTGAAGTATGATGACTTGGTTGCATAACACACTCTAGGGTCGCCCAGATTTTTGATCTTCACCGCCGAAGCGTCGTCGTATAGCATCCATTGGAATTGATCCTTTGATGTTTAGACCCCACATCCGCTCATCAAACAAAGTTGTTCCAGGCTCACTTATTAAGTAGAATCTCTGCATCCAGAAATTGGCTCCGTCCACAACCCTGGAGTATTGGAGGACAACTCGCATTACCCTTGTCCCTCCTGGTCCGCTTGGATCAGTAATCACGGTATTCATCTGGCGTAATACATTACTGCAATCGACAGTAAACGACTCCCGTTTCTCACTAGGAAGGCTAGAGATTAGATACTCTTTGAGGCTTATACTATTTGGAAGTTTTAGCACAAGTCCATCAGCGTAGCTTGCAATGATACAGTGTGTTCTAATTCTTATATCTTTCAAGTCAACAAGTCCAGAATTGAACACTTCTAGCCTAAATCGTCCTACCTCTTCATCAAAATCAACTCTGGACTTGGACTCTATCTTCACAACCGGGGGCGTAAGTGCCCTCAAGCGATCAATCTCAGTATTGGCGTTTACTAGATCCCCCCTCAACGTGGATAGATCAGACATCAACATGGAGTTTTGCTTTTTCTCTTCGGTGCTGATCCTGGCTGGAGTTACAAGAAATAACACCCATACAAAGACTGCCGCCGCCGCTAAGAGAATGTACTTTCCAGTTCTCTTCCAAGCATCCAGGGAAGTTCGTTTTAGTTCTTTCATGCCTCCCTCCCGAAATGCTGTGGCAACATAAATAATTGCGACAAAGACGAAAGCAAGCAAAGGCTTGTCCGCTGCAATTGACCAAGTAGATTCAACAGACTTTTCAATCGCCAACTTCCAATAGGACAGCCAGTCAAAGAATGACATGTTCGCAAGACTATCACCCCATCTAGCCTTGCGTCAAGTAGATAATTACGGTTCAAACGATATGGTGAACGGCGTTTATTCGTTCCAGGGATCCGGGTTCGACATGCGTTCAAGCCCGCCTCTGCCTACAAGCGTGGCGGGCAGCTTTGAGACCAACGGCGAGGGTGGCATAGTCGCCTGGAGCGATTGGTTGACACTGGCCGGCGTCGACGGTCCCGTAAAGCGAGTGCTTCCGAACGACCTCGTCGCAGCGGCGGCGGTGCTCGGAAACGAGGTCACATACACCGTCAACCCCGACTGCACGATGTCGATTGACGCATTGATCCAGGGTCCCGCTGGCCCGTTGCCACTGCGGTTACCCGGCGGGCTCGCTGACGGCGGAAGTCGATTGATGCTGCAACTGGGGTCGCCCGTGTTTATTGGTGCTTGGACCGCGATTCGAGTAGCGGAGAAGCCGAACAAGAAACTGGATGATCTGGACAGCCTGCTCAAACGCATGGCAGTCCGGCTGTCGGTTGTGCCTTAACCCCGATTG
>CBDBHI010000058.1:0-15105 GCA_965205595.1 Bryobacterales bacterium | reverse complement strand
TTCGAAAGTCACTGGAGCGACCCATCGCCGCGGGCAAGCCGTCGGGATGATCGCCCGCCGCTAAGACGTACAGTCCTGGCGACTCCGCGATCGCGTGGACCGGCGTCGAGTCGGCTGCCGCGCCCGGGCCCGCGTGCAACAGCTCGCCTAGCCCGGGACTCAACGGGACTCCCATGCGCTCATGGATCGCTGGAGCTTGTGAGTTCGCATCGACGACGAGCGCCCTCCAACCGAGTGCTGACAGGGCTGCTGCGATTCCGATTGCGACAGTCGTCGAGCCGTCGAACCGCCCAAGGCCAGTGACGGCTACCACCCGCTGCGGTGGGTCGACTAGGGCTAAAGACGCTGCCAGTGAAGACCATGACGGTCGACGGCCTTCGGCCAGATCGATCGAGTTGAGCGGCGTTGTGACAGGGGAATTTGGCGATTTGATTCGGCCGCTGAGATGAATCGAGTCGAGCCGGCCGGCTCGCGGCAACGGCGTCGGTTTGAACCACGGTACGGTTCCTAGCTGAGATAGCTCGTTGAATCCAGCACTACGGGACCCGAGCGACGACGCCTCGGTCGCGGCTTGTTCGAGGTCCCGCGGGCTGCGGATGCGTGTGTCGGAACGAGCTCGCACGAGCACAATGGCAAATCCGGCCAATGCCGCCAGCAGGGCACCCGCACCGGCTGCACTGGAAGGGCTCGAGTCGGTCGGCCGGTCCGCCGCCTGTGCCCATTGAACAACTCCCATTTCGCCCTCGGCGACGGACACGAGCAGGTCCGCCTGCTCGACCCGACGCATGACTTCGCTGAGCTGCGCCGATGTTACGTCGGCAGCGCGCCGCAACTGGTCAAAGCGTAAGCGTGCGTGTGCCGAATTGAAAACAAGCTCGCGCCGATTCTCTCGCTGTGAGATCAACAGTTGACCGCGCGCGGCCGAGGCGGCGACGGCGGCCTCCAGCAACGATTCCGCATGAACGTTGGCGGCGGCGACTTCGGCGGTGGTTGATTCGATTTGTGCATCGAGGCGAACAACGGCCGGGTGTCGCGGAGTCAAGCTCGCAAGAAAACTTACTCTTTCGTGCCGCAAGTCACTGAGGCGTTGCCGACTTCGCACTTTGGCGCCGGCGTCGGTAAATCCTGTATCCTGTCGAGCCTGCGCGTCGGCGCGCTCTACCTGTGCGTTTACGATCTGGTGATTAAGTTCCAGAGCTGCTTGCGCTAGATCGTCCTCGACCGAATGGGTTCTTGCGAATCGCGCCAACTCCAACTCCTCCCGTTCTAGCTGGACTCCGAGTTGCTCCGCTCGCAAATGGAGTGTCCGCCGGATTCGTTCAGCCTCGGACACTCGATCCGATCGGCGCGAGGTGCCATATTGCGCAGCCACTGCGTTGCTAAAGCCGACGGAGATCTCCGCCGAGCTTGATTGACTGACGATCTCAACGAGTCGGCCGCGACCGACTGGACGCACTTCGAGGTTGCGAATCGCAAGCTCGACAGCATCACCGGCGTTGGGAAACCGAGCGCGAACTTCTGCCGCCGCTCGAGAGCGAAGATCTGGCGCGCGCAGCAGCTCGACCTGCGTATCGATATCGGCGTGGCGAGGACCGGAGGCGCCGACGCTCTCGGTACGAAGATCGTTTAGACCGAGAAAAGCCGCGTTCAACGGCCGCAACTCTATAAGCGTCCGAGCGCGATATAGCGGCGTACGGAGATTGACGCCGACGTACCCGACGGCGGCCCCGGCAGCGATGCACAGAGCCAGCCAAGTTGCGCTTCGCCGAATCGCTGGTAGGTAGTTCGGCATCTTCGCCCTCGGAAGACCAACGTCGTAGCGCGGCACGCGGGGCGATGTCCCCACCATATCTCCGGTCCGGTCGCGAACGGTCTGCGGGCTAGCCCACATTTCTCACCACCTGACGGCGAAAACACGCGAAAGGTGCGCCACTACTTCGTTGCGCTCGATCGTCGTGCTCGACGGACTGCAATAGTACGCCTCCGCGCGCCAACCGTCGCCCGCCTCGTATTGACGCACCTCTCACGCACTTTCGCCCGCCACCTGGTGAGAAATGCGGGCTAGGTCTTCGAGACATCTAGGCGGAGGCCGGGAGAACCCATTCCGGCCGCAGTTCCACTGAAATGGAGCGTTGCAGAATCGCTATCGACAACACGATGCAGTCTTTCCCGCGAACTCGTTCGATGACTCCTTCGAGTCCCGCGAGTGGGCCGTCGTGCACGCGGACGCTGGCGCCGGCGTCTTGTCCAATACAAGATGAGCCTGAAGGGGAGAGCGATTCCAATACAAGATGAGCCTGACGGGGATCCGTTGGGTGGTCAGGAACAGAGCAGCTGCGGGCGATGGGAGTCGCCGTGCAGCAAGCCGAATCGCTGAGTCTGGAGCAGATCGAGTGTTTTCTCGACGGGTGCCAATCCGTCGCCTTCGAGGGCGGCAATCGAAGCGACAAATATGCGCTCGTCGAAAGCGTCTTGAAGCGGCATCACTATGCCGACCAGAAGCGCTCCGTCAAGGGTCTCCTGCGGCGTTATCTCGCTAAGCTCACGGGCTTAAGCCGCGCGCAACTCACCCGCCTGATCGGACAGTTCTTGCACACGCGTTGCGTCCGTCCGAGGGCCTATCGGCGGCGCCGTTTTCCCAGCAAGTACACACGCGCCGACAGCGTCTTACTGGCGCACGTCGATCGAGTTCATCAGCGCCTCTCGGGGCCGGCCACCCGCCGCATTCTCCAACGCGAGTTCCAGATCTACGGCCGCAAAGAGTTTCGACGCCTGGCCGAATTGTCCGTGGGCCAGCTGTACAACTTGCGAAAAAGAGCCGTCTACCAACGTCACAGTTTGCATCTCGACAAGACCCGTCCCACGCCCGTTGCGATCGGCGAACGCCGCCAACCCGAGCCGCGAGGACGTCCGGGCTACCTGCGCATCGACACCGTGCACTCGCCCGAACAGGAAGGCGAAAAAGGCGCCTACAGCATCAATGTGGTCGACGAAGTGACGCAGTGGCAGGCCGTCGGCTGCGTCCAACGCATCAACGAAAATCACCTCATTCCCTTGCTGGAAGGGCTTTTGGAACAATTTCCATTTATCGTTCGCGGCTTTCACTCCGACAATGGCAGCGAATTCGTCAACCATCAAACCGCTAAACTGCTCGAGAAGTTGCGAATTGAATTTACGAAGTCTCGCGCGCGCCGTTCGAACGACAATGCCTTGGTCGAAACCAAGAACGGCGCGGTGGTGCGCAAGTGGATGGGCTACCAGTTTTTGCCCTCGGAAGCGACGCAGGCGATCGACACCTTCTACCGCCAGTGGCTCAACCCGTACTTGAATTTTCATCGCCCATGCGCTTTCGCCAGCGAGCGCCGAGACCGCCGCGGCAAGTTGCGCAAGGTGTACGCCGAGTGGAGCACGCCGTGGGAAAAGCTGCTCAGCCTGCCCGCCGAGCAGCGCGGCCTGCGCGCGGATCGCTCGCTCAAGAAGCTCCAAGCGCGAGCGGACACTTGTTCCGACACCGAGTTTGCCGAGCAACTCGACGCTCAGCGCAACGAACTGCAACGCGTCTGCAAAGACCTCGCGATCTGCTGGCGCACGCGCTAGACAACGCCCCGACCCGAGGCGTTGTCGGCTCCTCCGGCCCACGTCCGAAGACGGCCGTGGGGTCTCGCCTGGGATGGCTGCAAAGGGGGACTGGGGCTGCCGCCCCTTCCCCCTTATGCAATCCCCCTCACCCCGCCCTACGGGCCCCACAACGGGCTTCAACCTCAAGCCCCAATCCGAGCTATAATCCCTCCTGCCCACAGCTACCTTCGCCTGCCTCCTGCAGGCTCATCTTTCGATCGGAAAAGAGGCCGGCGGACACTTGAAATGGCCATCGCGATCACTTGCTATCGGGACCAGCCGACCAGGCTGGATCAGGTACTGCCGGAATGAGTTTTGTTCGACTACCGAGTGCAGCTTGACTGATCCAACACGCCTTGTCAGGTCGCTCTAGCGGCCACAAACGGTTGCTCGTAGCGACCCTCCACTTACCGACCGGCCTGCCGCCTGTTCGGCCTGTTCTTCGAGCTTTTCAGCGAGTGCCGAGTGGTTTTTGATCCCCACGGTTGCTCCAAGGAGCCTCAGTCGTCGGTACGCCGCCCCGGTCAATTCTTGAAGCGGATTGGCAGATGGCCTCTGCGCCATTCCAGTCCGGGCGTTGGCTCATAGACCGTGCTCCAGCCACTCTAACCGTCTGAATAGTCGCGAACGCCGTGCAGGCCCATCGCGCGGGCTTGAAGGAACGCCAAGCTCGATCGCCATCCGTTGCCGCAGTAGAAAATGATCTCCGGTCCGCGTAAAATACCCGCGTTCTGCCAACACTTGCGGACGTCATCGGCGCCACGTAGTGTGCCGTCTTGATTCTGGTAATAGCGGGCAGAGTCGTCGGTGTTTCCCGCCAATCGCGCTCCGGGAATGCGGCCCTTAGCGTCGAGATATGAATAACCGCTCACTTCACCGCGATACTCCTTGGCGCCTCTGACATCGACCAGGATCGCCTCACGATGCTCGCGAACGTCCGCTTCAAATCTGACGGGCGGCCGCACGGTGGGAGTCGTTCCAACGGGAAATCCACCGCGCTTCCACGCCTCAAGCTCGCCATCCAGGTAGCGGGCGTCCTTGACTCCCGCGTATTCCATAACCCACCAGACTCGTGCGGCCGTGACAGGTGACTGGCCGTATACAACCACGATAGAGTCTGGTGCTATGCCGAGTTCTCCGAGCGCAGCGTGAAGTTCAGCGACCGGCCGTAGGCGCCAGCGTGGTGAGCCGTTTTCAAAGACGTCGGTGTTGACATGGATAGCGCCAGGTATGTGGCCTGCGATGTACTCTTGGGCTTCGATCGCGGGGGCCCAACTGGCTTCGGCAACCACGAGTTGTTTGTCCCAGTGTCGCTGCGCCACAGCCAACCAGGCTGCCGTGACGATGGGCCCGCGAAGATCGCCAGGACCAACGGGACGGCGAGTGTTACAAGCAAGCCCCGAGAGCAAGACCACTATCAGGGCAGCGCGCATCGATCGCCCCCATATCGTCATCTGTCAGTTTTCGAGCACTACCGCCTCCTACGGCGGAATCTCGCCCGATCTTAACTTAAGCCGCATTTCTCGCCACGTGGTGAGAAATGTGGGCGAGTGAGGGCAGGTCCTCCAGTGGGTGGCCGGCGGTACAATTTAGACGGCAAAACGACGTGACGAGATGACAAGAACAATATGGTTTCGTCACCTGTTGCTCAGTGTTCCGCTGGCAATTGTCAAGGGCGGAGTAAATTTGGACCACTTCGGCGGAGCAAAAGTAGACCAGTTGGTGAAGGGGTAGCGGTTTTCGTGGGACGGCTGGAACGGAGCCTGCGGTCGCCCTTTAGGGCGGCCCAGGCGTAGTGGAGGCCGTCCCACGAAAACCGGGCGAGTGGCCGGTGGGTCAGCCCAAAGAGTGAGCCCGCTTCTTCTTGCTCTGGATCAGACGGAAGCTTTCGGCGTTCAGCTCTAGAATATGAACGTGGTGCGTGAGGCGATCGAGCAGGGCGCCGGTCAGCCGCTCGGAGCCGAAGACCTCCGTCCATTCGTTAAACGGCAGATTCGAGGTGACCAGCGTCGAGCCCTGTTCGTAGCGCTGGGAAAACACTTCGAACAATAACTCCGCTCCGGTCTTCGATAGCGGCACGTAGCCCAGTTCATCGACGATCAGCAGATCCTGCTTGGCCAACTGCTTTTGACATCGCAGCAAGCGCCGTTCATCTCGGGCTTCGAGCAGCTCATTGACCAGTGCCGCCGCTGTTGTGAAGCGTGTTCGATAGCCGCGCTGACAAGCCGCCAGTCCCAACGCCAAGCCGATGTGCGTTTTGCCCGTGCCGGAATTACCCAGTGCCGGCACGTTTTCGCGGCGGTCGATAAACTCACAGCGCGCCAGTTCCAGCACCAGCTTCTTGTTCAACGCCGGCAAGGACGGGAAGTCGAAAGTGTCCAGACTCTTGGTCACGGGAAACTTCGCGGCCTTGCTGCGGCGCTCGGTGGCCCGCTGTTCACGGTCGAGCAGTTCCAGCTCGCAGAGTTGTTGCAGGAAGCTCCTCGAATCCAAGCTCTCGGCGGCGCATTGCCGCGCCAGTTTGTCGTACTCGCGCAGGAAGGTTGGCAGCCGCAACGCTTTCAAATGCGCTTCGAGCAGAAGTTTCGACCTCGCCATTACCCCCCTCCTTGTGCCGGCAGTGCCAAATAGTCCGCAGCGGAGGTTTGCTCCACCTGGGCTGCCGGCAGATGCGGATACTTCGTCAAGTCCAAGCGCGGCGGCCGTTGCTCGATGCGGCACAGCACTAAGTGCCTGACTGCATCCAAGCCAATCGCTCCCAACTCGCAGGCTTGGCGCACCGCCGCGGCAACGTGCTCGAATCGGAAGTCCTCCAGTCATCGCAATACCTGCACGTACTCGCGCTTGCCTGGCTTTCCCAACCGTGCCTCGAGCAAACGTCTCAAGCACGGGAACTGTTCGGGCAGCTCCCAGCCCGCCAACGGGGCCGCTTGATCGAGCGCGTTGGTCTTGCGTTCCAGCAGTGCTAGGTAATGCAGCGGATCGAAGATCAACTCTTCGCGTTCGTAACTGCGCCGGTGGCGCGCGATCTCTTCGCTGCCACAACAGATCACGATTTCATCGACGTAGCCTTTCAGCAACACCTGGCGATGTCCGTAGCGTGTGGGCACCGAGTAGTCGTTGGCGCGATAGCGCACCAATGACAGCGACGTCACCCGCGTGGTGCGTTTGTCGCAGGCGTCATAGGGCGTGGGCGGCAAGGGCAACAACGCTTGGCGGTCACGCTTGAAACGTTCCTCAATCGTTTCGGTGTGCCGCCGCAAGCGCCGCTTACGATTGTTGAGGCACTGCGCTTCGAGCTGCTCGTTGAACGCTTCCCAGCTTGGAAACCTTGGCGCCGGCACCATGAAGTTCCGCCGGGCATAACCGACCAGTCCTTCCACCTTTCCCTTGTCGTTGCCTTTGCCCGGACGCCCGAAACGATCGGAGAATAAATAGTGCGACTGCAGTTCACTGAACACCCTGGTCCGCTTGCGCCTGCCGTCGCCCAGAATCCTCGCCAGCGCCAAGGTCGTGTTGTCGTAGAGGATGCTGCGTGGCACGCCGCCGAAGTACCGAAACGCTGCGTTGTGCCCCTCGCAAAACGCTTCCGTCGTCGCGGCCGGGAAAGCTTTTACGAAAGCGTCATCGCTAGGCGGCAGATCGACCACCAAGTAGTGCGCCTTGCGCTGTACGCCGTCAATGACCACCAGAGCTTCACCGCAGTCGGCCTGGGCATCGCCCGCCGGATGCACCAGCGGCACGAACATCTCTTGCCCGCCGAGCTTCTTGTCGCGAACATAGTCCTTGACGATCGTGTAACCGCCGGTGAAATCGTACTCGTCGCGCAAGCGGTCGAAGATGCGTTTTGCGGTGTGGCGTTGTTTCTTCGGACGTTCCTGATCGTCGCTGAGGATCTGATCGACGATTCCGGTGAAGGGATCCAGCTTCGGCCTCTGCGCTGGTTGGCGCCGCCGATAGCCCGGCGGAGTGGCGTAGCGCAACATCTTGCGCACCGTCCCTCGCGCCAGGCCAAACCGTTTGGCGGCCTCGCGCTCACTGAGCCCTTCGACAAAGACACTGCGCCGTACTTGAGCGTATAGCTCCACGCGATACATCCCTCTCGTGTCCCACAAACACCACAGGAATGTTCGCTGGACCACTCGGACGGTCTACTTTTACTCCGCCCAAAAGCAGCTTCGATTCGCCGCTCTATGGTCTAGTTTCGCTCCGCCGTTCTCAAGCCTGTCCGCGGATCCTCTTCGACTAGGTCGAGATTGGGAATCCAGTACAGCATGAATTCCAACATGTGGGCGGTTTCCCGCATCCCGCCGTCCCGCATCATGAACCACGTCCCCGCGATCATGTTGGGATAGCGCGCGCTGCAGAGCAAGAGGGCGCCAAGTAGCAGGACAAGCGTCAGAACCAGACGTAGTCCGATTCGCCCGGATCTATTGTCGAATTGGTACATCCGGCCCGCCCGAAGTCAAGCTGGACAGCGTCATTCGCCCGGGCGATCGCTTTTGAAGCGTTCCGCCCTCCCGAAGATACAGTGCTTGGTTTTGGCCGCCTACGCTCCGCAGGTCGTCGGCCGAGAGTTGTTGGACCGCTCCGCTGGGCCAGGCAAGCCGGATTTCGACGACTTCACTTTCGCCGAGTCCGAAGTGCAGCGGGAACATTCGCTGTGATGCAAAGCCCGAGCCGGCTTCAACCACTCGGGTTAGTATCCGCGTCGCGCCCGTAACGGGGTCCGCAAGTGTTACTTTGGCCGCCGCTCCGATCGCGTCACGATTACTCTCTGAGCCTTCGAGCGAAAGCTGTAGCCAGTTCCCAGTATGCTCCCAGCTATTTAAGTAGATTGTCGGTGGGCCGTTATTGTTGCTCAGCACCAGATCAAGCCGGCCGTCAGCATCGAGGTCCGCTACGCCAACGCCGCGCGTGTCGAGAATCTCATCCGAACCCGACGCCCGGCCGATGCCTTCGAAATTCCCCTCGCCCAAGTTTTTGAACATGCAGTTCCGCTCATATCCATTCCAAGAGTTGTTCCCGACAAACTCATGACCGAAAAAGTCCCCCGCCTTGTATCGATCGAGGTGTGCGACCGCACTCCCAAAGAAGGGCAGTCAAAGGTCTGTGGTCGGATTGTTGCTAATCCATCCATTCGCCGCGTAGATGTCAAGTCGAGAATCGTTGTCAGCGTCAAAAAACGGGGCGCTCCAAACCCAGCCTGCCATGTTGGTATCGCTTTCCTTCAGCTCGTGAAACGTGCCGTCACCATTGTTCGCAAATAGGGAATTGCCCTCGCCCACCGACGTTCCGAGGTTGATCCAATCGTTTCCTATCCTTCGATAGAGATCGAGATACTCAAGGGCGTCGAGAATCGCCCACTTGGTCTTGACCACATTGCGGAGGTACTGGCCGACCGTTACGTCCTCCCCGTACCAGCGCTGGTTTGAGTGCACGTTCGCGGTGTACAGATCCAGTTGCTCGTCATCGTTGAAGTCAGCAAACGCGACGCTCATGCCGGGGCCGATATCGAGGACCCCCGCGTGTGTGGTCATGTCGTCGAAGGTGCCATTGCCGTTGTTGCGGTAGAGAACTTTCTGGCCGAAATCATTGGCCAACGCCAGATCTGGATGTCCATCGCTGTCGTAGTCTCCGGCGGCCACCGCGAGCGTCCACCCGGTGTCGACGATGCCGGCCTCAGCCGAGACATCGAAGAATGTCCGTCGACCCGTCGGGACGCCGGCATCATCGAGTAAAGCCTCGTTTCTGTAAAGCCGGCTGCGGCCGCCGTTTCGGGCGAAGAACATGATGCGCGGAACTTCCTCGAAAGCATTACCGTAGGCGCCCACGAATAGATCCAAAAAACCGTCGCGGTCGTAGTCAAGAAACGTTGCCGACATGCTTGGGGCTTTGAGGTCGAGCCCCGCTTCAGCCGAACGGTCGGCGAAAGTACCGTCGCCGTTGTTGTCAAAAAACTGGTTCGCGGCCATGTAGCGCGCGACGAATAAATCTTTGTCGCCGTCGTTGTCGACGTCGGCGAAGATCCCGCTGACGGCCTCACCAATGCCGTCGAGACCCGCTTCGCGAGTTACGTCCTCGAAGACCAACTCTCCGGTCTCCGCCGCGCTTTCGTTGCGATACAGCCTCGACCGAACACCGTCGGGAAAGAAAATGTCCTGCCGACCGTCTAGGTCGTAGTCGACGGTGGCGACTCCACCGGGAGCGTAGCCGACCAGCCCGAACTTTAGCTTCTGTTCACCGGTTCTTGAATTGCGCTTGGAGAAGTTCAGGTCCAGCTTCGGGTCGCGGGCATGCCGAAAATCAATTCCCGCCGACGCGAGGTTAACCTTACTAAACAAGCCGCCATTTCCGGCCGCTCGAACGCCGTGAACCAACTCATCGCGAGCGATCTTCCAGTTCTGTGGAACGCTCCCGGGCGGTTCGTTGACCAAGCGCCAACGAATGATGCGGCGATCTTGAAATAGTCGGCCCTCTTTGTCAACAGCATCGAGAAAGAATTTCGTGGTGAGGACGAGGTCGTCAGGATCCGGCTGCTCGATCAGGTATATCTTGCACGCAAGCTTTTCGATCGCGCTAAGTCCACCGAGATATTCAACGAGTTCCTCGACAACGGCCGTTTTGTCGTAGTCGGCTCCGCCAACGGCCGATAGCTCAGTCACAACGACGTCACTCTGCTCCCGAGTCTTGGCTAATGACCATCGCCCGCGACCGAGGGCCGAGTACTCATCGGAGTAGAACTCCGCTAGCTTGACGGTATTGCCCTCGTCGAAGGAATCGGTAAACGCCGCGGAGTATTCGCCCAGATAGTTGTTTATACGTTTGCCCAGCTCGTAGTGACGTGCGTGCCGGCGGTCCTGTCGCTCAGCCGTATGGCGATAAGCAAGAAGCGAGACCAGCATCGCGATGGACACGAAAACCAATACAAGGAACGCTTTCCGCGACCGCTTCATTGCTCACCGCTAGACGTCACCGAGGGCCCACCGGGGCCCAGGTGGCAATTTCGACAGACATGATTGTATCAGCAGAACGTTGCTGAATTCTGACGCCTACGCCGTGAATTCCCATGGTAGTTACGTGCGAATTCCATGTCAGAAGCTGCGGGGCGCCCGTCGATTCTAGAATGGGGGGGCCTTCGCGATTTTATGTTGGATCACATCAGTCAGACATCGGAGGTCACCGGTGATCCCATTCCCTACTGGAAGGCGATGTTTCGCTGCATGCGTCCTTTGCGGGTGATCCGCATGAGTTCGCTGCAGGGACCGTTCTCCGGGCAGGAGTTTTTAGACTCCGCGTGTGGCGTCCATCGCGAAGGCATGGCGGGCGATTCACTCGATGAAAAGTGCGCAGCTCTCTGGAAGATCGAGCGGATCGCGTTTTCGTTTTGTCGTCACGGGGGTGGGCATCTGAGTAACCGGTCGATGCCTCTTGAGCTTCTTCCTATAATTCACACCGGCCTCGGGATCGCGGTCGTAGAAAAGGTCGGTTTGTCGCCCGACAAAATCCGCGAATCGATCGACAGGCGAGCCGATCCAGAGTACACGCATTTTGCCTACGAGTCCGCTGGGTGTGCCTGGGGTGTTATCGACAATGGCGCTTTTCGGCTACTTTTCGAGACCTTCACGGGCGTTCATTTTCCACGGCTCCAGCGCATCGCTCCGGGGGCGTTTATGGAAGGATTCTCGCCCGACGTCCGACCGCTGCTATCGCACGGGTACGGCCGAACACTGTATTTCGCGCACCGCACGATTGCCGCCGGTATACGGGCCGCGACAGCCGCGCCTTGGCTCGACGCCGAGGCCGCCGTTCACGGCGTTGCATTCGCCTACGCAATGATCAACTTTCCCGATCTTGGCCGAGCCCTCGATACACGGCCGGATGTCAAGCAGCCCGCTCTGCAAGAGGCCTTCGCGGAAGGACTCGTACTTGCCCTCGCGATGTGGTCATGGACATTCCCTGGGTTCCTCAAACGATTCTCAGCGCGCTCCGAACGACAGGAGAAACTGGTTGTTCGCGCGGACCGAATAGTTTCAGAGAGTCGCACCGACGGCTACTTCGCTCCAGCCGGGTTGGCCTTTGCCGGAACCGGCTGGGGAGCGACAGCGGGCACCAATAGTTCGCCGTAGGTCGGGCTATCGGGCGAGCCTGCTCTGTTCGAAACCGACACACGATCGAGGGCGAGGTTGGCGATATCGCACCAGGCAGCCGAGCGTCTATGGTCGGCTGCCGCAAACGACTCGATGGATTCTCGCCTCCCGTCCCATCCACTCCAGCGGAGCCAGCAAAGGAAAGCTTCGTCAAGTCCCCGCATCAGGTGCGTGGCTTCGCGAGGTAACAGCTCGAAGCCGTCGAGGCGAGTGCGAATCACGAGGGGGCTACGGAGGTTCACGAGACCGAGCGCCCAACCGTAGCCTTCCAACGCGTTGGCCTCGGTTTCCGAATCCAGCGATGCGGGCAAACTCGCGCGCAGCAACGACCAAGACCGGCCAGGTCCGCCGAGAGCCGCCGGGTATTTCATAAAGAGCGCTCGCCCAACTCCATGCCAGAAGAACCCATGTAGCGCTCGATGACGCGCTGCCACAAGGCCGGCCACCGTCAGCAATGCCGACGGAAACATGGTCATCGAGACGAAGCCTAGACTCTCTGCCTCGATTCCGCGGAACTCGCTCGGCGCCTGGTCGTTGCAGATTCGGAAATACGACTCCAAGGCGTCATCCAGGCCAGGTGGTGAGGCCTGTTCAGCTCGCGCGAGAACCTCCCGCGCCAACACGCTGGTACTTCCAACGCGCAATATGCCGCGCCGCTGAGCAGGGAGTCCCGCAGTGACACTCGGGTCGTGCAGCCGCCCCGGCTTCGATTCAATTGCCAGCTTTGCACTCCGGTACCCCAAACCCTCCAACGCCCACATCGCCTCAAAAGTGGGCTCACCAAATGACAGGCTCTGCGCCCCGTCAGGTCCACCGAAGGCCGCCCACGTCTCCCCATAAATTGCCAGCGACGACGAGCTAAACCGAGACGTAGCAAAGTGGCGAATCGCTTCGAAGATGTTGCCAAGTTCCAGCCATGGGGCGCTCCCAGTAAACCGGCCAACCGTTCGCGCCGCCCCGCTCGCGGCGTCAAACGCCAATCCGACAAGCGGTCTTGGCAGTCGATCATAGACAACGATCGCTTCGACAACCCGGGTCATGAATTGCCGCGGGAATTGATCGAGTCTAAGGGCCATCCCGAGCCGGCTCCAGTTCCGCCTCAAGCGCCTCGCGTTTAACTGCTCCGCAATTGGTCGTCGTGAGCGCTCCCGACAAAGGGGATACAGCGGTGGATGGAATGTCCGACCTGGAGCGCGTTCTCGCTTGATTGCACGGCCAATCGGATCGGCCGATGGTCCCTGATGAGTAGCAGTGATGTTGACACACCGATGCCATGACCGATTGTCGCCGATCTCCTAAACGTAAGACCGGGAGTTAGGGAAGCTAATAGAAATCAAAAAGGCGATTCTGGAGGGTTTCGGTAAGATGAAGCCGGTCAAGGGTGTCAAGGGCGCGGATGTCGATAACATAATCGCCTTCGTGCGGACGATTAAGCAGTAGTCTCCAGACTAAGAACTAGCGAACAGCCCAGCCGGCAGTGCTTCCGACGTGGCGAAGACAACTTCAACTCCCGCTTTCCTGAAGGTATTTTCGCCGGAAAACGATCGCGTAATAAAGCTCGAAGGCCCAGGCCCTTGGCGCATAGGCCGAGGTTCGGCGAACGAGATCGATTTAGGCGACGTCAAGGCGTCGCGCGAGCACGGCATGTTTCAGCACACTGGCGGCAATCAATTCATCTTTCTCGACCTCGGTAGTCGCAACGGCTCGTACATTAACAAGCGGCGGGTGACCGTGCCGCAGTATCTAGGTCACGGCGACGAGCTGACAATCGGCTCTCACCGCATCGTCGTTAATCACCCCCGCGGCGAGTCAAACGTGGAGGTTGAAGAACGAGCGGCGAAAGATTTGGACGCCACAATTTATCATTTTGCTGTCCACTCCATCGCCGTTCTTGTAGTAGACATCCGAGGATTCACGCGGCTCTCACAGCAGGTGGATGAGAACGTCTTAGCTCGCACGGTCGGCACCTGGGTCGCGGAATGCGGCCGCGTCTTGGAGGACTGCGGCAGCTGGTCACAGAAGTATATTGGCGACGCCGTCATGTCAATCTGGCTAATGGAGGGGTCACGCCAGGACCGGTGGGGCGTCATTGTGAACCTACTAACGGCTCTAGAGCGAATCGTGGCTATCTCCTCCAAGTTGCACGAGAAATTTGACCTGCCGGGACGATTGGTGCGGGTGTCAACAACGGACTCGCATCGCTAGGGAACGTTAGAAGCGAATCCGCGTCCGATTACACGGCCTTAGGCGATAGCGTCAACTTAGCTTTTCGCCTTGAGTCAGCGACTAGAACCGTCGGCGTAGATCTATTGATCGGACCCGGTACCGTAGACGAGATTGGTGACCACCCTGGGCTAGAGCAAATTCTGGAAAAGCGTTCGGTCAAGCTGAAGGGCTACAGCGTTCCAGTGGCGACGTATTCCGCGAGCTTTGACGCGCTGCCCTCCTTGATCGACAGTTTGTCAAAAGCCAACGGCGGTGACCCGCTGTGACCGAAAAAACGGAGCTAACGGTTAGGTTTTGGGGCGTGCGGGGATCGATTCCAACTCCAGACAGGAGATATTTAGCGTTTGGCGGAAACACACCATGCGTCGAAATTGCGTATGGTGTTGACCACGTGTTTATTGACGCGGGCACCGGTATTCGGCCGCTCGCGGAAAGTCTCCCCACGAATTCGGACGCCCGCCAAACCTTGTTGTTTACACATTTTCACTGGGATCATATTCAGGGGCTGCCATTTTTCTCGCCGCTCTATCTTCCGAACTCGGAAACAACTTTGGCCTCCGGCCGTCCGCCGGACGAACTTCGCCGGATTCTTGACGGCCAGATGCTGAGCCCGTATTTTCCGACAAGGTTACCGAGGCCGCCGACGGTTCAATACGAACAGATCAGCGCGGCGGGCTACGCCGTCGGCGCGATCAAGATATTCCCGTTTCCGCTGCGGCACCCCGACCCAACATGCGGTTACAGGTTTGAAACGCCTGGGGGAATCGTGGTTCACGCCAGCGACCACGAGCACGGAGACGCGGTCTGTGATGCCGGATTGCGAGAGCACGCCGACGGAGCCGACTTACTAATCTACGACGCACATTACTCGCCTGAAGAATACGAGGAAGTTCGTGGCTGGGGACACAGCACCTGGAGCGAAGGCGGGCGCGTCGCGCGAGACGCCAACGTGAGGCGCTTGGCCCTCTTCCACCACAGCCCTCGGCACGATGACGAAGAGCTCGAGGGCATTGTCGCTTCAGCGCGCGCCGAGTTTCCTGGGGCGTTCGGGGCACGCGAAGGACCTTCTCTAAGAGTTTCCGACGAGTGAGATTCGCCGCTGTCGCAGTAG
>CBDBHI010000057.1:0-81237 GCA_965205595.1 Bryobacterales bacterium | reverse complement strand
GATGGTTTTTCCTCTGCGATCCACCCATCTCAGTTCTGATAACCCGAAGTAGCCCGATCGCTGTGTATACATGAGCACGCCACCTCCGGCCGAAAAGTTGGCAGAGGTCATCCGGGAACCGGCAGACTCGATGCGTTTCGCAATCGGCACGGGCGACTGATCTAAACGGCCAGCCTCGATATCGGGCCGGTCAGCGAGAAGCACGCCATCCCGGATATAAAGCAAGTAGTCGTCACCGGTTGACGTTCGAACCGGTATGGCGTGGGACTCGGCTTCCACCAGGATTCTCGCTGGTCCACCTTTCAGGTCTCCAAGGTAGATGCGCGACGGCTGTCCCGGGTCCCTGCCCGCGGCGGCGAACACGAAATGACGACCGTCCGCGACCGCTCGGGGTGACTCGTGTCCGGACTCGTCATCAGCAACGTCCGTCACAGGCACGTTTTCGCCTCCATCCGCATGAACCGCATGGATTGGTGCTCCACGACCGAGGGCGAATAAAATTGTGCCCCCGTCATGGCTCGACCATGATCCGCCGCGGCTTCGGTCAACATCTCCAGCGTCCACGATCGTGCGGACGATTCCAGAATCGCGGTCCAAGATTCGGACAGTGGTGTCAACGGTAAACCCAATTTGGCGGCCATCCGGCGACCAGAATGGACTTCTGGCCCCGTCGGTCTCCGGAATAGGCTCCGCCTCAGGAGAGTCGACCGGACGCAAATATAGTTGCCTCACACCACTAGCGTTTTGGCCAACCAAGGCCAGGTTGAGCCCGTTCGGGGAAACGGCGGCGGCACCGCCGCGATAGAACGCGGTCCACGCAGAACCAGGGGGTGGCGGAATTACGAACGCCGTGGGTGTTGGGGTTTCCGGCACGCGCGGAGCCCATCCGAGAATCGCTGCCAACGCGACACCGAGGACAGTAGCTCCAGCGGCGACCCACAGAGTAGGGAGTCGATCATTTCGCAACTTTGCTCGGCGTTTCGTACGATCAGGACGAGTGAACTGAGGAACGTAACCGCGGTTTGTCAGCACGATACGGAGCGGATCGTCCGCCCCCTGGGATTCGTAATAGGCGGTCAAACGCTGCCGCAGCCTACGCGCCTCAACGTGAACGATGGAATCGATTCGAGGATCAAACGAGTCCCCGCGCTCGAATACTTCGAGGCCGATGCCGTATTCCTGAATCCGCTCCACTTCACCGCTAAGCCGCGCTTCGACGATGTAGCGTAGAAACGCGGACGAGCGACCGGCCGATAGAAACGGCTCGCTCGCAAGCAGCTGCTCCAGGTGAGCCCGCACCTCGGCATTATCAGGAACTGCGTTGACGTCACTCAAAGTCGGCAACCGACACTAATTATCAGAGAATCTCGTGGGATAGACAACCGTTTAGTTGAATCGCCAGGCGAGAATTTACTCGATGTCTCGACGCACTTGCAAATCGGGAGCGCTCAAAACGGACGGCACTCAAGATTGGCAGCCAGGGGCCGTTGGGTCGCGGTAGGGACGTCGGTCGCCCGACGCCCCCCGCACAGATCCGTACGAGCGGAATTACCGCATACGGCTTCCATGAGGAGGTTCGCTTTGTCAAGGGCAAAAGAGTCTCAATAAGCTTCAGCTTCTTGGAAAATAGTCCGACCGGGCTTCCATCCGCACTCTCAGTGGCATCGGTTCTTCGATGCGGTGCTCTATGAAGTTCGGTTCTGGACGGTGCTGCCCGCTCCATCGACGGCCTCGAGGGCCGGCCGTATGCCCGCAGTCACCGTGAACTCGTTGTCAGACATTTCCTGCCGCTGTTGCTCGTCTCGTCTCCGTTGCCTTCAATCCATCACGCTCGAATCAAGTCGTGCAGTCGAGCTATGCTGCTTGTGGCACGGCTTCGGGAACATCGTCAACGCCGTAGAACGGGTCGAAGTCCACGTCGCGTTGCCACAACACGTGCAGCAGCACCGCCAGCTTGCGCGCCACCGCCACCACCGCCTTGCGCTTGGCGCTCTTGGTCCCACCACGAGCCGCTAACCCTAAACCCCAACGTCGCAGCGCCGAATCCTTTCCACGATGACCCAAGATGTGCTGGGCGCATTGCACCAGTAGTCGCCGCATCATCGGATCCCCCGTCTTGGTGATGCCCAGCTCGGGTGAACGCTCCCCCGAATCGCGTCGCTTCGGTCGCAGTCCGACTCGCGCGCCGGCGTCCCGGCTGTGCCGTAGTCGATTCGGGTCGTTATCCAGATTCAGCACGAAGGCCGGCGAGGTGATCACGCCCACACCATTGGCCGAGCGCATCCGCTTCGTTTGTGGGTACTTCTTGTTTGCAAGCTCTTCGATTCGCTTGTCATAGCGGCGGATCTCGTCCGTGGCATGCTGGATCAGCAGCAGCAGGGGATGCAGCACGTCTCGCAACTCAACCGGCAGCAGCGGACCCGCTTTCTTGGCAAACGCGGGGGAAGTCAAAGCCGGCAGCCGCCGCCCGAAACTCTTCAGCGTGCCGCGTATGTTGTTGATCAGCTTCGTGCGTACTTCCACCAGCGCCTCGCGGGCCTTCCATACCGCGCGATCGTTCTGGGTTTCCAACGAGCACGGCTCGACCGCATGCAACATCTCAGGCATCCGCAGTCCCAACTCCGCCAATCGCTCGGAGTCTTTGCGGTCGTCCTTCGACAGCGATTGTGTGATCAGCGCCAGACGGCGCGTGTCGGCCATCAACGGCGCGTGTCCCAAGCGCTCGAGCAAGCGGTAGGTCCAGTTGGCGTGAGTGCCGGCTTCAAACACCACTCGCATCTGGACCCAGGCTTGGAAATAACGTTCGAACCCGGCCAAGCTAGTCGCAATCTTTTTGCGCTCCACGATCTCGCCGTCGAGGTCCATCACCGTCACAACACTGTGCTTGTCGCCCAAGTCGAGCCCGGCTACGGCATTCATACCGCGCTCGATCATCTCTTGTTTCGATCTCACTACCAGGGTCTTGCTCTGTTTCTTCATGGCTCGTCTCTCCTTTTGTCCTTACAACAATCCAGGATCGCCGCCCTGCGGCGACGCCCTTTGCGGGGAGCTTAACTCACTCCCCTGACGGGCCTCCTCATTTCATCTCCTAGCTCGGATGCAGGGCCGCAAACCGCTGCGCCGGAAACGGATGATACGGATGAGCCTTCGGCAAGAAGCGTCGCTCAAGTTCGTAGTAACGCCGCCAGGGCATTCGATGCTTCTGGCTCCTTCGCCGCGGCGTTCGCAGCCAGAGCCACGATACCGCTCCGCGAAAGCTCGCCGCCGTCCGCAAGTTTCCCGGCACGCCGTGGTAACGAAAGTAACCGCCCAGCAGCGACCGCAGCCACTCCCCGGTCTCACGCACCGGTGCGTGCATCCGCAGCCGAAGCTGCTGCTTAATGTCAGCCAGCTTCGCCCGCTTCCGCTTTCGCATCGTCTTGCGCTGCACCACGAAATAGCCGCTCTTCTTGTGGATCTCGCAGATATGCGTGAACCCCAAAAAGTCGAAGGTCTCGGGTTTCCCCGCCCCACGTTTGCGCCGTTCGGCGATCGCCCAACGACCAAACTCGATCAACCGCGTCTTACCCGCATGCAGCTCGAGCCCGAACTTCGCCAACCGCTCTCGAAGTTCTTCGAGAAACCGCTCGGCATCGGCCCGTTGCTCGAAACCCAGCACGAAGTCGGCGGCGTAACGCACCCCGATCACGCGGCCCGTCGCCACTTTCTTGCGCCCGGCTTGCAGCCATAAATCAAAGACGTAATGCAGGTAGACGTTCGCCAAAAGCGGCGAAATCACCGCCCCTTGCGGAGTCCCCTTCTTCGTCTCCGAGCACTCGCCGTCTTCTGACACCCCGGCCTTCAGCCACTTCTGGATCAAGCGTAGAATGCGTCGGTCGGCGATCTCATGTTCGAGGAACTTGAGCAGCCATTCGGGATCGAGGTTATCGAAGAACCCCTGGATGTCCGCAGCAAGAACCCATCTCGTCCGTTGCGTGCTGATCCCGACCGTCAACGCATCGAGCGCATGATGCGCCGAGCGCCGTGGCCGCAATCCGTACGAAAACCCCAAGAATCGCTCCTCATAAATACAGTTGCGGATCGTCGTCACCGCTTGTTGGACAATCTTGTCCTCCATAGCTGTGACGCCCAACGGGCGCTGCCGCCCGTCGGGCTTGGGAATGTACACGCGTCGCGAAGGTTGGGCGCGCTATGCGCCGCCCCGCCGCACCCGGTCGTGAAGATCGATAATCCGATCCGTTAATCCGGTTTCGTACTCACGCCACCTCACCCCGTCCACTCCCACAGCCGCTTGTCTCTTTAACGAGTAAAAGCTGCTCGTGAGAAGCTCCGGCGTGAGCTGCTGCAACAGGGAAGTAAACTTCCCGGTCGCTTGCCTACGCGCGGCTTGCCGCAGGCCCTCCAACCGCGGGGACACGGCTGCCCGCTGCTGTGCGCGGACCGTGCGCGGCGCAGGGTCGTTCTCCTTGACGCGCTCGCTTCCCTCCAGACTCTCCGCCGCCGATCGCTCGTCCTTGTTGGAATCCTTCAGCGGTACTATCTCCCGCTCCGACTCCGCAACGACGTGCATGCGGGGCGTACGGCTTGCGCCTTTTCCCGCCGGCCTGTTCTTCGCAACAGGCGTTGTTGAGGTCTCCCGGTTCTCGTGCGGAGAGTTTCCTGACGTGCACGGGTTCTACCGACCGCGCCGGGCTCGTTTGCCGCTCGCGAAAGCGCAACCAACGATGTGACCTTCCCCTTCTGTCCACAGCGTCGGCGCCCGGATCTCAGTATTTCGCGGCTCATTAGCCGGCCCGCCAGTGCCTCTGTCAACGCTTCAGCCGCGACGTCACCGTCGCCGCCGCATGACTCGAGGTCAGCGTGCTTCGCTACTCCTTCACTGGGGGGCTCTTTCATCCCCGACTCTCCGCCGGTTTATCCCGGCGCTTTCGGACAGCCTCTAAATTCAAATTCGTTGGACTATAATTTGTTTCGGCAGATGGTGGATACGAAACCAGGCCGTCCCGCCCCGTATAGCCTTGAATTACGCTCAAATGGACACTGATTCGTTGATCGACGAGGCGCTGGAACTGTCGCCGTACCCTCTGGCGCGCGGCACGCTTGAGTACCTGGCCGAGAGGTTGGCCGAGCTGCAGCCGGTAGCTACGGCTGAAACCGGGTGCGGCGCGAGTACTCTAGTCTTCTCGCGATTCAGCCGCTCACATACCGTTTTTTCGTTTGACGAGTTTGGTGTTTTCGATCGCGTACGGAACTCTTCGTCCTTGGGCGGGGCCGAAATCGAGTTCGTCGGCGGGCCGACGCAGGAGACACTGCCTGGTCACCGATTCGTTGGTGAGTTGGATGCGGTTCTCATCGACGGTCCGCACGCGTATCCGTTTCCCGATGTCGAGTATTTTCACTTTTACCCGCGGATCCGCGCCGACGGGATGCTGATCGTGGACGATCTACAGATCCGTACGGTCCACAATCTGTTTAAGTTTTTGCGGCAAGACGTCATGTTTGACCTCGAAGCGGTTGTCCACCAGACCGCTTTTTTTCGCCGTACCGCCGCGCCGGCCTTCCCGTCTGACGGCGATGGCTGGGCGGAGCAGGGATACAACCGAACCGAGCTTTTGCGGTATACGTGGCGCGAGCGCCTGCGCCGATATGCGCCAGAAAGCATTAGGAAACTTGTCCGACTGGCACGCGGTTCGCGGCGGTAGGGGAATTGGAGAAACAGGGAGAGCGTCCGATTTTCTATGTTATCGCCGGGCTGCGGTTGTGGGTGCGCTGCGCCCCGGGCGAGAGCATATTCAAGAGCAGGCTAGAGCATATTCAGGGAGATCGGGGACAGGGTTAAAACGTAGCAAACCCTATGAATCAGCAGCTTCCAGCGATCTCAATGTTCATAAAAAACAGGGCGTTTGAGGCTCGCAACGGCCAAGACGAAACCCGCCCAAACGGTCGTACCGCGATTATCGCGGTAGGGATGCCGGTCGCCCGGCACCCCCCGCACAGATCCCAGCGTGCACTGCTAATGCACTGGGCTCCTACCTCGGATGATTGGCGTAGAAACGCTCCGGCGGATAAGGATGCAGAACGCGAGGGCGAGGAATCCAGCGGTCCAACAGTCGGTTGAGTCTCTTCCAGGACTTGCGTCCCTTCTGACTGCGACGAAACAACACGCGTCGCCACAGCATGCGCAGCCGGTATTGGAACAACGCCAGCCGATCCGAGTTGCCCGGAACCGCGTGGTATTGGTAAAAGCCCTCGACGACCCGCTTCAGCCAGGCCCCGACCAGCGCCGTCGGCTCGTGCATCCGGCGACGCAGAACTGCCTTCAACTGATGCAGCTTCGCCACCATCCGCCTCTTAACCGTCTTGCGCCAGACGGTAAACGTGCCCGTCTTCCTGCGCTTCCCACAATAATGCGTGAAGCCCAAGAAATCGAAGGTCGCCGGCTTTCCCTCGCCCCGTCTCGTCCGGTTCTGGGCGGCGAACCGCCCAAACTCGATCAACCGCGTCTTGCCCGCATGAAGTTCCAGACCGAACTTGGCGAAACGTTCTTGAAGCTCTCTCCGAAACCGTTCCGCTTCCACCCGGTGCTCAAAGCCCACCACAATGTCGTCGGCGTAACGAACGACGATCACGTCGCCCGTTGCCACTTTCTTGCGCCAGGCTTCCACCCACAAATCGAAAACATAATGAAGATAGATATTCGCTAATAGCGGTGAAATCACCGCCCCTTGCGGAGTCCCTACCTTGGTCTCCAACCATTCGCCCTCCTCGGATATGCCCGCCTTCAGCCATTTCTGGATCAGACGAAGTACCCTCGAATCGGCCACGCGGTGCCGGATGAACTTGTCCAGCCATTCATGCGACACCGTGTCGAAGAACGACCGCACATCACAGTCCAACACCCAGTTCACGCGCTTGGATTCGATCCCCACCGACAGCGCATCGAGCGCCTGATGCGGACCGCGTCCCGGTCGAAACCCGTACGAAAAGCCCTTGAAGTCGACCTCATAGATTTGATTGAGGATCGTCACTACGGCCTGTTGGACGATCTTGTCCTCCAGCGCCGCAATGCCCAACGGACGTTGCCGCCCGTCGGCCTTCTCGATATAGACTCTCCGCGAGGGCTGCGCCCGATACTTACCCCGATGCACCCGGCTGTGCAGATCGACCAGTCGATCCTCAAGCCCGGTCTCGTACTCCCGCCACGTCACGCCGTCGACTCCAGGCGCGGCTTTTCTCTGTAGCGAGTAAAAGCTTTCCCGTAGTTGATCCACGTTCAGATGGTGGAGCAAAGCGCTGAACCTTTCCTGCCTCCTCTCTTTGGCTGTTCGACGCACACCTCCAAGTCCTTGGGACACTCTTTTCCCGCTCCGTGTCGGGCTCGTGTAGGACCCTTCGCTGTTCTCCTTGGTCTGCACCCTTCCCTCCCCGGCCTCCGCCAAGAGTTGCCTCTCTTTGTTCGGTCGGTTCACAGGTACTACGGCGCAGTCAGACTCCTCTGGAGCGTACATGCCCGCCGTTCGGCTTAGCGCCTTCTCGGACCGGTCTCGATCAGCTCGAGACACTCCAGAGGTCTCCCGGTTCTCGTGCATGTTGTTTCTCGACGTGCTCAGGTTCTCAGACTACGCAGGGCCGGACGTCCACTCGCGAATCACGCGAACGCCCGTGTTGCCTTCCCATCTTTCAAACGTGGTCGGCGCCCTGAGACAAGAATTTTCGAAGCTCAATAGCCCGGCCCGCCGGCACCCCTGTTTACGCTTCGACCGTCGCCTCGCGACGCCGTCCGCAAAACTCGGGGCCAAGGTGGCTCGCTAACTCCTTCCTTGTAGGACTCTTTCATTCCCAACAACATGCCGGTTTATCCCGGCGCTCTTGAAATTTCTTTTGCCTTTGAAATCAACAACCTAGCGATTCGGTCGGCCGGAAACCGGACACACGGGCCTTACACTATACCTGCAGGGTGCGGAAAGCCCTGCAAGGAGGCTCGAAATTTCACAAAAACCCTGCCAAATCCGGCCACGGCGCGGCAGCCAAGATCCGGCCACGGAGATCGAATTGGATGAGCGCGCGAGGAATTCCTCGTCCGGGTACTCGATTTTTAGCGTAAACCTGCCAAATCCGGCCAAATCCGGACATTTCGACGGCGGAGATGCGCCACAAGCTGGAAAGGATTCTTGAAATCATAGATTCTAAAGAAGATACGCGAAATCGAGAAAATTACGTCCAACCTTGGCGAGAGAGACAGTCTTTCTCGGAGATCGCTAACATGGACTGGCGGATATGCGACCCTCGTTAGGCAATTCGAAACCCCACGTACTGGCGGTCGGGATGGGCTGCCTCGACAACCGCCTATTCGTCGACGAATTCCCCCCTTCGACCCGCCGCGCTTGAGTACCGAGGCGCGAGGACGCCCTAGGCGGTCCCGCCGCGGTCGGAGCTGTCGCCGCTGCGCGCCTCGGTGGAATCGCGTCCCTTTGGGGACGCCGAGGAAACGACCCCGCCGGTATTCAGATTGCCGGACTGCTCGAATCCAACGGAGTCGACACCGCAAACTACCGCGAATTCCACGGTACGAGTCCGCGCTGCGAATGCTTTGTTCGCGCCGACGGCGAGCGTTTCCTCTTCCCCTACTGGGGGGACGGAGTCCCCGACGACCCGAGCTGGATTCCAGACGACGCCGTTTCTAGCGCCGATGCCCTGCTCGTCGACGGCCGCTGGGAGGAAGGCGGCCTACGCCTAGCCCAACTGGCCCGTGAGCGAAATGTGCCCGTCGTCGTCGACTTCGACCTAGACACCCCGGGGGTCTGGGAGATCGCACGGACGGCGACCCACGTCATCGCCGACGAAGATATGGCCCACGCTCACGGAGGCGTCCGCAGCCTCCTAGAAAAGATCGCAGCCATGGGCGCCTGGGGAGCCGTCACCCTCGGCGACAAAGGAGCGGCCTACGAGGGCGGCCGGATCCCAGCTCATGAAGTAACCGTCGTCGACAGCACCGGCGCGGGCGATGTATTCCACGGAGCGTTCGCCCTCGCTCTTGCGCAACGCCGATCGGAGTTCGAAGCCCTTCAGTTCGCAACGGCTGCCGCCGCTCTCCGCTGCAAGTTAGGCAAGGTGCCCAACCTCGAACAGGTCACCCTAGAGCATATTTGATTTAAGTATAGACATTTGTGGTATCGTATCGACGCCGGAAAGGAGGCGAGCGATGCGTGCATATTCAAGAGACTTACGGGATCGAGTGCTGGGTGCGTTGGAGCGCGGGGAGCGACCAACTGATATTGCAAAACGCTATGAGGTGAGCCGCGTGTGGGTCTATCAGGTGCGCAACCGTTTTGAGAAAACAGGTCAGCGAGACAGCCTACGGATGGGCGGTTATCGGCGCTCTCGACTCGCGGACAAGGAGCCGCTCCTGCGTGAATGGATCAAAGAAAAAAAGGACATGACTCTGGCTCAGATGTGTGAGCGTCTGGCCGAGCACGGGATTGAAATCAAGCCTTCGGCCCTTTGGCATCAGCTCAACAAGTGGAACCTGACCTTTAAAAAAAACCCTGCACGCCAGCGAGCAAGAGCGCGACTACGTGCAGGCAGCGCGGCGTGAGTGGGTCGAACAGCAACCAACACTCGACGCTGCCAGGATTGTGTTTCTCGACGAAACCGGAGCCTCGACGAACATGGCGCGGACCCACGGACGCGCACCCAGAGGAGTGCGGTGCATCGCCTCGGTCCCGCATGGACATTGGCAAACCACAACCTTCATCGCCGGCTTGCGAGTGGGGGAAATCAGCGCGCCGATGGTGCTTGACGGACCCATGGACGGCGAAGCATTCCTTGCCTACGTACGCACATTTTTATGCCCGACGCTTACGCCTGGCGACATCGTCATCGCCGATAACCTGTCCAGCCACAAGGTTGTGGGAGTGCGAGAAGCGATCGAGGCCAAAGGCGCAACGATGCGCTATTTACCGCCCTACTCACCGGACTTAAACCCCATCGAAAAGATGTTCTCTAAGCTCAAGGCACTGCTCAGAAAAGCTGCTCGCCGAACTGTTGAGACGCTCTGGGAGGAGATTGGAAAACTCCTCGAAACCATCTCTCCAAGCGAATGCGAGAACTACTTCCGCTCTTGCGGATATGTATATACCTAAATCATATATGCTCTAACGGCGGTGCGAGTCTTCTGGCGCAGTCGAGAAGAACTCTGCTCTGGAGAAATGCGGGCTAGCCCTAATACTCGTGACTTAAGATCATTTCGATGCTATCCTGACTTGTAGACGGGAGGGCGCGAGATGGCACGGACGTTAGCGCGGTTGCCGGCGGATGCGCGCATTACTGACTACATCAGTTTGGGCGTGGTGGCCAAGTGGTTTCCTCGGGTGGCGGTGGAGCGGGCGCTGGCCGCCACGGGCAGGCTCAGCCGCCGACAGCGCGACTTGCCCGCGCACGTCGTCGTCTATTACGTGATCGCTCTGGCGCTGTACATGCGGGTTTCCTATCGCGAGGTACTGCGTTGCTTGCTGGAAGGGCTCCAGTGGATTCAGGGACCCCAAGCAGCCGCGGCGCGTCGCCGGCCATTCCGGGATCTCGCGAGCCCGTACGCGGCTCGGATGGGAGCCGCTTGCGCATCTGCACGACGAGTTGATCCGGCCCCTGGCGAAGCGCCGCACGCGAGGCGCGTTCTACCGTCGCTGGCGGCTCGTCTCGCTCGACGGCAGCAGCTTGGACGTGGCCGATGAGAAACGCAATCAGCAGGCCTTCGGGCGACCGGCCGCCGGCCGCGGCCCCAGCGCCTTTCCGCAAATTCGTTTCGTCTCGCTGGTCGAAAACGGTACCCACGTGTTGTTCGCCAGCCGCCTGGGGCCTTACGCCGCGGGCGAAATCACGCTGGCGAAACAAGTGCTGCCCGCCTTGCAAAAGGGTTGGCTCTGCCTCGCGGACCGCAACTTCCTGGGTTACGAATTGTGGCGGCAGGCGAGCCAAACGGGAGCGGATCTGTTGTGGAGAGCCAAGAAGAATGTGCGTCTTGAGGTGCTCGAACGGTTCGCCGACGGCTCCTACCTGAGCGTCATCTACGCTTCCGAAAGTGATCGGCGGAAGCGCCGCGCGGGCATCCGTGTGCGCGTGATTGAATACGAACTCGAAGGCGTTGAGGATGCCGAGCCGTTTTATCGCTTGCTGACGACAGTGCTTGATCCCAAGCGGGCTGCGGCGAACGAGATGGCGTCTTTATACCACGAGCGCTGGGAGATCGAAAACGCGCTGGACGAACTCAAGACCCACTTGCGCGGCGCGCGGATCGTGTTGCGCAGCAAGACGCCGGAGCTGGTGCGGCAGGAGTTCTACGGATTGATGCTGGCCCATTTTGCGATCCGCGGCTTGCTGCACGAAGCGGCGTTGGAGGCGGACGAAGATCCGCATCGACTTTCGTATATTCACGCGGTGCGAGTGATTCGACGCAAGATGCCGCTCGCGGCGGCTATTCCCCCCTCGGGACAAACGCAGGTTTCATGATGCCGTCCTGGCGGAGTTGCTCGAGAAGCATGTGCGTTCGAGTCGCGGCAGACGTACGCCACGAGGAGTCAAGCGGAAGATGAGCAGCTACCCGCTCCGACCGCGCGCGCCGCTGCGCCACCATCGCATTGATTTCGAGAAAGCTATAAAAATAATTAAGTAACGAGTATTGAGGTTAGGCCTCGTCGAGCACCTTGTCGCAAGCGCGCATAGCGAGTGCGACGAGCGTCAATGTAGGGTTCTTGTCGGGGTTAGTGCAAAACACGCTGCCATCGACTAACGAGACGTTGGGGGAGTCCCATACCTGCCCGAATTCATTCGTGACCGAGGTCCTCGCGTCACTACCCATACGGGCCGTTCCCAGTTCGTGAATATGCGAACCACCCGCGATCATCCCCGCCCGGCGGCGGCGATGGTCGGGGTTTTCGAGCAAGACACCGCCGGACGCCTCGACTATCCGCGCCAAGTCAACTCTCATGTCCTCAGCCATCTTGTAGTCGTTCTCTGACCACTCGAAGTGAATACGCAACGCCGGTACGTCCCAGTCGTCGACGACCGCCGGATCAATCTCTACATACGAACGCGGATTGGGATACGACTCGCCCGTACATTTGATGCCGACGATCGCGCCAAAAAGTTCGCGAGCGGATTTCTTAAAGTCGAGCCCGTAGCCCGGGAGGTAGTTGTTCACGTCACGGGCAAACGACAAAGATGGCATCGAAAAACCGCCGTAGACCTCCATGTGATATCCGCCGGCGTAATCAAGTTTGTACTTCGAGCGGTCGTACTTCCACCAGGGGACCATCACGTGCCCGGAGTGAATGCCGTCTTCGTTGAAGCGTTTTCGATTGACGAGCTGCGGCAAGATCCCGACGGTGTTTCCAGTACCAACGGTGTCAGTAAGATTCTTGCCGAGTTCCCCACTGGAGCCGCCAAGGCCGTTGGGATGGAAGCGGCTTTTCGAATTGAGAAGCAGCCGGGTTGTCTCAAGCGTTCCCCCCGCGATGAAGATGTGTCTTGACTTAAGTTCGAATTCGCTGCCCGTGCGACGGTCGACGGAAGAAATTCCGTCGGCGCGGCCGGCGCTATCGACCGTGATCTCGCGAGCCATCGAATCGGTCAGCAGGGTCAGCTTTCCCGACTTCAATACGGGCTCGATCGACCAATGAATCGAGCCGTACTTCGAACCGGTCGCGCAGCCTCGGTCGCACTGACCACACCAGTGGCACGCCGGGTGCTCGCCATGGTTTTGAGTAAGCAACGCGCGGCGAACGGGGATCATCGGAATCCCAAGCTTGCTAGCGCCTGCGGTGAGGATTGCCTCGTGACACTTGGGATTCAACTGCGGCAAGTAATGGCCGTCGGGAAGACTCGGGATGCCCTCCCTTGTCCCCGAAACGCCTAGGAACTTCTCGGCCTCGCCGTAGTAGGGTTCGAGATCGTCGTAGGTAATCGGCCAATTGACGCCCATGCCGAACTCGTCGTGGGTCCGGAAATCCCACTCAGCCATTCGGTAGCTGTGGCGGCCCCAGCTGTTGGTGCGCCCGCCGAGCGTACGTGCCCGCATCCAGACGAATTCGTCGCCGTCAGCCACAACGTAGGGTTCACCCGGTAGGCGGCGTCCGCCGAGGTGACGATTCATCGTGCGCCCTCGGTCGCTGTAGTCGTAGGGCCACTTGTGCTCGGTGTAGTCGCGGGCAGGGTCGAGCTTCGGCCCGGCTTCGAGAAGGACGACTTCGAGGCCGGCATCGGTCAGACGCTGGGCCGCTGTACCTCCACCGGCGCCGCTGCCGATGACGATCGCGTCGTAGACTTTCGACGGGCGAATGACTTGCACGTCAGCCCTTGCCTTCCCAGATCGACTCGACCGTCTTCGACCACGGGCCGACGTTCCAGCGACCAAAAGCGCCGAGGGCCGAGTGCTCTTCGGGACCCATGTGAACTTTGACATCAATAACCGCCGGCCCGCGGTGCGCGTGAGCCCGGTCGAGGCAACCACCAAGCGAATCGAGCGAGGCTTCGGCGCGAAAACCGGTGGCGCCCATCGACTCGGCCATAGCAACAAAATCGACCGCTTCGGTACGAGGCGAATCGAGCGTTGCGAAATCGCCGTACTGCTGGGCGCGCTGCAACGAAGTGATCGCCCCCATTGCCTGGTTGTCGAGCACGACGACGGTGCAGTTTGAACCGTGCTTCACCATGTCGCGGACAGCCTGGGCCTGCATCAGAAACGAGCCGTCGCCGATGATCGCCGTTGGATACTTACCATCTGGGACGAGTCCCAGCCCAAAGGCCGCGCAGATTCCGAAGCCCATGCAGGAGCTACCGGTTTCGTTAAGCCAAGTCTTCGGTTCGAGGTGGCGACAGATTTGAAAACCGTGGGCCTGCACGTCGCCTGCATCGAAGATCTTGATGCCCCGAAAGCCATTGACGTGGTCGTCGACTGCTCGAATGGCAGCTGGCTGAGTGAGCTTACCGTCGATTACCGGTTCGCCGAAAAAACCATCGAGATAGTGCTGCCACTTCTTGTTTGCGTTCGCAAGAGACGCCACCCAGCGGCGGTCGGGCACTGGTCCCCGCAGACCGCGAGTGATCGCTTCCAGGGTCGCCCGCGCATCGCCAACTACCGCCAAGCCGTCGTAACGCTGGGCCTCAATCTCGTTGAGATTGATATTGATGAAATCGCGCGCCTTGGCGTAGAGCGTGCCCGAACAGTCGGCCTGGCAGACGCCACGCCCACCGACGTTGATGAAGAGTGTCGCGTTTTCGGCGGCAAAGTTTCCAGAAATCGATCCTTTGGAACCAGCCGGCCCGACGTTGAGAGCGAAGTCAGACTCGACCACGTCCATTGCAACGGGGCCCATGATGACGGCGGCTCCGATGCGTTCGGCCAAACGCTTGACCGCATCGCCGCAGCCGACCGCGCCACCACCGACACGGATGGCAATCTTCCGGTGCCTGCGGGCTAGCTCAATCGCGGCCTTCACGGACTCAGGGTCCGGTCGTAGCCGCGTGGTCGGCTCCTTGACCACACGTCGCAACATCGGCAAGTTGTAGTCGTGCTCCGCCGCCTGCAAGTTCATCGGCAGAAAAATATTCACCGGGCCGGCTGACCCTTTTTCACGCGTCTTCGCGAGCGCCTGCGGCAAGATCGTGTAGGCGTTGCGCGGATCGATCAGAGTATACGCCTGCTTGGCGACCGCCTCAGCCGCGCGTGCGAACCCAAACTGGCCGTCGCGCATGATCTGCTGCATGTTCGGCCCCTCGTAGGCGGTCGTTTTATCGCCCGCAAATACGAGGTAGCCGTAGCCGTCACTCATCGCCGTCGCCTGAGCGATAAGCGTGTTCAGCCACCCGGGCCCGATCGACGTAAAGACCGCCGACTCGATGCCGTGCGCCCACCTCAACGCCGTTGCCGCATGAGCCGCGACGGCTTCGTGCTGCACGTCGAAGACTCGAATCTTATTGCGGCGCGCGTGAGGCACCAGCGCCTCGATCAGTGTCGTGTTGCCGTGCCCGCCGATCCCGAAGAAATACTCGATGCCGTTGGCAACGAGGAATTCCGCGGTGGCCTCGGCCAAGTTCAGCTTCTTGAACTTCGCCATCAGACCTCAGCCAGCACGGCCTCTGTCTTCTGACGAGCGACGCGACAGACTTCATCCACCGGCCGTCCCCACCAGTGGGGCGAAAACAACTCGACCATCAGCTTCCCGCGATAGCTATTTCGTTGCAGCGTTCGGAGCATCGCCGGCAACGGTATCTCGCCATCGCCAGGCATCACTCGGTCGGCGTCGCCTAGCAGTTCACGCGGTTTATCGGCGGCGACGTCGTTGATGTGAAAGTTGAAGATTTCGCGGCCCTCCGCGTTTTCCAAGTCCGCCATTTTCCCGCGACCCGCCCAAATGTGGAAGGCGTCGGCCGCAATGCTCAGGTTCGGATGGTCGACCTCACGCGTCATCCACAACGCAGAGGACAGTGTCGAGAGGAACGTCGAAAACTTCATGAACTCAATCGCGATCACGACACCGTACGGCTTCGCGAGTTCCGCCGCCATGCGATAGTTTTCGACGGCGCGTTTGTAGTGGTCCATCGTCACCTTCGGTTCGCGAACCACGCAGGCGCAATTGGTCAACTTGATTCCGAGCGGGGCGGTGCGTTCCAGATTGCGCTTGAACGCCTCGACGCGCCGCGGCAATCTCTCATCCGGAAAACCCAGCGACGGCGCCAACTGTGACCCCAGCGGCGACAACCCCAGGTCATCGAGCATCAACTTCACTTGCTCAATCGAGTACTCCGACTGATCGTCAATCTTGCTCTGCCGCAGCTCGACCTGTTTGAAACCGGCGGCGGCAATCGCCTCGTAGTCTTGCCGTAGCGTCGAGTCGCACTTCCACAGAGTGGCCTGGTGCATTCCGATTTCAAACGCGCCGGATTGCGCCGACACGGCAACGGCCGAGCCGGCGGCGGCTGTGATGAGAGAGCGACGCGTCATGCTTTCATCCGCTCGCCCTTGAGGAATTCGAACACGGCGGCCTTGCAAGTCTTCGACGTTTCGTAGGGGTCTTCAGTCGCCCAGCTATCGATTTGGAACCAGCCCTCGAAACCGCCATCGAACAGGATCTTGCAGAGCTTGGGAATGTCGTAGATCCCCTGACCGCAGGGTAGGTGGCGCGACGTTCCGGCGCGCCCGTCCGGGAAGGGACGCAGGGTCGAGTCGCCATCGCAGAACTGGATATAGCCGACACGCTTCACACCGAGATCAAGCAGCAAATCCTCCGGGCGGCCTTGCGCGCCGCCCAATACGTCGAAGTGCGAAGGGTCAAAGATCACCTTGAACTCATCCATCCCGACGGCGTCAAACAGCTTGTGATAGCGTTCGACGCTGTTGATAATCAGCGGGGGCTCGCCCTCGATCGCCAGAAACATTCCTTGGTCGATGGCGTATCGCGCGACTGGTTTGACGACGTCCGCGAGACGCTCGATTACTTGATCTTCCCCGGCGCCATCATCGGGACGACCACCGGCCCACAGGCCCATCGCGTCACAGCCGAATTTCTTCGCGAGATCGACATAAGTATTGAGCTTCGCTGTGTAATCGGCGCGCTCGGCAGCATCGCTGGAGATCGGGTTGACACCGCTGACGCCCGCTTGGATCGAGAACACCTGAAGGCCATGCTCCTCGATCTTTTGGCGTTGGGCCTGGATCGCGGCATCGTCTTCAGGGTCTGGGTAGCCGCCGCGCCAATTGCGCCAAAGCTCAATGCCGTCAAAACCCTCGTCACGACCGAACGCGAGAATCTCGTCGTAGTCGTATGTTTTGTCGTGATGGGTCTCCGACGACCCGAAACCGTTTAGGCCGATGGCCAGCTTCCAGGGGGATACCGCCGCCGTCTGTGGTTCGGGCTCAGGTTGATTGCTGGAGCAACCAAGGGCCGCTAGTTGCGCTAGGAAGACGCGGCGTGTCGAGGCATTCATTGCGAAGCTATCATACCCTGTTGAGATCGGCCCAAGAAGCAAGGCTGACATTCGAGATCCCAGGGTTCCGCGCATTGGTTTGGGTTTGAGCAGTTCATCAAGCCGCCTGAGGTGATCGTCAGACAGCAATTCAGTCAGGGTGCGGTAGATGCGTCGGTTGGCGTGTGTGATAGCTTCGGCGCACACACGTTCGACGACATCCAGCGACGGGATGACGATGTGCTGGCGCCGCAGATTATCCAACGCCTGGCCCGCGAGCACAACACCTTTGTCGGTTTGCAAGGCCAACTCCGCCAGCCCACGAACTGCCTGGCGAAAATGGTTGACGCCGAATGGCGTCAATCCAAAGTACGCGCGCAACTCGGCGCTGTTGCATGATTCAACTGCGGCGCGAGTGGGGGCGCTTTTCCAACTTCTCGTTCAGGACACCACAGCGCAGGATTTCGGCCTACCCAGCTCGGCCATCCGGTTGAGGATGTGACACCCGATCGCAACTTCTCTCCTTTGTGCTTTGCCGTGCCTCGCCTTCAATCCGCCTCCGAGCACGGACTTGTATCGGAAGAAGCTGTTTTCAACGCGCGCCTGCTGTCGGTAGCCCGACTCCTTCCGCCACTCTCGTCGCCCGACCTGGCGAATCCTCTCAAGAGCCGTGTCACGCTGCGCCCATGGGCCGTCCGTTGGCCCCGCCGACAGCGCGGAGCGACGAGGGGGAATCACAATCACGACGTTCTCTGTACCGGCCGCGCTGAGTTGATCGTAGACCGACCTGTGGTCGTAGGCTCCGTCCGCGGTGAAACGCCGGATGGGAACCTCGATTGTGTCGAGAAGAGCAGGGAGTGTGGAGGCGTCGTCCCGGCTGCTCGCTGTGAGTTCGGCCGCCACAATGAACCCCTCGGCATCCACCCCGATGTGCAGCTTCCGCCAATCCCGGCGTTTCTTTGATGCCTTGTGCTTGTGCGCGTTCCATTCGCCGCAACCCAGAATCTTCAGCCCTGTGGAATCGACGATCAAGTCGATCGGGCCGTCGTAGGATCGGGTCAGGGGCGGCACCGCAACGATTTGGTTCCGGCGCGAGAGTGTGGTGTGGTCCGGGGCCTTGAGGTTGAGGCCCATCAAGCGGAGCAGCGAGTCCGGGAACCCCTCGGTCTGGCGGAGCGGCAGGCTGAAGACGACCCGCAGCGTCAACGCGGTCCGGACCGCGAGGTTCGAGTACCGCCGCTGGCCTCCGCGAAGACCGTTCTTCGGTGGTATCCACGCGGCAATTGCATCCTCGCTCAGCCAGATCGTGACGTCGCCGCGGCTCCTGAGGCCACGCTCGTACTCCCTCCAGTTCCGGATTCTGTACTTCTTCTTGTACTGGCGGTTGACTCGGCTCGACTTCGCTGCGACCATGACGTTACCCCCCGATCTCTATGATGGACTGGACCCCACCCCCGCCGCTAGCGTGCTCGCTTACACCGATTCATGCACCAACGCCCCTCGCCGCCGATGGTTTCAGACAGCGTCTTGAGTTGCGCAGCCAGCAGTTCCAGTTTCGCGCGTGATGGAGGCATCAGTCAGACCCCGTCAGAGCGCGAACGATGTAGCGCATCGAATACGGACTTCGCCACCCTCTCCGCTAACTGCACGGGAACAGCGTTTCCAAGCTGACGCATCGATTCGGTCCAGGAACCGCAAAATACATAGTCGTCTGGAAACGTTTGTAGACGAGCTGCCTCACGCACGGTGAAGTACCGCACCGATCCGTTGGGAAGGGCCAGCATGTTCTCGCCTCCGGGCACACCGTGATCCCCCGCCTTGAGTGTCTTCGCCGGGTCGTCGATCGGGCTACCGGTGTGGCCAGGATAAGAGCGCGCACCGGGATTGAATACGTGGTTGGCGACCGCCGAGCTTCTTCGCTGCTGAGGTTCGGGTAGGTCGTTGATTGAGTCCCGGACTGTCCGCCACGGATTTCCATTGGGCATGGAAGCGATGCTGAGCCGCTGAACACGAGCCATCAACCGCGGCGGCAACTCCGGTCGGCGACGTTTCGTCAGCCGGTGACGATGCCAATACTCACCTGTTACCCATTTGGAATGGAGCAAGGCGTCCTCCGAGTGGTCGCCTTCAGGAAAACTCCATTGAACGCCAAGATCGGAACGGAATCCAACGATAAACACTCGTTCCCGCCGCTGTGGGACACCGAAGTCCGCCGCGTTGAGCAGACGGAACACAACGTTGTACTCAGTGCGCGTTCTTCGGGAGGTGTGATGCCGCTCAAGTCGTGCGCAGTGGTCGCGCGGGCTTTCAGACTTCCGCCGAGTCACGCTCGGATGCGCAAACCGCAGGAGGATGTATTCGAAGTAGGACGCGAAGGTCTCGCGCATCAACCCCTTGACGTTTTCGAAGAGAAACGCCTTCGGCCGCAGCTCGTGGACCGCGCGCACCGCTTCCGGAAACATGTCTCGCTTATCCGAGTGGCCGCGATGTTTTCCGCCGAGCGAAAACGGCTGGCACGGCGGCCCCCCGGAAACAACCGCTACGTCGGACAACCCTCGATAGTCAAAATCCTGAACATCACCCTCGTACAGCGGCCACTTGTTCACCGCGTGAAGATCAAGACGCTGGTTCTCGCGAAAGGTTTCACAGGCGTCGTGATTTCGCTCGATCACCGCCGCATGCCGGAAACCGGCATTGGACATCGCGATCGCTAGACCGCCGGCGCCCGCGAACAGCTCAACGCTGCGCATCCAAGAACCTTTCGATCGTGTTCGGCAAGCGGGGGTTGCCGAGCCCACACTCCCAGATCGTCAACACCGCCCATCCCTTGCGACGGAGAGCGCGGATGTTCTTTTGGTCGCGGCGTTTGTTCGCGTCAAGTTTGGGAAGCCAGAATTCCAGCCGCGATTTTGGCAGGCGGGCAAGCGCACAGCGGGCGTGCCGGTGCCAGAAACACCCATGAACGAAAATAACTTTCCGGCGGCTGCGGAAGACGAGGTCGGGCCGACCGGGCATTCCGGCGACATGCAGACGATAACGGTAGCCAAGCGCGAACACGAGCCTGCGCACAAACATCTCAGGCCGCGAATTCTGCGACCTCACACGAGACATGACGGCCGACCGCTGCGCTCGCGTGAGTGTATCCACACCGCTCAGTCGCCCTTCGGAACAACCAGGAGGGGCCAGCGATCGGCGATGTACCGCTCAGTCGCTTCGCGGACAACCCGGGCGAGCGAAACCTTCTTTTCTCGAGCTATTTTCTCCAGCGTTTCGTGAATCTCGCGCGGAAAGCTGACCGAAGCACGGGCTGTACCCGCTACCAGGACTGGCTTGCTGGATCCTGCTTTGGCTCGGCCCATACCAGACATCGTCTTGTGCACCAGCCTACATCACCCTGGTGCACTCCGTCCATCCGTGGGCCATCTGGCTGTGGATCAATGCGATTTTAGGCGTTGCCAGCCCGTGCCTTCCACCTGTATCGCGTCGCCGATCGCTGACAGGCGGCATGGAGAGGCGCGCGCGACTCCTTCACCGATGCCGGCAGCGCTCAGCTGGCCTGCGGCGATGGTCGCTCCTCCTGACACGCTTGTCTAGGCCCTCGCCGCCGGAGCGTGGAGATCGCAAAAAAAGGGGCGCGGAAAATTTGCGACGACGACGGCAACGGCGGCAGCCGCGCTTGTTCTTCCAATTGAATAAACTCCGCCCGCTTCGAGAAGGGAAAGCGCCGGTAAGCATGAGCGTAGCCGTCGCGGATGAGCCGGGCGTTGAAGTTGTCTCCGTCCAGCAGGACGTAGCGAAGCCAGCGCCCGTAGGGGTCTACGGTATCTCCGGTGCGGTCCTTTTGGAGCAGCACCGTCTTACCTTCGAGCGCCGCCTTGGTGAAGGCGCTTGCCTCCTGTCCGAAATACTGCACCGCTTCGGTGGGGTGCTTCGTCTCCGGGGTGTCCACGCCGATAAGCCGGACGGTGCGGCTCTTGCCCTCAACTCGGACGTGAATGGTATCTCCGTCAATCACTCGCTCGACGTGGGCGGAAATTGGATCAATCTGGGCGCTGGTAATCAGGCCCATGAATCCGCCGATAAACATGGCGCAGCCGATCATCTTGGCCCTGAGTGGCAGGGGCAGGGTCAAGCGCCTTCGACCGTGATTCTTTGAATGTCCCATTGGTTGGTCCTCGCTTCGTAGCCTTTGACGAAAACCGCTTCTTCGGCGAATCGCCGCCCCTCGTGGCGCGTCATGTGAATCACCATGGCGATACCGTCCACCACGCCTCTACAGGTGACTTCCCACGGTAGCGACCCGCCGCCCTGCATGGCGCAACTGGCGATCCGGGATAAGGCGCTCTCGGCGTTGTTGGCGTGTACGGTCGTCAGCGATCCGCCGTGGCCGGTGTTGAGGGCTTGCAGCAGGTCCGCCGCCTCTCCGCCGCGAACCTCGCCCACGACGATGTGATCCGGGCGGTGACGTAGCGCGTGGCGGACTAAATCGCGGATCGTAACCGCTCCTTCCTGCAAACCGCGAGCCTCGAAGCGGACGCAATTCGAGCGCTCGATGCGAAGCTCCAAGGTGTCCTCGATGGCAACTATCCGCTCGTCATCGGGCAGTAGTTCGATGAGCGCATTGAGCAACGTGGTCTTGCCCGATCCGGTTCCGCCTGAAACCAGGATGTTGCGCCGGGACCGCAACACCCGCTCTGCTTCGGCCCGCACGTTTTCGGGGAGTGCGCCTTGCTTCACGAGGTCATCCGCCGAGAACGCCCGCTTGCCAAAGCGCCGCACGGTGATAGCGACTTGAGGACTGGCGGGCGGAACGCAGATAGCAACCCGCGATCCGTCATCGAGCCGGGCATCGACAATGGGGGAGCTTGCCGGGTCCAGCCCCAAGGGACGGGCGATATGGATAGCGGCCCGTTCCAGCGCCGCTTCGTCCAGGTCCGGCGCGGCGTGTGCGGCCAGCCGTCCGGCCCGCTCGACCCACACATTACCGGGGCCGTTAATCATGATCTCGCTGACTTCGGAATCTTCCAGGGCGCTTTCCAAACCCGGTAGAAACGGTTTGAGGTGTTCTAGTCCGCTCGCGGCGCTCATATTTGGCCCGCCTCCTTCGCTCTCCAATAGGAGTGTTCGGCTGGTAGATAGTGTGGTTTCAGGTAGACGCGGCGCGGCTCAAGCGACTGCGCCCCGTCATAGGGCAGACAGATCGCTTGACAGTTCGAGAGCAAGGCGAAGTCTCGCGGGTGAAACACGGCCTCGCGCTGCTCCCGGAATGATTTGGTCGCGCCCATGCTCCCGCCTCCGCCTCCGGCCCGGCCTGAGAGCGGGGAGACTTCCGAGCGCTTGGAGGTCTCGCTGATGGTGTAGGATTCCTTGATCTTCGCAACCTGGCCGCACAACTCCGACGCAATCTTGGCGGATGCGTCATCACTCAGCGATAGGAAGATACGAGTACGGAGCGTCTGCAACAGCGAGCGCCACGCTTCCGAGCTTCCCAAGACGGCCCGCAACGAGGAAATAGATTGCGTGGCGACAATCGGGATGCAGCGGCATTGGCGGGTCAGCGCAAAGGATTTTTCATCGCCTGATGGGTCATCCTCGCCCACCGAAGCGAAGGCTTGATATTCGTCACAGATAAAGACGGCGGGCCGGAAGTAGCGGCCTGGCGACCGCTTCATCTTGGCCGGTCGCATGAGAAGCGCCTGTAGCCAAGCGTTCTTGAGCATCACGCCCACGGCGCGGGCCAGCGCCGGGTTGATACCAGCGGGCATATTCAAGGCCAGCACCTTGCCCTGCTCGATCAATTCAAAGAGCGGCGGTAGGTGGCGCGAGATCGGGGCCGTCCCTGCGGTAGCCGGGGGAATGGAGGTAGCGGCTTGGTTGCTCTCGGCTGCGGGGTCCGGCGTCTTGTCGTCCGGCTCCGGTTCCGCCTCCGCCGCCTCCGGCTTCTTCGCCTTCGCCTCCGCCGCCTCCTTCGCGTCCTTCTCCGCCTTGATCCGCCGCAGTTGGGCTTGCAGGATAATGGCTTCGGGATCGTCAGGGATATGCGGCGCGGCGGGACAAAACACCTTCGCCACGTCCGGCATATCGAACATGGCAAGGAACACCGAAACCCCCTCCACAATCGAAGACTTGATCTTGTTGTCTAGGGTTTGCCAGTCGTGGACAAACCAGCGCTTGACGGCCTCCACGCGCTCTCTTGTGTCTTCGCCGGGGCCGGGTTCCCAAACGATCCGATAGTCAATCTTGAGCTTGTCAAGTTTCTTTTTCATCGGGCGCGTGTAGACGGCTTGCAGTTTCTTCGCCTCCGGTGCATCGACCCAGTTCCATTCGGCAAGGTTTATGAGTTGGGCTTCGTAGGTGCTCCGCGCCACGAAAACCGTCCCTGTATTCAGGTCATCACTCAGCTTCTCCGCCGCCTCGATCTTGGCCGCAAAAAGCTCCGGGTCGATGGCACAGCGGTAGACCTGTTGCAACGTCACCCAGCGCTCCGGGAAAACCCGGTGAAGCTCGATGATCCAGCGGACCAGATTGGTATAGGCTTGCTGCCAAAAGGGTTCCTTGCCCTTACCGAATAGCTGATTGAGAAGGCTCGAAACGGTGTAGGCCAGCGAGTAGGAATCGAGCCACCAGGCCGAGAGTGGGTTCCATTGAGAGCGGGCGTCCATGCCAAGCTCGATGTAGTCTTGTCCACGGCCCGCCTCGACCAGGATTTGGCGGATGTCGTGGCAGAAGTCTCCCTTGACTTCTAGCACCAGCGCCGCCGCCCGTAGCTGCGGATTGCCCGCTTGCCAGCCGAGAAGCTGCCGGGCAAACGGGTTCATGCAAGCCGATGTTTTGCCTGATCCCACGGCTCCGAAGATCGCCACGCCGGTATACAGTCCGCGCTCCGGGATGGTGAGCCACGAGGGACTGAAAACCTCTCGCGCCTCAACCGGGTGATGGACCTCTCCGACGACGATGGCTGGAGCCTTTTGGTCTGGCGAAAGCGGCCACGGCGGGAGCTTGGCGAAGGGTGCGAAGTCGCGCCGCCGCCCCTCCAACCAGACCTTCCAAACGGTGACGGCAATAAGCCTGAGAGCATGACGGCAACGAAGGGCGAAACGTAGTACCAGATCACCAGCCAATCGAAGAAATTGGGGGTGTGGTAGTTCACCAAAGCAAGCAAGGGGTTTTCATCAAGCGACGGGAAGGGACGCCGTACAAAGCTCCACACGGCATACCACAGACCGGCGAAAAAAAAGAGCACCAGAGCCGGAAGCGCTACAACGAATTGCCCGGCGCGAAACACGGCCCAACCCAACAGCACCAAACCTTGAACCAACCCCCAGCCCGCGACGGCGAAAACCCGGATCGGGTTTTTCCAGTTCATCGGGCCGGCGGGCCGGTGCCAAAGCTCTTGTAAATATGGGACCAACTCGCGCCATTTCATAGGTCCGTCTCCGTGTTTTCAGCCTTCCCGCAGGGATAAATGAGGACGAGAGCGACCCCCCATGGGGCCGGATAGAAGCGTGTCCCACAGCGCGTCTATTCAAGGTCACATGCCCCCCCGGTTTGGGGGGGGTCGCTCTCGTCCCCGCCTTTCTCCCGCGTCCGAAGCGTGGGGGCCGATTCAAAGTGGCTAACCACAGCAAAATGAGGCACATAGGGGAAAGCGGCTTCGCCATATCTTGAGCCGAAATTTTGTCCCACCCCCCCCTCTAACCCTGGGGCAAAAACCATGCGGTCTTTTGGGACAACAAAATTCGCCGATTTTCCCTCTCTCTCAGCCGATTTCATCCGGGTCCGCAAAGCGGACGGCCCGCCATGTCGAATAGTCGTCAATCGAGACTCCTTCCGTGACCTTGACTTCGGGGAGACGTTGGAGTTCCACAGACCGTCTCCCGGCTTCCGCGAATCCTCCGTACCGGGCTAGAAATTCCTCGTCCTCCCCGCGCATCGCCTCGTGAATCGCCTTGATCTCCTGCTTCGCCGTCAGCCCTTCATCGGGTGTCCCTGGCGCCGCCGCCGCCCATGCTTCAAGCACCCGCGCCGTCCGATCCACGGTGGCATTTTCAACCCCAATTCCGATCACCCGAACCTGCCGCCCCTTCTTGCGGAGCGCATCCCAAAGCGGCCCATGCGCGGCTCCCCACGAGTGGAGTTCGGTATCTGTCGCGTGGCCCGGATTGACGTAGGCAAAGGTGACGATTTCAGGGTCCACGGCAAGGGGCAGTTTGAGCGCAAAGTAGCGCTTCTGGTTGCCAGCCACACCGTAGTAAATCCGGCGCGGAATGAGCCGTTTCGACAAGCCGATCTTTTCAAAAAACTCGACCTTCTCCGGCTCGGCGGGGAGCCAGTTCATACCCGGATGTTCCAGCACAAAATCCAGCGACAAAAGCCGCCGCATGACAACCAGGTCGCTGGCCGTTCGCCGGTGGCGGATGTTCTCAACTCCCAGCGCCCGGTAGATCGCGTTGCTCGATATGCGGCACGTCTTTGCTCTCCCATTGAGTAGCGGCCACTCACCCTCGACCGCCACCCGGCGATCAACCAATGTCCGCACAAAACGCTGAGCGCCACTCCGCCACACCCCGAAGTAATCACAGAATTTCGCCCGCGTGAAGACGCCGCTGTGAAGACACACGAGCGCAATCCATTCCGCGTCCCGGCCGGTCCAGCCAAGCGGTTCCAGCTTGCGATCTCTTCCCCGCAAGTGCTCGATCATTTATTGATCTCCGGTGACGGTGGCCCGGTCGCTTTGCAAGTAGGTGATGACGATTCCCATGGGGTTGAACACGATCAACTCCGGGGGGATGTGTTGGAGGAACTGGAATTGAAGCGAGAGTGTCCAGCGCTCCCGGCCCACTTCGTTTGCCATCTCCATTCGCACCAGGTCAAAATCGACCGTGGCGCTGTGCGGCTGCTGAGGGTTGGGTTGAATCCTCAAAATGACGCGGGCGACTTGCAATTCACCCCGCGCCACGCCCGCCGCGAGAAGGGCGACATTTTGGCTGTCGGCGCGAAACGAGGCGTTGGCGAGTTGCGTACTGAGGAAGCGCAAGCTGCGAGCCCAGTTCTGTGCAACCGTGGCCCGCCGCCGCGAGTAGAAGTCGTAGATGAAGCGATTGAGGAAGTATTTGGTGGTGGGGTCCAGCGGGTCCGCCTGGGCCTCCATCGCTTCGTAGGTGACGGCCTCCGCCCGCCCGACTTCATCAACCCTCACGACGATGGGGCGCGGCGGCTCAACCGAAACAATGCGAATGACGACGACGATGAGCAAGAGCACTCCGATAGCCAGCCCGACGGAGATCACCCGTAGATGACGGTTGGTGTGGATGGCTTCGCCCCATATCTCGGCGTACTCGGCTCCGGTGTCTTTGATTTGCGGCTTCTTCATTTGATGCCTCCCGCGCCCGCCTTCGCCGCCGCCGCCGCGCCGCCGCCGGCCGCGGCCATTCCCGCCGTGGTCGCCATGCCCATCAAGCCGCTCCCGGCTGCTCCGCCTCCGGTGACGAGCATCGTGGCGAGTTCCCCGCACTTGAGGCTTGCCAGCATTCCGGCGATAAAGAAAGGCACGACCGCGAGCGTCCACATACCCACTTCCATGAAGCTGTCCATGTCCAGGTTGGCGTTACCCAAGCTCGTGATGTAAGCGATTCCCACGGCGGAGAACACGCGCAAAACCGCTCCGGCAATCACGGCGTAGAACGAATAGGTGAGCATCGCTCGAAACCAGCCCCAGAACAGAAATGACAGCGGATCGAACACCAGAAACGGAATGAAGATCGGACCCAGAATGATGAGGATGGCAAGGGCGACTTGCGCCCAGATCACTTGAGCGTAGGTGACAGCGGCCAAGATAAGGAGCATAAAGGCCAGAAAGATCACCATCACAAACCCCGCAACCGCCGTCATCGAGGCTTGAAGCCCGCTGGTGAATATGTTTAGTAGATCACCCTGTTCGATGGCCGCGTCTTGAGCCTTCGCAAGCGAGCGAAAGAGGTCTGTGAGTTCGGTTTGAACCGCGTAGAGGGAGTCACCGATGAGCAGTTCGTGAAGCCAGTTCCCCCCCGCCGCGATCATCCCTGGGAAGGTATGCACCATGCCCGGAATGTTGGTCGTGTAGAACTGCAACATCACCCACGGTATCCAAATCCCAATGACGACCCGCACCAGTTCCCACGGCTGAATGTTGCCGCTGAAGGCGATCTTCAGCCCGCTCAACACCACAACGATGACGGCGAGAAAACCCAACATCGCATTGCCCATGGTGAATATCTCGCTGCCCGCCGCCGCCGTCAGTCCTTCCAGGGCGGTATCGAGGAAGGTTTTGAAGTCCCTCAATTCTTCGGGCGAAAGATTGGTCGGGATGTTGGGATCGAGTTGGATTTGCATTGACTATCACGGAGTGTTCCCGCCATAGAGCGTCGGAATCTGAAAGAGCAAGCCGTCTCGCAGGGTTTGCCGCCTGGCATCAAGCCCGGCCTGGTGCGCCGCGAAGGTGATCTCGGCCTGCTGTTGCGCCGCAACCCGTTCAGCCAGCACTTCGCGCCGGGCGATCTCGCGCTCGTAATCCTGCGCCGCCTCCTTCGCCGCCTGATATGCCATCAACTGAGCCATGGCAGCGGTGAGATTCCCTTGCGTCACCGTTCCGGCGACTTGCGATTGGGCAAGCGCGGTGTTGGACGTGTTGGTGTTATTCCGTAAGCCCTCATAGGACTTCACGGCGTCCTTTGCCGCGATCATCAGATTCGATGCTGTGTCGCTCATGGTGTGACTAAGCACCAGGCGCTTATCGCCTTCTTCCCGCGCCGCGAGATAACCGCGCGAAGCCCGCGCCGCGATCTCCGGGCGACTGCTCTGGTACAGATTAAGAATGTCCGTCTCCGATACCGTATCGGCGGCGGTGAGCCGTTGCGCCCACGATTCGCGGAAGCTCTTGCCGGTCTCGCCCATGTTCTCGACGCTCGACGCAATACCGCGAGGGATGCCGGTAAAATCGTTTTTCCAGGATAGGCCCAGGCCGATAAACTTCGTCGGCAGAGAAGCCAGTTTGGTGAACGGATCGGTCAGCGCCCCCACAGTTCCGAGCGCCTGTTCTTTCAGGTGCGCCGCCTGACCTATCATTTCGGTGAGTTGGCCGTCAAAAGTGATCTTCGCCATGGTGTCTTTGTAAATCTGAGTTACCTGATTGGAGATCATCATGGCCCGCTGGATGCCTGCTAGGATCGATCCGAAAACGGCGTGAGCGGGCGTGGTGGTCACCACAATAAAGAGCGGGATAACAACCACTGCGGTCAAGATTCGATGTTTCATTTTTCAGTCTCCTTTTGTGGGCCGGGGAACCAGCACGTCGGATGTGAACCAAACGCGGAGCCGGTGTCCGGCGCGAATAGTGATGTTGGGTAAACGATTCAAGAAACGATCCAGGATACGCGTAGCGGCCTGGCCGAGTCCCTGCCCGGCATTGGCGCGGAAGCCCGCCACTCCGCCCTCGTAAGGATTGCCCCGCGCCGCCGTGAGGCCGCTGAGGACGCCGACCGCCCCGACAGCGGCGAACATGGAAAAGTAGTGGCGGTCCACTTGATCTTTCAAGGCTCCCTCGCCAAGTTGATTGAGGCCCCGAAATTGGAGCGAAACCCAGCGTCCGTCCGGGTAGATCAAGCGGTGAAAACCAACTCCCAGCCGCGATTGATCCTGGTTTGTCACGGCCTGAGCCGTGCCGATAACCCGCGTTCCTCGCGGCACCAGGATGCGCTGCCGATCCGCCGAGTAGAAGGGAATGGCAACCAGGGCCAGCACCGGGCCGGGGAAGTCGCCGGAAAGCTGTGTTGCCAGCGCCGCTTCCAAAAACGAGCCTTCATGGATACCCTCCCAGCCGGGAGGGTCTTGCGGCGCTTCGACCCGCGCCGCAACAGAGTAATCTCGCGCCGTGGCGCTGCCCGCGGTCGCGGCGGGAACAACCGGGGCGGCTTCCGGCGTGGTCGGCGTTCCGCGGAGTGCCGCGATAAACGCTTGGTCGGCCTGGGTCTCCGCCGCGATTTGATCTTCAAGGCCGCTTGTGACCGTCCGCATTGTGTCAAGCGCGTGTTGCAGGGCTTCCGCGCCTTCATCTTTTGCGGGTGCAGGATCGTCAACGATCCGCTGCCCGGCGCTCGCGCCGCTGCCGTCTAGTTTTCGGTAGGTCTATGCGACCGGCGAACTGCGAAGCGAACGGCTGCGCCGCTCAACGGCTTCCAGGCGCAAGCGTTCCCGGAGTTCCCATTCTTCCTGGGTGTAGGGTTGCCCGGTGTCGGGACTCGGCCCGGCAAGTATCGCCGCTTGGTTGGCGGCAGTAACTCCGGCGACGTTGGCTTGCTGTTGTTGCCGCGCCCGCAAGGCTCGCTCCGCTGCCGCCCGCTTGGTTTCGGCCCGCATCGTTTCCTCGTCCACCCGTGCGCTCATCTGATCGGTAAAGCTGCGCGGCGCGGTTGTGGCTACCTCGGTTAATCCGGCAACCTCTGTTGGCTCCCCGCCGCCGAGCCAAATCCAGTAGGTCAGGAACAGAAGAACGAAAACCGTGATGGCTCCCACACCCCATTGCGTGACGACGCCACCGGGGAGCGATCCCGCTGGTTTTACGTAGAGCCGCTTCCACTCGATCATGGCCCGATCTCCGGCACGGCGAAGCGCCAGCGTACTTTCTGTTTGCCAATCTGCAACCAGCCGTGGCCCAAAACGTGACGGGCGACGTACAGCCCGTCCTCGCCAAGATCGTAGGCCACGAGCGACGGTTTCCCGTCCTTTTCTTCGTACAGCGCGGGCGACTCCTGGGCGTTGGAGCGAAGGTAGGTAAACTGCCCGTCGTGCCACATTCCCTCGACCAGGAACGGCCACTTGTGCGCCTTGTCCTCCAATCGGTAGGGAAACTTGAGCCGCGTGGGATAGTCCGCCCGGAACGCCTCGCTCTCGCCCGCCGCCCGCGCCGCCGTGTCCGCGATGCGGCTATCGGCGTCCATCCGCGCGGCCTTGGCCGTCTTGATGGCCGTCTCCGCCATCTGCTGATAGGCGGCAACCTGCCCGCGAGCTACAAAGGCCGGTTCATGTTTCGTCCGGCGAGATTCGCGGATCGGCCTCCCCCTGTGGGTCGATGCGGACGACAAGATGCGGCCGGCCGTTGCTTTGCTCGGTGACAAGGAATGAATAGATGCGCCCGGACTCGCAAACCAGCGCCACGTTGGTCGTGACGCCCTCGGCAATGGGCTTCAGGAACGCCAGATTCGCGGCTCCGGTCAGGTGCCAGTATTCGGAATCTCCGACTACAAAATCCAGCACGTTTTCTGTTTGGGGAAGCACGATAACGGTGGTGTGGCGGGTCTTGGCGCGAATCTGTACGATTTGATCCCGGCCTCCGTCAACGCGCAACACCGGCCCGCCGTCCTGAGCGGTCAGCGGGATGGTGAGCGCCACGAGCGCCGCCGTGACGAGTGTAAGGATTTTCAACATGAGCTACCTCCTGGATAGGTGTTCAATGGCCTCGACGAGGCCGTACTCGCGGACTGCCTCGGCGCGCTTGTGAGCATCGACAGGCGACGAGGTATAGAGCCAATAGCTGGCCGGATCGACTTCAAGCCGCAAGATACCCGCCGCGTCGGTGCGGCGTAGATAAAGCTCGCGCTTGGGGATCAAGCCTCGAATGGTATTGACTTCGGAAGGGTTGAGCCGGAAGGTTTCGGCGGCTTTGTCCGGCAACTCCGGGTTGGCGAGAAACAGCTTGGTCGGCATGGATTCGAGCAAGGCTTCCGCCCCCGCGGTCCCGGTCACGTCCACGGCGCTTTGCGTGGCGATAATCAGCGCCGCGTTCTTCTTGCGCCACGTCTTAGCGGCTTCCGCGAGATAGGAAAGCACAGCCGGATCTTGCAAGTAGCGCCACGCTTCATCGACGACCATGAGTTTTACCCTGGCCGTCTCGTCGGGGTTCTCCAAAGACAGCCGCAACCGTTCCAGAAGGTAGAACAGCGCCGCTTCGCACAAGTCCTCGTGCTCCGCCGCGCCCGCCATGTCGATCACCTGCCAGTCCTCGAAGTTGAGGTCGTCTCCGTCCGCCGCGTTATCGAAATATCGACCCCACGCGCCGTCTGCCGTGCCAGCGCCCCATAGCGGGCCACATCTTTGAGGGCAGCGAACGGACCAGCACCCCAAGGGTCCGCCGTGCGGGTGCGAAGGCATAGATATCTTCGACGCGGGCGCGAATCTCGCTGGGGTCTTCCCCGCCGAGTGTCCAGCCGCCGATCCGCAAGAGGCGCGCAATCCACCCGGCAAGGAATCCGAAGGTCCGCTCCCCCGCCGGAAGCGAGAAGGGCCGTAAGCGAAAGCCGCCGCCCGTGTCGCCTTCCGGGGATAGCTCCATGTAGCCTCCGCCTAGAAACTGGGTCAGCCAGCGGTAGGAGCCGCCTAGATCGAGAATGAGAATACGCGGATCGTATTGGAGGGCTTGAACTAGAAGGAAGTTGAGCGCGAAGGATTTGCCCGCGCCGGTCGCGCCAAGCACCAGCGTATGTCCCACGTCTCCTTTGAACAGATCGTAGTAGTAGGGGGTTCTCCATTGGGTTTCAAGCACGGCCAGGGCCGCTTTCTTCAAGTGGCCGCTGCGCGGTGTTTCCACCGGAGGACCGAAGATCGGAGCCATCGAAGCAACCGCGCCCGCCGATACAAACACGGATCGGCATTGTCGCCGGCGCGGTTGCGCGGGCATCCGCGAAAACCAGGCGGGAAGCTGCCCGTAACCCTCGCGGATCACCTTGGCGTCATGGCTGGTAAAGATGCGCCGGATATCTCCGTCCAGGCTCTCGGTCTCGATAGCGGGCCGTGGAGCGCCACGGTCAGGGCAAGATCGCCGTAAGCGATTCCGTCCGTCTCCAACTCGACCAGGGCATCGCCCAGGCGCTCCGATTCCGCCGCCGCCGCCGTGTCCACCATCGCCGTAGCGGTGCCTTCGGTTTCTTGGACGGCGGCGGACATCGAGTAGCGCTTTGAGAAGTAATGGCGTTGCGCTCCCCGGATTTTTCGCCGGGCCGTATCGAGGCCCCGCGGACGCCATTCGAGAGTCACCGTCATGGTGGCATCGAGCCGGTAAAGCGCCTGTAGAAGATTCGCCTTCGCCGCTCCGGGTGGCGAGAGAAGCGAGTAGAGAATGACAGGCTCCCCGTCCAGGCGCAGATTGCGCCGCTCCGCTTCGAGTTCGGAGACAGCCAGCCTCCAATTCATGCCGCTGCCGGTCGCGCCGGCCCAAAAAGAGCCGGGCCGGTTGGTTAGTTCGTTCAGAACGAGAGACGCTTGCGGCGCGTCAAGCACCTGTATCGGCGTCAGGTCATCGACCAGCGCCCGGCTTGCTTCGACCAGTTGCCGGAAGCTCCCCGCCGCCGCCGCGATAGAGGATTCAAGGTAAACCGATTCATGTTGATTGCGCCGCCGGGCCATCCAGTTCTTGGCATAGGCCATCCACCACGGCCCGCCGGTCTTTTGAGTGGTGACGGCGGATAGGCCCGGATCATGCGCCCATGCGACATAGGCGCTAACGTTCTGTACCCGTTTCTCAAGGAACGCCCGGCGCTTGCGCCGTCCAAGCGCGGCAACGCTCGATGCTTCGTCATCGCCTTGGTCTCTCGAATTGGATGGGACGCCGCAGCAAATAGAAGTAAAGCCGGGTCCGCGAATCGACGCCGCTCAACATCCGTTGCCAGCGGTCCACAACCCGGTCTAGTTGTTCGGGTGTCTGACCGTCCAGGACGCTAGGCGTCAGCCGTGCGATCGTCATAAGCTCCCCGGCGCGGGTCAGGCAGGACCGGCCATCTTCGAGCCAGCCCCACCAGGGCAGTTCCTCGGCCAGCGCTCCCGCCGCTTCAAAGTCCGCGAGTTCATTGTTGATATTCACGCGCTATCTCCGAATGAGAAGGGTCCAGGGAGCCTGCGCCCATTTGCCGGGATCGTAGCGGGCGCGAAACTGCGCGGACGCCCGCAGGATTTCGAGCATGTTGGGGTCTTGCTTCCAGGCCCAAAACCCGACGCCGTAGAGCACCGCGAAGATCAATGCGCCCACCACAATGGAGTTGATGGCGTTCCACAAGGCAAGCCCCAACGTGGCGCTCAACAGGAACCAGCGGCGCTCGACGCCCATGATGGTGAGCGGTTTGGAAAGCGCCGGGTATCCGCGCCATGTCTTGCCGCGCTCCATCAGAAGAGCCACGTAAGAAAGTTAGCCGCGCCCATGGCCATTCCCAGGCCGAAGATGATTCCGGCCAGGGCCTTCTTGCTGCCGCCTTCCCCGAAGGCGAACATCAGCCCGCCCACCACGACGGCAATCAAGCTGAGTCCTCGCGCAATGGGTCCGGTGAAAGCGCTCTGCAACACGTCAATCGCTTGCAGCCAAGGGCTTGCTCCCGCGCTTGGTGTGACTGGTGCCGTCTGGGCCATAAGTTCTCCCGCCGAAAGCGCGAGGATGCCCACCAGAAGAACGACGCGTTTCGAGATGGTTGAATGTTTGTTTGTCATTGTGTGTCTCCCTTTTTTTGTTGATTCATCCGCCGGGGAACTGTCCCCGGTCTTCTTGTCCCAGCTTCTCGGCAAGCTCGGTTTGCCCGCTGCTGCCGCGCCGAATGGAGCGCTCCATGAGATCGACCTTGAGGCCGAGATCAGCCAAGCCCAAAGCGCGGGCGGCGGCGTAGATCACAGCCATCAGCGTGACTATGGCAAGTCCGCCATACCACGCTAAGCCCATCCAATAATCGGTGAAGATGATTTGAAAATGAGGTTCGAGATAAGCGAAGTGTTCTCCGCCAACCATCGCGGCGACGGCAATTATGATGACCGTGAAGCCAACACTGATTTTCCACGGCTGCATTGCGAATCTCCTGTTTAGAGTTCGATAGACCCTTTATCGCGTGCGCCGCCGCCGCCGCCGCTGCCCTCGTCCTGGCCGAGGGATCGGGCTATGCGCGCCGAGGCCCGCCCGTTGCTTCCATGCACGGCAAACCCGGCGGCGGCTTTCGCGGCGATACTCTTGGCGCTGTAGTGCTCGGTCGCAACCTCGACGTTGACGCGCCCGCCGCGGCCCTCAACGTCGTGGTATTCAAGCTGCGCGTCCGGGTACTCCACCCGGCCATTCTTGACGGGCAGAGCTAGTGCCTCCGCCGCCTCCAAACGTGCGGCGTCCGCCGCTTCCTTTCCGCCTCGCGCCCTGGCGCTTTCCGTAGCGCGGGCGATCTCGCGCTTGAGTTCGGCGTCAATGCGGATGCGCTTGAGGACGGCTCCCTGTTCGAGTAGCTTCATCTGCTCGATCCTCGCGGCGCGAAACACGGCCACGTCATGTTGAAGCTCGCCGGGCTTCACAAGCCCGCTCCATGCCTTCTGTTGGGAATCAAGCCCCTGGTCGCGGGCTACGCGCTCTGCCCGCTCCACTCCGCGCTCGGTGAGCGTCAGCACTTTGTAGCTGCCGCCTTGCGGTCCCTCGGCGTTATGCTCCCGGACGTGACCGGCCCGGACCATCTGATCGACGGCCCGCCGCGCCGCGTAGGGGTGTCCCTCAAAGTGAGCATCCGCCAGGTCGCGGTAGGCGACGTTGCGATACATTCCCACATCGGCTACCGCTCGATCCGTGCGGTCCTGGAAGGTCTGCCGCTTCGTCCCGCGGGGATCGTATTCGCGCCGGTGGCCGTCGCGCTCGCGGTCCTCGCGCTCTTTCGCGTGGTCGCGCCTGGGGCGAGCTTCGGGCCGGGTCCGGGGATCGCTGGTAAAGTCTCGCGGATCAAACACGGTGGCTCCTTAACGGCTCGGCCCTGCGTCGTGCTGTTGGGCTTGAGCGGGTTGTTTTTCCGGCGATTGTTTTGGCGTTTGGCTGATCCGCGGCCCGCGAGCATGAGAGTATTCCTGGGTCAACTCGGCCCGCGTCTTTTCCTTGCTCGGCTTCTCAACCTCGCGGTCGATGGCGCGATTCATGAGGTGATCGGTCATCTTCTGCGCGTCTCGCGCCGCTCTATGAATCTCATGCGGGTCTTTTTCAAGCACCTTCACCCAGTTCTCGACATAGGCCGCGCCGCGCCGCGGGTCATGTCCCACGCCCACGCGCTCCCCGGTCATCATGGCGCTGATCTCGGCCCGCAATTCTTCACGGGCGTATTCCGGCGATCCAAAGCCGTTGGCTAATCCCTCTTTGAGCGTTTCGCGGTTCATGCGATCCGGGTGGCCGGTTGCATGGCCGCACTCGTGAAGCGCCGTCTGGTAGTAGCCGTTGCGGGTGGGGAATTGGGACGGCTCCGGGAGCACTACCTTGTCCTCGGCCATGCGATAGTAGGCGCGATCTCCGGCGACGTGCTCGACGGTCGGCCCGCTGGCCGCGATCACTTTCTCGGCGTCTCGATGAGCGTCCCATTCGGGCCGTACTTGGCCTTCTCGCGGTTTCAATTCCAAGCCCTCGGCTTGCTCCACGTTGAACACCGTGTACTGCTTACAGATGGGCTTCTCTCGCTTTTCTTCGTTGTAGATCGTCTTGCCTTTCTCGTCCTTGATCGTCTGCCCTTTCTCGTCCTTCGCGGCCTTGGCCGTGCGATCCGTGAAGAACAAAACCTGCGTCCCTTTCTCGCCCTTGCGAACCTGCCCGCCCGCTTCCCGAATCTGGTTGTAGGTGCCCCAACGGTTGTCGCCCCGTCCATCGCGGATCGCGCGGCTCATCAGGTAAAGGCTGTTGCCGCCGCTGTACTTCTGGCCGGTCGAGAAGTTTTCGGCGCTGATCTGTTCTCCCGGCTTCCACGGCTTCTGCCAGGGCGCAACTCCCGCCTTGATCTGGTCAATGATTTCGCTGGAGACTTTCTGCGCGTAGTCTTCCCCGCGCCGCCAAAAGGATTTCTTAGTCATCGGGCGCCTCCTTTCCTAGTCGTGCCGGTCGTTCCGCGCCGCGTCGATCTCCGCCACGGTACCCACGTGCTCATTCATCGGTACTCCGATTTCATCCGCGAGTTTCCGCGTCACCTCAACCGCGAACCCACGGTTCAACGCCTCGTGAAATTCAGCCTCGGTTGTGGCCGTGACGTACTTCTCGCCGTTCTCTTCCTTTTTTTGAATCACGGTTTCTCCCTCTCTTGGTTGTCGGCACCCCTCACGAAGTGAGGATTTCCTTGCGGGTGCGGCCGCAGATGATACAGACGGGTTCGAATTCTGGGCAGTCGCCATATCGAGCCTCCCCGCGGAAGCTTTCCGGTCCGTTTTCGGACCGGGAAAGCTCCGCTACCCCGATACTTCCCGAATCGTAGGTCGCGGGGGAAGTATGATCCGTCACGCGCCGCAGGCCGCGGCGTTCCCGGTAGGCCCGTTGCCGGTCGCGGTGATCGAGCCGGCCTTCCCAACTTTGCTGGTGCCGCCGGTTGGCGTCCCGCCGTTGTTGCCGCCGCGCTTTCCGCCGGCAGCGCTCGCCGCAGTATTGGTGCCCCCGGTCACAATGACGACAGATCCAGAACACCACGCCACAGCCGGCCCCCCGGCAGAACCGCCCCCGCAGAGGCTCTTCGCCGATCCCCATCCCCGCCCGTCCGGCGGGAGGGGACAACTGCGACTCGGCATGGCAATCTCGACCCCATCCGCAGATGCCCTTTTTACCCTCCTCGGCGCTGAACGCGCGCCCCTTCTATCCGGGGAACATGGGAGAATAAGGCATGGCGCGCAAACGGGACGGCTTGGTTCCCATCGAGGAAGCCATCTCTGATCTGGGCGGGCCGGTAAAGGCGCTCCGCGACGCCACGCCCCAGGCGGTTCACCACTTCACCCGCTTCGATCAGGTGAATCAGCTTGTTTCGGCCAGCGAAGCGGACCCCGACATGGGTTTCATGGCACGCCTGCTGGCGCTGTGCAGCCTGCCCCGCACCAACCCCGGCGACCGGCTTCAATACAAACGACAGAACGGCCCGTACAAGCTGGTCATGATCGCGGGAGCCGACTGCAAGCTGCCCTTCGGCAATCTGCCGCGCCTCTTGCTGGCCTGGGTGTGCACCGAAGCCGTACGCACCCAATCCCGCGAGCTGGTTCTGGGTTCTTCGCTTTCGGAGTTCATGCGTAAGCTGGACGTCTTGAGCAGCGACAGCGGCGGAACTTGGGGCATTCGCACCCGCTTGAGAAACCAGATGGACCGGCTCTTTAGCGCCACGATCTCGCTGATCTACGAGGATGACCGGGTCACAGCGAAGATGATTTCACCGGTTGCCAGCCGCACCGAGTTCTGGTGGGACCCCAGGCGACCTGATGAGCGGATGCTGTGGAAGAGCAAGATACGGCTCGGCGAGGATTTCTTCAACGAGATCATCCGCCACCCCGTTCCGCTCGACATGAACACCCTCAAAGCGCTCAAGCGATCGTCGCTGGGCCTGGATCTCTATCTCTGGGTCGCCTACCGGACCTTCACCCTGAATCGCCCGCTGCGGCTCTCCTGGCAACAGGTCTACCGCCAGTTCGGATCAGACCAGGCACAGGCGGGCGATAAGAATATCGTCAACGACTTCCGCACAAAGTGCCTACGGGAGTTGAAGAAGATCAAGCTCGCCTGGCCGGATCTGAAGTACGCGACGGCCACGGGGGTGCTGATCCTCTCGCCCTCAAAGCCCTCCATCCCGCGCCTTCAGCTCGTGGAATAGCCGTCAAATCGCCTTTCCCGGCTCACAGATCGCCACTGACAACCCCGCAAGCCCCAGCTGTGTCCTAGGTAGGGGTGCCCAAGCCGCCCGGCTGTCCGACTAACCGGGGTCACCTCACCCGTAAACTCACGCTTCACGAAGTTTTCCACAGATCGCGGTGATTCAGGAGAGTCTTCCACGCATAAACAACTATACTCTAAGACCACGCTCTCCGCATAAACAGCTACACCCCAGGCCAACTTTACCGCATAAACAGCTACACACTCAAGTAGCGTCTTGTCCAATACAAGATGAGCCTGACGGGGATCCGTTGGGTGGTCAGGAACAGAGCAGCTGCGGGCGATGGGAGTCGCCGTGCAGCAAGCCGAATCGCTGAGTCTGGAGCAGATCGAGTGTTTTCTCGACGGGTGCCAATCCGTCGCCTTCGAGGGCGGCAATCGAAGCGACAAATATGCGCTCGTCGAAAGCGTCTTGAAGCGGCATCACTATGCCGACCAGAAGCGCTCCGTCAAGGGTCTCCTGCGGCGTTATCTCGCTAAGCTCACGGGCTTAAGCCGCGCGCAACTCACCCGCCTGATCGGACAGTTCTTGCACACGCGTTGCGTCCGTCCGAGGGCCTATCGGCGGCGCCGTTTTCCCAGCAAGTACACACGCGCCGACAGCGTCTTACTGGCGCACGTCGATCGAGTTCATCAGCGCCTCTCGGGGCCGGCCACCCGCCGCATTCTCCAACGCGAGTTCCAGATCTACGGCCGCAAAGAGTTTCGACGCCTGGCCGAATTGTCCGTGGGCCAGCTGTACAACTTGCGAAAAAGAGCCGTCTACCAACGTCACAGTTTGCATCTCGACAAGACTCGACCGACACCCGTGGCGATCGGCGAACGCCGCCAACCCGAGCCGCGAGGACGTCCGGGCTACCTGCGCATCGACACCGTGCACTCGCCCGAACAGGAAGGCGAAAAAGGCGCCTACAGCATCAATGTGGTCGACGAAGTGACGCAGTGGCAGGCCGTCGGCTGCGTCCAACGCATCAACGAAAATCACCTCATTCCCTTGCTGGAAGGCCTTTTGGAACAATTTCCATTTATCGTTCGCGGCTTTCACTCCGACAATGGCAGCGAATTCGTCAACCATCAAACCGCTAAACTGCTCGAGAAGTTGCGAATTGAATTTACGAAGTCTCGCGCGCGCCGTTCGAACGACAATGCCTTGGTCGAAACCAAGAACGGCGCGGTGGTGCGCAAGTGGATGGGCTACCAGTTTTTGCCCTCGGAAGCGACGCAGGCGATCGACACCTTCTACCGCCAGTGGCTCAACCCGTACTTGAATTTTCATCGCCCATGCGCTTTCGCCAGCGAGCGCCGAGACCGCCGCGGCAAGTTGCGCAAGGTGTACGCCGAGTGGAGCACGCCGTGGGAAAAGCTGCTCAGCCTGCCCGCCGAGCAGCGCGGCCTGCGCGCGGATCGCTCGCTCAAGAAGCTCCAAGCGCGAGCGGACACTTGTTCCGACACCGAGTTTGCCGAGCAACTCGACGCTCAGCGCAACGAACTGCAACGCGTCTGCAAAGACCTCGCGATCTGCTGGCGCACGCGCTAGACAACGCCCCGACCCGAGGCGTTGTCGGCTCCTCCGGCCCACGTCCGAAGACGGCCGTGGGGTCTCGCCTGGGATGGCTGCAAAGGGGGACTGGGGCTGCCGCCCCTTCCCCCTTATGCAATCCCCCTCACCCCGCCCTACGGGCCCCACAACGGGCTTCAACCTCAAGCCCCAATCCGAGCTATAATCCCTCCTGCCCACAGCTACCTTCGCCTGCCTCCTGCAGGCTCATCTTTCGATCGGAAAAGAGGCCACCACCGAGATGGCCAACTTCAAAAGCAGTACCGCTTCACGCAAGTACAAGGCCGAAGGCAAGACAATCGATATCACGATCAGCGATTACGCTTTCAACAAGGCTCTCTACATTCCGTTCTCGATGATGGCGATGCTCAGCCAAGAATCGACCGAGGGCTACAACAAGGGCATCACGATTGGCGAAGACCCGGGCCGCGAGGAATATAAGACAGCTTCAAAGCGTGGCGATCGCCAGGTACTCTATCTCAAGCGCTACCACTGTGCCGTGAAGGGCAGCGTCATCGAGCCGCAGGAACTCGAAGATTGGTACAACGCCATCAAAAAAGAGAAGCTGCCGAAAGAGTAGGGCTTCGCTACTCGGCGACAATGATTGCGCGACCGGCCTCGACGCGTACCTCGCTAAGGCCGCCCTCGAGCGGAACCGGCTCACCAGAAATATACGGTAGTAGCGATTCTGGGGCGAACGAACCGAGAAACCAGTCCAACGCCGAGCCGCTCAGCGTGAAATCGTCAATCGCGACAGAGACAATCTTCGCAGTGGCGTAGCCGCTACTGGCTGCATAATCAATGTCAGCTCGAATCGTGCGAGTGCCGCGCATTAGCAATTTGACGAAGAATGGCGGATCTTGCTGCGCTTCGCCGGCCTTCTTGAGATCGACAACGGCCTCAAGCAGCCCGCCACCGTTTCGCAGTTGAACGCGCACATTTTCGATTCCTTCAGGAATCCCCGGCGCGGCATCGTACTGCAAGAATGAGTTCAATTCATCCTCCGTCAATATCTCGGTTTCGCCGCTTTTCAAACCCGAGCGCGCGATACGGTCCAGTTTTTCGACCGCTGTCTGCGATTCCTCGGGAGTTGTCGCTGCAATCAGCGATAGTGCAAACGTTAGCGGTACTAAGACTCGTAGATTCATCGTAAGTTAGAGGCACCATCGTACCCCACGGTTCTGTCGGTTAGATGCAGTGGGGGCCGCATGAGTTTCGCGCGGATCCCTTCACTCGCCATCCGCGGCGTCCCGCTCGCCCTCTTGCGATCGAAAGTAAGCAAGCGCTTTGGCGGCGGCATTTCGTTCGGCTGTCTTTATAGAGGGGCCCTCGGCCGACGTGCGAAATCCGTCGCCGAACTCGACCTCGACGGTGAACGTTCGGCGATGTGGCGGTCCGTTCTCATTGATGACGTTATATGACGGTAAGTCTAGTTTTCGAGCTTGCAGCCACTCCTGCAGCGCCGGTTTGTAGTTCGCTTCTTCAACGTTTACGACGGCGACATCGACCGCCGATTCCGTCAGGATCAACGACTCGACCACATCTCGCGCGGCATCAATTCCCGCATCGAGGTACACGGCCGCGATCAGTGCTTCGACCACATCGACGACTAAGCCCTGTTTGTTTCGGCCGCCGTTGGACTCCTCGCCTTTGCCAAGGATCAAGTAAGCTCCCACGCCGAGACTTTCGCCGACTACCGCCAAGTTCTCGCCGCTGACGAGCTTCGCCTTCAGCTTCGTGAGTTGGCCTTCGGTGTACTCGGGAAATCGTTTGTAGAGCACCTCACTGGCAACGAAGCCAAGCACCGAGTCGCCAAGAAACTCCATGCGCTCGTTGTGATCCGCGGTCTCGCGGCTGTCACTGGAGAACGATCGGTGCGTGAGCGCCTGCCGCAGCAGCAATTCGTTTGAGAACTCGTGGCCGATCGCGAGTGCTAGCGACTGGGCGTCTTTGCTCATCGGGCTACCGCATCGAATCGAAAGCCGCCCCGGATCGACCGGCGGCGGCTTTGAGATTCTTCCAATGAATTCCTAACCCTACTTCGTCGCCTCGACTTTGAGCTTGCTACACAGGTCGGTGCCATCGCCAAGCTTGTAGCCGCCCGCACTGATACAACTGACGGCGATATTTGCGGCTTCGTCTTTTTTGTCCAATTCGATCAGCGCCAACCCGAGGTTATATAGCGTCGACGGGGTTGGCTCCGTAGCCAAGTTCATTGACTTGCGGAGAGAGGTCTCGGCCGCCGCGTAGTCTTTGCGCTTTGCCGCAATGATGCCTATCGATTCGTGACATTGCGACATGAAATCTTTCTTCGTCATCAGCCAATCTTCGTCACTAAGGTTCGGGTCGGCTTTCATCAGGGTAGGAATCATCGTAATCGCTCGCTTCGCGTAATCCTCCGCCTTCGATAGCTTCTCTTCCTTGTCGAGGTCGAACTCGCGAGTGCGCGTCGGAATTGCGTTAGAAAGTGATACCAACGTGCCGACCACGATGCCGGGATCTTCGGTGCTCGCAAGCACCTCGTCACCATAAATCAGCATGTTGTCGAAGTCGTTGTTGCCCTGGTAGCTGAGCATCAACATATATGCCGCCAGCCCCTTAGCATCGCTGGCTGGAAAGCCGGCCATAAACGCCGTGCCGGCCTCAATGCGCTCGGCGATGGTTGCAGCGCTCTGAATCGCTACAAACCCGTCATATTCCTCTTGGGTCTTAAAATCAGGCTGCGCCAGCAAACTTAGCGCACAAACAGCAATCATCGCCAAAAGCAGAAATAATCGTTTCATCTGTCGGGTCCCCCAAGGCCGCCCCCTTTGATGCTCGGGGCATTAAATATTGTAGCGTTTGGAGTCGCCGTGCGGTTACATCCCTCTTTTCCAATTGAAAGATGAGCCTGAAGGAGAGAGGCGAAGCAGCTGCGGGTTGAGGGGGATTATAGCGTGAGTTGAGGTCGGCGGCTACAGCTATTTGTGGCTTCGTAGGGCGGGGTGAGGGGGATTGCATAAGGGGGAAGGGGCGGCAGCCCAAGTCCCCCTTTGCAGCCATCCCAGGCGAGACCCCACGGCCGTCTTCGGACGTGGGCCGGAGGAGCCGACAACGCCTCGGGTCGGGGCGTTGTCTAGCGCGTGCGCCAGCAGATCGCGAGGTCTTTGCAGACGCGTTGCAGTTCGTTGCGCTGAGCGTCGAGTTGCTCGGCAAACTCGGTGTCGGAACAAGTGTCCGCTCGCGCTTGGAGCTTCTTGAGCGAGCGATCCGCGCGCAGGCCGCGCTGCTCGGCGGGCAGGCTGAGCAGCTTTTCCCACGGCGTGCTCCACTCGGCGTACACCTTGCGCAACTTGCCGCGGCGGTCTCGGCGCTCGCTGGCGAAAGCGCATGGGCGATGAAAATTCAAGTACGGGTTGAGCCACTGGCGGTAGAAGGTGTCGATCGCCTGCGTCGCTTCCGAGGGCAAAAACTGGTAGCCCATCCACTTGCGCACCACCGCGCCGTTCTTGGTTTCGACCAAGGCATTGTCGTTCGAACGGCGCGCGCGAGACTTCGTAAATTCAATTCGCAACTTCTCGAGCAGTTTAGCGGTTTGATGGTTGACGAATTCGCTGCCATTGTCGGAGTGAAAGCCGCGAACGATAAATGGAAATTGTTCCAAAAGCCCTTCCAGCAAGGGAATGAGGTGGTTTTCGTTGATGCGTTGGACGCAGCCGACGGCCTGCCACTGCGTCACTTCGTCGACCACATTGATGCTGTAGGCGCCTTTTTCACCTTCCTGTTCGGGCGAGTGCACGGTGTCGATGCGCAGGTAGCCCGGACGTCCTCGCGGCTCGGGTTGGCGGCGTTCGCCGATCGCCACGGGTGTCGGTCGAGTCTTGTCGAGATGCAAACTGTGTCGCCGGTAGACGGCGCGTTTGCGCAAGTTGTAGAGGTGTCCCACCGACAGTTCGGCAAGGCGTTCGAACTCCTTGCGGTTGTAGATTTGGAACTCGCGCTGGAGAATGCGACGCGTCGCCGGCCCGGAGAGACGTTGCTGTACTTGGTCGACATGCGCCAGGAGAACGATGTCGGCGCGGCTGTACTTGGTGGGGAAGCGGCGCCTTCGATAGGCTGTCGGCCGAACGCACTTTTCGCGCAAAAACTGCCCGATGAGGCGAGTCAATTGGGCGCGGCTTAAGCCGGTTAGCTTGCTCAGGAAGCGTCTCAACAATCCTTTAACCGAGCGCTTCTGGTCGGCATAATGATGCCTCTTCAGGACGCCTTCGACGAGCGCGTATTTATCCGCTCGACTTCCGGCCTGGAACTCGACGGACCCACACCCGTCGAGAAAACTCTCGATCTCATCGAGACTCACTGATTCGGCTTGCTGCACGGCGACTCCCATCGCCCGCAGTTTGCCTGTTCCTAATCGACCTTGCCCAAATTACCTCCAGGCTCATCTTGTGTTGGAATCACCCCTCCCTTCAGGCTCATCTTGTATTGGACAAGACGCATCGCCCGCTTTGGTGTGGTTCGGAATTATACTGAAGAGTTCGCCCAGTCGCGCTCGTTCGCGGGGCGGCATCCCGGTTGGAACGAATCCTCTTGGCGCAAGACTATCTCGAAATTCTGGGCGCGCGCGTCCACAACCTCAAGAACATTGACGTTCGCCTGCCACACAATCAACTGATTGTGGTGACCGGAGTTTCCGGCTCGGGCAAATCGTCGCTGGTGTTCGACACCGTCTACGCGGAGGGCCAGCGCCGCTACGTGGAATCTCTTTCCGCCTACGCGCGACAGTTTCTCGAGCAGATGGAGAAGCCTGACGTCGACCAAATTAGCGGCATCGCGCCGGCCGTTGCCATCCGCCAGAAAAACTCAACGCGAAACCCCCGCTCGACGGTAGCCACGGCGACCGAGATCTACGACTTCTTGCGTCTGCTATTCGCCAGGGCGGGACAGACCTTTTGTCCCGGCTGCGGCAAGCTGGTTTCAAGAGACAATGTCGACGATGTCGCCGCTGAGATCGTGGCCCTTGAGGAAAAGTCGCGCTGGTACGCTCTTTTTCCGGTCCGCGAGACAGGCCCCGAGGGTCTAAACGACGAGCTGAAAGCGCGACTCACCGACCTACGTTCGCATGGTTACAACCGGCTCTTTCAGAACCAAACGATCTTCGAGTTTTCGACACCCGAATCACTGATCGATGTCGATTTCAAAGCACCTTTATTCGTACTGATTGATCGCCTCGCGATTTCGCCGAACGTTCGCGAACGCGTCGTCGACGCCATCGAAATCGCCTACCGCGAATCAAGCGAGGTGTTATTCGAGCACGCAACAGACGTTCCGCCGAGGCGACTCTGGTTCAGCGAAAGGTTCGAATGCCGCGACTGTCGCATCGAATGCCCCGAGCCAGAGCCACGTCTATTCAGCTTCAACTCGCCGTTTGGCGCATGCCCGCGTTGTCACGGTTTCGGCAATACGGTTGACTACGACATGGGCCTCGTCGTCCCTGACCGCTTCAAGACTTTAAGCGAAGGCGCGGTCGACCCTTGGACGAAACCGAAATATCAGCGATACGAGGTCAAGTTACTGACAGCCGCCCATGGCGCGGGAGTCCGGCTAGACGTACCGTACGGCGAACTGACCCCCGAAGAGCGCCGGTTTGTCGAAGACGGCGACGGACGCTTCCTGGGTATCAAGGGATTCTTCGCTTACCTCGAAACAAAGAAGTACAAGATGTCCGCTCGCCTGATGATGGCCAGGTATCGCGGCTACACAATCTGTTCCGAATGCAACGGTGGCCGGCTCCGCAAAGAGGCCTTCAACATTCGCGTTGCCGATAAAACGATCGCTGACGTCGTCTCACTTTCGCTCGCGCGCGCATTTGAATTTTTTTCAAATCTCAAGCTTGAAGGTGCGGCCGCGCGGATTGCCGACCAACTCGTACTCGACATCAATCACCGCCTGAAATTTCTCAACGACGTCGGCCTCGAATACCTGACGCTCGACCGGCTGGCGTCAACGCTCTCCGGCGGAGAGGCGCAACGCATTCAGCTTGCGACCTCGCTTGGGTCGCGGCTCGTTGGAGCCTGCTATGTGCTCGATGAACCATCGATCGGCCTACACACTCGCGACACCGAGCAGTTGATTGGCATCCTTCGCAAGCTGCGAGACATTGGCAACACGATCCTGGTCGTCGAACATGACCCCGACGTGATGCGTGCCGCCGACTATATCCTCGACCTTGGGCCGGCGGCCGGCGAACTCGGTGGCGAGGTCATTTTTGGGGGAACGCTCAAACAAATCCTCAGCGACAAGAAGTCCCTAACCGGGGCCTACCTGAGCGGACTGAAGACAATTCCCAACCCATCAAAAAGGCGCAAGCCGAGCAAACGCGAGATGCTGAGCTTCAAGGGTGCGGTCAAACACAATCTCAAGAATGTTGATGTCGCGATACCGCTGGGCCTCTTCACTGTCGTAACCGGCGTCTCGGGCTCGGGAAAATCGACGCTGGTTCACCAGATCATCCACAAGGGCCTCGACTACATCCTCAAGCAGCGTCGCGACGACTTGGCCACAACCGACCTTGATCGCCTACCCTGCCGCGGAATTACGGGCGACCAAAACATCGGCGACGTCGTGCTCGTCGATCAATCACCAATCGGCCGCTCACCTCGCTCAAACCCGATCACTTACGTGAAGGGATTTGACGCCGTCCGCGAACTATTCTGCTCGACGGTCGAATCGAAAAAACGTGGCTATACGCCCGGATATTTCTCATTCAATGTGCCCGGGGGCCGTTGCGAAACATGCCAAGGCGATGGCACAGTCACCGTCGAGATGCAGTTCTTGTCCGACGTTGATCTCATTTGCGAAATCTGCAACGGCAAGTGCTATCAGCACGAGATCCTCGAGATCCAGTACCAGGGCAAGAACATTTACGAAGTCTTGCAAATGACGATCGATGAGGCCTTGCGGTTCTTCGTCAACACTCCAAAGATCGTAAACAAGCTAGCCACTTTGGCCGAAGTTGGCCTGGGCTACCTGCGTCTCGGGCAATCCGCGACCACTCTATCGGGGGGCGAGGCGCAACGTGTGAAACTCGCTTCCCACATCGGACAGTCTAAAGGAGAGAGGACTCTATACTTGTTCGATGAGCCAACGACCGGCTTGCACTTTGAGGACATCTCGAAGCTGCTCCGCTCGTTCGAACGGCTCCTCGAGAAAGGCTGCACAGTGCTGGTGATCGAGCACAATCTCGACGTCATTAAATCCGCCGATTGGGTGATCGATTTGGGCCCCGACGGCGGCGAGGGCGGAGGTAATGTTGTGGCGCTAGGCACTCCGGAAGAGATCGCCAAGGCGAAGGGGTCCCATACCGGAAAATTTCTCAAACGGGTGCTGGCTTGAGAGTTGCCTGCGTCATCGCCTGCGGGCTGCTGATGGCAAGCGGAGCCGTCTTCGGCCAGGGCTGGGCCTTCCCGCATAAGACACACCTAGAAAAAGGACTCCAGTGCACGACATGTCACGCCTCGGCCTCGACCAGTAACACCGTCGCTGACCACTTGCTGCCGGGCGTAAAGACCTGCGAACTTTGCCACAACGGCCAGGTAGCTCCAACAATAGATCTCACACCGTTGCAGGCGAAACAGCCGCCCGAGCGCACCTACCGTTTCAATCACGAGCAGCATCTCAAGATGGGCAATGCCGCCGAAAAAATCGCCGCGGCCATCGACAGCGATAAGTATTTTGGCAAGCCGGGTGACATCCGACGTTTTCTTGATACGGAAAATAGTTGCGTCGCCTGCCATCGCGGCCTGAATGAAAGCATGGCGGTTGTGGAGAAAGCGCATATGCCTCAAATGGCCGACTGCATCGTCTGCCACACCGAAATCGATAACCCATTCACGTGCCCCGATTGCCACAACCAGGGCATCAAACTGCTTCCCGCCGATCACACTAGAACTTTTATCGACCTGCATTCGACCGGCAAAATCGGCCTAGACAAACAGTCGTGTCAGCCTTGCCACGGACGTAACTTCGGCTGCATGGGCTGCCACTAGCCCGCTGGTCGCAAATTCGTTCGTACGCAAACGATGACCTCGAACGACGCCGTACACGGTCTAAGATAAAAGAGCCGTGCACGCGCACGATCATAGCCATCTAACCGGCAGAAAACTGCAGATTTCTCTGTGGGTAACGGCGGCGTTCATCGTCATCGAGTTCGCAGCCGGCATCCGCGCCGATAGCCTGGCGCTGCTCTCCGACGCCGGCCACAATTTCACCGATGCGCTCGCGCTGGGGCTGGCATGGTTCGCGGTCTACCTGCAAGCCAAACCACCCGATGAGTCGAAAACTTTTGGCTACCACCGCGCCGGCGTTCTGGCCGCGTTCGTCAACGCCTTAACCCTCGTCATACTCGCCTTTTTCATTTTTTACGAAAGCTACGAGCGCTTCCTGGCCCCACGCGCGGTCGAAGAAGACATCATGATCATCGTGGCGATCGCCGGCCTGATCGTGAATATCATCGTCATGGTTGCGCTGCATGCCGATAGCAAGCACGACATCAACATTCGCGGCGCGTTCATGCACATGCTTGGCGACGCTCTATCGTCCGTCGGAATCATAGTTGGCGGATTCGCAATCGCGGCCACGGGCCTGCTTTGGATCGACCCACTGCTCTCGGTTCTAATCGGTGTGCTGATCTTGTGGAGCGGTTGGGACATCATTCGCGAATCGCTCAATATTTTGCTTGAAGGCCTGCCTCGGGGGATGACGCGCGACGAGGTGCAAGCGTCACTGCGCGATGTCGACGGCGTGATCGATGTCCACGATTTGCACATCTGGAGCCTGTCGTCGAACTCGCACGCGCTAAGCTGTCATGCCGTCATACCCGACTTGCCTCTGTCGGCAAGCGACGTGATTCTCAGGCGCATCAATCAAGTGCTCGCGTCGAGCTTTAGCATCCACCACACCACCGTGCAATTTGAGCACGAGTGCTGCGAGCACTCAGACGAGATTTGCTCCGAGCAGGTGTTGGAACACCACCACTAGCGGCAACACGCGAGTGATTCAAACCAACCGGCACATTCTGCTGGGAACGCTATCCTAAAAGCTTTTCCCGTGGGAATCCAGTTCTTTATACTTGCCGCAATCCTCGGGCTGAGTGCCATCGGATTTTCGATGCACGGCCAAGGCGGCGGTGTGCTCTACACGCCCATCCAGGTCCTGTTTGGCGTCGATTTTCACGAAGCGGTTGTTCGTAGCCAGTGGTTCACGATCGTGACATCGCTGTCAGCGGTTCTTGTCTTCCGAAAGGCAGGCAAAGTGGATTGGAAGTTAGCATTCGTTCTCGAATCGACTAGTTTCGTGGGCGCATTCGCGAGCGGCTATTTTGCCCGTAGTTTTTCCGCTACGACGCTTACTATCGTGCTGGCGGTACTTGTGGTTTGCGCCGCCATCGTGATGCTGAAAGAAGTTGACCCTCCGGTCGGGTTGGTGAAGGAAAGGCCTTGGCATTGGATGCGCACGTTCGGATCGGCTCACTACCGAGTGAACCTCGCCGCCGGTTTGCCGCTGTCGTTTCTGATTGGCATAACGGCGGGCCTGACCGGTGCTGCCGGCGGATTTCTCAAAATTCCAATGATGGTGCGACTGTTTGGCGTGCCCATCGACATCGCATTCGGATCTTCGGCGTTTATGGTCTGCCTGACAGCCGCGGGTGGGCTAACAGGACACGTCGCGGCAGGCTCGATCGACTGGCTACAGATGTTCGCGCTTAGCACGTTCGTAGCGATCGGCGCCCAGATCGGCCCACACCTAACGCTCCGCGTGTCGCAGCGAGAAATGACCAGGCGCTTCGCCTACTATCTGTTTTTCATCGCTGCGGCCGTCATCGCGAGCTTGTGGGTCAAACTGCCCGTTTGAGCTGCGGAGAGTACTGAGCTGCGCGGCATGTCGCGGTCTATTTCGTGTGCCCCGCCGTCAGCGGCTGATCTACAATAGTCGATCGCCTGAAGGAGACCCCATGATCAATGTTGTCGCGTCGCTGACCATCCGCGAAGACGTATTCGACGAGTGGCTCGAACTTTTCAAAGCGAACGTGCCCAACGTTCTCGGCGAAGAGGGATGCGTTTTCTACGACCCCAACATCGACTTCGATTCAGGCTGGGATCGGCAAGCCAAAGATCCTCTGGTCGTCACGGTCCTCGAACGCTGGGAGACCATGGATGCCCTGGACGCGCACTCCAAGGCTCCGCATATGGCGGCCTTGCGCGAAGCAACCAAGGGCATGGTGACTTCAGTGCAACTCAAGGTTCTCGAAAAAGCGTAACCTCTTTAGGCCGCTTCATGAATCAGCCCATTCGAGCGCGATTCGCTCTCGATATCCCGAAATAATCGGGCGCCTAAATACATCAGCGGCGTGTCGCACAGCGCCACGAGTAGCTTGAAAATGTAGCCCGCGATGATGACGTTGATGATCTGCTCAGTAGTCCAAATTCCGTAGAACAGTATCGTTACTACCGCGGCAGTGTCGACCAGTTGGCTGAGCATCGTGGAAGCGTTATTGCGAAGCCAGAGGTGCTTGCCATCAGTGACTCGCCGCCAGAAGTGGTACAAGCGAACGTCGATAAACTGGGCGAACAAGTAAGCCACCATGCTCGCGAAGATTGCCCGCGTGCTCTGACCAAATACCGCGAGGTAGTGCTCTTGAATCGTCACATCCTGCAAATGCGACAGCGGCACGGCGCGGCCGATCTGCAAAATCAGCATCATGTAGAGGCTCACGACAAGGCCTGTGATGACGAGCGAATCCGCGCGCTTTTGGCCGTACAGCTCGCTGATGAGATCAGTGCACAAGAACGTGACCGGATAGGGCAAGATTCCAACGCTCAGCGTCGCGACTCCCACGAAGGGAAGGTTAATGTCAAAGAATTTAAACACCAGCGTGTTTGCGATGACCAGACTCGACAGAAAGATTCCCGAGAGTACAAGGAAAACGAAGTCGTAGCGTCGCATGAGTCTAGTTTCCAGAGGTAATATAAGGGTGCCATGAATCGTCGATGGAATCTCAGCCGACGTCAAACGATTCGTTCGCTTGCGGGTGGCGGCATGCTGCTGCCCGCTCTGTTGTCGGAGATGATGGGCGCGCCGACCGACAACCCGCTAGCGCCGCTAAAGCCCCATTTCGAGCCCAAGGCTAAGCGCGTCATCTTCCTATTTATGACCGGCGGCGTCTCGCACGTCGACACTTTCGACCACAAGCCATTCTTACGCGAACACCACAACGAGCCTCATCGTAGGAGTGTTTACAAAGGCTCGGACTGGGCCTTCAGGCCCTATGGTCAGAGCGGGATCGAAGTCAGCGACTTGTTTCCGCATATTGGCGGCGTGGTCGACGACATCGCGGTAATCCGTTCGATGAAAAACATCAATGGCGATCACTTCGGCGCCACGATCGGTATTCATACCGGCTCAGCTACGTTCAATCGACCGAGTATCGGCTCGTGGGTCAGCTACGGTCTCGGCACTGAGAACCAAAACCTGCCGTCGTTCATGGTGATCGCGCCGGAAATTCCCTACGCCGGCGGCCAGGTGTGGGGCTCGGACTTTCTGCCCGTCTTGCATCAAGGCACGCGGATCATGCCCGGCGACGAGCCGATCGCCAATATGCACCGCCGTTCGGCGACCGCGGCGGCTCAGAAGACCGAGCTCGACATGCTCGAGTTCTTCAACCGGCAACACTTGAAAGGGCGCGAACTTGACTCCAACCTCACCGCCCGCATCAAATCGTTTGAAACGGCGTTTGGGATGCAAGCCGAAGCACCGGCGGCTTTCGATCTGTCTCAAGAGTCCGACGCGACTTTGAAACTGTACGGCCTTGAGCGCGGCAACACCGAAGGATTCGCCTGGCAGTGCATCGTGGCGCGTAGACTCGCGGAGCGCGGCGTGCGCTTCATCGAGCTGATTGATGGCGGTACCTCGATCGAGAAAAACTGGGACGCCCACGCCAAGATGGCACATTACAACAAGCTCGCTCCTAACGTCGACCAACCTATCGCGGGGTTGCTGAAAGACCTCAAGTCGCGAGGCATGCTCGAAGATACGATCGTTGCCTGGACTACCGAATTCGGCCGCACGCCAACGACCCCGTCGGCGAACGCCGAAGGGCGCGGCCACCACGCGCGGGTATACAGCTCCTGGCTTGCCGGCGGCGGGATCAAGGGCGGAACCGTATACGGCGCCAGCGATGAGATGGGTTACGAGGTGGCGGAGGACGTGTGCTCGGTTCACGACTATCAGGCCACGATTCTCAATCAACTCGGGCTGAACCACGAGAAATTAACCTACCGCCACGCCGGGCGCGACTTCCGGCTGACCGACGTCCACGGCAAGGTGCTGCACGACATCATTGCTTGAGCGCACCCAGTGCGAGACTAGGTGCATGCCGGATCGCAACCAGGCCGCCCTCGACTACCACGCATTCCCCACCCCGGGCAAGATTTCCGTTACTCCGACTAAGCCGGCCGACACCCAGCTCGACTTGAGCCTCGCCTATTCTCCCGGCGTGGCCGACGCTTGTGTCGAAATTGCGCGCGACCCGAAGCTCGCAAGCCGCTATACGGCGCGTTCAAATTTGGTGGCCGTAGTGTCGAACGGCTCGGCCGTTCTCGGTCTCGGCAATATCGGACCGCTCGCCGGAAAGCCAGTAATGGAAGGTAAGGCGGTGCTCTTCAAGCGCTTCGCCGATATCGACGTATTCGACCTCGAAATCGACACGTCTGATCCGGACGAGTTGATTCGCGCGGTTGAGCTTTTGGAGCCTACGTTCGGCGGCATCAACCTCGAGGACATCAAAGCGCCGGAGTGCTTCTACATCGAAGAGGAACTCAAACGGCGAATGAATATCCCCGTCTTCCACGACGATCAGCACGGCACGGCAATCATTAGCGGCGCGGCCCTAATAAACGCCGTTGAACTTGTAGGCAAGCAGCTCGACTCCGTACGAGTTGTCGTCAACGGCGCGGGGGCGGCGGCGATGTCTTGCGCCGGGCTTTATGAACGCGTAGGCGTAAAGCCCGAGAATCTGCTGATGGTCGATTCGCTCGGCGTCATCTTCGAGGGCAGAACCGAGCGCATGAACCCGTTCAAAGAAAGGGTCGCCCGGAACACCAATCTGCGCACCCTTGAAGATGCAGTCAAGAACGCGGATATTTTTGTGGGTCTTTCCGTGGCCGATGTATTGACCCCCGAAATGCTGCTCACGATGGCAGATCGCCCGATCGTGTTCGCCCTGGCTAACCCCGACCCGGAGATAGACTACGAAACCGCGATCGCCACACGCGATGACGTGATCGTTGCTACCGGGCGCTCGGACTATCCCAACCAGGTCAACAACGTTCTCGGATTTCCCTCGATCTTTCGGGGCGCGCTCGATGTCGAAGCCACCGGTGTCAACGAGGAGATGAAGCTCGCTGCCGTGCGGGCGCTGGCGCGACTGACGCGCGAGGACGTTCCCGACACGGTCCGCCGTATTTACGCCTCGGAAGATCTCGAGTTCGGGCCCCGCTATATCATTCCAAAGCCGTTCGATCCGCGAGTTTTGCAAGCCGTTGCGTGTGCGGTGGCGCAGGCGGCGATGGACTCCGGCCTGGCGCAAAAGCGGGTTGATCCGGAAGAGTATCGCAAGTCGTTGGCAGTACGGCTCGATAGTTCGCAGGAAGTTTTTCAACTCATCATTCGACGCGCTCAAGCCGACCCGCAATCAATCGTGTTCCCCGAGGGCGACAACGAAAAAATCCTGCGTGCAGCCCACGTGCTACGACAAGAGCACATCGCCAAGCCGGTGTTGCTCGGTTGGGATGATTCCGTCCGCGCGAAAGCTGAAGAGCTACGCCTATCGACGGAGGGTTGGGAGATCATCGACCCGCGTGAATTTCCAAGCAGGGACGAGTACGCCCAAGAGCTTTTCGAACTCCGTCAACGCAAGGGTTGCACGCTGGAGCACGCCTACAAAATGCTTGAGTCGCGCGCGACGTTTGGCGCCATGATGGTGCGCCGCGGCGACGTTGCCGGCATGGTCGCGGGGATCACTCGGCACTACCCCGAAACTCTGCGTAAGGCGCTTGAGGTGATTGACCTTCGGCGTGGAGTGCGCAAGGTTTCCGGATTATATCTGTTGATCATCAACCGCAAGATCTACCTGCTCACGGACACGACAGTCAATATCGATCCCAGCGCTCAAGATCTCGCCGAGACGACGTTGCTGGCGGCGCGGCGGGCTCGTCGACTCGACGTTGAACCGCGTGTCGCGATGCTTTCGTTCTCGAATTTCGGCTCAGCGCGTCATCCGCAGTCCGACAAAGTGCGCCAAGCTGTTGAACTCGTCAAGGCCCAGGACCCGACCCTCGCCGTCGACGGCGAAATGCAGGCCGACACCGCGCTCAACCACAATATGTCCGAGGAGTTCTTCCCGTTTTCGAAGCTGCGATCGGAGGCGAACTTGCTCGTTTTCCCGAGCCTTGATTCGGCGAACATCGCCTACAAGCTATTGAAAGAGTTGGCTGGAGCACGCGCTATCGGACCAATCTTGATGGGCATGAAGAATCCGGTCGCCGTCCTTCAAAAAGGGTTTGACGTCGAGGACGTTGTCGCGATGTCAGCGATCACGGTCCACGACGCGCAAGAGAATTCGAAATCGTCGCTGATCGCCGCCGATTAGCAGCTGGTACGCCTCGCCCGGAGGCTAGTTAACTATCCGGTCCAGCTCAGCGCCGAGCTGCTTTTTTGTTGTCCCGTGGGCGGGGTCGCTCGCCAAGTTTGTCCATTCCATCGGGTCGGTTTGGTGGTCGTAAAGCTCTTCGCTGCCGTCGGAGTAGCGGATATATCGCCAACGCTCACTTCGTACCGCGTGGTTATCACCCTGGCGGGTGGTGATCGCGGGCGTCGAGCGCGGGGCCGCCGGATTTTTCAAAAGCCCTACCAAGCTCTCGCCATCAAGCCCGTCCTTGGGACTTAGGCCCGCTAGTTCGACCAGGGTTGGATAGATGTCGATCAGACTCACGGGGCGCTTGGACTTCCCGCCCGGCTTGGTAACTTGGGGCGCCACAACGATCAGTGGAACTCGCGTCGACTCTTCCCACAGAGTGCTCTTGTGGTACTTCTCTTTTTCGCCAATGTGGTAGCCGTGATCGGACCACAACACGATCACAGTGTTGTCCACATAGGCGCTCGCCTCCAGCGCGCGCAAGACGCGGCCGACCATCGCGTCGGCAAACGTAACCGATGCCAGATAGCCCTGCGTCGCTGACTGTAGGGCGTTGTGTTTGCGGATCATCACCTCGTAGCTGCTCTTCGATTTGGTATAGCGCTTGGCGATCTCGGGCACGTCGTCGAGGTCGTTTGCCTTGATCGTGGGCAGCTCGACGTCGATCAAAGGGTGCTCGGCGAAGTACTCGCTCGGCGCGTATTGCGGGTCATGCGGGCGATAAATGCCGACCGCGATGAAGAAGGGTTTTTCATGTTTCAGTCGGAGTTGGCGCATCGCCCAGCGCGAGGTTTGGCCGTCTTCGGTAACGTCAGCCTTGAAGTCGATCGGCCCCCAGTCCCAGTGGTGATTGATGCCGTTACGGTGGCTGTCGATCAGGACAGGCGCCATAGGTAGCTGGATAGTCTTTGCGGGAAAACGATCGTCCCAGGCCTCGGGTTGCCCGAAGCCGCCGCGGCCGGCGTAGGGGGCGCCTTCTTCGTGGGTTAGCGCACCCTTCCAGCCGCCGTGGTTGGCATGGAATATCTTGCCCCCGGCGGCGGTGTAGTAGCCGCTTTTGCGGAAGTATTGCGGTAGAGAATCGACGCCCTTTAGAGAATCGAACGTCCGCCAATCGTCCATGTTGCCGGTAACGCCGGTGGTGGTGGGGCGGCGTCCGAACATGATGGCGGTTCGCGATGGGTTGCAGAGCGGCGCGGCAGTATGGGCGTTGGTGAAGAGCACACCACGCGCGGCGAGGCCGTCGATGTTCGGTGTTTTTGCCTGCGGATGCCCGCCAAGGCAACCTACCCAGTCGTTGAGATCGTCGACGGCGATGAAGAGTACATTGGGTTTCTGAGCAACCACCTGGAACGCGAGAACGCTGGCAAGCACTGCAATCCGAGTAATCATCGTTCTGCCATTGTAATGCCGCCGCGGGTTTAGATGTGTCGTCTAAAATGTCCTGAGCCGGCAACTCCTGGAGACTAGATTCCCGAGTCTAGAATCTGAGGCACGACCGTCAGGGAGTGCGGTGGCGAAGCAGATTTCCGGAATACGTTGAATCGGGTCCTGCTGATCAGTCCTCAAAAGGACCCGACTCAACTCTCGCTTATTGCCGAGTTTCCAGACCGGGGGCCGATAGCACTTTCGGGCATTGCGACCATGGATGCAGCATCGACGCGGGGCGACAGCCGAAAGAGGGCTTAAATATTTATATCTCCTTAAATTGCGTCGAAGTCTACTCGGGCGTAGGGTGCCCGAAACCCCAATCGCAATTCTCAAATCGCCAAACTACAAAGCGAGGCGGGTGTCAGCGGCGAACTCAAGTATCCTTGGCTGTAATGCGGATTAGTCGCTTATTTGCACTACTGGCTTGTCTTCAGCTCTGCTGGGGCGCGAGCAGCCAATTGTCCGTAACCGATGTTGCTCGGTTCGACTTCAAACTACGGGGTATTCCCGCGAACGGTCTCAGTGGTATCGCGCACTATGGCGAAGACGAGTACCTGGTCGTCGGCGACGCCGGAACTCTCCTGCATCGACTCTCAATCAAACTCGACCGTTCAATCGGCGAGGTTCAATCTGTTATTCCGCAACCGGCGCTCCAATTGCGCGACGCAAACGGCTTGGCACTACTGGAAGGCGAGCTCAAAGATCGCGAAGATCTGGCTATCGGGTTTGGACACAGCAGCATTTTTATCGTAAACGAGAACTGTGGCTCGACCCAGTCAGGGCCTTGCATCGACCAGCACTCGCTTGACACGGGACGCTTGATGACTCTAACGAGCACCGATGTCGGCGGACAGCTTGGGGTATTCATACATGCCGAGCTGAATCGCAGTTTTGAGGCAATCGCCGCCCGGCCGGACGGTCGTGGTTTTTGGTTGGCTAACGAGCGAGCGTTGCCTGTGGATGGCGCTCCGGCGACCACGAGTGCGGGCAGCCCGGTGCGTTTACAACTTCTCGATTCGCGGCTGCAGGGCGTCGCCCAGTACGTCTATGTGACCGATCCGATTGCAGCAATAATTGAATCGCCGGAGGCTCTCGTTCGCCACTCCGGGAGCCGATTGGTGGGACTGACCACTTTGCCCGATGACTCCTTGATTGCTCTCGAAAACGTGTTGCAGGGTAACTCCAACGGGTTGCCCCAGACTCGCATTCGCCTCTATCACGTTGTTTTGGGTGCCGCGACTGACGTGTCTACGGTTGAGTTCGCATCGAGCCTGAAAAAGAAAGACCTCACGCCGGTCGAGAAACATCTATTGATCGAACTGGCATTCGAAGACACATATTCAAATTATGAGGGCATCGCACTCGGACCACGGCTGGACAACGGAGACCATGCCATTCTGCTGATTCGTGACAACGGTCGAGGCGACGAGCAGTCGGTCCATTCGTTGCGGCTACGAGTTGGTCGTTGACGGGTTGAGAGTCGATTGCTGATCGAAACCAGTGTGAACAGCCGACCACAAGCCCGTGCTTCTGGGAGAGGTGCGGGTTATTGCCTTGACCGCTTCATTTCAGCCAGACAGGCGAACTCCAGGCGTATTTTCCGGTATTGCCTCGGCCTGATTGCAGAATTGGTTTCGTGCCCTTCATCCACACTCTGACGTAGTAGTAGGTTCCGGCCCTCTGACGCTCGGTGTCGCGGTAGCTGAAGTCTGCTTCGTTGCTCTCGCTGCTGGGTGTATGGGTGAAGATGTATTCGCCGTTGCGGATGACCTCGATCTTCGTCACCGCGGATTGGGCTTTGACTTTTACTGAAAGACTCGGCGGGGTCGAGCCGAGGTCGACTTCACCTCCCTGGAAGACGCCATTCACGCTGAAGTCGACCAGCACCGGCTCGCCGCCCCTAATGGCAAAGCTGCGACGGTTGCGTAGGGCTTCGACTACCGACTCGCGGGTTAGCTCTTTGGCGTAGACTCCGAACATGCCGGTGTCGTAGCCGCTGATGCCGTCGTGACGGTCGCTTGATCCTACGAAGCCGAACTTTTTCCCGAGCGCGAGGCCGTCTTGAATCGAGCTTTTCCCGGCAGGGGCGCGGCGTAGCCAGTCAGGCACCGCGCGCGGCTTGTCGTAAGTCTCGTAGATGCCGTGGCCGGAGGTGATCTCCATGATCGGCTCAGCCACCGGGTTGTGTTTCGACCAATCCATCACGCCCCACGGAGCGCCGACGTGGTGCGCCCAGTCGACCGCGTTCTCGGCGGCCATTTTGCGATGCAACTCTTCGACCTCGTTGCTTTCTGGGTCGGTGATGCGAAAGATGTCCGAGTAGGGCTTCGAAAAGACGATGGTGCGATCGCCGTAACGGCGTCGACCCGCAGCGTCACCGCTCCACTCGTAGCTGGTGAATCCCTCGAATCGGCCCTCTTCTGAAAGCACGTTGGAGTAGGCTTGCTCGATGCGGTATTTCGAGTTGGTCATCGACGGCCAATCGTGGTCGGACGCCGCGCCAAAATCGAGAATTCCCGATTGCATCGCGTTCATGTAATAGCGGTCGATCCAAAACTCAATCTCCCGGTCGCGCGGATGCTCGCTGAGATGGGTGTGTAGCTCGCCGTAGTAAAGCGTATAGGTGTTGCCATCGAGTTCCAGAGTTTCATGCGGCACGTGGGCCGGCCGGGACTTGGCGGGTTTCGTCTCACCAAGCGGGCCGGACTTCGCGTCGCCCCGGACATTGGCGCGAACCGGCTCAAGCACCTTGCGGTAGAACATCATGTCGGTGGCGTGCCAGAACGATCCGTCGGGCTTGAACCGCGGCGCGCGATACCCGATAGCGACCTCAAGATTGAACGGTTGAAGTTTAGTGCCGTCGTACCACGCACCGGCAGAGGTGGGGGTTCGCCCGGCGCGATAGCCGGGGTTTCCAGGCGCGTATGAGGCCGACTGCCTGAGGAACCAGAAACGGCCTCCCGCATCAATTTGAAATTCGTCGAGGCTAGCCATTTTAGAGACGAACTCGGCGGCGGCGCTCGGTAGCTCGAAGCGTTGATTTTTGCGTGCGCCTGCGACGCGTTTCGAGGCGTGAATCCAGGCGGTGCCGTCGGAGGCGAAGCGGATCATCGGGCGCTGCTCGTCTTCCGTCGAGGCAAAGAACGCTATCTCAGCGGACCAATCGCCGTCCTTGGCGGTTCTAACGAATACGTCGTAGTCGCCGTCAACCCAGCGGTCGTGCGCCAGCCAGACGGTGCCGTCTTTCGCCACGGCAAGATTCGGGCGAAAGTTAAATCCTTCGTCCGCGGTCAGTATTTCGACGTCCCAATTACCGCCGGACAGGGTTGCCACCGCGATGCGGGTTGAGCCGCGCTGAGCGGCTTCCCAGGCAACGATTGGCTTGCCGTCACGGCCAACCGCTACCGTTGGGCGCAGGTCCGGTCCGCGGCCGGCGCTGACACGCGAGATCGCGCCTAGCGACGAGCCGTCCCAATGGCGAGCGTAGACGTCCCAGTCTTGCTCGACGTCGTTGAACTCAGTCCAGGCGATCCAGAGCCCGCCGTTGCTATCCGCGGCGGCGGCGGGACTATAGACGTAGCCGTCATGGGCGCTGACTTTTTCAATGGATGACCAATGGTCGCCTTGCCAGCGGCCTAGTGAGATGAACTGGCGGGTCGCGTTAAGAGTGTCGGAGCCATTCGATTGGACTCCGACGCTGTAGACGGCGCCCTTGCTGTCGAAGATGACGCTACGGCATTCTTCGCGCGGTGTCGGTTGGAAGCGGTGGCCGTCTTGACCTGAATAGATGTCGTTGTAGGAATACTCGATGGGCTCTTGGGCGCTGAGTGCCGTCGTCGCAAAGACGAGAATGAGGACCAGCGGCAGCTTTGTCTTCATAACGGCTTGATTCTACACTGGGTTGAGTCGTGAGGGGCGGTCTAGAAAATTCACGAGTTGATAGTGACTATAAGCCGTTTCGTTTTGCCGGCGATACTTCTAATCGGAAGCTCCGTAGCTGTGGCCGCGCAACAGTCCTCCGAAGACCGAAAACTCGAGGCCGAGCTCTCCGCTTGGCCCGAAAAAATCGATAACGTCGATCGCTTCGCTTGTCCCATAGCAGCCAATCAAACTAGCGACCGAAAAACCATGCACCGTCGGACCGAGTGGCCGCCTACGCCAACAGTCTGTCGATCACGCGACCACCAACGTCGGTAAGGCGGAAGTTGCGCCCTTGGTAGCGGAAGGTTAGTTTCTCGTGGTCAAGCCCGAGCAGGTGCAAGATAGTTGCCTGAACGTCGTGGACCTCGACTGGATCTTTGGTAATGAAAAAGCCCAGCTCGTCGACTTCGCCGATCACTTGGCCGGGCTTGATGCCTCCGCCGGCGAACCACATCGGGAAGTTTTCGATGTGATGATTCCGTCCGGGAGATTCCAAGATTTCACCCATCGGCGTACGGCCGAATTCGCCACCAAAGATGACCAGGGTGTCGTCGAGAAGACCACGCTGCTTGAGGTCTTTCACGAGAGCGGCTGTTGCTTGGTCGACGTCGAGCGCGACCTCGTCTAGCCTCTCAGCGAGGTTGTTTTCGCGACCGCCGTGGTGGTCCCAGCCAGTGTGATAGAGCTGCACAAAGCGGCTGCCGCGCTCGATCAAACGGCGCGCGATCAGGCAATTATTGGCGTAGGTCGATTCGCCGAGGGTCGCCCCATACATCTCGAGCGTCGCCTGATTCTCGGTGCTAAGATCCATCAATTCGGGCCCGCTAGTTTGCATGCGATGGGCCATCTCGTATGACGCGATTCGGGTTGCGATCTCGGGATCGCCGACTTCACTGAGGCGTGCGAGGTTCAGCTCGCGAATGACGTCGACGCGGTCGGACTGCAGCTTGGCTGAGAAACCGGGAGGGTTTGACAGATTCGGTATTGGATCGGCCGTGCGGAGAAATTCGACACCCTGATAGCTGGTCGGCAAGAAGCCGCTGCCCCAGATATTCGTACCGCCCATCAAGTTTCGCTTGCCTGTACGCAGCACGACAAAGGCCGGTAGGTTCTCTGATTCGCTGCCGAGTCCGTAGGTAATCCACGAACCCATGCTGGGGCGTCCGTAACGCGTCGAGCCGGTGTTGAAAAAGAGCTTGGCCGGGGCGTGGTTGAAGTTTGGCGTCTTAACCGAATGGATCTGCGCGATGTCGTCGACGATTGACGCCATGTGCGGAAAGATATCTGAAACCCAGGCGCCCGATTGACCGTGCTGATGGAATTGCCGCTGGGGTCCCAAGAGCTTGGGCTTGTCCTTGGTAAAGCGCTCCATGAACGCGAAACGCTTGCCCTCGAGGAATGAATCGGGGGTTGACTGGCCGTCAAGCTCAGCCAACTTCGGCCGCCACAGCCATGTCTCGAATTGGCTGGGCGCTCCGGCCATAAACAGGTAAATTACGCGTTTGACCTTGGGATTGAAATGCGCCGGCTTTGGCGCTAGCGGGTTCTCGACTGCCGCTGTTGACTCCCCAAAAAGCCGCTGATCACTCAGCAATCCTCCTAGAGCAATGTTGCCGAGACCGACGAAACAGTTGCTGAAGAAATGGCGGCGTGTGCGATTGATGAGCGATTGTTCCGTAGGCGTCATAGTCGATTACTCGCGGGTGATGAACTCATCGAGGTTCATGAGAACTCCGGCGACGGTTGTCCATGCCGCCACTTCGACCGGGTCGGTCTGATCGTCAACGTCGAGGGTGAGCACCTCGTCGACCTGCTTGGGGTTGCTGCGAAATTCGTCCAACTGATTGGCGATTAGGCGTTCAAGTTTCGCTTGTTCGGCATCGGAAGGCGCCCTCGTCAGGCTTGCGCGAAAAGCGTGAGCCACGCGTTCGGAATTTTCAGCGTCGGGCTTTTCTCGCAAAACGCGCCGCGCAAGACCTTGCGCAAATTCATGAAAGCCGGTGTCGTTGAGCAGGGTCAACGCTTGCAGCGGCGTGTTGGACCGGTTGCGGCTCGTGGCGGTCGTCAGCGAATCGGGACTGTCGAAAACCATTAGACCCGGGTGCGGGCTCGTCCGCCAAAAGTAGGTATAGATGCCCCGCCGATAGCGATCTTCGCCGTCACTCTCGACCCATGGCCGGCGAATCATCACGCCAGGTGGCTGGGCCGGGAATACGCTGGGACCACCAATTTTTGGCACCAACATAGCGCTCGCGGAAAGCGCCAAATCGCGCACGATCTCCGACTCGACTCGGAGTCGATTTTGGCGCGCAAGCAGACGGTTCGTGTCGTCCTTACCTTCTAGATCTGGCCGGTGTTCTGACGACTGCCGGTAGGTAGCGGATGTGACGATCAGGCGATGGAGAGATTTGAGGCTCCAGTCTTTTGCGACGAACTCCGATGCCAGCCAGTCGAGCAATTCGGGGTGACTTGGCGGCTCGCCCTGAGTTCCGAAGTCATTTTCGGTCGATACAATGCCCTGGCCAAAATGGCGTTTCCATATACGGTTGACGGTGACACGGGGGGTAAGCGGGTTTTGCCGGTCGACGAGCCAGCGGGCAAGGTCGAGTCGGCTTGGCTGTTTGGTTTCTAGCGGTGGGAGCGCCGCCGGGGTGGCTCGCTCAACCTCGACGCCCTTGCTCAAAAATTCGCCCTGCGGCAGGACGTGCGTCGGGCGGGGCTCTCGAAGCTCGCGCATGACCATCGTGCTGGGAATATCGGGCAGCAGTTTCGTGACCGCGGCGATGGCTCGTCGGCGCTCTAGAATCCCGGCGTCTGACGCAAGAAACGCGTTTTCGACGAATTTGAGTCGCCGCTCATGTCGCTCTTCCGGGGGCTTGCGGAGGATGCGTTGGACACCGACGGGCAGGCTCGCAAATTCCTGCTCGGTCAAACCGGCCTCCCATTCCGCCTGTTTCGAGAGCAACGCGGTCTGGTACTCCTTTTGTTCCGCTCGCATCGCTTTGAGTTGCGCTTTAATCGCCGCGGCACGAGCGTACTGTTGAGGAGTTCCGAACTCGAGCACAGGCTCGTAGGCGCGAGAGCGATTCTCGCTATCGCTCCCCCCGCCGACGCTCAGCTCATCGATGCTGTTGAAGAACGCAAAGAACTGATAAAACTCGCGCTGCGAAATCGGATCGAACTTGTGATCGTGGCAACGGGCGCAGCCGAGAGTGAGCCCTAGGAAAGCCATGCCCGTGACGTCGACACGATCGACGACGGCTTCTACGCGGTACTGCTCGAAGTCGACTCCCCCTTCTAGGTTGATCAAAGTGTTGCGGTGGAAACCGGTCGCGACGATCTGTTGTTTGGTTGGGTTCGGCAACAAGTCGCCCGCTATCTGTTCGATCACGAACTCGTCGAACGGCAGGTCACGATTGAGCGCGTCGATCAGCCAATCGCGATACATCCAAATCTTGCGCGGCGCGTCGTTGTTGTACCCGTTGGAATCCGCATAGCGCGCGATGTCCAGCCAGTGGCGTCCCCAGCGCTCCCCGTAGTGGGGCGAATCCAACAGCCCGTCGACGAGGCGTTCGTACGCGTCGGGACGGTGATCTGCTAGAAAGTCGTCGATCTCTTCAGGCTTTGGTAAAAGCCCGGTGAGGTCGAGATGAACACGGCGCATCAGCGTGGCCTTCGCTGCCTGTGGAGATGGGCTCAGACCCGCGTCGTCGAGGCGCGCGAGGACGAACTGGTCGATCGGGTTTTTGGCCCAGTCGGGCTTTGACGTGGCGGGAGGCTCGCGACGTTCGATCGGCTGGAACGACCAGTGATTTTTGCCCTGGCTAATTTTCGCGTCCAGATTAGTGTCGGGCCAGGGCGCACCCATTCCAATCCAGCGTTCGATTGCGGCGATCTTTGAACTGGGCAATTTTCCAGTCGGCGGCATCTTGAGCGAGCCGCTATGACTCAGTGCCCGCAAGATTAAGCTATCGCCGCCCCGCATCTCGGGCGAAATCGCGGCACCTCGATTCCCGCCTTGCAGCAGACTCTCTCGCGAAGCAACCGATAGCCCGCTCGTCCGCTCTTGGTCGCTGTGACACTTCGAGCAATGCGTCCGCAACGTCGGCCGAACTTCTTCTTCGAAATACCGGATCGCGTCGGCCGAAAACGGTTGTGCGAATAGTCCTAGGGCGCCCCCGGCCAATAGAAACAGTATCTTTAGCTGCAACGTCATTCCGGGCGACACGCGGTGCGCATCGGTCGCCGTCAGTATAGCTTGGCATCCCGCACGTTGGCGGGAGCTTGGTGGCGATTTTGGTAGCGGCTAGAACCGCTTCAGCCTCAGCGAAACAACTCGAGAAATCGCATCGAGAAGAAAAAAGCGCCGCGACCTTCCCACGGCTTCGCGTCCGGGTTAAACGCGTACCCAATGTCAAAATTCACGTGGCTCGCCAAGCCGAAGCGCACACCCGCGCCAACTCCATAACGCATCCCACCGCCGGCGGCGGACGCCTGAGGACCAATGCGCGCGGCGTCGAAGATGGCGAGGGGACTGATTGACAGCAAGTTCATCTCGTTCGTAAAGGCATCAATGGCGCGATTCGGCAGTTTGAATTCGCGTCTGGCGCGCGCCGTCGCGGCAATCACATCGGGTCGGGCATCGAAACCGGCTTGCAGTTTCTGCACGAGCGCTAGAAGGTCGCCGAACAAGCTCTCCGCCTGCTCTTCGCTAATTTTCTGCTCTTCCCTACACGCCGTGATAGCTTCTTCCGTGGAATCCGTGACCTGGCCCACAACACCCCGTTCGCTCTGTAGTTTTTTGGAAGTATCTTTGATATCGGCGGTAATGAATGTGCAGTCGAACCAGTCCGTGTCGGAGTTCTCGATTTCGAGCTGCTCTAGCTGGGAAACAATGGGGGGCACGGCGTCTGCGATCTGCTTAAGCATTTCTACTTCGTCGGCCGTACGCGGAACGTCGGCTTGGTACTCACCGATCATCGCCCCCAGTGCCCCGCCCTTGGCCACTCGCAGGGCCATGTCGAAGTCTGGCTCACGTGAGATTTCAGGCGGCAACAAGGGCAAGCGCCATGCTGTGGCCGCCAGAGTCAAATTCAGCGCAAAATAATTCTCGCCGCCTAGGTTGGCCTCTTGCGAAAGTCGCGATAGACCCCGATTCGGCATACTGCGAATCAACGGCGCCGCGCGAATGCGCCAGTCCTCAGCTTGCACAAACGGCATTGCCACGTTGCCGCCGAAAAAGCGCTCGCCGACTGGGACGTTTCCAGGGACAATCATCTTGCCCAGCATCAGGGCGGTTTCAAGCTCAAGTGACCGGTGGTCAGCGAACGGCCGCCGATATTCCCATGCAATATCGGCTATATGTTTGTAGTAATCGAGCGATTTACCACCCGCCGTCGAGCCCAATTGCAGACCGTACGACGCCGCGAACGCATGACGAAGCGTTCGCCCTGTAGCCCCTACAAAGACCTTGGCACTCGAATACGAGGCCGACGCGAGGGTGTTTGACGCGGCTTCGACATCGAAGCTGCTGGTCTGGTTGCCAAACTCGAAAGCAGACCCAATACGCGTCACGATCGATTCGCTCAGGGCGGGCAGCAGCGCGTGGAATTGCGCTCGGCCACGGCTTCGGCGCAAGTCTCGCCCGCCCGAGGGCCCGTTCGAGTAGTCGTAGGCAAGCGTCCAGAACATCGAATCGGCCCGAGGCCCAAAATCGCGTGATCCCTCAATCGCGAAGGTGGCGTCGGACGCTTGCGAATACTTATGGCCCCCGGCTTCGATCGTAGTCAACCCGGCCGAGCCGACCGCGTAGTCTAATGCGCCGCCGGCTCCAAATCCGTCAGAAGCGTTGTAGCCCGCGTCAGGCCTAAACGAAAAGGTACGCGGTTGCTGCGTATCGACAGCGGTGCGGCTCGGATCTTCGGTCTGCTTGCGCGCCGATTCGAGCAGCCGCAGGTTCGGTGGTGAAATGCCAAAACGAATGACTTCGTAGGTAAGGTCAAGTTCCTTCGCTTCGTCGGCCGATGGAGTGCAATTTCCATAAAACGTTTTGACCAAGGTCAGCCGGAAGGGAGAAAGTTCGCCGGCCGTGTTCAAAAGAGATGCCCGCAGAGACTCGTGCCCGGCTTGCGCCGACTCAAGCGAAAACACGTCACCCTGCCGCGGTAGCTCGACCGTTGGGCCTTCAATGAATCGATCGAGAGAACCGAGAAGATTGAATCGTGTCTTGACGATCGAGTCGTTTCGCAACGTATAGCCCGCGGGGTCGGATGGACAACCCAGGGGCGTGGGTGAAACGTCACCCGTATCGGCTGGCTGCCCCGACGCCAACAGCGCCGCGGCGGAAAGTAAAACGCTAATTCGAAATAGCCGGCGGTGGGACTGTGCAGGTGACAACTTAGCGCTTGGACGCGGCGCGCGAAATGAGCTTTTGGAGTTGAGCCCGAGTGATATCGCCAGCTTCAAACTTATCGAGCGCATTGGCAACCGTCCCGTTGACGAAGTTGCGTTGCTTGGCGGTCATGTCGTTGGTCGCGGTGCGCTCGACGCCCGGAACTTGTTCAAGCGAGACCTTGACTTTGACCTTTACGCGGTCAACGAAGGCCTCGGATTTCTTGTCGCGCCGGGCGAAAACGAAATTGACGGTCCAGTCGGATTCAGTCGAACTCGTTTTCTTCTTCGTGATCCCAAAAACGAATTTCTTCAACTGATCCGACGAGACGACCTCGATGTCGACGGACAGTGCCACGAGATTGCGAGTGCTGGGTATATTCGGGGGCATGACGGTTCTGCGAGTTATTGTATACGCATTCCAGGCCATCAACAAGTTGTTTTTCGTGATTCCTCTATAAACGGTAAGTCGATTGGGATTTGGCGGCACTATTCACGGCCGGCCGATTGTGGCGCCGTGTGCACATCGAAGCGATTCGGCGGCGCGGTTACAGTGGAGCTGTGGGCTTTTGCTTCATCGTTGCGAGCTACGAAGCGGGCGCGGCATTAGCAGAATGCCTGCGTTCGCTCACAGCGCAAAGCGGTGTTTCTGACGTAATTGTCGTTGATTGCTCCGCAGAGAACCCGGCTGGAATTCTCGGCCTAGAGTTTCCAACAGTCCAGTTCATTCACTTCGATACCGTTCGCACCATCCCCGAGTTGCGATGGGCGGGCGTGGAGTACGCGGAGGGAGATTACGTGGCCTGGATCGAAGCTCGCACGATTCCCAGCGAATCCTGGGCCCAGTCGATCCTCGAAGCGCAAGCAGCCGCCGGCAGGCCGGCAATGATTGGTGGCTCAATTGTTCTGGCCTCTAGCGGTTACTCGCGCTGGCAGTGGGCCCACTATTTTTGCGAATACTCCGCTGTGCGAACGTTCGTGGGTGAGCGCGGATCACCTTCCGGCGCAAACCTGCCGTTCCCTCTTCAACCGTTGCGAGAGTTGTCGATTGATACAGAATGCCCATGGGAGAACGAAATAGAACCATACTGGCGCGGCGCGGGCTACGAGGTCGTCGTTTGCTCGGTGCGGGTAGAGTACAGGCCGACGCTCAACATTGGCGACAGCACGCGGCAGAGATTCCACTACGGCCGAGACTTCGCGTCTCAAAGATCTAGCGGCCTGAAGCGGGTATTCTACGCCGTGGTATCTCCGGCGATATTCGTGGTTTTGCTGGGAAGACTGTTTGCGAGAGCAATCAGGCAAGCCTGCGTTTGGCAATTTGTTACCTCTTTACCAGCGACAATATGGTTCACCACGAGTTGGGCGCTCGGTGAATCGGCCGGCTACTGGTTCGGCGCCTCAAAACAGCGTCACATTTACTGACGAGACGATGCCGCCAACCATCGACAGTCCTAGCCCGCATTTCTCACCACGTGGCGATCAAGACGCGCCTGAGTTTCGCCCGCTGCGCTTCTGCACGATCTCGATTTTTTACCCGCCCTACAGCTTCGGAGGGGACGCAATTTACTGCCTCCGTCTGGCGCAAGAACTCGTTCGCAACGGACACAGAGTTGACGTGATTCACTGCGCCGACTCCTATCACGCGCTTGCGAAGGACGTTGACCAGTCGCAGTACCCGTCGAGCGACGGGGTCACGGTGCACCGCATCGAGAGTGGCGCTGGAACGTTCGCTCCGTTCCTGGCACACCAGACAGGCCGCCCATTGCTCCAGCAAGGCGTGATTGGTCGGATCTTGGCGGAAAATCAATTCGACGTTATACATTTCCACAACGTCTCGCTATTTTGGCCCGCTATTTTCGCCATAGCGGCCGCGGGATCGCCGCTGCGAATCATGACGATCCACGATCATTGGCTGGTCTGCCCAACAAACGTCTTGTGGAAGAATGGCAGCCGCGCCTGCGATACACCCACCTGCTTTACTTGCACGCTGCGGGCTGGCAGACCGCCTCAATGGTGGCGTTACAGCGGGCTGATGCGCCGCATGCTGACCCATCTTGACCAGCTCGTTGCGCCGAGCCGTTTCTGCGCCGCGAAGCACGCGGAGTATGGCCTGACGCAGCCTATCGAAGTCCTGCCATACTTCGTGCCGTTGGTCGAACCCTCGACTCCCCTCGATCGGCCTCATTCAAACCCCTACTTCTTATTCGTGGGGCGCCTTGAGGATTACAAGGGGCTGCAAGATGTGCTCCCGCTGTTCGAAGGCAACGGTGATTTTGACCTTCTTGTCGTCGGTAGTGGTCCGTTCGAATCGCAACTTCGCGCCCAGGCGAACGCGATGCCGCGTGTCCGTTTCACCGACTGGATCAACCCCGATAACCTCGGTCCGTACTACGCAAATGCCCTAGCGGTGATCGTGCCGACTCTAACCTATGAGACCTTCGGCCTGGTCCAAGTCGAAGCTTTTTCTCACGGAACCCCAGCCATCGTCAGCAATGTTGGCGCGCTTCCCGAGATCAATCGCGAAGCCGGCGGCGGTCTCACCTACACAAACCGATTGGAACTCACTGCCCACCTTGAGCGCCTCTCGAAAGACGCCCGGCTGCGACAAGATTTAGGCGATCGAGGCCGAGAAACTTTTCTCCAGAAATGGACCCCGCGAGCGCACCTCGCCGCTTACGAAGCGCTGATCAATAAGGCCCAAACCGCACGACGCAAGCCTCGCTTTCGGCTCGCAAATCAGCCAAGTGCTAACCTGAAACACTAGGGGGGAATGCGCCGTGGGAGAGCCCCAAGTCGAATTACCGACAACTGATCGTACCGCCGAATTACTCGAAATTGAGGACCAATGGGGAGCGCACAACTACCATCCTCTCGATGTGGTGGTCGAGAGCGCTGCCGGCCCATGGGTGTACACTGTCGATGGCAAGCGCTACCTCGACTGCCTCAGCGCTTATTCCGCCGTCAACCAAGGCCACTGTCACCCGCGAATCTTGCAGGCGCTCCAAGAGCAAGCAGCAAAAGTTACGCTGACGTCGCGCGCTTTTCGAAACGATCAACTGCCACTGTTCTGCAAGGAGTTAGCCGAGCTTTGTGGCAAGGAAATGGTCTTGCCGATGAACACCGGCGCGGAAGCCGTCGAATCCGCCCTCAAAGCGGCCAGGCGCTGGGGATACATGCGCAAGGGGATCGCGGAGGACCAGGCTGAGATCATCGTTTGCGAAAACAATTTTCACGGGCGAACCACGACGATCGTCGGCTTCTCAACCGACGAAGACAGCCGCGAAGGTTTCGGCCCCTTCACGCCGGGATTCAAAGTGATTCCCTACGGCGATGCTGCCGCTCTTGAGGCCGCCATCACCCCCAACACTTGCGGATTTCTGGTCGAGCCGATTCAGTGTGAAGCTGGAATCGTGATCCCGCCCGAGGGCTATTTAGCGCGTGCGGCGGAGATTTGTCGAGCCAATAATGTGTTGCTCATTGCCGACGAGATACAGACCGGACTGGGGCGTACCGGCAAGCTATTCGCCTGCCATCACGAAGACGTGAACCCAGACATTTACGTGCTGGGCAAGGCGCTATCGGGTGGCTTCTACCCGGTCTCGGCGGTAATCGCGCAGAAAGACGTGCTTGGCGTGTTCACTCCCGGTAGTCATGGCTCCACATACGGCGGAAACCCTTTAGGTTGTGCGGTGGCGAGAACCGCAATTAATGTTTTGCTTGAAGATGACTTAGCCGGCCGCTCGGCCGAACTCGGTGCTTGGTTTCTAAGCACACTCCAGCAAATCCAGCACCCCGACATTAAGGAAATTCGGGGTCGCGGCTTGTTGGTCGGTATTGAGTTGAACGTCCCGGCCCGACCCTACTGCGAGCGGCTACAAGAACTCGGGATGCTGTGCAAGGAAACGCACGACTTGGTTATCCGCATCGCGCCGCCGCTTATCATCGAACGCGACGAGCTCGAGTGGGCCGTTGGCCAGATCCGCTCCGCGTTCGCGAACTAATTCAGATACTTATCGAGGTCGGGGTGTAGCAGCGCTTCAATCTCCGGACTGTCGATATTCTCGGCTGTCACAACCGAGGTATTCGTATCGATTCGCTTGTCTGGAGTTTCGCCGTTAAGCGCGGCCACGATCGTCATCACAGCCTGATAGCCAATCTGAAAAGGCTCTTGCACGATCGTCGCGCTAACGACGCCGTCGCGGATGTCGGCGTCGAGCGACTCGGTGTAGTCAAAAGAGACAAATTCGACATCGCCGTAGCGGTCGCGACTCCGCAAGCCCTTCGCCGTGCCGATCGTGGCCGGCTCGCCTGAGGCAAACAACCCGTCTAAGTCCGGATGCGCCGTGAGCATATTTTCGGTAACGGAAAGAGCGAGAGCTGTGTCGGACCGACAGTACTTGAAGTCAACGATCTCGATCTCTGGAAACTCCTTCGCAATCGTGTCTGCGAAGCCTTGTTCGCGCTGCATGGTCGACGACGCGCCCGGCACCATCTTCACGATTGCAATCTCGCCGGCGTTGTCGATGAGATTCGCCAGCGTCCGCGCCGCCAAAACTCCGGCCTCGTAGTTATTGGTCGAAACAAACGAATCGTAATTTTCTGAGTTGAGCCCCGAGTCGAAGATCGTAACTGGAATGCCGTTGCTCCGCGCACGGTCAACGACCCCGATCAGCGAGGTGGCCTCGGTAGGCGCCAAAACGATTCCATCGATTTGGGAATTGATCATCGCATCGACGATCTCGATCTGGCGCGAGAAATCGGTCTCCGTCGCGGGCCCCTTCCACTCGATATCGACGTCGGCCTCGCGACCAGCCGAGATCGCGCCGGCGTGAACCGTTTGCCAGAAAGCGTGTGAAATGGCCTTCGGAACCACGCCGATGCGTTTTTTATTCGAGCGGTTGCAACCAAGCAGGCTCAGCCCGACCGCCACCAGCAGAAACAATCTGGACGTGTTTTTCATTAGCGTTGACTTTTCGTAGTGTATCGACCTAGTACTAACTTGGGAAAGTAAGGCCTTTAACTGTAAAATGTCGGTATGGCAAGACCGGCAACGGTGATTCGACTGAACGCCGAGGAAGAAGAGACGCTGCGACTCTGGGTGCGCGGCCACAAGTCCGAACGGCGCATGGTGGAGCGCGCTCGCATTGTGCTGCTGGCGGCCGCCGCTACCTCGACCGCCGAGATCGCCCGGCAACTGGGATCCCCGGCGGCGCGCGTGTCGAAATGGCGCACCCGCTTCGCCCAGCAACGTCTGGCGGGATTATGCGATCAAGCGCGTTCCGGCAGGCCCGCGCGGTACGACCAAGCGACGCGCAAACGCATCCTCTGCCAACTCGACGAAGCTCCGCCCGAAGGGCACGCCACTTGGACAGGCGAACTGCTCGCGGAAGCTCTCGGCGACGTCAGCAAGCATCAAGTCTGGCGCGTACTGCGGCAGCTCGGCGTGTCCTTGCGGCGGCGGCGCAGTTGGTGTTTGTCAACCGACCCGGAGTTCGCTCGCAAGGCCGCCGACATTGTCGGACTCTACCTCAGCCCGCCGGAAAACGCCGTGGTGCTCGCGGTCGACGAGAAGCCGAGCATCCAGGCCTTGGAGCGAGCGCAGGGCTGGCTACGCTTGCCCAACGGCAAGGCCTTGACGGGCTTCTCGCACGGCTACAGGCGGCACGGCACGACGCCGCTTTTCGCCGCGCTGGAAGTGGCTACCGGATTCATCATCGCCGGACACTATTGGCGCCGACGGCGTCGCGAGTTTCTCGACTTCATGAACCACATCGCGGCCATCCACGAAGGCCGCGAGATCCACATCATCTTGGATAACTTGAACACTCACAAGCCCAAAAATGACCGCTGGCTGCAACGTCATGCGAACATCCATTTTCACTACACGCCGACCTACAGTTCGTGGATGAATCAGGTTGAGGTGTGGTTTTCGATTCTGAGCCGCCGCGCCTTGCGGGGGGCGAGTTTCACTTCCCCCCGGCAGGTGCGCGAGGCCATCGACAGCTTCGTCCGCGTCTACAACTCCAAGGCTACTCCGTTCGAATGGACCAAGACCGTCGTCGCCCCTCGTCCCCTCGCCAGTAAATATTCTAACTTACGCAACTAAGTACTAGGCATGAAGTTGGGCCTGATTCCGTGGGTCATGGCTGCCGGCCTGATCCCATTCGTCCCGTCCTCGCTATGGGATCGCCTCCAGTCCGCCCCGCCGGCACAAGACCCCAGGGAGCGGGACTCCCGGCTCGTCGTACATTTGGCGCCCCAGCTTGTCGCCGGGCTGATCCTGGCCTACGTATTCGCCGCGAATCTGGAAAACGTAAGCGGACGCGGGCGCATCCTGCCTGAGAGCGTACACCTCGCGGCGCGCGCCGCCAAACTCCGTCAGAGCTGGAAGATGTATTCCAGTCCACCGCGCGGTCGTCACGGCCTGATCGTGCAGATGCTCTTAGCCGACGGTTCCCGCCGCGAGTTCGCAATCGGCGCTCAGCGCGCCGGCTGGCCTGCGGGAACGCCGTGGCCGCCCCTGGAGGCATTATTTTGGAACGACCACCGCGGAAAAATGTACCTAGATAGAGTTGCCTCGCTCTCGTGTGACGTGCAACTCAATGCCCTGCTCCGCTGGGTGCTTGCCCGTTGGAATGCCGAACACCCCACACTGCCCGCTCACGAGATCGTACTGGTAATGGTCGTGCGCGGACCACCAGGCAGCGAAGGCAATGACGGGCTGCGCCCCGTACAATCCTCGAAACCCATTGCCTCACTACGGGGCAATCAATAGGCTTCCGCTTGCTGTGCGGATTCTGCCGGCCGAGTGTCCTGCCTGCTTGACGCTCTAACGAGCTGATGAAGAAATTAAGGCGAACTCCCCATCGAGGGCATTCCGAGACCACATTAATATCGCTGTATGACTCTCGGCAACCGGGCAAAAACGAGTCTGCTCGCGATCAACTATGTGGCCATCGCCTGTGTTGCTATCTTCCTAGCGCCCGGCGCCGCGGCTCAAGCTCCCAAGCAAACCGCCGCGTCGGTAGCCGCCAAGGCGTGGATCGAAGACGTGGACGCCGGCAGATACGCCCAAGCGTGGGAGCGCACAGCTTCAGAGGCCAAGAAGCTCATCTCGCGGCCTGAATGGGAGCGTATCTTCCTAAACGAGCGCCGGGCTCTGGGCAAGGTCATTTCTCGCAAGTTGATCCAAACCCGCCCGACCGCCGAGTCGGACGTGATTATATTCAAGACGTCGTACGAGAAAAAGGAATCCGTGGGCGAGATGTTAATGCTCATGCGCGACCCGGACGGGCAGTGGCGAGTCCTCGGCTACGAGCTTCTATGAAGTCGATTGGGGACGGAGCCCGATCGTCACAGATCGTTGATTCGTAAACAGGATCCGAACCTCGAATTGAACAGCGGGAGTCGCATCTAAGTCTTTGCAATCAAGCGACTTGACGTCCAAACTCGGGCTCCGCCACGGATCTCTCACGTTGCTGAATCGGCGGGAGTAATAGATTTAAAAAGCCACAGGGAGTCGGACCTTCGCGGTACCGAGCCGCGCCGCCGTGCGGTGCGGTCCGCACGTCGGGGGCTGCACCGCACCGCGAGGCGGAGCGGCTCGGTGCCGCGAAACGTTCCGTTCAACAAGCAGCTCCAGTCACCAACTAGAAATTGAAGTTTCGGGTCAGAGGTGACTGTCCCTCAATCTCTCCGCGTGTTGCTGAAACAGACTGGGGGGAAAGGGTTGCAGCGGAGCCAAGCGGAAAACCCGAGTGTTGTACCGCAGGCGACCGGACCGAAAGAGCCTCGCACTCGGGCAGATCTAGTCGCTTGCTGTACAACCGTTTGAAGGAAGCCCGCCCGATTTGGCAGGGCAATTGCTCTTGAGAGTGGTTTGTATGATTCGCTTCTGAATTGCCTTGGCCTGAGGAACTGAATCTTGTATCCAGGCCTCGTGCGACATCGATCTTCTCGACTGTCGACATTGCGATTGCCCTGCCAAATCCTAACACGCGAAGCGTCTGCCGTCAGGCTTCGTTCAAACGATTTTTCTCACCACCTATGACGCCTGAGGGGAGCATCTCCGCCGCATCCGAAGGCCTTCAGCGAGCCGATTCAGTGCGTTGGCAGCCGAAAAAATCGTTCGTCAATACAACGCTTGTTCCCGCCATCTGTCCGGTTTCTAACGGCCGGGCGCAGATTTCTTCGGTGTGCTCAATAGGATGCCACAGAGGAATGTCGACCTAGAGGCCGACCCAGGGCCCGCGCTACTCAGTCGGTGATTTCAACTCTGCCCGCTGACTTTGCCGCCGTCATCTTCTTCCCCATCTCGACCGTGCGGCGGGCGAGCTCGTCGATCTTCCACTCTTCGGCGCCCCTGACGTCGGTGCGCATGATGTTGGCGATCGGCTTCGTCCACTTTTCGGCGATGGCGTCGCGACCTAGGACAATGCCCATTACTGGGCCAACATCGCCGGCGTTGGTGTCGGTGTCCCAGCCAGCCATGACAGCGATCGAGATGGCCTTGTCGAAGTCTCCGTCGCCGTAGAGCAAGCCCAGCGCGATGACGGCGTTGTTGGGGAAGACGCTGCGGCCCTTGTCGGCCTCCGGCGCCCACTTGATGTCGATTTGTTCATGGGTCTTTTCCCAGTCATCGGGCCACTGCGCGTGCCAGTCCATCACGTCACGCATGCACTTGGCGTAGTCGCTGTCGGCTGGGATCACGGCAAGGCTGGCTTCCATCAGCTTGACCGGGTTGGATTCGAAGAAGGCTTCGGCCGTCAGCGCGGCCATGAACATCTCGCCGTAGATACCGTCGCCGAAGAAGGCCACCTCGGCGTCGATCCGCCCGTATTCGGCGGCGGCTTCGGGGTTCCCCGGCAGCAGATAGCCCCAGAATTCGCCCTTCATCTGACCGCCCATCATCTCGCCCATTTCGTGCCGGCCGGACTCGGGCGGTCTCACTCCTTCCTTGAGCCGCTTTTCGGTGATGCGGACGGCGCGGCCGCAGTTCGCCGCCTCGAAGACCGAAAACTTAGCGAGCCAATTGTCGGCGACGTCTTGGCTACTGATATCGAAGCCTTTTTCTTCGAGCAGCAGCAAGTTGGCGACCTGGAAGAGCGTATCGTCGTCGGGGCCGAAGCCAGCCGGACCCCATTCGGCGGCGGTGTACTCCACCGTGCGCGTGCGCTCTTCACCGGGGGGCCGCCTGCGCTCCGGACTGGGGGGAATAGCCTTGGGGTAGTCGGTCAGCGGCCACTGCCCAAGATCGGTCAAGAAGGCTTTGATGTCCTTCTTGTGCCTCCGCTGGAAGTTCATGCCGAGCGCCCCGCCGACAGCGCCCCCAAGCCAGGCGCCGTGGACTTTGTCGTAGTACTGCTCGGCGGTTAGCGTCCGGGCTGAGGAGGATGGGGCGGTTTCGGGGACTGGGTCGCTTCCGCCGCACGAAGCGAATACCGCGATCGCCAGACACGTTCCAGCCGCAAGGCCTTTTGTAAGTTTCATCATTCCCTCGTTCTCGACCTATAGTAGACCAACGGCTGAACGAAATAGGTGCCTAGCGCCTCGAAGCGAACTTGCTCGAAATGTCTGTGATCGTTGCGCTCCCGGCCAGGGACATGTCGTGTCGCATCTCGGCGCGGAACAGATCGAGAGCCTTCTCGACCCGCGCCCGACTGAACGCCGCCTGTTTGCCAAAAGGTCGCTTGGCGCCCTAGGATCGGTGACTTCAAAAAGTGGGCGTTGTCCCCCTTTTTCTTGTCCCCCTTTTTCCGTACGAGAAAAAGGAATCCGTGGGCGAGATGTTAATGCTCATGCGCGACCCGGACGGGCAGTGGCGAGTCCTCGGCTACGAGATTCTGTAGCGCGGCGGGAGCCTATCCACACGTTTGCCCAGTACGACGGCAGACGAAAAGGCAGCCTCATCCAGCAAGATCGTCGTACTCGATTCGGGACGGAGCCCAATCGTCGCAGATCGTTGCTTCGTAAGCACGATCCGAACCTCGAATTGAACAGCGGGAGTCGCATCTAAGTCTTTGCAATCAAGCGACTTGACGTCCAAACTCGGGCTCCGCCACGGATCTCTCACGTTGCTGAATCGGCGGGAGTAATAGATTTAAAAAGCCACAGGGAGTCGGACCTTCGCGGTACCGAGCCGCGCCGCCGTGCGGTGCGGTCCGCACGTCGTGGGCTGCACCGCACCGCGAGGCGGAGCGGCTCGGTACCGCGAAACGTTCCGTTCAACAAGCAGCTCCAGCCGCCAACTCGAAATTGAAGTTTCAGGTCAGAGGTGACTGTCCCTCAATCTCGTATTTGTCGATGAATCGGCACGCGGCAAAACCGAAGGCTCACGCTACAAGCCGGCCAATGAACACCCTAGTGCCCCATGATCGGAATGGTGGCGACCGTCGTGTCCCATGCTAGTTTCAGCGTCGCGAAGCCATCGGACTTGGGCTCCAGCGCGATCGTGAACTGCTCAACTTCACTCCCCGACGACACTTCCATCTCGACTCGACCCAGGTCTTGCCCGGCGTCGTATTCAAAGGCACCCCACTGCTTGGCGGTCTTGTTGACGATCAGCTTCCAGCCCGAGTCCGATGGCAAGGTAAACAGGCCGTAGATGCCGGCCGGAACGTGCACGGAGCCGATCATTAGATCGCGATCGGTCTCGATTGTTGTGGCCTCGTCCGCGCCAGTCCGCCAAACCTTACCGTACGGCACTAAGCCGCCAAAGATCTGACGAGTCTTCTTGTAGGGCCGTCCGTAGGTGATGGTGATGTTTGCGTCGCCCGCCTTGCCGGACACCGTTTCATGCGGGCTTTGTCGGGCCTGTCCGTGGACCACCGGTAGCAGCGAGACGGCGAGGATTCCAAGCAGAGAGAGTTGTGAGATCTTCATTTTGTGTTCCTAGACTCCCACATCTTAGCGTGAAGCCTGTCGGCTGGTGTACCTCGCGTCACGTCAATGCGGGCACACGCACGGGGTGCGGGCCGGATGGGTTTTGAACGAATGGCGCTTTCGCACCTGCTTGAACCCTCGGACCTGCCGTGGCAGCATCCCATTGGGTTTCGAGTAACGGACGGTTGAGATTAGCCAGACGGGTCGGGACCGAGCGATTGGATGGGGTAGCGCGGCTAGATCCACGATCCGCGTCCGTTGCCGCCGCCTGTGAAGAAATGATTAACGTGCCTGTTTCAATGCATAGGTGATTAAGAAAAAGCGTCCTCCTGGCGGGAATAATAAGTCGGGCTCGGCTGCGGCAAGCAGGCGAACCGAAACCCAGACCCAGGAGGACAAAATGCACTTTATCGGACTCGACGTTCACAAAAAAACCATTGCCTATTGCGCCAAGACCGCCGCCGGCACAATCGTTGACGAAGGCACGATCCAGGCGCTGCGCCCCGAGCTTGAGGCGTGGGCCGCCGCGCGGCCCGCGCCTTGGAAGGGCACGCTCGAAGCCACCATGTTCAGCGGCTGGATCTACGACACTCTCAAGCCCCACGCCGTGGATCTGGCCGTCGCTCATCCGGCGTCGCTCGAGGCCATCACGCGCGCCAAGAAGAAGAGCGACAAGCTCGACGGCCGCAAACTTTCCGACCTCACCCGCGCCAACCTGGTGCCGCGTGTCTGGATGCCGCCGCGCCAACAACGCGAGCTGCGCCGCCTGCTGCGCTTTCGCAACCGCCTCGTCCAACAAGCGGTCTGGAACAAGAACCGCATCGCCACGCTGTTGATGGAACTCGGCGAACCCTACACCAAATCGAAACTGCACACCAAGAGATATTTCGAGCCCTTCGTCGATCGACTCGAAGCCTGCGAAACCGACCTGCTGCTGCTCGGCGTCAGCCGTGATCGCGTCGAAGCAACACTCGCAATCGTGCGCAAGATCGAGAACAAGCTGCTCACCCACCCGTCGCTCGCCAAGCGCGTGGAGTTGCTGCGCACGATCCCCGGAGGCGGCGCGATTACCGCGCTGACCTGGGCACTCGAAATAGGCGACGTCAAGCGCTTCGGCAAGATCGACGAGGCGGTGAGTTACTGCGGACTGTGCTCGCGCCTGAACGAGTCGGCCGGCAAGTCGCGCCGCGGACCGCTGTCGAAACAACGCAACGGACACTTGCAACACGTGCTGATCGAGGCGGCGAAGTTGGCGCCGCGCTGGAACGACCAACTGGCGCGGCTGCACGCGGACGAAGTCGCGCGCGGCCACCGCAACCAGGCGACGGTGGCGCTAGCGCGCAAGCTGGTAGCGCTGTTGTTGGCGGTCGAACGCCGTGGCACGGGCTACGAGAAGCGCGAGTAACGAGTTGGAAACGACGATTTCCCGCCGGGCCCCGCACGAAGGGGACTGCGTGAAAGCCCACGGGTGAGTAGACGCCATGCTGCCTGTTTCGGGGCTGGCGGGATCTAGTTTTTGGGCCTCAACTGAATCTTCCACGACGGCGCCCGCGATCACACTTGCGGGCGCCCGAGGTGGCAAATGGATGTCTGGCCGCGTTTTTCGAACGGCGCCAAATGACGCGATTCGGCAAGGTAGTCGTCGTGGACTGACAAGCAGAAACTCCCCCGCGGGAGAGCGCCGTGTTCGCCCGCGTACAGTCGACGTACGCGCCGCCGCGGAACCTGTCAACCGTTCGCTGCGCCGCGTCCTACGGACGCGCAGTGGACAGAACCCGCCCCGCCGCGAAAAACCTACCTAATAAGCGGGCGAACCCAGCTTGTGGTCACCCGAAAATGCCTGCCGCCATTTTTTCCTTGACAAATACCTATCATGGATGTCCCCTACCCAGAACCGTAGGGCACTTGACAGCACTGATACCCTGTCGGCAGGGAGGACCAACAACAAAGATGTTGAAATCCATGAGCCGCAGCTGCAACCGGGGGATTGGAAAACGATCTCGAACTATGTTACCCCGCCCAGACCGCCTCTGGTGCCCCAAACAAAAAAATCACGAAACGAACCCAATTCAAACCCAATCAAACCCAATTCGCCGCGAACAGGGCACTCCTGTACCCGATCGCCACCTTTGCGTTAGCACCACTCGTTACGCCACACTCTTTCAAGTAATGACCGAGACAATGAACCGCCGCAACTTCCTTCAGCTCACGGCCCTATCCACGGCCCATCCACGGCCCTATCGGTGACAGTCAGGGAATTCATTTTCACTTTCCCGAGGCGGCCTGCGCCGCAGCCTTGGGAACTCGGCCCGGCGGCTTCGGACGCAGCCTTCGCTGTAATTTCTGTTCCAATTCTGTGACGAATGCGTCATCTCCCAACGCCAGTCCGCCGTACGTCGCGCGACGCAATTCTTCCTCGCCGCTTCCGGCCGAGTCGGTCGCAAGCAAGTCCTCCCAGCCGTCCTGAAAACCCCATTTCGCCCATGTTCGCTCGTCCATTAAGCCGCCCTCGTCACGACCGCTTAGATGCGCGGCGGCACTCGACCAAGGGTACTCGGCAGCCTTCCCTACGAGCCCGGCGCGAACCGGATTGCGGTCGACGTAAGCCAACGCCGGCTCTAGGTGATCCCGCCCTAAGGGACATGAATAAAAGCGGTTCTGCCACAAGTGACCGCTGCGCTGATAGCGTTGATTGAATCGCATCGCATGCTGCCAGTGGGTCTGCCCGAGCGCCTTGGCAAGAGAGTTCTCGCGCCGCGGCACGGCGATCAGATGGACGTGGTTCGTCATCAGGCACCAACCCAGGATGGTGACCCCGAACCGCGCGCATTTTTCGCGCAAGACATCAATATAGAAGCGCCGGTCGTCTTCGAGCAGGAAGACGTCTCGGCGATTATTGCCCCTCTGGGTGACGTGATGCGGAACGCCCTCCGCGACCACCCGGGCCTGCCGCGACATCGCTTTCGTGAGCTAATCTATCACAGTAGATCTCGAACCGCACTGATCACGCCATCATATCCCTGACTGTCACCGATAGGCTCACCGATAGGCTCGTCACCGATAGGCTCCCGTCACCGATAGGCTCCGATAGACTGTCACCGATAGGCTCCGATAGGCTGACTGTCACCGATAGGCGAAATATTCAGGCGGTCAATGAACTAGTGTCCTGTAACAACCAACCACCCCTGCGGGCTTCGGGTCGTTGGGGGTCGTGAGGGTCCACGGAAGCCAGAACCGGTCTTGCTCTGGTCTACTTCTAATCAGAGAGATGAAAGCCGTAAGGCCGTCGATCGTAGCCATGTATCCACTTGAGCCTGCGACGGCTCGCCGATGATATCTTTAGACCCCGTGTATACGGGTAACCGGTAGCGGTCAACGTATATCGTCGTTGCTCCAGGACAAGGCTCAGGTGTAGAACCTGTAAAAACTTGCTTCGCGACGACGCCCAGTGTCGATACATCACGGAAAACGTAAACATCGTCCCTTCGGATACGACTGATCGCTGTCGAGCGCCCTCCAGATCCCCATACTCACATGTCTCCAGCTTTGTGGTGCGGCTAGACTCACGACAGATCACATATCGAAGTTCTCGAATTGTGTTTGCGGATGCCGACTCGGGAAGGTTGCTACCGTAGACCTTCCGGTTACCTGACTTGAGCGCCTCGCGGAGACCCATCACGTTCGGTACAGGCTTCCCTTTGCATACAGCCTTCCTTATTTCCGTAATTATCTACTTGACGCAAGGCTAGATGGGGTGATAGTCTTGCGAACATGTCATTCTTTGACTGGCTGTCCTATTGGAAGTTGGCGATTGAAAAGTCTGTTGAATCTACTTGGTCAATTGCAGCGGACAAGCCTTTGCTTGCTTTCGTCTTTGTCGCAATTATTTATGTTGCCACAGCATTTCGGGAGGGAGGCATGAAAGAACTAAAACGAACTTCCCTGGATGCTTGGAAGAGAACTGGAAAGTACATTCTCTTAGCGGCGGCGGCAGTCTTTGTATGGGTGTTATTTCTTGTAACTCCAGCCAGGATCAGCACCGAAGAGAAAAAGCAAAACTCCATGTTGATGTCTGATCTATCCACGTTGAGGGGGGATCTAGTAAACGCCAATACTGAGATTGATCGCTTGAGGGCACTTACGCCCCCGGTTGTGAAGATAGAGTCCAAGTCCAGAGTTGATTTTGATGAAGAGGTAGGACGATTTAGGCTAGAAGTGTTCAATTCTGGACTTGTTGACTGGAAAGATTGAGAACGGCGGAGCGAAACTAGACCATAGAGCGGCGAATCGAAGCTGCTTTTGGGCGGAGTAAAAGTAGACCGTCCGAGTGGTCCAGCGAACATTCCTGTGGTGTTTTGTGGGACACGAGAGGGATGTATCGCGTGGAGCTATACGCTCAAGTACGGCGCAGTGTCTTTGTCGAAGGGCTCAGTGAGCGCGAGGCCGCCAAACGGTTTGGCCTGGCGCGAGGGACGGTGCGCAAGATGTTGCGCTACGCCACTCCGCCGGGCTATCGGCGGCGCCAACCAGCGCAGAGGCCGAAGCTGGATCCCTTCACCGGAATCGTCGATCAGATCCTCAGCGACGATCAGGAACGTCCGAAGAAACAACGCCACACCGCAAAACGCATCTTCGACCGCTTGCGCGACGAGTACGATTTCACCGGCGGTTACA
>CBDBHI010000056.1:0-144903 GCA_965205595.1 Bryobacterales bacterium | reverse complement strand
CGCCCCGTTCTTGGCTCCCGCGCCACCGTCGTTTGACGTCGCACCCGAGCGGCCGCGCGCGCACGACCCACCTGGCGGATCGCCCTCGATCCCCAGAGCCCCTCCTGTCTAATCCCGCCTAAGACCGTTTCGCTTCTTTTGGGTCTAAGGACCCGTCTGCGAGGTTTTAATCATGACTGCTAGGCCACGTGTTTGCGTGCGCCTGAGCTTTCTGGTCGGCTGTGTGGCGGCTAGCGCCGTCGCTCAGGCGCTGACGGAAAGACAGGCGCTTCAACTTCTGCGGGAGAGTCCGTACTACCGGGAACTAGAAGCCCGGGTGGAGGTGACGCGCGCCGAAAGGCGGCGTGGAACACTCTATCCCAACCCTTCGGCGACCGCTGCTTTCGAGGGAGCAGGGCGCACGGATTTCTACCTGATCGAGCAGCCGCTCGCGGTCAACGGCCGGCGGCGACTGCTGCGCCAAGCCGGCGAGTCCGCCGTTGCGGCGACAAGAGCTGAAGCCGATTACGAGCTTCGCTTTCTCGAAGCAGACGTACGGAGGACGTTTCAGCAACTGATCTATGTGCAAGAGCGGCGGGAAACGATCAGTCGGAACATCGAAGAGCTTAGCGAGCTTGTTCGCATCTTGCGGGAACGCGAAGGAGCCGGCGAAGGCTCGAAGTTTGACAGGTTGAGAGCCGAGCGGGAGATCGTCGAGCGAGAATCCGATCGGGCCGGAGTCGAGGCCCTCATTGCGGAAGCCCGCGCTCGACTCGCGAGATTTCTCGGCGAGAACATCGCCCAAGATGCAATCGTCGCCGAAGGAACTCTCGGCCCGAGAGAAGCACCGCCGGAGTTGCGCGAAGCGTTGCAGGGAGCGCTCGTCGCGCGCGGCGACTATCGCAGTGAGGAAGCGAGGCTTGAAACTCTGCGGATCGAGGAGCAAGCCGCGGATCGCAGGCGCATCCCAAACCCTGTTTTGTCGGGCGGCCTGAAGCGATCTGAGATCGGTGAGCGCTACGCGAACGGGGCAGTCGTTTCCGTCTCAGTCGATCTGCCGTTGTTCAGCAAAGGACAGGTGGAGAAGGCCCTCGCCGTCGCCGAGGCGACGCGCGTGCGCGCACGCCGCGACGTCCTGAAGAGCCAAATCTTGGCTGATGTCCGTGGTGCGTATGAATCGCTCCTGCTGCGTCGTCAAATTGCGGAGCGCTACCAGCAGGATTCCGGCCGCCGCGCGGAAGAACTGCGAGAGATCGCCGAGGTTGCGTATGCGGAGGGCGAACTGGGAATTCTCGAGTTGCTCGATGCCTTCCGGGTTAGTCAACAGTCGAAGCTCCGGCTAATCGAGCTTCAAGCCGCTGCGAAGTTGGCCGAGATTGAATTGGATCGCGCGATGGGTAAAGAGGTGTTGCCGTGAAAAGATTTCCCTTGATCGCATTGCTGTTGCTCTTGGGCTGCTCTACGACAACCGAGGAGCCTTCCGCTGTCCTCGAAGCCGAAGAGCCGGAGCCCGTCGCGGTCACGCGATGGACCGACAAGACCGAGTTGTTCGTGGAGTATCCCCGCCTCCAAGCGGGCGTCACATCGCGCTTCGCCATCCATCTCACCGATCTCAAGACATTCCGGCCGTTGACCGAAGGACAGGCGGTCGTGGAGTTGGCACACGGCGGAGGAAAGACCGAGACGTTTACTGAGGACGGCCCTTCTCGTCCAGGAATCTTTGGCGTCGACGTCATCCCAACAGACTCAGGTTCGGTTGCAATGACAATCCGCGTGTCTTCGGCCCTCGTGAGCGATGAGCATCGTTTGGGCCAGGTCAAGATCGTGCGGCAGGGCCGGCAAGAAATTGCCGAAGCCGAAGAGCCTGCGGGAAGAGAGCGGATCTCGTTTCTCAAAGAGCAGCAGTGGATACTTGATTTCGCTACGCAGATTGTCGAGAAGGCGACTATGCGCGCGAGTCTTACGGTACCGGCGATGATCCAGCCCCGCAGCGGCGGACGAGTTGCGATTACGGCTCCAATAGACGGAAGCCTCTCGATCTCAGTAAAGTTGCCGGTGATTGGGACGAATGTCCAGAGCGGTGAAGTCGTGGCAGCCATGGTGCCACCGACGAATGCGCCGTCTGACTTAGCGGCCTTGGACCTTGCCGTCGAAGAAGCGCGAGTAAAGCTAGACATAGCTCGCCAGGAGCTGGCCCGCGTAGAACGCCTATTGGACGTCGGGGCGATCCCTTCGCGGCGTGTAAGCGAGGCCAAGTCACAAGAGGCGCTGGCGCTGGCTCAACTCAAGGCGGCGGCGGCGCGAATCGAGCAGTACGAACAGTCGCGCCAGGACGAGCACCGAGCGAACCCCCGTGTCACCTTTCAGGTTCGGTCTCCACTCGCAGGCGTGGTGACTGACGTTCACGCAACAGATGGCGAGCACCTCGAAGAGGGCGATGGCTTGATTGAAGTGGTCGCGGTCGACGTCGTTTACGTCGTCGGTGAAGTTCCCGAATCTCTTGCTGCGTCGCTAAGCCGACCGGCGGGGGCTGAACTGATTGCTCCTGGGATCGAAGATCCGATCTCGGTAGGGCGGCTGATCTCCGTGGCCAATTTCGTTGATCCCGACACTCGGACGGTCAAAGTGATCTATGAGCTGCGTAATAGCGGGCGGCGACTGGCTGTGGGACAGGCGGTTTCGCTGCGCTTGTTCGGACGCGCCCAAACGGAAGGCCCAATCGTTGATGAGTCCGCGGTCGTCGACGATTCGGGACAACCAGTCGCCTACATCCAAACCGGTGGCGAATCATTTGAGCGACGCGCCGTCACGTTGGGAGAACGTCGAGCCGGAAGAGTCCTTGTGACCGGCGGACTCTCTCCAGGCGAGCGATTGGTGACTCGAGGCGGCTACCTGATTCGGTTGGCTTCGATGTCCACTCAGGCCCCCGCCCATGGGCACGCCCACTAGAGGAGACAGGGATGCTGAATGCGCTGATTCGATGGTCTCTTCACAATCGCCCCCTGGTTCTGGCTCTCACGGTCGGATTGCTCGTATGGGGCGCGTACGTCGTGACCTTGCTGCCAATCGACGTACTACCCGACCTGACGGCCCCAACAGTAACGGTCATCGTCGAGAGCCCCGGCATGGCTCCGACCGAGATGGAGTCCCTAGTAACGTTCCCGATCGAAGCGACGATGAACGGAGCTTCGGGCGTGCGTCGAGTGCGTTCGGCGACGGCCGTCGGCGTGGCAATCATCTGGGTGGAGTTCGATTGGGGAGAGGACGTCTATCGTGCTCGCCAGACCGTCAATGAGCGGCTCAACCTTGCGGCTGAGTCTTTGCCCGCCGAGACGAGCCAGCCCTTCCTTGCGCCGATCTCCTCGATTATGGGCGAGGTCCTATTCATCGGTTTGACTTCCGACCGGCACGGACCGCTCGATCTCCGAACCTTGGCCGATACGGTGGTGCGAAGACGCATTCTTGCGGTAGCGGGAGTGGCACAAGTAACGCCGATCGGGGGCGGGCAAAAGCAGTACCAGGTACGGCTATCGCCGGAGAAACTTCGCGCCCATCGAGTGTCTGTGAGCCAGGTGGAGGATGCGGTAAGGGCCTCCAACAAGAACACCTCAGCCGGTTTCCGCGTTGCCGGCGGGCAAGAGTATTTGATCCAGGGCTTCGGACGCTACTCGAATCTCGATGAGATCCGCCGCACAGTCGTCACTCAGCATGAAGCGACTCCGGTCTATATCCGCGATCTTGGGTCCGTCGAGATCGGCCAAGCCCTCAAGCGCGGTGAGGGATCGCTCAACGGCGAGCCCGCGGTCATCATTGGCATTCGCAAGCAGCCCGAGACGAACACGCTGGAGCTGACCGACGAGATTGATCTAGTGCTCGACGACATCGAAGCTGGATTGCCTGAGGGCATGAAGATCCACCGAGACATCTTCCGCCAGGCGGACTTCATCGAAGTTGCGATTGCCAACCTAGAAGAGGCGCTGACCTACGGCAGTGTTCTCGTCGTCATCGTGGTCGTCGCCTTTCTTGCGAACAAACGCGCCAGCGCTATCACGCTGTTCGCTATTCCGTCTTCATTGCTCGCCGCGTTCATCGGACTCGACGCATTGGGCCTAACGATCAACACCATGACCTTGGGGGGATTGGCGATCGCGATCGGAGAACTGGTGGACGACGCGGTCATCGACGTGGAGAACGTCTTTCGAAGACTCAGGCAGAACGACCAAGCGCCGGAGAGCGATCGCCGCCCGACGCTCGACGTCGTGTTCGAAGCAAGCAAAGAGATCCGCGCCTCAGTGGTCTTCGCGACCATCATCGTGATGCTGGTTTTTGCGCCGCTCTTCTTCTTGACCGGCGTAGAGGGGCGACTCCTACGGCCGCTCGGCATCGCCTATCTGATGGCTCTGTTTGCGTCGCTCGTCGTAGCTCTCACCGTGACGCCGGTACTCTGCTCGTACCTGTTCCCTCGCACGAGAGGGGCGCTCCGAGAGGACGATCCGCGGCTCATCCGCGCTCTTAAGCGCGTGTACGAGCCTGTGGTCGACTGGTGCCTAAGACACAGCCTTGTCGTGATCACTGCTTCTGTGTTGATGATGGGCGTGACAGCGTGGAGCTTCTCGCGCATGGGGCGCTCGTTCCTGCCTGAGTTCAACGAAGGAGCGCTGACCGTCAGCTCGGTGACCTTCCCCGGCACCAGTCTTGAGGAATCGGATCGCTTAGGCAAAGCCCTCGAACGCGTGTTGCTGGCGGTCCCCGAGGTCGTCTCGACCGGCCGGCGCACCGGCCGCGGCGAACTAGACGAGCACCTCCAGGGGGTCGAGGCGGCGGAGATCGACGTCCGCCTCGAGATGGGCGATCGCCCAAAGGAAGAGGTTCTGGCAGACATCCGCGCCAGGGCAACGCTGATCCCTGGAACAACTGTGAATGTGGGCCAACCGATCTCGCATCGAATCGATCACATGCTGTCGGGTACGCGCTCGAACATCGCGGTCAAGATCTTCGGCGACGACCTGCGGACGCTTCGTTCACTAGGAGAGCAAGTGCGCACGGCGATGAGTGATGTCGCCGGCGTGGTAGACCTCTCCGTCGAGCAACAGACGGACATTCCGACCGTGAGCGTCCGCTTCAATCGCGACGCCCTCGCCCGCTACGGATTGCCGTCCGGAACCGCGGCGGAAGTGCTCCAAACGGCGTTCCTTGGCAAGGAAGTCGGTTCGATTTTGGAAGGGCAAGTAGCCTTTCCCCTCGTAATGCGATACGAAGGCGGGCAACCTGAACAGATTGAGATGATTCGAAAAACGATGATCGATACTCCGTCTGGCGCTCGCGTTCCACTGGGCGCGATCGCCGCCATTCACGAGGACCGCGGTCCGAATTTCGTGACGCGCGAGAACGTCCAACGCAAGATCGTCGTCTCGGCCAACGTCGCGGGCCGCGACCTGCGCAGCGTCGTCAACGACATCCAAAGTCACATCGAAGCTGAGACAAACCTCCCAACCGGCTACCGCATCGAGTACGGCGGTCAGTTCGAGAGTGAGGCCGAAGCTTCTCGGCGAATCCTGCTGCTGGGCGCGCTCGTTGTCATCGGTATTCTGGTCATCTTGACCACGGCATTCCGTTCCTGGCGGGACGCATTGATCATCATGAGCAATCTGCCGCTGGCCCTAATTGGCGGCGTGGTTGGCGTCTTCCTCGCGGGCGGCGTGCTATCGGTCGCCTCGCTAATCGGGTTCATTACTCTGTTCGGCATCGCGACGCGCAACGGCATCATGCTGATCTCTCACATCAATCACCTGATGAGGGAAGAAGGCGTCACGGATTTTCGGAGCGCCGTGATCCAAGGAGCGTCGGAGAGGCTCTCGCCAATCCTCATGACGGCCCTATCGACCGGATTGGCATTGATACCGATCGGGTTGGGGCTGGGCGAAACTGGAAGTGAGATTCACGCTCCGCTGGCCCTCGTGGTCCTGTGCGGACTCTTCAGCTCGACACTGCTGAACATGATCGTTGTTCCGGCAGTCTATTGGCGGTTCGCGAGATGACCGGCATCGCAGTTGTATTAGCGAAACCTTACCGGGGATGGCTGAGTGGCCGCCAAGGGCGAGTTCTCCATCGAGGCCGTCCATCTGAGCAACCTCCAGAGCTGCCAAATCCGCCCTTGTCGGCTAGTGCGGAACCAAAGTCGCGAACGCATAGGTAATCAGCGCACCCCCAGCAGGATTCAACCTGCGCAAATTCTACTGGCACGTGCCGCTGCTGCCTAGAGGCGCCGTAACAATGCGCAATTAAGCGAAAAAAGTGTCAACTATTTCGTAGGTTCCCGCGTCTATGGGTACTAAGAGTGTGCCGGGAAGCTCGCGCAGCGCGGGATTGGAACGTGCTCCGGCCGCGAGTTGTATCGCGCGGGGCATCAGCGTAGCTGTCTGTCTCGCCGCGGCCCTACTATCGTGTGCCAATCCGGTCGAGCCGGTAAATGCCGCAACCACCGCTGAGGTCAAGCCCGAGCGTGCCTCGCTTGAGTCCACAACGAAACGCACCATCCGAGCTACCGGAACGGTTCAGGCAGTTCGATATCAGCTAATTCAAACCCCTCGCATTTCGGGCAAAAGCGGCAGGTTGATTCTGTCAGCTTTCATTCCTAATGGAGCAACCGTAAACGAGGGCGACCCTCTCGCTGAGTTCGATCAAACCGAACAGGTCGAAGCCGCCCGCCAAGCGCGCGCGAAGTTCGAGGATCTTCACCACCAAGTTGAACAAAAGCAGGCCGAGAACAAAGCCGAGCAAGCCAAACGCGGACTCTGGTGGGCGGCATCGGCATCATGAATATCGTCTTGGCCACGGTGATGGAACGGACGCGCGAGATCGGCGATCGCCGCGTGACCGGGGCCCGGCGGCGAGACATCGTGTGCCAGTTTCTTGCGGAATCGACATTGATCTCGATTGGCGGCGGCGTGTTAGGAATTGGATTTGGCTTTCTAGTGTCGTGGCTCATCGCATATATCGCTGATTGGAATACCATCGTCACGCCGATATCGGTCATCACCGCGTTCGGTGCGTCGGTCGCCGTCGGCATATTATTTGGTCTCTACCCGGCTGTGAAAGCGGCGCAAATCGACCCGATTGAAGCGCTACGCTACGACTGAATTGACTGCGGAATACGTTCAACGTTTTTTCCGACCCAGCACTCGCGGCCGTCGCGTCGAATCCCCGCGAGGCCCACAGCGCGCGTAGATTCACTACTTCGTCAGCCGGCGACGAGTGATTACAGACGGCTCGGCGCGGTGATACACTCAGTGCGCTATGGCTACGCTCGTCCAGGATCCACCTGCGGCAGTCGAAGTTGAGTTCGCGCCTGGTGTAACTGGCGAGAAATTTCCGCCCGAGAAGTTATCGCGCTCCGATCGGCTCGTGTCGCTTGATGCGTTCCGCGGGTTTATCATGACGACGCTCGCCGCTAACGGTTTCGGCTTGGCGGCTCTTTCTGAAGATGCTTCGTGGGGCTGGCTGGGTCGGCAATTTAATCACGTTGCGTGGGAAGGCATGGTCTTCTGGGACCTGATTCAGCCGGCCTTCATGTTCATGGTCGGGTTGGCGATGCCGTTCGCATTTGCGGCTCGCGCTCGGCGCGGCGGCACGGAATCCGTTTGGACCCACGTCGCCTACCGCTCACTCATGCTGATTCTGATTAGCAATGTCATGATGTCGATCTCAGCGGGGCAGATGCGTTTCCAGCTCATCAACGTGCTGGCGCAGATGGGCTTCACGTATTTCATTTGTTACTGGCTGATGAAGCTGCGGTTTAAAGCGCAGGCGGTGTGGGCCGGCGCGATCATGGTCGGATACACGCTACTTTTCTCGGCCTTTCCGGGATCGGGCGGGGCCTACTCGATCGGGGACAACATCGGCGAACGCATCGATCAGTTCATCTTTGGCGCGTCGAATCCCGGTCACTGGGCAACGATCAACTTCATCCCGAGCATTGTCGTTACGATTTTCGGCGTGTGGTGTGGCTATTTGATGATCGAGAAAAACTCACATGCGCGCCGCATGAAATTACTAGCGGGCGGAGCCGCCGCATGTTTCGCCGTCGGCTACGCGCTTGGTCCGTTGATCCCAATCATCAAACGAATTCACACGACGTCTTACACCTTTGCGGCGTCTGGGTGGGTTTTGCTTATGCTGCTAGGGTTCTATTGGCTGGTCGAGGTGAAGGGCGTGCGCAGGATCACGTTTCCTCTGGTCGTGGTCGGGATGAATTCGATGTTTATCTATTGCCTACACATCCTTTTGGCCGGCTGGATTGACGAATCGGTGGCGGTGTTCAGCCACGAGTATGCATTTCTCGGCAAGTGGGGGGCGGTCGCACAGGCCCTCTCGATGTTCATGGTCATGTGGTACGCATGCCACTGGCTCTACAAGCGCAGAATCTTTCTCAAGATTTGATTAGCGACAAATCAGGGTCATTCAGTTCATCGATAGAATGGCAGGCTTTTCAACCAGCGAGGGCCATACACCGGCTCGGGGCGGCCGGCTTCGAGAGCGCCCAAGTCTGGGGCGCGGCCGGCGAAATTTTCGTTGACTGTTGGAATCGCGACGCCGGCGTCGATCGCCTTGCTACCTCGACTTAGTTGAAAGTCGAGATCAGCCGCGTGATAGATCGCGTGCCGCTTCGAGGGGTCCGGGGGCGTCATGTTTTCGAAAATGTCGAAGTCGACTTCGATGCCGTGCGATTCTTGGCCGGTCGACGTTTGGAATTCTCGCAGTGAGCGGAAGGTTTTCCAGTCGTCGCGCTTCGCGTCATACATGCGATCACCCGGCTTCGGCGCGAGCCAGCGGAACTGCTCAGCTACCCCTTTGTTTGGCCGGAAGCCGTTGTAATCCGTGCTAAACGTGTCGGTCGCATTCGCCCAAGTCATGATGCCTCGATTGGCGGTATCGCGGCCAAGAAAAAGATTGTTGCGGTAATGCATGTTAGCTGAAGGATCGCGCGCGGTCTGCTCGCCGATGATCGTGTTGTGAAAGACAAACAGCCCCGCCGGCTTCGCTGAAAACTTAAATGCCACGCCGCTCGGAACGTGATAGAGCAAATTCCGGTAGAAGTAGACCGGTCCACCAAAAACCGGCTGCGAGCTGTAGCCTCCATGCGCGGCGTTGACACCGCGGTTGTTGTAGACGCGGATGTTGTGAACTCCGCCATCGGTCTCGATGAAGTCGTCGCCCGACATATGGATGTCGTTGTTGTAGATGTCGATCGCCGAGGCCCGACGCTCGGGATCGTTTTCCGGCGTGCCGTACGTCGAAATGCCGATGCCGTCGTGAAAGTACGCAACCGAGTTGTGAGCGATGACGTGGCCGGGCCCATACACCTTGACCGCGTAGTAGCTACGCATCTCATGTGAACCATACGGGCCGGCGCTCGCCCACAGTGGGCCGGTCCAGCCGACCAGCAGGTTCCTTTCGTTCCGGCCGATAAATACGTTGTCTGAGATGTAGAAATCGCTCGACCCGGCGTACTCGGTCCATACGCCGAATCCGATGTTTTCGAAGCGGCAGTTTTTTACCGTGAGACCGATCGCGCCTAGGACTTCCTTTTGTCCGGCAAAGATCCCCACGTCGGTGTCGCGGATGGTCAGGCCGTCGAAGATGTGATGCTCGGATGCCATCACGTCAAACACGCGATGATTGCCCGCGCCGTCAAACACAACCTCGCCGTCACCGGCGGCCTTGATCGTTAGCGGCTTCTCACGCGTGGCCTTGAGCGTCAGCGACATCGTCCCGTCGAACGGCGTCATCATCGGGTCGACGTAGTTGAGCCGGTCGTTCTTATAGAGCCCGGCATGCACCAGGATGGTGTCGCCCGGCTGCGCGCGCTGTTCCCAGACAACGCTCCAGTCACCCAGCCCCGAGCCGTAGTAAGCCTGCAGCAAGCTAGTGAAATGCGGCTCTTCACGCTCGCCTTCGTGATATGGCGGGTAGACGTGCAGCGTGCGTCCGCCGGTATACGGCTGCGGCTCGCTGCGGGTTTTCACGCGAACCGTATGCATCGTTTCGCCCGAAGTTCCGTCGGGATCGGTCAACTCGAGGCGGCATTCGTATTCGCCGCCCGGCTCAAGGTTGAGAATGCTACCCGCAAATCCATCAGGCACCGTGTAGTCGAGGTGCTCGCGGGTGCGGAACACTCGCTCGCCGCCAATCCGGACCAGCGGCAGAGCCTTGCGCCATTTCGAATCACCGACGAGCCTGAAATCGACAGAGACCGCGGCGTTGCGGTTGTCGTCACCGCTGATCGCCCATTCGAATCCGAGGTTATGTAGGGTCGGGTGCTCGACAGTGAAGCGACCGGCCTGAGTGCCGTCTTGGGCAAAGGCGGACACCCCCACAGTCACGAGAAGGGCGCTGAGAAAAAGTCGCTGCATAACGCTCAATCCGCCAGTCGGCCGAGGGGGCGGGTGTTTTTACGAAGGCTGTCGTTGAAACTCTTGGCCTGTTTTACTAGGCGCTCGATAACCTCGGGGTGCTTGTCGGTCAACGGGTACTTCTCGCTGACATCGTAGTGCATATTAAACAGCTCGGTGGCGACAACTTTGAGCGTGTCTGGCTCGTCGCCGGGCTCTGTTTCCAAATAAAGCTTCCACGGGCCTGAGCGCACCGCCTTCAATTTGGGGTCGTTCTTCGGAGGTCCGTCCTCAGCTTTGTAGCGGAAGCCGCCCTCGTAAAAGTAGAGCGCTTCGTGTGGACTCTCAGCTTCAGAGTCGGACATCAGAGGCCACAGATCGCGACCGTCGATGGTGCGGTCTGGTGGCGGTGCGCCCCCGGCTAACTTGGCCAAAGTCGGGAAAATATCCATGTTCGAGGCAATCTCGGACGTCACCAAACCCTCCGGGATTTGTCCTGGCCAACGCATGATCGAGGGTACCCGGATTCCCCCATCAAAGAGCGTTCCCTTTGAACCGCGTAACTGTCCGGCAGAGCCGGCGTCGATTCCGTAGCCGACCCACGGCCCATTGTCCGAGGTGAAAATTACCAGCGTCTTCTCGTCTAGCCCAGTGGATTTGAGTGTTTCGAGAATGCGGCCGACGTTATGGTCGATTTCTTCGATGACGTCACCGTAGAGACCCCGCATCGACGTGTCGCGAAACTTGCGGCTGCGAAACAAAGGCACGTGCGGCATGGAATGAGCCAGGTAGATAAAAAACGGCGTGCCGCGATGCTCTTTGATGTAGTCGATGGCGCGGTCGGTATAACTCGCGGTTAGCAATTCCTGCTTGGGGTTCAACTCGATAACTTCTTCGTTCTCGACCAGCGGCAGAGGAGGGAACCAGTCGACTGGATACGTCTCGTCCGACTGCGCGAATCCGGTGTAAGCCGTTCGCTCGCGGGTGTAGCGCATGCGCTCATCTTCGTCGGGCCGCCGAATGATCTTGGGGTGATAGGGCCACATGTCATTCGAGTAGGGGACACCGTAGTAGGAGTCAAAACCGTTGCGCGTCGGCAAGAATTGCGCTGCGTCGCCGAGGTGCCATTTGCCGAACATCGTCGTCGCGTAGCCGCGATCCTTGAGCAGTTCGGCGATGGTGATTTCGTTGGGATGAATGCCCGTGCGCGCCCGCGGAATGTGGTTGAACATCAGGCTATTCCGCGACGGGTATGTGCCGGTCATGAGCGCCGCTCGCGAGGGCCCGCAGAACGGCTGCGCGTAAAAGTCGGTGAACCGGACGCCTTCGCGCGCCATGCGGTCGATATTGGGGGTGCGGATGTAGGGGTGGCCCTGGACGCCGAGGTCGGCGTACCCCTGATCGTCGGTAAATATCACAATGAAATTTGGCCGCTCGGGGCGCTCAGCGCCAAGAAGTGAAAGCGAGGATAGAGCAACGGCGATCAGCGCGAGTCCGACGGCACGTCGCCAAATCCCTTGTCTTCGAGAAATGGGGGCTAGGCAGTGCATGTTTGAAGAGGTTCATCGGGCGACCTCGATCCAGCGGGTCGCAACCTGTCATGTCCAGTGTAAGGCTCCGCGTCGCGCGTAGGACCGTGCGCGAAGCCGCGGAATCTGAACCCCACTCAGGGGTGGCGTTTGTATTAGCCCAGAGTGCAACTCTGGGAGCAGTCCAGTGCGACTAGCCCTCACCCAATTGGCGGTTCAAACTAAACGCGGCACTGATCAACCCCAAGTGTGTAAACGCCTGCGGAAAATTCCCAAGCGCTTGGCCGCTAGGGCCGATTTCTTCGGCGTATAGCCCGACGTGATTCGCGTAGGTCAACATCTTCTCGAAGATCAGCCTAGCTTCTTCCAAACGGCCGGCGCGGGCGAGTGACTCGACCAACCAGAAGGTACACATGCTGAATGTCCCTTCACTGCCGGTCAGGCCGTCACCGGCGCCTTTTCCAATTTCGTAGCGGTAGACAAGCGAATCGGATACCAAGTCTTCAATCGTGCGGTCGATTGTCGCCACCATGCGCGGGTCGTGGGGCGATATAAACCGCACCAGTGGCATCAGTAGGTTGCTGGCGTCAAGCGAGTCAGAGCCCGCGTACTGTACAAACGAGTTGCGACCCGGGTTCCAGCCCCGTTCCATGATCCACTCGTAGATGCGATCGCGTTCTTGGCGCAGCCATTCGCGGTCGATCGGCAGTCCGCGTTTTTGCGAAAGCCTCAAGCCGCGATCTAGCGCGACCCAGCACTGCAACTTCGAATAGACAAACTGCTGTCTGCCGCCGCGAACTTCCCAGATTCCCTCATCCGCCTCTTCCCAATGGCGCGCGACCCAGTTCAGCATGCGGCGCAGCTTTGTCCACAGATCGTACGGGATCTGAGTCGCGTACTTGTCGTAGAGATAGACCGAGTCGATCAGCTCACCGTAAATGTCGAGCTGCATTTGGTGCGCCGCGCCGTTGCCAATGCGCACCGGTTTCGAGCCCCGATAGCCGGAGAGATGATCGAGGCTGATTTCGGGCAGATCGCTACGGCCGTCGATACCGTACATGATCTGCAGCGGGCCGGTCTGAGTGTCGTCTTCCCTAACGCGGTCTTCGAGCCAGCGCATGAAATTGCCGGCTTCTTCGGTGTATCCCAGGCGCAGGAATGCGTAGATCGTGAAGGCTGCGTCGCGTATCCATGTATAGCGGTAGTCCCAATTGCGGACGCCACCGATTTCCTCGGGCAAGCTGGTGGTCGGGGCAGCGACAATTGCTCCCGTCGGCTCAAACGTAAGCATTTTTAGCGTCAACGCTGAACGCTCGACCACTTCACGCCAGCGGCCCCGGTACTTACAGCGCGCCAGCCACCCCCGCCAAAACTTGACGGTGGAGCGTTGTGCTTCGTGACCGTCGACTCTAGATTCGAGAATGTCCGTGTCTTGAATCTCGTTCGCCCGACGGAACACGAATACCGCCTTTTCGCCAGGCTCGAGCACAAACTCGCCAGTCACTCCCCTCTCGCTGCGCTCGATCGGTATAGGGCTGAGTAAGGCGAACGTCGCCCCGTTTGCCTCAAATACCGCTCCGCGCGGGTCAAGCACGGTTTTGTGGTCGGAGCGAGCGTAATCAAACGCCGGGGTACATTCGACTCTGAAGCTCACGCTGCCGCGCACTGCGTGGGCAATCCGAACGATTTCGTGATAGCTACCGTTTGGTCGCCGATTCACCGGCATGAAATCAATGACCTCGCCGACTCCCTCGTCGCTCAGAAAGCGGGTCATCAGCACATTCGTTTCCGGCAAATAGAGTTGTCGGGTGTGCCCGCTCTGCGTGGCGGCAATCTTGAACGAGCCGCCAATTTTGTCGTCGAGGATAGCCGCGAACACGCTCGGGGAATCGAAGTGCGGCAGGCAGCACCAATCGATCGAGCCATCGCTGCCGACCAGCGCAACTGAGTGCATATCTCCGATTACGCCGTAAGATTCGATTGGATTGTAGGCCATGGAATTTGTGTGGTTTGGGACCCGCTGAAGTCTCAGATTGATACAGCTCGACCGGGGTTTCAACTCCGTTGAGGCGTACCATTCAACAATCGACGGAAAGCCTCGAGTACTGTTGCGGCGACGAGTTGTTGCTCACCTGCGCCGAATTCGGCGAATCTCTTCAACTCCCATCCAGAGGTTTATTAGACCAACCCCCGAGACCGCTCCGCGAAGATAGTTGCTCAATAAAACCGAACCGTACTGCGGCTGCAGGCTAAAGAAGTAGTTGTTGTCCCACAACAGGGTCCAAGGCAATAGCATCAGGACTAGTCCAACTTCAAGACAGAACAGCAGGAACACGATCTGACTCAGCAGAACCGTCTTGCGGCTCGGCGCTGCCTGTGCACCCGCCGGCGAGATGGGGCTAATGCTCACTCGAATAAGTTTAGCTGGGGCCGCGGGGCATGCGCTGAGAACGCGGCAACATTTGTGACCGGCGAAAAACTCATTCGGTGAAGCGGAGTGCAGCCGTGTTTAGCCAACGCGGCAAGGTGCTTCGGGGCGGAGTAGCCTTTGTTCGAGGCTAAGCCATACTCGGGGTAAACTGCGTCCCAGAGCTGCATCCAGCGGTCGCGCTCGACCTTGGCAATGATCGATGCCGCGGCGATGGAGCGACTTTTCTGGTCGCCCTTCACCAGGCCAATCTGGGCGAGAGGTAGGTCGAGGGTGAGGTAGTCGACTAAAAGGTAGTCAGGCTGGGGCGAAAGGCCCGCCACCGCAAGCTTCATCGCCAACCGCGATGCCTGCAGGATGTTGATGACGTCGATCGTGGCGGCGTCGACGGCGCCAACCGACACAGCCACCGCACGCGTCCGGATTTCCTCCGCGAGCCGCTCTCGGTCCACACGGTCAAGCAGCTTGCTGTCATTGAGGCCGCGTAGTGGACGGCTGGAATCGAGCACCACGGCGGCGGCAACTACGGGACCGAAAAGACAGCCGCGGCCGACCTCGTCAACACCGGCGATGGTGCGATAGCCCTGCCGTCGTGCTTGGCGTTCGAAATCGGTAGTGGGCCGTGATCGAGCAGAGGGCACTCCAACTAGCGTAGTGCGGCTACGCGGATCGCGTCTTGGCGATCCATTCGACCGCCCGGGCGATATACTCGCTGTCTTCCGACTCGGCAAAGTAATCGGCGATGCCGCGACTCATCAAATCGTGATATTGACCCATGTCCACGCGGTCGCTCACGACGATCACCGGCGGAAATCGGCAGGCCCCCTCCAGAGTTTCTATGACGTCGGCAGCGGCACGCGACCCGACAGGGCTGTAGACAAGCAGTGTGGTCTTTCGATAAGTCTCGAGCAGGGTATCTAGGCCGCTCGCGACGTCATGCTGGTGCAATTCAAAGCCAAGTAGACGCAAGAACTTCGCTATCCGCTGAGAGTTTTCACAACTAGAAAAGCCAATTGCTACGAGAGGAAATGCTACTTCGATCCGTCGGGTGGCCAGTACGGTATGGGTCGCCATCAACGCGAGGCGTCACGGGGCCTCGACGATCATATCGGCGGGATTGACGCAAATCTACAACTCAAAGCCGCGGCGTCGGAGCTTGCGGTCGAGTGCGGACCAACCTCGCTAGGTTTTCGTGCGGAACTTGTCCTTAAGCATCGAGAGTTTCTCTTCGATACTTAAGCCGCCGATGCGCTTTGCTTCGCGAGCCAGTTCCTTTTGGTCGGGGCCGAAGCTATGCTCCTCGGGCTTTCTGCCGCGGCCGGATTGACGGTTTGCGGGGCGAGGTCTGCGCGGACCTCCGTTCGCTGATGCGCCGCGCGCTCGTTCCGCCGCGGCCCGCGGTGGCCGCTGGCGTTCCGTGCGCGGACCACGCATTGACAGAGATATCCGCTTGCCGTCTTGCTCAAGGCCGGTTATGAAAACGGCCACTCGGTCACCCGTTTTTATTGTGGGCACCGAGTTCTTCATCAGCTCGTCAGCGATTTGTGAGATGTGCAGTAAGCCGTCATGGTCGCCGCCGATGTCGACGAAGGCCCCGAAGGTCGTGACATTCGCCACGGTCCCCTCGATCTTCGCGCCGACCTTGAGTTCCTCGTCCGTGCGAAGTTCGACCGAAGCCGTAGGCATCCGGAATGTGCCGCGAATATCGCGCCGCTTCGGCTGCAGCTCTTCAAGAACACCGCGCACCCGCGCAACTGGATGTTCTGATCCAGCAAAATCGGCGGGATCTATTTTCTCAAGCGCCGCGGCGTCCGCAAGGATCGCCGCGATGTCGACTTCGGCAGCAGCGGCGAGTCGATCGACAAGGGAATAAAACGAGGGATGCACGCCGGTATTATCGAGCGGATTCTCGCCCCGCACTCTGAAGAAACCCGCGGCCTGCCGATAAATCCGATCACTGAGACCTTGCACCTTGCGGGCGTCCTCGCGGCGCGTGAATTTGCCATTCTCTTGACGATACTCAACGATTCGCTTTGCCAGCCGCTCCGTCATTCCCGGAGCCAGTGCAAGCAGTTCCAGTGGTGCGCGGTTCAGGTCGGCGCCTACTAGATGGGCGCATTCCTCGACGGTTGCTTGCAATGCCTCGCGGAGCCGCTTCGGCTCAACTTCGTGATATCCGGGACCGATGCCGAGCGTCCTAGGGTCAACCTTGACCATCTCCGCAAGCGGGTCTTGTATGCGCCGCGCCAAGCAAGCGGCGCTGCGAACCGCCGGCTCGTACCGCGGCAATTCACGCTTTGCTGACTTTGAATTGGCGTAGATCCATGTACCCGCGTCACTAGTCGATTTCCAGACGACCTTGATTCGGCCTGACTGTCGAATTTGCGATCGAAGAAATCGCTCCGATTGGCGAAGTCCAGGTCCGTTTGGAAAGACGATCAAGTCGACATTGTGCTGCGCTACCAACTCCGCCAGGCTCAAGACTGGTGTCGGCTCGCGGCGAACCCTTTTTGGCGCCGCCGGTTTCTTTTCCTGAACACTGGCTTCGACAGCCGGAACTGCAACACTTGCCTGGCCGGCCTCGACCGCGGGCTTAGACTCTGGCTCGTCCCCCGTCGCAGTAGGCGCGGCAGGCTCCGCGTTAACGGCGGCCGAGATCTCAACCTCGATTGAAGCTCCGTGCTCGTCCGAATCCGCTGCGGCGCCAGGTCCGGCTACTTCGGGCGCTTCGGCTACTTCGGCTGCGTCAGGCTCTGGAGTATCCGTTTCCGCGGCTGCGTCCCGGGCCTCTGGCTGTGGTTCCGACGAATCGGACTGAACTTCGGTCTCGACGGCGGCCTGGCTTTCGTCCTCTGCCGCGCGGGCCTCGTCCGGCGATTCCACTACCTCGGCTGGCTGTGCCACGTTGACGGCCTTCTCGCCGCTAGCGGGCGCTTGGGTCGCCGCTTGCTCGGGAGATTCTTCCGTCGCCGCCGCAGCCGCTACCGGCGCACTCTGGCCGGCCGCGTCAGCAGGTTTTTCCTTTTCACCCGCTGCGCTCTCGTCCGGCTTGACGATCGCGCAAGCGACCAACCCGCCGTCGGGATTGACAACTGCCGCGCGCCAGCCCCCAGGCCTACCAGTTTCTATTCCGGCAATCGTTAAGCCCGTGGCCGGTGCCGACAACAGCGCCTTTCGCAAACCTTTCTCGAATGACCGGATCGCTTCGGCATCGCTGCGATCTTCGACGGTTTGCAGCACATCTTCACGCAGACTCGCCATCAACGTGCCGCTTGCGGCCACCTCAGCGATCTTTCGCAAGTGCGGCGTGTACGCGGAGTCCTCGTCGGTGACCAAGCAACTGGTGAGGTACTGTACGGTGCTTTCCGTTGGAATCTCCAACGTAAAATTCAAAACACCATCGCGAGCGGCGCGGCGAATGGTGAGCATCTGTCGCCAGGAAATCTTCGAAGCAGTCGATCGATACCCGACCAGATGCTGATGCTTTTGCGCCTTCTTTCCCTTTGACCCCGAGACCGTGATCTGCCCGTCGCGTAGAAATAGTTTTCTCAGTTCGCGGCGAATCTCGGGCTTCTCGCCAAGCCATCGCGCCGCGATTGCATAGGCCCCTTGGAGTGCACTCTCAGCGTCGGCGATTCGCTTTTCCGCGTCAACGAACTTGGCGCCTTCGGCGTCGATGTCGGCGGTACGATCCTGAGCCCATAGGAATCTCGCCAGTGGCTCCAGACCTTTTTCGATGGCCTCGTCCGCGCGGTCGCGTTTCTTTGGGCGATAGGGAAGAAAAATATCCTCCAGATCGCGCCGATCCATCGTCTGCTCAAGCCGCTGCCGAAGCTCAGGTGTAAGCGCGCCCCGACGTTCGATCGCCGTCAAGATCGAGATCTTTCGGTCCGCCAGATCCAGACACTCCTTGAGGCGTGAATGTACCTGGACTACGCCGCGCTCATCAAGCCCGCCGCACACGTCCAGCCTGTACCGCGCTAGGTAAGCCGGCGTCGCGCCCTTCTCAAGTTGTTGTACCAACTGGAGGAGATCCGCCAATTGGATTTTCGCTTCCTCAGAAACCCTAAGGTAGGCTTCTGTAGGAAGACCCGTGATTGCGTTCATTTACAAGACCAAAAAGACCACCAAGAAACTTTCTGTATCATAAGGGAAACGATGTGCGGAGGGCGAGTCGGACATTTACTAGTTACTTGCGGGGTGCTATTAATTACTTCGATCGGAGCTCCGGCTCAGGTTATCGAATTTCGATCTAACGGACTTAGTTATCAAGCACTTACAAAGAAAGGATTCACCGTAATGTTTGCCCGGATGCCGATCACTACGGGGCGCTATTCGGTGTTACAAATAGCGTTAAGTAACGGCAGTGCGAGCACCTGGAAAGTTGAAGCGACCGACTTCTTCTTCGAGGCAGCCGACGGATCGCGCGTTTACGCCATCTCTGAGCAAGCCGTCGTAGGCGACTTCTTTCGCAACGCCGGCCGCTCTGAACTGCTTGAACTTCAGAGCGTCTACGAAAAGGCTCTTTACAGCAACGAGCACATTCGCTCGAACAACGGCTATGAACAGCGCCGAAGATCCGCGTTGGTGATTGGACCGAGAGGATTGAAGGCAGCAGCGGCGGCATCGGCAATCGCCTTCGTAAGTGGAAAAGTCGGACCGGGCGATTCGACCGATGGGGCAGTATTTTTTCCCACAGGTGGCCGCGACTTGGGTCACGGCAAAGTCGTCGCCCAGCTAGGCGAAGAGCGCTTCGAATTCCTCGCCCGCTAACGGCCTACTTTCCGAGAGCACTTACGCACGGGGACTGGCACATGAGATCCCGCAATCTCTCCACTCCTGACGAACCCTCGTGTTGCCTGTTTCAATGCATAGGTGATTAAGAAAAAGCGTCCTCCTGGCGGGAATAATAAGTCGGGCTCGGCTGCGGCAAGCAGGCGAACCGAAACCCAGACCCAGGAGGACAAAATGCACTTTATCGGACTCGACGTTCACAAAAAAACCATTGCCTATTGCGCCAAGACCGCCGCCGGCACAATCGTTGACGAAGGCACGATCCAGGCGCTGCGCCCCGAGCTTGAGGCGTGGGCCGCCGCGCGGCCCGCGCCTTGGAAGGGCACGCTCGAAGCCACCATGTTCAGCGGCTGGATCTACGACACTCTCAAGCCCCACGCCGTGGATCTGGCCGTCGCTCATCCGGCGTCGCTCGAGGCCATCACGCGCGCCAAGAAGAAGAGCGACAAGCTCGACGGCCGCAAACTTTCCGACCTCACCCGCGCCAACCTGGTGCCGCGTGTCTGGATGCCGCCGCGCCAACAACGCGAGCTGCGCCGCCTGCTGCGCTTTCGCAACCGCCTCGTCCAACAAGCGGTCTGGAACAAGAACCGCATCGCCACGCTGTTGATGGAACTCGGCGAACCCTACACCAAATCGAAACTGCACACCAAGAGATATTTCGAGCCCTTCGTCGATCGACTCGAAGCCTGCGAAACCGACCTGCTGCTGCTCGGCGTCAGCCGTGATCGCGTCGAAGCAACACTCGCAATCGTGCGCAAGATCGAGAACAAGCTGCTCACCCACCCGTCGCTCGCCAAGCGCGTGGAGTTGCTGCGCACGATCCCCGGAGTCGGCGCGATTACCGCGCTGACCTGGGCACTCGAAATAGGCGACGTCAAGCGCTTCGGCAAGATCGACGAGGCGGTGAGTTACTGCGGACTGTGCTCGCGCCTGAACGAGTCGGCCGGCAAGTCGCGCCGCGGACCGCTGTCGAAACAACGCAACGGACACTTGCAACACGTGCTGATCGAGGCGGCGAAGTTGGCGCCGCGCTGGAACGACCAACTGGCGCGGCTGCACGCGGACGAAGTCGCGCGCGGCCACCGCAACCAGGCGACGGTGGCGCTAGCGCGCAAGCTGGTAGCGCTGTTGTTGGCGGTCGAACGCCGTGGCACGGGCTACGAGAAGCGCGAGTAACGAGTTGGAAACGACGATTTCCCGCCGGGCCCCGCACGAAGGGGACTGCGTGAAAGCCCACGGGTGAGTAGACGCCATGCTGCCTGTTTCGGGGCTGGCGGGATCTAGTTTTTGGGCCTCAACTGAATCTTCCGCGACGGCGCCCGCGATCACACTTGCGGGCGCCCGAGGTGGCAAATGGATGTCTGGCCGCGTTTTTCGAACGGCGCCAAATGACGCGATTCGGCAAGGTAGTCGTCGTGGACTGACAAGCAGAAACTCCCCCGCGGGAGAGCGCCGTGTTCGCCCGCGTACAGTCGACGTACGCGCCGCCGCGGAACCTGTCAACCGTTCGCTGCGCCGCGTCCTACGGACGCGCAGTGGACAGAACCCGCCCCGCCGCGAAAAAAACCTACCTAATAAGCGGGCGAACCCAGCTTGTGGTCACCCGAAAATGCCTGCCGCCATTTTTTCCTTGACAAATACCTATCATAGATGTTCCCCACCCAGCATTCTCAAACTTCGCATCGGCCGAAACCGTCACGAACGCGGCCGCGTCACTGTCAGCAGATGTCGCCATCCATTCATCGTCATTCAAAAGGAGAGGCTCTAATGTTCCGTCTATTCGCGTTCGCACTCCTAGCAGGTTCCCTGTTGTGCCCCCCTCCCCTGGCAGCGGTAGATTCTACCGGCGCGGAAGGCGCGATCGAATACCGCCTACTGGCCACAAACAAAACCTCAACGATGCAACGAGAGTTGGACGAAGCCGCGGCTCAAGGCTATCGATTCTCAGCAATGATGGGAGGCGAAACTCTCGGCGGCAGCGAAGTCGTCACGGTGCTAATGCGTCCCGCCCACTCTGGGCAGCCCGAATTGTTCGAATACAAGTTGTTGGCGACGTCGAAGACATCAACCATGCAAAAAGAGTTAACGGCGGCCGGTGAACAAGGCTACGCCTACGTCGGCCAATCCGTCTCGAAGACCGCCTTCGGGGGCGACGAAGTCCTAGCGGTACTCGAACGCCCGGCCGACGGCTCGCCGCAACGCTACCTCTACCAACTGCTAGCGACAAAACGAACGAAATCAATGGACCGTGAGCTAAACCAGGCCGGCATGCAAGGCTTCAAGCTACGCGGCCTAACAGTCTCGAAAACCGCCTTCGGCGGCAAAGAACTGCTATCAATCCTGATGAAGGCAGCAACAGACTAACCCGAAACTTGACTTTACGAGCCGTCAGCCAAGCTACCTGTTGGACGAATCCCTTCGGAGTACCGAGCCGCGCCGCCTCGCGGTGCGGTCCTCTCTACGAAGTGGGAACAAAACTTTCCGGGCGGGGACTGGCACATGCGATCTCGTAACCTCTCCACCTTGACGAACCCTCGCGTTGCCTGTCCCATACCAAGCTAGAGCATATTCACGAATGCCATAGACTGCCTGCCCCACTACCAAGCCCGCGAAAATCAGAGGCGCGACTGTAAAGGAGGGCGGTGGCGAAGCAGCTTTCTGGAATACGCTGAGTTGGGTCCTGCTGACAATTCCTCAGCAGGACGCGACTCAACTTTCCCAGTTCACCCTTCGCCACCGCCCTCCTTTACAGTCGCGCCTCTGATTTCGGACAGTGGAATCTAGTCTCAAGAAATTGCCGGCTTCATCGCTTTTCGTTCAAGAACGGTCTACGTCGTCACTGAAAATGCTATAAACCCTCAAGCTGAGTCGTTCGAAATAGGGACGAATGACCGTCGCCTGGAAAATGGTAGCTTTTCCATCCGTATTCCCGCCCGCTGGTCAAGACCGGGTTAGCCCTCAGCGCCCTCCAACTCCGCAATCATCGCCCGCAGGCCCTCCGGCCAACCCGCCTGCGTCGCCGTCAGCTTACCCTCCGCCTCAAGCCGCTCCGCAATCCCCAACGCTCGTTGCAAATCCTCTAGCCCGCCCATCCGAACCAACGAAACCACCAAATCTACCTGCGTCTCAACCCGGCCCGGCTCGGCCTCCGCCAGCCGTTCTCGAATGTCGAGCCCGAGTTGGAAGTTGCGGCAGGCCTCGTCGCCCAGCCCCACAGCCTGGAGCAGATCGCCCATCTTGTTGTACGAGACGGAGAGGTCGCGCTGGTAGACGGCCCGGCTCGGCCTCCGCCAGCCGTTCTCGAATGTCGACCGCGAGTTCATAGTTGCGGCGGGCCTCGTCGCCCTGCCCCAGAGCCTTGAGCAGATCGCCCATCTTTACGTAGGTGACGGAGAGGTTGCGCTGATAGTCCGCTCGGCCCGGCTCCGCCTGAGTGCGGGCTTCGAGAGTCCGGATGAGTTGTTTCGTTACCGTCAACGCCTCGTCCCCAGCGCCTAACCTGATATATGCGTCTATCTGCTCGCCAAGAAAACTGTAATAACGATCATGCTCTTCTGGAAGCGTCTGACATATCTCCTGACAGAACGCCAAATTATCTAGTGACCGCCCATAGTCACGCAGGGTCGCCTGGGCAGACATTGCCACAGCGGCAGCTCGATCGTAGGCCATTGCCTTCAAAAACAGCCGTGCGGCTTCCAGGCCCCAGTCGAGCCGACGTTCTTCGGTTTCCACACGCCAGTCAAAGTATTCCCCCGCAAGCCGATTGCACTCACGCAACTCAGCCGAATCCAGCCGGGTCTCGCTTGCCCGCGCTTCGGCGGTCCAGCGATGTACCCAGTACTCGCCGTCAATCGGTGTGACCAAAGAAAGCTTGGTTAGCCGCCGCAATGCCGCACGCGCATCGCTCACCTGATCTGTGCTCGGCGCCTCAGCCCCGCTGAGACAGAACGCGATACCCTCCGGCGGTACCGCCACCGGGAATACCGCGGCTTGATGCAATACCGCCCGATCGTCCGCCCCGGCAATCACCAGCAACTGATCGAGCAGAATATCCTCGACGCCGACGTCTACCGCCCGTTTGATCGCGTCCTCGAGGTCCTTCGGCTGATCCTCCAAGTCGATTCCGATCCGATCCGCGCTCTCGAGAAGCTTCTCACCGACAACAGGAATCCGCGCCTCACCGCCGCGCAAAATGGCGTCGAGGTACTCCAACATGCGCGGGTGGCCGCCGATCGTGCGGTGGATCAGTTTGAGCGACTCGTGGTCCTGCGAGCGCAATGATTCGAGCCGTAATATCAGCTTGCGATATTGCGCATGCGAAAGCGCGCCTATGTGAAACGTTGCCAGCCACGCTGCCATGGCAGGCAATGGATAGCGGGTGGTGATGAGAAGTTTTCCAATCGACGCTCGCTCACAAAGCGTACGCAACACTCCGGCGCTGAAGCCGTCGAGAAACGCACCGCCGTCCGCGGTTAGGTTGTCCTCGAAGTTGTCTAACACCAGCAAGAATCGCTGATTCGCAAGCAACTGCCCGATCAACTCGATTCGGTCGTTGTCGTTACTCGCCGCAATAAGCTCCTGACTCTTCACGGCCTTACCGATGTTTTCGGCCAATGAGCCGAGTTTCCAACGGCCGCTGTGGGCAAATACTGTCCAGCCGTCATCCCTCAGCCGTTGCATGGCGCGCCCCGCGAGAGAGCTCTTGCCGACACCGACCATGCCGATGAGCTGAGCGCCGGCCTTGCGGCCAAGGCCACGTTTGCGGTCGCCACGCAGCACCCACATTAGCTCGCGAAGTTCCTTGCGCCGACCGATCAGATCACCCACGGGCAGCATCGGGACCGCGCCGCTGCGAAGGGTCCCCTCGAACTCTAGCGGCGCGACGGGCACTGACACCAAGTCAACCAATGGCTGCTCAACACCCGCCCGAAACAGCGATGGCGTTGCGAACTCCGGAGGCGGAGTGCTCTCGCCCCGGCCGGCCGCCGCGCGCCGCTCACGTTCCAATTCGACCCGCGCCCGCGCGAGCGCCAACGAAGCCGAGTTGGTATTGCTGGCCAATTCGTGATAGAACGCGCCGGCCAAAGCAGTGGCATAACGGTCTGACACCTTCGACTGCATCGCCAGCACCTGCGGTACGCCCTTCCGCAACAACTGTTGGGCAAAGCCGGCGACCTCGGTGTTGCCGCCACCGGCTAAACCTGAGTGGCAGGCCGCCAAGATAACCAGCGGAGCGGCGTAGTTCGACTCGCGGATCGCGGTGAAAATATCGTCCGCAGTGACAACGTCATTATCGCCGTCTTCGGTCTCTAGTTCTTTGACCGCCTAATGTTTGGTCTTTCGTAGTCGAACTTTCGGCGTGCGGTTTTGCGGTCGAAGCGCCAGTCGATCTTCACCTGGTCACGGTTGACCCGGCGGTTCCAGGCCGCCGCCTTGCTGCGCAGTTTTGTCAGGTCCGGGATGCGTCGCTTGCCCAAGCATTGCCTGCCGAACAGTCCGATCTCGATCTCCGCCTGATTCAACCAGCTGCCATGCTTCGGGGTGTAGTGCGCAGTGAAACTCTCCCAAATCTGCCCGCCGCGCTCGTCGCCGCAAAGATTTGTCAGCGACGTGAGCGTGTGCGTCGAGAGATTGTCCATGATCAAGTGGATCGTCTCCGCTTCGGGGTAGGACAGCGCCAGCTCAAACAGCGCCTTGGCAAACTCCGCCTCGCAGCGGTTCGGCGTCACGAACGTAACATGGCGGCCCGCCTTGGGCTCCACGGCACAGAACACATTAGCCGTTCCGCGGCGCTGATACTCGCTGTCGAAACGAGCCTCGCGTCCCGGCGCGGCGGGCGTCGGAGGACGAACGTCGGCGTGCGGCGTCACCGCCTTCTCGTCCAAACAAACCACCGGCTGGGTCGGATTGGAGGGCCGTTCGTAGGTTTCGAGCACGTCTTCCATGCGCACGATGTAGTCGTCATTGAGCTCCGCCACGCACCACATTTTTTTCGCGCCACGGCTTGAGGTCGTGGCTGAGCAGCAAGACGCGAATGGTTTCTCGACCCGCTCGCGGGACCAGCCGTCGCTTGACGGCTTCCGCGGCGACGAGCCGCAGCGTCCAGCGGGCGCGTCCGGGCGGCGGGTCGCTGCAGACCATCGCGATGATGCGCTGGCGCTGCTTAGCCGAGAGCAAACTGGCCGCGCCGGGGCGCTGTTTGTCGTGGAGCGCACGTTCGAGGCCGCCTTGCTGATAGCGCCGGGCGAGATTGCGAACCGACTGCCGCATCAGCGGCAGCACGGCGGCAATCCGCGGCGCGCTCATCCCCTCCCCGAGCCTTTGCAACGCAACCGCCCGCAGCGTCACGCGGACCTGTTCGACTCCAGCGGCGAGAATCTTCTTCAGCGCCGCTTGATCGCTCTTGGAAACCTTCACGCTCAGGGCCGGACGAGGCATGCCTTAAGTATGCCGAAAACATTCCGATCCAAACATGTTTGTTTGTAAAATATTCAGGCGGTCAACGAGCTAGAACGCATTTCTAGAGCATTTTCAGTTAAAGTATATACAGCTCTTGTAGATTCTTCGCTTTGTCAAACGAGTCATGGCGAAAGCATATTCAGATGACTTTCGCCGCAAATTGATCGAGGCGCATCAACAGCGAGATGGAAGCCTAGCGGAACTGGCGAAGCGATTCCACGTCAGCGAGAGTTGGGCGAGGAAGGTGTCGGCGGCATGCAGTCGCACGGGCAGTTGGAAGCGTCCGCCGTCGGGACCACGTGGGCGGAGCAGCAAGTTCACGGCGGACGTCCGCCACCGGCTGAGCGAGTGGATTGACAAGCAGTCCGACCTCACCTTGCACGAGTTGCAAGCGCGGCTACAGTCCGAGTTGAAGCTCAAGGCGAGCATCGGACGGCTGTGGAATCTGTTGCGCGAGATGGGGCTGCGTTTAAAAAAAAGTCGCTCTACGCCGCCGAACAAGACAGCGAAGCCAACCAAGAGCGGCGTTCCTCATGGCGCGAGCAAGTCAGCCGGATCGATCCGGAAAAGCTGACATTCATGGACGAAAGCGGCGTCGCGACGGAAATGACCCGACGCTAGGGACGCGCCTGGGGAGGTCGTCGGCTGCGCGCGGGAGTGCCCGCCGGACAGTGGCAAACGCTGCGTGTGTTGGGGGCGATTCGCCGTTCCGGATGGGTCGCGGCAATGACGATCGAAGCGGCGACGGACGGTGAAATTTTCCTCGCCTATCTCGAGCAGGTGCTGGGTCCGCAACTCCAACCCGGTGACGTCGTGGTGATGGACAATCTAGCGGCGCACAAGGTCGCCGGGGTGCGCGCGGCGATCGAGGCGCACGGCGCCGAGTTGCTCTATCTACCGCCCTATTCGCCTGACTTCAACCCGATTGAACAGTGCTGGGCGCAGGTCAAGCAAAGCTTGCGAGCCGCCCAAGCGCGCACGCTTCCCAAGCTCGAAGACAGTCTAGTCGAAGCCCTTGCCAACGTCACCCCGCAAAACATGCAAGCCTGCTTCCGCCACTGCGGCTACGGACTATGAATTTTATGAAAATGCTCTAGTGCGAGCGGTTCAGCTCCAGCAGCCCCTGGCGTTGGAAAAAGTAGTACCAAGGCTCGTCCTTCGGCGGTCGAAACCGGCGCTGTCCCCGCCGTCGCAGATGTCGCATGAAACGCCACCGCAGGTACCAATCCAGCTCTCAGTAGGCGCCCCGCGGATAGCCCTTCGAAAAGTAGTTCGCCCAACCTCTCATCTGTCGATTCAGTCGCTCGATCAGTTGCGGCAACGGCGTGTGCGATTGCGACCCTGAGATCATCTCCCGCAGCCGTTCCCTCTCCCGCGCGATCGACTTCTTCGACGGACTCACGTTCAGATACTTCCACGCTCGGCCGTGCCGGTCGCGGTCCCATCGAAACAGGTAGCCCAAAAACTCAAGGCTCGCTCCCTCTTCCCTCAGTTCCACCACGCGGGTCTTCTCCCGGTTCAGCTTCAGCCCCATCCAGACTTCCAACTTCTCCTCAATCAACGCTTCCAGCGCTACGTCCCGCCCCCTCATCATCACAACGAAGTCGGCGGCGTATCGCACCCGTTTCGCGCTCCCTCCTCGCGCCGGACTCGCCCGGTGTCTGAGAAACACCTTGTCGAACCCGTGCAAGTACAGGTTCGCCAACAACGGAGAAAGCACTCCACCCTGCGGCGTTCCCTTCCTGCTGCGTTCTCCTCGGTCCTTCCCTTCTCCGTGCTCGCCCTCTTCCACCACCGGCGCTTCCAGCCACAGCCGTATCCGCTTCACGACACTGCGATCCGCGATCCGGTGCCGCACGCACGCCAGTAGTTTCTCGTGAGGTATCGAGTCAAAATAGCCTTCTAAATCCGCGTCATATACCGCTTGATATCCAGCTTGAATATGTCCACGAATCTCCTCCAGCGCTTGCTGCGCCGAGCGGCCCGGCCGAAATCCGTACGAACAATCTTCAAAGTCGGCTTCAAAGATCGGCTCCAGGATCAACAATGCGGCCATTTGCACCACCCGGTCCCTCACGGTCGGAATGCCCAGCGGGCGCTTCTTCCCGTTCGCTTGCGGTATCCAGACACGGCGTACCGCTTGCGGTCGATAGCTCTTGGTACGCAGTTCGTATCTGCAGATGCGATACGTGGAGTTCATCCACCAAGCGCCGCGCGCCGCCCTCTTGCGCTTCGATCGCTGTGATCGTTACTCGTCGATCGTTACGGAGCCGAGCCCGGGACCGCCCGCTTTCGCGCGCAGCCGTCGCCATGCCGCTTCCAACACATCGCGCCGATAGATCCGGTCGTACAAAGCGTAGAACCGAAACTCCGGCTGCTGCTTGGCCTTTTGGCCCAGCTTCTGTCTCAAACGAGAGAATTTCTCCGGCATCGCCGGGCACTAGGAGTCTGTCCCACAGAAAAAGAGACGATGGGGCCGTGGGCGGGGCCGATTGGTTTTTTGGCCTTTTTTGCTCTACGCGATCGGCCGGCGGCTAAAAGGCTTGGTTCGGCTTCCGCTTGGGTGCTTACCGTCGCGTCAGGTGCCTTGTGGCAGCGGAGTCATCCGCGACATGCGCCGCAAGTTGAGCGCCGCCGTTACTAAGTTCCATTCGCCTTGCGCTTTCTCCAGCCCCCGCATCGAAAATTCTCGAAATCCCAGCACTCTCTTGAGCCATCCAAAGGCCGGTTCTAGCAGCGCTTTCCTGCGCCGCTATCGCTTGCGGCCTCGCTGCTCTTTCAAGCGCTTGCGCATTCGTGCGGTCGCCTCGCCGCCCGCCTTCGCTTGCGCTTCGCCACCCTTGCTGCTCTCGCGTCCCAATGCCACATAGCCGCGGATTCCGCGACCTTCTAGTCCTTCAAAGTTCTGCTCACCCTTGTAGCCCGCGTCCGCCAACGCTCGCTTCGGCTTGACGCCCGTGTTCGCTTTCAGCTCGTCCAACAACTCGATCAGATAGCCATTGTCGGCCGCGTTCGAGCCCAGCGCCGTCGCCACGATCAACTGCTCGCCTTCTTCCACCACCGCTGGCGCGTTGTAACACTGCTCGAACCCCTTGCCCGTCTTCATGATCTTGCTCTCGGGGTCCGTGAAGTTGCGTTGCGCCTGCGGCGGCGGCTCGCCAAACTTCCGCTTCAACTTCGAGCGACCTCCCTGCGGCCGCTCCCCGCCCGCCATCCGCTCGTCGCCGGGACTGCGGCCCCGGGCACTGTCCGCCGCCGCTTGCTCGGCTTCCAGTGCCGCTTTCTCTTTGCGTATCCGTGCCAAGCGGCTTGCTCGCCGCTTGAGTTCGTCCGGTATCTCGTCGCCCGTCGCCTCGCCGTATTGCTCGTCCTCGGCCGCGTCGATGCGCTCAGCTCGCTCCAGCAGTTCGGCGATCTCCGCCACCAAGCGCGCCTCGTCTTCTTGCATCCGCTTGTAGCTCATCGCCTTGTGTTTCGACGCGTTTGCTTTCACTTTCGTGCCGTCCAGCGCCACCGTTCCTAGCTTCAGTAATCCGCTTCGTTTGGCCAGCCGCACGATCTCGATGAACAGCTTTTTGAACTCCTCCAGTTGCTCGCATCGAAAGCGATTGATGGTCCGAAAGTCAGGACGATTGCCCGCCGCGAGCACCCGCAAAGCGACGTCTTCATCGATCTTGCGGGCGATCTTGCGGGAGCTGAAAACGCCTGTCGCATAGGCGTAGACGAGCACCTTGAGCATCATCGCCGGATGGTACGGGCGATTGCGCCGCCCAGCGCCTTCGTAGCGCCTGTGGAAGCTGCTCAGGTCGAGAGAGTCGAGCGTGTCGGCGATGAAATACGCCAGATGTTCTTCCGGCAGCCAGTCGCTCGGCGACGGCGGCAGCAAGAACGCCTGCTCCGGATTGTAGTCGCGATAGCGCGTCCCCATCGCTCTAGTTTCTCGCCTTCTACCTCAAACATTCCACCTTTTTTATGATTTTTCTGTGGGACAGACTCCTAGCCCGCATTTCTCACCACCTGACGGCGGAAGCGCGCGATAGGTGCGCCACTACTTCGTTGCGCTCGATCGCGAGTGCTCGACGTACTGTCGAGTACGCCTCCGCGCGGCGACCGTCGCCCGCCTCGTATCGACGCACCTCTCACGCACTTTCGCTCGCCGCGTGGCGAGAAATGCGGGCTAGCAAGTGGAATCTTTTGAACATAAACGGCTCTCCCTTCTGTCGCAATCAGCATGCTTGTCTGACTCCGTCAGCATGAAAGCGCCAGGGGCCCCTTCGCTCCACTCGCATTACCGAGCTTCTTCGCTACTATGCGCCCCTCCGACTCCCGCACCAGCCCCTGCAAGGGTTATGGATTCCCCTCGCCGGCTTGACGACCTGCGCCTCTACGAGCGCGCAGCCCCCCTGCCGATGCAGGCCTCCCAGGTTCCTGACGAATCTTTCCACGCGCGCTGTCCGCTTCCACCCCGAAGAGTCCGCCGGCTGCTTGTGTTCGTTGCTTCACCGACGGTTGCAGGCTTCACCCTACGCGACAGGCCGGCCACTCTCGACTTGCGAACGAGGCTCTCGAACGCGGTTCACTTGCGTTACGGCTCACGTGTTTGCCTTCTCGGGCTTCGCCCGCCTCGGCCACCAACAGCAGTTACCCGCTGAAGGCGTCCTCCGCGAACGCCGAGTCGGCTACGGGGGTGAACGAACGATTCCCACGATGAACTCCTTTCAGTTCACTAGATTCGCCAGACTTAGCCTGGCACTCCGCGCGCCGGCAAGCGGTTTCCTCGAAGGCATTGATCCCTTCGAGGAAACCGCTTGCTGGGGGGCGCGGCTCAAACGCGAGATCTTCCGCGGCAACGGAGCGCACCCGCGGGGTGTCGCGAATGTATCTCGCAAGAAAACATGACTGGCCTACTGTTGCAGGCGACCAAGCAATGCAGGCACTTGCGAAGGACGCTTGCCGACGGATCAGGGAGCGCACCTTCCCCCAATAACACCGTTGCTAACATGGTGAATTCCCGGAGGATCAAGAATGTTTGACTTCAAGGGCGTGGATTTCATGGACTTCGACTCGCTTCTGAGCGAGGAAGAATTGCTAGTCCGCCAGACCGCCCGCCAGTTCGTCAGCGACCACGTCGTTCCCGTGATCGATAAGCATTTCGCTGACGGCACATTCCCCGTAGAGCTGTCGGAAATGATCGCCGAGCTTGGGTTTTTCGGCGCCAACCTCGAAGGCTACGGTTGCGCCGGAATGACCGAAGTCGAGACCGGCCTCATCATGCAAGAGCTCGAACGGGGCGACAGTGGCTTGCGTAGTTATATCTCGGTTCAGAGCAGCCTCTCGATGTTTTGCCTCTACAACTATGCCAGTGAAGAGCAGAAAAACAAGTGGCTCCCTGAGCTGGCAAAGGCCAAGAAATTCGCCTGTTTCGGTCTCACCGAACCGAACTTCGGCTCTAACCCCTCCGGCATGACCACACGTGCGGTCCGCGACGGCGACAGCTACATTCTCAATGGCGAAAAGACCTGGATCACGAATGGCTCCCTCGCGGACGTAGCAATTGTCTGGGCGAAGGTCGACGACACCGACGACATTCGGGCGTTTCTGGTCGAACGCGATACCCCGGGCTTTACCGCCACCGATCTGCACAACAAAATGTCGATGCGCGCGTCGATCACCTCAAGCCTGGGCTTTAGCGACTGCCGCATTCCGGCGGGAAACGCCCTGCCAGGCGTTACCGGACTCAAGGCCGCGCTCAACTGCTTGTCAAATGCGCGCATGGGCATCGGCTGGGGCACAATCGGCGCGGCGATGGCCTGCTACGACTGCGCTCGCCAATACACCGTGATGCGAACGCAGTTCGACAATAAGCCGATTGCGTCGCACCAATTGGTCCAGAACGAACTCGCTTTTATGATCACCGAGATCACCAAAGCACAGTTCATGACGCTCCAAGCCAGCCGCCTAAAAGACAAGGGCAAGCTGCATTTCAGCCACGTCTCGATGATTAAACGTAACAACGCGCAGATGGCGATCGAAATTGCCCGTCGCTCTAGAGACCTACTCGGAGCCAACGGCATCACCAGCGAGTACCCGATCTTCCGGCACATCTGCAATCTTGAAACAGTAAAAACCTACGAGGGGACCCACAACATCCACACGCTCGTAATCGGCAACCGGGTGACCGGCGTGCCGGCATTCACTTAGCAAGGGACGCTACGGCGCCATGCTCACGACGGCTCGAATCATCTCCGCGGCACTCGTCGGCGGCATCGTCGCCGGACCACTGTGGGCCGCCGTTGGTAGTGACATCCCGCTCGTCTTTTCCTCTACTATTTTCGCCGCCTTTTGCCACCAAGAACCGGCCCGGTCATGGCACCTGCTGGGCTCTCAACTCCCGGTCTGCATTCGCTGTCTAGGCTTCTATCTAGGCGCGTTTACCGCTTGTGTATTTGCGCTGCGTTTTGACAAGAAACGTTTCTATTCGGCCCTCGCGCTGGCACTCGCCGGGTTAGCATTCGAGCGGCTACTTGGCGGCGTAAGCGCTGAGATAATCCGATTTAGCACCGCCCTGGTGCTGGCGGGCTTGACGCTGCCTGGAGTGTGGGCCCACGCTAGACAGAGGTCCTCACTAGAGTGCAAAGAGCCAACTCAAGCATGATGCGACTGGCCGCCTTTATAGTGCCCTTAGCCCTGGCTGCCGCCCTCGCCGCCGCCGACCGGCCCGGCCTGCTCGCCACCTATAGCGATGCTCTTCGAACCGTCCGCGCCGAAGTGCCCAATGCGACATTCTTTCTCGACGCCGACGAATCGCTACACCCCGGCCTCGAAGTTAGCTTCGAGGCGGCCTGGCGCGGAGAACTTTCGATCCTGCGAAACGGCGAGTATGCGTTCAACGCCGCTGATGCTGAACTTGAAGTGGGCGGCAAGCTCGTCAACGAAGAGCCTGTGCGGCTTTCAAGCGGAGCCGTGCCGATCGAAGTTCGCTATCGACGCCCGCCCGGCGAGGCACGCCTCGTACTGACCTGGAAAGGCCCCGGCTTTGATTGGGAGCCGATTCCGAATCGGCTACTTTCTCACTCCGAGCAACCCTCCGGCCACGAAAAGCTCGTCGCCACTGGCCGCCGGCTAACTAGCGAGTTGGGCTGCGTGAACTGCCACGCGACAAGCTCTCATTCGCTCGAACCCCGGCTTGCTCCCGAATTCAACGGCATTGGCTCGCGGCGAAACGAGGGCTGGCTGTTTGCCTGGATGTCCGATCCCAGGGCCATCCGCCCCGACGCCGCCATGCCCTTGATGTTGAGCGTTGTTGAGCGCCGGCACGTCGCGCGCTTCTTGGCGACACTTGAGGGTCCAGCCGCGCCCGAATTGAGTTCGAAGATGCCAGGCCGCTACCGCGAGTTCGGCGCGACCCTTTTTCAGACGCGCGGATGCGTTGCTTGCCACCATCGCGATGGTATATCGCTTGCCGGCTCGGGGTCGAAAATGCCATTCGGCGAACTCGTCGCGTACTTGAAAGATCCGGCTCTGCACGATCCAGGTGGGCGCATGCCGGCCCTCTCGCTCGATCACGAAGAAGCGCTCTCGGTCGCCGCGCACCTAGACGAGGTCTACAGCAACGAAAATTATGCGGGCGCGTTCGAAGGCGGCGATGCAGCGCGCGGAAAGGCCCTAGTGTCGACCGCTGGATGCTTGAACTGCCACGCGCTCGATCTCGATTCTGATTTCGAGCAACCCGCGCCGTTCGCCGAAATGAGTCCGCGCCAAGGATGTCTGGTGGAACAAGTCTCCGGCCGTGTGCCCCGATTTAATTTACAACCCGGCGAGCGCGCCGCCCTAAATGCGTTCGTCGAGGAACATGCGGAAAATCCCGACATCACTTTCGCACCGATCTTCGACCATGCCAACCGCCTGAAACGCCTGCGCTGCAACGCTTGCCATGAACTGAACGGGCAGGCTGCAACAGCGCCTATCGCCGAAGTTGCTCCGACGCTGACAGCAGTCGGTGAAAAGCTGACAAGCGACTGGTTACGCCAAGTACTAACGGGCGGGCCACGCTCGTTCGAGTTGGCCGACCTTCGCATGCCCAACTACCACCCGCGTGAAGCCGCGCGGCTCGTCGAAGGCTTTGCCAAGAGCGCCGGCCTGCGACCAGGCAATGGCCCATCTCAGCAGCCCACGGTGTCGGCCGAGGCTGGACACGGCATGCTCGGCACCAACCCGCAAAAAGGCGGCATGGCCTGTATCGGCTGTCACGGCTGGGGTGAGTTCGAGCCATTGGGTGAGCACGGTCCCCAACTGCTTTCCGCCGGACAACGCCTACGCCCCGACTGGTTCTCCCGCTGGATGCGCAACCCGGCTCGCATACTTTCCGGCACCTCGATGCCGAACTACTTTGGGTCGCTTCCAAGCGGTCAGGCAAGCGAAAAAATCAACACTCTGTGGGCCGCGTTAAGTGTCGCTGAAGCTGACCATGCACCCGAGGGCTACGAGACCGTTGAGGCTCAACTCGGTAGCGAAGAAAGGCCGGTCCCAACCGACAAGCCGATTGTCATTCGCTGGGATATGCCGGGAACCTCGCCGGCCTCAATTTCAGTCGGGCTTCCCGGCGGGCTGTCGTTTTGCTTTGACGCCGGCGAAGTGAAATTACTCTACGCCTGGCAGGGCGGGTTCGTCGATATGTCGCCGACGCTCACGACGAAAAAGAACAGGGAAACGAACCGTACAGAGACTGCGCGCTACCTCGGCGACGTTTTTTACCGCTCTGAGGGCTATCCGCTGCGAGTTGGAGAACTAGGCCGTATTCCCCAGAAACGTTTTCGTGGATACCGGCTAATCGATGGCCTGCCGAAATTTCACTATCAGCTCGACGGCGTTGACGTCTACGAGCTGTTCACCGCGCGCGATGGCAAGCTGTTTCGGCAGTTCGAGTTTCCCAAAGTCGACCAGCCGATGTGGTTCGTCGAAGGCGCCAGCAACCGCCCGATCCCCAAAGGCGCCAACCGCAAACTCGAAGTGGAGGTCGGCCCGTGAGCTGCCCTGTGCGCTCTTTAGGCTTGGGGAAAACGGGCAGTAGAATACGCAGAGTGTCCCTCCTCGCCCTCCTCCAGATTGCCTCACTGTTTCTCGCGGCGACACTCCACGGCCAGGTCCCCTCCACGAGCTACAAAGTCGAAACCGTCCGCGGACCGCGCGGTATCAAGCACGAGGTCGCATCGATCGATTTCGCGCCCGACGGCAAACTCTACGCCGCCTTTCGCCGCGGTTACATTTACTCCTTCGACCCCAAGTCCGAGACGTGGCGAAAATTCGCCGAGGGTCTGCACACGCCGCTAGGAATCATGGCCGGCGACAAGAACGAATTCTTCGTCGCGCAGGTGCCCGAGCTCACCCGCGTCGTCGATACAGACGACGACGGCACAGCGGACCTTTTCGAAACGATCACCGACGGCTGGGGCCTGTCGGGCAACTATCACGAGTACATCGCCGGCCCGATTCGCGACCGAGAGGGAAACTTCTACATCAGCTTGGGTCTAGCCTCGGGCAACGCCGATCCGCGCGAACCGGTCCGCGGCGAACTTAGCAGAAAGCCCCGTGTCGCGCCCGCCGCGGTCGAAGGCAAGGTCAACAAGATCGGTCACTATTCGCCGGTTCCCTATCGCGGCTGCGCGCTGAAGATTGATGCCAAGTCCGGAACCGTTTCCACCTTCGCCTGTGGTTTTCGACAGCCCAACGGCCTCGTGATGAGTCCCCAGGGCGACATCTTCGCGGTCGACAACCAAGGTGGCTGGGTGGGCACCTCGCCGCTGCACCACGTCACCGAAAACGCCTTCCATGGCCACCCCGCATCGCTGCCGTGGCATCCGGACTTCTTGGGCGCCAACCCGATCGAAGCCGACGTCGCGGAACTCGACGCGCGGCGCAAGCGGCCCGCAATCCTATTTCCGCAGAACGATATGGGCGGATCGACCGCGCAGCCGCTTTTCGACCTCACCGACGGTGCCTTTGGCCCTTATGCTGGGCAACTCTTCCTCGCCGAGTGGACCTACCCGCGCATCTACCGCGTCTTCTTTGAAAAAGTCCAAGGTGAGTGGCAGGGCGCGGCATTCCCCTTCATCGACGGCAACGGCTTGCGCATGGCGAACAATCGACTCGCCTTCTCACCTGACGGAAAAGCGCTATACGTAGCGCAAACCTCGCGCATCTGGGGCTCAACCGAGGGCCTCCAGCGGGTCGTCTTTCAAGACCGCGTCCCGTTCGACATTCTGTCGATGGAACTGACGGACACCGGCTTCGATTTGACCTTCACGAAGCCCGTCGATCGCGACTCCGCTGGGCAAGTCTTAAACTATTCCTTCACCCACTACTACTACCTCTACCATTCGACGTACGGATCGCCGAAAACAGATGTCACGCCGATACGAGTAGTTAGCGCCGAAGTTTTGGCCGACGGCTTAAGGGTTTCGCTAGCCCTAGACAAGTTGGTTGCAGGCAGGGTGTTTGACCTCCGGCCAAGCGACATAGTCTCAGCCGAAGGCGAGGAACTCGTAACCGCAATGGCGGCCTACACGCTTAACCGCCTGCGCTAGCCTTGAACCCCCAGCGGGGGTGACGTTTAAATTAGCCCAGCGTGCAACCCTGGGATTCAAACCCGGCGACGCGCCGGAATTTCCACGGCCACAGGTTTAACCCGAGGGCGATCAGTCGAAAACAACCCTACTTAATGCTGAAGGTCTTGTCTGCGTTTTTCTGCCGGTGCGCCGTGTGGCACGTGCGGCAGGTCTTACCGAGCGTCACCGCGGCGGCGTTTGCGCCGTCGAAGTCCCCAGCGGCCACCTTAGCGGCGATTTCTGAGGCGGCAGCCTCGGACTCTTGCGACCATTTGGTCGCATCTTCCACGTTGTCCGCTGCCCAAATTTTGCTCATGTGCCCGTAGTGCATCGCGACGTTCTTCGCGCTAGCCTCGGCACCTTCGGCGTCCTTCGCGGCAAGCTGCTTCTTCAGTGCCTTGACGCTTTTTGCCGCCTTTTTCATATGCGGCTGAAACTCCGCAAGCTCAACCGCCCAAGCCAATCCGAGGGTCAGGCCGAGGCCGAGAAATACAGCGAGTACACGCTTCATCAATTGATACCTTTCTGACTACAGTTTCCCGAGTTCGTTCAAAATCATAGCATTAGTAGGCTGGATCTTGTAATTCACTTCGGTGAACTTCCAACGCACCTTCTGCGCCTTGTCGATGACGTAGGTTGTCGGGTGCGGCATGATGCGCCCGCGCTCGGCCGCTTTCTCGTTAAGTAGTCCGTAACGGTCGATGACTTTGTGCTCACCATCGCTAACGAGCGTGATCGCGATGTTGCCGCCGCTCCCCAACTCGACCTTTGGAATCATCTTGCCGATCACCTCGAGCGAGTCGGGAGCAACCGCGATAATTTCTGTGTCTTTCTTCTGCTCTGCTGAAAGCAGGCCTTGCAACTCCACGAGTTGCTTGGTACAAAACGGTCACCAGTGTCCGCGATAGAACACCAGAACAACGTTCTTTCCTTGCAGTGACGAAAGCGTCAGATCCGTGCCATCCGAGCGTTGCAGCGTGAAGTCCGGTGCGGACTGTCCAGCCTGAACGCGGTCGAGGTCAGCGGCGGCAAAATCCACCCCATCTACAGGACCGTACGTGGCCGCAAACGCGGACACCGCCATCAGCACGGCCACCATCAGTGGCGCCGAGATTTTCGAAAGTCCATGCACTAGCCCGCATTTCTCACCACGTGGCGAGCGAAAGTGCGTGAGAGGTGCGTCAATACGAGGCGGGCGACGGTTGGCGCGCGGAGGCGTACTTGTCAGTCCGTTGAGCACGACGATCGAGCGCAACGAAGTAGTGGCGCACCTATCGCGTGCTTTCGCCGTCAGGTGGTGAGAAATGCGGGCTGGAGTCACTCTGAAGGGTTAGTCGTTGCGTCGCTCAAGAAAGTTACGCCGTGGTTCCGCAACACTATCACGCCGATCGCCAACAGCCACAGGCAATTGAGATGAAACACGGGCAGATAAAACGCCAAATCGTCCGGCAGTGCCATCGTAAGCACCATCGCCGCCACTCCCAGAAACGCGCCCGCGACGCCAATCGGCTTCGGCGCGATACTACCCAAAATCAAGCCGGCTGACATCACCACCTGCCCCAGCCCGAAGAAAACCCGGCCGAAGCGCACCAAGCAAGTCACGTACTCCGTGTCGAGGCGCAGAGCGTTAATGTGCTGCTGCACCGCACCCGCCGCCTCGCCGCTCATTTCGAGCGCACCCCAGGCCCCGTGGTGATAGTAAAAGGCAGACGCCAGAGCGCTGACAAACAGGCCCCCGGCGCCAACTGCCGCTCCGGGCCACAACAGCACCCGAACCTCCGAATCCGAGAGCAAAGCGGCTAGCGCAACCAGCGCCATCACCGCGATCAAATACCCGAATATGTGGACTCGAAACATCCACACCCAAAGATGCCACTGCACATTAATCGCCGCGAAGTCTCCCGCCTCGATGAACGTGCCCAGCTTCACCGGCAACAGCATCCAACCCAGCCAGTGCATGACCGCGGCAAACACGAAAAACCATCCAGTAACGGCTGTCGACCCTCTTTTCCAATTGAAAGATGAGCCTGAAGGAGAGAGGCGAAGCAGCTGCGGGTTGAGGGGGATTATAGCGTGAGTTGAGGTCGGCGGCTACAGCTATTTGTGGCTTCGTAGGGCGGGGTGAGGGGGATTGCATAAGGGGGAAGGGGCGGGCACCCCAATCCCCCTTTGCAGCCATCCCAGGCGAGACCCCACGGCCGTCTTCGGACGTGGGCCGGAGGAGCCGACAACGCCTCGGGTCGGGGCGTTGTCTAGCGCGTGCGCCAGCAGATCGCGAGGTCTTTGCAGACGCGTTGCAGTTCGTTGCGCTGAGCGTCGAGTTGCTCGGCAAACTCGGTGTCGGAACAAGTGTCCGCTCGCGCTTGGAGCTTCTTGAGCGAGCGATCCGCGCGCAGGCCGCGCTGCTCGGCGGGCAGGCTGAGCAGCTTTTCCCACGGCGTGCTCCACTCGGCGTACACCTTGCGCAACTTGCCGCGGCGGTCTCGGCGCTCGCTGGCGAAAGCGCATGGGCGATGAAAATTCAAGTACGGGTTGAGCCACTGGCGGTAGAAGGTGTCGATCGCCTGCGTCGCTTCCGAGGGCAAAAACTGGTAGCCCATCCACTTGCGCACCACCGCGCCGTTCTTGGTTTCGACCAAGGCATTGTCGTTCGAACGGCGCGCGCGAGACTTCGTAAATTCAATTCGCAACTTCTCGAGCAGTTTAGCGGTTTGATGGTTGACGAATTCGCTGCCATTGTCGGAGTGAAAGCCGCGAACGATAAATGGAAATTGTTCCAAAAGGCCTTCCAGCAAGGGAATGAGGTGATTTTCGTTGATGCGTTGGACGCAGCCGACGGCCTGCCACTGCGTCACTTCGTCGACCACATTGATGCTGTAGGCGCCTTTTTCACCTTCCTGTTCGGGCGAGTGCACGGTGTCGATGCGCAGGTAGCCCGGACGTCCTCGCGGCTCGGGTTGGCGGCGTTCGCCGATCGCCACGGGTGTCGGTCGAGTCTTGTCGAGATGCAAACTGTGTCGCCGGTAGACGGCGCGTTTGCGCAAGTTGTAGAGGTGTCCCACCGACAGTTCGGCAAGGCGTTCGAACTCCTTGCGGTTGTAGATTTGGAACTCGCGCTGGAGAATGCGACGCGTCGCCGGCCCGGAGAGACGTTGCTGTACTTGGTCGACATGCGCCAGGAGAACGATGTCGGCGCGGCTGTACTTGGTGGGGAAGCGGCGCCTTCGATAGGCTGTCGGCCGAACGCACTTTTCGCGCAAAAACTGCCCGATGAGGCGAGTCAATTGGGCGCGGCTTAAGCCGGTTAGCTTGCTCAGGAAGCGTCTCAACAATCCTTTAACCGAGCGCTTCTGGTCGGCATAATGATGCCTCTTCAGGACGCCTTCGACGAGCGCGTATTTATCCGCTCGACTTCCGGCCTGGAACTCGACGGACCCACACCCGTCAAGAAAACTCTCGATCTCATCGAGACTCAGTGATTCGGCTTGCTGCACGGCGACTCCCATCACCCGCAGCTTGCCTATTCCTAATCGACCTTGCCCAAATTACCTCCAGGCTCATCTTGTATTGGACAAGACGCTCAAATCAGGCCGTACCAAAGCTGATAAGCTAGACATCTGCAGAGTTCTATCTTCCGGCCGCGAAGTCGGTAGAATGTGGCACATTTTGCGCCAAGAAAGTCAGTCAGGCCGGCCCGTCGACGAAAACGTAAGTCACCAAGCGCCGGGCGCGTAGCTCAGTTGGTTAGAGCGCCTGCTTCACACGCAGGAGGTCCCCAGTTCGAGTCTGGGCGCGCCCACCATTGTTTTCAATGACTTACGGAGGATTTCCGATGGGTCCGAAATCCACTGTAGATAATTTTGTAGCTGCTCAAAGCACTCAAGTTCTACAAGTTGGTTCTCTGCCCAGGAAACTGTGTGTAGAAGGCGAAACAAACCAGGTGTCTGATCCTTGATGTGTGCAACGCAAGAGGTTGCGTCGCGGGGTCTTCATGAATCACTGAGAGGACCATGAAAAAACAATATAGACATGTGTAAGATTTCTGGCACCGCGACGCTAACCCATTGAGGTCACTTTTTCGGGAGGCTAACCGAGCACTTTGTTCGATACGCAAAGACGACGAAGACATCCCACGGGATTCATAACGAGGTACGCAACTTTCGTTGAAACCGGATTCGCTGCGGAGCGGTCAAAGGACCTGGCTATTCGATTTACCAGAATCGCTTAGACCCAGACCGGACGTTCCGAATGGAATGGCGGCCCGACAGTAGGTAGGAAATCGAAGGATACACTCATCCGGAAACGACTGGCGAATATGGAAAGCAAATGGAGGACTAACTTCTAGTTCATTTGGCATGATACGTCTGACGTAAGAATCTCACAGCGATACCACGCACCAGAGCCCCGCTTGGGAGTGCCATGACGAGTAGCGCCGACACGCAGCTCGTTTGCTCTCCGGCAAGCAAACTGGAGGGCCCAAGCTGGTGCAACACAGATCTTCTTCGCTGGACCAAGTTGATGTATTCGTCACGAAACGGAGGCATGACCTAATCCGCTTCGTTCATTCTCGGTTCAAGTTCGATACCTTCCAGGTTGAGGACATTGTTCAAGTTTCCCTATTCAAGTTCTACCAGTGGGCATGCAAATTCGATCGTGCCGACGGTCCAACCATTGATCTAGACGAACACGTCGGATTACTTGTGCGGATGGCTCGAAACGAATCAATCAATGTTCTCCGGAATGAGCGAAGACGCGCTGAGCAGGCTTTGGATAGTGGCCGTCACACAAATTACACCGATCAAGATCCATTCGACTACGTTGCACACGATTCGAAGCTGGATAATCAGATCCTGGGCCGCGAATGCGAACAGCTGCTGCCGTAATTTTTTTCGCGCCTAGAAGGTAGGTGTCGGCGGAACTTGCTCACAGCTCTGCGGTCTCTGGCGCAGCAGCACGGCTCTGATTCCTACGCGGAGGAGTACCGGTTTATCAAGCAGTACTTAGATCACGGCTGTAGGGATTTGGGTGACGGCGGGCGCAAGGCCTTGACCTTGTCGCTCCGTGACCGACTATCAATCACTCAGGGGGGCTCTACGTAGCTCTGGTTCGGATGAGGAAGGCATGGAATCAACTTGAGTGCGAGATATTCGGCGTGGTGCCCCGAACGTAGAGCGAACCAAGTGCACTCCGGGACCACGACGTTGGCTGCGGTCGTACTTTTGAGCGACCAGTTTGCGGTGCCAGCCAAGGGGGGTAATTGGAGTGAACCGCGAGTCCAACTCGGCAGGAGCCTTACGTCCCAGCTTTTTGGCTTTCACCGCCAGACGCCGACGCTGGTCATCGGTCAGTCGCAGACGTTTATCGCCCAGTTGATCGCGAAGAATGCGCTCCTCTTCTTGCAGATACGCGATGCCATCGCGTTGGTACTGCTTGATCCGGCCGGAGAAGCTAATCAGCATGAACCGAAGTGGGGCGAGGCGTTGCATGGAGGAACAAACTACCATGCCTTCGTCCCACAAGCCAACGACGACACCCATCTTCGTGCTCGTTGCAGTGAGAACGGCGGAGCGAAACTAGACCATAGAGCGGCGAATCGAAGCTGCTTTTGGGCGGAGTAAAAGTAGACCGTCCGAGTGGTCCAGCGAACATTCCTGTGGTGTTTGTGGGACACGAGAGGGATGTATCGCGTGGAGCTATACGCTCAAGTACGGCGCAGTGTCTTTGTCGAAGGGCTCAGTGAGCGCGAGGCCGCCAAACGGTTTGGCCTGGCGCGAGGGACGGTGCGCAAGATGTTGCGCTACGCCACTCCGCCGGGCTATCGGCGGCGCCAACCAGCGCAGAGGCCGAAGCTGGATCCCTTCACCGGAATCGTCGATCAGATCCTCATCGACGATCAGGAACGTCCGAAGAAACAACGCCACACCGCAAAACGCATCTTCGACCGCTTGCGCGACGAGTACGATTTCACCGGCGGTTACACGATCGTCAAGGACTATGTTCGCGACAAGAAGCTCGGCGGGCAAGAGATGTTCGTGCCGCTGGTGCATCCGGCGGGCGATGCCCAGGCCGACTGCGGTGAAGCTCTGGTGGTCATTGACGGCGTACAGCGCAAGGCGCACTACTTGGTGGTCGATCTGCCGCCTAGCGATGACGCTTTCGTAAAAGCTTTCCCGGCCGCGACGACGGAAGCGTTTTGCGAGGGGCACAACGCAGCGTTTCGGTACTTCGGCGGCGTGCCACGCAGCATCCTCTACGACAACACGACCTTGGCGCTGGCGAGGATTCTGGGCGACGGCAGGCGCAAGCGGACCAGGGTGTTCAGTGAACTGCAGTCGCACTATTTATTCTCCGATCGTTTCGGGCGTCCGGGCAAAGGCAACGACAAGGGAAAGGTGGAAGGACTGGTCGGTTATGCCCGGCGGAACTTCATGGTGCCGGCGCCAAGGTTTCCAAGCTGGGAAGCGTTCAACGAGCAGCTCGAAGCGCAGTGCCTCAACAATCGTAAGCGGCGCTTGCGGCGGCACACCGAAACGATTGAGGAACGTTTCAAGCGTGACCGCCAAGCGTTGTTGCCCTTGCCGCCCACGCCCTATGACGCCTGCGACAAACGCACCACGCGGGTGACGTCGCTGTCATTGGTGCGCTATCGCGCCAACGACTACTCGGTGCCCACACGCTACGGACATCGCCAGGTGTTGCTGAAAGGCTACGTCGATGAAATCGTGATCTGTTGTGGCAGCGAAGAGATCGCGCGCCACCGGCGCAGTTACGAACGCGAAGAGTTGATCTTCGATCCGCTGCATTACCTAGCACTGCTGGAACGCAAGACCAACGCGCTCGATCAAGCGGCCCCGTTGGCGGGCTGGGAGCTGCCCGAACAGTTCCCGTGCTTGAGACGTTTGCTCGAGGCACGGTTGGGAAAGCCAGGCAAGCGCGAGTACGTGCAGGTATTGCGATGACTGGAGGACTTCCGATTCGAGCACGTTGCCGCGGCGGTGCGCCAAGCCTGCGAGTTGGGAGCGATTGGCTTGGATGCAGTCAGGCACTTAGTGCTGTGCCGCATCGAGCAACGGCCGCCGCGCTTGGACTTGACGAAGTATCCGCACCTGCCGGCAGCCCAGGTGGAGCAAACCTCCGCTGCGGACTATTTGGCACTGCCGGCACAAGGAGGGGGGTAATGGCGAGGTCGAAACTTCTGCTCGAAGCGCATTTGAAAGCGTTGCGGCTGCCAACCTTCCTGCGCGAGTACGACAAACTGGCGCGGCAATGCGCCGCCGAGAGCTTGGATTCGAGGAGCTTCCTGCAACAACTCTGCGAGCTGGAACTGCTCGACCGTGAACAGCGGGCCACCGAGCGCCGCAGCAAGGCCGCGAAGTTTCCCGTGACCAAGAGTCTGGACACTTTCGACTTCCCGTCCTTGCCGGCGTTGAACAAGAAGCTGGTGCTGGAACTGGCGCGCTGTGAGTTTATCGACCGCCGCGAAAACGTGCCGGCACTGGGTAATTCCGGCACGGGCAAAACGCACATCGGCTTGGCGTTGGGACTGGCGGCTTGTCAGCGCGGCTATCGAACACGCTTCACAACAGCGGCGGCACTGGTCAATGAGCTGCTCGAAGCCCGAGATGAACGGCGCTTGCTGCGATGTCAAAAGCAGTTGGCCAAGCAGGATCTGCTGATCGTCGATGAACTGGGCTACGTGCCGCTATCGAAGACCGGAGCGGAGTTATTGTTCGAAGTGTTTTCCCAGCGCTACGAACAGGGCTCGACGCTGGTCACCTCGAATCTGCCGTTTAACGAATGGACGGAGGTCTTCGGCTCCGAGCGGCTGACCGGCGCCCTGCTCGATCGCCTCACGCACCACGTTCATATTCTAGAGCTGAACGGCGAAAGCTTCCGTCTGATCCAGAGCAAGAAGAAGCGGGCTCACTCTTTGGGCTGACCCACCGGCCACTCGCCCGGTTTTCGTGGGACGGCCTCCACTACGCCTGGGCCGCCCTAAAGGGCGACCGCAGGCTCCGTTCCAGCCGTCCCACGAAAACCGCTACCCCTTCACCAACTGGTCTACTTTTGCTCCGCCGAAGTGGTCCAAATTTACTCCGCCCTTGGCAACGAAAGCAAGCAAAGGCTTGTCCGCTGCAATTGACCAAGTAGATTCAACAGACTTTTCAATCGCCAACTTCCAATAGGACAGCCAGTCAAAGAATGACATGTTCGCAAGACTATCACCCCATCTAGCCTTGCGTCAAGTAGATAATCATGGTTGCATCGTTGTCTGGCGACGACCAACATCGTCGAGAGCCCGAACGCGCGCGCGCGGCGCAAGACACGTCGCGTGACGCGCTGGAAGGATGCTTCGATGGTGCGCCGTTGGGCGGCGGCGGCATTCCTGGATACCGAGAAAAACTTCCGCAAGATCATGGGCTATAAGGATCTTTGGATGCTCGACGCCGTCCTCAATCCCACCGCCACAGCCCACCAAAACGCCGCCTAGTACAATGCCCCTCTACACCGCCGCCTCACAACCCCCAACTGGACCTGGGACACTCTCGACAAACTTGTCACCCATGCGAGATCTCGCCCGTGAAATTACTGCGTCAAGTTCGGCCTGCTGCTGATCTTGTAGGACCTATCTTGGTCTTGCTTGTAGCTCGCCACGCAACGAATTGTATCAGCGCCCCCCCCGCAAACCGGTCTCCACACTAAGACCCCAGCACTCGAGATTGCGGAGCATTTTCTCATCGAAGGATGAGCCTGAAGACGGGGGTTGGGGCTTTTTGAGTCGCTGGGGCTCCTTTCGGGCTTTTTGATTTTGAGTTTTGGCAAGGAGAGAATCGTCGTCGGGGTTGTGGGATTGTGGGAATCGCGGAGCGATTTCCAAGGGCGGTGGGAAACGAAGGGAAACCTGGTTTTGGTTTTCCTCGTTTTCCATCGTCCGTCATTTCCACAGCCCTCTTCCTGCTGTTCAGCACGGCGTGTTCGCGGAACGGAACTGGCAAACAGCTTCTGCTTGGCGGATCGCTGCATCCGGCGGGCCGCCGCCGTGTCGCTTTCGGCCTGGGCAATGCGGCCCAAGCCTCCAGCCTCTGCCCTGGCTTGAGATAGCTGGCGGCCTCGGGCAACTTCTCGCCCAAGGCGTCTGGTAGTGGCGGTACACCCGCTTCGCCTTTGGCGTCGGTCTTGAGTCTCGGGCTGTCCGCAGGGCCGGTGGAAGTTCAAATAGGGATTGAAGTGCTGTTGGTAGAAGCGCTGGATGCGCCCCGCGTGCGGCGCCGCGAACGTGTGTTTGCGGATCCCGCGCCGTTTTTCGATTCCACCAAGCCGTTGGCGTTGGAGTGCCGCGGACGCGACTTGGTCTGTTCGATCAGCAGCTTGTTCAATAGCTTCTCCACCGTGCGATTGAGGAACTCGCTGCCGTTGTCGGAATGGAAGCCGCGGATACGAAAGGGAAACTGCTCGATCATGGCTTTCAGCAACGGCTCCAGCCAGGCTTCACTGATCGCGGGCGTGGCGCCGACCACTTGCCACTGGGTGACTTCATCCACGGCATTGATGTGGTAGACGCCCTTGACGCCATCGCGAGCCCATGCGTATCCACTCGCAGAAAGCCGGGTTGGCCTTGCGGGTCGGGCCGTGAAATTACTGCGTCAAGTTCGGCCTGCTGCTGATCTTGTAGGACCTATCTTGGTCTTGCTTGTAGCTCGCCCTGCCGGTACTGCTGGATCAGCCGCGTGATTTGCGCCCGGCTCAGTCCGGTCATCTTGACCAGATACTGCCGCAGCAGCCCTTTGTCGGCGCGGTTCTGGCGGCTGTAGCCGTGCTGGCGAGCGTGCGCGCCACCCACGTGTAGATCTCGGCCCGCCCTTTGCCTTTGAATCGAATCCCTCGCTGGAGTGGAGAAACTGCTGGATCTGTTGCAGGTTCAGCTTGCTGGTGTTTTGCACTTGGATAGTCAATTCCCAGCATGCCCACTCGAGATTGCGGTATCTTCTCGCGAGCGCTACACAGTAACCATGGGTGACCCCGTGTCCGAAGGTGACAGAAATGGCGATAAGACAAGCAATTAAGCCCCGTCTCAGTCCGGCATTCCTAGTGACAGTCGTGCTGCTGGCGGCAGTTGCGACCGCCCCAAGTATGGCCGCACCCGCGGCCGCAACAATCTCGGGTTCCGGAAACCCCGTCAATGTCGAGCTTTTCGAAGGTCTCGAAGAGGCGCAGTGGTTGGATCCCGACTCGCAAACTCCAATCTCCGCCTATAGCGAACTCGCGTTCGGCTTCGTTCGCATTCCCACCCGGTTCAGCCGAAACGCCCTTCCCCTCGACCGCTCGGTACCTTTCACGCTGAAAGCTTCGATCTCCAAAACCCTTCCTGCGGGTCAGTACCGTTTCCGGTTACGCTCGAAAGGCCTCGCTCAGTTTTCGATCGATGGGCGGCCCGTGCTCACGACCAAAGCGCAGACCCCGAGTAAAGACAGCAATGCCTTGTTGCCGCCCCGGGCGTCGACCACCGAGTATCCCGTGCGTCCGGCTCCACCGGCCCACCAGGATGAGCTAGCAACAGTGGACTTTGACGGCGGCGAGCACACGTTAGTACTCACAGCGGTGATCGGTGGCAAAGGCCTTGCGCCGTTCCCGGGTGAGCTTGCGGTTAGCTATGCGCGTAGCGGCGAGGTCGATCGGCTATTAGGTGGCGACAAGGCTCCTTTGCTAACCGACCGTGACTGGGAGGAGTATGCCAAGCAGGCGCGAGCGCGGCACCACGAGGGCGACCTCGATCGCAGGCGAGCCGTCGACGACGAGGTCGACGCGGAATGGCGCAAACGTCACAAGAAGGTCCGCGAGTGGGTCGAAGCCCAGCCGGCCCCTACGGTTCCGCCGCTCGAGGCCAACTGGCCCGCTAACAACGATATCGACCACTTTATTGCCGCGCGCGCCGCCGAAGCGCAACTCAGGCCCAACGAGCTGACTTCAGACCTCGAATTTCTGCGCAGACTATCGCTTGACACCGTGGGGCTCTTGCCCTCGCGCGAGCAGATCCGCGCGTATCAGGCGGACGCTCCAGAAAGCCGGCGCTCCGGCGCGATTCGGCGATTTCTCGATGAGCCCGGTTGGGCCGACCATTGGGTCAGCTATTGGCAGGACGTTCTCGCCGAGAATCCCGGAATCCTCAAGCCCGACCTGAACAACACTGGGCCGTTCCGCTGGTATCTACATCAAGCCTTCCTTGACGGACATTCCTTCGATCGGCTCGTCGTGGAAATGATCGAAATGGAGGGCAGCCTCTACCAGGGCGCCCCGCACGGATTCGGCATGGCCAGTCTGAATGAGGCTGCGATGGCCGCGAAGGCCGACATTCTCTCACAAGCGTTCCTCGGAAACAAGCTCTCGTGCGCTCGCTGCCACGACGCGCCGTTCCATCCGTTCAAGCAGAAGGACCTCTTCAGCATGGCGGCGATGCTCGAAGGCAAAGCTCTCACGCTGCCTGAAAGCGCTACAGTCCCACTCGTCGAGGGTGGCCGCAAGCCATTCGTCGAAGTCAACCTTCGTCCAGGCGACTCGATCGACCCACATTGGCCTTTCCGCCAAGTGGTCGACGACACCCTCGCCGCGCTACCGCCGAAGAACACCGCCGTCGACTCCCGCTACGCTTTAGCCTCGCTGATCGTCAGCCCGGCCAACGAACGCTTCGCCGACGTTGTGGTCAACCGCGTCTGGAAGCGCTACCTGGGCCGCGGGATGGTTGAGCCGGCGGGGGATTGGTCGCAGGCCGAAAATTCCCACCCTGAGCTATTGAGCTACCTGTCACGCGAGTTCTTGCGCAGCGGCTACGACCTCAAGCATGTTTCGCAACTCATCTTTGAATCGCACGCCTATCAGCGCAAGCCTATCGCTGCGGATCCGGCTGCGCCCGGCCCAGCCGCGACCCTCTTCGCCGGACCCGCCAGGCGAACGATGAGCTCAGAGCAGCTTGTTGACTCGCTGCATCAGATCGCCGGAAAAGATTTCGACTCGGAAGAGCTGAACCTCAATCCGCTCGGCGACCGACCGCTTCGCCAATTTCTCAACATGGGCGTTCCACGCCGAGCCTGGGAATTGACAGCTCTTTCAAACGAGCGAGATCGGCCATCTCTCGCGCTGCCGCGAGCTCAGGTGCTGGTGGACCTGATGCAAGCCTACGGCTGGCGGCAGTCACGACAGGCCCCGGCAACCGATCGCGACGACGGTCCCTCGCCCATGCAGACCTTGGCGCTCGCCAACGGCGCCACTGGTACACGCGGTACCCGGCTCTCTGACGACAGCTACTTCACCACGCTGGCGCTAGAGGACCGGCCACTCGAAGAAATGATCGACGACACGTTCTGGCGTGTGTTGACGCGCGAGCCCAGCGAGGGCGAGAAGAGCATGGTCGTTAATTACTTGGCGCCCTATTTCGCCGGTCGCGTCCTGCCGCCGGTCGAAAAATCAAACGAAGGCGCGGAGAAGAAAACAGACGCCCGAGTGTCGTGGGCGAACCATTTCGACCCGGAATCAAACCTTATCCGTATGCAAGAGGAACGCAAGGTGCGAATGGGCGACGCCCCGACCGACCGGCTGAAGCCGGACTACCGAGAGCGTTTCGAAGATGTCTTGTGGGCACTAGTGAACTCACCCGAGTTCTCGGTCATTCCGTAAAACGAGGAGGGATCTCGATGGCAGCCTGGAAAGGAACCCGACGCGACCTGCTACGGACCACCGCGGCGGCGGCCCTAGCCTCCTCCAATGGACTCGTTGCCGCCGACTCTCAGCTGCCCATTGGGAAGGCCGATGCCTGCATCTACATCTGGCTAGGAGGAGGCGCCGGCCATATCGATACTTTCGACCCCAAGCGCCGCGGCGACCCACAAGCCAACAAGGCCGGCTCCTACTACGACTCGATTCCAACGTCGGTGCGCGACGTGCGGTTTTGCGAGCACCTCGAACAAACGGCCCCGTTGATGGACCGCTGTGTCTTGCTGCGAACCGTCAGCCATGACATCAATAGTCAACACGGCGCCGCCTCGAACCTAATGCACACCGGCCGCAAACCGAGCGGAACGATTCTTTATCCCTCGGTCGGCTCGATCGTCTCCCACGAGTTGGGCTCTAAGTCCGATGACTTGCCCGCGTACGTCGTCATGGGATATCCCAACATCATGCGCGACCCCGGCTTTCTGGGCGCAAAGCACGGCTACGTCTATCTGACCCAAGTCGGTACTGGGCCAACGGGACTCACCCGCGCACCGGACGTCGGTCTGGAACGCCAACGCCGCCGTGAGCAGTTGCTGGGCGAACTTCGACGTGACTACGCAGCCGCTCGTCCGGAAGATTACATCGTGCAGGCGAAGTCCGACGTCAGCGAGCAAGGCTTCCGCATGGCGGGTCCGCGCTTCATGGACGTCTTCGACCTCGACAAGGAAGCATCATCGCTGCGCGAAGACTACGGCGGTGAGTTTGGCCAGCGCTGTCTGCTGGCGCGTCGGCTGGTGTCCGCGGGCGTCCGATTCGTCGAGGTTTCTTTCAATCTCAATTTCCTGAACGGCTCGGGCTGGGATGTCCACCTCAACGGTATCGTCAAGCAACATCTGCTGATCCGTGACCTTGACAAGGCGCTGGCGACGCTTATCAAAGACCTAGAGAAACACAAGAAACTCGATAGCACCCTGATCGTCGTTTCGACTGAATTCGGCCGTCCGTCTGAATTCGACGCCGGCGGGGGCCGCGGCCACCAGGCGCAAGCGTTCAGCGTGCTACTCGGCGGCGGCGGACTCAAGAGCGGTCAAGCAATCGGTCAAACAGACAAACTCGGTGAGCACGCCGTCGGCCCCAGCATATCGGTGCCGGACTACTTCGCAACGATCTTCTCAACGCTGGGCATTGACCCGGCGAAGAACCTCTACGCGAGCCGTCGGCCAGTGCCCATCACCGATCACGGTCGCCCGGTCAGCGAGGCGTTCGGGTAGGGCAATATCGCTACACGAGCAGTTGCTCTTCTCAATCGTTTTCAGCGAACCCATGCAGGGCTCGCCCCCAGCACAAAGCCGGTGAAATTCGGAGGCACGACCGTCAGGAAGTGCGGTGGCGAAGGGTTATCTGGGCGAGTTGAGTGTGGTCCTGCTGAGGACTGATCAGCAGGACCAAGTTCAACGTATTCCAGAAATCTCCTTCGCCACCGCACAACCTGACGGTCGTGCCTCCGAATTTCACCGGCGCGCTGTTTCTGCTATCCGCGAGCAATCATCTCAACGGCATTCGAAATTTTCCGCACGCCAATTGCGAGAATCGTTGACGCCATCCGCCGGCCCCGTGTAGACCGCGCGCGTTGGATGAGGGCACAGCGGGCGCTCGTTATCTACCACGCCACTCGTTCGATGGCGGGCGACGATCGATTCGGGGGCGGTGCCGTCAGTCACCCATCTGTCGAGCGCGGTTAGGTAGTCAGCCTCATTCGGCCCAACCCCTCCGCGGCAGTGATTCATGCCTGGCGCCATGAACAGGCGCATGTGCCCAGCCGCCGCCTTCGCATCCCCATCGAATACCTTGGAAATGACCTCGGCGTGATAGTCGAGGGTCGGTGTCGCCGGGATAATGCCGTCCGCCCAGCCGTGATACATCAGCAGCTTTCCACCTTGGCGGATCAGAAAGCGGTCCAGATCAGCATCGATTCCGCGCGAGATAGCGACGAAGTCAGACATCTCCTCCGAGCCAAATTCATCGGTGTCAAACTCCCACCAAGCCCATTCCGGTAACGCCGCGTCTTTGGCCAACTCGTACTTCATGTCCGTCAGATCTGGCTGCAGTAGGCCGGGATCGTCGCGATAAAAGTAGTACGCAAGCGAGGAGCCCGTGCGCAGCGCATACGATACGAATTTATTTCCGACGTGAGGTACGAAGATACGCGGCCACTGGCTCTCTGTCCCAAGCGCGACACCGGGATACACCAATTCGCCCGCACTGTTCCGCGCACCTTCGTAGATGGCTTCGATGGATTCAATCTGCCGTGGCGTAAAGCAGGTTTCTGCATCAGTGCCTTGCGGGCAAATCGGCAGATCCGACCGAGGATCAAATTTGCAAAAGGGCGGTTCGACGATCCCGTCTTTGATGCCATCCGCCGCGTCACATCGACTCAGCACGGCACTTGCGAGAAGCTCAACTTTTGCGAGGCTTTCCTGTTTTCCATCCTTGTCGGCGTCAAACGCAAGATTTGCAGCAAAGTTGTCATCGAACAGCCGTTTTTGAGTGTCGAGCCTATAAACTCGCCGTTCGATGCCGCGATGGCCGGGGGCGCCGGCGACGATGCCGTCGAAATCGTAAGGGAATAACTGCGCCGCGGCGAGCCCCTGACGCCCACCGGTAGAGCAGCCAAAATGGTAGGCGAACTCCTGCGATTTTCCGTAGTACGCCGCGACCACGGTCTTCGCCGCGTTCGTTGAGAAATGAACAGCGCGGTACGCGAAATCTTCTTCGGCGCGGTTGTCTCGATAGGCCCACTGGTCACCGGTGGCGCCAACATCGTGCCCCGTGTTGCTGTTGACTACGGCGTAGCCTCGCGCTACCAGATCGTCACTGAAATCCAGATCGCCGTCACCGCCGCCATCACCGCGATGGACGAGCCGGCCGTTCCACTCTCCCGATACCGGTAACTGCACGTGAAACGTGATTGAGCCACCGATTAATCCCTTCACGTAACAATGGGCCGTCGCCGGCGCGGAACCTGTGCGGACGTCGGCGTAAATAATCGTAATCCGATTGTTCAGAATCAGGTCACGACAACCTTGATCCGTCGAGTTTGACACCGACCCGTTCGTCTGTCCGGCGGCTACCGCGATTGTTGCAGCCGCTAATAGTAGACAAATTCCAACCCGACGCCAAAAGTAAAGCTTTGCCATGTCCGACTGATTGTAGCCGAGGCATGCCTGACGCTACTGTTTCGCCGTCGCCTCTGCTGCTTCACGCTCTTTTTTGCGTTGGCCGGCTAGGATGTTGTAGAGACCGTAGTTGCCCTCGTGGCAGGCGTATTCAAAGAGCGGGCCGTCGGTCCTTCTCATCGGCATCACCGCGGTCCATGGGCGAGTGTACGAATTCGGGTCCTCGACGGTGAACTCGTAGCGCAGTGTGTCGGGGTCGATACGTGTAAAGCGTTCGACCAGGTGGGTATCGGCTGTGGACCCCACCAAGCTTGTCTCGCGCAGAAAATTGATGGTGTCGACGACCAACGTATCGCCCTCATAGTGGCCGCGCGAGTCGCCCGCCCATTGGCGAAGTTTTCCGTGCGGACGCCCGTCCATAGGGATGATGCGAGTGTTATGCACCATCTCATTGAGAATCACAAGGTATCCCGGAACCTGCAGAATTTGAACGTTATTGTTGTAGGCCCCCGAAATCATAGGCGGTCCGGAATTGAACCCCATGATGCAGCGGTCGGCTAGGCTGCGGTCCTCATGGGAATCTCCGAAACCTGAATTCGAATTCGCTCTCCGTATCGCGAGCCTCTTTTTTGTCGCCTCGTTGAGCGGCACTCGCCCGTCTGGCGGATCGACAACTAGAGACGTACGCTTGTCCTTAGTGAGCTCTTTGCCCCGTTCGTACCAGAACTCGTTGTACGACAAAACGCCGCCTTTGGAGTTCGGTGCGTAACCGGCCCAAGGAGCCCCTTCCTCGGGGTTATACAGATCGCGATTTTGGCGCCGATTGCGATACTCCTCGAATTCGGCCGCCTCTTTGGCGTTCAGCGTCTCCTTCCCAGCTAACTCCTGAGGACGCTGCAACGGCGTAATCGTACGAAACGTAAACAGCCCCTGGATGTCGGGAACTCCATCCGCTGTTCGCGGCGGCGTCCAATTATCTGTGTCCTGTCCAAAAGCGAGTGACTGCCCCAGCAAGAGCGTGGAAACCATCATAAACACCACTGTACGTAGTCGAGCACTCATACGAAACCTCCGCGCGTTGCTAATACAATAACCTGTCGCCACGCCCGGTGCACGCCCCAAGTCCTCCCGTAAGCGACTATGTCAAGCGTTTTGTGGAATCCAGGTATTTTTGTCGCGGGCCATGGCGTTGAGTGCGACGAGGAGTTTGCGGGCGACGGCGATGACGACGACCAGTTCCGCGTTGTGCCGGACGAGTTCGGCGGCCAACTTGGCGAGTGCTTTTGGCGCTCGCGGCCTACGGCCGCTTGCTTCTTTTTTTCCATTGAGAATGAAGAAATCGACGATGCCCTTGGACCCATCGATGCCGACGATAACGGTTGTAGAATCAGTATGCATACTCGGAGCACCCTTCCTTGCAAATACGGGCTCGATGGCCCTAGCGACTATCCGGGGTTGTTCGATCGAGGCACGCGCTGCCGCTCCAGCTTACGGACGGGCTCGAAGCCCTTGGAAGTATGCACGAGCTAACATCGCGCCGTGAGGAGCCGGTTTTCACCGGCTCCTCACTTGGCTCTTCCCTAGAATTCCACATACAAGGATGTTATGTAGGCAAGTTCCGGGCAAATCCGGCGTGAGTTGCGTTTGAGCCGCGCGCGGCTCAAACGCGAGATCTTCCGCGGCAACGGAGCGCACCCGCCGGGTGTCGCGAATGTATCTCTTAAGAAAACACGAATGGCCTACCGTTACAGGCGACCACGCATTGCAGACACTCTCGAAGGATGCTTGGCGGCGCCGACTTTCCGTCGGCGGCTTGGCTTTGCTCAGCCGCGTGCGGCGTAAGCTTCATCGAGCAGTTCGACAACGTGCAATACCGGCTGGTTCTTCGAAAACTTGCGCCCTCCGGCTTGGAGCTGCAGCATACAGCCGGGGTTAGCCGTGACGATGGTGTCCGCCCCGGTCGATTCGACGTTGCGCATCTTGTCCTCAAGCAGCGACATCGAAATATCGGTGTGCTCGACGTTATATACGCCGGCCGATCCGCAGCAAATTTCCGAGAGAGGCAGCTCACGAAATGTGATTCCGGGAATGGCGTTAATCATCTCGCGCGGCGGCGTGCGAACCTTCTGGCCGTGCAGTAAATGGCAGGAATCCTGGTAAGTCACGGTCCGGCGCACCTCGCCGAAGTCGCGATTGAGTTCGATCGACGCCAGGTATTCGCTAACGTCTTTCATCTTGACCGAGAACGCGGTCGCACGGCGATGCCACTCAGTTTCCGCCTCGAACAGATCGGGGTATTCCTTGAGCACCGAGCCGCAGCCCGCGGTGTTGGTGATGATCGCGTCGTAGTTGCCATTTTCTAGCGCCGCGATATTCTGTCGAGCTTGCTCGCGGCCTAAATCGCGCAAGCCCGCGTGTACGTGTAGCGCACCGCAGCAGCCCTGTTCGGCGGGGATCGTGACCTCGCAACCGTTTTTCTGCAAGACCCGCACAGTTGCCTCGTTGAGGCGGCTAAAGAAGACGTTCTGCATGCACCCGGCCAGAAAGGCAACATGGTGCTTGGTCTCTCGCTCGGCCGGGAAAATCTTGCCAATTTTGTTGAAAAAGAATGGCGCCTGAGCCGTCGGAGCGAGCTGTTCGATCTCGCCAAGCCGCCCCAAACTATCGAGAAACCCGCTCGAACGCATGAGCTGCTGCAAACCGCTCTTTTGATAGAACAGCAGTTTATAGCCGCCTACCGTCAGCAGGAATCGGCTGCGCAAGATCTTGTCGAATACCAACCAGCGGATGAAGCGCGTCATCGGCGAGCGACGCACGTTATTCTCGATCTGCGCGAGCGCCCCCTCGATGAGCCGGCCATACTCTACGCCTGACGGGCAGGCAGTTTCGCACGCTCGACAAGCAAGGCAAAGACTAATGTGCTTGATGTAGTCTTCTCCAATAGGTGCCTTGCCTTCGGCGACCTCCACCATCTGGTAGATGCGGCCGCGTGGCGAGTCCATTTCGACACCAAGCTCGCGGTAAGTTGGGCAGGCGTTCAGACACAACCCACAGTGAACGCACTTCTTTAAGTCTTCGGCCTGAGGGGCGTCAAGAGCGGATAGGGTCGAGGTCGACAAAAGACTAGTCTAGCTTGGAAGGTGCCGGCGAAAGGGTCCGCGATCGGTGTGCAAACATTTGAAGCCGGCTGCCCGCAACCGTTCGGGCGGCGCGGGCGTCTAGAATAAACGAGGAGACCTTGATGAGAGCCCGCTGGATCAATATACCACTACTAATCGCCGCGCTCGCTATGTCGGCGGTGGCTGCGACGTCGGAGCCGAAGATCCCGGTCGACCAAATTATCAAGAGCTTCATCGACAACGAAACGGAGTTCGCCAAGGCCCGCGAGGCCTACACCTATCGCCAGTCGGTCAAGGTATTGGAATTCGGCAACGACGATCGCGAGCGTGGACGTTTCGAGATTGTCCAAGACATTATCTTCGGGCCCAATAAGGAGCGCACTGAGCGCGTAGTGTACGCACCGGTGTCCACTCTACAGGGGCTGTTGTTGACGCCGAACGACATGCAAGATCTGCGCGACGTTCAGCCATTCGTGATGACTCGCGACAACGCGCATGAGTACCAAATCGACTACTTAGGCGAGCAAACCGTAGACGAGCTCGATACATACATGTTCTCGGTGAAACCTAAGAGCATGGTCAAAGGATCACGTTATTTCGAGGGCCAAGTCTGGGTGGACCAGCAGGATCTCCAGATTGTGAAGACCTACGGCAAGGGTGTCGGTCACCGCAAGAAGAATGACGACGAGCAGTTCCCGCGCTTCGAGACATACCGCGACCAGATCGACGGCAAGTACTGGTTCCCGATCTATACCAGCGCGAACGACACGCTGCAGTTCAAGAGCGGCTCGATCAAGATGCGCATGATTATCAAGTATGAAGACTACAAGCGCTTCGGTGGCGAGTCGACGATTACATTCGGTGAAACACTCGACGGCGAGCCCGTCGAGGCCGAACCGCGGCTAGTCGAACCGCCGGTGGTCGAACCAACCCAAGATTCAAACGAACAGAAGCCGACATCCGTCCGCCCAGGAACGGAGCCTAGGCGCTAATGGATCGGCCGGTCCAAAAGGGTCGGCCGTATCCCGAGCCGCCTAGGAATTCGGAGCATCGTTTGTCACGCATCCGCCCTACGCTTGTGTTCGCCGCACTGGCGCTTTGCCTATGCGCCACGCCGTTGGCGTCAGCGGAGGAGATCACCCCCGAGCAGGGTGATGCGATCTTTTCGAAGATCGATTCGATGCTCGAGGACGTGCGCGAGATCATGGCGTTCGGCGCGCGCCGGCCGATCCGCCGCTCACTGATTTCGAAACAGCAGATTAGTGATCTGGTAAGTGAGCGGCTCGAAGAAGAGACCAAGCCGGACGAGATCCGCCGCGAAGAAATCTTCCTCAAGTTGTTCGGCCTCGTTGATGATGACTTCGATCTCAAGAAGGTTCTAGTCGACATCATGACCGAGCAGGCGACCGCGCTGTACGACTACAAGACGCGAAACCTTTATCTCGCCACCTGGACCCCGAAAAACATGCAAGAGTTCGCGCTGGTCCACGAGTTGACCCACGCGGTCGCGGACCAGCAGTTTGGACTTGAAAAGTTCGTCAAGAAATCGAAGACGTCCGACGAAGACTTGGCGCGATCGGCGGTGATCGAGGGGCAGGCGTCTTGGGTGATGACTGAGTGGGTGATGCAACAGAGCGGGCAGTCACTTACAGAGAACCGTCTGCTGGCGGTGGCGTCCGCCTCAGCTTCGAGAATCGAGGCCAAGGACTATCCCGTCTACTCGAACACTCCTCTCTACATTCGCGAGACGTTGATATTTCCGTATTCCGACGGGCTACTTTTTCAACAAGAATTGGTCGAGCGCTACGGCAAGGCGGCCTTCGCGAAGATTTTTGAAAACCCGCCGCTCTCGACGCAGCACGTCATGCAGCCGGAACTTTATTTCGACGGCTTAAAGCCCGCGAAGCCCGCGCTGCCGGCGTTCAAAGCTCCCAAGGGATTTAAGAAAATCTACGAAGGTGTGTTTGGGCAATTTGAGCACGAGGTCTTGCTGCGGAACCATCTCGGGGAAGACAAAGAGTTTCCAGTCGCGGAAAAATGGCGGGGCTCGAACTACGAGGTATATGAGCATCGCCGATCGAATGATACGGTTCTGCGCTACGCATCCATTTGGACTGACGAAGACGCCGCCCGTGACTATTTCCAGCTTTATCGGCAAGTCTGCGAGGCGAAGTGGGGCGAGTTCAAAATCGAGAGCGAGACCGCCGATCGAATCGAAGGCACGGCTCGAAACGGTAGATTCGTTCTCTCGCGAACCGGCTCGCTGGTGCAATCCCTCGAAGGGTTGCCCGATACAATATAAACGAGTTCTCACATCATGAAGATCTTTACGAGGTTTGCACTATTTGTTTTAATAGCGGCGCTGCCGATGGCGGCGGCTGAGGTTCCGCGCGCGATCTCTCCTTTCACAATCACTTCGTTCGATGGACGGGTAGCGTCGCTTGACGATCTCAAGGGTAAGGTTGTCGTCGTGATGTTTTTCTCAACGACGTGCCCGCATTGCCAAAACGCTTCAATAGCGATGGGCCCGATCTACGAAGAGCTAAAGGCGAAAGGATTAGAAGTCGTCGGACTCGCGCTTAACGAGACCGGGCCGTCAGGCCTGCGCGCATTTGCCGCGAATTATAACGCGAGCTATCCGATGGCGGTGTCGAGCCGGTCGGAGTTCGCACGAATTTCGAAAGTGTCGATGATGGCGCGATTCTACTATCCCTATCTGCTCTTCGTTGATCGCAAAGGAAATATACGGGAAGAGCATGAGGGCGCGGAGACTGTTTGGTTTGATAATCTCGGCCCGAACTTTCGATCGGTTGTGACCAAATTGCTGGCGGAATAGAGCGTCATCGACGGTTCGACATGTTGTCGACGAACCCTCCGAACCATTGCCGGAAGAACTCGACCGCCGCCAGGTCTCGCGTTCCTTCACCTAACGCATGGGTCCCCAGAGCAAGGCCGCCGAGTGCGTAGTATCCGATTGCTAGGCCGCCCACCGCGACGTACCCGATCGCTAACCCGCCTAGGCCTACGCCGAGCCCGATCGCCAATCCGCCGAGTGCGGCGACGCCCAAGCTGACACCACCCAGCGTCACCCCGCCGAGCGCGACTCCGCCTAGCGCGAAGACTCCCATGGCGATGTCGCCGATGGCGATGATGCCCTTGGCAATTCGCTTGCACCCGGTCTTTGGGTCTAGGCCAACCGCGACGTGGATAAGTGGTATCCCGAGAAACTCGGCCTGTGATTTGTACTCGTAGCCGGCGACGCCCATAGGCGTCGCGATTGCCGCTTGGCCTAGCGGGTCGCCACAGTGGGGGCAACTGGTGGCGCGATCACTGATTCGTCCGCCACATTCCCTGCATGTGATTAGCGCCATCGCTAAAACCTCCTCCTGTTTCTTAAAAAAACCCCCGCTCCTCGGCGGCGGCGGCACTCACCTCCGCTATCATGGTCAGCGATCCATATCTGAATACAACTTATGATTCGCATACTAGCTGCTCTCGCGCTCATTTCTGTTACCGGCATGGCTCAGGGGCCTGCAAATTTCGAGGGCTACCCCGTCAACCTGCGCCAGGGCGTGATGGCAGGCGAGGTTGGCGAGACTTCGGCGATCCTGCAATCGCGCCTCACTTCCGCGAATCCGTACCAGAACATGGCCTGGGAAGGCGTTCGCGGGACCGACGGCTGGGCCCAATTTGAATACGCGGAGAACGAGAAGTTTCGTTCTTCAAAAAGGACTGATTGGATTGAGGCTCTTCCGTCTAGCGACTTTATCGTGAAGACAAAAGTTGACGGCCTCAAGCGCGCGACTCGATATTTTTATCGGCTGCACTACGGTCCGGAAAAGGCCGATCCGCGCACATCGGAGACAGCGACGTTTCGCACGCTTGCGGGAAATCGCCCCGCCGCTTACAGCTTCGCCATCGTTACGGGCATGAATTATTCGTTCTTCCATCACACTGGTGGCGCGGGTAGGCCGCCTTACAATGGCCCGGATAAAGATCTTGGGTATCCGGCGCTGGAGTCGATCCTCAAGCTCGAACCGGATTTTTTTGTTGGCACCGGCGACAACGTTTACTACGACCATCCGGGGCACCGAGGACGCGCGCAGACGGCGCACGAGATGCGCAAGAAGCACCACGAGCAGTACTCGCAGCAGCGCTTTCTCGACCTGTTTCTCAAGTCCGCAACGTATTGGCTCAGAGACGATCATGACCATCGTTTCAACGATTCCGACCCCGTCAATCCGGTCTTGATCCGGCACAGTACGCGCAGCGAGTACTACCCCAAATTGAACGACTACGAGGGCGAGTCGGGCTCGGGATTCTTACCATCGCACGAGCTTGGAATCAGCATGTTTCGGGAGCAATTGCCGGTCGTCGACCTCAACGACCGCGAGGCCGTCACCTACCGTACGCATCGCGTTAGCCGCGACTTGCAAATTTGGATTGTTGAGGGCCGCGACTATCGCAGTCCGAACGACATGCCCGACGGGCCGAACAAAACGATTTGGGGCGAGAAGCAGAAAACATGGCTTAAGCGGACGCTCAAGGAGAGTGACGCGACGTTTAAATTATTGATCTCGGCAACCCCGATGGTGGGTCCCGACGGCGCGGGCAAGCGCGATAACCACACCAACATCGGCGGTTTCCGCAACGAAGGCGACGAGTTTTTCGCGTGGCTGGTCGAGAACAAATTCGACACAGACGAGTTTTTCATCACGACGGGCGACCGGCACTGGAAGTATCGCTCGACGCACCCTAGCGGCTTTGATGAATTTTCTAGCGGTGCGCTCGTAGATACGAACTCACGTTTGGGAGAGGCGCCCGGGAGTAGCGGTTCGACCGACCCCGAGGGCAAGGTCACGCAGCACTATACAGACCAAGAAGCGACCGGCGGGTTTCTGATGATAAAGATCGACCCGGACGGGCGCGGGGCGCGAGCGCGGTTTGAGTTTTATGACGAGAAGGGTGTGCTTATGGCGGAACACGAGAAGCGCCGGAACGGGAATTAGCCGGCTGGCACTAAACTGATTACATGGCTTTTCGCCTTGTCGTCGTTATCTTCGTTTGTTCCCTTTCAGCGGCGGCGCAGTGGTCTCAGTGGCGTGGTTCAGAGCGGACCGGAATTTCGAATGAGACTGGCTTGGCGGGCAGTTGGCCCGCCAGTGGCCCGAAGAAGGTTTGGACGTCTGAGGGCCTAGGGGCGGGCTTTGCTTCGTTCTCCGTTTCCGACGGACGTTTGTATACGCAGGGACAGAGGTCGGGCAGCCAGTACGTCATTGCGATCGACGCGGCTTCGGGCAAAAAGCTTTGGGAGGTGCCCACTGGGCGCGGCTTTAGCGAGCGCCGCGGAGGAGGACCTCGCGGCACTCCGACGGTAGATGGCGATCGAATTTATGCGCTAAGCGCGGCGGGCAACCTGATTTGCCTCGAGGCGGCGACGGGAAAGAAAATTTGGGAGAGCAATTTGCTCGATCGATTTAGCGTGTCGAACATCCGCTGGGGCATTAGCGAGTCACCTCTAATCGACGGCGACGTGATTGTGGTGAATCCAGGTGGCCGAGGTGCGTCGGTGGTGGCGCTCAACAAGGCCGACGGCAAGCTGATTTGGAAATCTCAGAGTGATGAGGCCGGTTATTCATCGGCGATTGTGACGGAAGTTGACGGCGTGCGACAGTACATTTTGCTTACCGGGGAAGGCGGTATTGGATTGCTCGCCAAGAACGGCGAACTGCTTTGGCGCTACAACGGCGTCGCGAACGGCACGGCTAATGTGGCAACGCCGATTTTTCATGATAATCACGTTTTTCTTTCGAGTGACTACGGCACCGGCTGCGTGTTACTAAAGCTCACGGCAAGCGGCGCGGAGGAAGTTTACTTCAACCGCGATATGCGGAACCACTACGGTAGTTCAGTGTTGGTGGATGGCGTGCTGTATGGCTCGTCTAGCCGGATTCTGACCGCGATGGATTTCAAGACAGGCGCGGTGCTTTGGCGCGATCGCAGCGTTGGCAAATCGCAGGTGATATATGCTGACGGCAAGCTCTACCTGTATAGCGAGGACGGGATTCTGGGCATGGCGCGGGCCACGCCGGACGGCTACGAAGAGTTGGCTCGGCACGAGATTGGGCAGCGTGAGTTTCGTACTTGGGCGTTGCCGGTGATCATTGACGGCAAGTTGATCATTCGCGACCAAGATACAGCTTGGGCTTTTGATATTCGCGAGTAGACGCAGGTTCGCGGGTTCCTGGGCTTGGATGGGACAGTCCACACGTAGGTTCGGTTTCCCGCTGTAGATTACGTTGTCTCATGGGACAGTCCCGCATGGTGATGCAGTCCCGCCCCGTGATGCTGTTAGTTAGACGGGACAGCCTAAATTAGACTGCCCCGCCCGTTGGTTTGCCTGCTCATTTCAAACTCGACAAACCGATAAAATGGGAGCTCCCAAGTTGCTAAACCTCCGTGTACCAGCGGCGTCGGCACAAAAAAAGGCTTCCGATCCGCCATGTCGTTGGAGAACGGAATCCCAAAATATTCATCAAAACCTTGGCGAGTGGGTAGAAACGACGGCTGGTCGCCGAGGTGCCACTTTCCGATACACGCAGTCGCGTATCCCCGATCCTTCAGCATCTCGGCGATGGTCAGTTCGTCAGGATTCAGGCCCTTGCGATCTCCCGGCCAAAGAACAACGTGATTCATAACGTCCATTTCCAGATCGTTGGTGAGCATGTCCACGCGGGCTGGATAAGACCCCGTCATCAACCCCGCGCGGGAAGGAGTGCATACGCTCGCTGCAACATAGAAGCTCGTGAATCGGCGGCCTTGCCGAGCCATTCGGTCGAGGTTGGGAGTTTGGTAACGAGTTTGCCCGAAGGCGGAGATGTCTGCAAAGCCCAGGTCGTCGATGAAGATGATGACGAAATTCGGTCGGTCTGGGACGCGACTCTGCCCGAGGGCCGGAATAGTTCCAAGCAGTAGGACCAGCAACGCAATGATTTGGCTAAGCGGGTTCATGGTGAGAATACCTGACTGCTAGTTCCAATCGACCCGGTCTTTGGCGAACCAAGATCTCGTCGATCATAAAGCACACCTTCCTAATCGGGCTAGGGCGAACCCTGAAATTCTCGGCGGATCTGAGTCGCCAACTCGTTCACCCCGAAAGATTCTGCGGCAACTAACGCACTTTGCGCCATTTCTATTGCCTTGCGGTCCATACCTGATTGGCCGTATGCGTGGGCTAAGGAATAGAGGATAAATGCTGTGCGGCTGTCCTCGGGACCTTGGAGCGCTCGGTCGAGGTGAGCAATGGCCTCGGGGACACGACCGGCCTCAAGCTCGTACCTGCCCAAATTGAGGAGGGCTGAACGGTGAGAGGGATTACTCGACAACGCAGATTCGAGGTGTTCGACCGCAGACTTGGTATCACCCAGTTGCATCAACGCAATCCCCAGGTTGGCATGCGCCTCGCCGGATCGCGGATTGATGCCTAGGGACTTTCGAAATGCGTCAGCCGCCGCTGCCGGTCTTTCCTGCATCGCTTGCAAGACGCCCCAGTTGTTGTGCAGTTCTTCGAGTTGCGAGTTGATTTCAATTGCCCTCGAGTAGTGCGCTTCGGCGTTCTCGACTTGCCCTAGCTGTCCGTAGGTCCCGACAAGATTTGCGTGCGCGGCCGCCATTTGGGGATTCATCTTAAGCGCCCTTTGATATGCCGCGACTGCATCCGTCAACCGCCCCCTCTCTTCTAGCCTGCGTCCTAGGTTTAGGTAGTAGTGCTCATCCGCGCTAATGTTCTCGACCGCGCTCAGAACAGGGTCGTCGATGGGCGGCTTTTCTTGTGGGTACTTCTCGGCCAACGCAAGGTGTCGCTGCGCCGAGGCATCGTCACCCGCGTCGCGATAAGCCAGACCGAGCGAATAGTGGGCTGCTCCCGAATTTGGGGACAGCCCTATCGCGCGCGTCAACAACGCTCTCGCCTCATCCAATTCCCCGAGTTCCAGAAGCGTGCGCCCTAAAGCGTAGTATGCGGCGGGTTGGTTGCGATCGATTTGCAAGGCGTCTTCGAACGCCTGTTGAGCCTCTCGGGGGCGTTCGAGCGAGGCCAGAGCCTCCCCAAGTCTTATCGCGGCGGGGACGTAGTCGCGCTTGGTCAGCGAGAGACGGAAGGCCTCAACCGCACTCTCGTATGAGCCGCTCTCCTGCTCGACGACTCCGAGAAGATACGTCCACTCGAACTCCCCGTCCGAGAGCACTTCGGCTCGACGATACAAGGCGGCGGCCGAATCGAACTGATCGTGAGCATGTAAAAACTTGCCGCATTCGCCGTTTGCTTGGGCGTCGACCGGATCGCTACGGAGAGCCTCCAAGCGCGGAAGGACGGCTTCGCGCGCGCTTTCAGGGAACGCGTCCGCCCTAACGGCGGGCATCGCCGGGAGACTCGTTTCGAGGCTATCGGCGCAGCCGAATGCGGCACCGATGAGAAGCAGGGTCCAGAGAGCGTATCTTTCAACCACCTCGCTAATCTTACAGCCTGATTCGAGCCGACGACGGAAAGCAATGCCCGCGTCAGCTTAAAAACCGCCCCGGCGTCGCGGCCGGGGCGGTTTTATACAAGGAGAGGTTGCCTTAGAAAATCACCTTCAACCCCATCTGCATAATTCGGCCGGGCGCCGCGTTTGAGATAATTCCGAGGTTTCGGTTGCCGACCTGCAGGTTCGGCCCGTCGAAGATCGGGGTGTTGAAGGCGTTGAACGCTTCGGCCCGGAACTGGACCCGAAGCTTCTCGTTGATCTGGAACGTCTTGTGCAACGCCAGGTCGAACTTCATCGTTCCCGGCGCCTCTAGAATGTTTCTTCCGGCGTCGCCGAAAGTGAACGGGTCGTTGCGCGCGAAAGCGTCCGTGTTGAACCAACGATCCGGGCTCGAATTGTCAATCCTCCACTCGCCGACGACGTTGGGCCGGTCCAGGTTGAACCCGCCGGTATTCGAGGGATTGCCACGGACGGACAAGTTCATCGGGAAGCCTGTAATAAAACTGTTAATGCCACCGACCGTCCAGCCGCCGAGGACCGCGTTCATGGCCCCTCCCCAGGCAGATCCGTATTTTCGGCCCTTGCCAAACGGGAGATCGTACAAATAGCTGGCCACGGCGCGGTGGGCGACGTGCTGATTCAATAGCGAGCGCTCGGCATGAAGGTTCTCGGCGTTCTGCACGCCCCAATTCGCTCCAATCCCTCGGTCCTCGCCCGGGATGAAGCTGTAGTCGCCGATAGCTTTGGACCAGGTGTAGGAAACCAGGAAGCTCACGCCGCTGCCGTAGCGCTTCTCGACTTTCGTCTGCAAAGCGTGATAGTTCGAGTTGGAGTCGTTGCGGAAGTTGTGCAAGAACGACAGCGGCACTTGCACATTGTCGGTTCCGGGAAACAGAGTGCTCCTCCAGCGTCGGCGAGTGAGAGGGTTGCCTGGCCCGGGGCGCGCAAAGTTCAGGTTGTACCTGCGGATGATGTGCGTTCCCTTGGTGCCGAAATACCCGATTTCCCAAAGAATGTTGTTCGGTAGTTGCTTTTGGATGTTGAAGTTCCACTGCGCGGCCACCGGCCATGGGGGGTCGATTTCGAACGAGCCTGGGACTAGGGGGGGAGAGTTTTGCGGATCCAAGGCACCCGCTCCTTGCCCGGCTTGCAGGCTGATCGTAGGTGTGAGGCGGTCCGTGGAGATTTGCGTCTTGACGTGAGACGGCGGATTGGTCTCCATGAATTCGCCGCCGCCGGTATTCATGGTGTTGGCGTAGAAGAGGCCGACCCCGCCGCGAATGACCGTATCTTCCTGCCAGCGATAGGCGAACCCGACGCGCGGGGCGAAGTTATTCGTGTCTGATGTGACGAGCGCCCGGTTGAAACGCCCACTCCCCCTCTCGCCCACAACGACGAACTTGGGTTGATTCAAGTCGGTGTCGACATCGAGGTTCGAGATCTTGTCGAACTTGTCAACCCACGGCAAACTCAGCTCGTAGCGTACGCCGAGGTTGATCGTTAGCTTGTTGCTGACTCGCCAGTCGTCTTGAACATATTGGTGCAGCCATGGTGCGCGCAGGGCCATGTGCCGGTGGTTCGAGTTGCGAACTTCCCGCGAGAAGCCGAGCAGGTAATCGGCCATCGAATCGCCGCCGGCGCGTGTTTCCGGATCTTCGGTAAACCGGCCGTCGAAGACGAACCTGCCTGTGATGAAGCCGGCGTTGAAGATCTGGCTCTGCATCCAGTAGGTGGTGTGCCCGAACTTGATCGTGTGCCGGCCCTTCGTCCAGGTGATGTCGCCCGAAAACTGCCGAGTTTGCGACCCGATGAAGTTGAAGCAACAGTGTCCGACGTCCCGGAAACCCGAAGGGCTGAATCTGCCTGAGCCCCGCGTCGAGATGTCAAGACCATTGCCCATGTCCAACCCGATGAGCGGGTTCACGGGCCTATCTTGCTCCGCCGTGTTGCCAGTGTCGATGTAGCTCCAGCCGGTGCGAAACGAGCCGACCAGGTTAGGGCTCCAGACTCCGTTGTAGACCAGCGCAATTTGGCGGTTGGTGATGTCCACGTTGGTGCCTGGCGTGTAAAGGCCATCCGCGCTGTCCGGAAGAACTGGATTGCGGAGGTTGTCGGTCTGCTGGCCGCTGATGCGGAAGTAAAAGTTGTTCGTATCGTCGATGCTCTGGTCATAACGGACGTCCCAGCGGTTTAGATCCTGGTTCCGGGGCGGAACGAAGACGTGGTTCCGAGTGCGCCCGCTGTTCGTCGGCGTCGGCCACCAATCGCGCGTGATCCGCGAGACCGAGTCGATCCGACTATCAGGAAGCGTGTTGTTCGGGAACGGATCGCGCGCCCTGGTCTCCAAGTTCGTCGTCAGCGGATCGCGGACGATATCGCTCTGGCCGGAAAAATCACCCGTCCGCTCGATCACGCTGGGAATCGTATTCACCCGCGTCGTCGATTCGCGGATGCCGCTGAACTCCATATCGCCGAACAGAAAAGCCTTGTTCTTCTTGACCGGGCCGCCTATGGCAAATCCGTATTGATTGCGTTTGAACGGGGGCTTCTTCACTTCGTGCGGAACGAAGAAGTTTTTTGCGTCCAGTTTTTCGTTCCGCAAGAAATCGAAAACTGTACCGTGGAGTTCGTTGCTCCCAGACTTCGTCGTCATTATAACGACGCCGCCCATGGAGCGCCCATACTCCGCTGAGTAGGCGTTGGTGAGGATCTTAAACTCTTGAACCGCGTCGATCTGCGGCTTGATCGCTTCTTTCTGGCCGCCTTGGGAGGCGATCGACTGGTTGTTGTTGTCGATGCCGTCGATGAGGAAGTTAACCTGGGTCGCTTGCGATCCGCCGACGCTGACGCCTTGGCGGTTGGCGACCTCGGAGCGCGCCGGCGGCGTCACGCCGGCCGAAATGCGCGCGAGTTGCAGGTAATCGCGTCCGTTCAAGGGCAACTCAAGAATTTGTTGGTTATCCATTACCGTGCTGGTCGACCCCTCTTGCGTTTGCAGCAAGGGCGCTTGGGCGACGACCTCAATCGTCTCCGTGACTTCGCCGACCTCCAGCACCAAGTCGACCTGTCGGGTATCGCCGGCGTTTAGGTTGACGCCAGTGCGTTGCATGCGCTTGAAACCTGGCGATTCGGCTTCCATGCTGTACTCGCCAATTCGAAGAGGCGGAGTGCGGTAGAAACCGCGCTCATCTGACTGGGCTGTGTACGTGGCGCCCGTGTTGACGTGATTGAGCCGGATCTCGACGGCTGGAATAACCGCTCCCGTGACGTCGGCAATGGTGCCGACGACGACCGCAGTGTCGGCTTGCTGGCCGAATGCTGACATAGCGAACAACAGGCTCAACACTGCGAGCCCGGCGAACCGTTTCTTCATATTTCCTCCAGAGAAGACTACGCGATTGCTAATCGCGACTGAAGAGCCAACCCAAACAAACAGCCGACATCGGTCGAGCCTGCGTGTGAAAACTGTTGGTGATTTGTGCGTCCGCTCGCGCACGACGAGTCGCGATCTACACCACCTGATAGGATTCGAGCGGTATCGGCCGGGACGGCTACAACAGCTCGATCATCTGTGGTGGCGCTAACAAAAAGACCGCATGCGCCTTCGCCCGCACTAGCCGAAGTCATGATGTGGCCGTCCCCTCTAGAAAATAGTCGCTAGTTCTCGAAACTCGCTCGCAGCGCGCATGCTACGAACGTATGATCGACGAGTCTCGTCTAAATGGTCGCACTACACGGATACCCCTACAAGGAAATTCTTGAAATTCTAGATTGGAAGGAAATAGGTGCTGTGCACGGGTGGCGAAGATTTCTGACTCGGCTCAGTTAATCGATCGAGCGGACCTCCCACGCCAAGATGCGGATTACCTGCCTAGCTCCTCGTGAGACCCGGTCCATCATCGGCCCCCGATAGATAGCCTAATCACCTGTCGACGACCACCAGCGGCATAAAGCGGGACTACGGTCGGAGAAGATCAATGAGCCTCAGAGGAAACGAGGCAATAGCTGTTGGCAACAAACGCTGCCTCAATCGATGCGTCGAAGGCCTTCTGAAACCCTCGCCAAATGGCTCTAACGCCCTGTTTATAGGCCTCCGAGAGATTCTGGCCTGTCGCCACTTGTGTCGGAAATAAATTTTCAGTAGCTTTGAAAAAATGGTCGAATCGCCGGATTCGGGACGATTCCGACGGGGTGACCGGCTCGGGGCGGAACCTCGGCGAAACGCGATTTACCAACACCGATCGGGAGAACTCGACCTAAGCCCTTTTGGCTCTGGCTACTTGCGATCCCGGAACTCTTCGTACCAGTTTTCGATGACGTGGATGGAGGCGTCAGGCTGTGATTCGCTCTCGACCGACACATCTTCGACCGTAACAAAACGGCCGTCGGCCGAGACGTCGTAACTCCAGATCACGCTTCGCAAGTTCGGATCCGAAAACAGACGTTCGACTCGGCCGACTTCAATCTCTGGGGGCGTAGTAATTCTCACCGCCATCAGCGTTTCGCCCTCCACGTAGAACAGCTCGCGGCCGTCGGCGTTCCACCTCGGCTGGCACCCTCCATTTTCGGAAACCTGACGGCGGCCCCCGCCGGCAGCGAACTCACGCACATAGATCTCGTTGGAACCCGACTCGTCGGAGCAATAGGCCACAAGTAGCCCGTCTGGAGAGATGTCCGCGACACGCTCGCTGAACGGCGTCTGCGTCAGCGCTTTGGGCGCGCCTCCTCCTCGAACGTTGATAAGGAAAAGGTCGGCCTGACCAGTGTCTGGGTCCCTCGCGCCGTAGATCACGCTTTGCCCGTCTGGCGACCAAGAGGACTCGAACTCCGTTACCGGTGAGCTTACCAACGGTTCCGCCTCGCCCGTCCCGTCCGCTTGGCGTAGGAAGAGGTCGCCCGCCCCGGAACGTCCCGAGCGAAACACAATCATTTTGCCGTCGGGCGACCATGCGGGGTAGTTTTCGGAGCTGGGGTTGAAGGTCAGTCGCTGTGTGACTGCTCGGCCGACCTCATGCAACCAAACGTCGGCCGACGTGGACGCGTCCTCTTGCCCGCCCACCGCCACTCGCCGGCCATCGGGTGAGAGGGCCGGCTGACCGATTCCCCTCTGCGACCTCCCGATCTCCCCCAACTTCGCGCCGGTACGGTCTCTCCAGATCAGCTGTTGGTGACCTCCTCCCAGCACGTCGACGACAACGAGGGTGCCGTCATCGGCGATGCTGTGGTCCCCCGCTCCCTGGGCGACCAAGAAGGCTTCTCCTGTGGGTTCCAACCGGTCGAGGGAGAAAGGCAGAGCCCACACGTCCGGCCCAGCGGCGGCGGCCCCCCAGCAAGCGGTTTCCTCGAAGGGATCAATGCCTTCGAGGAAACCGCTTGCCGGCGCGCGGAGTGCCAGGCTAAGTCTGGCGAATCTAGTGAACTGAAAGGAGTTCATCGTGGGAATCGTTCGTTCACCCCCGTAGCCGACTCGGCGTTCGCGGAGGACGCCTTCAGCGGGTAACTGCTGTTGGTGGCCGAGGCGGGCGAAGCCCGAGAAGGCAAACACGTGAGCCGTAACGCAAGTGAACCGCGTTCGAGAGCCTCGTTAGCAAGTCGAGAGTGGCCAGCCTGTCGCGTAGGGTGAAGCCTGCAACCGTCGGTGAAGCAACGAACACAAGCAGCCGGCGGACTCTTCGGGGTGGAAGCGGACAGCGCGCGTGGAAAGATTCGTCAGGAACCTGGGAGGCCTGCATCGGCAGGGGGGCTGCGCGCTCGTAGAGGCGCAGGTCGTCAAGCCGGCGAGGGGAATCCATAACCCTTGCAGGGGCCGGTGCGGGAGTCGGAGGGGCGCATAGTAGCGAAGAAGCTCGGTAATGCGAGTGGAGCGAAGGGGCCCCTGGCGCTTTCATGCTGACGGAGTCAGACAAGCATGCTGATTGCGACAGAAGGGAGAGCCGTTGATGTTCAAAAGATTCCACTTGCTAGCCCGCATTTCTCGCCACGCGGCGCAGGGAAAACATAACCAGCGCTGGGGCTGGTGCGGGAGTCGAATGCGCCCCTCTTTTCCAATTGAAAGATGAGCCTGAAGGAGAGAGGCGAAGCAGCTGCGGGGTGAGGGGGATTATAGCGTGAGTTGAGGTCGGCGGCTACAGCTATTTGTGGCTTCGTAGGGCGGGGTGAGGGGGATTGCATAAGGGGGAAGGGGCGGCACCCCAATCCCCCTTTGCAGCCATCCCAGGCGAGACCCCACGGCCGTCTTCGGACGTGGGCCGGAGGAGCCGACAACGCCTCGGGTCGGGGCGTTGTCTAGCGCGTGCGCCAGCAGATCGCGAGGTCTTTGCAGACGCGTTGCAGTTCGTTGCGCTGAGCGTCGAGTTGCTCGGCAAACTCGGTGTCGGAACAAGTGTCCGCTCGCGCTTGGAGCTTCTTGAGCGAGCGATCCGCGCGCAGGCCGCGCTGCTCGGCGGGCAGGCTGAGCAGCTTTTCCCACGGCGTGCTCCACTCGGCGTACACCTTGCGCAACTTGCCGCGGCGGTCTCGGCGCTCGCTGGCGAAAGCGCATGGGCGATGAAAATTCAAGTACGGGTTGAGCCACTGGCGGTAGAAGGTGTCGATCGCCTGCGTCGCTTCCGAGGGCAAAAACTGGTAGCCCATCCACTTGCGCACCACCGCGCCGTTCTTGGTTTCGACCAAGGCATTGTCGTTCGAACGGCGCGCGCGAGACTTCGTAAATTCAATTCGCAACTTCTCGAGCAGTTTAGCGGTTTGATGGTTGACGAATTCGCTGCCATTGTCGGAGTGAAAGCCGCGAACGATAAATGGAAATTGTTCCAAAAGGCCTTCCAGCAAGGGAATGAGGTGGTTTTCGTTGATGCGTTGGACGCAGCCGACGGCCTGCCACTGCGTCACTTCGTCGACCACGTTGATGCTGTAGGCGCCTTTTTCACCTTCCTGTTCGGGCGAGTGCACGGTGTCGATGCGCAGGTAGCCCGGACGTCCTCGCGGCTCGGGTTGGCGGCGTTCGCCGATCGCCACGGGTGTCGGTCGAGTCTTGTCGAGATGCAAACTGTGTCGCCGGTAGACGGCGCGTTTGCGCAAGTTGTAGAGGTGTCCCACCGACAGTTCGGCAAGGCGTTCGAACTCCTTGCGGTTGTAGATTTGGAACTCGCGCTGGAGAATGCGACGCGTCGCCGGCCCGGAGAGACGTTGCTGTACTTGGTCGACATGCGCCAGGAGAACGATGTCGGCGCGGCTGTACTTGGTGGGGAAGCGGCGCCTTCGATAGGCTGTCGGCCGAACGCACTTTTCGCGCAAAAACTGCCCGATGAGGCGAGTCAATTGGGCGCGGCTTAAGCCGGTTAGCTTGCTCAGGAAGCGTCTCAACAATCCTTTAACCGAGCGCTTCTGGTCGGCATAATGATGCCTCTTCAGGACGCCTTCGACGAGCGCGTATTTATCCGCTCGACTTCCGGCCTGGAACTCGACGGACCCACACCCGTCAAGAAAACTCTCGATCTCATCGAGACTCAGTGATTCGGCTTGCTGCACGGCGACTCCCATCGCCCGCAGTTTGCCTGTTCCTAATCGACCTTGCCCAAATTACCTCCAGGCTCATCTTGTGTTGGAATCACCCCTCCCTTCAGGCTCATCTTGTATTGGACAAGACGGGGGCGCATAGTAGCGACGAAGCTCGGTAATGCGAGTGGAGCGAAGGGGCCCTGGCGCTTTCATGCTGACGGAGTCAGACAAGCATGCTAATTGCGACAGAAGGGAGAGCCGTTTATGTTCAAAAGATTCCACTTGCTAGCCCGGCGATGCCGGAGAAACTCTCTCGTTTGAGACAGAAGCTGGGCCAAAAGGCCAAGCAGCAGCCGGAGTTTCGGTTCTACGCTTTGTACGACCGGATCTATCGGCGCGATGTGTTGGAAGCGGCATGGCGACGGCTGCGCGCGCAAGCGGGCGGTCCCGGGCTCGGCTCCGTAACGATCGACGAGTAACGATCACAGCGATCGAAGCGCAAGAGGGCGGCGCGCGGCGCTTGGTGGATGAACTCCACGTATCGCATCTGCAGATACGAACTGCGTACCAAGAGCTATCGACCGCAAGCGGTACGCCGTGTCTGGATACCGCAAGCGAACGGGAAGAAGCGCCCGCTGGGCATTCCGACCGTGAGGGACCGGGTGGTGCAAATGGCCGCATTGTTGATCCTGGAGCCGATCTTTGAAGCCGACTTTGAAGATTGTTCGTACGGATTTCGGCCGGGCCGCTCGGCATACCAAGCGCTGGAGGAGATTCGTGGACATATCCAAGCTGGATATCAAGCGGTATATGACGCGGATTTAGAAGGCTATTTTGACTCGATACCTCACGAGAAACTACTGGCGTGCGTGCGACACCGGATCGCGGATCGCAGTGTCGTGAAGCGGATACGGCTGTGGCTGGAAGCGCCGGTGGTGGAAGAGGGCGAGCACGCAGAAGGGAAGGACCGAGGAGAACGCAGCAGGAAGGGAACGCCGCAGGGTGGAGTGCTTTCGCCGCTGTTGGCGAACCTGTACTTGCACGGGTTCGACAAGGTGTTTCTCAGACACCGGGCGAGTCCGGCGCGAGGAGGGAGCGCGAAACGGGTGCGATACGCCGCCGACTTCGTTGTGATGATGAGGGGGCGGGACGTAGCGCTGGAAGCGTTGATTGAGGAGAAGTTGGAAGTCTGGATGGGGCTGAAGCTGAACCGGGAGAAGACCCGCGTGGTGGAGCTGAGGGAAGAAGGAGCGAGCCTTGAGTTTTTGGGCTACCTGTTTCGATGGGACCGCGACCGGCTAGCCAGGGAGTGGGGGTATTGGAACAGGAGCCGGTCGGCGAAATCGGTCGGGCGTGAGCGGGAACGGCTGCGGGAGATGACGAGTGTGTCGCAATCGCATGTGCCGTTGCCGCAACTGATCGAGCGACTGAATCGACAGATGAGAGGTTGGGCGAACTACTTTTCGAAGGGCTATCCGCGGGGCGCCTACTGGGAGCTGGATTGGTACCTGCGGTGGCGTTTCATGCGACATCTGCGACGGCGGGGACAGCGCCGGTTTCGACCGCCGAAGGACGAGCCTTGGTACTACTTTTTCCAACGCCAGGGGCTGCTGGAGCTGAACCGCTCGCACTAGTCTCGACCCGCGCATGCCCAAGGCGAGAGCTTGTGGAAGAGCCGGATGCGGGAAATCCGCACGTCCGGTTCGATGAGGGGGGAGGTTACGCCGGTTCTGTAACAATACTTCTGGCAAATGTTTGACGCGGAGTAGACCGGGTCATCGGTCGGCGCTCACGATGGGAAGAACCAAACAACCCGTCTAGAGGAGACGACAACGATGACCCAAGACCACAGTGACAAGATCCTGGAACTGGCGCAAGAGCTGTTCCAACAAGACGAAGGAGTCAAGCAGCTGCTCGCAGCCCTGATCGAACAAGCAATGCAGGCGGAAGTCAACCAGCATCTGGGGGCGCAGCCCTACCAACGAATCGAGAGCCGGCGCGGAACGGCGCAACGGCAAGAAGCCGCGGACGTTCAAGACGCGCAACGGCGAACTGCATTTCGACGTACCGCAAGTGCGCGATTGCGAGCCCTACCACCCGTCGCTGTTCGCCCGCTGGCAACGCAGCGAACGAGCGTTGCTGGTGGCTTGCAGCGAGATGTATTTCCAAGGCGTCTCGACGCGGCGCGTCGAGACGGTTCTGGAGAAGATGTGCGGTCTCGACATCTCAGCGATGACGGTTTCGCGCGTCGCGGCGGAACTTGACGAGAAGCTGGACGCGATGCGCGGGCGGCGCTTGACGAGCGAGTATCCCTACCTGATGATCGACGCCCGTTATGAGAAAGTTCGTGCTGGAGGCTCGATCAGCAGCGAAGCGGTGTTGGTGGTGATCGGCTTCAACGCTGAGGGCGGCCGGGAAATACTCGACTGGCGTAACGGCGACAGCGAATCGCTCGAGACCTGGGGGTCGGTATTGCAAGGGCTCAAGCAGCGCGGACTGACGGGCGTCAAACTGGTCATTTCAGACGCGCACTCAGGGATCCGGGCGGCGCTGGAGAAACACTTCCAAGGGGTGCGGTGGCAGCGCTGCCGCGTGCATTTCAAACGCGAGATCGCGCGCAAAGTGGCGCATACCGAGTACCGCGAAGTGCTGCGTGACTTGGCGGCGGTATTCGCGGCGGCGGACCGCCAAGGCTGTCTGCGGATCGGCGAAGAGATGGCGGAGAAGTGGGAGCGGCGGCGGCCGAAAGTGGCCGCGATGCTGCGCGCGGGCCTGGAGGATTGCCTGACGGTCTTGGGATTCCCGGAGAGCCATCGCAAGCGATTGACGTCGACGAACATGGCCGAGCGGCTGATGAAGACGATCAAGCAGCGCACCCGGGTGGTGGGAGTGTTTCCGAACCGGGCCTCGTGCGAACGGCTGGTCGGCGCGTTGCTGGTCGAGCAGCACGAACGCTGGCAGCTGGCCGAACGGGCCTACTTCAACATGGAGACCGCGCAGGAGGAACTTTCGGCGGCGCGCGCCGCCGAACTCGCGGCGTAGCCGAGCCTACGGTCGCCCGAGGGTGCGACATGTCGCACCCCTACAGCGCTGATAACACGCAAGTTATTTGTAGGGGCGTAGCTTGCTACGCCCGATTCTCGAGTTAGGGGAGGTTTTTTCACAGCCCCTTGGTGATCGGGCGGCTAAACCGACAGATGAGAGGTTGGGCGAACTACTTTTCGAGGGGCTATCCGCGGGGTGCCTACTGGGAGCTGGACTGGTACCTGCGGTGGCGTTTCATGCGACATCTGCGACGGCGGGGACAGCACCGGTTTCGACCGCCGAAGGACGAGCCTTGGTATTCCTTTTTCCAACGCCAGGGGCTGCTGGAGCTGAACCGCTCGCACTAGTCTCGACCCGCGCATGCCCAAGGCGAGAGCTTGTTGGAGAGCCGGATGCGGGAAATCCGCAAGTCCGGTTCGACGAGGGGGGAGGTTACGCCCACTTGCGGGACCCTCCCCTACTCTACTGCCTCAAACGCGAGACCTTCCGCGGCAACGGAGCGCACCCGCGGAGCGTCGCGAATGGATCTCTTAGGAAAACATGAATGGCCTACTGTTACACGCGACCAAGCATTGCAGGCACTCGCGAAGGATGCTTGCCAACGGCTCGAGGCCGCGCACATTCTGAAGCGTGTCGTCCGCCTATTCCGTACTACCCTTGTGTGGACATGGCAACCGGTTCCACCCCAATCTCCGGCCGCTCGGCGTTTCTCTCGTTACTCGAGGACGAGGGCATTACACATCTATTCGGCAACCCGGGCACAACCGAGTTGCCGATCATGCATGCGCTGAAAGACCACCCCGACCTGACGTACGTCCTCGGGCTGCAAGAATCGGTTGTCGTCGCGATGGCCGACGGCTTCTCGCGCGCGAGTGGCGAACTCGTCGCCTGCAATGTGCACGTTGCTCCGGGGCTAGGCAATGCAATGGGCTCGCTCTACAACGCGCGCTTTACCGGCACTCCGATGATCTTGACCGCCGGGCAGCAGGAACTCGGCCACGGCCTTACCGAGCCGATGCTCTACGACCCACTCGTGCCCATCGCTGAGCCGCTGGTCAAGTGGGCGGTCGAGGTCCCACGTCTCGAAGATTTACCCCGCATCGTGCGACGGGCCGCGAAGATCGCGACCACACCTCCCACCGGGCCAGTGTTCATTTCGCTGCCGGGCGACATTCTGAACAACGAAGCGCTGATCGACCTCGGCGCTTCCACGCGCGTCGATACCCGCGTCCGACCTTCCGACGACGTTCTCGACCAACTGGCCGATCGTCTGCTCGCCGCAACCGCGCCAGTGATCATCTGCGGAGACGAAGTCGTCAAGTCAGACGCCCTAGCCGAGGCTGCCGAGTTCGCTGAAGCGCTTGGGGCGGCGGCCTACCAACAGAGCGTCCCCTACGGAGCGCATTTCCTCTCGGAACACCCCTGCTACCTCGGTGGGCTCACTCGCGATCAACGCCAAGTCCGCGAGATTCTGGCGGCGCACGATTTGATGATCGTTCTCGGCGCCGACGCATTGCGCATGTCCGTCTGGTCACAGATCGAGCCTTTACCCGATGGCATGCCTGTGATGCAGATTGGCCAGCTTGATTGGGAAATGGGTAAGAACTATTCCTCTGAGACTGCCGTGCGCGCGGACGTCAGAGAGACGTTGCGAGCGTTGACGCCCATACTGCGTGAAAAAGGCGGCCAAGCCCTCGCCGACGGTGCGCAAGTGGCTATCGGCGCTCTCAAAGCGCGCAACTGGTCGGCTAAGCGGGACATCATTGCCGAGAAACTCACAACCGAAAAATGTCGCGCCAGCCCGATCGACCCCGACTATCTGATGCTGCGGCTCGCCGAGGCTTTGCCTGATGACGCGATCGTTGTAAATGAAGGTCTAACGTCGGGCGCGCGCCTGCCCGACCTGCTTGCCTACCGTGACCGCTACAGCTATCACGGGCTCGCAAGCGGCGGCATTGGCTGGGGAATGGCTGCCGCCGTCGGCGCGCAACTCGCGCAACCCGAGCGCCCCGTATGCGCTTTGATTGGCGACGGCAGCGCGATGTACACGATCCAGGCGCTGTGGACCGCCGCGCATCTCAAGCTGCCCATGACCTACGTGATTCCCAACAACGGTGGGTACCGCATTCTGAAGCAACGACTGTTGGCTTTCCACAAAAGCGACCATTTCATTGCGATGGATCTTGACGACCCCGCTATAAACTTCACCGCGCTTGCAGGCTCGCTCGGTGTCACGGCGACAAAAGTGACAGAGCCCAACGAGATCGCGCCGGCTCTAGAAGCAGCATTCGCGAACAACGGTCCGAATTTAGTCGAAGTCGTTGTCGACGGCAGTGTTCGCTAGCGGCGCGACCGCGATCACGCGGCTTCGAGCGGCGGAGCGTATTTCTTTCGGACCAAGAAAATATAGCTCGCCAGTCCCAGCAAAAGCCAAAACGCCGCCGCCTGGATCGGGGCGTCGAAATTTCCAGTCCGGTCAACAAGCCATCCGGTAATCCATGGCGAAACGGCGCCCGCAAAGTTCGCGGCGGTGTTTTGAAAACCCACCACGGTTGCGATGCGCCCACCGGGAATCAGCGTTTGCGTCAAGGCCCAGTAGTTCGCCGTCATGAGACCAAGCCCGCACAGTGAGAAGACGGCGAAGAACAGCATCACCGATACCGAATCCGTGTAAGCCGCAATGGTCTGCGTAAACGCGCAAAGAAATCCGGCAATCGTAAATCCCTTGCGGACGTTTACCGCGTCGTAACCACGCCGGATCAGCAGGTCGGCGGCTCGCCCGGCCGCGACGATAACGATCGCCATTCCTCCGAACGCGACCGCGCTATACCAGCCCTGCTCCTTGATCGACATGCCGTGCTGCTGCTTGAAGTAAGTCGGCATCCACGTCATGCAGTAGTAGACGAAATACATGTAGCAAAACGTGCCAATCGCGGTGCCCCAAATGACCGGACTGCGCATGAGCTCGCTTGTCGGAACCGCGCGTCCGGCGTCGGCCGGTTGAGCGGTTGATGGCCGCGCCGCTGGGTCCTCGCGCTTGACCCAAATAAAGAATGGAATGAGCCAAAGCAGCGAACCAATGCCCAGTGCGGCGAACATTCCGCGCCAGCCAAACGCATTCAACAGATAGGCGCAAACAACGAAACCCACCGCGGGCCCGACCTTCGTTCCCGACATGTAGACGCCCACCGCCGTGCCACGCTGCTCCTCGGGGAAGCTCAGCCGGATATAACGCAGCCCGGCTGGAGTCACGATCGACTGTCCGATCCCCAATAGAAGCCGTAGTCCTAGCAACATTGCGAAGCCGGTCGTGAGTGCCGTCAGCAGCGTTGCGCCGCACCATATGACGAACCCGGCCCAGAAAACAAAGTGCACACCCCAGCGATCAGTCGCGTAGCCGGCGGGGATTTGCAGCATGAAGTAGATCCAAAAAAAAGCGGAGCTCGCTTGGCCGAGTTGCGTCGCGCTCCAGCCAAACTCGTCCGACATTAGAGGAAGTGCAGACGAAAGATCGACGCGATGGATATAGGCGATCACCATCGCGATGAAAAGCAGGTAGACGACGAGCCAAGGCAGTTTGCCGTTATTTGCCATTGAAACTAGCCTGGCTCGGCTGCGGGTCGGTCGTCGGATAGCAATTCATTGAAGACCGATTCTAGCGTGAATCGCCATGTCGCACATGCTACTCTGCCCACAGATAAACCAGGAGACCGAAACGTGCAAGATCCCACCAACCTATCTCGTCGCGACTTTATTGGCAAAGGCGCTGCCTTACTCGGGACCGCAGCCGCGGCCGGTTCGCCGCTTACAGCAAAAGAAACAGCCGTTGCTCCAATTGCCTTCGCCCACATCGCGGTACGCGCCCGTGACCTCGACAAGACCCTCGACTGGTACGCGAAAGTTCTCGGCACGCGCGTCGCGCTACACACCGGACGCGGCGCATTTGCGACCTACGACGAAGAGCATCACCGTATCTCGTTTTTCTCACGCCCGAATCAGGGCGCCCTTCCAGCCGACCTTGGCGGCTTCGAGCGGATGGCGTTTGGCTACGGCTCGCTAGACGATCTCGTCTACACCTATCAGCGCTTGAAGGCCAACGGCATCCAACCCCATCGCGTTACCGAACTGGGTCCAATCACCGCCATGCACTATCACGATCCAACGGGATTGAATATTGAACTATCAGTGACCGCGGCTGCATCCGGCAAAGACCTGGCGAAGTACTGCGCCGACGGCTGTCTCGTCGACGGAAGCGGCGTTGGAACACTCGATCCCGAGACGCTAGTGAGAGCCGGATCAAAGGTCGACGCCGATGCGCCGGTTCGCATCCCGTCTCCTCCGACCCACACGATCCTCAAGACCGAACGCTACGACGAAATGATCCGCTGGTACCAAACGGTCTTCCCAGCCGACGTGCAGTTCCAGAACGATCGCGTTTGCTTTCTTTCATACGACAAGACCCAAAGCGTGATTGCGATCGTGCGCGAAAAGAAAGTCACCGCGCCTGGGCCAACGTACGGGTTTGACCACTACGCGTTCGAATACGCCACCATGCGCGATCTCGCGGTCAACGTCTACGCGCGGCTTAAGCAGCAAAACATCCTGCCGTATTGGCCGACGAACCACGGTATGACCACGTCGTTCTACTACGCCGACCCAGACCTCAACCGCGTCGAATTGCAAGTCGACAATTTCCGTACCAAGAAAGAGTGCTGGGACTACATTACCGGCAAAGCATTCGCGCGAAACTTTATTGGAATCGACGTCAACCCCGACGATCTTGTCGACATGGTCGAGGGCCGGGCATCGTACGAAGAAATGCACCACCGGGTCGAAGGTCCGCGGACGACGCCGGTGCCCTCACCCTAACGGGCTGTGAAAGAACCTGGCCAAAGCATCAAGAAGAGGGAACGTTTGGATAACCGGGGAAGGGCCGCGGACGCCTTTTATGTATGGGCGAACAGATGCCGTTGCTTGAGCTCGAACAACGGCCCCGCAACGAGTCCTCGGCGGTGCCGCCGATCCCGATTGAACAGTTGAAATTGCGGCGGCCCGATCGGCGCCAGAAAGTATTTTGCGAGATCGAGGTCGAGCATCTCGTTCACTCGCAACATCGCGTGCGCGCGATTTGGGAGTTGACCGGCCAACTCGATCTGCGCCCGTTCGCCGCCCAGGTTGCGCACGCAGCGCGACCTCGGCGGACGCTCGGCCTGGGACCCGCGCTTGCTCGTGGCGGTCTGGATCTGGGCCGACTCCGAAGGCATTTCGTCGGCGCGCGAGATCGAACGGCTGTGCGAGTACCGTCCCGAACTGCAGTCGCTGTGCGGCATGGAAAAGATCAACCACCACACGCCGTCGGACTTTCGGGTTTCGCAAAGCGAAGCGCTGGAGGGGATGTTCACGAACGTGTTGGCGGTGTTGAGCGAAGCGAACTTGATCGATCTCGAACAGCTGGCGGTGGACGGCAGGCGGCTGCGCTCGCAAGGTTCGACGAGTTCGCGGAGGCGGCGGGGAACGATCGAGAAACATCTGGAGCAAGCGAACGCGGTGGTCGAGGAGTTGGGCGCGCAAGCGGAAGACGAAGCCGGCAACAAGCGGCGGCAAGCGGCGCGCAAGCGAGCGGATCGCGAGCGCGTCGAGAGGTTGAATGAAGCGTTGGATGACGTGCGGTGGATAGCGAAAGGCCGCGGCGGCAAGAAGAAGAAAAGCGAAGCGCGGGCGAGTGAAACGGAACCGGAGGCGCGGCTGCAACACGAGTCGAACAGCGGCTGGGGAGTGGGCTACAACGCGCAGTTCGCGACGGACGCGAAGGAGAAGATTGTCGTCGGGGTGGAGTTGACGAACAACGCCTCGGACGCGCAACAACTCAAGCCGACGCTTGAGGACATGGAGCGGCGGCTGCAGCAGAAGGCGAAGCAAGTCTTGGCTGATAACGGGTACAACTCGCGAGCGAACATCGCGAGGACGCAAGCGGAAGAAATCGAGTACGTGACGCCGGCTCCGGAGCGGGGCAAGCGCTCGACGGCAGCGGCGCGGGCGGCGGGGATCCAGCCGGAGTTCGAGACACAGTTTTTCATTTACGACGAAAAGACGGACACGTTTCGATGTCCGGCAAACAAAGAGTTGCAATACCGGGGAACAACGACGAAGAGGAAGAGGAGATACCGCTGGTATAGGCAGCGAAGTGGGGAATGCAAAGTTTGTGAATATCGGCTGAAGTGTTGTCCGAAGAGTTACGAGCGGGGACGGACGGCGAGTCGGGCGGAAGAAGACGAGCTGATGGCGAAGCATCGGGAGTGGATGGAGACGCAGCGGGCGAAGGAGGCGTATCGGCGGCGATCGGAGTTGGCGGAGTTTCCGAACGCATGGTTGAAGGAGCGGTTTGGGGTGAGGAAGTTTCGGGTGCGGGGGTTGCGGAAGGCGCGATCGGAGTTACTGTGGGCGATGTTGGCGTACAACGTGAGGGCCTGGATCCGGCTGGTGTGGCAGCAGCCTGAGGGAGGGTGCGCGCCGTTGCCGACGGCGCTGGCCTAGAACCCGCCTGAGGCCGGAAAACGGCCGAAAAAGAGCCCAAGACGGGCCTTGGGAGCGCCCTGAAGGCCTTCGAGACGACAAGTGCCAACAACAGGGCCGCAATCGCGCGAAAAGCATATTGCGACTGCGGACCTCACGAAAAAATCCAACAAGCGGCCAGGGAGGGTTCTTTCACGGCCCCTAACCGGCGCGCGCTCGTCAGATGAAAACTGCCCGAGCTGCTCCAACTTTCGAACGACCCCAACATGCTTCAGCACGCGCCCTCTGTTCTCACCGCGAGTGACATCTATCGAGATGTCATCTTCGATCACCACGGCATAAACATCGAGCTTCGTCCAGTCTCCTTCGGGGATCTCGGCGATTCCAACGGTTAAATCGATACGGCCGTGCCCCTTAAATTTCGCGTCCAACGAAATCGAAGCTTTCTTCGCCAGCGAGGCAACTATTACGCCGCGATTCACTGCCAATGGGTCGCTGCCTAGAACTTCGATCGCACCATCGATCACCATCTGCGGCGTATACATCCGATCCGGCCAGTTGCTGCTGTACGATCGCTGGCGTTTTGAGAATTGGCCAGACGAAAAGGGGTCCACCCATCCCAGCCTGTTCCAGTAGTCGACATGTTCGCTGAGCACGATCACATCGATGCCGTTGATTGACCCCGACCGATGCAACTTCGCCAGCAGTGCATCAGCGGGAGGGCAACTCGAACACCCCTCCGAAGTAAATAGCTCGAGTACGACCGGCGCGGTGGCGCTCTGGTCGGCGGCGACGGTCGCGGCAAGCGCAACCAAATTCGTCAGCACGCGAAGAACCATCAGCGACATCCTCTCATACGACTTGGATGCATCTATGAGCGAATTGGGTGCGCCGCGTTTTTTAGCGAACCCCAGCTAGTGATGTCTAAACCGTTTCCGGCGTTGGATGAACCCAGGGATATCGATACGGCCGAGCCAATTTGCTATTGGCCTCGGCGTCGCCAACCACTTGGTGCCGCACCGGGTCCCACTTCAGCGAGCGGCCCACCTCAAGCGAAACATTCGCCAGTAAGCAACATGCTGTCGACATGTGCCCTTGCTGGATGTCGCCGACCGGATTCTTGCGCTCGTCGATTGCTTGAAGGAAATTTCGCATGTGCGCGCGGATCACCGGAAATTCCTGGGGCGGCAGCGGTGAATCGACGGTATCTTTCTTGTCGATCGCGTACCTTGGGTCGTCCATCTCGGTGTACGCCATCTGTAAGATCGGCTTTTCGTTCTTGTCGTATGGAATGAACTCCCACTTGCGCGTCGACCCCTTGAACGTTCCCTTGTCGCCATAAATAAAGAATGACCAGGGGTATTCGGGGTCGACCGGGTTACCCCAGTTGCGGTGGGTCCACAGAACGTTGAGATTGTTGAAAGCAAACTGCGCCGACTGGGTATCTGGCGTGTTGGCCTTGCTGTGCTTGTCCATGTAAATGCCGCCGGTCGAATAGATGTCGGTCGGCCAGCCGAGGTCGAGCGTCCAGCGCACCAGGTCGAGCATGTGAATGCACATGTCGCCGATCACGCCGTTGCCGTACTCCATGAAGTAGCGCCAGCGCCGCGGGTGCGTCCATTGCGTGAACGGACGCTTCGGCGCGGGGCCGGTCCACATGTCGTAGTCGAGGTTAGCCGGAGGGTCGATGTCAGGCGGATTGCCGCGCGGCCCGTTGTAGACGTAGCAACAAACTTCAGCGTGAGAGATTTCGCCAAGCATGCCGTCTTGGATACGTTTGCGGGCCTCGATCAAATGCGGAGCCGAACGCCGTTGGATGCCCACTTGCACCACGCGTTTGTATTTGCGAGCGGCCGCGACCATCGATTGCCCCTCGACCACGTCAACGGAAATCGGTTTCTGCACATAGACATCCGCGCCGGCTTGCATCGCGGCGATGGCGGGCAAGCAGTGCCAGTGGTCGGGCGTCGCGACCTCGACGATATCGGGCTGCTCTTGCTTGAGCAATTCGCGATAGTCGCCGTAGGTGCGGGGTTTCTTGCCACTCTTGTGCCGTTTCGACGCCGTGATCGCATCAGCGGCCAATCGTTCGCTGTCGGGGTCGCAAAGCCCGACGATCTCAACGTCGTCCACCTGAACCAGGCGAAAAAGGTCATTCTTGCCGTACCAACCGGAGCCGATGAGCGCCACCCGGCGAGGCCGATCGGCGGCTCGCGCGCCCATCAGCGGCAAGCCCGCGGCGGCGGCAGCCTGAACGAACCGGCGGCGATTGATCACATTCGAACCCATGGTGAAATCTCCCAACGAGACCGTAGCATAGTTCGCGGAATTCACCTATTCAAATGCGGCCGCGTACGAACACAGGTGCCCCGATTCACCTGGCATTCCTAAACCAAATCCATACGTCGGCTATGCTGTTCGTGCCAAGCGGACCACAAGGTTAACCCGGCGAAGTTCGGAAGGAACGCCAATGCCAAATATTCGTAGACGCGAATTCTTAAAAGCAGTCGGAGCAGCAACAGCGACTGCCGCTACTCCAGGCTGTTTCAATCAATCGGAAGCCCCCCACTCTTCGGTCGAAACCCCGAACATCGTCGTCATCCTAGCCGACGACATGGGCTACGGCGACCTCACCTGCCTGAACGAAAATTCTCAAATCCCCACCCCCAACATCGACCGTATCGCGCGGGGCGGCATGCACTTCACCGATGCCCACTCACCATCCGCAATCTGTACCCCCACCCGCTATGGCCTACTGACCGGCCGCTACTGTTGGCGCACGCGCATCAAGTCGGGCGTCGCCTGGGGATACAGCAGACACCTAATCGATTCCGAACGGACAACCGTCGCGTCCCTGCTCAAAGACCATGGTTACAACACGGCCGCGATCGGCAAATGGCACCTTGGCATGGACATGCCGGCGACAGATGGCAAGGCCTGGAGCGAATCCGATGCCGAAGTCGACAGGCGAGCCTACTACGGCGACGTCGACTGGAAAGGGACCATCGAGAACGGCCCGTTGTCGGTCGGTTTCGACCACTACTACGGAATTTCCGCGTCCCTCGATATGCACCCGTATATTTACATCGAAGACGATCATTTCGTTGGCGAATGCACAACCAAGCAAGATCTCTTATTTGTCACCAGGGACTACCGCCCCGCGCGCTATGCCGACAATAGCGGCCCCGCCCACAAAGATTTCGTAGCTGAAGACGTCTTGCGGACCATCACGACGAAGACCCTCGAGTACATCGAAGGGCAGTCGTCGACCACGCCATTTTTTGTCTACATGCCGCTAACGGCGCCGCACATCCCAATCGTGCCGAGCGAGCAGTATCGCGGCAGGAGCAAGCTCGGTCCATACGGCGATTTTTGCATCGAGGTCGACGACACAGTCGGGAAAGTCCTCGACACCCTCGACCGCAAAGGTTTCACCGAAAATACGCTCGTCATCTTCACCTCCGACAACGGCTGCGCGCCCTACATCGGCATCACCGAGTTGAACGACAAAGGGCACTACCCGAGCTACATTTTCCGGGGTTACAAGTCCGACATTTATGAGGGCGGCCACAGGGTCCCGTTTCTCGCTCGCTGGCCCGGCAAGATCGAGACCGGTTCGAGTTCTGACGAGACAGTTTGTCTTACGGACCTACTGGCGACCTGCGCCGGGATCGTCGGCGCCAAGCTGCCCAACGATGCCGGAGAAGACAGCTACAATATCCTGCCCGCGCTCTTGGGACAAACGCTCACCGAGCCCATCCGCGAGGCGACAGTGTCACAAGCGGGCGACGGTTCATTCACTATCCGCCAAGGCCGCTGGAAGCTGGAAAACACCCCCAGTACAGGCGGCTACTACAAACTGACGCCGGAGCAGGCGCAAGAGCAAAACCTGCCACCAATACAGCTATACGACCTGCAAGCCGACATCGCTGAAACGAACAATGTGTACAAGCAGAACCCGCGGGTAGTCGAGCACTTGAACGCGCTGCTGGAGGGCTACAAACAAAACGGCCGCAGCACCCCGGTGACCTGATTCAACTATTCGCTCGGCTCACCCGCTAGGTCACATCTAGATATTGAAGCCCTCCGCAATGCGGTTGGCGAGGATCGATACCTCATAACCCTCCACGCTAAGGAGCGGATGGGAGAGCGACGTATCCACGACGCGGACATAAAACAAGTCGTCACAACTGGCGATGTGATCGAGCGGTATCCCGACGACCGGCCCTTTCCGAAGGCGCTCTTCATGGCTTATGTCAATGGCGATCCGCTCTACGTTTCCTGCGCGTTTGATGGCGGCAAAGCGTATATTGTCACTGTTCACTGGTATGATTCAAATGTCTGGGTCGATCCGTGGACACGGAGAACTCACTAGATCCATGCCCCGTACGAACACCAATATCTGCGCCGAGTGTGGCGGCACATTGCGCGCAAAAACGATTACTCACACCGTGCCCTGGGGCGAGCAGGTTCATCGATTCGAGCATGTTCCGGTCCAGACATGCGAGCAATGCGGTCATGTCTGGCTCACCGCTGAAGTTTCACAGCAGATCGACCGCCTCATCGAAGCCGGAAAGCCAACTCGCGAGGTGCTGACGCCGGTGTATGATTTCGCTCAAACCGTCTAGCCCTTCAGACTGAGACCGTCGCTGGCTCCAACAAAGCCGTTTCGTCCCCGAGGGCCGAAATATAAGCGTGTGTCTCTTCAATAACAAAGCCATCGGGGCGAGGTGCAATATTGTTATTGGCGAGAAGCAGCTGAATCGACTCGCTGGCTTTGAGATCGACGACGGCTGTTCGGACGAAGGAATTTTCGCTACCTAAATCGATCCAACTATCGTTCTACGCGGGCACTACTCATCCCGATGACTTTTGTGTTTCGCGTCAGAAACGTGTTGATTGGGCTGAGCGTCGCCATGCTGATAGCAACATCATCAAGCACCACTGGAAGCCGACTGAGCCCTATATCTGCTCGCCTTGGTTGCGGATCATTCAAGGTAGAAACTTGAGAGACCACAGTAGCGGCGTTGCGCTTCGCTGTGGCGACCCGAACGGAAGAAGACGGACTTTCGGGCCGGGACTGGCACATGCGATATCGTAATCTCTCCAGCCTGACGAACCCTCGTGTTGCCTGTTTCAATGCATAGGTGATTAAGAAAAAGCGTCCTCCTGGCGGGAATAATAAGTCGGGCTCGGCTGCGGCAAGCAGGCGAACCGAAACCCAGACCCAGGAGGACAAAATGCACTTTATCGGACTCGACGTTCACAAAAAAACCATTGCCTATTGCGCCAAGACCGCCGCCGGCACAATCGTTGACGAAGGCACGATCCAGGCGCTGCGCCCCGAGCTTGAGGCGTGGGCCGCCGCGCGGCCCGCGCCTTGGAAGGGCACGCTCGAAGCCACCATGTTCAGCGGCTGGATCTACGACACTCTCAAGCCCCACGCCGTGGATCTGGCCGTCGCTCATCCGGCGTCGCTCGAGGCCATCACGCGCGCCAAGAAGAAGAGCGACAAGCTCGACGGCCGCAAACTTTCCGACCTCACCCGCGCCAACCTGGTGCCGCGTGTCTGGATGCCGCCGCGCCAACAACGCGAGCTGCGCCGCCTGCTGCGCTTTCGCAACCGCCTCGTCCAACAAGCGGTCTGGAACAAGAACCGCATCGCCACGCTGTTGATGGAACTCGGCGAACCCTACACCAAATCGAAACTGCACACCAAGAGATATTTCGAGCCCTTCGTCGATCGACTCGAAGCCTGCGAAACCGACCTGCTGCTGCTCGGCGTCAGCCGTGATCGCGTCGAAGCAACACTCGCAATCGTGCGCAAGATCGAGAACAAGCTGCTCACCCACCCGTCGCTCGCCAAGCGCGTGGAGTTGCTGCGCACGATCCCCGGAGTCGGCGCGATTACCGCGCTGACCTGGGCACTCGAAATAGGCGACGTCAAGCGCTTCGGCAAGATCGACGAGGCGGTGAGTTACTGCGGACTGTGCTCGCGCCTGAACGAGTCGGCCGGCAAGTCGCGCCGCGGACCGCTGTCGAAACAACGCAACGGACACTTGCAACACGTGCTGATCGAGGCGGCGAAGTTGGCGCCGCGCTGGAACGACCAACTGGCGCGGCTGCACGCGGACGAAGTCGCGCGCGGCCACCGCAACCAGGCGACGGTGGCGCTAGCGCGCAAGCTGGTAGCGCTGTTGTTGGCGGTCGAACGCCGTGGCACGGGCTACGAGAAGCGCGAGTAACGAGTTGGAAACGACGATTTCCCGCCGGGCCCCGCACGAAGGGGACTGCGTGAAAGCCCACGGGTGAGTAGACGCCATGCTGCCTGTTTCGGGGCTGGCGGGATCTAGTTTTTGGGCCTCAACTGAATCTTCCGCGACGGCGCCCGCGATCACACTTGCGGGCGCCCGAGGTGGCAAATGGATGTCTGGCCGCGTTTTTCGAACGGCGCCAAATGACGCGATTCGGCAAGGTAGTCGTCGTGGACTGACAAGCAGAAACTCCCCCGCGGGAGAGCGCCGTGTTCGCCCGCGTACAGTCGACGTACGCGCCGCCGCGGAACCTGTCAACCGTTCGCTGCGCCGCGTCCTACGGACGCGCAGTGGACAGAACCCGCCCCGCCGCGAAAAACCTACCTAATAAGCGGGCGAACCCAGCTTGTGGTCACCCGAAAATGCCTGCCGCCATTTTTTCCTTGACAAATACCTATCATAGATGTTCCTACCAAGCTGATGCCACAGCGAGTTTCTCCCACGAACGATCCGGCCCACGGCGGTGGCCACGCCAACAAGTAGCTTGGCCCGCAGCTCAAAAACTCAACATCCGGTTCAGTCCGACGCCGTTGTGGGCTCCGATTCGTAGACCGGGGCAGAGCCTTCGCCGGGTTTGGCCTCGTACTTCGAGGCACACTTCGCCTGAATCTTCTTCGCCTCGAACTTGCCATCGGCCCTTAGTCGTCCATCACAAAGCGCTTGGGCACGGTCACGAAACGTGTCGGGCAGCGGGTCGTCGCCGGTGTAGACGACATCGAGAAGCTTGGGCTCCGACATCGTTTCGTCCTTCTGACTAATCGTGAATGCCACCTCACTCGAGCTCCGTACAATCGAACCAACCTCGACATCGCCGCCTACGCGAATTCGCTTGGTTTCGGAATCGTCCATCGCGAAGAGTTCATCGATTGTCACGTAGTAAGTCGCACTTTGCTGAACGCCACTGACCCCCATCCAGGCCAGCGTGACGATGATCACGGCAATAATCGCGACAAATTTCACTTGCTTGTTCATAGCGTGTCTCTTACGCCTCAGTATAGTCCCGCGGCGGTGATTTCGTCCAAAAAATGCAAACCATAGGACAATTTCGTGCGTCCTACGGAGCACGGGGGACGACCATGTCCTATTGCTATACTGATGGCGCTCGAACAGCGGGACCTAAATCAATGAAAACAAACAGACGTTGGCTCTACGCAGCATGCCTCGTAGCCGGGACATTCGCTCTCGTTCTGGCGCTCGGCAGCTCTGGAGCCATGGCCGCCTCCGAGCCAGGCAACGACCAGATCGACGCCAGCCTGCGCCAATTCGCCAAAGTGTTGGCCGCTGTCGAGGACAACTATGCGGACGAAGTCGATACCAGCAAAGCGATTTATCAGGGCGCTATCCCCCAGATGCTGCGAGCGCTCGATCCTCATTCGTCGTTTTTCGATCCCGATGCGTTCAAGCAACTAAGGGATGACCAAAAGGGTCGTTACGCCGGCGTCGGCATGCAGATTGGCAACCGCGATGGCGGAACTATCGTTATCGCTCCATTTCCACGCACGCCTGCTTACAAGGCAGGTCTGCGCCCGGGCGACGTGATTGTTGAAGTCGACAAATTCGACGTCGAAGGGTTGGCGGTTGGCGAGGTGGCGAACCGTTTACGAGGCCCCGCCGACACGGAAGTGCTGATCGGGATCGAGCGTCGCGGGCTTGACAAGAAATTGGAATTCGCCGTCGTAAGAGCGGAGATCCCGCGGCCAAGCGTGCCGACCTCGTTTCAGATAGAGCCGGGCGTCGGCTTTATCAAGATCGATACCTTCAACGAAAACACAGGTCGCGAGCTGGATGCGGCTCTCGCCAAGCTCGACACGGCCAATCTAAACGGCATCATTCTCGACCTCAGAGAAAACCGCGGTGGCTTGCTTAGCGAGGGCGTTCGAGTTTCAGATCGCTTTCTCGAAAAGGGCCAGACGATCGTTTCCCACCATGGCCGCTCGTCCAAAGAGCGCAGCTACAACGTGCGCCAGGGCAACAACGGCAAGAAATTTCCGATGGTAGTGCTGGTCAACTGCAACTCCGCTTCAGCGTCGGAGATTGTTGCCGGAGCGATGCAAGATCACGACCGGGCTCTAGTCGTGGGGCACAACACCTTCGGCAAGGGACTGGTGCAAACGGTCTATCCGCTCTCAGAGACCTCCGGATTGGCCTTAACCACGGCGCGCTACTACACTCCTAGCGGTCGGCTGATCCAGCGCCGCTACGACGGCGTTTCGATGATTGACTACTACAGCAATCCATGCAGCGACGGATTTCAGCCCAATCAAGATGATGTTCGTCTTACCGACAAAGGCCGGCGAGTGTTTGCCGGCGGCGGCATCACCCCTGATGTCACGCTCGAGGAGCGCCGCCCGAACGATTTCCAGTGGATGCTGATCAGGCAATTCACAATTAGCACTTTTGCACAGGACTACACCCGCGAACACCCCGACCTGCCTACCGGCTGGGAAGTATCTGACGCGGTCATCGAAGAGTTTCGGATATTTCTGAACAACGAAAAGGTCGAGTACGACCAGACCGACTTCATCGAGAACGTCGAGTTCATGAAGCGATTCATCAAACGCGAGGTTTACAACTCGGCGTATGACATTGAAGAGGGCCAACGAGTTTATTACGAACTCGACCCCGACGTGCAAGAGGCCGTGAAGCTGCTGCCTAAGGCCAAGGAGCTTCTTAAAGACGACAAGAGCTTGGTCGCTTCAAACTAGCCGCGAACGGAAAGTCCCGGGCTCGCAAAACCGCGATTCCGTATCTCCGTATCTTCGTATTCGGATAGAGGCGTTGCTCGAACTGGGTGTGCGACGAGAAAGTGAGGTTTTGAGAGAGGAGCAGGCAGGGGAACTTAATCTGCAAGTATGGGAGACTTTCAGACAGGAGATTTCCCATGACCACTTCCCTCGATCGGTGCCGGCGCCAGCGTGCCCAGTTACTGCGGCAGCTTGTTGAGTTCGGAGATTTTCGTCCGGGGTCCATTAGCAGCCCCACAAAGCGCTGCGGTAAGCCGTCCTGCCATTGCGCGAAGGAGGGCGAGAGCGGCCATCCCGGCCGTGCCCAGTTCACCTCCAAGATCGCCGGTAAAACAGTGACTGAATCCTTGCCCAGCCGCGTCGCTCAGAGCAAGGCGAAACGTGAAATCGGTGAATTTCGGCGGTTTCAGCAATGGACCAGCAGCTTGGTCGAGGTGAATATCGCGATCTGCCGTTTGCGCCCAGTGGAAGAAGACACAGAGCTAAGTTCGCAGGAAAAAAAACGGCCGAAGCAATCCAACAAGAAGTCGCTCAAGAAGTAGGTCGGCTGCTGCGGGTCGTGTTCGCCGCAGGTCGCAACAGCGGCGCGCTCGATTTCGAAGCTGTCGAGCAAGCGACGCGCGACGCCCTGCATCAAGCCGGCGCAAGCTTGATCGAGATGCTACTGAACGACGACGCGGCGTACGGACCGCAACAACACTGCGCCTGTGGCGGACAAGCGCGCTACGCCGCCAAGCGCGCGAAGAAGCTCGTCACCATGCTGGGCGCGATTGTTGTCGAACGACCGTATGATCACTGTGGCCACTGCGGCAGCGGCTTTGCGGCGCGCGACCAGGAACTCGATGTCGTAGCGACGCAGTACTCGCCAAGCGTGCGCCGCATGATGGCGCTGGTCGGCAGCGAAACTTCGTTCGGCCGCGGCCGCGCGTTACTCGACGAATTGGCCGGGATTGAGCTGACGGCAAAGGCGGTCGAGCGCGAAGCCGAAGCGATCGGCGCTGACGTCGCGGCGCGCGAACAGGCCGAGATCGAGCGCGCTGTGCAGCTGGAACTCCCTGAGATATGCGGAGCGGAAATTCCGATTCTCTACATCGAGATGGACGGCACGGGCGTGCCTGTTGCGGCCGCTGAAACGACCGGACGCAAAGGCAAGAACGGTAGCCCGGCCCGCACACGCGAGGTCAAACTGGGCTGCGTTTTCACGCAATCGAGCCGCGACGCGCGAGGCCGCCCGGTTCGAGACGAGGACTCGACCACGTATAGCGGCGCGATTGAGGACACCGCCGCTTTCGGCCCGCGCCTGTTCAACGAAGCCTGGCGACGGGGCTGGAGCCGGGCGCGCCGCAAAGTCATCCTCGGCGACGGCGCGGCCTGGATCTGGAATCTTGCGCAGCAGTACTTTCCAGGCGCCATCGAGATCGTTGACTTGTATCACGCTCGCGAACATCTGTGGGATCTGGCGTCGAAGCTGTTTCCCCAACAACAGAAGCGTCGCGGCGGTTGGCAGAGGCGGCTGCAGAAAAAGCTCGACGCGGGGCGCATCGAGCAACTCGTCGCGACGCTGCGAGGGACCGCAAGCGACAATCTGGAGTTGCAGCATCAACTCGCTTTGGAGGCGGGCTACTTCGAGCGCAACGCCGAGCGAATGCGTTATCGGGAATTCCGGCGGCAGGGATTGTTTGTGGGCTCGGGAGTGATCGAGGCGGGCTGTCGCACGCTCATCGCAAGTCGCCTGAAGCGTTCGGGCATGTTCTGGAGCGTGCGCGGCGCCAACGCGATCACCGCCTTGCGCTGCGCCCGCCTCAGCAATCGCTTCGACGACTACTGGGAAACTCGCGTCAAAGCCGCCTGACCATCACAGATTTGTCGCACACCCGCTCGAACTCTAGAGTCAGGACAATAGATTGCAGACCGCCTTAGCGACCACTATCAGATCCGCGAACTCAGAGGATCTCAACGCAATCATTCGCATCCAGCGAGGGGCGCCTGAGGCCTCGCAGTGGTCATCTGATTGGTATCGCCAGACACTACTGGAGTCCGCCAGCCGATACTCAGTTTTAGTGGCCGTGCATTTGGACGAGGTCGTTGGATTTGCCGTCACGCTTGACACTGTCGGCGAACAGGAGATCCTCAATCTGGCGGTGGCCCAAGAATCACGACGGAGCGGTGTTGGCACGCTGCTCGTGAGCGCTGTCGGGCGGCGCACGGCCGCCGTTCACTTAGAGGGTACGAGAGCGCAACGAGCCCGCCGTGCGTTTCTACAAGCGCCTGGGATTCAAAGTAGAGGCTCGGCGTACCGCCTATTACTCCAACCCACCGGACAACGCCTTAGTCATGACATTGAGCCCATGACGCCAGAGTAACGCCTGCGTACCAGCGTCCCCCTCTTTTCCGATCGAAAGATGAGCCTGAAGGAGGCAGGCGAAGGTAGCTGTGGGCAGGAGGGATTATAGCTCGGATTGGGGCTTGAGGTTGAAGCCCGTTGTGGGGCCCGTAGGGCGGGGTGAGGGGGATTGCATAAGGGGGAAGGGGCGGCAGCCCCAGTCCCCCTTTGCAGCCATCCCAGGCGAGACCCCACGGCCGTCTTCGGACGTGGGCCGGAGGAGCCGACAACGCCTCGGGTCGGGGCGTTGTCTAGCGCGTGCGCCAGCAGATCGCGAGGTCTTTGCAGACGCGTTGCAGTTCGTTGCGCTGAGCGTCGAGTTGCTCGGCAAACTCGGTGTCGGAACAAGTGTCCGCTCGCGCTTGGAGCTTCTTGAGCGAGCGATCCGCGCGCAGGCCGCGCTGCTCGGCGGGCAGGCTGAGCAGCTTTTCCCACGGCGTGCTCCACTCGGCGTACACCTTGCGCAACTTGCCGCGGCGGTCTCGGCGCTCGCTGGCGAAAGCGCATGGGCGATGAAAATTCAAGTACGGGTTGAGCCACTGGCGGTAGAAGGTGTCGATCGCCTGCGTCGCTTCCGAGGGCAAAAACTGGTAGCCCATCCACTTGCGCACCACCGCGCCGTTCTTGGTTTCGACCAAGGCATTGTCGTTCGAACGGCGCGCGCGAGACTTCGTAAATTCAATTCGCAACTTCTCGAGCAGTTTAGCGGTTTGATGGTTGACGAATTCGCTGCCATTGTCGGAGTGAAAGCCGCGAACGATAAATGGAAATTGTTCCAAAAGGCCTTCCAGCAAGGGAATGAGGTGGTTTTCGTTGATGCGTTGGACGCAGCCGACGGCCTGCCACTGCGTCACTTCGTCGACCACATTGATGCTGTAGGCGCCTTTTTCGCCTTCCTGTTCGGGCGAGTGCACGGTGTCGATGCGCAGGTAGCCCGGACGTCCTCGCGGCTCGGGTTGGCGGCGTTCGCCGATCGCAACGGGCGTGGGACGGGTCTTGTCGAGATGCAAACTGTGACGTTGGTAGACGGCTCTTTTTCGCAAGTTGTACAGCTGGCCCACGGACAATTCGGCCAGGCGTCGAAACTCTTTGCGGCCGTAGATCTGGAACTCGCGTTGGAGAATGCGGCGGGTGGCCGGCCCCGAGAGGCGCTGATGAACTCGATCGACGTGCGCCAGTAAGACGCTGTCGGCGCGTGTGTACTTGCTGGGAAAACGGCGCCGCCGATAGGCCCTCGGACGGACGCAACGCGTGTGCAAGAACTGTCCGATCAGGCGGGTGAGTTGCGCGCGGCTTAAGCCCGTGAGCTTAGCGAGATAACGCCGCAGGAGACCCTTGACGGAGCGCTTCTGGTCGGCATAGTGATGCCGCTTCAAGACGCTTTCGACGAGCGCATATTTGTCGCTTCGATTGCCGCCCTCGAAGGCGACGGATTGGCACCCGTCGAGAAAACACTCGATCTGCTCCAGACTCAGCGATTCGGCTTGCTGCACGGCGACTCCCATCGCCCGCAGCTGCTCTGTTCCTGACCACCCAACGGATCCCCGTCAGGCTCATCTTGTATTGGAATCGCCCTCCCCTTCAGGCTCATCTTGTATTGGACAAGACGTCCCATTGCAACGCGCTCGTAACTTTGATAGAGTAAATCCCGCACTGGATGACAAATCCGCGCACTCTACGGCAGCCGCCGCACCCCACAGCACGAACAATTTCGAGCTCTAGCGAGTGGCTTCGTAGGATCTTCAACCCCGCAGGAGGAGGTCGTACCCGATGGAAATACCCGAGTCAGTAAAGGTAACCGCCGAGTTGATGGAATCGAACCCGGAGTTCCGTAAACTCAAGCACCAGCACGCCGACTATGAGCGCCGCCTCAACCAACTTCGTGAACGCCGATTCCCCTCCCAAGAAGAGCAAACCGAAGAAGCCCGCCTGAAGAAACTTAAACTCAACCTTAAAGACCAAATGCAGCAAATCGTAGATCAGCACCCGGCTAGCGTCACTTAGGGTGACCGGGAGCATCACGCGCGTGCCGCCATCGTCATTATTTGATTGACCGCAGCCATTTGTAAGCCGGTCCGGCAAATCGCCGATCAGCCACAATAGACGTTTACCCTAGCGGCCCGTGTGACTTTTGCCGCGGGCTGCTAGCGCCATTATGGTCAAAGACGGCATCTATTACGCGATAGGGTGCGCCGCTGGCGCTATCGTTGTCGCCTACTTGATGCACCCCATCTCGGCCACGCCTTTTATCGTCTTCGGCGCCTTTTGTCTTTACTTTTTTCGCGATCCCGACCGGGTCATCCCCGATGGGCCTGTGTGCGTTTCACCCGCTGACGGCAAGGTGGTTCACATTCGAGAAATCGCTGACGGCCGCACCCGTATCAGTATTTTTCTGAACATTTTCGACGTTCATGTGAACCGCTCACCAATCGCCGGTACGGTGAAGTCAGTCGAATATCAGCGTGGCAGCTTCCTAATGGCGCACAAGGAATTGGCCTCGTCCAACAATGAACAAAACACCGTCGTTATTGAGGAACAGATCGACGACAGCCCCGTAACTACCAAGAGCACAGTGGAGGTCAGGCAAATCGCCGGCTTGATCGCCCGCCGCATCGTATGCAATAACAAGGTCGGCGATCGAATTGCAAAAGGAGAACGCTTCGGGCTGATTAAGTTCGGCTCACGAACCGACGTTTTTTTGGGTCCCGAGTGGAAAATAAATGTCTCCATCGGTGATCGAGTGGAGGGAGGCAGTTCAATCTTGGCCACGAAAAAGGGTTCGCCATAGTGATGAGAATTCGTAGACGAAAACCCGACACTCCGTCATATGCGTTGCCGACGTTATTTACGGTCGGCACGTTGTTTTGCGGCTACTACACCCTGATGAAGACGTTGCAGGCGACTGCCCTGCCGGTGTCGGAAGCCGCGCAGGCCGCGCAATTCTTCGATTTTGCCGCTATTTCCATCGGCATCGCTGTGTTTACCGACGGCCTTGATGGACGCATTGCGCGCATGACGAAATCGACTAGCGAATTTGGCGCTGAGCTCGATTCGCTGGCCGATTGCATTACCTTCGGCGCCGCTCCCGCCGCCCTCGCGTTTGCCTGGGGCATGCGCGGACTCGCGTTCGAAGAGGGCTTGCTGTTCGGTGAGCTGCTGCGGCCAATTGGATATCTTTGTACGTTCTTATTCTTGACCTGCGGCGCGGCGCGGCTCGCCCGCTTCAATGTCCAGAAGAACCCTCGGCCGAAGAACCCTGGTAGACCCGACAGAAAGTATTTCGTCGGATTGCCGATTCCGCCGGCCGCCGGCTTACTGGCTGCGATCGTCCACGTCCGCTCGGGGTATCCGATCGATTCTTGGTGGCCATGGGGCGTGCTGTGGTGTGCTCTAATCGCGTGCTTGGGCGCGCTGATGATTTCGGGCTGGCGCTACCGCAGCTTCAAAGACATGAACTTCATGCAGAAGCCGACCCTAGGCGTGGTGTTTTTCGCGACGATGATCTTCCTGATTTGGAATTTCTCCAGGCCCGTGCTTCTTACCATGGCTGCCACGTTCGTGCTCAGCGGCATCGTGACACGCATCGCCGGGCTACGGAGGCGAACGTTCGCTCACGCCAAAGATCCGCCGGCACCCACTCCCGAAACCCCCGCGTAGAGTGAATTGATGGTCTCGACGATAACGATGCGAGTGGGTTGGCCCCTGATCAGCGCGCTCGCGTTTTGCACATCGTGCGGGTATCACCTCGCGGGGAAGGCCGATACCTTGCCCGACAACATTCAGACGATTGCTATACCGGCCTTCACTAACGCCACAACGGAATTCAAGATTGAGCAGTACTTGACGCAGGCGGTCGTCCGAGAATTTATTAGCCGCACTCGATACAGCGTGGTTAGCGACGAAAACAATGCCGACGCGCTGCTGCGAGGCACCGTTGTCACGTTCGACGTGATCCCGCAAAACTTCGATCCGGTTACGAGTCGCGCAACGAGTGTGACGACAATAACGCGCGTGCATGTGGATTTGTGGGATCGTCGGCAGGGCCGTTCACTTTATCTAAACCCTAATCTCGAACAACGCGAGAATTACGAGGTGAGTGCGGACCCCGACGCCTTTATCGAGGAGCGCGGCGCCGCGCTACGGCGGGCCAGCCAATCGATGGCAAGAACGCTAGTCTCAGCGCTTCTTGAGGGCTTTTAGCCCGCAGTCATCCCGCAATCATTGCGCGTTGATATAGTCTGGTTTTCATGCGAACGTCAGTGACCGCCGGTTTCGCCTTAGTAATTCTTCTACTCGCGGCAGCGCAAGTCCGCGCCGCCGATCATGCGCCGAATATTCTTCTGATCACGGCCGACAATCTCGGCTATGGCGATCTTGGCAGCTTCGGGAACCGCGCCAATCTGACGCCAAACCTCGATCGACTTGCCGGCCAGGGCGCGCGATTGACGTCTTTCTACACGGCCGGGGCGACCTGTACCGTGTCCCGCGCCACGCTGCTGACTGGGCGCTACCCTCAGCGCATCGGACTCAACCACCAGCTCGATGTTGAGGAGAACCAGCGCGGCATCGGTCTTCCGCACAGTGAAAAGCTCATCCCCGCCTACCTCAAGCCGCTCGGTTACGCGACGGCCTGCTTTGGCAAGTGGAATATCGGATTCGCTCCCGGTAGCCGCCCAACCGAGCGCGGTTTCGATGAATTTTTGGGAATTCGAAGCGGCAATGCGGACTACTACACGCACGTCTATTCCGGCGAGCACGATCTTTACCGAGGCGTCGAGCCTGCATACGTTTCCGGTTATTCGACAGATCTTTTCGCTGAAGCCGCAAATGACTTCATGCGCCGCCACAAGAACGATCCGTTTTTCGTCTATCTACCGTTCAGCGCCGTGCACTACCCCAAGGCCCGCAATAAGCGCCCGGATGAGCCAAACATCTGGCAGGCGCCACCCCGCTTCTTTTTTCAATACGGCTACCGTCCCGACACCATGGACGAACGGAAGCGATATCAGGCGACGGTGACCGCACTAGACGATGGCGTCGGACGAGTGTTGGCGCAACTCGATGCTCTTGACCTGGCCTCGAACACGATAGTGCTTTTTTACTCAGACAACGGCGCGTTCATGAGGACGGGCACCGGTCTCGAAGTAGCGACAAACGAGCCATTGCGCGAAGGCGGCAATACATTGTGGGAGGGCGGCATTCGGGTTGCGGCGATGGTACGCCACCCAGGTAGGATCCGCGCCGGGTCGATTGTCAGCGAACCGTCCATCAGCCTCGACATCTTGCCAACGCTAGTCGCCGCCGGCGGTGGACAGGTTCCGGCCAGCGCGAAACTTGACGGCATCGACGTCGGCTCAGTTTGGGCCGGCGAGCAACAAGCACCGCCGCGATCAATCTTCTGGCACTACCGAGGGTACAGCGCCGTTCGCAACGGACGCCACAAAATTCTGCGCGAGGCGCCGGATAAACCGTTCCAACTGTTCGACGTCGCAGCGGACGTTGCGGAGACCAACAACCTAGCGAGCCAACAGCCAAAGCTGATCGCTCAGCTCGAAGCGAGTTTCGAGAAATGGTTGAGTCAGTTCAGCGACTGACCAGCGCCGCCAAAGCAATCGAATCACTACCCTGAGAATTCGCGGTCACTCCCTGTTGATATTCATCAGCGTGTTTGGAGGCGCTGTTTGAGATGCTCCAGCATAAGCCCCGGATTATCCGGGCAAGTCCGATCAAGCTCGAAGTAATTGACGAGCAGCCCGCGGCTTGACAGCCAGGCCTCGCACTCATCTTCAAGTCCATCCTCGGACCAGACGAAAGGACGATCGGGGTCGACAGCCTCACTTTTCCATTCGTCCCAATAGACGGCTGGGATCTTGCGGGCGACATCGGGAAGGTGCGGGAAGAGCCGCTCTTCGAGCGCATCAATACTGCCCTGGTGCGTGCGATAACTCAGCCAGTACGGTTCGCAATTCTCAACGCAAACTTCGAGAAACTCTTCGATCCCGGCGCAGAGCAACTGCATGTCGAGGTGATCGTTACCACCACCGTACGGCGGATCGTACAGAATGGTACCGTCAATATCGATGAAGACTTGTAAGCGCTCAGTTGGCATCGTCGCGAATCGCTACGTGTTATCCGACGTTAGAACGTTAGCAATTTAGAAGTTGTAGCGCGAATTACAGGAGATCCGAGCGGCTGAACGGGTCTGTCCCCTTCAGCCTCCCTGGGGAAACCGCACCAAGGCCGCCTGATCGTCACAATTCTGTCGCACACCCTATCGCTCCTGCCGTAGTCTTCTCAGGCCGCCAAAACTTAGTGGCGATGAGCGCGAACGCCAGCAAGAGCGAGACCTGAGGGAGGTAGGAATACGGTCGCCCCATCAATAACAGCAGCCATATGGGGTGCAGCAGCAGCACTGTAATTCCTAGATGAAGAGCGCTGCCGGAAATTTTCGTCCCGATGAACATGGCCGCTGGAATAAGCACGACCGCGTCAGGGAGGTAAGCGTGATAGCTAATTAGCAGGCCCCCGATGAATGCCAAACCTAGTGATTCAGCCAAGCCCCGATGCCGAGCAATTCGCCAAGTCGTGAATGCGACGATAGCGGCAAGCAGCGCTTCCATCGTGTTTGAGGCCGGCGCTTCGACGACCAAACCATGGAGGTTCGGCATGAGCACGGGATTTGAGTTGATTGCAGGTGTGGTAACGATTGCGTAGTATTCGAGCGGCCAAGTGGGTCCGGCGATCCAGAACGAAACTATGACCTGAATCCCTGCTCCGATTGCAAATCCCCTGGCAAGGTCCCAGCGTCGTTGCGCGGCGATCACCAAGGGCACGGTTAAGAACAGGTGGTACTTAATCGACAGCAAGCTTAGAACAGCACCCGCCAAACAGCGGCGGCCTCGGCGATCGAGAAACATAGAAAGACCAATGATTGCGGGCAATAGCGCCGAATCATGGCCTCTTGCGAAAGACGACATCAAAGGAAACGAGGCTGCCGAAAACATTGCGGCCTCTCCTCGCCAGGTCCGCGGCAGCGTCCACAGAAATAACGCGATTGCCGCCAGCCGAATGGCCGTCCATATCAAATGAGCGTCTTGGTACTCAAACCAACTCAGAGGTTTGAGAATCCAGAAGTAAAACGGGAGGCGCACCGGTAGTGTCGACTGATCCTTGGAGTCAAAAGCACGAGCTTCGAATTGACGGTAGAGATCCGGGTGATACAGGTCGTTGCCGCCCGCCGTCTGAGCCGCGACGTAGAACATCACGAAGTCATGGTCACCTTCCCTGAAATCGCCACGGCCGTAGAAAAAAGCGAACAATCCGAACAACAGGCAGGATCCACCGATGAGAATCCGTAGGGCAACTCTATTCGTAGGCCTGGCTGGCATTGCTCAACCGTGGAAAAACCACGCCGGCCCGCATCGATCTATTCTGTGGGAGATCCGGGCTAGCTGGACGAGTCCCGCCGACGATCGATTGGACGCCCATCGGAACGCACCACTTCGTTTTGAGTCTTGCTGAAAACGTAACGGATCCACGTTGTCACCACGTTTCGCTCGAAGTAATTTCGACCGCACTGCGTAGAATTTCCGGAAAAGCCAGTATTGTACGCGAACCACCATCCGATTATTCTACGATCCGTCAGCGTCGTCGAGTCCCGAGTGCGCAAGAGCCGAACCGCGCAGCAGTTCGAATGAAACTCCGGAAGTTCCAGGATAGAAGTTCCAGGGACAGGCTGGAATGCAATCGGCTCGTGAGACCAGGAAATAAGGGACAGGTTGCAGTTCGCTACGAAAGGTTGGCTTTGACGGGAGATCCGGGGAGATCCGGGACGGGGAAGAGATCCGGGACAGCCTCGCAATAGGGCGACTCTTAAGCGTCGATTGCGCCGTGAAGGGGTCCGGAAGGTGTGAAAAATAGCCTTGCCCGAATCTTCAACTCTGGTTCAAAAGGACATAGACGACCCAAATCGACCGGATTCTGAACTCTTTCATACCTTCCCGTCCCCTTCACGCCCAGTCCCCTGCTTCGCTAGCCGGCTGACTACGCGCGGTAGCGTCGCACGATTCGGCTAGCTTGAGCTAGTTCGACAGGTCTCACGGATCCCGCTGAGGAGTCGCGCGACCAATCTCCTAGCGTAGAATTACTTTAGCGATGGTTCGGTGGAACGAATACCTTACGAGCGACCCCAACGTTTCCGGCGGTCAAATCTGCGCCAAAGCGACTCGTGTGCCGGTAAGCGTCATCCTAGACAGCCTCGCCGAAGGCTCAACCGTGCAGGAGATTCTGACAAGCTACCCCTCGCTACGGAACGAACACATTGAGGCTGCGCTTGCCTACGCCGCTGAGCTCGCACGAGAAGAAGCGCTGCTACCGATCCACGCCAAGTGAAATTCAAGGTCGACGAAAACCTGCCCTCTGAACTGTCAGAGGATCTGAATCGCGCAGGCCACGATTCAGCTACCGTTTTCGAAGAAGGCATTGCCGGTGTCGACGACTTGAGAAACTTGTGGTTAGATCTCCGGTTGGCAGACCCCACGATGTCCGCAAGCCGGAATTGGTGGTACTTGTAGTTGTAACCGTCGCCCGCGCGACCGGCCCTTCTCCGTGCGGAACGATGGGAGCGGCTGTTCATCCTAGATTGGGCGTTCGGGTTGCCAGATGATATGAGCGCATCGCGCCGAGACTAGAGAATCTGACATGCAAAGCAATCGCCTGTTCCTCGCTGCTCTTACGCTGTTTGCGGGCTGTAGTTCCTCGCCTCTCGCTGAGGAGCAAGCGCCACAAGGCTGGGTTGCGCCGCCCGAATTCGTAAAGAAGTTCGAGGATCGCGATCGGAATCGGAGCTACGAATCGAACTTCCGCGAAGTAAATGTTCCGGCCTATACGCTGCCGGACTCCCTTGCGATGAGCGACGGTTCGAAAGTCGCGGATGCTGACGCGTGGCGGAGCTTTCGCCGTCCCGAAATTCTTGAACTGTTCCGGACGCACGTTCATGGGCGTGCGCCAGTAGCGCGTCCAGAGGGCATGACAATTGAACTCGGGGCAGCGAACGGACAGGCGCTAGAGGGAACCGCGACTCAGAAAGACCTCGCAATTAACTTCACGGGCAAGGCCGACGGTCCGCGCATGGACATGCGCATCTATCTACCCAATGGCGAACCGAAGCCGGTTCCCGCATTTCTTTATCTTGGACGGCCACTAAAGGCGGATTCCGCGCCGCAAACGCGATGGGAAGAAGTCCTGCCAGAAATCTTGTCGCGCGGCTACGCCCTGGCTGTAGTTGACAGGGAAAGTATTGACCCCGATGAGGACGATGAATTCAAAAACGGAGTCCATGGCGCATTCGACGCAGCGGGTGAGAGACCCGGGGATGCGTGGGGCACGATCGCGGCCTGGGCCTGGGGGTTGAGCCGAGCGATGGATTATCTCGAGACAGACGAGGATGTGGACGAGAGCTGCGTGGCGGTCATGGGAGTTTCGCGGGCCGGAAAAACGGCGCTTTGGGCAGGAGCACAAGACGAACGATTCGCGATGACGATCTCGGTCTGCTCTGGTTCGACTGGCGCGGCGTTAAGCCGCCGGCGCTACGGGAACCCCGTGGACGTGCTGAACGACCGCAACCAGCATTGGTATAGCGAGAACTACAAGCAATACGGCGGGAACGAGGATGGCTTGCCGCTCGACCAGCATATGTTACTGTCTCTGATCGCGCCGCGCCTGCTGTACGTCAGCAGTGCCGACGAGGACCTGTGGGCGGATCCTCGCGGCGAGTTCCTTGGCGCGAAACATGCCGAACCTATCTATCACCTGCTAGGCGTTCAGGGCTTGGAAACCGAACACATGCCCCGGGTGGAAAGCCCCGTCCAGATAGGACGAATCGGATACCACATTCGAAAAGGCGGCCACGGCATCGAGCAGTACGACTGGCTTCGCTATCTCGATTTCACCGACAAGCACTGGAAAGGAAGTTGAACGATGAACGCGAAGGAAATATCGGCCGGCATGTTTCTATCTGTTGCCTTCCGGTTGGCGGTCGCGACGCTTGCACTGCCCTATCCGGGCAGCGCTCAGCCGGTGGCCGGCTCTCCCAATTTCGTATTTATCCTGAGCGACGATCAGGGCTGGCCCGCGACGTCAGTGCAGATGCACCCCACGCGGAAGGACGCCAAGAGCGACTACTTCCAGACGCCGAACCTCGAACGCTTCGCGCGCCAGGCCATGCGATTTAGTGAGGGCTACGCGCCGGCCGCGTTGTGCAGTCCGACGCGCCGTAGCCTGCAGTTTGGACAAATGCCGGTTCGTCAGGGCTCCAGCAGTTTTGGGGCGAAGTATCCGACCGACAACACGCGCCCGACCATTCCGCGCATCTTGAAATCAGCTAACCCGCGCTATGTCGCGGCGCACTTCGGAAAGTGGGATCACCGCACCGATTTGGCGCCCGAACACCTGGGCTATGACGAGAGCGACGGCAACACGGGCAATCGTCCCGGCAGCATTACGTCGGGGTTTGACAATCGGGAAAAATGGCACAAATACACGGTGACGGAGGATCCCAAACGAATCTTCAGTCTGACCGACCGCGGCCTCGACTTCATGGTGCGTAGCGTGAACGACGAGCGCCCGTTCTACCTACAGATTTCGCACTATGCGGTCCACGTGACGATGCAGACACGCAAAGCCACGCTCGAGAAATACGAGCAGTTGCCGAAAGGAAAGAAGCACAATGTGCCTGCATTCGGGGGGATGACACAAGACCTCGACGTTGGTGTCGGAAAAATCCTCGACAAGATCGATGCGCTGGGAATCGCCGACTCGACCTATGTGATCTACATGGCGGACAACGGCGCGGCGGGCTGGATTCCGCCGAACACCAAGCGCAACCTCTCGAACCCCACGACCTACGAAATACCAAGCCGGAACGAGCCGCTACGGGGCGGCAAGTGGGTGACGTTCGAGGGCGGAGTTCGCGTGCCGTTTATCGTGCGCGGTCCGGGCGTGAAAGCAAATTCGTTTTGCAACGTGCCCGTCGTTGGTTGGGACATCTTGCCGACGATTGCCGATCTCGTGGGCTACAAACAGGCGCTGCCGAGCGACATCGACGGTGGCAGCTTCCGCGGCCTGCTGGAAAATGAAGGACACGGCTCGGTGCAGCGGCCTAACCCAGGGCTAGTGTTTCATCGCTACAACGACAGCTACCCGCACACCGCCATCCGTGTGGGAGATTACAAGCTGGTGCAGTTCTGGCGAGAAGACAAGATGCTGCTTTTCAATCTAAAAAACGACTTTGGCGAAACGAAAGATCTTGCCGCGGCCCAGCCGGAAAGGGCTCGGGAACTGCACAGGCAACTGATGGCTTACCTTGTTTCGGTCGAGTCGGATGTGCTGACGCTTTATCAGTAGCGTCCGCTTCAGCGCGATCTGACGATTTTTTCACGGCCCGTCACAGGGCGGGCATGGTCCGACCCGCGAATCAGTCAGGCAGTACGGTCGGCATTCCCTCAGTTTTCCAGTTGGGGTTCTTGAGAACGATTTCGGTCGTGAAGGGGTAGCTATCCCATGGCGTCGAGCCGTGCTGGCGGGGGTCGCCGGTCTGACGCAGATATGCGTTTAGCTTCCAGATCAACTTCTGTTTGACTTCGCTCATTGATGGATCATCCGCTATGTTGACGAGCTGATCGGGGTCCTTTTCCATGTCGTAGAGTTCTTCACCCGGGCGGCGTCCGTAGGCCATCAGGTAATACCGTCGGATTTTCGGATCGAGCGCGTGCGCGATCAGATATGTTTTCGTCACGCCTCGGTCGACGTCGCCGAAGAATCCCTGGGGCGGGGCATTATAATCGGGGTCACCGGCGGGCCAGCGGTCGGGCTCGTAGTTTCGAATGTAGGCATACCTATGGGTACGAATCGCGCGCATCGGGTAGCCGACGCCGCCTCGGCGGGCGACAGTGTGGCGCTCGAAGGCGGTGGTGACAAAGTCGCGTGTCTCGTCAACGATTCCCGACTTGTCAGATTGCAAGACCGGCCAAACGCTGCGCCCCGACATTTCCGAGTGAACTTCAAGCCCGGCCGCCTGAAGCATGGTCGGGGCCATATCAACAAGGCTGACGAAGTCATCGACTTTGCGGCCTCCGGGAATCTTTTTGGGATACCGAATTGCCAGCGGGACTTGAGTGCCTCCATCGTAGAGATTGCACTTCGAGCGGGGCAACGGGTTGCCGTGGTCGCTCGTGACGATGACTAGGGTGTTGTCGAGCTCGCCCGCATCCTCCAGGGTCTTTAGCGCCCGCCCTAGATGGTTGTCGAAGTGCTCGATTTCAAGGCCGTAATCGAGGATTTCGCCGCGTACCTCGGGGGTGTCAGGCAAAAATTTTGGCAGGCGGGCGTCTGCTAACTTTTTGCCGGCGCGCTTCCATGCGCCAACATCGTAGCTTTGGTGAGGTTCACTCGTTCCGAGCCAAAAGAAAAACGGTTTGCTCGGGTCTCGTTGAGCGTGGAACTCATCGAAATTCTTGGCGTAGTCGGTTGGGCGCAGGCCCGGTCGCCGCTCCGAATCGGGGATCTGGTGTGCATCGAAATTCTTGCCGAAGGGGTTGCGCGTCCATCCCTCGAGGCGACCAGGACCCCATGTTTTTCCGGTGGCTCCGAGTTCGTAGCCGGAGTCTTCGAGCAGGATGGTAAACACGGTGAACTTAGCGCGCAGTATGCCCAGCAGGATGCCGCCTTCTTCGACTTCCCAGATATTGCGTCCGGTAAGGATTGCGCTACGCGACGGCGCGCATGACGGTGCGGCGGTATAGGCGTAGTTGAACAGGACGCCTTCGCGGGCAATGCGGTCGAACGCAGGCGTCTTGTTGGATGTGTCGCCGTAAGCGCCGGCGTGCATTGCCGACTGATCGTCAGAGATCGCAAACAGGATGTTTGGGCGATCGGATTGGGCGAACGCGACGACGGTGGTCAACAAGATGGTGGCAAGCAATCTAAGCATCGGGGCCATTATCGCAGGGTCGCGCGCGGTCGATTGATACAATCTCGTTTCGGCCCATGTTCAAGAAAATCCTGATCGCTAACCGAGGCGAGATCGCTGTTCGCGTGATGCGAACTTGCCGCGAGATGGGCATTCGAACCGTGGCGGTTTATTCGGATTTGGACCGTGTCGCGCTTCACGTGCAGATGGCGGATGAAGCTTATCGCGTGGGTCAGGCCGCGGCGAGCGAGAGCTATCTCCGTGTTGAGCGCATCCTCGAAATCGCCGCGCTTGCAGGCGCTGACGCAATCCACCCCGGCTATGGTTTCCTGAGCGAAAACGCGGCTTTTGCCGAGGCTTGCGAGAATGCCAACGTTAAATTCATCGGGCCCAATTCCAGTGCGATTCGCCAGATGGGTTCGAAAACCGAGGCTCGCGAGGTGATGCGGACCGCCGGAGTACCGGTCGTGCCGGGCACGGCATCGGCAGTGCGGGACGTCGACGAAGCGCTTGCGACGGCCGCCGGCGTTGGTTACCCAGTGATGCTCAAGGCGGCCGCTGGCGGCGGAGGCAAAGGCATGCGACTAGTCGAGAGCGCCGATGCGCTGCCGGGGGCGCTCGATCAAGCGCGCGGCGAAGCGCGCCAGGCCTTTGGAGACGATTCCTTATACATCGAGAAGGCGATCGTCAAGCCGCGTCACATCGAAGTGCAGGTATTGGCCGATGAATACGGTAACGTGATTCACCTGGGTGAGCGCGAATGCAGTTTGCAGCGACGGCATCAAAAGGTGATCGAAGAGACGCCTTCTCCGCTGGTCGAAGCCAACCCGTCGATACGCACCACACTTTGCGACGCGGCGGTGATGGCGGCTCGCGCCTGTGATTATTCAAACGCGGGGACAGTCGAATTCCTGATGGATTCCGATTGCAATTTTTATTTCCTCGAGATGAATACTCGGCTACAGGTCGAGCACCCAGTGACGGAGCTGGTGACGGGAATCGATATTGTGCGCGAGCAGATTTTGATCGCCAACGGCGACAAACTGCGCTATTCGCAGGATGACGTAACTTCACGCGGGCATGCGATAGAATGCCGGGTTTACGCGGAAGACCCCTACTCGGCGTTTATGCCGGCGCCTGGGAAAATTACCGCCCTGCGGGAACCGTCTGGGCCCGGCGTCAGGGTCGACTCGGGCGTCTTCGAGGGTTGGGAGGTTCCGCTCGAATATGACCCGATGATCGCCAAACTCGCGACGTGGGCGCCTAGCCGTAACGAGGCCATCGCCAAGCTACGCTCGGCTGTCGGCGACTACCACATTGCGGGAATTCGAACGACTTTGCGGTTCTTCTACGAAATTCTCGCCGACGAAGCATTCGTCGCCGGTGACATCGACACGGGATTCATTGCGCGCTGGATGGAGACGCGATCAGGCGACCCGGAAAGTGAGTTGCAGCCTAGCGAGACCGCGGCGATTCTAGCCGCTCTATTCGCCGATCGTTGCGGTTCGGCGAAGCCGGCGCCCGAGAGAATTTGCGCTCCGTCGCGTTGGAAAATTAGCGGCCGCCAGAGGCGCATGAAAACATTTGGGGCTACCGTTTGAAGTCGACAACGGTCATTGTCGACGGCATCGAGCGGCTGGTTACGCTCGACGCTGACGGGCGCTTTCAGATCGATCACGCAAGCGGAAACGCCGCACTTGCGCCGGTGGGCTATGGGAGGTTTTCAGTCGTTGTCGACGGCGACCAATACGTTGTGAACGCAGGTCACATCGGAAACGGCACATATGAGGCCGCCACGCGAGATCGATTGTTCCAGATCGAAATTGTTGACCCGCGGCGGCTAGCGCGTGGCGGCGCCGGACTCGCGGCCGCCGGGCCCCAGACGATCGTCGCGCCGATGCCGGGAAAGGTAATCGAAGTCAAGGTGACGCCTGGCGACGCGGTGCATGCAGGGGACGGTGTAGTCGTGGTTGAAGCGATGAAAATGCAGAACGAGCTCAAAGCCGCCAAAGACGGCACCGTGGTTTCGGTCAAAGTTTCCGCCGGCGATTCCGTCGCACCGGGAAGCGCGCTTGTGGTGATCGACTGATCGCATACGATGAGATCAGAGCAGCGTCATGGAGATTCCGTTGTCAGAACTCGGCAGCCCACGGCGTGCACCGCGGCGAAGGCCGGCTAGCTAAGGAACCGAGCGGTGGCAGTTAACGCCGATTGTCCAGATTGCCAAGGTACCGGCTGGTCCCACGTCGACGATGGCAGCGTTGTCCGCTGTAAATGCGTAGGCGATGTCGAGCCCAACGAACGTATCCAGAAACTCGGTCTACCGCCGAGATTCGGCGGTGTAGGTTTCGATAACTTTCGGGCCGGCAGCCCGCGGGAAAATTCGATCGAATACAACGCGTTGACCGGCGCGATGGGTGTCGCGAAGAAGTTCGCGGAGGAATATCCGTTCGGTCCTAAGCGAGGGCTACTATTTCAGGGCGCGCCGGGCGTTGGCAAGACGCACCTGGCGATAGCTTCGCTCAAACGGCTGGCTGAGCGCGGCTTTGACTGCATTTTTTTTGACTACCAGACACTGCTTCAAAAGATTCGCGACGGCTACGACCCGGCTGCAGGGGCCGGTAGCCGCGAAACGTATCGGGCGGCGCTAGACACGGAGGTTCTGCTGCTCGATGATTTAGGCGCGCACCGTGTTACGGACTGGGTACTCGATACGGTCACGGCGATCATCAATCACCGCTACAACGAAGAGAAGGCGCTGATCATCACAACCAATCTTCCTGTTGTCGAGATGGGCCACAATGCGATCGCGGAGAATGAGGGCCGCAGCCGCCTTCGGGTGAACGATTCGTTGGCGGACCGCATTGGCGCTCGGGCTGTTTCGCGGCTCTGCGAAGTTTGCCACGAGGTGCGAATTTCTACTCAGGATTACCGGCGCCGCTACCCCCAATACTCGTGACTTAGATCATTTCGATGCTATCCTGACTTGTAGACGGGAGGGCGCGAGATGGCACGGACGTTAGCGCGGTTGCCAGCGGATGCGCGCATTACTGACTACATCAGTTTGGGCGTGGTGGCCAAGTGGTTTCCTCGTGTGGCGGTGGAGCGGGCGCTGGCCGCCACGGGCAGGCTCAGCCGCCGACAGCGCGACTTGCCCGCGTACGTCGTCGTCTATTACGTGATCGCTCTGGCGCTGTACATGCGGGTTTCCTATCGCGAGGTACTGCGTTGCTTGCTGGCAGGGCTCCAGTGGATTCAGGGACCGCAAGCAGCGCGGCGCGTCGCCGGCCATTCCGGAATCTCGCGAGCCCGTACGCGGCTCGGATGGGAGCCGCTTGCGCATCTGCACGACGAGTTGGTCCGGCCCCTGGCGAAGCGCCGCACGCGAGGCGCATTCTACCGTCGCTGGCGGCTCGTCTCGCTCGACGGCAGCAGCTTGGACGTGGCCGATGAGAAACGCAATCAGCAGGCCTTCGGGCGACCGGCCGCCGGCCGCGGCCCCAGCGCCTTTCCGCAAATTCGTTTCGTCTCGCTGGTCGAAAACGGTACCCACGTGTTGTTCGCCAGCCGCCTGGGGCCTTACGCCGCGGGCGAAATCACGCTGGCGAAACAAGTGCTGCCCGCCTTGCAAAAGGGTTGGCTCTGCCTCGCGGACCGCAACTTCCTGGGTTACGAATTGTGGCGGCAGGCGAGCCAAACGGGAGCGGATCTGTTGTGGAGAGCCAAGAAGAATGTGCGTCTTGAGGTGCTCGAACGGTTCGCCGACGGCTCCTACCTGAGGGTCATCTACGCTTCCGAAAGTGATCGGCGGAAGCGCCGCGCGGGCATCCGTGTGCGCGTGATTGAATACGAACTCGAAGGCGTTGAGGATGCCGAGCCGTTTTATCGCTTGCTGACGACAGTGCTTGATCCCAAGCGGGCTGCGGCGGACGAGATGGCGTCTTTATACCACGAGCGCTGGGAGATCGAAAACGCGCTGGACGAACTCAAGACCCACTTGCGCGGCGCGCGGATCGTGTTGCGCAGCAAGACGCCGGAGCTGGTGCGGCAGGAGTTCTACGGATTGATGCTGGCCCATTTTGCGATCCGCGGCTTGCTGCACGAAGCGGCGTTGGAGGCGGACGAAGATCCGCATCGACTTTCGTATATTCACGCGGTGCGAGTGATTCGACGCAAGATGCCGCTCGCGGCGGCTATTCCCCCCTCGGGTTAGAAAAGCCTTTCATCGCGCGGTCGTCCGGGAGGTTCTCGAAGAGCGCGCGCGGTCGAGTCGCGGCAGACGTACGCCACGAGGAGTCAAGCGGAAGATGAGCAGCTACCCGCTCCGACCGCGCGCGCCGCTGCGCCACCATCGCATTGATTTCGAGAAAGCTATAAAAATAATTAAGTAACGAGTATTGAGGTTAACCCACGTTTCTTACCACCTCACGGCGAACGCAGGCGATAGATGCGCCACTACTTCGTTGCGCTCGATCGCGAGTGCTCGACGGACTGCAAAAGTACGCCTCCGCGCGCCGACCGTCGCCCGCCTCGTATTGGCCCACCTCTCACACACTTTCGCTCGTCACGGGGTGAGAAATGCGGGCTAACCGTTAGAGAAACGTGTCTGAAACCCTGACCCCAAATCCGTCGGTATTCAAGCGATGATTTCAATCCAGATCGGCAGAGGCGTCGACGCTAGTCCGCGCTTTCCCCTGGGTTGCTAAACATTTTGAACGCAAGCGTGGACTTCCGTCCACGCCCCTGGAGTTTGGCCTTTCACTAGATGGGATGCGCGGTAGGCGCGTAGTTGAGTTGTGAGGGATCTGAGAATGCTTGTGTCTTAAAACGTTTTGAGGTACTCTTGTATCTAGTTGTTTAGCTTGTTTTATAACTAGATTCACTGCAAAGGAGACCTCATGCCCTTCCCCACCAAACTCCAGTTGATCAAGCGCAAGGCCTCGCAACAGTTCTACGTCAACTTCCCCTCCGCCACCGCTCAGATGCTCGACTTCCAGCCCGGCGAACAGCTCGAATGGATCCTGCTCGACCGCTCCCAACTCGTGCTCAATCGTTTACAAGCCCCGCCCGTTGAGTTAAAAAAAAACTCCTCAACGAGTCGTCGACACCTTCTCCCAACTCTTCGCCAAAGGCCTCAACCCCCACGCCCGACAAAGCGTGAACGACCACCTCACCCGCCTCGCTCTCGGCGCCACCGTCTGCCTCGGCCGCTCCACCATCACCGGCCTGCTGCATGCCTCCGGCGAGAGCTTTCAGGATTGGAGCGCCGGCTACCGCCTGTTCTCGCAACAACGTGTGGAGCCCCAACGCCTGCTCGATGCCTCGCGCCGCGAGGTGCTCGCTCGCTTGCCGCCCGAGGCTCCCTTGCTCGTCGCCATCGACGATACACTGCTCGCCAAGTCGAGTCTCAAAACGCCCGGCGTGAGTTGGCGGCGCGCTCCGCTTGGACCCAAGTTTCAGGCCAACTTGATTCTCGCGCAGCGCTTCTTGCAGTTCTCGGCAGCACTGCCTCCGAGCGAGCGGCAGCAACCGGCGGGAGGCAAGCGGGACGTACGTTTGGTGGTGATTCGACCGCTGGGCTATCGGCCGCGGGCGGGCTCGAAGGTGTTGTATCGCAAGCCGCCGTATTTGATTGTTAGTGATCCGAATCTGAGTCTGGAGCAGATCGTGCGGCAGTACGTTTGGCGCTGGGAGATCGAGGTCAACTGCCGTGAGCAGAAGACGCTGTTGGGAGTCGGACAGGCGCAGGTGCGGCAGCCGGACGCGGTCGAGCGGATCCCTCAATTCATGACGGCGGTGTATGCACTACTGGTGTTGCCGGGCGCGAGTTGGAGCCGCCAACAGGGCGTGGACGACGCCTTGCCGCGACCGCACTGGCGACGCCGCTCGCAGCCGCAACGGCTCACCACGCAACGGCTGATCAGCCACCTGCGGGCCGAGCTTTGGGCGGACGGCGTGCAGCGTCAACATTTCTGCGGCTTGAGGAACACTCCGCACCCCAACACGAAGCTGCAGAAACTCCCAAGAGGCGCTCCACCTGCAGCAATCTACGCTTCCGGCTAACGCCAACTCCCCATTTCCCCACCCTATCCCAAACTCCGACCGCCGCCGAACAGCCAAACTCCAGCGGGTGGACTTCCGTCCGCGGCTTGCATTCGCACTCTGGTTGCGCCGGTTGCGACGCGGTGCTTGTAGGGGTCCAGTCTTACGACGCTGCATTCTCTGTTCCGGCTCGCCCCGACAGCCAAGCCGTCGGTTGAGCCTGGCGCGGACTCGCAGTCGTCGCGACGCGGTCGTTCGCCTGGCGCCGTCCTTCCCTCGTTTCGTGCTTCTTTTGTCAACAAATCGTCTTCTTCCTACTAGGAAAATTCAATGCGATGCGGCCTCGCCGCGAGCGTCTTTCTTGCCCTCTCGTCGCCATTGTTTTCGCTCCATACACTCCCAGCTGAAACGGTTCGTACACTTCGCCGCGGCTCCACAACACGTGCATCAGCACCGCCAGCTTGCGCGCCACCGCCACGATCGATCGCTTCTTGGCGTTCTTGCCGCCGTGCTCCGCCAGACCCAATCCCCAGCGCCGCAACGCCGAGTCCTGCCCGTGTCGTCCCAAAATGTATTGCGCGCATTGCACCAACAGGCACCGTAAGTTGCGGTCACCCACTTTCGAGATATGTAGCTCCGGCGAGCGCGATCCCGAGTCCCGTTGCTTCGGCCGCAAGCCCACAAATGCCCCCGCCGCACGACTCTTGTCCAGGCGCTCCGCGTCGTTGTCGAGAGCCAGCGTAAACGCCAACGATGTCGTCGGTCCCACGCCGCGAATTTGTTCGATCAGTTCCGTTGCCTGATAGCGCGTCTCGCACAGTTGCTTCACTCGCGCGTCGGCCTGTTTGATCTGCTCACTCAACTGCTCGATCATCATCAAAAGCCCTTCCAGCAGGGCTTAAAACTCTTCCAACAACTCCACGCGGGCGCGCTTGGCGAACGTCGAAGCGTCGCCCGCCGACACTCGAATGCCGAAATTCTTGAGCATGCCGCGCACCGAATTGATCAACTTCGTGCGCGCCGTTAAGAGCGCTTGACGACCGATCAAGACGCAACGGTTGCGCAGGGTTTCTTGTGACAGCAGCTGCGTTGGCGAGAGCAGTTTCGGACTCGTCAAACCGAGTTCGGCGAGCAAGCGCGCGTCACGCCGATCGTTCTTCGATAACGACACGCTGACCAGCTTGAGTTGACGCGGATTGGGGACGATGAATTCGTGACCGAGCTCTTTGAGCAACGCCGCGATCCAGTTGGAATGGCTACCGGCCTCGATCACCAGGCGTAGACGCGATTTGCATTTGAAGCACTTGCGTAGCGCCGCGCGGGTGGTGCTGATGGATCGATTGGCGACTTCTTCGCCTTTCAGGTTCAGCCGCACGAGCCGGCTCTTTTTCTCTCCTAAGTCAAGTCCGACGACGCCTTTGATCTTGCTGTTGTCGGCGATTAATCCTTGCTGCATTTGTTTCCGGATGATCGTCTTCTTCATGGCTGCTCTCTCCTTTTTCGAACTAAAGATGGTGACTCCCCTTAGCGGGAAGCGCTGGCCGCTTGCCTAATTGCTCTCGCGGCTCGAGGGCAGCCTCCTCATCCCATCTCGGATTCTTGAGGCCGGGCGGTGTTGGCCAAGTATCGGGGCCTAGGCCAGGCCATGCCGGGCAGCGACTAACTGGGCGATCTCGGGTCGTTCGAGCGGCCTGGCGTCGCTTAGCAGGCCCACCGCGTTTGCGGCCTCGCCGATCACCGCCGCCGCGGATACGTCCGAATCGCGCAAATCTCTTATCGCCGGCGAACGCTGTTTCTTGCTGAGTTTGACGCCCTCGGGATCGGTGATGAGCGGATGGTGGCAAAACTGAGCCGGTTCCGCGCGGCCTAGTTGCCTCGCTAAGCGAATCTGCCGGCCGGTTGAGTCGAGCAGGTCCTCTCCTCGAATGACAAGGTTGACGCCGTGGCGAATGTCGTCGACAGTGACCGCGAATTGGTAGGTCCACTGCTGGTGGCGGTCTTTGAGCAGCATGTCGCCGCATTGCTCAACTGGCTTCTGAGTTTGCGCGCCAAGCAGGACATCGTTGAACGCTTCTTCGCCACGGCCCCATTCGAGACGCAGGCCGTGGAGGGTGTTGGCGGGATGATTCGCGTCGCGGCAATGGCCTGAGTAAATAAACTCCCCCGCGGCGTTCTTGGTGGAGTGGACCGCCAAGTCTTTGCGTGTACAAATGCAGCGATAGACGTGATGGCTGCGGTGGATCCTGGCAATCGCGTCGTTATACGCTACAGCGGATTCGCTTTGGCGAAAATTCGGACTGACAACGTTCGCGGGCTCGAAGCCAAGCCACTCTAGGTCATCGTAGATTGCTGCTTCGTACGCCCTGCGGCAGCGGCGGCGGTCGTGGTCTTCGATCCGCAACTGGACGCTTGCACCGAGCACTTCGGCTAGTCCCCAGACGTAGATGATGTGGGCGACGTGGCCGAGATGAAGATAGCCCGTCGGGCTGGGCGCGTAGCGGGTAACTAGCTCGCATTTTTTACCACGGAATTCCATGCGACAGTCCTCGCCGCTGAGTCCGGCCGTGTTCGCGGCGCCTAGTTCAACGTCAGATTGACAGAATTCGACTGGCCGTTCTCGTTCGCGGCGGTAATCGAAACGCTGCTCAGGTCTTCAAAAGAGCCGTCGTTGACCGTGAAGTTAACGGTCGCCGTGAACTGACTGCCAAAGCCGGCCGACTGGTTGCCGCCGTAGTAAGTCCCGAACACACTCGCGACGTCGGCCGTCAAACTCGGTGTAGTCACGTTCGAACCCGGAATTCCGGCGAATGTAATTTGAAGCTCGCTGACAGTACGCGAGGTCGCGAAACCGGTAACCTGCAGGCTAAATCCGCCTTGACCTGTATTGCCCAACACGACTCTCAGCAGCGAGGGTTGGGCCTTGCCGACTGCAAACGACACCTCGGGAACCGTGTCGGGAGTAATGTCTACTCCACCGGCCTCTGTCTCGAACGTCGCTGACAAGGTAATCGTGCCTGCTACCGTTCCGGTCAAGAATGGGTTGGTGCTGACATTGCCGGGGAAAATGGCCTCTGTACTGCCTTTTGCTATGCGAAAACGCGCGGTGCGGCCGCCGGTGGAGAACTGAATCGTCGGGTCGTTCGCAAACGCCGACGTGTCAAATGTCAGGCTGAGGGTGCCTTCGATGTCAACCGGGAACGCTTCAGCGATGCTGAGGCTAATCGGCACGGCGTCGGCCGCGTTTACGTTTCCGCCCGAAGTCGAGAAACTGACCCGCGGCAGATCGGGAACCTCATCGCCAACTCCGGTAAGCGTAAACGTAGCGGCGTTCACAGCAAGCGTTGCGTTCTGCGGTCCGAGACGGTCGGGCTCGAAAGACATTGTGAACGAGATTGTCTGGCCGGCATTCAGAGGCGCGGGCAGGCTGGGCAAACTGCCGAGAACAAATACGGTCCCGCCGACGCCGACGCCCGAGATTGTTTCCGCCTCATTTCCGGAGTTTGAGATTTCAAATGTGAGCGCGGAGCTCCCGCCAATCTGGGTCTGCGGAAAAACGATGGTGTCGCGTGGATCGACTTGGCGCGGTCCGTCGGCATCAATGAGGGTGTACGTCAGCAACGAGCCAAGGGCTTCGGCCGTAAGATCAAATGTCGAATCGCCGATGCGCAACTGGCCGGTCGCCATGCCGGGCTCGATAGGCGTTAGGTTAATCGCCATTGTGAAGCTATCACCGACGTCTAAGACCGCGGGAATCAACGGCCGGTCCGAAAGACTGTAGCCGTCGCCGGTGATCGTGATGTTCGTGATGGTGCCCTCGGCGGTACCTGAGTTGGTGACGGTTAGGTTTGCGATGATTTCTTCGCCCACGGGCGTCGATCCAATCGCGATCGTGCCGCTATCGGGAACTGATGTGGTCTGGCCGTCCGCGGTTGTAAGCTCATAGCTATAGACAGCCGCGACACCGTTGCCTACTATTTGCAGGGAACTGGTTCCAACGCCAAAGCCGAGGGACATTGAGCCGCTGTAGGCTTGGACGGCCGGAGGAGTGAAGCGCACTTGAAAGGTGAAGTCGCGGTCCGCTTCAATTGTTCGCGGCAGTAAAGCCAAACCGCCTAGCTCGAAGAATTCACGGCCGTCGAATGTAACGGTCTCCAAGGTTCCGGGGCCGCTTCCGCGGTTTGTCACGGTTACGTTAGCCGTCATCGTCGTGTCGACAGTTGTTTCTTCAAATTGAATTGTCCCGCCATTAGTGACGATCGTCTGATTGCCGCCTGGAAGCTGGAAGCTGAGGTTGTATTCGGGAACGCGGCCGCTCAAGTTGAAACGGAAAGAGTTGTCAACGTCCTGCTGCCGAAGGTTCGTCCGCGTCAGCGGTAAATTCAGCTGGCCGGAGAATGGGCCTCCACCAGTGGGAGAGAAACTGACGCGGATTTCGTGGCTCGTGCCGGGAGGGACAAACACCGGAAAAGGAATCGTTGACGAAACCGAAAACGTGGTCGAGCCGGCGATCGAAGGTTCAGCAATTCTGGCGGACGTGTCCTCGTCGCCATCATACGAGATGACGAGCCGCTTGGTAATAATCTGCCCGACGCCTTCGGAGTCGAACGTCAGCGTCTCACCACTGCGAATATCTCGAAATGTGTCGTCGTCTTGGAGCGAAATTGCGACCTGCGCACTGAGCGCCGATACGAACATCACGCTAAAAACGAGGGCTAATGTTGTTGTCAGGAACCTGCGCATGTCTAAAATCTTTCGTGGTTTTTTCGAATGACGATCCGGTGCGTTAGCGCGGTGTTCCGACGCCCACCGATGTGATTCCGACGCTGGTCGGACTTGTCACGGATGTTTCGTCACGTCGAGCCGCGGCGACGATGCCGGCTGCCGCGCCGGCTCCAATTAGGGCCAGCAATCGCCAGCCGACGCCCTTTTTCTTAGGCTTAGGGTCGCCTGGAGCAACGGCATTAGTTTGGGTGATCGTGGTGTTCGCGGTCATGTTGTTGAAAGAGGCTTCCACTTCGATATCGAAGGTGCCTTCCTCGGAGTTCGGCAACATGCCGGCGGCTCGTGCGCGGCCCAGATCGTCAGTCGTAAGCGTTGAGACGCGGGAAGCGCCAAAGAACGTGACGCTCGGGCCCGTAGCAGGCGACCGCAGCGTCACGCTCGCCTTTGGAATTGGCTTTCCGTTCGCGTCTTGAACCTCGATCATCGGCTCGACAACCACATTCTGGTTGATGTTATTGATGCCCGCTTCTCCAGCCAGCACTCTGACTTGGATGCCGGAGTCTTGCGCCAGGCCGAACGTCGGCATAGCCAACAAAACGCTTAGCAGGGCCGCCAATAGTCGAAAATTGCGATGCACCATAAATCCTCCGAGGTCAACGAAGCCGCGTCGACCGGATACAGCCATTACGAGCGTTGATCCTCCAGCCTAACCGAAATGCCCGTCGTAGCCTAAACCTTACAGGCGACAGGGTTTCCGGGGTGGTTACACAGCTCGGCCCCGATCCGTCTGTAAGCATTCGACGCCGGCTGTCGGCGCGGCGTAAATTCTCGAACTACGAACCCCGCGCTATTTTTCCACTGATACTTTGACAACACCGTGCGGGTGCAGAGTCGATCGATGTCTAGAAAACGAGGCGTGGACGGAAGTCCACGTTTTCACTCGAAGTGTCTACCGAACCTGAAGAAAGCGTGGACTTCCGTCCTCGCCTCTGTTGATCCCGGTCGAGGTCATCGCTTGCTTACGGACGGATTTGGGGCTCGGCCGGCTAGAACCAGGCTAGTAGTCGCTCTAGCGCGAATGCTCGGTCTTCGCGCCGTCCCTGCCGCAGCTTGAGGTCGCCAATCACCCCGAGGAGTCCGCTCCGGCGCTAGTCGCCCACCGGAACCGCTTCGCCTACTTTGCGAAAGCCCAGTTCTCCGAGCAGCTCGGTGATGTCTTCATCCAGCAAGCCCTTACGAGTATCGGCCAGGGCCGTGAACGCCTTGTAAACCTTGATGGTGTCGGGCTTGTCGAGATCGCCATAGCCGAGCTCGATAATGCGATCGTGCAGCGCATGACGGCCGCTGTGCTTGCCAAGGACGAGTCTCGAAGCCGGTACGCCGACTGATTCGGGCGTCATGATTTCGTAGGTCGTGTGGTGCTTGAGATAGCCATCCTGGTGAATCCCGGCCTCGTGGGCAAATGCGTTACGGCCTACGATTGCCTTGTTCGGCTGCGGGCCAAACGTGATGCAGCCGTTAAGCGTTTGGCTGGCGTCGTAGAGCTTGGTGCAGTCGATGTTGGTGTGGAACGGCACGCGATCGGGGCGCACCTGCATGATGACTGCAATTTCTTCCAATGAGCAGTTGCCGGCGCGTTCACCGATACCGTTGATCGCGCACTCAACCTGACGGGCGCCGGCGTGCAATGCGGCCAGAGCGTTCGCTACGGCGAGACCGAGGTCGTCGTGAGTATGCACGCTGATCATGGCGCGATCACCGACGCTCTCGAAGACCTTGGCAATCATCTCGGAATAGTCGTCGGGGGTCATGAAGCCAACGGTGTCGGGAATATTGATGGTCGTCGCTCCGGCGTTGACCGCGGCTTCGGCTACGCGGCAGAGATACCCGATTTCGGTGCGCGTCGCATCTTCGGCGGAGAATTCGACGTCGTCGACGTAGCTCTTCGCCATTTCGACCGCTGTCACAGCTTCCTCAAGAATTTCATCCTGACTCTTGTCGAACTTGTACTTGAGGTGGATCTCACTAGTCGCGATGAAGCAGTGGATGCGCGGTCTCTTATGGCCGTCGACCGATTGCGCGGCGCGTTCGATATCGATCGGCACCGCGCGCGCCAACGCTGCGATGTGGATGTCAGGGTATTCGCGGCAGATGGTTCGTACGGCATCGAAGTCGCCGTTCGAGGCGATCGGAAACCCGGCCTCGATCGTGTCGACTCCGAGATCGACGAGCTTGCGCGCCATGCGCATCTTTTCAGGCGTCGTCATGCTACAGCCGGGGGACTGCTCGCCGTCACGCAATGTGGTGTCGAAGATAAATACTTGTTCCGACATGGGAAGGGACCTCTTTCGTCCAGTACACCCGAGTTAGGGAAATAAAGCAAATTTATTATATTTCTAGATTCGATAACATAAACATATGGATGTCTCGCTGCTGCAAACGTTCCAAGTCGTCGCCGAGGAAGGCAGTTTCTCGCGCGCGGCTCAAAAGCTCTTTCGGACGCAGCCCGCTATTTCGTTGGCTCTTAAGCGGCTTGAGACCGATCTCGGAGTGCAGTTGATTGATCGTTCGTCGCGGACGTTGGTCTTGACGGACGCCGGCACGGTAGTGCTCGTGTTCGCCAAGCGCTTTGATGGGGTGGAAAAACAGCTCCGCCGGGCGCTGACGGAACTTCGCGACCTCGAGGCGGGCAAATTAACGATTGGGGCGAACGAGTCGACGGCGCTCTATCTGCTGGAGCATCTCGAAGCTTTCCGCAGACACCACCCCGGAATTTCGGTTGAGCTGCGGAGAAGTCTTTCAAGCGAAATTCCCGAAGCCGTTGTTGAGGGTTCGATTGAACTTGGCGCGATAAGCTACGACCCGAAAGATCCCAACCTGGCGATATTTGAGCTTTACAACGATAGCTTGACGTTCGTCGTTTCGCCAAAGCACAGCTTGGCGCGGCGGCGAAAGGTAAGTATTAGGGAACTTGGCGAGGAAACGTTTATCGCGCACAACGTCGTATCTCCGTATCGCGCGCGCGTTATCGAAACGTTCCGTACCTACGACGTCCCGTTGAATATGGCGGTTGAGATGCCGACGATCGAGACCATTCGGCGGCTGGTCCAGCGAAATTTGGGCGTGGCGTTCCTGCCGAAGATGTGCGTAGAGCAGGAAATTAAGAACGGTTCACTAAAAGAGGTGACCGTGAAAGAACTTGCAATGGAGCGCAAGATCCGGTTGGTTTACCCGATGAAGCGCAAGCTTTCGCAGGCGGCGGAGGCCTTTTTGGAGCTTGTCGGGGAAGAGCTAGGAGCCTTGAAACTAGTGCGGTCGGCGTAGCTACCCACGGCCCTACGGACAACCATATTATTATCAATGATGTAGGCGCGCGCGGCTGCGCGAGACCTTCGATGAAGATTTGTTATCTCGACTGCTTTTCCGGTATCGCCGGGGATATGCTACTTGGCGCGCTGATCGATGCCGGGCTAGACGTCGAGCTGTTGCGGTCGGAGCTGTCGAAACTGAACCTCGAGGGCGTTGAGCTACACGCCGAGAAGGCAAAACGTGGCGGTTTGGCCGGAACAAATGTTTCCGTCAAGGTAGCTCACGACCATCACCACCGCTCACTGTCGACGATCGAAAAAATTATCAATGAGAGTGAGTTGGCCGATGCTGTGAAATCCACGGCGCGCAAGATTTTTCGGCGGTTGGGAGAGGTCGAGGCGCTGGCGCATGACGTTCCGATCGAAAAAGTTCACTTTCACGAGGTGGGGGCGCTCGACGCGATTGTCGATATCGTTGGCGCGGCGATCGGCATTGAGGCGCTGGGGATCGAGCGAATTGTTTGTTCGCCAATCAACCTCGGTAGTGGGACGGTCGAGGCTGCACACGGCGTGATGCCTGTCCCGGCACCGGCCACGGCCCGGCTCGTCGAAGGGGTGCCGACTTACGCTGACGGTCCGGCCGTTGAGCTGACGACTCCGACGGGGGCCGCGATCGCGGTCACTCTGGCCGAGTCGTTCGGCGCGCTGCCGGCGATGCGGATCGAATCATCGGGCTACGGAGCGGGGGATCGCGATTTTAAGGGCCGCGCCAATTTGCTGCGTGTCTTGATTGGCGAGACGGCGGATGTTAAGGAAGCGACCGAGATCCACGTGATCGAAGCCAACATTGACGATATGTCCCCCGAGCTGGCGGGCTACATTCGCGAACGCCTGCTTGAGGCCGGGGCTCTCGATGTGACGTTGACTCCCGTGTTTATGAAGAAAGACCGGCCCGGTTTTACGCTGACCGTTTTGGCTGATCCGGCTGACCGGGTTCGATTGGGAGACCTGATTTTCGCCGAGAGCACGACGATCGGGATTCGCGAATACTCAGCGCGGCGGCGCGTACTCGAACGGCGAGTAGAGGACGTCCCGACGGCGTACGGAATGGTGCGAATGAAAGTGTCAACCTCGAATGGGGCGACGCGGAATTTTGCACCGGAGTATGAAGACTGCCGCCGCATTGCCCGCGAGAAGGGTATCCCGTTCAAGGAAGTTTGGCAAGCGGCAAATTTCGAATACTTGAAGCGCGACGGGCGCTAAGACGCGAGAACCGGTAGTTGTAGAACCGCGGTCGGCGAGCCCGCGTTAATGAGCAATCGCGATGATCGCGGACTTCTCGTCCGCGGCTCTGCCGCCTGGGTCGGCGAAACGATTAGACGACAGCGAGACGTTGGCTCGATGCGAGACACTTAAAGATTGGGCCATGGGCAAGTACTATCTAACGACGCCGATCTACTACGTCAACGCGACGCCTCACATCGGCCACGCTTACACGACGATCGTGACCGATACCATCAAGCGTTTTCGGCGCATGATGGGCGACGAAGTTTATCTGACGACCGGAACCGACGAGCACGGCCAGAAGGTTGAAAGATCGGCGCAAGCGGCGGGTTGGAGCCCACGGGAATTTACCGATCGCGTCTCGGCCGCGTTCCGCTCTGAGTGGGATGCACTCGGACTGGAGTACGATTTCTATCGCCGAACGACCGACCCGAAACACGCCAAGGCTGTCAAGGAAATTTTCTTGCGGTGCCTCGAAAACGGCGCAATCTACAAAGATTCCTACACCGGCAAGTATCACATCGGCGATGAGGCATTCGTCACCGACGAAGAGGCTGAGCAGGCCGACCCGGCGATGATCACGACCGTGACTGAAGAGAACTACTTCTTCAAGTTGTCGGAGTATCAAGACAAGCTGATTGATCTTTACGAGTCGCAGCCCAAGTTTATCCAGCCTGATTCGCGGCGCAATGAAGTTCTGTCGTTTGTTCGCGGCGGCCTGAAAGATCTCTCGATCAGCCGCTCAACGCTGAAGTGGGGCATCCCGCTACCGAACGATCCGGCGCATGTTTTCTACGTCTGGTTTGATGCGCTGACAACATATATGAGCGCGATTGGCTACGGCGAAGAGGGCGACGAGCGTAAGCAGTGGGAACGGCTGTGGCCTGCCGACGTTCACATGGTCGGCAAGGAAATTGTTCGATTTCACTCGGTTTATTGGCCGGCATTCTTGATGGCGGCTGGATTGCCGCTGCCGAAGCAGGTTTGGGCGCACGGTTGGCTGATCTTCCAAGGCGACAAGATGTCGAAGTCGAAAGGCAACATCGTGCGGGCGCGTCCAATCGACGAAGTTGTCGGCATCGAAGGTCTTCGCTACTACCTGCTGCGCGAAATTGTCTTCGGACAAGACGGCAATTTTTCGCTCGATGCTCTGGTTCGGCGCTACAACTCCGATCTCGCGAATGGCATCGGCAATCTGGCCAGCCGCACGGCGGCGATGGTCGCGAAGTTCTATGGCGGTGTTGTGCCCGAGGCCGGAGGTGGCGACGATGGCGGCCTAGAAGCTCTCGCTGTTGCGACCATCGACAAGGTCGTGGCTCACTATGAGAATTTCGAATTCTCGCGGGCGCTGGAAGCAATTTGGGCGATGCTGGCGGGCGTGGACAAATACATCGTTGAAAACAAACCCTGGGTTTTGGCGAAGGCCGAGGACGAGGCGTCAAAGAGGCAACTGGCCGCGACGCTCTACAACTCGGGCGAGGTACTGCGGATTGGAGCGGCATTGGTCCACCCAGTGTTGCCCCAGGCTTCCGAAAAAGTCTGGGCGATGCTCGGAGAAAGCTCCTCACTGCGGGACTTCCAGTTGCACGAGCTGCGCTGGGGCGGACTCAGGCCGGGCATCAAGCTCGGTGATCAGGAAGCAATTTTCCCTCGACTCGATGTCGAGAAGTCGGTGAAACAGATGGAAGAGCTAGAGCAACAAGCACTCAAAGATCAGGCCGGAATTCTAGGCAAGCCGGCCGAAGCCGAGCCTGCAGAGCCCGAGACGATTACGATCGATACCCCCGAGATTGCGTTCGACGATTTCGTCAAAGTCGATATGCGCGTGGGTATAGTAGTGACGGCGGAAAAGGTCGAGAAGTCGAAAAAGCTGTTGGCGTTAACCGTCGATATCGGCGAAGCCGAGCCGCGCTCGATTTTGGCCGGGATCGCGGGCGCGTACGACCCCCAAGAGTTGGTCGGACGCAAGGTCGCGATCGTTGCAAATCTGGCGCCCCGAAAGATGATGGGGCGGATTTCGCAAGGAATGGTGATCGCGGCGTCCATCGATCACGGCCAGCCGTATCTGGCCGGCTTCTTGGAGGATGCGCCGACCGGCGCCCGCTTGAGCTAACGGCCGGTGCTAACCCGCATTTCTCACCACCTGACGGCGAAAGCACGCGAGAGGCACGCCAATACTTCGTTGCGCTCGGTCGTCGTGCTCGACGGACCGTCAAGTACGCCTCCGCGCGCCGACTGTCGCCCGCCTCGTATTGACGCACCTCTCACGCACTTTCGATCGCCACGTGGTGAGAAATGCGGCTAGTCGACTCACACTGCCACCTCGACGGGCGAGCGTTCGACGCGGATCGCGACGCAGTAATTTCGGAGGCGCGTGAGGCTGGAGTCGGCCACTTTCTCGCAATCGGTACCGGCGATGGCCCCCCGGATCTCTCGTGCGCCATTCGGCTTGCCGATGCCTATAACAATGTGTCCGCAAGCGTCGGCGTGCATCCACACGACGCGGCGAAGTTCGACTCGGCGGCGGCCGACGAGTTGACGAATCTTTGCGGCCACCCGAAGGTCGTCGGCTTCGGCGAAATCGGCCTCGACTATCACTACGACAACTCGCCGCGCGACATCCAAAAGCGCGCATTCATAGATCAAATGGAGATCGCTGCTCACCAAAAAAAACCGATCATCATCCACACACGCGATGCGTGGGACGACACTCTGGCGCTGCTCGCCGAATACTGGAGCGCGAGAGGGCTTGGCGGCATCATGCATTGCTTTTCGGGCAACGCCGAACAAGCGAAGCGGAGTCTCGACATGGGGTTCTATATTTCGTTCGCAGGAATTCTGACCTTCGGCCGCTCGGACGAGTTGCGCGAAACGGCTCAGGGTGTTCCGCTTGAGCGCGTGTTGGTCGAGACCGACTCGCCCTATCTGACGCCCGCGCCGTTTCGAAAGGTTCGGCGCAACGAACCCCGGTTTGTGGTTGAAACTGCAAAGAAGCTGGCTGAGGTCACGGATACAACCTTCGAAGAGATTGCCGCGCGGACGACAGAAAACTTCAGCCGCTTGTTTCCCTCGGCGATGGGCTCGAGTGGCCTGAAGTCCCAGCCTTAGCACGTGCGTCGCTCCTAAGGAACTTTTTTGCAATTCCTATGCTTTCGATAGACGTTGATTTGTCGATCGACAAATGGCTGGCCGACTGCCGCGCTCGCTCCGAGGCGAATCTGAGTTTTCAACCTATCGCTTGATCAGAAAACGACCGAAGCGACGTTCGAGCAGATGCCGGCGTCACCCTCGACGCAGACTTGGTAGTCGTAGGTCGCGGAGCCCTTGGCGATCGGGCCGTCTTCATGACTTCCACTGCCGGAGACTCCGGCCGGAACCGTCGCAATGAGTTGGGCGCTCCCGCCGTTGTCGCTACGCCAGATGTCCACGTTGCCGAGCGGAGCGCCGGACCAAGACACGTTGACATACTGCCAGCCCTTAGACTTGTGGCCGGAAGCTGCCGCGCTGAGGCCGAGCGGCGTAGTGACTTCGTTCGAATCAGCCCAGTCGGAGTCGCTGGCGGCGTTCGTCGCGGCGACGCGATAACGAAGTGTCTGCTGTGACGAAAGGCTGCTATCGGTGAAAGACACTGCGTCCACAGCCGCCGTGCCAACCTGTTGCCAGCTGCCCCAGCTTAGATCAGGGTTCTGCGTTTGACGTTCGACTTTAAAGCCAGACTCATCGTCGCCCGAGTGATCCCACGTAAGTTCGACGTTGCTAGCTGAGAGTGCGTTGGCGTTTGCGTTGGTGGGCGCGTTCGGCAGCATCAATTCGCCGGGGTCTTCGACGCGGATAAACAGGTGGTCGACCGTTACCGAGTCGAGAGCTTTGGCTCCTGGCGTTTGGTCCGTATCGCTTAATCCGACTGTGATCAGCCCGCTCGCGCCCGCCGGCAGCGTGAGCGTCTGGTAGCCGTCGGTGTCGCTCGTCCGGTCGAGAGTTACGACTCCACTTGCTCCTGTCGCGCTGAGCTCGAACGTATCACCATCGGTGGATTGCGATGTGTAGGCGTCGATCCAAAGCGTCGCGGTGCCTCCACCTGCTCCGATATCGACAGTCCATTCGTGGTCTAAGAAGCTGTAGCGGTTCCGGGGCTTGCCGCCACTTTGACGCTCGGTAAGCACTTCGACCGCGCCTTCGTTTTGGTCGGACGTGTCGGTATAGTCGCCTTGCTGTGTGCCACCCGATAGCAACTCGCTGGTCGCTGTGAAATCGTTAAAGCCGCCGGAAGGTGAGCAGGTTCCCCACTCGGCGGTTGACGTCCCACCAGAGGCGTGTTGGACCGTCGCTACGATGCAAGCCGCTGGTCCGACAAGTTGCTTAAAGGTGACGTCGAGAGTGTAGTTGCCCTCGGAATAGGCGACGGGCCGAATTTCCGCCCCGTTGAAATCGCCGACCTTGGGGTCTGAAGCGAGTTGCCGGTCCATATGGACGTGAGCGCTGTAGCTGCCGCCGTGTTCAGAGTTGTACGGACATTCGTACGTACCGCCGGGGCCGAAACTCTCCCATGGAATGCTGCTTGAATCTTTGTGAGTGTACTGGGCATTCCAAGCGTTCATCCCGAACCACGAAGGCTCTTCGTTGTATCCGTTGGCATTGGGCGTATTGCCCGCCTGGGGGATGGAACCGCCGCCGGAATCGAATAGCTCGAGGTCGACGCGCACGATGTCGATGCGGTCTGCAAGAACCTTGAGGCGGACTTGCGGATTGGCGGGGTCGGAAGTGTCAACCGTTTCAAAAATGATGTCTGGGACGGTCGCGCTCGAATAGGGCAGAACGCCCACCGGGTGGACGCAGTCACGCTGCCAACTGCTGAATGGGTCGAAGCCCGGCGCGTCACGGATCTCGAAGTGCAGGTGCTCGAAGCCGCTGGCGCTGGCTCCGCTGTAGCCGATCAGGTCGCCCTTGCTAACGCTCACGTCGACAACCACCACCGCTTGCGTTAGGTGCATGTAGTTGCTGTGGTAGCAGCCGACTGTGCCGCAACCGACTTCGCCGGGGCGGAAGTGACGCAGTTGGACCAGTGGGTCGGAATAGCTTGGGTGACTGCCGGCGATTCGGACCACGCCGTCTGCAATTGCGAATACCGGCGTCATTGAATCCGTTGCGATGTCGATGCCGCGGTGGAAGTCGTAGCGACCATTCTCAGATGCCAACGGCCGCGGGCCGTAGGGCGACGCGATGGGCTCGTCGGTAAAGCCCGCGTTGCCCCAGCGCTCGGCAGGGCAACCGTCGGTTTCAACCCAGCCTGCCGGCGGAGCTTCGTCGATGCGCCCGCATAGCGGCCAGGCCATCGATGTGTCGTACTGCTGAGCCGTGGCGAATGTCGCCGCCAGTGAGAGGGACAGCACTACGGTTAAGATTGCGATTGCGGGGCGCGACATGATCGGTGCGAAAGCGAGCGGGTTCTCGGAGGTTACCGGCTGCGCTCCGGGTCAATGATCTCAGAAGACTGGCCGGTTGAAAATAGTACGTCGGTACTTGTTTCGAAGTGCATAAACGCCGCCGAAGTGGAGGAATCAGCAAATGAGTGACGACGATCTACGGTCTCGCTACGTGCAGGTTGATGGAGTCCCGTGGACGCCGACCGAGCACTCCGGGGTCGAGATGAAAATTCTATTTGAAGAGCCGTCGTCAGGGCTGCTGACAGCGTTGGTTCGGCTACAGCCGGGCGCATCGCTGCCGCTTCACGAGCACACCGCGATCGAGCAGAGCTATGTGATTGAGGGGAGAATGGTTGACGACGAGGGCGAGGTGACGGCGGGGAATTTCGTTTGGCGGCCCGCCGGCAGCCGCCACTCGGTTCGCTGTCCTGACGGGGCGCTGGTGCTTGCGTTTTTTCAGAAGCCAAACCGGTTTTTGGGGGATGCGGAGTAACGGAGGAAAACTAGGCCTAGCGCGGCAAGTTGCGATACTGCGAAGTGCTGATGTATCGGTCGGCTACGGTCTTAGTGTTGTGCACGGTGGCCTTGAGCGCGCAAGCGCCCGAGTACAGCGTCGATGCGGCATTCGAAGCCGAGCGCTCGATCGATCGGGTTCTACAGAAGGTCGATGCCGACCAAGACGAGTGGATCGGCGAGCGCGACTTTCAGTCCATCGACGCGAAGCTCAAGGCGATCTCCAAGGCGATTGTCGCCGGAGAAGTTCCGCCCCGTTTTCTTCTTGAAACCACGGCCCGTTTCGATTCGATCAGTCTGGCCGAGTTCAAGATCGTTGGCATCCGCCGCGTCGACGCTTCGGCGGTCGCCGACGTTCGCTTGGAGTTGGGCGGTCGCACATCCGCTGGGTTGCTTTCGCTGCTAGGTCCAATCGAGATGGCGTGGGCGGCTTTGGGCGAGGATTGGGCGCTCGACTCGGCCACCGTCGAAGGCCTACGCGAGGTACGCGCGGGCCAGTTTCACTTTACGGAGATTACTGACGAGACCTTTGGGAGTATTCCGTCATTCAATGTCCAGCTTTCGAACGATACCGACTACTGGCGCGCGCGGCTTGACGCCGCGATTGGCGTGTCAGTCTACGGCCATCAGGGTATTTCGGTGGGCGACGCGGACGGTGACGGCTGGGAGGACATCTATATCAGTCAGCCGGCCGGGTTGCCGAATCGGCTGTATATCAACAACGGCGATGGCACCTTTAGCGACGCTACGCCTGACGGATTGGCGGTGCTTGACGATACTTCGATGAGTTTATTCGCTGATGTGGATAACGATTCCGACCAAGATTTGATCTTGATTAGCTCAGAGCCGATGCTCTTTCGTAACGCCGGTGGAGGTGAATTTGCGATTGATCGCGAGGCCGGCTTGCGCCCGCCCCCTGATCGCGGCGGAATGTTCACCGGGGCGGCGCTAGCGGACTACGACCTCGACGGCGACCTCGACCTTTACGTTTGCTCGTACGATTTTTGGCAGGCGGGGTCGGACTATGCATCGCCCACCCCGTACTACGACGCAACGAATGGTCCTCCGAATTTGCTGTTTCGCAACCGAGGCGACGGGACGTTTGAAGAAATCACCGAAGCGGCCGGGTTGATGGCGAACAACGATCGATTTAGTTTTTCGCCGGCCTGGGGCGATTACGACGATGATGGCGATCCGGACCTCTATGTCGCCAATGATTTCGGCCGAAATAATCTCTATCGCAACAACGGTGATGGCACCTTTAACGACGTTGCGGCAGAAGCCGGCGTTGAGGATTTGGCGGCTGGGATGTCGGCGGCTTGGGGCGACTATGACAACGACGGCGATCTTGATTTGTACGTCGCAAACATGTGGTCGTCGGCAGGCCAGCGGCTAACGTTCGCGGATCAATTCGCTGACGTTGTGGACTCGGACGACGTGCGCCGAAAATTCCAGCGTCAAGCGCGCGGGAACTCGCTGTTTCGCAATAACGGCGACGGCACCTTTGCCGATGTCAGCGACGAAGCCGGCGTGACAATGGGCCGGTGGGGCTGGGGAGCCGATTTCGTCGATCTCGACAACGACGGCTCGCTTGATTTATTTCTCCAAAATGGCTACCTGACCGGCGAGCGGCTCGACGACCTTTGAAGTTTTTTCTGGCGGCAGGTCGTGTCGCAGAGCCCTCAAGAGGAGAGCGGGTCGACGGGTTATGACGAGGCCTGGCGGGCGATCAATCTGTTGATTCGCGCGGATGGTTCGTGGAGTGGACGCGAACGAAATGTTTGCTACCACAATCGTGGGGACGGCACGTTTGAAGACATTTCGTTCGTTAGCGGTCTCGACTTGAATACCGACGGGCGGGCGTTTGTGCCGATGGACCTCGACTCGGATGGCGATCTCGACCTGATCCTCAAAAATCGCAATGGTGTCGGATTGCGAGCGTTTCGCAACGATAGCGTGGGTGCGGCCAACAGGCGAATGGAGATCGAGCTGCGGGGCGGGAAATCGAACCGGGACGCGGTCGGCGCGCGGGTTTGGCTTGAGACCGAGAGTCGAACTCTGATGCGCGACGTGAGCGCGGGCATGGGTTTCCTGTCGCAGCGCTCGCGGCGAGTTGGGTTTGGAACGGCGGCTGATGAGCGGGTTCAGAAACTGCGTGTGCGCTGGCCGTCTGGCGGCACGCAGGAGTTTGCAGACCTGCCTTCGGTTGACCAGTTGCTGGTTGTCGAAAGCGAAGGTTTATCGGCGCTCGTCAAGCGGCAGGTGCCCGAACGGCGCCCATCAGTCGAGACAGCCTTGCCGGCGGGCTCCGCAATGGTGTTGACAGAAGCGGTTCCCGCTCCAGCATTCGACTTGGAATCACTCGGTGGTCGAGTCGCGCTCGAAGACTTCGCCGGCTCGCAGGTGTTAGTAAACTTTTGGGCCACATGGTGTCCGCCCTGCAGGAATGAACTGCGCGATTTCGCTGAGCACGCCACGGAGCTTAACGAGGCTGGGATCAAGGTCGTTGCGATCTCAGTGGATGATCCGGCGGAGCGCTCAAAGGTGCGTGAGTTTGCTGCCGAGTTCAATTTGCCATTCGCCGTTGTGTTTGCCGATGACGAGACTGTTAATGCGTATACGGTTCTCAACGAAAATCTGTTCGATCGGCGCAGCGCGCTGGCAATTCCAACTAGCTTCTTGCTGGATGAAAAGGGGCGGGTGATCGCCGTTTATCGCGGCGAGACTCGCGCCGCGGAAGTATACGAGCGGCCGCTGGGCAGCTTACCTTTCGATGGCAAATGGGTCCTCTCCGAGCCGCGCCGGGATTTCGTCGAATTGGGGGCGTCGTTTGCCGAACGAGACTTGCCGCGCAGGGCCATCAAAATGTTCGAGCAGGCACAGGCGCGCGGTGTTGAGACCCCGGGGTCGCTCAACAACTTTGCTGTGGCGCTGCTGCAGATCGGCGAGGCTCAGCGGGCGGAGCAAATGCTGCGGCGCTCGCTTGCAATGCGTCCGAATCAGGCGGATGCCCGCGTGAATTTGGCGGGCATACTCGTTGCGCGCGGTCAGACAACTGAGGCCCTGGAAATGCTCGAAGCCTCGCTGGCGATTTTTCCGGACGATGCCGCGGCACTCGATCTACTGGGGTCGGCGAGGTTCGAGGCTGGCGATCTAGAAGCGGCGGAGGCTGACTACCGCGGTGGTTTACAAGTTGCCCCCGAAAACGCCCGCCTGCATGAAAATTTGGGGGCATTGTTCGCGGCGTCGGGGAGATTCGACGAGGCGATCGAAGAGTTGGAACAGGCTCGCAAGCTGGGTGCCAACTCTGCTCGTCTTCACACGAATCTCGGGTCGCTCTACATGCAGAGCGGCATGTCGGCCAACGGGCTGCTAGCGTTTCGACGGGCGGTGCGGGCTGATCCGTCGGACTACGGGGCGAACTTAAATTTAGTCATGTACTATGCGCGGACGGGCGACATGCGGCAGGTTCTACAGTGGGCGCGCGCCGCGAAGGGTGCCGACCCCGAGCGGGCTGAGGCGTCAATATATGAGGCGCGGGCGTTGATCGGCCTGGGGCAGCGTGCGCAGGCCGTGGGCATATTGCGGGGCGTTTTAGAGCGGCATCCGGGCTCGGCCGAGGCCACTGCGCTACTGCGGGAGTTGGAGTAGTCGTCCGGGGCAGCCCTCACTTCTCACCACGTGGCGAGCGAAAGTGCGTGAGAGGTGCTTCAGTACGAGGCGCGCGAAGGTTGGCGCGCGGAGGCGTACTTTGACAGTCCGTCGAGCACGCGCGATCGAGCGCAACGAGGTACTGGCGGACCTATCGCGTGCTTTCGCTGTCACGTGGTGAGAAATGCGGGCTAGAATCGAGGTTTGAGCACTCCAAACGAGCTTCGTATTCTTCCACTAATCGCTAGCGCTACCGAAATTGTCTGCGCGCTAGGGTTTCGCGATCAGATGGTCGGGCGATCGCATGAGTGCGATTTTCCACTCGATGTTTCGGCGCTGCCGGCCACCACCGCGCCGCAGTTCGATATCAACGGCACGAGCCGTGAGATTGATGATCGGGTGAAATCGCTCCTTCGGGAATCGCTTGTCGAAGACACGCTAGGCGTCTACAAGGTTTTCCCGGAAAAATTACGTGAGCTACAGCCGACGCACATCGTGACGCAGACACAGTGCGATGTCTGCGCGGTGAGCTTGCGCGATGTCGAGGCTGCCGTGGCTGAGGTCGCCGGCTGCGAAGCCAAGATCGTTTCGCTGCAGCCTAATTCGCTAGGCGACGTTTGGGCGGATTTCATGCGCGTGGCCTCAGCGTTGGGAAATACCCAGGCCGGTACGATTCTAGTTGCGCAGTTGCAGGCCCGTATGGCGGCTATCGAATCGAAGACTCGCGCAATCATGCGGCCACCGAAGGTTGCGGGCATTGAGTGGGTGGACCCTCTGATGGCAGTTGGCAATTGGGTTCCGGAACTGGTGCGAATGGCAGGCGGGCGCAGCTTGTTCGGCAAAGCAGGGGAGCACTCGCCCTGGTTCGAGTACGAAGAGTTGGTTGCGTCCGATCCCGACGTCATCGTGGTTAGCCTTTGTGGGTTCGGTATCGAGCGGACGCGGCAGGACCTTGCGTTGCTGGAAGCCCGACCAACGTGGAGCGAACTGCGCGCGGTACGAAATAGCCAGGTCTTTCTGACAGATGGAAACCAGTTCTTCAATCGACCCGGCCCGCGGCTCGTTGAATCACTGGAAATATTGGCTGAGATTCTTCACCCGGAAAAATTTTCTTTCGGGCACGAGGGCTCCGGCTGGGTGCGGGTTCGCCGATAGAGGTTCGAAACCGGCCCATCGTAGACATCCGCGACGATTGCGCCCCGGTTTCATCCGCTCGGGTGGTCCTTTGGCCGCATCGTGCACTCTCTTGATCGAGATCGCCCGCTCTGCTACCCTCGGCGGCTGGGGAAGTGTCACGATGAAGCGGCAGTTAGTTGTCATATCCGCCGAAGGTTCGACTCGAAAAGTTACGCTTACTGATACTGCGGTTTCACTCGGCCGCGCCAATTCGAATCAACTCTGTTACCCGGAAGAATCAAGACTGTCGCGCAGTCATGCCGTGTTCGAGCGCGCCGAGCATGGTTGGGTGGTACGTGACCTGGGCAGTCGCAATGGAACGTTCGTCAACGGCCAACGTCTCGAGGGTTCGAGAGCTTTGGAAAACGGCTCCGCCATCGTTGCCGCCCACCTACAGATCCGTTACGAGGAGTTGAAGGACGCCGACTCGGAAAGCGTCAGCTTCGAGTCAGAGGGCCTCAGCATGTTTGGCGAGATTACGCGAGTCGCCAAGCTCGAAGATCTGCTCGCAACCGACGAGCCAGCGCGTACCGTCCGAAAGTGGACGCCGATCACAGCATTACTAAAGATAGGGCGCGAGTTGGCGACGCCGCGACCGTTGCACGAATTGTTTGAGATCGTGCTGGATTTGGCGATTGACGTTGTCGACTGCGAGCGCGGTGTATTGTTTACTTGCGAAGGCGAAGACTTGGTCGTTCGGGCGCGACGCGGGAACGAGTTTCGCATCAGCAAGGGCGTGCGCGATCGCGTCATCAACGAAAAGATTTCTCTGGTCATCCGCGACATATTGATCGATCCGGATTGGAAGGCCCACGAGAGCATCGTTAGCGAGGGGATTCGTAGTTTGGTAGCGGTGCCGCTGCAGACCGACGACACCGTAATTGGGATGCTGTACCTCGATTCCGGTCGCGCGGAGGGCATATCCGACGAAGACCTAGAAATGCTTACCGTGATGGCCAACGTCGCGGCCATGCGCATTGAGCGCGAGCGGCTCGCCGAAGTTGAAAAGGCCAAACAGTTTTTAGAGAACGAGCTGCAGCAAGCCGCGGACATCCAAAAACAGTGTCTGCCGGAGGGCTCACCGGCAGTTCGAGGGTTTGATATCGCGGGCTATTCCGAGCCGTGTCGGACTGTCGGCGGCGACTACTTCGGATACTTCCCGCTAGACGATGACACGGTTTGCGTCATCATCGCCGACGTCGCGGGAAAGGGCATGCCGGCGTCGTTGTTGGTGATGAATTTTCAGGCTCGGGTGCAGGTGTTGGCGCAGGATGACCTTGATCCGGCGACGATGGCTACGCGGCTGAATGACACCTTGTGTAGTGTTTGCTCGGCAAACCGCTTCATCACGGCGTTTGTTTGCCGCATGGATGGAATTTCTGGGGAGATCCAGTATTGCAACGCGGGGCACGAGAGGCCGTTGTTGGTTCGCGGCGACGGTACGGTCGAGGGTCTCGGCGTGGGCGGACCGATCGTTGGGATGTTCCCGTTGATGGCGTTCGAGGTTGGGACGGCTCGTATGAGTCCGGGCGATTCGTTGGTGATGTTCACCGATGGTGTGAGCGAGGCGCAGGGCGCTAACGGCGATGAGTTTGGGACAGAGCGGCTTGCCGGTTTGTTCAAGGAACGTGGGGACGCCGACGCCGAAACGATGGTAGTACGCGTTGTAGAATCCGTCCAAGGTTGGCTCGCGGGCGAACCCGCGCACGACGACGTTACGCTCGTATCGGTCGTCAAAAAGAACTAACGAAGTTTCTTGAAACGGTCGGAGAATTGCCGATCGTCAACTAGTTTCACTTTTACGGGAATCTTGTAGGGCTCCAGCTTGCCCTTGCAGAATCGTCTGACTTCTCTCTTAAGCTGCGATTCGGTTGTTGCTGGTTCGACGTTCAGGCGGGCCGCGACGATCTGGCCGGTGATCGTGTTTTGCTCGCCATAGACAGTGGCGTCCGTCACCCCCTCCATTTGCAGCAGCACGCTCTCAACTTCGGCCGGAAACACCTTCTGGCCACCGACGTTGATGATCTCGCTGCGGCGGCCCATAATTCGGAAATGCTCACCGTCGACCTCAACCATATCTTGCGTGTTCAGCCAGCCATCCGCATCAAATGGAGAGGCGTGATTCAGGTAGCCCAACATGGCCGACTTTGAGCGAATCCAAAGCACCCCGTCGACGACTTTCGTTTCGACGCCCTCACCGCCAAGCTTCACCCACAGCGAATCCGAGCTTTTAGATTTCGAGCGGAGGATTCCCATCTCGGTTAGTCCGTAGGTCTGTTGCAGCCGCACGTCGGGCAGAATTTCGTGAAGCCTACTGAGCGTACTCGAGGGCATCGGCTCGGTGCCGTACGTCACCGTGGTTAGTGACGAGATGTCAAATCGCCGGTACGCTTCTGAGATCAGTAGCAAATTAAGAAACGTAGGTGAAGTAGGCAGCAGTTGGACGCGATGTTGCTCGATCGCGCGGCAAACGTCTTCTGGCCGGCGGTTCTCTACCGCAACGACCGTTCCGCCGTTCGAAAGCGCGTAGAACATCGTATTGATGCCGCCGATATGGTCAAGCAGCAGGAACGAAATCGTTCGAAAGCTGTGGCGCTGGACCTTGAATTTTTCGAGCAGTGCGCTGAAATCGTGTATCGCCGCCTTACTCTTGCCCGTTGATCCTGACGTAAAAAGAATCAACCCGGGCCGGCCTTGATCGAGCAAGCCGCGCGTCAGCTCGTGACGCGGGCTACCTTGCCGCCGCACAATCCGTGGTTCGTCGTTCTCGTCGATCGTGATCTCGGCTTGGACCTCGGCAATGTCGAACCACTCGCTGCGGTGATGGCGGGCTGTTTCTGTGAGCGGCACAACAACCGCGCGCCTTTGAATCAGTGCCAGCATGAGGGCGCAGGCACTAGGAGAATAGTCGCCGTCTAGCGCCACCACTTGACCCGGCTTGGCGCCTTCGCGCTCGAGCCGCTCCTGCCAGCCAGCCACCCGATCGAGCAAATCGCCATAGCTCTCGACTCGATCGCGCCAAGCAATCGCCGGCTGATCGCGCCACTGGGCCATCCGATCGAGCAACCAGGATGCTGGCACTAAACTCCTCCCAGGTAAATGACCTGGCCGGTGATGAAGTCACTTCTGCTGTCCGCAAAAAAATCAACGACGTTGGCAACATCTTCGAACGTGCCGAGTCTTTTTACCGCTTGGCGCTCGACGATTGCATCGATTTTTTCCGATGGAACGCCGCGAATCAAGTCGGTATCGATGGGAGTTGGCCCCACAACGTTGCAGGTGATGCCGTATTCCGCCAGCTCGCGGGCCATCACCCGCGAAAGCGTTACAACGGCCTCTTTCGATGCCGCGTAGATGGCCTCACCTTCGAGCGCCATTGGCGCTGCAATCGAACCGATGTTGATGATGCGTCCGTATTTTCGGCGCTGCATCAATTTGGCTGCTTCGCGGCAGACCAAAAAAGTGCCCCGAACATTCGTTTCCATGACGCGATCGAACGCCGAAGCCGGCGTGAGCAGCGAGTGATTCATCGAAGCGACGCCGGCGCAGTTGACAGCTATATCCACGCGCTCGCGACGTTTGCGAATGTCGTTGACCATCTTGCGGACCATCTTCTCGTTGGCAACGTCGACTCGATGGTGGTGATAGTTTTCGTGGCTCCAGTCGGCGGCTTCGCGGCTGCAACCCTCTACGAGCGCCCCTTTCGCGAGAAAATGCTCGGCGAGATGGCGGCCAATCCCCTTGCGAGAACCGGTCACGAGTACGACCGCCGGATCAGTCGCCATCGCGCGGCTCTCCCCTCTTTTCCAATCGAAAGATGAGCCTGCAGGAGGCAGGCGAAGGTAGCTATGGGCAGGAGGGATTATAGCTCGGATTGGGGCTTGAGGTTGAAGCCCGTTGTGGGGCCCGTAGGGCGGGGTGAGGGGGATTGCATAAGGGGGAAGGGGCGGCAGCCCCAGTCCCCCTTTGCAGCCATCCCAGGCGAGACCCCACGGCCGTCTTCGGACGTGGGCCGGAGGAGCCGACAACGCCTCGGGTCGGGGCGTTGTCTAGCGCGTGCGCCAGCAGATCGCGAGGTCTTTGCAGACGCGTTGCAGTTCGTTGCGCTGAGCGTCGAGTTGCTCGGCAAACTCGGTGTCGGAACAAGTGTCCGCTCGCGCTTGGAGCTTCTTGAGCGAGCGATCCGCGCGCAGGCCGCGCTGCTCGGCGGGCAGGCTGAGCAGCTTTTCCCACGGCGTGCTCCACTCGGCGTACACCTTGCGCAACTTGCCGCGGCGGTCTCGGCGCTCGCTGGCGAAAGCGCATGGGCGATGAAAATTCAAGTACGGGTTGAGCCACTGGCGGTAGAAGGTGTCGATCGCCTGCGTCGCTTCCGAGGGCAAAAACTGGTAGCCCATCCACTTGCGCACCACCGCGCCGTTCTTGGTTTCGACCAAGGCATTGTCGTTCGAACGGCGCGCGCGAGACTTCGTAAATTCAATTCGCAACTTCTCGAGCAGTTTAGCGGTTTGATGGTTGACGAATTCGCTGCCATTGTCTGGAGTGAAAGCCGCGAACGATAAATGGAAATTGTTCCAAAAGCCCTTCCAGCAAGGGAATGAGGTGATTTTCGTTGATGCGTTGGACGCAGCCGACGGCCTGCCACTGCGTCACTTCGTCGACCACATTGATGCTGTAGGCGCCTTTTTCGCCTTCCTGTTCGGGCGAGTGCACGGTGTCGATGCGCAGGTAGCCCGGACGTCCTCGCGGCTCGGGTTGGCGGCGTTCGCCGATCGCAACGGGCGTGGGACGGGTCTTGTCGAGATGCAAACTGTGACGTTGGTAGACGGCTCTTTTTCGCAAGTTGTACAGCTGGCCCACGGACAATTCGGCCAGGCGTCGAAACTCTTTGCGGCCGTAGATCTGGAACTCGCGTTGGAGAATGCGGCGGGTGGCCGGCCCCGAGAGGCGCTGATGAACTCGATCGACGTGCGCCAGTAAGACGCTGTCGGCGCGTGTGTACTTGCTGGGAAAACGGCGCCGCCGATAGGCCCTCGGACGGACGCAACGCGTGTGCAAGAACTGTCCGATCAGGCGGGTGAGTTGCGCGCGGCTTAAGCCCGTGAGCTTAGCGAGATAACGCCGCAGGAGACCCTTGACGGAGCGCTTCTGGTCGGCATAGTGATGCCGCTTCAAGACGCTTTCGACGAGCGCATATTTGTCGCTTCGATTGCCGCCCTCGAAGGCGACGGATTGGCACCCGTCGAGAAAACACTCGATCTGCTCCAGACTCAGCGATTCGGCTTGCTGCACGGCGACTCCCATCGCCCGCAGCTGCTCTGTTCCTGACCACCCAACGGATCCCCGTCAGGCTCATCTTGTATTGGAATCGCCCTCCCCTTCAGGCTCATCTTGTATTGGACAAGACGCTCCGGCCAGCATGCAGGCGTACGCAGCCAAGCTGCCGACGGTGCGGAAGGGGCTATGCTTTTGCGACATCGCTCGCTCGTCGGCGAGCGTTATCTCGACGTCAAAATCATCGAGCAAGCGCCCCTCGACGTCAACGATCAGGTTGACGAGCCCGAGCGAATCGAGTCCCGAGCTCTTACCCATCAGCGGAGTCGACTCGGTAATCGGCGTCGGCACGGCGAACTCCGATTGCTCGGCGAGTTCTTGCAGGCATTCGGAGAGAAGCGCAATTACGGGCGCGGGTTCCAGCATTAGCTCTTACCTCGTGCAATCGAGACAGTCGGTCGACCGTGTCGCCGACCAGGGGTCAATATTTATCAAAGCATGGATCGCGAACTGCTGATTCATTCCGCGTATTGGCGACCAAAGGTCCCGGCGATTGAGCGTGATAGCATTGGCGGAAACCTCCTATGGGTGCATTTCGAACACTCCTTTCGAAGCTGTGCCTGCTGTCGATCCGGCTGTTCCCACTAACTCGCTTCTACGTGATCAAGAGTTCTCTGCTTAGGGTTGCCGGGCTAACCGTTGGCGCAAATGTGCGCGTCATCAGTTCCGCTCGGTTCGTGACACCTTTTGTTGAGATCGGCGAAAACACGTTTATTAGTTATGAGTGTCTGATCATTGCCGCCCACGGGTCTCGCATCCGCATCGGAAAGAACGTCGATATCGGACCTCGCGTCACTATCACCACCGGCAATCACCATTTCGGTGAAGCCGAGCACCGCGCCGGCGATGGCTACGTTCGCGACGTCGAAATCGGTGACGGCGCCTGGGTGGCGTCAAACAGCGTGATCGTGAGTGGAATCAAGATTGGCAAGGGCGCGGTGGTTGCGGCCGGTTCTGTAGTAACGCGCCCCGTTCCCGACAACGTGATGGCGATTGGAAACCCGGTCCGCATCGTGCCCATCCCAGAGGGCCGGCCGTCACGCGGATGATCGCTTGAACCACGCCCAGGCGCTGCGCGACAATCGACCGTGGCCGAAAATTATGTGGCGATCGATTTAGGGGCCGGAAGCGGGCGCGTGACCCTCGGAAGCTTTGACGGCGAGCGCGTATCGCTTGAGGTAATACATCGATTTTCTAATCCCGGCATCGAGGTGCTCGGGCATCTTCATTGGGATGTGCTGCGGCTTTTCAGTGAGATGAATGACGGGCTGCGAAAGACCGCGGCGTCAAAGCCGGTCTCACTCGGCGTCGACACTTGGGGCGTGGATTTTGCGCTTTTGGACGCCGACGGCGGGCTGATCGGCAACCCCTTCAACTATCGTGATAGCCGCACGAACGGGTTTCTGGCAAAGGCTCTCGCGATCACGCCGCGCGAGGAGATTTTTGAGCATACCGGATTGCAGTTTATGGAGATTAATAGTCTCTACCAACTGCTTTCGATGAAAGGCACGCCGGCGCTCGATGCGGCGGAGACCCTGCTGATGATGCCAGACCTGTTTCACTACTGGTTCAGCGGCGTGAAGGTTTGCGAGTATTCTGACGCAACGACGACACAATTTTTTGATCCGCGCAAGCGGGATTGGGCGAGGCCGGTGCTCGAGAAGTTGGGACTGCCGACGGCGATCTGCGCCGACGTCGTCGAGCCGGGCACGCGGATCGGAGATGTCACTGACAGAGTTGCGGCAGAGTGTTGCGTTGGCGCCATGGGAGTTGTCGTACCGGCTTCACACGACACCGGCTCCGCGGTTGCGGCGGTGCCGGCCGAATCGGGCGACTGGGCCTATCTGAGTTCAGGCACCTGGTCGCTTTTGGGCGTTGAAACTCCCAAGCCCTACGTCACGCGGACCGTTCTCGAAAAGAATTTCACAAACGAGGGCGGCGTGTTTGGAACGACGAGGCTGTTGAAAAACATCTGCGGCCTGTGGGTGCTCGAGGAGTGCCGCCGCGAATGGTCGCGTCAGGGAATCGAAACCAACTATGACCAGCTCGGCCGCGACGCGGAAGAGTGCGAAGCATTTCGTTCGCTGATCGATGTTGATGATCCAGTCTTCGTTCCGCCCGGTGATATGCCGGGCCGAATTGCCGCCGCTTGTCTCAAGATTGGTCAACCAGCCCCACAGACTCCGGGGCAGTTTGCGCGCGCGATTTTCGAGAGCTTGGCCTTAAAGTACCGCTCGGTGCTGAGCGATCTGGCCGAGATAACCGGTCGCGCGCCGCGGACGCTGCATATCGTCGGTGGCGGTTCGCGGAACGCATTGCTCTGCCAGTTCGCCGCCGACGCGGCCGGTATATCAGTAGTGGCAGGTCCAGTCGAAGCGACCGCCATCGGCAACGTGTTGGTGCAGGCGATAGCGGCGGGCCGTATCGCCAATCACGCGGAAGCGCGAGAGGTCGTCCGGCGCTCGTTTGAGCCGGTCCGATACGAGCCGACTGCGAGCGGGAATGACTGGGCCGCCGCTGCCGCCCGTTTCTGACTCAATCGATCCGGCGCGCGGGTGTTAAGCTGCGTTCCATGTCTGAACTGAACGTCGCCATGATCGGCTACGGCATGATGGGCAAGGCGCATAGTAACGCCTATGCGCAGGTCGGTCACTTTTTTCCGGAATTGCGAAAGGTGTGTCGGAAGATCGTCTGTGGCCGCTACCGTGAGGGTGTCGAGGCCCTTGCAAACGCCTGGGACTGGGAGCAAGTTGAGACCGATTGGCGGCGAGTAATTGAGCGCGACGACATCGATATCGTCGACATCTGCACCCCCAATCATCTGCATGCGGAAATGGCCATTGCAGCGGCCGAGGCGGGCAAGATGGTGCTCTGCGAAAAACCACTAGCGAACAACGCGGCTGAAGCCGAAGCGATGGCCGAGGCCGCAAAGGGCGTTCCCAACATGGTTTGGTTTAACTACCGGCGTGTGCCCGCGATCGCCTTTGCGCGGGACTTGGTTCGCGAAGGCAAGCTGGGCCGCGTATTCCACTACCGCGCCACCTATTTGCAGGGCTGGGGCATCGATCCCGTTCGTCGATCCGCGTGGAGGATGTCGAAGGCCGCTGCCGGTTCTGGCGCCAACGGTGATTTGAATTCGCATCTAATCGATACCGCGATGATGATCCTGGGACCGCTCAAAGAAGTTTCGGCCACGATGGAAACGTTCATTCCAGACAATCCCGATCCAGCCAATCCGGGCCAACGCTTTACGGTTGATGTCGACGACGCCGTCTTCGTTCAGGCACGCTTTGCAAGTGGGACGTTGGCGACGTTCGAGGCTACCCGCTTCGCCGTAGGATTTCAAAACGCCAATCGATTCGAGATTCACGGCGAAGGAGGCATGTTGAAATTCGACCTCGAAGACCTCAACCGGCTGGAATTCTTCGATACCAGCGACGAGAATCGCCTGCGAGGCCGGAACACCATTCTGGTCAGCAGCGCTGATCATCCCTATGGAGGGAAGCTCTGGAAGCCCGGCTACCAGACGGGATACGAGCACACGTTTATCGCCGCGCTCGCGGATTTCTTAGCGGCTCTTGAAAGCGGCGAGCGGGTCGAGCCGACGATTGAAGATGCGCTCGAGGTACAGCGGGTGCTCGATGCAGTCGAGACTTCAGCGAACGAGCGCCGTTGGGTTGAGATTGGGCTCTAGCCCGCGCACTCCGTGCTTCTCACCGAACGCCTCTAAAAACTTCTCCGCGTACGCCCGCCCGGCACGCAGCATCCCCTCCGTATTGGCGTGGACATTGTTAGCGTGGGTCGGCAGGTCGCGCAATATCACGGCCCTCGAGTTCGGGATGTAGCTGGGCGCGTCGGTTTGCGCTTTCAATACGGTGAGCGCACCAGGTCGAGGTTTGTCGCTCTCATACGTAAGAGTGGTCAAGTCAACGCCATCGAAGGAATCGGGAATGTCACCCTGACGATAGGTACCTACTAGTACCGGCAGGTCCGCAATACCGACGTCGCGGCGAACCGCTGCCACAAGAGCGTTGAGGTTGTCCGCGTAGCGCTCGGCCGTCTTCATCGAGATCATATCTTTGCCGCCCTGCAGCCAGATGAAGCCCCGGATCTTAACGTCGCCCGACTTCTTCGCGGCCCGCACTTTGTCGATGAGCTCTTTGTACAGCGAGCCCTTCGCTCTGTCGTTCGTTAAGTCCGCGTCAGCTTCGTTCCATTCAGGCGCCCAGGCCATAATGCCCGTGCCGCCCACAGCTTGCTTCACGATTCCGATCTTCCTGTCGGGCCAAGCCTTCGCGAGGGCGTGGGCGAACCCGATTTCGGGGCCAAAGGTCCATTCAGTGATGTTCCAACCCTCGCGCTGATTCTTTGCGGGCTCCTTGAAAGGCTTGAGGTTTTGCCACTTGCCGGCGTCGTACATGACCAGGCGGTTGTCGTGTCCGAAGCGCGCGACGCTATCCAACTCAAGGCTGTTGCCCCAACCGACCATGTTCGATTGGCCGGACAGGATGAACAACTCCGTCGGCGCTTCGATGACGCGTTGCCCGTAGACCTCAATCCAATCGAGGCGCGAGCAGGCCGCGCTGCGTCCGCCGGCCATCAAGTCGGTGAAGCCGATGGCGCGAACGCGGCTCAGATCGACGCCGTCGGCCCAGCGGCCCTCCGTGACGGTCTTGATGTTGAGCTGGCGCCAGCGCATATCGGTAAGCGAGAACTCGTGGACGCGCCAATTCGCAGCCGCCGGGTCGCTTTCGTCGCTCACGAGCCACGAACCATCCGCCAGGCCGATCACGAGTCGCAAAGCGCGAAAGCCGGCCTGCTGGCTGCGCCAACGCACTGTTGCCTGAGTAGATAAATCCATCAGCGTCCCGGACTTGAGCGAAAGCGTCACCGCCCAAGTTCCTTGAGCTAAGCCGGACCAGATGTAGTGCGCGTCCCACTCGCGCGCGTCGTGGAAACTTTTTTTGATTAAGCCCGCGCCAGGGCCATGGACACCCACCGCGACCTCACGATTGACGACATCTCGCTGCGTAAGAGGCAGCGACGGCGGCGTTGCCGTCCAGTCTTCGCGGAAGATCAGCGGCGATTGACCAACGTCGTCGGCCAGCGCTATCGACGCGATCACGACCAGTCCAGCAAGCAGGCGTTTCATCGAGAACAGCATAGCGAAGGGCGCGACGCGCTGCGCTCAGCTCTTGCGAAAGACGTACGCCAGCCCCACGCCAGCCGCCCCGTAGTGCAGCAAGCCGAAACCGGCTTCGAGCGCCACATAGCTGGGAACCGGGTCGATCAAGAACTTTGCCGGCACCACCAGAGCCCCATAGGTAATGCTAAACGCACCAACTGCCAGCGCCAGGAACAAACCCTGCTTCAGCGAGCCATTGAAAACTTTGGAGAACAGCAGGGCCAGAACAACAGCCTCGATAAGTATCGCGGCAAGACCGAGTGGCATGATCGGTTCATCGCGCATTGACTGCGCGCCCAGCGCAACATAGGTATCGCGAAACAGCACCATATTCCAAACGAACGCGAGCGCGAACGTGAGGACGATGTAGGTCGCAGCGCCGGTTAAGATTTTTGACACCGATCTTGCTCCTGTTTCGGTTATGGGATTCGCTCTTGGGGCCATTAGTCATTGGCCTCAAGCAACGCGGCCAGGCGGGCGAGGGTTGCTTGCCAGCCGATATCATGAATCCGGCGTCGCTCCTCAGACGGACTTCATTTCCTATAACCATACGGCTATAGGATTGCCTGAGCACCCTGCAAGCGCAACTCCAGCACTATCGCAGAAACCGGAATCCGCCGCTACTCGACGATGCCGCCGGCCAGCGGGCTATAGCATTTTCAGTAACGCCGTAGACCGTTCTTGAATAAAAAGCGGTGAAGCCGGCAATTTCTGGAGACTAGATTCCGCTGTCCAAAATCGGAGGCGCGACTGTAAAGGAGTGCGGTGGCGAAGGGTGAACTGGGAAAGATGAGTCGGGTCCTGTTGAGGAATGACGAGCAGGTCCTAACTCAGCGTATTCCAGGAAGCTGCTCCGCCACCGCACTCCTTTACAGTCGCGCCTCCGATTTTCACGGGCTTGGTGCCGCGGCAAGCAGTCTATGCCATTCCTGAAAATGCTCTAGTAGATGATGAACTCCAGCAAATTGCCATCGGGGTCGCGAATGTAGCGGCTAGTGCCTCTAGCGCGACCGCCTTGACGCTGAACCGGGCCCTCGATGATGCTCGCGCGGGCGCGTTCCAACATTGCGACCAGCTCGTCCGCCGATCCGCTCCATACAAAGCAGAAATCACCGCACGGCGGTTGAGCCGCAGGCGCGCGTAGAGTGAACTTCTTATCGTTCCAAAGGGCTTCGCGGTGGAAGTTGATCTTGTGGTCGCCGAAGTGTACCGAACAGATGCGAGTGCCCTCGTTCACTACGAACCCTAGCGAACGGTAGAACTCCACCATCTCCTGTTCGTTGCGCATCGGCACCGCGACGTGATCGAAGCCACTGATTTGCCCCGCGCTTTGAGCGCGAGAATTCGACAGCAAGCCGGCAATCGACCCGCCACCGATCCACGAGATGAGTACCTTAAAAATTCCGCGACGTATCTGAAGTGGCATGCTTCGGTCGACTCCGTGCCTATGATAGTCTCCAGCAGCGCGATGGTCCGCGTGCGCCGCAGCTACTTTGTTACGCGATCTCGCTAGGCGGCCTAAGCTACCATTGATTGTCCGCCGCGCGGACCGAGATACCTATCGCCGGAGGGAATAGTTGCGACTCCTGACAACTGCGATTCTAATCGCCGTCACACTCCAGGCCCAAGTCGTCCGCGAAGAGCCCGTCCCGCCTCGACCGCCGGTCACCGCCCAGGAAATTTCGCAGGGCAAGAAGCTCTTTGATGGACACTGCGGCGGATGCCACGGCCCGGGAGGCCGAGGCGCCCTTGGGCCCAACCTAGCCCGCCCGAATTTGTCACACGTGAGCGACGCGCAGTCGCTCTTTCTAGTCATCGATTTAGGAATCACAGGCACCGAGATGCCGCGCGGCTGGCAGCTGCACGACCGCGAAATCTGGAAAATCACCGCCTACGTCGAGTCACTTGGCAAGACCGAGCCAGAGCCGCTGCCGGGTGATCCCAACGCCGGCAAACAGCTCTACAACGGTAAAGGGAACTGTGCCACATGCCACTGGCTCGACGGCAGCGGCGGACGCCAAGGTCCCGAGCTAACCGACGTTGGAGCTCGACGCAGCCTGGGCCACATTCGCGAGTCGCTCGTCAAACCAGCCGCCGCGGTACCCGAGGGCTTTCTCTTAGTGACCGCGGTCCACAACGACGGCCGCCGAATCCAGGGAGTCCGCCTCAGTGAGGACCCGTTCACCATACTGGTTCGCGACTTCTCTGACGCTTTCCATTCCCTGCGCAAATCCGACCTCGCCGAGCTGAATAAGCGTAAAGGCGAATCGTCGATGCCGCCATATGGCGATATGTTTTCGGCCGGCGAGCTCGACGACCTCGTTTCGTTCTTGGCCACACTGCGGGGGACCCGATGAGATTCCTAATTTCTGCACTACTGCTGGCGTCCGTACTCGGCGCCCAAGTCACCTACGAGCGCATTCTCAACGCCGAGTCCGAGCCCCAAAACTGGCTGACCTACTCGGGAAATTACTCGGCACATCGCCACTCACTACTTACAGCGATCAATCGCGACAACGCCGCCAACCTCAAGGCGCTGTGGACCTACCAGATCAATACGCTGCACAAGTTCGAGAACACCCCGTTAGTTGTCGACGGCGTAATGTACATTTCTGAACCACCCAGCGACGTGACGGCGCTCGATACGCGCTCGGGAAGGCCGCTGTGGAAGTACAAGCGTGAGTTGCCGAATGACATTCCGGTCTGTTGCGGGAACGTCAATCGCGGCGTCGCCGTCCTCGGTGATTCCGTCTACATCGGCACGCTCGACGCCCACCTCGTCGCGCTCGACTCGAAGAGTGGCCTCGTTCGCTGGGACGTCGAAGTGATCGACTACCACAAGTCGGTCTCGGTGACCGTTGCGCCGCTCGCCGTGAAGGACAAGATTGTCGTCGGAATGGCCGGCGGAGAGTACGGCGTGCGCGGCTTCCTTGACGCCTACGACGCCGAGACCGGTGAACGTGCCTGGCGATTTTGGACCGTGCCCGGACCTGGCGAGCCGGGCAACGAAACCTGGGAGGGCGATAGCTGGAAGCGTGGCTCGGCGACGACTTGGGTGACCGGCTCCTACGATCCAGATCTCAACCTTGT
>CBDBHI010000055.1:0-17712 GCA_965205595.1 Bryobacterales bacterium | reverse complement strand
TTCTGCGTGCAAAACGCTCCAACGCCGGCGCGGACATAAGGCACAACCTTGCCAACTGCTGGGTATTTGCTGGCAACGGCGGCGCCGCAGATGCCGCTCTCCGGATCCACGGCGACAATCGAAAATGTAGCGCTCTTCTCAACGCTCAGTTCCGCTTCGTCGGCCAGAATCGCCCCAACTAGGCTGAAACTCAGCATAAAGACAGCTCCCACCATGGTCCGTAACATCATCACCTCCGGTGGTTATTCGGCAAATAAGCCGAGGTTGAATCGTTCAAAAGGTTGAAACTCCGCAGCAGGCATGCGACTGGAGTTGGTGTGATCGCCCAGCCATACGGCAACGCTATCCGGGCCTCAACGGCCTGTTCAATTCTATCTAGGAACCATCTGCCGAAAACAATCGGATACCTGAGAGATACATCTTTGGGCCCAGGCCGGATCCGGGCGAGGAGCAGCATCCGGCAGCAGTCGGTCACTCCGTGCTAGGCGGTGTCCTGTTGATCAACTCCCGCACCCCTTTTAGCGGGCTTGAAAAAGGGAATCCTCTTGGCGGGAACCTCGACCGTCTCACCTGTCTTGGGATTGCGTCCGATGCGTCCAGCGCGCTGGCGGCTGTCAAATCTGCCAAAGCCTCGGATCTCCACCTTGTCGCCTACTCGTAGCGCTTGCACCATGCTCCGCAGCACGGTCTCCACGACGTCCTCCGCTTCCCGGCGTGGGATCTCGACTACGTTCGGGTGTTGAAGAGCGGCCGCCGCACGAGCCTCACGCTCGAATCGTGCCTTGACGTCATCCGATCCAAGCAGGTTCGAGCGCAGGAACTTCAGTGCGACCGGGCGTCGGAGCTTGGTGTCTTCTGCCCTATAGACCAAACCCATGCCGCCCTGACCGAGCTTCTGCAGGATCTTGTAGTGACTGATGGTTTGTCCGACCAAGATGGGCCGATTTTAGCGCTTGAGGCTTTGACAGGGTTTGCTGGCGGAAACAAACGTTGCCTCAAACGATGCTCCGAGAGCACGTCGAACCCCCCCCCAAACGGCTCTAACGCCCTATTTATAGGACTCTGAGCGATCTGGGACGGCCGTCAGGGCGGCGTGAAATTTGTTCTTAGTGGTTATTGCTCGAACGGTCAAAATGACCGCTTCGGAACGATTCCGATGGGTGGCGGGCTTGCGTCTGAACCTCGGTAAAACGCGATGTTCCGACCGCTTCCTACCCCCCCGTCTTGACAGCCGGCATGGAATCAACGAATCCCGCGCCATCCTCGCGAAGCTCGGCAATCGCAGCCGCCCGCATTCGCCGTAGAGTCTGCTGGTGCTCCGGCTTGGCCGCCAGATTGTCGAGCTCGTCCGGGTCGGCCTGCAGGTCGTAGAGCTCCTCCATGTCATGGATCAACGGACGGATGTACTTGTACTTCCCGTCGACCAGCAAAACGTACCACGGTACGTCGTCGTGCATCGCGCCTTCGCCTTCGGGAATCACATCCGTATCTGAGCCGTATTTCTGTCCGGTTGCCACGAGGAGGGCTGGATGCGGCCACTCCCGCTGCGGGTTCTCGAGTAGCGGTGTCAGATCTTCGCCATGCATCTCCCAGGGCAGATCGATACCGGCGAACGCGAAGATCGTCGGGACAATGTCCACGCCAGCTACCGGTCGCGGGCTAACCTGCCCTTCCGGAATGCGCCCCGGCATTGACATCACCATGGGCGAGCGGATGTTCGCGTCGTACGGCGCGATCTTGGTGCGGAAGCCATGCTGGCCCCACGCGAAGCCCTGGTCGGAAGTCCAAATTACGAGCGTGTTCTCCCGCTGGCCACTATCCTCCAGTGCCTGCAATACCCGGTCCATCCCTTCGTCGAGCGCCAGCACGCCTTGGTGATACTGGCGCGTCCACGAATTCAAGGAACGCCCATTCAGCATCGGCGTCCCACCAGGTCCCTTGCTCCAGTACTTGATCTTCTGCGCCCAGTCGGGCTTGCCCGGACGAGGCGGGAAGATATCAGCCGGCGTGTCGAAGTCGATCCCCGGATACTCCTCGAGATGTCGGTCCGCGGGCGTGAAGGGGCTGTGCACCGCTCCGTAGCAGAGCCACAAATACCAGGGCTTGTCCTTATCGCGGCCGTTCCCGCTGATCAGATCAACGGCCCAGTCGGTGTATTGATCGGTCGAGTAGCGCTCGAGGATCTTGGTTTCGCCGCCCTGATAGGTAATGGGCTGATCGTAGTAGTAGTTCTGATTAGTCTCGGGATGCGCGGGCCTGTTCCAGACAATCTGGAAATCCCAATCGCGCCCATAGCCTGTGTCGGTCCCGGTGTGCCACTTGCCGATCTGTGCGGTGAAATAGCCGTTCTCACGGAAGACCTTCGGCCAGAAGGGAGTCTTTTCCGGGTCGTATGTGCTGCCTGGGTAGGGTCCTTCCATGCGCATCGACTCGACGCCGAATTGGTGTCGCCCGGTGAGCAGCGTCGCGCGGGACGGCATGCACCAATTGCCGATGTATGCGTACTCGAATCGGACTCCCTGAGAGGCGAGGCGGTCCATCGTTGGAGTTTTCACCCAGGGATACGACTGTGGGTACGCTCCAACCGTGCGGTAGGAGTGGTCATCAGTGTAGATGAACAGAATGTTCGGGCGGTCTGCCGCGGACAAGTTCGCGAACGAGCCTAGCCAAGCCAACATCAAGAATCGGGCGGCAATGCCTGTGGTTTTATGCGACATGGGATCCTCCGGAGTCGAGCTGGTCCCATTGTCATGGACTCGCTGGCAACAAGCAAGCAGCAGCTCGGCACGACGGGGAGAAGTCCGGGGTGAGATTGGCGCTGTTCTTGGGCTACTTGCTGGCTGACGATCGGGAGTTATTAGCCTTCAAGAACTTCGCGATCACCGAGGACAATCCGACCTGGGATCGATCCTTCGGAATTACTGATGAGAACAAGCGTTGCAACAAACTTTCTATCCAGAGCCCTTCGAAACCCCCGCCAAATGGCTCTAACACCCTATTTATGGGCCTTTGAGCGATATCAGCGTGCCGTCAGGTGGGTCGGAAAATAAATTATGGTGGCTATGGCTCAAACGGTCAAATTGACGGCTTCGGAACGATTCCTACGGGGTGACGAGATCGAGGCGGAACCTCGGAGAACGGAGATTTCACGCCATGTTCTCGCTGATCGCCCTAAGCCTCTGCTGGGATGAGTGTTAGTCCTGTTCACCGTCGCAGCGACTTTCGTGTTTCTTGTTTGGAACGTGTCCTCGCCAGACGGAGAGTCAGCGCAGCGTCGTCGTGCTAGACTTCTCTCGCCGAAACCCGGCACCAGGAGAACCGACATGCGTTTCATGATCAAGATTGCATGGGAAGTCGACGCGGGTAACGAACTCGCTAGGAAGGGCTCCCTTGGATCGACGGTCCAGTCCATCCTCGAAGATTTGAAACCTGAAGCTGCCTATTTCTCCGCAGACGGCGGCAAGAGGGGGGGCTTCCTAATTGTCAATCTGGATGACGCGTCCCAAATTCCGGCTATCGCAGAGCCCTGGTTCTTGGCCGTGAACGCAACCGTCGAGATCATCCCGGTCATGATTCCAGAGGATCTGGCGAAAGCCGGGGATTCCATTGCCAAGGCAGTTGAGAAGTACGGCTAGTCCGGCCCAAGGTTCTGGTTGGCCGAGGCAGGAGAGCTTCGCATTCCGCGTGCGAACGAGATTCACCGACAACTACCGGCTGCCGGGCGCTACGTCGTTGGTTTTTCGAGCTTTGCGGCGTCTTTCCAGCGCTCGATAAGTCACTGATTTCCACCGATGTGCTCCGTCGGTGGGAGTAGTATCGTAGATCAATGGTTCGGCTCGCTCTGCTTCTCGCTGTTGCGCTGCTGTTCGGTTGCGCCCAGGGTCCCAGGACCGAGCAGCCGCCCAACATCGTCTGGCTGATCGCCGATGACGTAAGTCCCGACCTCGGCAGCTACGGCAAGCCGGTCCACACGCCCAATATCGATCGCCTGGCGGTGGAAGGCATGCGGTTCGACCGCATGTTCGCGCAATTCGCTTCTTGCAGCCCGAGTCGGGCTAGCTTTTTCAGCGGGCGCTACCCGGGTTCGATGGACGCAGGCGATATGAAGATCCCTCTCGATGACGGCATCGAACTCTTACCGAGCATGCTGCGGCAAGCCAACTACTACTCATTCAACGCCGGCAAATTTCACATCGGCGGTTACGAGTCACGAACACCGCGCCCCGGGATGCTCCTCCACTATCCCGAAAATGCCCGGCCTCAGTTCGACGCGGTCAGTTCTGTCGGTGTCGTCGAGGAGTGGGAAGAAATGCTCGAGAGCCGGCCCGCAGATCGACCGTTTTTGATGGCGATCGGATACCATGAGGCTCACCGCAATTGGGACGCAAACGCGCTGGCGAAGTTTCCGTACGACCCTGCGGAGGTCGAGGTTCCGCCCTTTCTAGCAGATATACCTGCGGTTCGAGAGGATCTCGCCGCCTACTACAGCGAGATCTCCTACATGGACGCCAAGATCGGCAGTGTCCTCGACAAGCTGGACGAGCTTGTATTGACTGAGAAGACCGTTGTCATGTTTTTCTCCGACCACGGGCTGCCCTTCCAGCGCTCGAAGACGCAGGTCTATGACTCGGGAACGTTGGTTCCGTTCCTGATCCGGTGGCCCGGCACGATCGAGCCCGGCGGTGTCCACGGGGGACTGCGAGAGCTGGTTGACCTGGTACCAACGATGTGCGAGATCGCGGGTGCGAAGCCCTCGGACGGTGTCCAGGGCTTGAGCTTTTACAACGCGCTACTCGATCCCGCGGCTGCTGGCAAAAAGCACGTCTACGCGGAACGCAACATGCGCGACACGGACGACCACGTCCGCTCAGTGCGTTCCGAACGCTACAAGTACATCGAGAACGCTTACCCGGATGAGCCTATGGCGAGCGCTTACGACCTGATCAAGAGTCCGGCGAACCACGCGATGAGAACGCTCTACGAGGCGGGCAAGCTGGCGGCGCATCAGTCTCACGCATTCGTATCGCGTCGCGCGGCGGTCGAGGTTTACGATTTGGAAGGCGATTCGTACGAGCTTGCGAATCTCGCGGGACAGCCCGCAGTTGCTGAGATTCAGGCGAGCCTCCATAAGCAACTCCTTTACTACAACCAGGAACTGGCAAACCGTTTCGGCCCCGAGCGCAGGTATTTGGACGTTGCCGACCGAGAGACCGGCGAGCAGATCCAGAAATCGCAATTCCCGACGCTACGGCCTGGTTCGCCGGGTCCAGAGTTCTCAAGACCTGATTCGCCAAGGATTCCTTTTCCGAACTAGCGACTGAAGCGAACTTGAGACCGGGTTCGGAATGTGAATGAGATATTCCAAGCCGTCTTGGCCCATCCAGATCTTGTCAGACGGTATTTGGCGAGCTAGTTTTAGACATAGTGGACTTCCGCCTGCTTTGTAGTCTGAGCCCACCCAATTTTGATGAGGCCGGTACTTCTAGTGCTCGACCTGGACGAGACTGCCAAGGGCGGAGTAAATTTGGACCACTTCGGCGGAGCAAAAGTAGACCAAATTTACTCCGCCCTTGACAAGCGTCGTGCGCAACGTTTCTCTGAGACGGTCAAGTCTGTAGGGCTTCTGGAGAAATCCCGCCGGTTTAGTCTCGTCGGCCGACATTGCGATCTCTGTCTCGCTGTAGCCGCTGGTAATAATGATCGTGACTTCGGGGCTGATTTCCCGCAACCCTCTCATCGTCTGTGTGCCGTTCATCTCAGGCATGGCGTGATCCAACAGCACAAATCGAATCTCGTCATGATTTTTTTTGAAGACATCGATCGCCTCCCGGCCCCGGAACGTCTCGATGGTTTCGAAACCAAGGTGTTGCAGCATCGCCGATGCCGTCGTGCACACTCCGCAGTCATCATCCACCACCAGCACCTTACCAGTCGCGTTCCAAGCGGAATCGACCTTCGGTTGATTGTCTTCGGTCGACTCCCTGTTTACCGCGGGCAGCAGAATTGTAAACGTCGTACCCGAACCCAGATCACTGTCGACTGCAATCACCCCTTGGTGTGATCGAACGATGCCGAGTACGACTGCCAGGCCGAGCCCGCGTCCCAGAAACTTCGACGTAAAAAATGGATCGAAAATTTTGGAGCACGTATCCCGGTCAAGCCCGGGGCCAACGTCGTGAACTTCGAGGGTCGCGTACGGCACTGGTTCTATCGGTGCACTGCGATACAGCCGACCGATTGAGACAGGCGCCGAATCAAGCGTCGCAGTCCCAATCCGCACAACTCCACCGTCAGGCATGGCTTCCACGGCGTTGGTGATCAGGTTCATCACGATCTGTCGCACCTGAGTCGCGTCGGCGCGCACATTGACGGGAGTGTCAGCGACGTCCAACTTTAATTCCACTTTGCCGCCGGTTGAAACGTCCAGCAAGTCAGCCATATCGACGACTAGGCTAGAGAGATCCAAAACTTTCGGCGAAAAATGTGTTTTGCCGGAATAACTCAGCAACTGCTGCGTCAGCTCGCTTGCACGTTCGGCAGCCTCAACGGACCGCCTGAGGTAATCGCTGGCTGTCGATTTCTCAGCCAGGTAGCTAAGGGCAAGCTCCGAGTTCGCCATGATCGTCACCAACAGGTTGTTGAAGTCATGGGCCACGCCACCAGTCAGGACTCCGAGACTCTCCAGCTTCTGAGCCTGGACCATTTGCCGCTCCAGCCGCAGCCGCTCGGCCTCAGCGCGTTCACGCTCCACAATTTCGTGCTCAAGCCGGGAGTTGGACTCGCTAAGCTCCCGAGTCCGGGCCGCTACTCGTTCCTCGAGTTCAGCGTGTATTCGCTGTAGCACTTGCTCGGATTCTTTGCGGTCGGTCACGTCGTAGTCAATGCCGATCATCCGAGTTGGATTTTCGTTGTCATCCCTAAAAACGCTTCCCTTACCGACCAACCAGCGCACCGTACCGTCGGGCCATACGATGCGGAACTCGCTACGGTATGGTGCTTCGCCTTCGAGCGCCGCCTTGATCTGCGTGCCCACTCTTTCCCGATCATCCGGGTGCACCAGCCCAATCCAGGTTTCATACCCCGGGGTCGCATGAGTCCGAGGACAATCCGTAGATGCCCCAGTAGTTGTCCGACCAGGTACCCTGGCCCGTGGCCACGTCCATATCCCAGGTACCAATCTCGGCGGCCTCCTGCGCGAGGCGGAAGCGCTCTTCAGTGCCGCGCACTAAATCAGCCGTTCGAGCTTCTTCGATGCGTCTTCGTTCGAGTTCCGCCGAGGCGCGGGACGCAAGGATTTTCAAGATCACCAAATCCTCGGCCGAGGGGTTCATCGGTCGAACGTCCATAGCGGCTATGTGCCCGATGACCTTACCGGTCGAGTCGGTCAGAGGGCACCCAAAGTAGCTTTCCGGCGAGAGACTTTGCAGCGCCACGTTGTCTGGGAATTTCTCGCAGACGTTCTGTGGAATGTGCATAATCTGACCAGCCGTTACTTCTTCCCAAGGCCCACCCTGAGCGCAGAGATTAGCGTTCTCCTGAAGGCCGGCTTCACACCAGAACGCGAGCGTCCGCGCCATCTTTGCGTCATAGTCGGTCCACTCGGCGATGAAGACGTATCTAACGTCAAGCAACACGCTCAGCAAGTGGGCAGCGGAAGCAAAGAAATCCGGTCCCACGACTGCGGCGATTCGCTCCATCGCGATAAGGAATCGCCTGTCGCTGTCGCCAAGAGATTGTCTAAGCTCGTCCGTGTCGTAGTCTTCAGTCAGCATACCGACTACACGCCTCGGCCCCTGATTTGCCTCAACAATCTCAGTCGACCCTTAGTTTATAGGAGTTTACCGCAAAAGCACACAAATTATTGACAATAATCATCCTTTCACAATGGCCCACCGGTGTTGCGGTTGAGCGTGGCTCAGCGGCTTCGAAAAGACGACCACTCACTTGAGTCCGCGTACGTCTTGCCAAGACTTCGGATCGCTCGCTGGCCGCGGGTTCCACCCGTGACGATCGGCGGAGTGTCGTCCGAAACGACGCACGGACCCGTGATTTGGCCCGAAAGCGTGGCCCCAATTGACCAATTGTCATCAAAAGTCGATCTCGCCCGCCGAGACGAGCGAACCGCATTCGAGCGGAGGCGCCTCTACACCAGCTATGCGCCGCGCGCCGTCAAGGCGCACTCGACGTCAGCGCCAAAAGGGCAAATCCCGTTGCCGCGCCTGCATCTTTGTCGCTCTGCCGTGCGCTATTGACTCTCGAATGACTCGCGATCGATAGGCCCGTTGTGATGGACTTGCTGAAAATTCAACTCCATCTCCGAAACATTTGGCAAATTGCCAATCCGACCTTCCTTGAAGATGTCCAAGCGCAGCTTCCACAGCACCGGCAACATGATCCCTTCTGCCGGTTGAAAGTTGTCGAATGTCTCAGTCAATCGAATGATGCTGTGCTGCATTCGAGCGATCTGCGGATCGCGCGGCGCATTAGGCACTGACGACCGAAATGGGTCCGGCTCCGCCCCGATTCCCGCCGGAACGCTGTCGCGGTATTCGGTCCGCACGTGGCGATACGTATCAGGTTCGAAATACAGCTCGATCTTGAGATCGCCTTTGCGTTTTCTCGGCTGATAGTCGAGACGGTGGAGCGGCCGGCCATCGACATCGGTCAATCCGCGGTACTTGACCTTCGCTCTCCTTGCGGCTAAATCCTGCAACGGCCAACTGAGGCCGGCGGTGCCTCCGAGGAGGCCTTCGGAGAGGATGTGAGTATTGGTTTGGATGAACCTGCCGAGCACGGAGTGTTCGCGTGGAAAGGCTCGCTTCACGAGGGCTTTCCTGCCGTCGAAGGTGAATCGCTCACCGTAAAAGGACTGATTGGAACCGCTATCGAAACTAACGTCAGTAGTGTCATGCGATGAGGCGAAAAACACCTGTCCCGAGACTTGGCCGACGCCTCCCAGGATCACCCGCCAGATCCCCTCGCCCGCGTATGCTCTGGTCTTGAGCCTTTGACGCGCATCAGCGGGGCCGATGGATTCGAGATGGCGCGCAATAAGTTCTTCCGACGTAATTTTTGTGTCTTGGGCTTGTAGCGCGAAAGCAACGGATAGTGCCAGCAGAAATAGGGTGTATCGATGGAATCGCCAACGGGTGGAATTTCCGAACTGTGTCATCGGCAGCTCCTCCTGCATCCTCTGTTGGTCTGATTCTGCGTGACAAACGTAACAGTGTCAACGTCGAGCTCGCTCAACTGATCCGCGATATCAGGTTAACCCTTGGGCCACAGCGAACGGTGGCGGGTGGTGATGCCTAACTGAGCGACGTTCGAGCCGGTTGCCGCTAAAGCGACTCGCTACAATAACAATTGGCGGAATCCGCCTCCGCTCGTTCATGCTCGATACCGTTTTAGCCAAGATTTTTGGCACCAAGCACGATCGCGAGATCAAGCGATTGTTGCCCCGTGTCCAGGAAATTAACGATTTCGGACCAGCGATTGAGGCGCTACGTGACGGCGATCTGAAGGCCAAGACCTCGGAGTTCAAAGAGCGCCTTGCCAAAGGCGAAACCCTCGACGAGCTGCTGCCAGAGGCGTTTGCCGTTTGCCGCGAGGCAGCTTGGCGAGTGATGGGCATGCGTCACTACGACGTCCAGATGATCGGCGGAATGGTGTTGCACCAGGGAAAGATCGCCGAAATGAAGACCGGTGAGGGCAAGACTCTTACTGCGACGCTTGCAGTGTATTTGAACGGCCTAGCAGGTAAGGGAGTGCACGTCGTCACCGTCAACGACTACCTCGCGCGGCGCGATGCCGAGTGGATGGGCCGGCTCTACGACTGGCTCGGGCTATCGGTTGGCATCATTGTCCACGACCTGAGCGATCAAGAACGCCGCGACGGATACGGTGCCGACATTACCTACGGCACGAACAACGAGTTCGGATTCGACTATCTTCGCGACAACATGAAGTTCGACGCGGCCGACATGGTGCAGCGTCCGCACTATTTCGCAATTGTCGACGAGGTTGATTCCATTCTGGTTGACGAGGCGCGAACGCCGCTGATTATTTCCGGGCCTTCAGAGGTCTCAACCGACAAATACTATCAGGTCAACCGGGTTATCCCGAAGCTTGAACGAGGCGAGACCATCGAAGGCGACGAGCCCGGTGACCGCACCTATACGGGTGACTTCATTCTCGAGGAAAAGCATCGCTCAGCATGGCTAACTGAGCGGGGTGAGGCGAAGGTCGAAGAGTTTCTCAAGATCGACAACATTAACGAGCTCGCCAACTACGACATCAAACACGCGGTGGAACAAGCTCTCAAGGCGTTCGTTGTTTTTGAGCGCGACAAAGACTACGTGGTCAAAGATGGCCAGGTGATTATCGTTGACGAGTTCACAGGGCGTCTGATGCCAGGGCGCCGCTGGTCCGACGGGTTGCACCAAGCGGTCGAAGCCAAAGAGAAAGTCAAGATCGAGCGCGAAAACCAAACACTCGCGACGATCACATTCCAAAACTACTTCAGGATGTACGACAAGCTTGCCGGCATGACGGGAACGGCAGACACTGAAGCCGCCGAGTTCAGCAAAATTTATGAGCTTGACGTTGTTGTGATCCCGACGAACCGGCCGCTTGTTCGCTTGGAACACCAAGATGTTGTCTACCGCACGGAAGACGAGAAGTGGCGCAATGCTGCCGTAGAAATCAAGGAGTGCCAAGACAACGGGCAGCCGGTTTTGGTGGGCACGATTTCGATCAGCAAGTCAGAGCTTCTTTCGAAGCATCTGAAGAAAATGGGTGTCAAGCACGAAATCTTGAACGCCAAGCACCACGAGCGCGAGGCGAAAATCATCGCCCAGGCGGGCCGCAAAGGGGCGATTACTGTATCGACCAACATGGCCGGCCGCGGCACCGACATCTTGCTTGGCGGCAACCCCGAGGCTCTAGCGCGTGAGGCGCTTTTAAAGAAGGGCATCGATCCCGAAAATCCGGACAACCGGCGGGAGTGGGAAAAGTCGGTCGAGAGGTTCAAGGTCGAGACCGACCGAGAGCACGAGGATGTTGTTGCCGCCGGCGGGTTGCATGTCTTAGCCACGGAGCGTCACGAGTCACGGCGAATCGACAACCAGCTCCGTGGCCGCTCCGGACGCCAGGGCGACCCCGGTGCTTCGCGCTTCTACCTGTCGTTGCAAGATGACCTGCTGCGAATCTTCGGTGGCGAGAAAATCCAAAACTTGATGCTTAGGCTGGGCATGGAAGAGGACGTTCCGATTGAGTCGCGCTTGATCACGAAACGCATCGAGGCGGCGCAGAAGGCGGTCGAGGCGCAAAACTTTGAAGCTCGCAAACACCTTCTCGAATACGACGACGTGATGAACAAGCAGCGCGAGGCCGTCTACGGCACGCGCCGCAGACTACTGCAAGGGAAAGATCAGCGCGAGTACATCTTGGGTCTAGCCGGGGACGCGGTGGGGCGTTTCGTCGACGAATGTTGCCCTGAAAAGGCCCATCCCGATACCTACGACATCGCTGGTCTCGCAACGAGCATCGCAACCCAGTTCGGGGTAAAGATCGACGACCTCGATTTGCAGGGGCTTGATCCGCAAGAAATTGCCGACGAGATTACGGAACACTTGTGCCTCAAATACGAGATGAAGGCGAAGGCTCTCGGCGACGAGCGCATGAGTTATTCCGAGCGCATGATTATGCTGCAGCTGCTCGACCAACAGTGGAAAGACCATTTGCTGTCGATGGATCATCTGAAAGAAGGCATCGGTCTGCGAGGCTACGGGCAAAAAGATCCGCTGATCGAATACAAGAAGGAATCGTTCGACATCTTCCAGGCCATGATGGCGAATTTCGAGGACGAGACGCTCAAGATTTTATTCCATCTGCAGCCGGCCGCTAGAAGTGACGCGGCCGCGGCGCCTCAGATCGGAACGCGGCCGAGCCGTGATTCCCTCGGAACCAACGGAGCGAGTGCTCGAGAAGAAGACGAACTACCGGGCGGCGGCGGTTCGATTGAGGCATTCACGCGCGACGTTCGACGGCGCAAGGAAAAGGAATTGGCACACGTCAAGCTTGCGGGTGCCGGAGATGCCTCCACTGAGGTGAAGCAGATCGTTCGTGGCAAGAAGATCGGCCGGAATGAAGAGTGCCCCTGCGGCAGCGGCAAGAAGTATAAGAAGTGCCACGGCAAGACGGCCTAAGCGAGCCGGAGTGGGGGAACTTTTTAAGCACTACCGGAGTCAGAATAGTGACACCCATGAAATTGATACTGGCGTTCTTGTCGGCGGTCGCGCTCTCGCCGGCCGCGCTTCTTCACGATGCGATGGGGGCTTTTGAACGGGGCGAGGCTACGGCCTACACGCCCGACGATGCGGCGCTTTACCAAGAATTTGGCTTCGAAGAAGGCGAGCAGGCAGAGTATCGTACCGCCGGCGGACTTTCGGTCGAGGTACGGGCGTGGCAGTTCTACGACGACACTGGTGCCTTTGCGGCGTATCAATGGCTCAAGCCCGCCGGCGCGACGGAAGTGCTCCGCGGCGAAAGAGCCGTCGAGAAGCAGAACTACACGCTGATTCATTTCGGCAACTATTTGCTCGAACTAACCGGCAGTCTTCCAGAGGACGACGACATTGAGATTGGCCTCGCCTATCTGCCCCGCCCGCAGTTGACTAGCGACCCGCCGATATTGAAATACGTGCCCGAGGACTCGCTCGTGGCGGACTCGGCGCGCTACGTTCTTGGCCCGAATTCGTTGGAGAGACTGGCGCCGATGTTACAGCCATCGGTCGTCGGTTTTCACTTTGGCACCGAGGGCCATTTCGGTTCATACCAGACGCCCGACGGCGAAATGAGAATGATGATACTCAGCTATCCGTCTTCGCAGATAGCTCGCGGACAGATTGACGCATTCTACGGCGTCGAGAACATTGTTGCTAAGCGCGACGGCCCGCTGATCTCGGTTGTGATCGAGCCTTCTTCTCCAGACGAGGCACAGCGGCTGCTGGCGTCGATCCGCTACAGGGCCGATGTGACGTTGAACCATCAACCGCCCGAGCGTTACGACAGCCTCAAGAATATTGTGCTCGATTCGTTTATGCTCTGTGGAATCTTGGCGTGTCTGATGATTTTAGGCGGCATCTTGGTTGCCGTTGCGCGCAAGCTAGCTGGTAAGGTTGCTCCGGAATCGATTTTCGCCTCGGCCGGCGCCGAGATGCAGCGGCTCAACATCGAATCGGTCGATCGGCGCTCGCGTTTACGCTAGAGCATTTCTAGCCCTGGTTCAGGGCGCGCAGCTCGTTGAGCAAAGAGTCCGGAAGCCGTTGCGAGCCTAGCGACGGTTCGTCGAATGAGCGGCCGTGATAGTCGCTGCCGCCGGTTATCGCGAGGCTGAGGTCTGAAGCCGCTGTTCTCAAACGGTCGCTCTGCGACTGCGAGTGGTCGCGGTGGAAAACTTCGACCGCGTCGAGGCCCTTCTTTTTTAGCTCAGCCAGGTACGGTAACGCCTTGCGGCCGCAGCGCTCAATGAAGCGTCCGGGGTGGGCCCACGATGAAATTCCACCGGCACGATTGATCCACAGCAGCACGTTATCGATCGTGGCCTCTTGCCTCGGCACGAAGCCTTCGGCAGCCTCATCAAGGTAGAGAGTGAAGGCTTCACGCAGATCAGTGGCATAACCCTTTTCAACCAGTACCTGGGCGAAATGCGGGCGGCCTGTCTGACCGGCTCCGAGTGATTCCGCTTCAGCTAACGTAATTTCGAGGCCAAGCGAGGCGAGCTTTTCCGCGAGTCGTTCGTTGCGCTGCCGCCTGGATTTCTTTAGGCATGACAGGTGGTCGCGGAATTCCGAGGTCGGCGGCGTGTTGAGGAAATAGCCGAGCACATGGATTGTTTCGCCGTTATATTTGGCGCTGAGTTCAACTCCGCAGACCAGGTCAATCGGCTGCGAAGAGGCGTACGGTGCGGCGACGTCATAGCCGGTCAGGCAATCGTGATCGGTAATCGCCAGCGCGCGTAGTCCGCGTTTGACCGCGAGGTCAACGAGATCCTCCGGGCTGAGTGCCCCATCCGAGCGGTCTGTATGTGAGTGCAGATCGACCATCTGATTGATCTGATGCCGCTTAGTCTAACAGCCCGTGGGCAGAGTCCCGCAGTCCGCCTGACTCTTGCCACGGGCTGTTTCCTTACGGTTCCGAATTCGCGGCCGTTCCGACGGATTGGTAGGCCGTCATCGCATAGGAAAGTCCCGAGAAAACGATTATTCCCGCGGTCGCTATTGTTCCGAAAAGCATCAGTTGCGGCGACAGTTCCAGAAATATCGCGATGAGGAATATCGCCTGGAAGCTGTCGGCGACCTTGCCTGCAACGTTGGGTTGGATTGCGACCCCGACGCGATAGAAAATATAGCTCCACCCCAGCACGATCGAGACGTCTCGTACGATGACCAGGCAGGCAAACCAGAGATAAAACTGGCCGGTGAGCGCGAGCGTCAGGTACGCGGCCCCGATATAGAGTTTGTCAGCTAGCGGGTCGACAATTTCGCCGAAGCGATTGCTACCTTCAAGATGGCGCCGGCTGGCGCGGGCCAAGAACCCGTCGAGGATATCGGTCGCCTGCAGAAAGATAAGGAGCGCGACGATTGCGGGCCGAAGCTCGGGGGACTCGGCTGACCGCCACACCATTACAACGACCACGGGCGTTGCAAGAAGACGCAGCAGCGTTAGGAAGTTCGCAGTCGAGAGCAGTAAGCGGCCTATCTGACGCGACACAGTTTCGTCCCACGCCGACGATGATCGAACGTCAATCGCCGGTGCCGTCCTTTCTCCATGATACTCGGATCACTATGAATCGAGGCAAACGGGCTCGGTGAATTTGCTAGTCTGTCAAGTCGCGCCAATTACGGGCGTTCGATGAATCGGCAGCATGGAAGAACAACTCAATTGGGGCCTTATTGGCGGCGGCGAAGGCAGTCAGATCGGGGATGCGCATCGCATCGCCTCGGCGTTGGACCTCAAGTTTAGGCTGGTTGCGGGGGCACTAGATATCGACCGTAAGCGCGGACGCGAGTTCGCCATCCGCTGCGGAATCGATAGCGGGCGCGCCTATGGCGACTGGCGCCAAATGCTAGCGGCCGAAAGCGCTCGAATAGCGGACGCTGAGCGTTTAGACTTGGTGAGTGTCGCGACTCCGAACTCGACTCACTACGAGATTTCGAAGGCTTTTCTTGAGGCCGGATTTGACGTCTTGTGTGAGAAACCGCTAACGACGACGGTCGAGGACAGCGCAAATCTCGTCGCGCTCGCGAAGAAGCGTGGAAGCGTACTGGCGGTGAACTATGGGTACTCGGGCTATCCGATGATCCGGCAGGCGCGGGCGATGGTTGCCGCCGGAGAGCTGGGCGGCGTTCGCGTCGTGGTCGCCGAGTTCGCCCATGGATCTCATGCGGATGCCGCCGATAGCGACAACCCTCGCATTCGCTGGCGCTATGACCCAGCGCAAGCGGGCGTGAGCTCGGTGCTGGCTGATGGCGGGATTCACGCACTGCACATGGCTTGTTATGTGATTGGCCGCGAAGTACGCAGCGTCTCTGCTGATTTCGCTTCTTGCGTAGCAGGACGCGAGCTAGAGGACGATGCGATGCTTTCGCTGCGCTTCACTGGTGGAGAAGTCGGGCGGCTGTGGACCAGCGCGGTCGCGGTCGGCCAGATGCAAGGCTTGACGCTCAGATTGTTTGGTGAACGTGGCGGCCTACGTTGGGCGCAAGAGCAGCCCAATCAACTTTATTGGACGCCCGTCGGGGAACCGACTCGTACACTTGAGCGCGGGGCGGATGGGCTACTCCCAGAGGCATCGCGGGCGTCGCGAATTGTTGTGGGTCACGCCGAAGGAATGCTTGGTGCGTTTGCGAATGTGTATGCGGACCTCGGCGAGGTTCTATCCGCTCGTCGCGACGGCAGGGCGCCTGACCCGCTGGCGCGTTCGTATCCGAGCGGGGCGGAGGGCGCCCATAGCGTTGCTGTAGTTCATGCGGCGGCGGAGTCCGCGAAGGGCGGCGGGCGCTGGGTCGAGGTGTAGGCGTCGAAGCGCGCGGCGCGCCACGGGTGCGGCAAGAGGTTCGCGGCACACGATTCCGCATCGGCTACGCTTGACGATGGGCGTGGCTCTGGATCAATTCAATCGATGGAAACCGGCGGTTTCAGCAGTGCTGTCCGCCGTTCTGTTTTTCGTTGCAACGTTCATCGTAGGCGCGCTTGTGGCTTGGTTGGCGCGTTCATTCACCGAGTCGTCGATTGCGCTGAACGTGATTCCGCTGTTCGTCGGATCGCTGCTGGTGACGGCGATTTTGTTGCGGGTCCCACCGCGAAGCCGCTGGTCGGCCTTGGGGCTTGACTCGGATTTCGTTCGGCCGCTTCTTTTGGGGCTCGCACTCGGCGCGGGAATCTGCGCGCTGATCGTTGCGGTGCTGTTGACTGCCGGCTGGGCGACGTGGACACCAGTCGATCCGGCGGCCATTCGGTTTGACTGGCGGGGATCCGTTGGGACGGGGCTTCTCCTCTTGGCGATTGGCGCGGCCGGCGAAGAGCTATTCGTTCGCGGCTACTTTCTTCAACAGCTTGGGCGGGCGATGACTCCGGCGGGAGCGATTGCGGCGACGTCGATCGTCTTCGCGCTGCTACATGCGTCGAATCCCAATACGACTTGGATAGCGACGCTGAACACGGCGCTTTATGGGGGTGTATTCGGGCTGGCAATTTTGTGGCACCGCTCGCTTTGGATGTCCTTTGGAATACATTACGCGTGGAATAGCGCCGAAGCATTGCTCGGCGCAAACATCTCGGGCCTTACAATTAGGTTGACTGAGTTGAACCTCGAGTCGAGCGGAGCGGCTTGGCTGACGGGCGGTGAGTATGGGCCCGAAGCCGGAGCGATCGGCACCGTTGGCGCTGTTGCCATGGGAGCGATCTTGTGGGTTCTGCCCCGTCGCGAGGTGAAAACTGCACAGCTATGGGAACCAGAAACCGAACTGACGATAGGGGCCACCGATGCAAGTAACGCGAGTCTTGGTGACGTTTTTGGCGGCGCTGACGACCCTTCCGGGCACCACTGAAAAACTGACGCCAGAGCAAAGAGTTCACCTCGTTCGCGAACTCAGCGCGGAATTTGGAACGGCGAAGGTGTTGATTCCGCGCTCGAAGAAGCCGCTTGAGCTTTCCGCGCAAGGGCAGTACGACCGGGAAGCTTGGGCTTTTTCGATGAGCAAATTCGGACCGGCGGCACGCTTGGGCGATTTGGTGCAGATCACAAAAATCCAGTTTCAGAGCAAGAAGCTGATCATCGAATTGAACAACGGAATCAGTGGCGGGCGGAGATGGTGGCACCGCGTGCAGGTATCGGGTTCGACGAGTCAGAACACCACGCTGGGCGCGAACCAGGCGACCCACGCGCCGGGCGGGACCAAGATTGCTCTGATCTTTGACGACGGGGAGCTTCCGACGACGGCGGACGAGTTCAAAGCGATGCTCAATCCGGTACTGGACTTTGAACAGCGCTCGGCCACAGAACTTTATTTGGATAAGATCGACGCAAAGTATCGTGAAGCCATCGAGAACGAGGAAGTCATTGAGGGCATGGATAAAGAGATGGTGCTGCTCTCGCAGGGTAGACCAGTGCGCAAAGTTCGAGATTTCAAGGCGGGCGTCGAGACGGAA
>CBDBHI010000054.1:0-86836 GCA_965205595.1 Bryobacterales bacterium | reverse complement strand
GCGAACAGATCCGCCGCTGGCAGGATGCCGACTTCCCGCCGCTTCGGGTTGGCGTCAATATCTCGGCCAGGCAACTGCAGTCGGCGAGCTTCAACGAATCGGTTGATCGCATACTCAAACAAACCGGTGTCGATCCCCATCTGCTCGAATTCGAAATTACAGAGGGGGCGCTGACGGGCACGGTTGACGTTACGCGGCGGAATTTGGCGTGGCTGAGTAAGCGAGGCATCCGGCTTTCAATTGATGATTTCGGGACCGGCTATTCGTCACTCCACAACCTGCGGCGATTCTCCTTCGACACGCTAAAGATCGATTCTTCGTTTATTGCAGAGATCGGCGTTGACGCTCGCGCCGGCTCATTGACGAAGGCCATTATCGGCCTCGCACACAGCCTAGACCTCAACGTCATTGCCGAAGGGGTCGAGAGCAAAGAGCAGTTGGACTTTTTGAACCAGAACAGTTGCGACATTGCACAAGGCTACCTATTTAGCCACCCACTCGATAGCGAGAGGTTCACGCAGCTAATGAAGCTGGGCGTCGGCGGATTCTCGAGCGATCTTTTACTGCCGGGCCAGGCCGGGCGCGAGACGAAATCTGTCCTCGAGTCGACCCATACTATTCGGGCCTAGTAGTTCCTTTCCCAGCGAGCGAGGACTGCCGGCGACCTAAACAGCCTAGTTTGGCGTGACACTCCATACGATAATGCTTTGATGGCGTTGAGTATGCAGGTGGCTGAAGCCGCGGCTGAGAAATCAGCAGTGCTTGAAGCTGCGCTTTCACAGGTTATCCGCGGCAAGTCTGACGCGGTGCGCTCAGCCGTCGTGTGCCTTCTTGCTCGCGGCCACTTGCTAATAGAAGACGTTCCTGGGGTTGGCAAGACCACGCTTGCGCAGGCCTTGGCGCAGTCGATCGACTGTAGTTTTCACCGCATTCAGTTCACAAGCGACATGCTTCCAGGCGACGTTCTGGGCGTGACGGTTTACTTGAGAACTCGTGAGGAGTTCGAGTTCAAGCGTGGGCCGGTATTCACCAACATTCTGCTAGCGGATGAGATCAACCGCACGACTCCAAAGACGCAGTCGGCCCTGTTAGAAGCCATGAACGAAGAACAGGTGACGATTGAACGGCACTCCTACCCCTTGCCCGCACCGTTTATGGTGGTTGCGACGCAGAACCCGATCGAGTACCACGGGACGTATCCGTTGCCCGAGGCACAGCTCGACCGATTCTTAATGCGGATCGAAATGGGCTACCCAAGTGAGATGAGCGAGAGGGAGATTCTGCGGGGCGGAGGACGCCGGTTGGCCCTTGAAGGGCTCTCGCCTGTTTTGAGCGCGGACGACGTTACGCAGCTTCAGGCGATGGTGAGCGAAGTTCGCGTGGACGCCGCCGTTGAGGACTACCTAATCGAGATCGTCAATGCCACCCGCAAACACGAGCGGCTGGCGCTTGGAGTGAGCCCGCGTGGGTCACTGGCGCTCTATCGAGCGGCCCAGGCGCTGGCGCTGGTGGAAGGCTTCGACTACTGCACGCCGCATCACGTCAAGCAGTTGGCGGTCGCGGTCTTTGGTCACCGCGTGACTCTCAGAAACTCCCCTGGCAACGATGGGGGGCAACGTGCTAGCCGCGTCATTGAAGAGATTCTGCAAACGGTTGCCGTGCCGCTATAGCCGCGTTCAGCGGAATCGGTCAGGCTGGAGGGCTCGCCGCGTGGACAGAAGGTGTGGGCTAGTGTTCGAAGCCAGAGTACTTCGTCAAGGTGTCTATCAAAATTTGGACTGAGCCCGGCGCGGCAACGTCCCCGTCTAAGATTTCGGATGGGGTGACGGCCTTACCGTAGAAATCTTTGTTGTCGTTCTTGTCTTGGCGGAGAGTCGCGCCTTCTAGCGAGACGCCCGCGAATGCTCCTCGAGAGCGAGAGTAGGCCAGGATCTCTGCTCGCATTTGGACGTCAGTCTGTGCCTGAGCCGATCGGCCCACGGGACCACCGGCAACCGCGGCATCGACGCCCAGAGTGAACTTGCTGGAGATCAGCTTTTGTTTACCCTTCTTGTTCAACACGAGCAGCACGTAGTCGGTCGAACTTCCGCCGATTTGAAAGCCGATACTGCCGCCCTCGATACGCACCGTTGATGGGCCGGTCCAGCTCTTGTTGTTCGAAGTCCGGCAGGTGAGTACGCCTTTACCGTATTTTCCTCCAAGGCCTAAACCGATTTTTTTGACGCCGGGGATGATAGCTACGCAGTGGGCATGGGACAACACGTCGAGGGGAATCGACTGTTCTTTAATGCCCATGACTTCGTCTAGCACTTCGGCGGCGCGCTGGGCGCGTTCAATGGCTTTCTTGGCGGGGAACGCGGGGAGAACAATGGCGACGAGAAGAATGATTAGACGTGGGGACATATCGAAACTCCTTTAGTTGAGTGGGATGGGTTTCAGGAGGTCTAGGTTACGGAATAAGTTTAAGCGGCTAGGCAAGAATCTCTTCAATTAGATTTCCATGGACGTCGGTTAGCCGCATGTCGCGTCCGTTGTGGTGGTACGTAAGTTTCTCGTGATCGATGCCCATCAGGTGCATGATTGTGGCGTGGAGGTCGTAGACGGACTTTCGGTTTTCGACCGCTTTGTAACCAAACTGGTCGGTGGCGCCGACGATGGTTCCGCCCTTGACGCCGCCTCCGGCTAGCCAAACGGTGAAGCCGTCTGGGTTATGATCGCGCCCGTCTAAGCGCTGGCTGATCGGCATCCGTCCGAATTCGCCATGCCAGATGATGAGGGTGTCATCGAACAGACCGCGCTGCTTTAAGTCGGTGATTAGCCCGGAGATGGGGCCGTCCGTTTCGCCGGCGTGCATCGTGTGAAAGTAGTTGAGCGACCAGTGCTGATCCCACGTCGGTTCATGGTTACCGCCACCCGAGTACAGTTGAACCATTCGGACCCCGCGCTCGACGAGACGCCGCGCCATTAGGGCTTGGCGTCCGAAATACTGCGTGCGTTTGTCGTCGAGGCCGTAGAGCTTCCGCGTGGCATCGTTTTCCTTGGCGATATCGATTGCTTCGGTGGCGTGAACCTGCATCCGGTAGGCCAGTTCATAGGACTGAATTCGCGCGGACAGTTCGTTGTCTTCCGGGTTTTGTTGCAGATTCTCGCGATTGAATTTTTGAAGCAGATCGAGCCAACTGCGCTGCCGCTCGCGGCTCATTTCTTTAGGTGGTCTGAGGTCAACAATGGGTTCGCCCGTCGCTCGGAACTGCGTGCCTTGGTAGGCCGCGGGCATGAAGCCCGAGCCCCAGTTGGGCTGGCCATTGATGGGGCCGCCGCGGTGGTCGGTAAATACGATATAGCCCGGCAAGTTCTCGTTTTCCGAGCCGAGGCCGTAGGTTAGCCAGCTACCCATGCTGGGGTGGCCGGCGAGCACCGTACCGGTATTCATCTGATACAGAGCCGGGCCGTGGTCGTTTGAGGTGGCGTACATCGAGCGGATGATGGCCATGTCGTCAACGTGTTTAGCGACGTTGGGAAATAGCTCGGAAACGGGGATACCGCTTTCGCCGTATTGCTTAAACTTCCACGGCGAGGCCATCAGGCCTCCGGGGTTGCCCTGCGAAACAGAAAAATCGCCGACACCAGTCATCGCTTTGCCGGCGTGTTTTTCCAGCTCGGGCTTGGGATCGAAGGTGTCGACCTGGCTAGGACCGCCGTAGCAAAAAATTGAGATTACGTTTTTCGCTTTGGGCGCGAAGTGCGGGGTCCCAAGGCTATCGGCCGTGGCCCCTATCGCGCGGTCGTTCGCCAGCAGCGCGGCTAGGCCGACGTTGGCAAGGCCGCCACCTAGAATTTTGAGCAGGTCTCGACGGTTATAGGCAATGGTTGGTGTCATTGGTCTTGGCGTAACGTTCCCATCACAGATTACACCAACGGCCGTGGGTCCAGCTTGTTGGCCAGGTCGATGAAGTCGGTTGCGTTGACGTCGAATGCGTCGTCGAATTCAAGGTCTATGTCGCGGTTTGGGCGTTCTTTGGGACGCGGAACGAAGGCGGTTCTGAGGCCAACTTTGGCCGCCGCTCGGAGATCGCCTTTGTGGGCGGCGACCATCATCACCTCGGAGGGCTCTAGGCCGAGTAGCTCGGCGGCTTTTTGGTAGACCTCTTTGTCGGGCTTGTAGTGGCCCGCGAGCTCTGAGGAAAGCACGGTGTCCCACGGCAGGCCGGCGTATTTGGCCATGTTTACGAGAAGCGCGACGTTACCGTTCGAGAGGGAGGTGATGATGAAGTTCTGTTTGAGCAGCGTCAGGCCTTCGACAACGTCGGGCCAGGGGTCGAGGCGATGCCAGACGCGGTTGAGGTTGTCGATCTCGGGTTCGGAGAGATTTTTTATTTCAAATCGGATCAGCAAATCGTCGAGGATGATGCGGTGGAGTTCATCGATCGTTTTCCACCCCAAATCACCGTTGCGTACACGGTTCATCGCGGGTCCGTAGCCATCCCGCCAGGCGTCGGCGAAGGCAACCCAGTCGATGTCGATTCCCTTGGCGCGCCCGAGTTCGCTGCCCTCTCTGATAATCGTTGAGCGCCAATCGACTACTGTTCCGAAGACGTCAAAGGTTAGGGCTTTGACTTGGGGGACGGCGGCTTTCGACATGGCTGTGGCTCCCAATAAGGTCGCTGTGAAGGTGCGGCGTGAGATTGCGGAAAATTTCGAGTGGAACGCCGTCATCCTCGTAACTTTGCCGCCGCGGTCTTTAATGTGGGGTCTGCTTGAATCGCTGCTTTTTCACATTCCTTCACCCGCTTTAAGACCTCCAACCGCTTGGGCTCGTCGTCAAGCCGATCCGCGCCGAAAACTTGCGCGCCTTTCGCCAGCGTTTTCGCGATCCCAAGTAAAAACTGACCTTTCGAAACTGTTACTGGGCCGGATTCGAACATCTCGACAGTATCTGCGAAATCCGGCGATCCAACTAATGCTCCGGATTGAATCACGATCCCGCGGTCGACGGTTCGGATGACAGCAGGCTCAAGGACTTTTTCAACGGGCATCGCTCCGGCCCGAATGCGGCCTACTATTGACGATTGCTGGGATGAAGCCTTTCGAAGCTTAAAGTCCAGCGTGACTGTGTCGCTCTCGGACGTTGCCGTCTCAAACTGGGCCAAGGCATCGAGCAGACCTAGCGTTCGCGTCCGTGCCTGCCAACGAAAGCGATCAATACAACTTTTGTAGGGTTGTTTCTCCCAGTCGGCCACTTTGTTGATGCCTTCCGAGCAGGCGCTATCGAAATCCATACCGGTTCGCAAGAGCGCGCCGATAATCGTCACCTTGAGGGCGATCGCCCTTTCTTTGTAGACGTTGTCGTCTCTTAGAAGGTCGCCAAGGTAGTTGAGGGCATTGATGTGATCACCGTCAGCAAATTCGCGGTGAACGTTTACCCAAAATGGCGTGCCTTCAGGGTTCCGAGTGCAGGCGCCCGTAGAGCACACCAGCGCCAACACGATGTAAAGAGTAGCCGGCGCTCGCATTCTATTGATTGTACCTTCCGGTGACGGCCCATTTTCGCTCGAACGCGCGGAGCCGGCCCACTATTGCGCGGCATACTCGCAACGGCCAATTCGACGTCGGCAATTCAACCGTCACGACTGTAAATAAAGTCGAATCACGTGCGGATAGATACTCGATACGGCATTTCTAGCAATAGTCCTAGTGGTGCCGATCGAGGTGCTGGAATACACTCTTCCTGTAGCCACTTTCAGGAGATGTTCAACCAAACATGACCCCGTTTCTCATTGGAACCGTTCTGATTCTTATCCCGGCGCTGGTGGTGAAGCTTCTTACGCCGACACAGTCCTAACTGCGGTCGGTGCCATATTCTCCCCTTGGCGCCCATTGCCTGATTCTGGCCGGCTAGTGTGTTAAGCAATTGACCACGCTAGCCAGCCTTTTCTATAATTAGAACTAGTTCACCGAGGGCATGCCCGTCTCACATTGAGGTGACGATAGGCCTACTTGGCTTCCTCAGGAGTTTAGTTTTATGTATGCGGTCATAGAAACCGGTGGGAAGCAGTACGCAGTTTCGCCGGGCGAAGAAATTCGAGTTGAGAAGCTGGCCGGTGAGGTTGGCGACTCGATTCAATTTGAAAAAGTCATCGCCGTATCCGACGACGAGGGCAAGTTGACCGCCGGCGGTGAAGTCGCCGCGACCGTGGCCGGCAAGATCTCCGATCAAGGGCGGGCCAAGAAGATCAACGTCTTCAAGTTCAAGCGGCGTAAAATGTATCGCCGCCACATCGGTCACCGTCAGGCTTTCACGCAGGTGAAGATCGAGTCGATCAACGTTTAGTCGGCTGATAATTCGGAGTCACAGCAATGGCACACAAAAAAGGTCAAGGAACATCTAGGAACGGGCGCGAGTCCGACTCAAAGCGGCTCGGCGTCAAACGCTTCGCGGGCCAAACCGTTACCGGCGGCAGCATTTTAGTGCGGCAACGCGGAACCCGTTTTCGGCCCGGTGTCAATGTCGGCCGGGGCAAGGATGACACGCTCTTCGCGAAGATTGACGGAATCGTGGAGTTCCGCAACCGTGGCCAAAAGGGTCGCGAAATTCACGTCAACCCCGTTCCGGCGGTCTAACAGGCTATTGCGGCTTCAGGGCGGCGCGCCTGCTCGCCCCATCTCTTTTTCTTAACCCCGAACAGCGCAGTCGCCTCACGCGCTCAGCACCTGGGGCGTAGTACCGTCAAAAGATCATGAGTCGCTTTCTAGTCCCAATCGTAGCTATCGCACTCTTCGCCGTCTCGTGTGGCGACGAACCGGGTGCCGGAGACCTTCTCTCAGAGAATGCAGCGCGCGAAGGCGTCGAGGTCACTGAGACTGGATTGCAGTACGAGATTGTTCGGTAGGGAACGGGGAGAAAGCCGACGCTTGCGGACAACGTGAAAGTCCACTACGAAGGAAAGCTTGTCGACGGCACCGTGTTCGATTCGTCGTACCAGCGTGGCGAGCCAATCACGTTTCCGCTGTCGAGGGTCGTTTCGGGCTGGAAAGAGGGACTCCAGCCAATGCCGGTGGGATCAGAGTACAACCTCTACGTCCCAGCTCTACGTCCCAGCCGAGCTAGGCTATGGCGAGCGGGCAATGGGCGCGATCCCGTCGAACTCAACGCTGGTTTTTCGCGTGGAACTTTTGGAAATCCAGTAGTACGCCCGTAGAATCGATATTTTTCGCGAAGGGCCTAGTTGCTCTGATCAACCGGCCCTCGCGTTAACCTGCTCCGATCGCACGATTCAACCTAAGCAGGCAAGTTCTATTGCGCCGGGTTGACTGCAAGTTTCCTACGGTGAACGCCGCTGGCTATACCTTCACGTGATCGAGTTGGAGGCGCGGGACGGGATCGAACCGACGAATAAAGGTTTTGCAGACCTCTGCCTTACCACTTGGCTACCGCGCCCCAAAAACGAAGAAGCCCATGTGGGACCTCGTAAAAGTAATGGAGCGGGAGACGGGACTCGAACCCGCGACATCGACCTTGGCAAGGTCGCACTCTACCAGCTGAGTTACTCCCGCCGACCAGCTTCTAGTTTAGGAATGCCACGATCTAAGTGTCAACTTGACATCAATCCACCTGGACGTATACGTCACCTGCCGAGGGCACAGTGGATCTACGCGAACGATGTTTGGTGACCGCGCCGTGGTGCGGCGTCGATGGTCGTCGACTAGCGGACCCGCGGAGAGGCGGTCTACGACATCGCTGCGAATGCTCTAAGGGGCGGTCTCGTTTTCCGGCGGGACCACGCCGTTTTTTACCCAGTCGTCGAGTTGCTTCTGAATGGGTTTTGCGGCGGGTGCTTCGGGGCTGGCCTTGAGGAACCGGCGGAAGTACTTCGCGGACGACGCGAAATCGCCGGTATTCGCGTAGGCGGCTCCTAGGAACTGATAGGCCTGCGGATATTCTTTGTCGGCGCCACGCCGAATCATTTCCAGTGCGGTGGCGATCGACGCCTCGTTTTGTCCGCTGCGCAGTTGCGCGCCGGTGAGAAAGAAACGAACATCGTCGAGGTGTATGTTGAGATCGAGCGCCTTGCTGCCGAACTCGATCGCTCCCGCCATGTCGCCGGAGCGTGCGAGCAGTGGCACCAATTTCTCGTAAGCCGGATAGAAGTCTGGATCGCCGGCAATCGCTTGTTTGAAGGCTTCGATGGCCTCCGGATTCATGCCGAGGCTGAGGCGCACCTGTCCAAGCAGTTGCCATGCGGACGCAAATCCGGGGTCTTCGCCTACTGCCGATTCCAATCGGTCGGCCATCTTTTTGAGATTTGAGCGGGGCTTCTTCGCCTCTTGCACAGCCCATTGATACGATTTCGCGGCCTTCTTGGGCGCGGCTGACACTGTCGGACTGATCGCGTAGCCCAAGATGCCTTCCAAGCGCGTTAGCGTAACCTCACCGACGTTGGGGTTGTCAAACATCGAGCGGTTTGCGAGTTGGATTTGCGTTGACTGGTATCCCGCCAAGTCAGCGCGCACGATGCAGTTGGACATGTTGACAACACCGAGCTGGTTGGCTTGCGGTATTCGATTGTCGACCTGCGTCGAGCCGCGCGTGGCGTCGGCGGCGCCGCTGCCCCGCCCTGATAATTCGAGGTCGAATTCTCCTTTTGCAGAAACTTGATCTGTGGCGCGCGGGAATCCATCGCAGACGAGTTCAACAACGGTTTCCTTAGGCACAGTGCCGCCGTCGGCCATCAAGACCGCTCCGGAAATATATGACGTCGATTGCGGGTCCGGCGGAGCGACGTTGCCGAGATCGCGGTTGCGGCCTTGTTGAGCGGAAAGCGGCTGAACCGAAACGAACAGGATGGCGGCAAGACCAACGACGATACTCTTGGCTGTCATATCAAACCCCAATGCTCGAATTGTATTCCCAAAATGCATGCGGCCTCGAACCGCGTGGGTCCGAGGCCGCTAGTTAAAGTATCGAGCGCGCTTCTAGAAGCGGAGCTTCAAAGCGTACTGGAAGATGCGCGGCCCGCCGCCGCGGCCGATGTTGCCGACCTGCGAGAAGAAGCCGCCGCCTAGACCGTTGAACTGGCGAAAGGCGCTGGTCGGTTGGAAGTTCGTGCGGTTGAAGAAGTTGAAGCTTTCCAGGCGAACCTGCAGGCGGACGCCTTCCTTCAACTGGAAGTTCTTCGACAGTGCCGCGTTCAAAGAGAACAGGCCCGGACCGTCAATGATGTTGCGGCCTGAGCTGCCGAAAGCAAACGCGCCCGCCGGACAGACCGGCGTGTCGCCGCTGTCGTCGCAGGCCGGAACCTCGGCGAAAGCGGTTGTGTCAAAGAACGCGAAATCGCTGCCGGCGACGCCGGGCTGGGAGTGCTTGTCAATGGTGCCGTTGCGGAAGCGGTTCGGACGTTGCGACTCGCCGAGGTTGAGGGAGACATTGGCCGTCGTGACCGTGATCGGTCCGCCCGAGTAAGCCGTGCCCGTCCCCGACAATTGCCAGCCGCCTAGCACGCCGTTGGTCACACCTCTCCAGTTGGAGCCGTGACGACGGCCCTGGCCGAAAGGAAGTTCCCACGAACCGACGTACGTAAAGACGTGCTTGCGGTCCCAGGCCGAGCGCCCGCGCTCGAGCCTCAGATTGTTCGAGTCAAGCGCGTTGGCGAAGTCCGTTGCGCCCGAGCCGTTGGTGCGCGAGGCGTCGTCGATCGATTTCGACCAGGAGTAGTTCACGCGCCAGAACAGCCCGTTACGGCTGCGCTTGCGCCACGAGATGTTGAACGCGTTGTAGATCGAGTTCGAGCCCGTGTTGTAGAAGTTGATCGCGTTGAACTCCGCAATCGGGCGTTGGAATCCGCCTATCTCATCCAAGAATGTTTCTTGGCTGCGGATGGGCTGGTTCAGGTCGTAGCGGCGAATCAGGTGACTACCCTTCGAACCGCGGTAGTCTATCTCAACGGCCGTTCCGCCGAACAATTCGCGCTCAATCGTGAAGTTCCACGATTGCAGATAGGCCTGGCTCGGCTCGCGGGTGATGCCGCGGGCCTGTGTCGCTTGGTTGACGCGCAGTCGGCCGTCCGGGATCGGGTTCTGAAGCGAAACGCGGTTAGGCCTGTTGTTTTGACCTGGGAAATTCTGATTGATCGAGAACGGGAATTGGTTCGACAAATTGTTGCGGAACGGGTTGAGAATCGTGCCGGCCATGAAAAGTCCGTAGCCGCCGCGGACGACGGTCTTGTTGGTCAGGCGATACGCGAAACCGACGCGAGGCGTGAAGTTGTTCCAGTCGGTCTTGATCACCGAGCGGCCGAAACCGTGATCGTCGGCGAGTGAAACGCGGCCCGTCAGATCGAACTCATTGGTCAATTCATCGTAGTTGTCGGGTAAGTTGCGGTCACTGGCCAAGACCAGTTGATTCAACGCCGGCACGTAGCTCGCTAGTCGATCGTTGATATCCCACGGCATGCGGTTGACTTCCCAGCGAATGCCGAGATTCAGCGTCAGCTTGCGGGTAGCCTTCCAGTCATCGTTGAAGAAAGCGCCCATCGCGATCTGCCGCCACTCGGGACGGTTGATGCCCGCGCGGCGGGTGACATTGTGCAGCCAGCCCAGCTGCAGGTCCGCGATCGGGTGGTTGGTGCGGCGTCCGCGGAAGCGGTAGGTGCCGCGTCCGTTGTTCAAGCCCGGCTGTTGGAACATCACGTAGTTGTAGTTGAACCCGTACTTGATGTTGTGGTTGCCGCGGATGTTGGTGAACTTGGCGCTGGCCTGGAAGTCCGTGGTGTCGAACTGTACCGGCTGGTTGTTCTGGGTGCCGATCGTCGCGTGGTTGTCCACTACGAAGCGCGGCCAGTCGTTCAATTCCGGAGTCAGTTCCAAATCCTTGGCGGGGATCAAGTTCGGCAGACCAATCTGCGACGTAATGTCTTGACCGGCGAAGGCGCTGTGGTGGCGCGTCTTGTTGCCGGTGAAGCCAAAGCGGAACTCCATGAGATCTTTCGGCGAGATCATATGCGTGTAGTCGGCGCCAAGCAGGTAGCGGTCGTTGTCGATGGTGTTGCCGAACTGCGGCAGATTGCTGCCGCCGAATGGGTTCTCGTTATTTGCCCAGCGCATTTGCGCGCGGACGGCAAGTGTGTTCTGGCCCAGCTTGTGGTCGATCTTACCGAGGTAGCTGTCGAAATCGTCTATGTCGGTGTCGACGACACGGTAGTTGAACCGGTCGCGCCGAAGCCCCAGGTTCACGCCGGGGTACTCCTGCAGCAGCCGCTGCGCGATTGGGTCGAGACGCGACGCCGGCAGCATATCGTTTGGGAAGCAAGAGTTCTTCTTCCCGCTGTTCACACGACCGATGTTGCAGCCTCCCTTAGCCAGCCGGTCGCGAATCACGAATTTGTTTTGCAGGCGGCTGAGCGTCGCCGCGTCGGTGATATCCAGCGAGTTGTCAACGTTGACCAGATCAATGGACTTAGAAAAATCACCCGCTTGTTCAAGATCGGTGGGAACGCGGTCGAAACGCAGAACCTCTCGATTCCGACGCTGCAACTCGTAGCTGAACATGAAGAAAGTCTTGTTGTTCTTGATCGGACCGGTGATCGTGGCGGAAAACTGGTTCTGGCGAAGCTCGGTCTTGTCGGCCTCGAAGAAACCGCGCGCGTCGAGTATGTCGTCGCGCAGGAAGTAGCTCAGATTGCCGTGGAAGTCGTTCGTTCCCGAGCGCAACGTCATGTTCAAGATGCCGCCGGCCATGCGGCCGTACTCGGCGGAGTAGCCGGAGGTCTCCATCTTGAACTCCTGAAGCGCGTCGATATTGGGACGCACCTGGGCCGCGCCACCACGTGGGTTGCGGTTGTCGAAGCCGTCCACATAAAAGTTCGTGTTGGTCGGGCGCGCCCCGTTGACCGAGGCGAACGAACCCTGGGCGCTGCCCCTGGGCACGACACCGGGCGTGAAGAACGCCAGGTCGGTGAAGTCACGGCCGTTGAGCGGCAACTCCTGGATCTCTTCCATGACGATGACGTCACCTTTGATGGTGCCGTTCTCGGTATTCAACACGATCATTTGGGCGTCGACGGTGACCGACTCGGTCACCTGTCCGATCTCCAAGGCCACGTCGATGCGGCGGTTGTCGCCGGTTTGCAGCATCAGGCCCTGCTGCACATATGTGGTGAAGCCGTCGGACTGAACCGTGACCTCATACTCGCCCGGGCTCAGGTTTGTGACGGTGTAACTGCCCACCTCGTTGGTGGACATCTCACGTTCGATGTTGGTGCCGGTGTTGCGGATGGTGACCATCGCGCCCGGAATGACTGCGTCGGCGGAATCGGTGACGACTCCGGTTACGGTGGCCAAATTAGACTGGCCCGCTGCTGTCGTTGCGAGAGCAAGCATGAGCAAGCCCAGCGCTAGCCAGGATTTGCGGAATGACATAGGACAGTTCCCCTGTTGCCCGCGCGATTGATATAGCGGTTGGGTCTGATTAGAACCCCCAGCGCTCCCCCAGCGCTGACATCCCTATGGTAGCGATCGATTCAGGCGATAGTCAATCTAAAACACCGGCTGGCGCGAATTGGTAGCGCTAACACGCATCTTTATTCTTGGCAGATTGGGATAGGCTCGATTCGGTCGCAGAGTGTACACACGAAATCCCAGGGCGTTGAGTCGACGACACGGCCAACGTCAACGTGGAACACGTTGCGATTGTGAAAGTTTCGGCTTGTGGCGATTCAGATCGAGGGGCGGAAAAATGGCCTCGCTCGGCCACTTGATCGGACGCCGAAGAGCTTGTAGTTTCAACGAGTTCTAGTTTGGCCGCCCGCGTGAGACAGAAGTTGGGCAGTTGGATGTCCACCCTGGTCATCCAGCGCTTCTGATTTTAAAACCCTGTCTAGGAGAAATTTATGAATCATTGGAAAAGGTTTACCCTCGGCCTCGGTCTCAGCGCCATGGCTATGCTCCCCATGGCTTCGGCGCAAGACGCGTCGAACGACCCGCTCTTTGTTTATGAGGCAAAGGTCGTTTGTAAAAACATTGTCAATTCGAATCCGGCGGACGTCAGTTTCGACTTCGGTCCGCATTTCATCCGCACTGTAGTTAACCTCAAGAACCGTTTGGACGAGCCCGCCCGTGTTCGTATTCAGGCGATTGAGGCGACGAACGTCAGCAACGGCTCGGTTGGCGATAGCGGCGGAATGGGTATTTCTCTACGCCCGAATCAGGCTGTCTTTGTGGCTTGCAAAGACGTTCGCCGGCTGATGAGCAAGACCGACTCGGCGACGCGGATCGACGGCTATGTGCGATTGACAAGTACCGTGCCTCTGACCGTGGACGCGGTCTACAACGCGCTCACGCGTCGACCGGATGGCCGTAGCGATGGGACTTCGGTGGACGTCGAGCACGTTCGGGGGCGCCTGATCCGTAACCCGACGACCGCCGACATCGAGGCCATCGACGCCCCGTAGCAGCTCACTTTTGATCTGATATGGCTCGCGGGGGCTGGATTTTGATTCAACTCGGTGGCTCGGTCTTGTTATCTTGTAAAAAGACCGAGGTCGATTGAGACAATCGGTCCGCCCCCGCCTTAACTTTCCCTGTTGAGAACGCGAGATATGAAGAATTTCCCTATCCTGGTATCCGCTGTTACCTTGTCCACGTTGCTGATGATCGGCTGTGGCTCTTCGGAGCCCGAAGCGCCGGCTGATCCGGCGATCCCGATCGGTCAGACCGTAGCAATCGACGTCCCACTGGGTCTGCCGCCGGTGCCGATCCCGGCGGATAATCCGCCGACCGCCGAGACAATTGCACTGGGTAGAAAACTCTACTACGACAAGGCACTTTCGATAGACAACACGGTGGCCTGCGCGAGCTGTCACACACCCGACGCCGGCTTTGCCGATCCGCGGCAATTCTCGGTTGGAGTCAACGGCGGCACCGGCGACAGGCAGGCGCCCCCGGTGATGAACGCGGCCTACTTTGGCGCGCAGTTTTGGGACGGGCGTTCGCCCAGCCTTGAGGATCAAGCCGGCGGACCGGTGCAGAATCCCATCGAAATGGCGTTTACCCATGAGGGCGTAGAAGAGCGGTTATCACAGGATGCCGCCTACGTAGCGGAGTTTGAAGCAGCCTGGGGGCCAGGTCCGATTACTTACGAGAAGGTTGCCAAATCGATCGCAAGTTTCGAGCGAACTGTGTTGGTCGGCAACTCACCGTTCGACCGTTACCTGTTTGGCGGCGAGAAAGACGCAATGAGCGAGGAAGCGATTCGCGGCTTGGAACTATTCCGCGACGCGAAGAAAGGCAACTGCGAAGTCTGCCACACGATCAATGAAGAAGAGGGCTATGCGCTGTTTACCGACGACAAGTATCACAACTTGGGTGTTGGCGCGGACATCGATGGCAGTTTGGCGGACGACGGCCGCGCCAAGGTTACAGGCGCGGATGCAGACAAGGGAGCTTTCAAAACTCCTCACATCCGCAACATCGCCGACTCAGGGCCCTACATGCACGATGGTCATCTCAAGACGCTGAAGGAAGTTCTCGACTTCTACATCGGTGCGGGAAACTCAAATGACAACCGCGACAAAGAGATGCATGAACTGGACTATCTGACGGCCCAAGAACGAACGGATCTGATCGCGTTCATGGAAGCTCTGAGCGGTGAATATCCGGAGAACGCCGGAGAGCCGAGCGACTAGCCGGCACTTCTCACCACCTGACGAAAAATTCGGGCTAGGCGGGCAGCGGCCCTGGCCGCCCGTTTTCGACAACAAATTCAGCCAAGGTCTTGCGCGGAGCGCCACGTCGCGATACGTAGTCGAGTACGCGGTAACTTGATGTCCATCTCTCGGGAGTCACCTCGCAAGTGACGTAACCGCGCTGAGCGTTGTAGAGTTTGACGAACGGATTCTCGCGCAACATGCTGTCGGCGTAGTCGCCGCGGGCGCTACCGTCGCCACTCGAGCTGATCGACGTTCCTACGAATTCGCTGGCGACCGTTGGTGAATTTTCATCGTCGAAATCCACCTTGAGATCGTTGACCCAGTTTGCGTGGATGTCGCCGGTCAGCACGACCGGGTTGGAAGTCTTGCTCTCCCCAAGAAATTTCAGAACCCGAGTCCGATTGGCGTCGTAGCCACCCCACTGATCCATGCTGACCTTGAATTCCTCGCCGGGCTCTCTGTCGACGCGAGCCATCATGATCTGCTGCGCGAGGACGTTCCAGGCGGCCGGCGATGCCTCAAGCGAATCAAATAGCCACTTCTCTTGTTCCGCGCCAAGCACCGTTGCCTGGGGATCGAAGACCCCCTCGCATGGATTCTTATTGCGATCACCGCACGGTTGATCGGTTCGATACTGGCGCGTGTCGAGAACCGCGAACTGGGCCAGACGGCCGTACGATGATCCCCGATACAGACGCATATCCGCTCCATGAGGAATTTGCGCTGCTCGCAACGGCATGTGCTCGTAGTAGGCCTGGTATGCGTGGGCCCGGCGTGTAAGAAACGTGTCGACGTCTACGTCGGCCTGTTCGGAAATTCTCGCCGCGTAGTTGTTGTCGACTTCGTGGTCGTCCCACGTCACTAGCCAAGGGCATACGGCGTGGGCTCGCTGTAGGTCGGGGTCAGTGCGGTAGAGGGCGTGGCGATTTCGATAATCCTCTAGCGAATTAATCTCACCGCCGCGATGCGCCCGCACCCTCATATTTGCGGGCCCTTCGTAGATGTAGTCGCCGAGATGAACGATCAGGTCGGGATCTTCGGCGGCCATATGTTCAAACGCTGTGTAGTAGCCGGTCTCATAGTGCTGACATGAAGCGAACGCGAACCGGAGCCGATCGGGTTGCGCGTCTGGAGCGGGCGTCGTGCGGGTGCGGGCGATCGGGCTCTCTTCGTCGCCGACCACAAAGCGATACCAATACCAACGATCGGGATCTAGGCCGTCCACTTCTACATGCACGGAGTGACCCAATTTCGGATCGGCGACGGCGATGCCTGTCCTCACGAGTTTTCGCATTTGATCGTCGCCGGCGACTTGCCAGCGCACGTCGATCGCTTCGCTGGGCATGCCACCGCCGTTGAGCGGGTCAAGCGCCAGGCGTGTCCAGAGGACGAATCCGTCGGGGGTAGGCTCACCCGAAGCGACGCCAAGTTGAAACGGGTTGTCGCCTAGGCTTGCGATAGATGCCGCTTGGGGATAGGCGCGAAGCGCCACTGCCGGTATCGAGGCCAATGAAAGAAAGGCGCGCCTGTGCATTACCATGGCCCCATCATATGGCCTAGCCCGGCGTCCGCGCTTGTGCCGAAAATATGCTTGCAACTATAGGGGGCTTGATATACACTCGGGGCGGAGGTCATGAATGCTACTTCGATCACTAGCAGTATCGACAGCCCTGCTCGCGGCGTTTCTCGCCGACACTCTGGTGCCTAGCGCCTCAAGCCAAGGCCAAAAAGGGCGCTATGTCAAAATCGACTACATGCAGATCCCGCCGGGCCAAACGCTAAAGTATCGCGACTTAGAACTCAACACTTGGAAGCCGATCCACGAACTGCGCGTCAAGCGTGGCATGATTAGCGCGTGGAGTCTTTACGGTCACCACATTCCGGGCGGCAGTGCTGACTATCAGTACGTGACGGTGACAGAGTTCCCTACCTTCGCTGCGATGGAAGATTTTAAGTACAACGAGCTATTCAAAGAGATCTATGACGTCGAGTACGACGGTGAAATGCAGAAGCAGACCGCCGAGACTCGCACTTTGACGCACAGTGACATTTGGGCATTGGTGGACGAAGTCAAATAGGCGTCTCATCGCTCGTGGCTGTCAACTGCCTCCAAGACCCTCGGTTGAAGATTTAGCAGGCAGACGACTAAGATAATGGGAGTTGCTCAACTGGGCGGACTTACCGGCGCATCCGAAAAGCGAGTCTGCGGTGTCTATATCCTTCTGGAAACCTGAAATGAAAACTCTACGAATGAATTCGTCTGTCTTAGCGTTGGCGACAGTTGTCGCGGCGGTCATCCTCGGCTCGTGCGGAACGGTCGGGAAGTTCCCGCCGGAAATGCACAATGTAACCGCCAAGCCATACGTCCATGACGCCGCCGCAGACAGCCCGATTGAGGCCGTACTTGCAGGCGCCTCAAGCGTGAAAGTCGGACAAGAGTGGGGGGACGAGAGACTTGAGGGCGGCACCGAGAAGCAGGTCACAGGCGCCCTACCCGATTTGTCCGGCGGCGGCATCAGCGCCCAAACGGCGCGGGCCCAGCAACTCATAGCGAAGTTTACGGCACCGCTGGACTCCGACGATGGATTCAAACACTCAAAGCTACCGCCCGCTCTGTGGACCGAGTTCGGAACTATACTCAACCGCGCCCAGAGAACAGTGTTCCGGTTCGAGACTGAAAAGGCTCACGAGAACAACCCGCTGAATTATATGGAGACCCTCGGCACGGGATTTTATGGACCGCTGGTTCTCGAATACGGCCCGGCGAATGACCGCTTCGGGGCAATAGTCGAGCGTCTCAAGGCTACGCCGGACTTTATCGCCACAGCCCAGGCGAATCTGAAGTCCACGTCTGCCGTTCGAGCCGGTGCCGCAAAAGAATCAGCGCGAGGCGTAATTCAACTGATCACCAAAGTGATTCCCGCGAGTCTTCCCGATGGAATGCAAGGCGATTACGACGCGGCATCGGCGGCCGCTGTATCCGCGATTGAAGGTTACATGTCGTTCGTAGACGGCATGTCGGCGAGCGACGACTGGCGCGCTGGTTCAACGGTGTATGACAAGAAGCTGCAACTGGACTCCGGCCAATCGTCGGCATCAGCGTCGAAGGCGCTGGAGCAGGCGGAAAGCACATACGAGGCGGCCCACTCAGACCTGATACGAGCGGCCGAGCCGATCAATCGTCGGATCTACGGCGGTAGCCGCCCGCGCGATGACTTCCGTCTGATGAATGACGTTCTAGAAGTGCTCGAGGCAGAAAATAGAGCCAGAAGCAACCAGGGAATGATGGACCAGATGAAAAAGGACGCCGATGAAGCGCGTCAGATCTGCAATGAACAAGAACTCGCGCCGGTACCCGCCAGCCTGAACCTCAACGTTGTCGAAACGCCCGAGTTTATGCGGCCGTCGGTTCCGCTAGCCGGTGCATTTGGGCCCTCGGCGGCCTCGAACGACAACAACGCGATCGTCTGGCTGACGCCGGCTCCCGCTGACGCATCAAATGCCGAGCTCCGTGATCGGCTGACAACGAATAACAAGTTTCAGCTAAAGCTTCTTGCGTTGCGATACGGAATCCCCGGCTACGCCCTGCTGGGAGCTCTCGCGTCTGAGATGGAAACCGACGAGCGGAAACTCGTACATTACGTGAATCCACTTCCGGCCTACGTGCACGGCTGGCCGATTTACATTACGGAGTCCACCGTCGGTGCCGCGTATAGCGGTGACGTCGATTTTATATGGCGCAAATATCGCGTACAAACGGTTGCCGCCGCGATTGCCGACATCAGGATGCACACCGGCGACCTATCCGCCGATGACGCCGTGCAGTACCTTGTGCGCAAAGCTTATATGGAAGCAAGCGCGGCCCGCGCGCTGGTGCGCTCGATCCAGATCAACCCGACCTCGGCGTCGGTCGTGTTCATAGGCTGGCGAAACTGGCAGCGGATCCGCGAGCACTATCAGGAAACGACACAAGATTTCAGCCCCTCGTCATTCCACGGGAAGGCTCTGCGGGCGGGCTCGATGCCTCCGGTCGAGTTTTCGTACGCTATCACTGAGGCGCGCGGCCGGCTAAGAGAAGAGGAGTAGCGACCAACTGTCGTTGCCCGGGTTCGTGTAAGATATTAAGAGGGTTGTTCGCGCAAGTCGCACGAACCCTCCACCCCAAAGCTTTTTCGCAGATGGCCGCAGTGCGTGGCCGAGGGAAAGATTGTGCCGAAACTGAAATCACATCGAGGCGCTGCCAAGCGCTTTAAACTAACCGGGACGGGAAAGGTCAAGCGGGGCAACTCGCTGAAGAACCACATCCTGACCAAGAAAACGACGAAGCGCAAGCGCCGTCTTCGCAAGAGTGTGTTGGTCAGCGATTCTATGACTAAGAAGATCCGCGGAATGATCGCGGTCTGAATCGCTCGATATCAACAAACGCGCGATCCGCGCCGGTGGCACGTGCCGGATTCGCCGTTGCAACTCAACTATCCATGACCCACCAAGGAGGAAACCGTGCCTAGAGTAAAGCGTGGCAATCATCGCCGGAAGAAGAGGAAACGCGTACTTCTAAAAGCTAAGGGCTTCTACCAGGCCAAGAGCAAGCTATACCGCTATGCCAGGGAAGCGGTCGACCGTGCTGAGAAGTTCGCCTATATCGGCCGTAAGCTAAAGAAGCGCGATTTCCGCGCCCTTTGGATCACTCGCATTAGTGCGGGTTGCCGTGCCCACGACATCAGTTACAGCCGTTTCATCAACGGTCTCAAGCGCGCCGGTATCGACTTGAATCGGAAAATGCTGTCGGAAATGGCGATTCGCGACCCCCATGGTTTCGAACAGCTCGTCGTAACCGCCAAAGCCTCATTACTCGAGCAAGAACCGGCCGCGGCAGCGTAGGTCCCACCAGCAACGGCTGTCATGGCGATCGACGAAAAGGCGGCCCGTCCGCTCGGCGACCTTCTTGAGGCCGGCGAGTCTGTCGAGCAACTTTACGCGGACGTGCTTGCAGCCTTCGAGGCCGAGCGCGCTTCCGCTGTTTCATCCGAGCAGGTGCGAGGCCTGCGCGATCATTGGTTAGGGCGCAAGAATGGGTTGCTAACCGCGCTCAACGACAATTGGCTGAAGACTGCCCCTCGCGAACACAAACCCGCCGTCGGCAAGCTCCAAAATAAGACCAAGAACGCCATCGAAGCGGCGGTTCAATCCGCATCCGACGGTGCGCAGGCGGGAGCCAAGAAGCAAGACATCGTTGATGTTACTCTGCCCGGACCGGCTCGTGCGATCGGCGCGCGCCATCCCGTGCGCTTAGCGCTCGACGAAATTCTCGATATTTTTAAGGGACTCGGCTACTCGGGCGCGGAAGGCCCTGAGATTGAATCATTCTTCTACAATTTTGAAGCCCTCAACTTCCCGGCCGATCACCCGGCCGTCGACGAGATGGACACGCTCTTCATCGATGACGGCGTCTTGCTGCGTACCCACACGTCCCCGAACCAAATTCGAATTATGGAGTCGCAGACACCGCCGCTACGCTACGCGGTTCACGGCAAGGTCTATCGCAATGACTCGCCCGACGCGACGCACAGCCCGATGTTTCACCAGCTCGAAGTGTTCGCGGTCGATACCAACATCACGTTCGGCGATCTCAAGGGCACGCTTGACTACTTTGTAAAACGCTTTTTCGGCGAACACACGAAGACGCGATTCAGGCCGAGCTATTTTCCGTTCACCGAGCCTAGCGCCGAAGTCGACATTACCTGCCCGTTCTGTACCGGCCTGGGTTGCCGCATTTGCAAACAAACGGGCTTTATCGAAGTTTTGGGCTGTGGCATGATCGACCCGAATGTGCTGCGCGCAGCCAATCTTGACCCCGAGAAGTATCAGGGATTCGCTGCCGGCTTCGGCCTCGATCGTTTCGCGATGCTCAAATACGACATCAACGACATCCCTCTGATGTTTCAAGGCGATGTGCGTTTCTTGAGGCAGTTTCGCTAGATGAAGGTTGTTCTTAGCTGGCTACGAGACTACGTGGAGATCAAGGAATCTCCGAAGGATCTTGCGCATGCCCTCACGATGGCCGGAATGGCCGTCGATGCCATTGTCGAACAAGACGGCGACACGGTTTTTGAACTCGACATCACGAGTAATCGTCCGGATGCGATGAACCACGTCGGCATCGCCCGCGAGATCGCCGCTATCTACGGGCGCTCGCTGCGAATGCCGGAGATCGAACTGACCGAGAGCGAAACTCAGGCAGAGACGGCGGCATCTGTCGAGATCGCCGATAGCGACCTCTGCGCGCGCTACGTCGGGCGCGTCCTAACCGGCGTTGAGATCAAGCCCGCGCCTGACTGGATGCGCCGTCGACTGGAGCTTTGCGATGTCCGCTCAATCAACAATATTGCGGATTTGACCAACTACGTTCTGCTCGAGATCGGTCAGCCTACGCACGCTTTCGACCTCGACAGATTGGCTGAATCGAAGATCATCGTACGGCGCGCCAAGCCCGGTGAGAAACTCGTGGCGCTCGACGGCGACGAGCGCGATCTATCGCCCGACCACCTTGCAATCTGCGACGCCTCGGGGCCGGTCGCTTTGGCTGGGGTCATGGGCGGCGCGGAATCGGAAATCAGCGGGTCAACCAGCAACGTTCTTATCGAGGCGGCCTGGTTTCAGCCGTCACTAATCCGCAACACGTCGCGCAAATTCAAGATGCACACCGAGGCGTCGCATCGTTTTGAGCGCGGCGCGGACTGGAATGCCGCCCCCTGGGCCGCGGACCGTATCGCGGGTCTGTTGGCGCAGGTTGGTGCCGGCGAAGTGCTGCGCGGCCGCATCGACTGCTTTCCCGCCCCGCCAAGTCGTCACGCGATCAAGTTGCGGCGCGGCAGCATCAAACGACACCTCGGTATCGAGATCCCCGACCCCGAGGTCACCGCAATCCTCGAGTCACTGGGCTTCAGCGTCGAACTCGGCGAATCTGAGTGGACGACTGAAACTGCAAGCCATCGTCTCGACGTCGAACGTGAGATCGACCTCATCGAAGAGGTCGCGCGGATCTACGGCTTTGAGCGCTTCCCGTCGACACTGCCGCCTATTGGCGTGGCTGCCGCTCCGCCGTCGTTCGACAAGGAAGAGGCGCGAGTCAGGTCGACGATCCAGTCGCTCGGCTATGACGAAACGATTGGTTATTCGTTCATTTCCTCGACCGAAGCCGAACAGTTCGGCGGCTCGCGGGGTGTGCCGCTTCGCAACCCGTTGTCGGAACTGTGGGACGTGATGCGCAGCAGCGCGGTGCCTACAATGCTGCGCGCCCTCGAATGGAACCTCAACCGCAACGAGCCATCCGTGAGTCTCGCGGAAATCGGACGCCTATACGAAAAGGTCGGCGACACCTACCACGAGCCGCGAATTCTGACCTTGGGCGCCGCTGGAGTCGCCAGACCCGATTCGCTAGACGAGGCCGGCCGCGGGTTCCGGTTTCTCGACCTGAAGTCCGACGTGGAAGCCCTGCTGAAGTCGTTCGACATCGTGCAGCTCCACTTTGAAACCAAGGGCGTGCCCGCGTACTACGCCGAGGGACACGCAGCGGTCGCCGTGGGCGACGGCGTCGCTCTTGCCTACCTAGGTGAACTGGATCCTGAAGTTGCGGCAGCCCGAAAGATCAAACAGCGAGTGTTCATCGCCGAAATCTTTCTCGACTTGCTGTACGGCACCGGGCTTCGCTTGCCGCGGCACTCCGCACTCCCGAAGGTTCCCGCAGTTTCAAGAGACTTCTCGCTACTAGTTCCCGAAGGCATATTGTTTAGCGAGATTACCGGGGCTATCGGACCGATGCCGCATCTTACGCAGCTTGAGCCGGTTGAGATATTCCGAGGGAAAAACGTTCCCGACGAACAGTACAGCCTGCTACTGCGTGCGTCGTGGCAAAAGCTTGAAGAAAGCTTCACCGACGATCAAGTGAACGAGTTCGCCGACCAGATTCGCGCCGGGCTTGAAAAGAAGCTAGGCATTACTCAACGGTCGTAGCGCGGACTCTCCACCGCGCCGCCTGCGCGAAGTCTCCGACGAGCAATCAACCCCAATTCCAACGAAGCTCAAACTTTGGATTTGACTTCCACTTGCCCTTAGAAAAGTCCGGCATTTCCACAAGCTTTGCGTTGGCGGCGATCGACTGTTCGCTGAGCGGGGCGATCGCGCTCCATGTCACAGCGTCAACAATTGATACAGGCGGCTCGCTGCCGTGACGTAAGCTCTCGGTCCAGCCGCGAAGCTCCATCCAGTCGGCGCCATTGTGACCAAAGCTGAGCGCTCGCTCACCGTAGGTCGTCCACAGTGGGTGATCGAACTCATCGAGGAACGGATGCAGCGAATGCCACTGCCGGGCGTCAATGGCCTCGCCGTCCCAATGTCTATCCTGCACCCAAATGGTGCCCTCGCCCGGAAACGGCCAGCGCACCATACCCTTCGTGCCCTGGTACTTATGTCCGTCGTCGCGCGGGTGCCAGCTTTGAGTGTCGTGGAAATTTAGCGCCGTTCGACCGTCCTCCAGTTGCAGCAAAACTGTCGTTCGATCGGCGTTGGCATAGCTCCGCTTGGCATTTGGGTGATCAGGGCCCCACATGTCAGCGGCGTAGCGATTCATCCCGCGAGAGGTGCTCGCCATTGCTGTCAATGACTCGATCCGGGCGCCGTGGTTGATGTCCATCAGCATTGCAACCGGTGCGAATTGATGTGTCGGGTAAAGATTTCCGTTGCGGGTCACCGAGTGCTCGCCTCGCCACTTGAGTTCGCCTTTATTTGCTCCACGTCGGCGATCAAATTTTGCGGCCCGCACGTCGTGACCGTAGCCAGACTCGCAATGTACGATCTCGCCGAGCAGGCCCGCCCTGGCGATATTCAAGACCGCCAGTGGCTCTCGCCGATAGACCCAGTTCTCGAGCATCGTCGCCGAGACTCCAGTTTGTTCGGCCGTCTCCACGAGTTCCCAACACTCCTCGATCGTGATCGCCGCCGGCACCTCGATCGCCGCCGCCTTCCCCGCTCGTAGCGCAGCCACTGCCATCCGCGCGTGCAGCTGCCATGGAGTCGTGACGATAACGCCGTCGAGGTCGTCTCGCTCGAGCATGCGGAGATAATCTTCCGGGCCCCGGGCGTAAACGGTCGGCTTCTCCTTGCCGGCTTGCTCGCAGATTTCACGCGCTCTCTCCGCTGCGTTGTCATCGACGTCGCACACCGCCGGAACTTCCACGCCCGGCAGATCCACCAACGGACGAAGCAGCGACGAGCCACGATTACCAACGCCGATCATGCCAATCCGTACAGGCCTTTCGGCTGCTTTTGTATCGGCGGCGGCCAGCGCGAGCGCGGCGGCGGTCAAAAATTTTCGTCGATCCATCTGATCCTTTCAAGGTTCCCTGGCATCACGGTAGTAGGCCGTCGCTATCAGCAAACGACCGCCGCCGCCATAGTAACAGGGCCTAGGAGGAACGCTCAGCAGGCGGTACCGGGTCGGCATCTGGAAGAACTCCTGGGTTCCTCAACGATTGATCGTGGTGAACTAGATGAATCATGCACGTAGCCAGCCGGCATTCGCGACTTTCTCCATTTGTGTACGGCTCGATACTGCTGCTCGCATCTTTCGGTGAGAGCGCCCAGGACGATATCGCGTTCGTCCCGATTTTCGACGGCAACTCGCTCACAAACTGGCGTGCCGAACCGATGAGCCTTGCTGCCTCGTGGTCGGCAAACGACGGAGTCATTCGCGCCGAGGGCCTTGAGGATCGCCTCGCTTATCTCGTTTATTCCGGCGACGAAGATCTGACCGACTTTGAGCTGAAATTTAGCTACCGAATGCTGACGGATGGAAACACAGGTGTCGAAGTTAGGGCCCGCGTCGACACCACCGGGAAGCGCCCATTCGAGGGCTACCACGCCGATCTTGGCCATGTAGGTATTGGGCCACAAGTCTTAGGGGCATGGGATTTCCACTTTGCGACGCGGGAGGAGTATCCCTGCGAACGCGGTACGCGGCTTGTCATCGACGAAGATGGCGCCGCGCATAACGAGAGCATTGAGAACCCCGTTCCGCTCGACGAAATCAAGAAGCGCGACTGGAACGAAGCTCACATCATCGCCAAAGGGAATCGTTTCGGGTTCCTCATCAATGGCAAGCCGGCGTCAGAGTTTACCGACGGTATTCGCGATGGACGCCTCGAAGGTGGACTCATCGCGTTGCAACTTCATGACAAAGGAATGGTCGTCGAGTTCAAAAACATCTTGTTAAAGCGTCTGAAGTAGAGCGCCGTGGCTCGGAATATCACTCGTGGCGCAGGCCGGAAATCATCGTCGCAAAGCTCATTCACTTTCGGCGGATTCCTACCGAGCGGCCGAGCCACTTGGGTCGAGGCAACTCAGCTTGCAACGCGACCATCTGTTCGTAGCGGCGGGCGATCGGTTCTTCGAACGGGCACGACCTGCGCGCCACCGTATCGAAACTGATCGATAGGGTTTCCTGGCTCGCCAGCAGCTCATCCCCGCGGTGCATCTCTTGGTAGAGGTGCGCGCGCTTGCCGTCAAAGTCGACAATTCGAGTGGCGATGCGCAGCTCGTCGCCTAGCGATGCCTCGCGGTGATAGGAAATGTGCGATTCAAGCGCAACGGTCGAGCGCCGTTCCCGTTCAATGTATTCGAGGGAAATACCGACCACCGCTTTGAAGGCATCAACCGCGAGGTCAAATGCCATCACATAGTAAGCGACGTTCATGTGCTCGTTGTAGTCGAGCCAGTCGCGTTCGACCGCGGTCGTATATATGGCAATGCCGTTGCTGGGCAATTTTTGTAGGGACATCGGTAGATCGAGTTTGCGGTTATCGAATTGCAGTATGACTCAGTCGGTGTCCAGTGGCAGCCGCAAACCTCTAGGGTAAGGCTCCGGTCTCCTGGAGCCTCAATCCCGCGTACCGAGTCGCCAACCGGTCGGCTGCTAAGCGCCGCCGCGCTTATCGCCGATAATAGGTGGCAATGGGTCAAGCACCCAATAACGCCACTGAACACAACGGTTTGCGGCTAGGTTGCTCGTTCTTGTTCTGGCTTGCGGTCGCCGCCGGCGTCTCACTGATGACGCCCTCCGCCTACGAGCCCGCGGCGGGAATCATTGGCTATCTAGGCTTCACCGGCCTTGGAAAACAGCCGGGGACGCTGTTCTTTGCGCTCTCGATGCTGGCGGTCCCGCTGCTATCGATCGCCACCTCCCACCTAGCGAACAGGATCCTTGGAAGCCCTCGTCGAACAGCGAGCGGCGCCAGGCTTCAAATTGCGACGAGAATCGACCGCGTCGTCGACTACCTTTCTAGAAAACCGTTTATAGTTGTACTCCTTGGCTCAGCTACAATCTACGTCTGCTTTTGGACTGCAAACATTCATGTGCCGCTCGATTTTTTCCACGAGGAGAATCGCTCGGACCCATTAGTGACGTAATCCGCGGGAAATCGTCATTTGTCGATGTTTGGTACCCGCACGGATGGTACTACGACATTGGCCACACGCTGCTGGCATTTCAGGCTGGCGGAGGCCCCAGCGTCGAAGCATTTCGAGGATTTAGCGGGGCGCTTTTCCCGATTGGCCCGATTGCATATTTTCTACTTTGCATCGCCATCGCTCCCGGGCTTCGAGGCGGTTATATTTTTCTCGCCAGCGTGTTTTGTATCGCCGTGACGCACGCAGTCTCCTCCACCGGTGATCTTGCGCTCTCAACGGTTCCCAGCTACACGTTTCGCGTTTTAATCGTTTCGCTTAGCGCCGCGATCCTTCTGCGCTGGATCGACAATCAGAAGATCGTCGTCTTAGCGCTTTCAGGTTTCATCGCCGGCACCGGATTTCTGTTTCAGTACGACAATTTCTCCTCGGCCTTTCCCCTCGGTTGCGCGGAGGCCTCTTTTCCAATTGAAAGATGAGCCTGAAGGAGAGAGGCGAAGCAGCTGCGGGTTGAGGGGGATTATAGCGTGAGTTGAGGTCGGCGGCTACAGCTATTTGTGGCTTCGTAGGGCGGGTGAGGGGGATTGCATAAGGGGGAAGGGGCGGCACCCCAATCCCCCTTTGCAGCCATCCCAGGCGAGACCCCACGGCCGTCTTCGGACGTGGGCCGGAGGAGCCGACAACGCCTCGGGTCGGGGCGTTGTCTAGCGCGTGCGCCAGCAGATCGCGAGGTCTTTGCAGACGCGTTGCAGTTCGTTGCGCTGAGCGTCGAGTTGCTCGGCAAACTCGGTGTCGGAACAAGTGTCCGCTCGCGCTTGGAGCTTCTTGAGCGAGCGATCCGCGCGCAGGCCGCGCTGCTCGGCGGGCAGGCTGAGCAGCTTTTCCCACGGCGTGCTCCACTCGGCGTACACCTTGCGCAACTTGCCGCGGCGGTCTCGGCGCTCGCTGGCGAAAGCGCATGGGCGATGAAAATTCAAGTACGGGTTGAGCCACTGGCGGTAGAAGGTGTCGATCGCCTGCGTCGCTTCCGAGGGCAAAAACTGGTAGCCCATCCACTTGCGCACCACCGCGCCGTTCTTGGTTTCGACCAAGGCATTGTCGTTCGAACGGCGCGCGCGAGACTTCGTAAATTCAATTCGCAACTTCTCGAGCAGTTTAGCGGTTTGATGGTTGACGAATTCGCTGCCATTGTCGGAGTGAAAGCCGCGAACGATAAATGGAAATTGTTCCAAAAGGCCTTCCAGCAAGGGAATGAGGTGATTTTCGTTGATGCGTTGGACGCAGCCGACGGCCTGCCACTGCGTCACTTCGTCGACCACGTTGATGCTGTAGGCGCCTTTTTCACCTTCCTGTTCGGGCGAGTGCACGGTGTCGATGCGCAGGTAGCCCGGACGTCCTCGCGGCTCGGGTTGGCGGCGTTCGCCGATCGCCACGGGTGTCGGTCGAGTCTTGTCGAGATGCAAACTGTGTCGCCGGTAGACGGCGCGTTTGCGCAAGTTGTAGAGGTGTCCCACCGACAGTTCGGCAAGGCGTTCGAACTCCTTGCGGTTGTAGATTTGGAACTCGCGCTGGAGAATGCGACGCGTCGCCGGCCCGGAGAGACGTTGCTGTACTTGGTCGACATGCGCCAGGAGAACGATGTCGGCGCGGCTGTACTTGGTGGGGAAGCGGCGCCTTCGATAGGCTGTCGGCCGAACGCACTTTTCGCGCAAAAACTGCCCGATGAGGCGAGTCAATTGGGCGCGGCTTAAGCCGGTTAGCTTGCTCAGGAAGCGTCTCAACAATCCTTTAACCGAGCGCTTCTGGTCGGCATAATGATGCCTCTTCAGGACGCCTTCGACGAGCGCGTATTTATCCGCTCGACTTCCGGCCTGGAACTCGACGGACCCACACCCGTCGAGAAAACTCTCGATCTCATCGAGACTCACTGATTCGGCTTGCTGCACGGCGACTCCCATCGCCCGCAGTTTGCCTGTTCCTAATCGACCTTGCCCAAATTACCTCCAGGCTCATCTTGTGTTGGAATCACCCCTCCCTTCAGGCTCATCTTGTATTGGACAAGACGGTCGCCCTAGTCGCGGGATGGTCGATCAGCGGATTTCGAAAGGCAGTTGGGGCATGCGCTGTTTTCGCGGCGGCCGGCTCCGTCGTACCGTCGGTGCTGCTAATTTGGTTGGCAACGCGCGGCCAAGCTGAGCAGTTCGTGGCAAGTCTGGCGACTACGGGACGGCTCCTCAATCATTTCGACGGTTTGCCGATCTGGCCGACTCAATATACATTCGCGGTGGTCCGCTACGCCCCTTCGGCGGTATTAGTGATCTGCGGATCGGCCATACTTCTATGGCTGCTGACGCGAGCCCAAAGACGCTCTCTGTCGAAAGAAGACTTAAAACTACTGTGCCTCGTGGTCTTGGGGCTCTTATTCTTCATGCCGCGCGGGCTTGATCGTCTCGACCTTTCCCACCAGATTTACGCCACTCTATTCGCGTGGCCCGGCCTGATCGTAGCCGGAGCTCGAGTCTTTCACGGCTTTCTTGGCGAACGCGCCGGCGAAACGCAAAGATGGTTGACGCCCGCTATCGGGCTGACGCTCGCAATTCAGTGCGCGGTCATGTTGTTCCAGTTCCAATCCGGGCAGTCCGGGCTCTTGAGAGCGGTGCTTGGCCGTCATCGCGCCGTCGTTGGCGTCGATGGCTTTCCGTACGCACAGCGATTGGGCAACATCGACCTGCCAGATATTGAGCAAACTGAGTTTTTACAAACGGTGTCCACTTACGCCGAATCACACGGGTGTTCGCGTGGCGACATGTATATTCTCGGAAACTACGGACTGCTCTATTTTTTATTGGATCGGCATAATCCGACGAAATATTACCAGGGTTTTAGCATGGCGGTGCCGTTTGAGAAGCAGGCCGAGATGGTTGCCGACTTGAAGAGCGCTGACGTCGAACTTGCGATGTACAGCCCTGATGGCGCCGATGGAATCTCCACGCCTGTCCGGCTCTATCACGTCTCGGATTATATTCTTCACAGCTTCTACCCCGATCACTCTACCGCCGATCCCGATCTCGCGATGCTGCTCCCGGGGCCATTCAACAGCATCCCCGAGCCGACGCGAGAGGTTCTCCTCCGCCCGGTGGACCTGGGCTGGATTCCCAAATACGGCCCCCAGATATACGCTCCGCTGTTGCGCGGCACGCCCGTTGATCTTCACGTTTCAGGTGACCGAGGCCGCTATCTAGTAACCGCAAGCCGGGCGGACTCCGCTCCGATTTCAGCCTCACAATTTAGCCTGTTGGAATTAGTAACCTCTAGCCCCAGCGAGGCTGTTGCCAGCTTGACTTGGACAACGTCGTCAGGAATCACGGGTGAATGGATATCTTTCAATGTGACGGCGGGCGCCGAGGTTTCGCACAGCCTGCACGTAGGTAGTCTGCCGACATGGACGTGGGCCGGAGAGATCGAATCGCTCTCCGTCGAATGTTCGACGTGTGAGATCACTGCAGCCAGAGCCTACCGCTCGGCGTTCGCCTCCCAAACCGCCGCTCGTGACTAGTGGTCGCAATCAAAGCTCACTGATACTCTGAGCCAAGTGGCCGTCAACTCGCCCCGCTTCAGTAAATGCGCCTGGGGTTTTCTCGCCTATCTCATCGTCGTGATCCTTTTTGGGGCGTGGGTGCGCATCAGCCACTCGGGCGCGGGATGCGGCAGCCATTGGCCGACTTGCCACGGCGAACTCGTCCCGGTGGCGCCGTCTCTTGGCACCCTTATCGAATACACCCACCGCCTTACCAGCGGCCTCTGCGGCATCATAGGAATCGTATTACTCGCTTGGGCCTGGCGACTGTATGGTAAAAGCCCGGTAACAGCCGCCGCCGCCCTGACGCTGCTTTTTGTCGTCTTTGAAGGTGCAATCGGCGCGGGTCTCGTGCTTGGTGAACTCGTTGAAGACGACGACTCGGCCGCACGGGCGATAGTGATTGCACTTCACCTGACGAACACGCTGCTGCTGACAGCCGCGGCGGCTCTAACGGCACAATGGTCTCAATCGATCGACTCCGCCGGTGTGATCTTCGCCAATCGCAAGTTCGCATTCGCGGTCGGATTGGCGCTAGTCGTCTGCACCGCAGCCAGCGGCGCGGTTACGGCGCTTGGCGACACTCTCTTTGAGTTTGGCGCGCAGTCATCGGCCGGAACTATTGACGGGGCTCATTTCCTTGTTCGCCTGCGAATCATCCACCCCGTCGTCGCCGTGCTCACGGCCGGCTACCTATTCTGGCTGTTGGCGCCGCAAGCTCCGACTAACCGCTGGGCCAAGTCCGCGATGCATACGGTCGGCGCGCAAGTTGCGCTTGGATTTCTGAACATCGGGCTATCGGCCCCGGCATGGCTACAGATCGGCCATTTACTCGTCGCAAACGTCTTGTGGATTTGCCTAGTTCTCGCGGCTGGCGTGAGCCCGCATTTCTCATCAGCTGACGGCGAAAGCACGCAATAGGCGCGCCACTACTTCGTTGCGCTCGATCGCGAGTGCTCGACGTACTGAAAAGTACGCCTCCGCGCGCCGAGGGTCGCCCGCCTCGTAGTGACGCACCTCTCACGCACTCTCGCTCGCCACCTGGTGAGAAATGCGGGCTACGCCTACGCAAGAAGTTCACGAACAACACGGCCATGCACATCCGTAAGCCGAAAATCACGGCCGGCGTAGCGATACGTGAATTTCTCGTGGTCGAAACCCAACAGGTGCAATAGCGTCGCGTGCAAGTCGTGCACGTGAACTTTGTCTTGCTCCGCGCGGAACCCGAAGTCGTCTGTCGCGCCGTGGACATGCCCAGCTCGCACACCCGCCCCGGCAAGCCACATCGAAAAGCCGTACGAGTTGTGGTCGCGGCCATTCTTGCCGTCATTCGCGCCGAAAGTCGATAGCTCGACCACCGGCGTTCGCCCAAATTCGCCGCCCCAAATCACCAGGGTGTCATCGAGCATGCCGCGCTGTTTGAGGTCGGTAAGTAAGGCCGCGATTGGCTGATCGCACTCGCCTGCGAGCCGGCGATGATTTGCTTCGATTTCGCTATGACTGTCCCAGGGCTGCCCGGCGCCGTGCCAAACCTGCACGAACCGCACGCCCTTTTCAAGCAAGCGCCGAGCGATCAACATCTGCCGTCCGTGCAAGGTTTCGCCGTACATTTCGCGGATGTTTTTGGGTTCGGAATTCACATCGAAAGCGTCGGTCGCCTCAGCCTGCATGCGGTACGCGAGTTCGAACGATTGCACGCGCGCTTCGAGCAGCGGGTCCGCTCCACGTTGTTCGCCGTGCACCTGGTTCAGTTCGGCCAGCAAGTCCAATTGGCGCCGTTGGGCGGCTTGTTGGCTGTAGCGGCTTTGAACATTGGCGATCAATTTGTCGGGCTCAGTATATTTCGTGTCGACATGCGTTGCTTGAAAAGCCCCCGGCAAAAACGCCGAACGCCAATTCTTCGCGCCCCAAACCGGATAGCCGCCAGGGCATAAAACAATGAAGCCCGGCAGATTGCGGTTCTCCGTACCGAGACCATAGGTCAGCCACGACCCGAAGCTTGGCCGAGACTGCTGGGTCGTACCGCTATTCATCATCATCAGCGACGGGCCGTGGTTCGGCACGTCGGTATGCATTGAGCGAATCACGCAGAGATCGTCAACGTGCTCGCCGACCTTCGAGAAAATTTCGCTGACCCGCGTCCCACTCTTGCCATGGCGCTGAAACTCAAACGGCGACGGGAATGCCGCCCCCGTCGGGCGCTCGGTCCGCAGATGAATTGGCAGCGTCTGGCCCACGTACTTCTGCAACGCCGGTTTCGGGTCCCAAGTGTCAACTTGCGACGGGCCGCCGTTCATGAAAATGTGAATGACGCGCTTAGCTTTCGCGGGCAGCGGCGGCAGTTTTGGAGCAAGCGGATCGGCGGCATCAAATGCAGGCGCCGCATCGGCCTGCAAGGCCGCCAGTGCGACGGCGCCCATACCCATTGTCGACTCGCGCAGAAATCGGCGTCGACTAACGAAATCGTTCGGGGGTTGGAGAATCGTCATCGCGTCACCGTCGCTAGTCCACAAACGCAAACTCATTCGTCATCAGCAAAACCTGTGCGTACTGTTCCCAAGCACCAAGCGGCTTCTCGGCCGGAAACCGAAAGTCCTCTACCGCGCTCCAGCGTTTCGCTTTCATTCCAGACTTTTTCTGATCCCCACTCAACATCTGCTCAACAATCGGTGCCCACGTAAAGTTGTCCGACTCGTAGTCACCACGCGAATCCACTACGAAATCAATCGTCTCACCGCGCTCAACTTTGAGCCGCTCGAAATCTGTCGCCGCCTGTATGCCGGTGATCGTCCAACTCCCAATGGCACCGGTTCGACTTGAAACCACCCAGCCACGAATCCCATTCGAGTAGCTAAATCGCTGCCCTTGATCGCTGAGCGGGTGGTTCAGAGTCCCACTGATTGAAACTCGCCCATCAATCGGCGACACCCAGCGGCGCGTCACGGCGGATGAAAGATCATCACCAGGGGCACCGCCGCGAGCCGTCAAAGATGCGCGCCCACCCTCAGGTGTCGGCAGAATTGTTCCCCGTTGCAGACGCTCGCCTTGGCGATATTCTAATTCCTGAAAATCTCGCAACACGCCCTCGGCCGGATCGAGCGTAACAGTTCCATAGCGCCACGGTTCCTCAGGGGGCGGCTCGATTTCCGGCACACCGGGGTGTTCTCGAACGAATTTCTCTGCCGCCTGCAATTCGCCGGCGCTCGGGTCGCGGCCGTACAGCCGCTGGTAAAGCGCGCGAGCCTTTTGGGCCGTATCGGAGCCCTCTAAAGTCACCGCAATCGCCCGAGCCTGCTCGCCCACAAACGCACTGTTCATCAGGAACAACGCCTGCTGTGGAACGGTTGTCAACGATCGTTGCTCCGTATGTTGCTCAGGATTTGAAAAATCGAAAGAGCGCATCAGCCCGGACGGCTCTTCTCGAGAAATGTAAGCGTAAATCGAACGCCTCGGCGACGCAGGCCGGGCCTCAAGCGCAAACGGCGGGCCACCGACACTCGTGTCTAGCCGGCCCGCCGCCGCCAGCATTGAATCGCGCAACACCTCGAACTCCATCCTGCGTCGCTTCTGGCGCCAGAGCAAGCGGTTCGTCGGATCAATCAACTCGCAGTCGGGCGAATCACCGCTCTTCTGGCGGTAAACCCGCGACAGCATCACGCGGCGAATCAGCTTCTTTATTGACCAACCGTCGTCCACAAACGTGGTCGCCAAATGATCAAGAAGCGCGGGATGCGACGGTTCGCCACCGCGGGTACCGAAATCGCTCGGCGTCCGCACCAACCCTTCGCCAAAAAGGTGCTGCCAAACGCGGTTGACCATTACCCGTGCTGTCAACGGGTTGTCGGTGCTGGCAATAGCCCGCGCCAATTCGAGTCGTCCGCTGCCCATCTGAAACGGCTCGCTCGATATAACCGATACGAAATGCGGATCAACGCGCGCGCCCTTGTCATGTTGATTTCCTCTAACGAATACATACGCCGGCCGGCTCTCTGCGCCGTCGGTCACCGTCATCGCATGGCGCGGGCCGCCACGGTAGCTCCAGTCTGTCATCACAGCGTTGTACTGCCACTTCAACGCCTTCATGACGTTCGAGTCGCCCTCGTTTTGGATCCACCAAAAATCTTCGGACGGGATGTTGGTTGGTGCGTCGGGTGCGCGAAGGACCTGGCGCAGCGACTCTCGTTCGGCATCGAGCCATCCTGTTTCGCGATCGGCCGCCGCCAGTTGCAAAGCAAGCTCTTTGATGCCGTACTTGCCATCGAGACCGCTGACAATTGGGTCGTTTTTGTCCGCGAGGTCGACCAGCAGACGGTGCCAACGCTCTAACAAATACTGATTGAGATTGTGCTCTTTGCCGAGAGCCTCGAGTTCACGGTTCGACGAATTGCGTGCCTGCCAGGCCGTCGTGATGTAGCGCTCTAGCGCATCTCGTTTGCGGAACTCGACGATGTGCCAGTCCAAGCGCTCACGCTGGAACGTATCCAGCCACTCGCGCCTCATCCGCAGCTTCTCTTTGAAAAACCTGGCGTTTTGCTCATCGGGAACGGCATCGATCGCGACCGGTTCGAGCACGTCTGGCGAATTCAAGAAAATGCTGTAGATCGAATAATAATCCTTCTGCGGGATCGGATCGAATTTGTGATCGTGGCAGCGCGCGCAGCTGACCGAAAGCCCCAAAAAACCACGTGTCACCACGTCGATGCGGTCATCGAGATTTTCGGGTACGTCGGTCGGGCGCGGCAAATTGATCCCTACCGTCAGGAACCCCAGCGCCGCCAAGTGCTCAGGCTCGTCGCCTGTCAGATCCGCCGCAATCTGCCTAGTGATGAAGCGGTCATACGGCATATCGCTGTTGAACGCGTCGATCACCCAGTCGCGGTACGTCCATGAAATCTGGAACGGCCGCGCCTGAAATCCTTCGTCGGAATAGCGCGCCACGTCGAGCCAATGCCGCGCCCAACGCTCGCCGAAATGTTTTGACGCCAGCAACCTATCGACAACCGCCCCGTAAGCTTCGGCAGAAGAGTCATTCACAAACGCTCGAACGTCGTCGGGAGGCGGTGGAATCCCAATCAAATCGAAATATGCCCGGCGAATCAGCGTGCGACGATCCGCCTCGTCTGATGGCGTGAGTCCCTGGGCCTGTAGCCCAGCTTCGACGAAACGGTCGATTGAAGTCAGTGCCCAATCGCTGATCTTTGGGGGCGGCTCGGGACGACCGGGCCGCCTGAACGCCCAATGCCGTTCCACCTCACCCTTGGCTAACTTCGCCGGATCAACCGCGGCGGGCATCGGCGCTCCCATCCGAATCCAGCGCTCGACCGCGGCAACGTCGACCGCCGCAAGCTTGCCGGTCGGCGGCATCTTCACCGCGCCCTCGTGGCTGAGGACGCGCATCAACAGGCTACGCTCCGGCTTGCCGGCAGTAATCAGCGAGCCCGCGTTCCCACCCGCGAGTATCGATTCCGGCGAATCGAGGCGAAGTCCGCCTTGCGCCTTTGGACTCTGTTGGCTATGGCAGGCGTAGCAGTTTTTCGCGAGAACGGGCCGGATGCTTTCTTCGAAAACTCGCTCTGCCGTCGGGTCCGCGGCGACTAATGCCGAAACCGGCATCAAACCCGCAATAATTAACGCTATCGCCCGTCCGGCGTTCATCAGAACTTCCGACCGTATGTTAACAACTACCCGACCGAATCCGACCTGTCGAGGCGCGTGACGGAGGACTCATTGCCCATCGACGTCTGCTTCCCAAGCCGCAAGCTCTTCCAGCATCCCCGCCAAGCGCTCAGGCTGATCCGGCGCGAGGTCGTGCTGCTCCCCGATGTCCGCTCCTAATTCGTAGAGTTCAGGAGCGCTATCGCCAATCTGGACAAGCTTCCAGTTTCCCTGTCGCATCGCCTTTTCGCCGCGCATCCGCCAGAAGAGGTTTCGGTCGCCAATTTGATCGCCGTCTAAAAGCAGCCGAGAAAGACTTACCCCGTCGAATGAAAGATCGACACTGGCAGCCCCGGCCAGCTCCATCAAGGTCGGAAACAAGTCAAACGTCGCGACTGTCTCATCGCTCACACCTGGCGCGATGCGACCCGGCCACCTAGCGATCGCCGGTACGCGGTGCCCGCCCTCATAGACGTCTGTCTTCTGTCCCCGCAGCGGGCCGTTGCTGGAAATATTGTGATAGCCACCCTCGTAGGTGAGATACCCTCCGTTGTCGGACGTAAAAACTACGAGCGTGTTGTCGTCGAGTCCGTTAGCGCGAAGAGCCCGCATGATTTCACCAACGCTTCCGTCCACCGCCTCGACCATCTGTTTCACCTTGGCTGATACGTCCTTGCTTTCGTGGACGCCAAGTTTAGTGAGGTCCCAGTAGTCGACACCTTCCACGCGATAGCCCTTTTCGTTCGGACCCTGCCAGGGGAAATGGATCGCAAGATGCGCCACGTATAGAAAGAACGGCCGCTCTGTGTGCTGCTCAATGAAATCAATGCTGTGCTTGGTGATCAGATCGACGCTGTAGCCCTCTTCCATGTCGATTTCGCCGTTGTGCCACCAGTCTTTGCGGCCCGAGCGATCGATGTGGCTGTGGTGATCGCCGCCTCCAGTGTTGAGGCCGCGAAAGTCGTCGAAGCCCTGCTTGCTAGGCATTAGTGGTGGGTGGAAGCCTAGGTGCCACTTGCCATACATGCCGTTTGCGTAGCCGATGTCCCGCAACGCTTCGGCGATGGTGACAGCTTCGAGTGGCAAGCCGAGATCGTGCTGCGTGCGTGCTGAGAGTGCGCCTTCAAACTCTCGCCCGTAGCGATGCTGATAGCGACCCGTCAGCAGCGCGGCGCGAGTAGGGGAACACATCGGTCCGTTGGAGTGGAAGTCGGTGAAGCGCAGCCCCTCAGCGGCAAGCCGGTCAATATTCGGGGTGAGATTCTGCGTGCTTCCATAAACGCCGAGATCGCCGTAGCCGAGATCGTCGGCCATTATGATCACGAAGTTCGGGGGCTGCCGAGCGGGCTCGGCCGGTGGCGATGAGCAGCCCACCGCGAGTACGACAAGAAGACCGAGAGCAAACGTCAATCGAATTTCAAAGCACATCATTTCCCGCACCAGTGTACTCGTAAAGCCCGCCCGCCCGAGCGGAGCGTGTATACTCTCGGCTCGACTATGACTGCCCAGCCCGATCCGAATCGAACCTCGCAAGGTGCCGGCGTCGATCGCCTCACCGAGATCGCAACTTTCATTGGCGGAATGATCCCTGACGCGATGACCACCGCCATCGCTTTGATGGTCGCCGTCGTCGGCATCGCGCTCTTCATCGGTAACACCGTTATTGAAACCGCCGACGCCTACTACCAAGGGCTCTGGATGCTGTTGCCGTTCACGATGCAGATGACCCTGATCCTGGTGCTTAGCTCGACCCTTGCCGCGACGCCGTTTTTTCGACGGCTGATCGTGGTCCTCTCGCGAATCCCGCGAAACACCAGCCAGACGCTGGCGATGTCGATGGCCACGCACGCGACGCTGTCGTACTGCTATTGGGGGCTCGGGCTGGCTATGGGACCACTCGTCGCCGTCAACTTCGCGCGCCAGGCAGAAAAGAAGGGCTTCCCGATCGACTTCCCATTTCTGCTTGCGGCAGGTGCGGCCTGCGGATCGGTTTGGCAGTTTGGCTTCTCGGCGAGCGCCCCCTTGCTGATGAACACGCCAGGGCACTTCCTTGAAGATCTGACAGGGTTGATGCCGCTAGCGACAACGATCTTCGCCCCGGCGACACTCGTATTCATCCCACTTTTCCTGGCGTGCGTGTACACGACGGCGCGACTGTTGCTGCCCAAGAATCCGCGCGCGGTTTCGCAGTTCCCAGAAGCTTGTGAGCTCGCCGACGCGGGGCTCGACGAGGACACTCCCGAACCGAGCGGCGCCGGCCAGACGGTCGCACAACGCCTCGAGTCAAACCGTCTACCAACGATGGTGTTGGCACTGGCCTTGGTGGGCTGGTTGGTCTACCACGTCACGGTCAAGGGTGGCGGGTTGCAACTCAACTCGCTCAATACAACTCTGCTTTTGCTTTGCTTGGTGCTGCACGGCAGCGTCAGAGGTTTCTCAAAAGCGCTGCCGGGAGCCGTGGTCACCGCCTGGCCCGTCATCGTGCTCTACCACTTGTACGCAGGTGTTGCCGGGCTCATCCAGTACACCTCGGTCGGCGCCGATTTCGCGACATTCTTCGCGTCGATCGCGAACGCGTATACGTTCCCACTGTTGACAGCGATGTCCGCCGGGCTAGTTTCGATCTTCGTACCGTCAAGCGGCGGCCAATGGGTCATTCAAGGATTCATCACGACGAAAGCCGCCGCGGCGGTGGGAGTGACTGCACAGCGCGGACTGCTGGCGCTGAGCGTCGGTGACCACGTCGGCAACCTCGTATCGCCGTTCTGGGCGGTCATCGCGGCCGGTATCGCGCGCATCGACTTCCGGACGTATATCGGCTACAACATGATCTACGTCGTTCTGTGGTTCGTGCTCGGCGTGCTCTGTTTTACCTACTTGCCGTGCTAAACGGACCCCAAGATATACTGCCCCTGTGACGCTCCGTTTCCTCTTCGCACTGTTTACGATCGGTGTCGCTTCCGCCTTCGCCGCTGACAAGCCAATCAACGTCGTGCTCATCATGGCCGACGACGTCGGCTATGAATGCTTTGGCCCCTATGGCAGCAAGCAGTACAAGACGCCCCGCCTCAATAGAATCGCCGACAGCGGCGTCAAATTCACAAACTGCTTCTCGACGCCGCTCTGCACGCCGAGCCGCAATGCCCTGATGACGGGCAGGAGCAACGTCCGCAACTACGCGGACTTCGGGGCGCTGATCCCCGGTGAGTCCACCTTCGCCGACTTATTCCGAGAGGCCGGTTACGCAACAGCAGTCGCCGGCAAGTGGCAGCTACAAGGCGATTCTCGCACCGAGGGAATTCCGCCCGGCCAAGGCTTCGACAGCTACTGTCTTTGGAACACTCCGATCACCGAGCGCCGCCGGTTTTGGAATCCTTCGCTCGACCTGAACGGCAAAATCATGAAGGTCGACGAAGACGACTACGGCCCGGATATCTTCGCCAACTTCCTGCTCGACTTCATTGAAGAAAACAAGGAGCGGCCGTTCTTCGCCTACTATCCGATGGCGCTTGTCCATTCACCGTTCCTGCCGACCCCCGATTCCGCCGACCGCAACTCGAAAGACATCCAGCGGAATTTCGAAGACATGGTCACCTACACCGATAAAATCGTCGGGCGGTTTGAGGACAAACTAGAAAGCCTCGGTCTGCTTAGAAACACGCTCTTCATATTCACAGCCGACAACGGCACGCACCACAATCTCTACTCCGACCTTGACGGGCGTACGATCCGCGGAGACAAAGGGGCGCCAACCGAGGCAGGCACTCACGTGCCGATGTTCATCCGCGCGCCCGGCATCGTTCCGGGTGGACGAGTCGTTGACGACCTGATTGACTTCACGGACATTCTGCCGACCCTGGCGGATGCCGCCGGCCTGCAACTACCGAAGCTTTTACAAACGGATGGCCGCAGTTTCTGGCCACAGCTCAAGGGCGAAACAGGCAACCCGCGCGAGTGGCACTACACCTATTACTTTCCACGGCCGTTAGCCGACGAGTTCAATACACCCTACGCGAATCCCGAAATTCGATACGTCCGCGACAAGCGCTACAAGCTCTACGGCAACGGCGAATTCTTTGATGTGCAGGCCGACCCGCACGAGCAGAGCCCTCTCGCTAAAACCCATTCCGCAACCGCCGCGATCCGCGCTAAACTCCAAGCGGCTCTTGAGACGATGCCGCAACACGGCGCAAAAATTCCCGAGCAGCAGTGGCGGAAGTCGCAGTCGGCCAAACGTCCCCGCTGGGAATAACCTGAATTTTTTAGACTCAGGCGTACCGTAAAGCGCCAGTTCCTTGCAGGCAGGCCTGTACCGCTTAGGCAATTCCAGGCATCGAGCCGATCGCCTCACAAATTTCACGCGACGGCAGACCCCAGCCCTCTTCGTAACCGAAGACGTCCTTGACGGACCGCACGCCAAAGCGGTCATCGACGATGTCGAAGTGATCGGGTGCCATCATGGCCGGGTGAGCGACGCCGCATGCCCGCGAGAGCGTGAGCATTTCGTGACGCAGAGTCGCAACATAGTTCGCGAGCCGTACACTTTTCCGCGCCGGGTCGAGCCCTCTCACCAGCCAGCTATTTTGCGTCGCGATGCCCGTCGGACAATGGCCAGTGTGGCAGCGCTGCGCTTGGATGCAGCCGATCGACATCATCGCTTCTCGCCCGACGTGGATCATGTCACAGCCCAGGGCCATCGCAAGTAGTGCGGACTCGGGGAATCCCAGCCGCCCCGAGCCGATAAACACGATTCCGTCCGTCAGTCCCGCCTCGGCGAAGGTGCGATAGACCCTGGCGAACCCAGTCTTGAACGGTAACGCGACGTGATCGCTGAAAGCCAAGGGCGCCGCACCGGTGCCGCCTTCGCCTCCATCGACTGCAATGAAGTCCGGGCCGCAGCCTGTCGACTTCATGCGAGTTGCGAGGTCATTCCAGAATTTCGATTCACCTACAGCCGACTTGATCCCTACCGGAAGACCAGTCAGACCGGACAGCGTTTCGATGAACTCGATCATGGAATCGACATCGCGGAAAGCGCTGTGGCGCGCCGGACTCGCACAGTCTTCGCCTAACGGAATTCCGCGTGCCGCGGCAATCTCAGCCGTCACCTTGGCGGCCGGCAACAGACCCCCCATGCCGGGCTTCGCGCCTTGGCTGAGCTTAATTTCAATCGCGCGAATCGACCCCGCCGCTACCGTCTCTTGAAATCGAGATTCGCTGAAGCTACCGTCGGCCTCGCGACAGCCGAAGTAGCCGGTCCCAATCTGCCAGATCAGGTCTCCGCCCCTACGGTGGAATTCCGATACTCCACCCTCGCCCGTATTGTGAAGACACCCCGCGATTTCGCAACCACGGTTGAGCGCCTCGATAGCCGCGGAACTCAATGAGCCGTAGCTCATCCCACTGACGTTTACGATTGACGACGGGCGAAACGATTTCGACCGCCCGTGCTTAGCGCCGAGAATTTTCGCGCAGGGCACGGTCTCATCTTTCGATTCGTTCGTGGCCTCATAGGGAAAGGCCGCGTGCTTGATGATTAGGTAGTTGGGGCTTGTTTCGAGATCATTGTCGGTGCCAAAACCGAAGTAGTTGTTAGCCTTCTTCGACGAGGCATACACCCAACGTCTTTGGTCGCGATTGAATGGTCGCTCCTCGTCATTGTTGGTAACGATGTACTGGCGCAATTCCGGCCCGACGGCTTCGAGCAGATAGCGGAAGTGGCCGATTATTGGAAAGTTGTGAAGAATCGCACGCCGCTTTTGCAACACGTCGTAGACGACGACCGCGCCGAGGGCGGCGACAAACACAGCGGCGCTGATCCAAAAATACATTCGAGTGAAGCCTTCAGTTCTTAGTCCCTAGAGTAGCGGAGGTGCTCAATTGAGGATCACCTCGATGAGCCTGAGAGGGCAATAGGGCATCGAGCGTGTCTACTCCGTATGACAATAATGTCTTGACCTCCCCGGACGCAGACGTCGAGCTATTTGGCGTGGTTCCCAACCGAGCCGAATTCGCACTCGAAGTGCGACGAGCGATTCTCGACCGCAAGCCCTCGGTCGTCGCGGTCGAGTTGCCGACGACGCTTGAGGCGGTCTACCTCCGAGCAGTCGAGCGCTTGCCGCAGCTCTCGGTAATTCTGTACGAGGAACCCCGCAAAGACCACGCCGTTTACATCCCCGTCGAAGTCACCGACGCGCTGATCGAGGCGGTCCGCAGCGCCCTCGAGATCGGCGCGAAGGTGGAGTTTATCGATCCCGACCTGAGCGACCGCCTTCGCGACGAGGAATACTACCCGGACACCTACGCGCTTCAGCGCATCGGCGTCGAGGCCTACACTAAGCGCTACCTCGGGAAGCCGTCACCCCCCACCGATCACGATCGCGTCCAAGCCGAGGGGATGGCCTGGCGCATCCAGCAAGTTTCCCAAAGCGATGACTTATTCGCGGTGGTCTCGCTCAAAATGCTGCGCCCGCTGCGCGACGCGCTCAATCGGACACAAACGCGCCCGATGAAGAAAGTCGTTCGCGAGGGCATTTCGATCTTCAATATCCATCCCGACTGCCTCGGTGACACGATGCTCGAAGCGCCCATTGTGCAAGCTGTCTACGAGCTGCAGCGCGCGGGCAAGCCGCCGGAAAAACCGGTCGAGCGTTTCCGCTTCAGTGAGCGCTTTGGCTTCGGCGTGGTTGAACGAGATCGCTCTCGCGAGAAAGATGAAGCCTTAGTCGCGGCCGCGGCCAAACCCTTTGACCGCCAAGCAATCTACTTCGCAATATTCGACCAAGCTGAGCTGGCGCACGAGCGAAACTCCGGCGAGACGCTCGAACAATGGCATCGCCGGCTGTGGGCTCGCTATACGCGTAACCTCGCCGCGACCCAGCAACGTTTGGTAGCCGACGCTTTCGATCTAGTCGTCGCCGCTCGTTCGATCGTTGACGACAACTTCGCCTGGGAACTGCTTGAATTGGCCAACACCTACCCCGCCCAAAAAACTGAAACCGACCTGATGACCATCAACGTCAGCGGCTCAGACGTCTGGATCCACACGCGCAAGGTGGCGCTGCACCGCCGCACGAAGTCGCGTAAGACCGGCCTTCGACCGCGCGGCCTTAAAGGACGCAAGCGCGAAAATACGCCTGGCGACTGGAAGAAGGAATGGCGCGGAGACGGTATCTGCTCCTATCCGCCTGAAGACCTAGTTATTGAAAACTACGGCGTCTTTCTCAAGAAGAAGGGCAAGAGCATTCTGTCGGAAGAGCGCGCGCGCACCGAGGCTTTCTCAACATCGCTACTTGATGGCATCGACCTCAAGGAAACACTACGCAACTGGCACGACGACAAAATCTACGTCCGCGAGAATCAAAAAGTACAAGGCGAGGTGGGCGCCATCGTAGTCATCTTCGACGAAGATCGAGACGAGCGCTACCCGTACTGCGTCACCTGGCTAGGCGAGCACCAAAACGAATCGGACATGGCACTCTATGCCAGCGATCCGTTCGAAAATTTCGTGGGTCCCGGCATCGGTCGCGCCGAGTACGGCGGCCTGCTGCTGACGTTGCCTTCGCAGCGTCTGATGGACGTCTGGACAGACCCTGACTACACTTTCGCCGAGTCTAAGCCCGAGCGCCTCCTGCTCGCCGGACTCGACTATTCGCTCGACCGTATCGTGGTTTACGTAGCCGCCAAACCGCCACGATCGATATTCCGCTCAATCGCGGCGCACCTGGGACGCAAAATCGTGTACATCCCGATCGGCCAGCTCTCGCCTGTTGCGCTAAAGAAGATCAGAGTAATGCACGTGCTCGACAGCCACGACCGCCGCGAGATCGCAAAAGACTATATCCGCTAGCGGCCGGCAACGTTATTTCGCGATGCCGCCCTCGGTCATCGCCTTCGGGTCAAGAAGCCGGTCAAGTTCTTCCACACTAAGGTCGGTATCTTCGGCCGCAACATCCTTCAAACGCCGGCCCTCTTTGTAAGCCCGTTTCGCGACCGCCGCTCCTAGTTCATAACCGATAACAGGGTTGAGCGCGGTGACCAGTATTGGGTTCTTCTCCACCAGATCAGCAACCCGCTCTTCGTTCGCCGTAAAGTTGGCCACGGCCTTGTCCGCGAGTACACGCGCCGTATTCCCGAGCAAACGCACACTTTCCAAAATATTGTGGGCAATGACGGGCAACATCACATTGAGTTGAAAATTGCCCGACTGGCCGGCAATCGTGATCGCCGCGTCGTTACCGATAACTTGTGCGCAGACCATCGTCGTCGCTTCGGGGATCACCGGGTTCACCTTGCCCGGCATGATGCTGGAACCCGGCTGCAACGAAGGTAGCGCGATGTCGGCGAGTCCGGCGTTCGGCCCGGAATTCATCCAGCGCAGGTCGTTGGCGATTTTCATCATCGATACCGCCACGGTCTTTAACTGCCCACTGAGTTCGACAATCGAGTCTTGGCTTGAAAGGCTGACGAAATAGTTGCGGCTGGTAATAAACGCCAGTCCCGTCTGCTGCGATAAGCGCTTCGCTACTCTCGAGCCGAATTCAGGATGCGCGTTTACGCCGGTTCCGATCGCGGTACCTCCGAGCGCCAGAGGCGATATCCTCGATAGCGCCGAGCGAATTCGCTGAAGCCCCTGCTCAATTTGGTTCGCCCACCCGCCGAGTTCCTGGCTCATGCGGATCGGCAAGGCGTCCATCAAATGCGTCCGCCCGGTCTTGACGACATGGTCGAGCGACTCCGCCTTGGTCTCGAGCGTCCGCTGTAGGTGCTCTAGGCCCGGCAGCAGCGTCTCCGCGCTTTCCAGGTACGCGCTGACGTGAATCGCCGTAGGAATCACGTCGTTGCTCGACTGACCCATGTTCACGTGATCGTTGGGATGCACCGCGGATCCTAGCTTTTCGCTAGCAACCGTGGCGATCACCTCGTTCGCGTTCATGTTGGTCGAGGTGCCGGAGCCGGTCTGGAAAATGTCGATCGGGAACTGCGTGTCGTGCAAGCCATCGGCGACTTCTGACGCCGCCGATTGGATCGCCTCCGACATGGCGGCATCCATCAGGCCGAGGTCATGATTGACCGCCGCCGCAGCCGCTTTCACCATCCCCAGGGCGCGGAGGAACGTTCGCGGAAATCGAATTCCGCTGATGGGAAAGTTGTCCACCGCACGTTGCGTCTGCGCCTTATACAGTGCGTCGGCGGGCACTCGTACCTCGCCCATCGAATCTTTTTCAATACGGAATTCTTGCTGGTCTGACATAGTTTTCCAGGTTAGCGCGGCCGCCAACTATAGACGAACGAGCTCGCCGTCGCTGAGAATCGACTGCCGAGCCGCTTGGCAAACTGCCTCGTTGAATCTGCTGTTCGAGGGCGTAGCGATAATTCCGCATTCGTCGATCTCAGTCAGCACGCCTTGGCGATCGGCAAGGCTGTCGGACTCTCGCTCGATCCGCAACGCCTCGCTAACGATATGGTCGACCGAGCGAACTCCGTAACCGGTCGGCACTAAACCCGGTCCGCCCAGGTCCTGATAGAGAAAATAGTCCGGACTGGGTTCGCCATATTGCGTGCCGCCGGGCCCGCCCAGCGCTTCCGAGTGACTGTAAGCAATGCCGCGGTATTGATCGGAGTGATCAAGCAAGGCGCCATTCCCATTGCCTGAAAAATACAACGTCATGCCCTGCGTATTTGGTCCGGGCGCGGCGTCGGGAAAACTCAGCGAGTTCTGGACATTCAGGCAAGCGCCGTTCTCCCAAATGATGCGAGCGTCGGTCCAAAGGTAGCCCTGTTTGCCGTTTGGAAGCTCGTCTTTGATGCCATAGACCGAAACAGCCGCGGGCAACAACCCGGTGATGAAGTGAACAAGATCGACATAGTGGCAGCCAATGTAGACGAACGAATCCGTCTCATCGGTGGTGAACCAGTTTTGAAAATTCGAGTGACGGTAGTGCCACTTTTCCATCAGCCGAGCGGAACCGAGTTTTAGGTCGCCAAATAGCCCTTGGCGAAAGCGGTCGCGGGCCATCAAGCTTCGAGGATCGAACCTCTTGTGATATTCGATGCCTACGAGCAATCCGCGACCGCGAGCCTCTTCTTCGATCTCTACCGATTGCGCGACGTCGAGCACTAACGGCTTGACGCAACAAACGTGTTGGTCATTGCGCAGCGCCTCCATCACGATTGGATAGTGCATTTGATCGGGCACGGCTACCACTGCGACGCTTCGCGGAGGCATCGCAGCCAAAGCGGTCTTGTAAAGGTCCGCATGCGATGAGTCAACGTCGGCGGACCCGGCCGGCAATTCCGTGAAGGCCTGATCAGGAAATGCGCGGCGCAGCGCGGGCGCCTCGGCCAGCGCAAGCACCGATCGGCGCCGCTGCGAGCAAACGGTTATCTCACCGATCCGCTCCTCGCGCTGCATTTGAAAGAGCGTTGGCATGATCTGGTCGTGAGCGATCATGCCCGCGCCGATTAGTAATATCGGGGTAGCCACCGTTATTTCCCCTTCGTGGGTAGCGTCGAGGGAGGCTTGCGCAACACAAGCGTCGCAATCTTCTCCAACATGGCGCGAAAATACGCCGGCCGCCGGCGCGCTTCATCCCAGCTTTCGTCTAGCACCGCCGAATCCGCCGGCGCATACTCGAACGGAAAACGATCGGCCAGCCGTGGTGGGCGAAAACTCCATCCCGACGCGTTCGTCATAAAAGCATCAGCCGTTGCGTGTTCGCGCGAAAGCGCCGCCGGCGTGGCGTCGACGCCGTTGTCGTCGTTGATCATCAGCACCGCGCGGTCATATTCCTGAAGCTGGAGGGAGCGCGCCACCTTGTCCGCTGGACTTCGCCCATTCCCCTGCAGCATCACCACGTCACACACGCGAGCTAGCGACGAGGGGTACAGCATCGCGGAACTCGTCGACGCGCCGATTGGCAGACTAAATTCCGCTTCCTGAAATTCTTCGCGAACGACGCGAATCAAGTTGCCGATGTTACGCGGAATAAAGCGGCGGTGGTCCCAGCTATCGCCCTGCATATCCCAAGCGTCGGCTAGGTCGATTATTACGTTGCGGGCGTCGCTCTCAATCAGATGGCGCGCCACGGCACGCGACGCCGCTAAGATCGCCGGGGGCGAATCCAATACCTCATCTTGATACTGCTGGAACAGCACCAGGCAAAGCACCATCCCTCGCTTATTGGTTTCCGAAATCAGCCGGTCGAGACGAGCCAGCCACCCTGGCTTCAGCGACCCATCGGAATTGTAGGCGCTAATCAGCGCACCTGCTTTTTTGCCTAGATCCGCGCTCATGCCGCGCTCGATGCCGTTGACCGGCTCCGAATAGCCTGGGTCGGACCCTTGCAGACTGACTACAACACCGCCCACGCCATGCTGTTTGTAGAGATCCAACTGGGCAATCAGCCCGTCAGTGTTCGCGTCCGGGTCAAACTCCCTTTCGCTTAGCCATTCGTCTTCAAAGAGCCCTTGAGAAAATCGCAGCATGGCCAGGCTGCCGCGGAGTTTCCGCTGGTAGCGGCTGCCCTCATTGGTCTGCGTCCATTTCGCGCCGCGCGAGTTTCTAACGTAGAAGCGGTCCTGCTTGTACCGCAGGCCCAGCATCGAGCCCGTTGCAATCTCAATCGCACTTGCCGGCCCGGCTACAACAAGCACCAGGGCAAGAGTGGCAAGACGCATACGAGGTCGGAAAAAAGCGGCTGAAAGCAACGATTAAAGGTCAGTAGAACCCGTTGATCTTACCATGGGCGGCTCAAGCCGGTGCAGGCGCCAGTAGACCGCCAATTGCACTCGACTGTTCACATTCAGCTTCCCAAAGATGACCTTCGCGTGGTTCTTTACCGTGTGCGGACTGATTCGCAGCCGTTCGGCGACTTCCCCATATCGCAGCCCGCGAGCGATTAGCGAAGCGACCTCACTCTGTCGTAGGCTGAGCGAAGCCGAATTGCTACCTCGCGTCCCCACCGCGCCAAGTAGCATGCCAACGCGGCTCTGACGCCGTGAGGACGCGTATGCAGTGCGAATCGCATCGATCAGCGTAGCTGGCGACGCGCTCCTCGGCAGTGCCCCCGATGCGATCTTTTTCGGATCACCAGAAATCGGTACGCGAGGCAGAGAGGCCACCACGAGTGGCACCGCGCCAGACGTATCGAGATCAATCACAATGACGTCCGCTTCGCTGAGTTTGCAGGCAACGACGAGATCTCCATAGAGTGCAATTAGACAGCGCAGGCCGGCCTTGCAGACGGGCCCACCTCCAAGAAGAAATACCGAGCAGACGCTCTCGGTTGACGCACGATTCAACATCCCTGTTCTGCTCTCATCGACCGAAATCACGGTGGCGGAGCAGGGAAGGGGAGTCTCGGCGAGAAGCGCGAGAGTGCGGCGATCGCGATAGCGCCGGTATTCCAGCAATCCCAATTACGGCGAGCCGCTATCGTGGCCCCATGAAGTTTCGCGCCCTCACGGTGCCGGCGACACTGCTCGCCGCGCAGTTGCTAAACGCCGCCGATTGGAACCGCTTTCGAGGGCCCAATGGCAGCGGCGTTTCGGACGCGACGTCGCTCCCGGTCGAATTTGGGCCTGAAACCAACGTGCTGTGGAAAACCGCGCTGCCGGTCGGACACTCTTCGCCAATCATCGTCGGCAGCCGCATCTATCTAACCGGGGCCGAAGGCGGCGTTGTCACCGACGTTGACAGAAACAAGATCACCAAGAAAGACGGCAAGCTCTTCACTCTAGCCATCGATCGGGAAAACGGCGAAATACTGTGGAAGCAAGAGGCGCCGCGACCACGATTTGAGCGCTACCAGCCAACCAACTCCGCCGCCTCTCCAAGCCCCGCTGTTGACGAAGACGGTGTCTACGTTTTCTTCGGAGATTTTGGTCTGCTCGGTTACACCCTAAACGGCCCCGAACTTTGGCGCTACCCACTAGGACCCTTCAATAACGTCAACGGGCACGGCTCATCGCCCATCGTCGTCGGCGAAAACGTTGTCCTGGTTTGCGACCAAGACGACAGCGGCTACATCATCGCGCTCAACAAGACGACCGGGAAGTTAGCTTGGCGAACCGACCGCTGCGAAACTACGCGTACCTACGTGACTCCGGCCCTGTTTGAAGCAGCCACTGGAGACCCTCAGATTGTCGTCCCGAGTGCCAACTTTATCGCATCGTATTCCGCTCGCACGGGCAAAAAGCTGTGGTGGGTCTACGACGGAGGATGGCAACCGAAATCGACACCCGTCGTCGATGGCGAACGCATCTTTGTAAGTTCGTGGGAGGGCGGCGGCGGCCGGCCCGGCGACGAACTGCCCACATTTGCAGAGATCCTCAAACAAGGCGATAGCAGTAGAGACGGGCGGCTTTCCGAGCCCGAAACGATGGCGGTCGCTCCGCGCACCAGCTTCGTCAACACCGACCTCGACGAAAACGGTTTTTTAGACGAGCGCGACTGGACATTCTATCGCTCTCGCCGAAGCTCACGAAGCGCCCTCACTGCGATTCACCCCGACGGCCTCGGCGACCTCACGAAATCAGGCGCGATCACTTGGAGGCTCGAGCGGTTTCTTCCCAATGCCCCATCCCCGTTGCTGTACGAAAATGTGCTCTACCTCGTTAAGGATGGCGGAATCTTCACTGCTCTGGATCCGGCAACAGGCGCGATCCTCAAGCAGGGCCGATTGGCTGATGCCCTCGGCAAATACTACTCTTCGCCCATCGCGGCCGACGGCAAGATCTATGTCGTCGATCAGACTGGCAAAGCGACAGTAATAGAGGCCGGTGCCGACTGGAAAATCCTAGCGTCCAGTGATCTTGGCGAAGAAGTTTTTGCAACACCGGTAGTCGTGGACGGCCGCTTATTCATCCGAACCCGCCACAACCTACACTGCTCCGGCAAAAAAAAGAGCGGGACCGTGAGGTCCCGCTAAGTATTGGCGGAGAGAGAAGTGTTGTGAACGGCAACGCCGTCGAACTATCCGCGTGGCATACGGAAGCTCTTGGCGTTGATTTTGTAGCGCTTGAGTTTTTCATGAAAGTTGCGTTCACTCAAGCCCGAGAACTGAGAAGCGCGGCTGACGATGCCGCCGCACTTGCTCAATGCAGAAGTTAAATAGGCGCGCTCGAAGGCCTCCACTGCCTTTGCCTTGGCAGCTTGAAACTGTCCGAGATCTTCGCCAACTCGAACCTCCGGCGTTGAGCGCTTGAGCTCATCGGGGAGGTGATTAATTTGTATCGCGTCGCTGTTGCAGAGGATCACCGCGCGGCGAATGAAATTTTCAAGTTCGCGAACGTTGCCTGGGTAGTCATAGCCCATCAAAACGGCCATCGCCTCTGGGCCGATCGCAGGCACCGGGCGGCCGTACGAGGCGGAAACCGTGCGCACAAAGTGAGTCGCAAGCTCGGGAATGTCGCCCTTGCGCTCGCGCAACGCCGGAACATCAAGACGAATGATGTTCAGGCGGTAAAACAAATCCTGCCGGAACTGCCCGCTCTCTACCAAATCTTCCAGGCGCCGGTTGGCGGCGGCGATCACCCGCAGATCGCAATAGCGCGTTTCCGATGAGCCGACCGGCGAGTATTCGCCCGATTGCAAGGTCCGCAGCAGGGCCGCCTGCAGCGAACGGCTCATTTCGCCGATCTCGTCCAAAAATAACGTTCCGCCGTTGGCGCGCTCAAGCTTACCGATCTTGCGTTCCGACGCCCCTGTGAAGGCACCCTTAAGATGCCCAAAGAACTCCGATTCCTGGAGCGACTCTGGAATCGCGGCGCAGTTCACGGCGACGAACGGGTCAGGCCGAACGCTGAACTCATGAATGATTTTGGCGAAGAGTTCCTTCCCGGTGCCGCTTTCGCCAGTGATGAGAACCGTCGCATTGGTGTCGGCCACTTGGCGAGCGAGAGAGAGAAGCTCGCTCACCACAGGGTCGCTACCGATGAATTCGGTCGTGTCGGCGGGAAAGTCAATAATCGACGAACGGGTAGACGGCGCGCGGTCGTAACCGCCGAATTTTTGGGCATGATGTCCGGGAGCGAAGCTCATGTTGCCGTTATCGTTCGGAAATCACTAAACCCTGATGAGAAAGTTAGGATTTCTTGTCGTCTGGGGCTATTGTCAGCGTGGCCAGCCAAACATGCAATAGACTTCAAGGTTCAATTTGAAACTGGTACGAGTGATATATGACAGTCATAGTTCGCACGTAGGGGCGGTAGTAAGGTCCTGCTGACTCGGGGCCTTGAAGACAAAATTTAGCTGGGTTTCGCGAGGAGATCTCCTCGTCTTGCTCAACTTGAAGACAACTTTGGTACCGGTACTTTCGATCTAGCCGGAATGGCGGAATCGACCGGCCACAGCGCTAGATGCTCTTCGGTAGTACTAGTTTTTTTACGCCGAGGCTGCGGCTTTGCGCTCAAGCAATCCAATGCCGTTCGGGCCGTGCCACCAATCGCGAAACCATGCTTTGAATGCCGCGGTCTGCTCTCGCCTGCTACGCGACAGCGGTACAGGGAATGATGCCTTGCCGAGTCCTCGGCACTCGGCGATTAGCTTGAAGCCCCACGGGATCGGCAACTTCTCGATCTGCTCCGTAACGTCCTCGATCGACGAGGCCAACTGACGGAATCGCGCTTCGTCCTTTGCCGCGTGTGCGTCCAGCGTGGCAACGATTAATTCCGGCAATCCAGCCGCGACTCCTGAAATAATCCCATCGCAACAGCCTGCGTCAAGAGCCCTGATTAGCATTCCGCCTTGGCCGACAATCGTCGCAGCGCCGTTGCCGGTCGCGCTCACACGAGTGAGAGTCTCGAGGGAACCGCTGCTATCGCGAACGCCAATCAGATTGGCGATATCGCAGCACAGGCCGGCGGCCACGCCTGGCTCAATCGGGGTCGAATGGCGCGGCACATTTGAGATAATCAGCGGGCCGCCAAGCTTTCTCGCAACTTCGTCGTAAAACGAACGCACGTCCGACTAGTCGTAGCGATAGTAAGACGGGGGCGGTACTTGGACCGCATCCGCGCCCATGTCGAAGGCCTCTCGGCCGAGCCGAATGACTTGTTCGGCGCTGGCGGCTCCGATTCCACAAATCAACTGATGTTTACCGGCCATCATGCGCGATCGCGTGAACATCTCGAGGCGTTCATCGGAACTCATGCCGAGAAACTCGCCTTCGCTGGCGCCAACGCAAATGCCCTTCGAGCCCTTCTTGAGCGCAAACGCCGCGCCGCGGTCGAACGACCGAAAGTCAACCGAGCCGTGCTCGTCCCTGGGGGTGACGAGTGAGGCGATCCGCCGTGCGTCTAACGTGAAGCTCATAGGACCAGCATTCGTACTGCAAGAACTTGCTTTGGGACGGCGGCTAGCGACAAAACTCGCAGCTGCAATGAAGCCGTCGCTTTCAGCAAGTTGTAAGCCATCCAGCGCTTGGCTGTCAAGGGATCGCCGGCTGCTAAATTGTTTGACATGACTCGGTTATTCTTGTTGGCCGCCTTTGCGCTACCAATGCTCTTCGCGGACGACGCCCCCGACCTTGAGGTCGTGAACCGCATTCGGACCGAGGCCTTCGACAACAGCGAAGTGATGGAACACCTATTCCATCTCGTCGACGTCAACGGGCCGCGCATCACGAACTCGCCTGGATTTCACGGCGCGGCCGACTGGGCGGTCGATCAACTCGGTGAGTGGGGGCTGGTCAACGCTAAAAAAGAAAAATGGGGGCCGTTCGGACAAGGCTGGTCGCGGGAGTATTTCTCGGCGCACCTTATCGAGCCCGGCTACGAACAGCTCATCGGGGTTCCGCTGGGTTGGAGTCCGTCGACGGACGGCCAGCTAACCGCCATACCCACGATCGCCGTATTGAAGCGTGAGCGGACGTTCAAACGCGATGAGCAGGCGATCGACGAATACAGGGCGCAGTGGAAGGGAAAGCTCAGTGGCGCGCTCGTATTGATTGCTGAACCGCGAAAGCTCTCGCCTCAAGCGACCCCATCGCTACATCGGTGGTCGGATGAAGAGTTAGCCCAGCTCGAGCAGGCCGAGCCCCCAACTCCGCCGATTGACTTCCTTGACCCGGAGTTAGAGATTCCGGAAGAGCCCGAGGCGCGCCGAAATTTTTTCACTCGTGCGCCGGCTTGGTACTTCGAGTGGAGATCGAAGGAAGGCCGCCGAATCCAGAGCAAGCTCAACGCCTTCCTGGTAGCCGAGGGAGTCAGACTCGTCATCCACCCGGGCCGGGGTGACGGCGGTACGGTTTTTCCGCCGCGCGCGGGGAATCGCTTCGTTGAAGATACTCTGCCGCCGCCCTCGATCGCACTCACGCCGGAACACTACAATCGGCTCTACAGACTGCTCGACAAGGGCGTCGCGGCGAAAGTCGAAGTGCAGGTGCATACCACTTTCTACCGTGATGATCTCGACTCGATCAATGTGATCGCCGAGATCCCGGGAGGCTCGAAATCCGACGAACTCATCATGCTCGGAGGCCACCTCGACTCGACCGCTGCCGCTCTAGGCGCCACTGACAACGGCGCCGGCTGTGCGGTCATGATGGAAGCCATCCGAATTCTAAAGAAGCTCGATCTACCCTTGGCTCGAACCGTTCGAATCGCTCTATGGGGCGGCGAAGAACAGGGTTTGCTCGGCTCAAAGGCTTACGTTAAGGAACACTTTGCCGACCTTGAAACTATGAATCTTACTGCGCGGCACGAAAAGTTTTCTGGGTACTTCAACGTCGACAACGGAACCGGCAAGATTCGCGGCGTCTACCTGCAAGGGAACGACCGCGTACGACCAATTTTCGAGGAATGGCTGGTACCGTTCCACGACCTCGGCGCGTCGACCGTATCGATCCGCAACACCGGCGGCACGGACCATCTTCCCTTCAACGATGTGGGCCTACCGGGTTTCCAGTTCATCCAAGATAGGGTCGAGTACGAGACGCGCACGCACCACTCGAACATGGACAACATCGACCGTATCCAGCCCGGCGACCTGATCGCGGCGTCGGCGATAGTGGCGACGTTTATCTATCAGGCCGCGAACCGTGATCAGCCGTTGCCAAGGAAGCCGCTACCAGCTCCGCAACCGCTTGAAAAACCGGAGCAATAGAATTCGCCGTCAGGTGGTGTGAAATGCAGGCTAAATCTCTCGTCGTCGGCTCAACTCGACAATGCTATCCGCGGCACGCAGCGCCAGCGCCGTAATCGTCAGAGTCGGGTTCTTCTCCGGAAACGTAGTAAAGGTACTGCCGTCGATCACGAACAGGTTCTTCACTTCGTGCGCTTGATTCCACTTGTTTAGCACTGACGTTTTGGGGTCGGTCCCCATGCGGCAGGTGCCCACCTCGTGGCTCGCAAAGCCGCCAATTGTCTCTACTTGGGTGCGGTAGAGGAAGTCCACTTTCGCCTCTGCGTAAATCTCGTCGGCGGTGGCGAGCATGTCTTTGTGAATCGCCCGGTCGTTGTCGGACCATCGGAAATCGACGACTGGAACCGGCAGACCATTCACGTCCTTGCGGGTCGGGTGCAACGTGACGCGGTTGTCTCTAGCCGCGACGACTTTGCCGTACCCGCCAAGGATCGACAGTCCCTGGTGCAGTTCCCGCACACGCCGCTTGAAGCCCTCGCCGTAACCGTTGAGATAGTGCGCGTGCGAGGGGCTCATGTACGAACGAATATTGATCTGAAAGCCAAAGCCTCCCTTGTAGTCGACCTTGCGGTAGGGACTAAATCGCGGGATGTAGGCGTGGTCGACCGCGCCATCGTTGTTGACCGGCTCGCGGCCAACTAGGTCGGAGAGAAAACCGAACGTCATGGAAGTGCAGTGGCCGTGCAGATAGCGGCCGACGTTGTCACCGTTATTTGCGAGTCCGTTGGGAAATCGGTTCGACTGCGAGTTCAGCAGCAAGCGAGGAGTCTCGACGCTTCCGCCGCACACCGCGAAAACTCGTGCTTCGATCTCCATTTCTTTCGATCCTTCGCGCTCGACAAAGCGCCCGGCCCGAATGTTGCCGTCGGCGTCGGTGAGCAGTTCGTGCGCCATCCAGTCAACATGTAAATCGAGGTTGCCCGTCTCGACAGCCATCGGGATCATATGCTCGGCGGTGTTGTAGATTGCCGACACCCCGCAGCCCATCATGCAGTGTCCGCAGTGGTGGCAAGTGGCGCGCCCGTGACCTGGCTCGGTCGTCATTGCTTTCCGGACAGGGATCAGCCGAATCCCGAATTTCGCGGATGCGCGTTGCAGAATCTTCTCGGAGCAGCGCAGCGGAAGCGGCTTGATGAACTTGCCGTCTGGGAGCACCTCAAGCCCTTCCTTCGTCCCGCAGACCACCATCCGCTGTTCAGCCGCGTCGTAGTACGCGGCGATCTCGTCGTAACTGATCGGCCAGTCTTCCTCGATTCCGTTTAGCGACCACTCGCGAAAATCGTCCGCTGAGAAGCGCAGCGAAACTGCGTTCCAGTGTGTTGTGCGGCCTCCGAGCACACGCGCTCGCGACAGTCCGACAGGGTCGCCGCGGTAGATCGTCGGCTCGCGATCGGACAACACACGAACCGGCGGCACCTTTGACCGCACCTTCTCATAGGGCCAATGATGGGAGTCGACCTTTGAGGGATCGCGGTACGGCCCGCCCTCGACGAGAACCGTCTTTACGCCCTGCTCAGCCAGCGATGTCGCGAGCGCCCCGCCGGCGGCGCCGGAACCGATTACGCAAACATCATACTTCTTGCCTGCCATGTGTCGCGAGTAAGCTTATCAAAAGCGGGGTAGAATTCGATTTTGGGGTTTTGATTGAGTAGTCAAGCGATAGCTGACGCGCATAACGAGATCGTCGACGAGTTCGAGTTCCTCGACGATTGGATGGACCGCTACCAGCACATCATCGACCTTGGGCGGAAGTTGCCTCCATACCCGAGCGAATTTCAGACGGACGAGTACAAGGTGCGCGGGTGCCAGGCGCAGGTCTGGTTTCACGTTGACGAGCGTGACGGGAAGTTGTTTTTCGAGGCGATTAGCGACGCGGCGATTGTGTCCGGGTTGATTGCGATGCTGCTGCGAGCCTATTCGGGCTACGCGCCGCAAGAGATCCTTGATGCCGGGCATCAATTCATTGACCGCATCGGCCTGACGGCGCACCTGAGTCCGACACGCGGCAATGGGCTGCACGCGATGCTACGCACGATACGCAACTACGCTACCGCCACGATACAGCGGTCACGGGCAGCCACCGTGCCTCCCGCCGCAATCCAGTAGATTAAGGAATCAGCCCGCTGTCGCGGCCCCCCCGTGTCGACCCCTACGATTCAGTCATTAACAAGCCCCAAGGGCCACGGCTTTGGGACAGCCCCGGTATTTCTCGCCGCGATCAGCACGATTCTCCGAACAGTGCTGTTTTTGCGATTCGGCTACGCGGTGGGTCATCTCGGATCGGCAGGCGCGTTGTGGGTGATCTTCTTGGGTCATCTCGTGACCATCCCTACGGCGATGGCCGTCGCCGAGATCGCTACCAACCGCCGCGTCGAGGGCGGCGGCGAGTACTACATCATCAGTCGCTCGTTCGGTACAACGATTGGCGGAACAATCGGCATCTCGCTCTATCTGTCGCAGGCCGTTTCCGTCGCTTTTTACATGATTGCGTTCGCGCAATCGTTCCAAGACGTTTGGCCTTGGATCACCCAGCAGACCGGCTTACTTCCGGACGCTCGAATTATCAGCTTGCCCGCGACCCTGCTGCTGATTTACGTGATTCTAAAGAAGGGCGCCAATCTTGGTGTCAGCATACTGTGGGTAGTTTCGATCATTCTGTTCGTCGCGCTAGCGATGTTTTTCCTAGGGACGGGGGTAGTCGAGGACGCGACGAACCTGGGCTCGCCGATCGAAAACGCCGACCCCTTCATGAAGGTTTTCGCAATCGTTTTCCCTGCGTTTACCGGAATGACCGCCGGAGTGGGGCTATCAGGAGATCTCAAGAACCCGCGACGCTCAATTCCGCTAGGAACCCTTGCCGGTACGTTAATCGGTATGGCGGTCTACGTCTTGCTTGTCTGGAAGTTGTCGAACAGCGCGGAGCCAGGAATTCTCGCCAACACCGAACGTTTCGTGATGCAGGACATCGCGCTATGGCCGCCGATTATCCCGATCGGCTTGGCCGCCGCCACCTTGTCATCCGCGATCGGCTCGATACTCGTGGCGCCTCGAACGATGCAGGTGCTCGCCCGTGATGGAGTTTTCCCATCAAAAAGCATTAACGACCTGCTGGCGAAAGGCAGCGGACCCAGCGACGAGCCCGTTCGCGCAACGCTAGCGTCGGGAGTGATCGCGATAGTGTTCATTCTCGCCGGAGACATCGACACCGTCTCGCAGGTGATTTGGATGTTCTTTATGATCACTTACGGGGCGCTATGTAGCGTATCGTTCCTTGAGCATTTTTCGGGTAATCCGTCTTACCGCCCGTCATTTCGATCGCGCTGGTACGTTTCATTGCTTGGCGCATTGATGTGTTTCATGATGATGTTCCAGATGCAACCGCTATACGCGGTTGTCTCACTCGTACTGATGCTCGGCATCTATCGCTGGCTGGCCTATACCCGGCGCGGCGAGCGAGACGTTTCACAAATCTTACGCGGCGTGATGTTCCAGCTCACGCGTCGTCTACATATCGCTCTTCAGCACAGCCGTGCCGGTACACAGACCGGCGACTGGCGGCCGTCGTTCTTCGCGCTTACTCGCCACTCGCTCGACCGAGTTGCTCAATTTGACCTGCTTCGATGGATTTGCCACCGGCAAGGATTTGGACAGTTCGTGCATTATGTGGAAGGTGGCCTCTCGATCGAAAAAGGTGTTTACGCGCGTCTGTTCACTGACCGGCTGATTCAAAAGTCGGAGGTTAGCAAAGCAGGAGTTTTTGTCGAAACGGTAGTCGCGCCAAGCTTCAAAAACGCGATTTCGCAAATCATCCAACGGCCCGGAATCTCGGGACTGCCTAACAACAGTGCGCTCTTCGAATTCTCGAAACATACGCCCGAGGAGCTTCCTGAAGTTGTCGAGGGTGCTCAACATCTGATGCCGTTCGGATTCAATGTCTGCATCCTAAGGTCGACGGAACTGCGTTTCGGCTACCGTTCGAGTATCCACATCTGGCTGACCAAAGACGATTTCGAAAACGCGCCGCTGATGATCTTGCTGGCGTATATCATCTTGGGCCACCCCGATTGGGCCAAGGCCGAAATCAGCATTTTTGCGTGCTATCCAGCGGACCAAACTCAAAGCCAACTCGAACTCTTAAACACGTTTGTAACCGAAGGGCGCTTGCCGATTTCCCCCAAAAATTTGACGGCGGTTCCGTATGACGATGAGACTGGATACTCACGAACCGTCCATCGCAGATCGAGTGGCGCGGATCTGCTGATTCTGGGTCTGACGTGTGCTGCAATTGACAGCGATCTCGAGACTGAGCTGAAGTCTCACCCCGAGCTCAACGAGATCTTGTTCGTCTACGCAGGCCAGCAAATCTCGATTTCTTAGACGACCAGGCACGTAGCGGCGCGAGCGACTGCTCTAGGCTCGGCCCAGTAGCTGTGTCACCCATGTTTTTAGTGACTTACGTAACAAGTCGGGTTGTCCAAAGATGGGCGGCTCTGCCCCGATTCACGCTACAATCACGGTTTGCCTGACGGAGGGACCGATTCGCATGGCTTACGACCCCAACGGCGTAAAATTCGTTCTCACTGCGCCCGACACTGAGAGTACCGAGCAGGCGTTCAGCCCTTGGAAGCAGATGATGTATGCGTCGGCGCCGGCGCAATTCGTGCCGCGGTTCACGTACAAAAACAAGTTCGATCAGCCACGCTATGCCGATGGCAGCGCCAAGGTCATGCCCTATGGCCTGCGCGTCACCGAAGAGATTCTGCTGCGCCACTACAAAGCCGACGACGTCATCGTTTGCTATCCCGACGATCTTGATACCTTTGTCGGACCGAAGACCATTGCGGTCGGAATCGGTGCCCACAACCCGATCGGCACAGCGTTCTCCACGGGCGTGTACTCGAACATTTTTGGGTCGTCTGCTCGTCCGATCAACGCCGCCGAATCGGAGCGAGTATATCTTCATCCGGCGATTGTTCGTCATAACCCGAAGATCATCGTAGGTGGAGCCGGTGCCTGGCAGATCGACAAAACAGGCTCGCGCGAGCGCTTGGGCGTGGACTGCATTATTAATGGACGCGCCGAGTCAAAAGTTTTGGAAATGTTCCGGACGGCTGAAGACGGTCAAGAACTGCCTCCGGTCGTTCATGCTCCCGAGCCAACGGTTGAAAACTTGATCATCCCGCGCAAGCGTTCGACGTATGGAATCGTGGAGATGAACCGCGGATGCGGTCGACAATGCGCGTTTTGTTCGCCGACGCTTGAGACTCGAATCTCGGTGCCCATGCCCGAGGTGATGCAGGCCGTCAAAGCGAACATGGACAACGATGGAAAAATTATTTTCCCCGTGTCTGAAGACATTTTCATATACGGAGCCTCGGCGCCGTTCTACATTCCTAACTCAAATCAGCTGCTAAATTTCTATGGCAGGATTGCCGACACCCCGGGTGTCGAGTATCTTCCGCTGTCCCACGCGACGATTGCGCCGGCGGTTGTGAATCCCGGTTTAGTCAAAGATCTCTCAAAGATTCTGTTGGATAAGAGCGCGCTTCGAAACCGTAACTCAAGCCACCCGGACCAGAAATTCCTCGCGCCCTTAATCGGAATTGAGACTGGTTCGGCTCGCCTCGCCGCTCTGACAATGTCGGGTAAATCGTTGCCATTCGACATTCGCGATTGGCAAGAGATCGTTGTCGAAGGAACCAACATTCTCAACGACAATAACTGGTTTCCGGTCTATACGTTCATCGTCGGCCTGCCGAACGAGACCGACGACGACATGCGGCAGTCACTCGACCTACTTCACCGGCTCAAAAAGAACAAGGTGCTTTACGTACCGTCGATCTTTACGCCACTCGAGGACACTCGCATGGCCGACGGTCACGCCATGAAGTCGCGGGAGCTCAGCCAGCTTCAATGGGAATTCATCATGACGGCGTGGGCGCAAAGCCGCGACTTCGGCGAGATGCGCGACCGATCGCGGGCCTACTTTAAGATCGGCACCAAGCTCTTCTATCATTTGCGTGGCAAATACGTTCACGGCCCGGCGTTCAAATGGCCGGCCATGCGCTTTGCCGGCGAGCCTGAAGAGAAGCTCTCGCAGCACCTTCACCTCAACTGGGACCACGAGCCCAACAATGTGGCGACAGCGCCCCGCCTGATCCCGAAGCACCGTAAGCAGCCGCTCGAAGAGCTAGCCAAGATGAACGATGCGCAGCCCTTCCACATTTATGGGACCTCGCGAGTGAATGGAGGCAAGGCGCTACCGGACAACCCCTTGAACTTAATCGTCAACGAGGGAACCGGCGCGATGAGTACAGAGAGTCCGGTGGCAAAGGCCGCCGAGGCTGTCGTCGGGGACTAACCAGAAGCTTGATTTTTCAAGCTGCCCGCCAAGCTACTTGTTGGACGAAACCGTTCGCGATACCGAGCCGCGTCGCCTCGCTGTTATCTCAAGTTTCTCCCTTGAATGATCGGCCCAACCACGGAGCGCGGTGGCCGGGCTAACCAGAAGCGCGTCCGAGCCGCGGAGCACGATCTATGGGTTAGCTTCGAAGGGAGAAGCTGACGAAGCGGTCACGGCTGTTCGCAAAGGCCACTATGGATCTGAAAAAGCTCGGTTGACGCAGACCGCAATGCTCCGCATACTGAACCCTAACCGCCGCACTACATTCTCCTCACGATTCTCCTCACGGCAGAAGGCTACGACACAAATCCCCATTGCAAGTGTTGTAGCCGAACTAAAATGTCCCCTCTGGATCAGGTTTGTGGTCGGCCATTCGCCTAGCAGGCAAATGATGGCGACGGCGAGGAACCCATCAAGGGTCCGCGAAGCCAAGCCCTACGGGCTCGCCCTTGACTGCTCCCTCGCCGTCGCTAAGACATCACTCTGCCAGCTAGGCGAATGGATTCAATCGCTTAGCGCAAAAGGGGATATTTTTACTCGGCTGGCGAGGGGGACATTTCTATTCGGCTACGACAAAATCCCCATTGCAAGTTGTGGTTCGTGCCTGATTTGTACTAGTCTATGTGATGCGTGGTGTCGAACTGCGCGGGCGTAACTTGTTGATATGGCTGGTGTCGGCGAATTTCTACGCGCTGGGCGTTTGTCTTCCGGAATCTCGCTACACGAGATATCTGAATCTACTCGCATCAGCGTCATGCAGCTCGAAGCTCTCGAAGACGAGGCGTTCGAGAGGCTTCCTGGTGGTGTCTTCAATGTCAGCTTTACGCGGCAATACGCCGCGGCGGTAGGTGTTGATGAGGATGAGGCCGTAGCGCTTCTCAAGGCGGCGACCTCCGTAGAGATCGCACCTCCATTTTCCGCCGAATCTTCCACCAAGAGTCCGCTACTGATGCAGTCGGCGGCCAGCCGATTCGCATCGGTGCTGTGGTCAGCGGTTGACGAATACTCTGGCGCATTAGCGGGTTTCGTTGTCGCCGCGTTGCTGATCGGGCTCGGCGTTTTTTGGTACAACCGATCGGCGGACTCACTCGGTGCGATGGCACAGGTGACGGAACAGCAGCCCCGCATCGAAGAAGTTGCTAGCAAGCTGCCGCCGGTTCGCCACGCTCCAATCCAGCTCGAGTTACGAGTTACTGATACCGTTTGGGTGCGTGCGGTGGCCGACGGCGAGAGGGTCCTCGAACGCATCCTCTATCCTGGCGAGAGCCGCCCGATCGAGGCCGAGGCGCAAGTGCACCTCAGCGTCGGCAATGCCGGCGGCATTACGCTAGCACTTAACGGTGAAACGCTGCCCTCATTTGGCGGATGCGGGCAGGTGCGCCGAGTGCGGATCACGCCAGACGGCCTGACTGTACTTGGCGGGACCGGGATAACGAACCCAGCCCAGTCAACTACCCGAGAGTCGGCTGCACTCGAAGGTCCGACGCTCGCTCACGTGAATCCGTAGCACCAGGGTTCGTAGACGATCTCGACCACGAGAAGGAAGTTCAAATGAAACCCAATCGACGTGCGTTCGCTCAAGTGCTTGCAGGTAGTGGCTTGAGCTTCGCTGCCGCCGAATCGATTCCAGCCAGTGCCGCCACTTCGAGCGGTTCGCGCATCAAAAAAGTCGAGGTTCTGCCTGTTGGAATCCCCTTCCAGTCAGAATTCAAGATCGGCGTCGGAACAGTAGGTGGCATCGGCAAGCCCGGCAAGTACGTGTTCGTTCGCCTAGAAACCGAAGATGGGCACGTCGGCTGGGGGATGACGAATACCGTACCGAACTGGGCATACGAAACGATCGAAGCCGTTGTCGGCACGCTCAAGAACTACCTGGCTCCACTCGCAATTGGCAAGACTCCGTTTGAGTGGAACGCGCTCAAAAAGGAGATGGACGCCACCATCCGACCGGCGGTGAGTAACGGCGCGCCGTTTGCTAAGAGTGCAATCGAGATCGCATTCCTAGATTTAGCGGGCAAGGTCGCCGGCCTGCCGATCCATCAGATGCTGGGCGGCAAGCTTCACGACAAAATCGACCTGTGCTACGCGGTTAGCATCGATTCGCCGGCAGCGATGGCCGCCGAGGTTAAAAAGTGGCCGGCTTGTTGGTGTTTCAAAGTCAAGGTAGCCGGCAATGCCGATGAGGACGTCAAACGCCTTGAGGCGATTACAGAAGCGCGCCCCGACATCGTGATTTGGCTCGACGCCAATCAGTCCTATCAGTCGATTCAGCTTGAGCGGTTTCTCGATGCTCTGAGGGATTTCGACAACATCCGCTGCTTCGAGCAGCCGGTTCGCAGCGAAGACTGGATGGGAATGCGGCGAGCGCGCGAGAAAAGCCCCTACCCGGTCGCGATCGACGAAGGATGTTTCTCGTCGTTCGACGTGGCACGAATGTCGGAAATGCGAGCCGCAGACCTGGTCGTGCTGAAGGTGCCCAAGAGTGGTGGCATTACCAATTGCAACAAGAGTGCAATTGTGTCTGAGGCACACGGACTCGGCTTACTCGGCAGCGGCTTGACTGACGCCGGAGTCAGTTTGATGGCGGCGATTCATCTCTACTCCACGTTGGACTTGCTGCTACCTCCCGAGTTGAACGGCCCGCAATTCCTTGCGGACTTGATGGTCGAGGATATGCAGATGGAAGGCGTTACCGTAACAGTTCCCGACACACCCGGCCTCGGAGTAACCGTACCGGAAGACCGCGTGCGCGAGAACCTGCTGACGCTCGTTTAGCGCTCAGCGTCGTTGCCGAGCCGCACCAATGTTAACCCGGCGATTTCCATTACCTGCGAGCCCGGAATATCCGTAGCCCGCAGCGCCAGCGGCCCGCGCCCGGCACTTAACTCGATTTCGCCGAACGAAATGTTCGCGAAGTCTTTGATGTAAGATTCGATGCGCGGAACGCGGTCTTCAGCGGCTCCGATTTCCACCGAGTCGTGGGCCTTTTCGACCCGTGCCGTCATGGATTGACCGAGGAATTCGGTCACAACCGTTGAGCCAATGTCAGCCGGCGGACACGTGTAGCGAACGAAAACCTCAAACACACCGGGCTGTTCCACCTCGATATCCCAACTAACGGACCCGTCTGTCGAGGTCCAGTTGCGAAAGTACGAGCTATTGGGGAATCGATTGCTGCGCTCAATGTCACCGGACGCGATGCCGTCTCGCGCCGGCAGCCAAGTGCTCGCCGCATGGCCTACCGGGAATGCGCGATCGTCGTCCTGATAACCTTCAACTTCCGCCGCCATTGAACTGGCAAGGTCAGCCAGATGCGTCGCGACATGCGGTCGATCCGCGGCCACATCTTGTTCTTGCCCGGGGTCGGCGGGGATGTCGAACAGGCGTCCCTCCGAGTCAAATCGATACTGTTGTGTCCGTACGCTAATCTTTCCGCGATGGAACGCGAACAGATTGCGATCAGGCCAAGGTTCGCTGGAACCCATCAGCAGCGCCAGCATGCTCTTGCCGTCAAGCGGCTTATCTCCGACGGTTGATATCTCGGCGGCAGCGGCAAGTGTTGGCAAAATATCGACCGCTGCTGCTATGCGATCGACAGTTGAGCCGGGTGCGATACGGCCAGGCCAGCGCCACAGAGCGGGCACGCGCACGCCACCTTCGTCGAGCGATCCTTTTCGGCCCTTCATGCCGTCGTTCCAGCGAGAACCGTTGGGGCCGTTGTCGCTCATGTAGATGACGATCGTGTTATCGGCTAGCTGCCGATCATCGAGAGCTTTGAGGACACGGCCAACGTTCCAATCGATGTTTTCAACCATTGCGAGCGCGGCTCGCGTGTGCTCCAGATTCTCTCGTTCAGGGTCTCTATTTCGCATCGCTAGCTCAGCGTCTGCGAACTTCTCGTAGTAGTCCTCGGGAACCTGCATCGGCGAGTGCGGTGTGTTGTACGGGATGTAGCAGAAAAACGGGTTCGCTGAGTTTTGGTCGATGAAGCTGATCGCGTGGTCCGTGAGGTCGTCGATGATAAAGCCCTTTCCTCGGACGAACTCACCGTTGTGGTCCATCGCCGTATCGAAGTAGTGACCCCAGTGGCCGCTCGTAAATCCATAGAATTCATCGAAGCCGCGCGAGTTTGGATGGTAGGGGTGCTGCCCACCGTTGTGCCATTTTCCAAAGGCGCCAGTCGCGTAACCCGCGGCGTGAAACGTCTCCGCGATCGTGCGTTCATCGAGATTCAGGCGTTCAGACCCCGCACTCGTACCGTAGACTCCGCCTCGCGGATGGTAGCGGCCGGTCAATAGCTCGGCGCGAGTCGGGGAGCAGACTGGGCTCACGTAGAACCGTTCGAACTTAGCCCCATCGCGAGCCAGAGAATCAATATGGGGCGTCGAAAGATTGCTGTTGCCGTGAACAGATAAATCTCCCCAACCCTGATCGTCCGCCATGATGAGAACGATGTTCGGTGGCGCTACAGACTTTTCGGAGGCGCAGCTCAACGTCGAAAGAATTGCAATAACAAGCAGAGCGCGATGCATGGTTTCGTCCCAGCATAGTTCACGGCGGAATACCGATGCTTCGCTAAACTACACCTGATGAACCTGGCGGAAATTCAACAGCAACTTCGCGAACAAGAAGTCGATGGTTGGCTACTGTTCGATCACCACCTGCGCGATCCCATTGCTTATCGGGTGCTGGGCCTACCCGCGGAGGGGCACGTCTCTCGGCGCTGGTACTACTGGATTCCCGCCAACGGAGACCCCGCCAAGCTTGTTCACAAGATCGAAGATTGGAAACTCGATGACTTGCCTGGAGCGAAGCGGATGTATTCGAGCTGGTCGTCGCAGCACGAGGAACTCAAGGCGATGCTGGGCGGCGCAACCCGTCTCGCCATGCAGTATTCCCCGAACTGCATGATCCCCTACGTGTCGCTCGTCGACGGCGGGACCATCGATCTGTTGCGCTCACTCGGCAAAGACGTCGTGACTTCGGCTTCGCTCGTGCAGTACTTCGAAGCGCGCTGGTCGGAAGATCAGCGCGACACACATTTTGAGGCCGGTCGCCGCGTCGACGAGATCTTGCAAGAAGCCTTCAAGCGCATTCGGTCGAAGATCGACTCGAAAGGCGAGGCTCAAGAATTCGAAATCGCGCAGTTCATTCTTAAGCGATTCGAGGAGCGCGAGATGCTCACGGCCGATGGGCCAATCGTGGGCGTCAACGCCAATAGTGGAAACCCGCACTACGCGCCTTCGGCCGAAAGCTCACAGCCGATCCGTGACGGTGACTTTGTGTTGATTGACCTTTGGGCCAAACTCGACAAGCCGCATTCCGTCTACTACGACATCACCTGGACGGGCTACTGCGGCGCTACTCCGCCCGAGCGAATTCAAACGGTCTTCGACGTCGTTAGCGCCTCGCGCGACAAAGCTGTCAGCTTTGTAGATAGTGCCATCCGAGAGGCCAGGGAAGTCGCTGGCTGGCAGGTCGATGACGTTACTCGGGGACACATCGCGGATGCCGGTTTCGGAGAATACTTCGTCCACCGCACCGGCCATTCGATCGGCGAAGAAGTTCACGGCAACGGCGCGAACATCGACAACCTTGAGACGCGTGACGAACGCCCGATCATTCCGCGGACCTGTTTCTCGATTGAGCCGGGGGTGTACTTGCCTGAGTTTGGAGTACGTAGCGAGATCGACTGCTATGTCGATTCCTCCGGCGCCCGGGCCACGGGTGCGGTCCAAAACGAAATCGTGAGGATCTAGGATGGCTTGGAAAAAAGTCCCTCAAGAAAATGTTGAAGCTTTCGCGGCGGCGCTGCCACCCTCGGCTGGTGTTGAACTTAAGAAGATGTTTGGCTGTCCGGCCGGATTTGTAAACGGCAATATGTTCTGTGGCGCGCATCAAGAAGATGTCTTAGTTCGTCTCGATGAGGCGGAGCGCGAAAAAGCGCTGAAGCGGCCTGGCTTCAAGCAATTCGAGCCGATGGGAAAGCCAATGCGCGAGTACGTTTGCGTGCCTCCCGAAAAGGCGGCCGACGTGGCCTATCTCAAGCGATGGTTCATGAAGGCTCTGCGGTTTGCGTCAACGCTGCCCCCGAAAGAAAAGAAGCCGCGAAAGAAAAAGGCCAACAAGGCGTCAAAGTAAGTAGACGCCGCGGAGAAAGTCCTTTGGGGCCGTGACTGAAGCGCGACTGAACCGCGGGGAACCGGCGCCTCCTAGCCTGCACATCTCACCACCTGACGGCGAAAGCAGGCGATAGCTACGCCACTACGTCGTTGCGCTCGATCGCGAGTGCTCGACGGACTGTGAAAGTACGCCTCCGCACGCCAAACATCGCCCGCCTCGTACTCACGCACCTCTCACGCACTATCGATCGCCACTGGTTGAGAAATACGTACTAGAAAAAGTAGCGCAGCGCCACCTGCATGATCCGCGCCCCTCCCCCTCGCCCAGGCTGGCCCGTTTGGACGATTGTTCCGCCGGTGAGCGAGTCGAAGGCGGTGAATCCACCACCCGCTCCACGGCCGCCTGCCCTGAAGTTCACGCGATTCAAGGCGTTAAACATTTCCGCTCTGACCTGCAGTCGTCGCTGCTCTTGAAAGCGGAAGTTCTTGAGAATCGCGAAATTCACTGTCGCTAGCCCAGGCGTCTCTAAGATGTTTCGTCCGGAATTTCCAAATCCAAATGGCTCGAAACCGAATGCGCTGGGTGTGCAGGCGATGCCGTTGTTGTTCTCTTCTCCAACGCAAGGGACGCGCTCCTCTTTTCCAATCGAAAGATGAGCCTGCAGGAGGCAGGCGAAGGTAGCTGTGGGCAGGAGGGATTATAGCTCGGATTGGGGCTTGAGGTTGAAGCCCGTTGTGGGGCCCGTAGGGCGGGGTGAGGGGGATTGCATAAGGGGGAAGGGGCGGCAGCCCCAGTCCCCCTTTGCAGCCATCCCAGGCGAGACCCCACGGCCGTCTTCGGACGTGGGCCGGAGGAGCCGACAACGCCTCGGGTCGGGGCGTTGTCTAGCGCGTGCGCCAGCAGATCGCGAGGTCTTTGCAGACGCGTTGCAGTTCGTTGCGCTGAGCGTCGAGTTGCTCGGCAAACTCGGTGTCGGAACAAGTGTCCGCTCGCGCTTGGAGCTTCTTGAGCGAGCGATCCGCGCGCAGGCCGCGCTGCTCGGCGGGCAGGCTGAGCAGCTTTTCCCACGGCGTGCTCCACTCGGCGTACACCTTGCGCAACTTGCCGCGGCGGTCTCGGCGCTCGCTGGCGAAAGCGCATGGGCGATGAAAATTCAAGTACGGGTTGAGCCACTGGCGGTAGAAGGTGTCGATCGCCTGCGTCGCTTCCGAGGGCAAAAACTGGTAGCCCATCCACTTGCGCACCACCGCGCCGTTCTTGGTTTCGACCAAGGCATTGTCGTTCGAACGGCGCGCGCGAGACTTCGTAAATTCAATTCGCAACTTCTCGAGCAGTTTAGCGGTTTGATGGTTGACGAATTCGCTGCCATTGTCGGAGTGAAAGCCGCGAACGATAAATGGAAATTGTTCCAAAAGGCCTTCCAGCAAGGGAATGAGGTGATTTTCGTTGATGCGTTGGACGCAGCCGACGGCCTGCCACTGCGTCACTTCGTCGACCACATTGATGCTGTAGGCGCCTTTTTCGCCTTCCTGTTCGGGCGAGTGCACGGTGTCGATGCGCAGGTAGCCCGGACGTCCTCGCGGCTCGGGTTGGCGGCGTTCGCCGATCGCAACGGGCGTGGGACGGGTCTTGTCGAGATGCAAACTGTGACGTTGGTAGACGGCTCTTTTTCGCAAGTTGTACAGCTGGCCCACGGACAATTCGGCCAGGCGTCGAAACTCTTTGCGGCCGTAGATCTGGAACTCGCGTTGGAGAATGCGGCGGGTGGCCGGCCCCGAGAGGCGCTGATGAACTCGATCGACGTGCGCCAGTAAGACGCTGTCGGCGCGTGTGTACTTGCTGGGAAAACGGCGCCGCCGATAGGCCCTCGGACGGACGCAACGCGTGTGCAAGAACTGTCCGATCAGGCGGGTGAGTTGCGCGCGGCTTAAGCCCGTGAGCTTAGCGAGATAACGCCGCAGGAGACCCTTGACGGAGCGCTTCTGGTCGGCATAGTGATGCCGCTTCAAGACGCTTTCGACGAGCGCATATTTGTCGCTTCGATTGCCGCCCTCGAAGGCGACGGATTGGCACCCGTCGAGAAAACACTCGATCTGCTCCAGACTCAGCGATTCGGCTTGCTGCACGGCGACTCCCATCGCCCGCAGCTGCTCTGTTCCTGACCACCCAACGGATCCCCGTCAGGCTCATCTTGTATTGGAATCGCCCTCCCCTTCAGGCTCATCTTGTATTGGACAAGACGCGCAAGCCGGTGAACCGCGCCAATTAGATACCATCGTGGGCAGAGGACAGGACAAAAATGACAAAGAAATCGACACGCCGAGCGGTACTGCAATCAAGCGCGGTGGCAGCGGCGGCATCATTGGGAGCATGCGCCGCCGGCCCTGGCGCAAGCACTGAGCCGGCCTGGACAAAGGCCGTCAACGGGCGAATCAAACACTCGGTTTGCTTTTGGTGCTTTAGCGTCCCGGAATGGGCCTGGGATCTCGACAAACTTTGTAGCGAAGCCGTTGCGCTAGGCATGAAGAGCGTTGAGCTACTTAGCCCGGATCAATGGCCAACGGCCAAGCAACACGGGCTCACATGCGCAATCGCGAACAACGGTATGCCCGACCCGCCGTTCATGAAAGGTCTCAACAACCCTCGCTATCAGCAGACCGTCATTGATACGACCAAAAAGACGATCGACGCCTGCGCCGCGGAAGATATTCCCAGCACGATTGCCTTTACCGGCTACAAGTGGAACGACGCTGAAGATCCGTCGAGCGGCGAAATTTCGCGCGACGATGGATTCAAGAATACCGTCGCCGGCTTGAAAGAGTTGGCTACCTACGCCGAGGAAAAAGGCGTTACCGTCAATCTCGAAATGCTCAACACGCGCGACGGCAGCCACCCGATGAAGGGTCATCCGGGCTTCCAGGGCGACGATATTGATTACTGCGCGGACATGATTCGCGAGGTCAACTCACCGCGCGTGAAACTGCTCTTCGATGTCTATCACGTGCAGATTATGAACGGCGATGTAATCCGCCGCATTCACGAGATGAAAGACCTCATCGGGCACATTCACACGGCGGGTAATCCTGGCCGAGCCGAGCTGCACTTCAGCTCGGAAATCAACTACCCAGCCGTGATGGAGGCGTTAGTCGAAGTCGGCTACAACGGCTATGTCGGACACGAATTTATCCCGACACAGACGCCCGAAGAGGGGCTCGCGGCGGCTGTCAAGATCTGCGACGTTTAGTTCGACATTTCGGTGCGACAAGGTATTGCCTCGTTACGCGCCGCCCCCGACTACCGGTCGCCAAAGTTGTCGCTCTGGGCTTCAATCTCTTACGGACTGGGTTGAGTCGCGGTCACAACAACCTGGGCGCTTGGGAAAATTTTGAAAACAGCGAACTCAATCGAGCGACGCGGGTTGTCGACTGCATGGGAGCAACGTATCAACCGCACCGCGACCCTTGTTTCCGCCGCCACGTTTGTCGTGCTGGCAGGGTTCTCAGCGCTGCTCATGGATGGGCGTATTTCAGCGGGGCTGTGGCTTCCTGCCTCGGCTGTGGCCACGCTACTCACCTACCTCGGCATGACCCGCAAAATTCGGCGGCGGCATCAGATCCTCGCCGAGCCGTTCCCTACCGAGTGGGGGGCGATCCTCCAGCGAGAGGTATTGTTCTTCCGCGCGCTCAACCCAGACGAGGAGATGCGCTTTCGCCGTGAGTTGCAGGTCTTCATCGGTGAAAAGCAGATCACCGGAATCCGCTTCAAGATCGATGCGACAACCCGTGTGCTAACCGCCGCGAGCGCAATCATCCCAATCTTCGGCTTCCCCGAATGGGAGTGGGATCAAATCAACGAGGTGCTGGTCTACCCCGATCGGTTCGACGGAGAGTACGCCTTTGAAGACGCCGATCAGCGCCAGACGTTGGGCATGGTCGGAACCGGCGCGCTCAACCGGCTCATGATCCTGTCGCAACCCGACCTTGTTGGCGGCTTTCGCAATGCCGGTGATAAGCGCAATGTCGGCGTCCACGAGTTCGCCCATTTGCTCGACAAGAGCGACGGAAAAATTGACGGCTTGCCAGGGGTCGGCCTTGAGCAAGCCGCGATTGGCCCCTGGATCGACTTGGTCCGCCGCAAGATGGGCGAGATGGAGCGCGGCGATTCCGACATCAATCCGTACGGACTAACAAACGAGGCGGAGTTTTTCGCCGTCGCCTCGGAATATTTCTTCGAGCGTCCGGGCATCATGCGGCGCAAACATCCCGAACTCTACGCGATGCTGTCAAAGGTATTCAATCAGGATTTCACCCAACGGGCGGCAGCTTTGGCGCGCGAAAGGAAAAAAGGCAAACCGAGCTTTGGACGCAACTCGCCCTGCCCCTGCGGAAGCGGTTTGAAGTATAAGAAGTGTTGTCTGAGAGGCGCGCAACCATCGTGATGTCGCGCGCCCGCATATCTAACCCAATGCGGGAGGATAAAGAGTGATGCGAGCTATCGTTACCGGCGCAAGTGGATTCATAGGAAAACAACTCTGTGCCGCGCTTAATCGACCCAAGATCTTCACAAGAAATATCAGCAAACTTCCGGCCGAGTTGTCGTCGCTCGAAGCTTTCGAATGGGACTCGATGGCCGGACCTGCCCCGGCCGCCGCTTTCGAAGACGTCGACGTGGTATTTCATCTAGCGGGTGAGCCGGTTGCCGAGGGCCGCTGGAACGCCAAGAAGAAAGCCGCCATTCGAGAAAGCCGCTCGCTGGGCACGCGCAATCTCGTCGCTGGAATGTCTGCCCTTGCAAGCAAACCGAAAGTCTTGGTTTCTGCCTCAGCGGTCGGCTTCTACGGCTCGCGTGGCGGCGAGATCCTAACCGAGAAATCGAGCGCCGCGCAGGACTTTCTTGGCGATGTCTGTCGCGAGTGGGAGGCCGCCGCCGCAACAGCCGAAGAGCACGGCATTCGAGTTGCCTTCATCCGAATCGGCTTGGCGCTAGGAAAGTCAGGAGGAGCCCTCGGGCGGATGCTCCCCATATTCAAGATGGGCGCTGGCGGACGCCTAGCCAGCGGCAGCCAATGGATGCCGTGGATTCACGTGAATGACCTGGTGCGAATGTTCATTTTCGCCGCTGAAAACGATCAAGTGCGCGGCCCGCTGAACGCCGCGGCACCGAACCCCGTCACAAATCGAGAATTCACGACAGTACTGGCAAAGGCCGTTCATCGGCCCGCGATCTTCCCCGCGCCGGCGTTCGCGCTTAGGCTAGGAATCGGCGAGTTCGCGGAAGTTTTACTGGGTTCGCAGCGAGTGATGCCCGAGGCGGCGCTGAATGCGGGTTTTGAGTTCCAGTACAGCGACTTGTCAGATGCCCTCGCGGAAATCACCGGGTAGGCAGTCATCCACAGAGATACTGTGATGACGCCGGGCGGGCGCGCCGAGCTGCCGAGCCAAGAATCCGAGGCGAGGACGGAAGTCCTCGCTTTCTTCCATCCGAAGTGGCGGTCACTTCGACAGCAAGCTTTGAGTTGACTCCAACTCCCGTAGGTGGCGCACGGCTGCGCGCCGTGCCGCGTTGCCCCTGTGGCCCAACGTTCCGTTGTCCGCAATTGTTTAAGGGCTCCGTCCCCCGTCCCGTCCCCCGTCCCGCCGAAAAGGAGGCAAGTTCCTCGGACGCCCGGCCAAGACGAAGCAGTGGCGGACCGTATTCGGACGGCTACGCAGCCGGGAAAGGCGTTTGGCGACGAAAATTCTCGGGGAACATGGAGACCGACTGGGTCTCGCAGCGGGCGGCGGGCGCACTCGTCGGCGGGGAGGCTGGGCACTCCGAGAGACGACTGGAGTGAGCTAACGCGCTGATCTAGCCATGTTGTTGTAACTGTAAAGGGCTCCGTCCCCCCCTCAGTCGGAAGACGTCCTGGCGGTTGTTGTCCCTCTGGGTGATGTGATGCGGAACGCCCTCCGCGACCACCCAGGCTGCACGTGCCATTGCTCGGTGCGGTCAGATTACCACAGTTAGGTGGCTGTCACCGATCTCCGTTGGAATCAACATCGGCAGATCGTCGAAATCGATTTTTTCACACCTTCCCGTCCCCTTCGTTCTCCTCCATCGTTCTATCTGAGCCGTGTCGCTCGCGCATCCCGTGAGGCCCGCGAGCGCGAGTGCGGAGAAGTATTTCCTCATCTTCGAGTTCCACGGCCACGCCGTAAACCCTATGTTACCCGGTCGCTTGATCGGCCACGGGCGCATCCACAGGTTTTTCTGGCGAGAGGGTGAAGACATCGACGAGCCGCAGGTTATGGCCCAGGTCTAACTCACTGCCTTCCTTCTTTGGCTCGTCAAACGCGATGACGAACGCCGTGATCTCATCATTCCCCGTTTTAGGGTTCTTCCGTATCCGAAAGCGAATCATACCTCGGTACTTATCAATGCGAGCGGCTCCGCCGGCCTCATTGTTATGCGCGTCGAAAGCAAGCGCTACAGCTAGATACCATCCCAGCCATACGCAGCTCATTACCGCTCCCAACACTGCGGCGGCGACGAAACTGACCATTGCCTCCGGGAACTCATGCGAGAAGGGCTGCGAAACGCTGGCTAACCCGAATGGCAGAAATAGTTGGAGTCCGCCGTGCAGAAGCCAAATCACTAAGAGGACCCACGGCAGGTTGTAACAGGCTACCCAGGCCCCGACGGGCCAAAAAAACAAAGCGGTTAACACTACCGCCGCGTAGGCCACGGGCCCTCCGACGAGAACGGCCAACAGAGGCACCGCCAGTTGAAGCACGCCGTGAAAAACACCGAGCCCGATGACGATCCCGCGCTTGGGCCCATTCAAGCGGCTCGATCCCGACACGGCGAAGTACACAAAACCGCCAAGCAGCGAAAGAACGACAGCAAGGAATACGAGATCGGAGGTGACTACGGACGCAGGTTGTGATCCGAATCGCCATATCGCGAATCCGACAGCGATCGCGGCTGCGTAGAGGCGATACCGAACGAATAAATAGTCGCCGGAAGTAATTGGATCGTTTCGCGCCTTCAGTGCGAGCTTTTCAAATTTCTTGATCGCCGAATATGTCACGTAGCCGGCAGCGGCGAAGAGCAACAGCATTAGGAAACTGTGCAAGAGAGCCGTCGGTTCACCAGGCGGCGGGCTCTCCATCGTGCCGTATGAGCCGAGGAGGTTCAATAGCCAGTTTGTTGCTGTTCGCGTCGTCGGGGTAATGGCGCCTAGCAAGACAATTGCCGCGGCGACAGCGCCGGCTACCCAAACGTAGCCGCCCTCTCGTATGACGTTCAGGTTGAAGAGTCGCTTCGCCACCGCCTCACGGGATTTTTCCTCTGGAGGGTAAAGAACTTGCTCCTCGATATCCCCGGCGACGGTTTGCGAGGGGTGTAAGAACGCACCACCGAAGCCCGCCAGAACGGACGCATAATTCGTCGCGGAAGGCTTGCCGTTCGGCCGAGAATCGGGGCCCCAGTACCGTGCGTAATGGTGGACGTCACCCGCAATGTCTAGGTGGCAACTCCCATCGGGGATTTTTTCGTCAGGGTCGACGAACGGTCGAAGCAATCCTAGTCCATCTAGCGTCTCGGCCTGAACCTCACTGTCGGAACGGCGAAATACGACCGATGGCTCGGGCGTTACGAGAATGAGTTTTTTAGGCGGCTGCTCGGTGTTTAGCCCCCGAAAGAACTCCCGTTGGCGAATGTCGATCTTCCCCGACTGAGCGTCCAAGGCCCAAAGCCACCAGTCGTTCGGAAGGTTGATCGCGACGAAGCTCGCTTCCTGGCGCCTCTCAAATCCAGGAATTGAGAGTTGCGGCTTACGTTTGTCTCCCGGACGAATTACGAGTGCCTTATCCTCTTCCGTAATCGGCTTTCGAAACTGTCGATTGAAGCCGTCGAGCGAATCGTAATAGTCGTGGTTGCCGGGTATTCCGAATATCGGGCGCCGCTCGGGATCGAAGTCGACACTTCCCTTGACATCGTCATACGCCCAGCGGAACGGACTTTGAAATCGGTGTGCCAATGTCGGGTCGTCGGCGATGTGGTACGCGGTATCGCCGCCGACGAGGAGAAAGGCTCCGCGTGGAAGCTTCGTTAAGTTGCCGTCTGGATCTGAGAATTTGACATCCGAGCCGGCTTGCTCGTCTTCGCTAGTGTATAAGTCGCTCAGGCACAAACAAGCAATGCTATAAGTGGCCGTTTGACTGTCGCCAGTGTCGGAGATGTAGTCGAACCAGAAGTCTTCGCCACCTCCATTCTTTTCGTGTTCGGCGCGAATATCGGTGATCGGTTCCGGTTTCATCCAGTCCTTGGGGTCCAACTTGCCGCCGTATGCCGAATACAGAACGATTGACTTCAGTCCGGCTATCAGTTGGCGGCCCAGCAGCCAGTTGACAGGTCCTACGTAACCTCGCTCGGAATGTTTCGATTCATCGCTCATGCCGCGCCTCTCCCAAATTCAGAAATTTTTAATCCGTTTACTCTAAACAAAACGTCTTAACCAATTGTGCATAGACAACGGAGTGTATCATTGCGGCTGGCCCAGCAGTAAACTTCCGGGGTAATAAACACAAGAAATAGATATCTGTCATTCGCAATCAGTGTATGGGCTCCAAGATGTGCGAGATTTGGTTGCGTGTGCCCGCGATCGTTGGAGTTGTCGCAACGATACCTAGTCTAGGGATTGCGCCGTCCCCTTCAATCCCATTGTCGGCCTTTTGGGTTCTTGAATAGCAAGTGTCTACTCTGGGGGCGAGCGGGACAGGGGCGAGCGGGACGGGGGTAAATCGCCATAACAGTCTTATCTGTCAGCATGTTCCAGCGATTCCGATGTTCACTAATTAATTGAGACCCTGCCGAACGTCCCCACCGGCAACGATCATGGCCGTACCGGGGTTTTGAAATAAGGTTTGCCAATCAATTCAACAACTTACGCCGACACCCACCCAATAACAGCACCACCGACCCTTACAATAGATCTGGGCTGGATTCGTGCATCTGGGGGGGGACGAAAATCTGACGATAATCCTGCCAAATCCGGCCAACAACGGGCGGCACGGTGCCGGCCGATGAAACGCCGGGTGTAAACTGAGAATCTAACTAGTAGAAAGGAGGGGGCGTACTGGATTCGACGGGATTGTAATCAACGTTGAGAGGCATGCCGGGTTCCGAGCACCCGTTAAACGATCGGAAAACGTATAACTGCCAACAACAATCAGCAGTTTGCTTACGCAGCCTAATTAGGCCTGCGCGTCGCTGCTATCGGGCTCGCACGATAGTAACCGGCGTCACTTTGCGAGATAGGTTTCGGGGCTTCTGCTCGTAGCTCCGGGTCGAGATTAATCGGGCTGGATCGCGCCAGGCTTGTTCATTCCCATGGGGCGGTCGAGACAAACGAATGAACTAAGCATGTAGTCTCTTTCCGGTGATCTTTTTCGGACGCGGGTTCGACTCCCGCCGCCTCCACCAATTCCTTTGCGCCCGTGCGCGGCAGATTCACAGTTCTGTGGCCGGTAGTGTTCACTCTGAGCTCGATTGCCGGATTGGGCAATGACATCCACGCTGATCGCCGGGAAGCTATGGTCGAACAACAAATCGCAGCTCGCGGCATCAAACACCCGGGCGTCCTGCAAGCGATGGCTGACATCGAACGGCACCTCTTCGTGCTCGACAAGTACGTCGACGTAGCCTACGGCGACCACGCCCTGCCGATCGACATGGGACAGACGATTTCGCAGCCCTACATCGTCGCCCATATGACCGAGCGGCTCGAGCCGGAATTGCATCACAAGGTGCTCGAAATTGGAACCGGCTCCGGCTACCAGGCCGCCGTGCTGGCGGAACTCGTCGACCACGTTTATTCGATCGAAATCCACGAAGAACTCGCTCTACAGGCTGAGACGCGGGTCAGGGATCTCGGCTACGAAAACATTACGATTCGAACCGGTGACGGCTACAAGGGTTGGCCGCACGCCGCCCCATTTGACCGCATTATCGTCACCGCCGCTCCACCGGAGTTGCCGGAAACGCTCTTGGTGCAACTCAAACCCGGCGGTATTCTCGTAGCGCCGGTAGGGCCACGGGACGGCGACCAATATCTCGTAATTGTGACCAAGGATGTACACGGGAGCGTCCGGCGCAAATCGACTACGCCGGTACGGTTTGTCCCGATGGTGCCGAAAGATTCCCGCAATTGAACAGCCCGATGGCTCGGTGTTCCTCGCTGTCTGAATGCTCGACGGCGGCGAACTGCGTCTGTTTTAACTCGAATGGCCGCTCGGGGTAGGCACGAAGCGGCAATGGTCGCGTTCGGCGGCAAGGGTTACTTGATGGGCGGCGAGGTGTGAAACCGGTCGACGAGTTCGATCCGGCGGCAAAAACGTGGCGGAAATTGCAGCCGACGCCGCTTGAGATCCACCACTTTCAACCAGTCGTCTACCGAGACCGAGTCTACGTGATGACGGCGATGACGGGAGCGTATCCCAAGGAAAGCCGCTCGAGACCATCTACGTCTACAACCCGAATCGCGACTCGTGGCAGAAGGGCCCCGAGGTCCCCGAGAACCGTAGACGCGGGGGCGCCGGGACGGTCGCCTACAACGGCAAGATCTACCTCGTCGGCGGAATCATCGACGGACATACCAGCGGCACCGTGGCTTGGTTTGACGAGTTCGATCCGACGAACGGCAAGTGAACGCAACTACCCGATGCACCTCGTATTCGTGACCACTTCTCTGCGATTGTCAGCGGCGATCGTCTGTACTACCTCGGTGGACGCAACACAAGCTATCACGAGCCAGAGAAGTTCAGTGCATTCTTTGGCGCGGTGATCAGCGAAGTCGACGTCTACGACTTCTCAACCGACCTCTGGTCGACGCTACGGGACAAGCTCCCAGTCGCCACCGCTGCGGGCGGCCTCGTCGAGTGGGATGGGCACATCTACTACATTGGCGGCGAATCCGCTCAGAGGTCCGCTCACGCGGAAACCCAGCGCCTCGATCCCGCGACTGGCGAATGGGAACTACTGACGCCTTTGAAACAGGGACGCCATGGAGGCGGCGTAGTCGTTCTCGATGGCAAGATTTACCTTGCAGCCGGAAGCGGCAACCGCGGCGACGGACCGGAGCTGTCGTCAACGGAAGTTCTCATCGTTCGGACCGCCCATTAGTCCTAATACTCGTGACTTAAGATCATTTCGATGCTATCCTGACTTGTAGACGGGAGGGCGCGAGATGGCACGGACGTTAGCGCGGTTGCCAGCGGATGCGCGGATTACTGACTACATCAGTTTGGGCGTGGTGGCCAAGTGGTTTCCTCGGGTGGCGGTGGAGCGGGCGGTGGCCGCCACCGGCAGGCTCAGCCGTCGACAGCGCGACTTGCCCGCGCACGTCGTCGTCTATTACGTGATCGCTCTGGCGCTGTACATGCGGGTTTCCTATCGCGAGGTACTGCGTTGCTTGCTGGCAGGGCTCCAGTGGATTCAAGGACCGCAAGCAGCGAGGCGCGTTCTACCGTCGCTGGCGGCTCGTCTCGCTCGACGGCAGCAGCTTGGACGTGGCCGATGAGAAACGCAATCAGCAGGCCTTCGGGCGACCGGCCGCCAGCCGCGGCCCCAGCGCCTTTCCGCAAATTCGTTTCGTCTCGCTGGTCGAAAACGGTACCCACGTGTTGTTCGCCAGCCGCCTGGGGCCTTACGCCGCGGGCGAAATCACGCTGGCGAAACAAGTGCTGCCCGCCTTGCAAAAGGGTTGGCTCTGCCTCGCGGACCGCAACTTCCTGGGTTACGAATTGTGGCGGCAGGCGAGCCAAACGGGAGCGGATCTGTTGTGGAGAGCCAAGAAGAATGTGCGTCTTGAGGTGCTCGAACGGTTCGCCGACGGCTCCTACCTGAGCGTCATCTACGCTTCCGAAAGTGATCGGCGGAAGCGCCGCGCGGGCATCCGTGTGCGCGTGATTGAATACGAACTCGAAGGCGTTGAGGATGCCGAGCCGTTTTATCGCTTGCTGACTACAGTGCTTGATCCCAAGCGGGCTGCGGCGAACGAGATGGCGTCTTTATACCACGAGCGCTGGGAGATCGAAAACGCGCTGGACGAACTCAAGACCCACTTGCGCGGCGCGCGGATCGTGTTGCGCAGCAAGACGCCGGAGCTGGTGCGGCAGGAGTTCTACGGATTGATGCTGGCCCATTTTGCGATCCGCGGCTTGCTGCACGAAGCGGCGTTGGAGGCGGACGAAGATCCGCATCGACTTTCGTATATTCACGCGGTGCGAGTGATTCGACGCAAGATGCCGCTCGCGGCGGCTATTCCCCCCTCGGGTTAGAAAAGCCTTTCATCGCGCGGTCGTCCGGGAGGTTCTCGAAGAGCGCGCGCGGTCGAGTCGCGGCAGACGTACGCCACGAGGAGTCAAGCGGAAGATGAGCAGCTACCCGCTCCGACCGCGCGCGCCGCTGCGCCACCATCGCATTGATTTCGAGAAAGCTATAAAAATAATTAAGTAACGAGTATTGAGGTTAACCCACGTTTCTTACCACCTCACGGCGAACGCAGGCGATAGATGCTCCATTACTTCGTTGCGCTCGATCGCGGGTGCTCGACGGACTGCAAAAGTACGCCTCCGCGCGCCGACCGTCGCCCGCCTCGTATCAACACACCTCTCACGCACTTTCGCTCGCCACGTGGTGACAAATGCGGGCTGGTAGATGTGCGATCATCTTTGCGTCTGCTTTTCCTGAAGAGCGGCGTGAGTAGCTGCTCCGGTTGGATCAGTCGCTTCTTGACAACCGCCTACCTAGGGGCGCGGCTCAGACTCTCGCCATCTGCATAAGGTTGGTGGCGTCCTCTAGATGAATTTTCGATTATTGATTTTGGCCATGGTGCTGACTTTTGTCGGCGATGCTCGCGCGCAGGACCTTACCGCGGCGCAACAGGTTCACGTGCGCGCGCGCAAAATCGCGGAGCCGCCCATGCTCGACGGCGTCGTGGACGACGCGCTGTGGCAGGCAATCGAACCGGCGGCGGGTTTCATCCAGCAGAATCCTGACGAAGGCGCGGCGGCGACCGAGCCGACTGAAGTTCGCCTGGCGTTCGACGCCAAGTTTCTCTATATCGGCGTGATCTGTTTCGATTCGCAGCCACAGAACATTGTGATGACGCAGAATCGCCGCGATGCTCCACTCGACGACACCGACTCCGTGCAGATACTGCTCGATACGTTCGACGACGACCAGAGCGCGTTTATCTTTGGGACTACGCCGACGGGTGTGGAGTTTGATGCGCAGTTGTCGAAGGCGGGCCAAGCTCGTGGCGGCGTGGGTACTCCGGCGACGGCCGGTGGCGGCGGCGCCCAGCGTGGAGGAGCCGCTGCTTTCAACCTCAATTGGGACGCAGTCTGGGACGTGCGCTCGAGCATCACCGAGCGTGGCTGGGAGAGCGAGATTCGGATTCCGTTTCGGACTTTGCGGTACCGGCCCGGTACGGACTCAAAGTGGGGGCTGAACGTGATGCGCACCATGCGGCGGCGCAACGAGCAATCGTTCTGGGCACCCGTATCGCGTGCCTTCCAATTCAGTCAGGTCGGCCTCGCGGGCGAGCTTTACGGGCTGGAGACAACCCCGCAGCGCAACTTGAAACTGTTGCCCTACGTCTTGGGCGGGTTCTCGCAAGACTTTCGACTCGAGGGCGATCGAACGGAGATCAAGAAGAACGTGGGCCTCGACTTGAAGTACAGCCTTACGCCGGGTCTGACTCTCGACGCTACTTTCAATACGGACTTCGCGCAGGTGGAGGTGGACGACGAACAGATCAACCTGACGCGGTTTGATTTGTTCTTCCCCGAGAAGCGGCCGTTTTTCCTTGAGAACTCTGGGACCTTCGAATTTGGTACGCCGCGTACGGTCGAGCTATTTTTCTCGCGGCGTATCGGCATTGACGAAAACCGCAATCAAGTTCCGATCGATGCCGGTGCTCGCGTGAGCGGCAAGGTTGGCAAGTATCAGGTTGGGATGCTCAATATGCAGACGCGCGAGCAAGAAGGCTCGGCGCCGGCAAACAACTATGGGGCGGCGCGGGTAGCGCGGGAGTTTTCAAATCGTACGTCGATTGGCGGAATCTTTGTTTCGCGAAAAGCGACGACGGAGTTTGAGGACGCGCCGGATTCTAACGTAGCTTACGGGCTCGATGCGAATATCGGGTTCGGTCAGTACGCTAACTGGTTTAACTATGTGGCAAAAAGTTCAACACCGGGCTTCGAGGGCAGCGACCACGCTTACGCTTCGGCGTTTGCTTACGAAAGCACGAACCACAATCTCGACTTGTCGATTATCGAGGTCGGGACTAACTTTAATCCCGAAGTCGGCTTTGTACGGCGAGCAGGGTATCGCAAACCGACGGTCGGGTACCGCCACACGTTCTATCCAAAGAACAGTCGGATTCGCAGCGTCTTTCCTCATTTCCAATGGAACCGCTGGTATACCTTGGGATCGAACGAAACCGAGTCGGGGTTTGAGCACTACCACGTCGATAGCCGGTGGCAAAACGGGGGGCGGCTGGGGACGTCTTTCAACCGCCACTTTGAACGTCTGGACAGGCCATTTGAAGTTCATCCGGGGGTGTTTATCGCACCCGGGCGTTATCCATTCCAAGACCTCATCGCTAACTTTGGAACTGACCCCACGGCGACGCTGTTTGCGAGTGGCTCGGTGGCGGCCGGAAGTTTCTACAACGGAACGATTCGCTCGCTGAACTTTAGCGGCGGTTATCGCTATAGCCACAATATTGTTTGGACTGGCAGTTACACACGGAACATTGTCGACCTCCCGCAGGCAGAGTTTAATACCGACTTGGTCGGACTGCGGTTTAACTGGTCGTTTACCCCGAAGAGTTTCCTACAGACGCTGAGTCAGTACAACAGCCGGACGGGGCAAATTGGCCACAACATTCGCGTGGGGTTGATGTCGACGTCGAGTACCGGACTATTTGTTGTTTACAACAACGCCAATTCGACACGCGACTTCACCGACCCACATGACGATGTCCGGAGGACGCTGTCGCGGGCTTTGTTTGTGAAGTTTAGTTACTTGTTGGACTATTGAGTGCTTGGCGGGGGTTCGATGCGATGCCCGTGTGAGCTATTCATCGACGCGGGCTTGGAGGATCACGAACATTCCTCGGGCCTTGCCTTGCATGCCGGTTTTGCCAATGACCACTAGTTTGTTTTCGGCGATGTCGATGTCGGTGTTGATGCCGAGATCGCTGTAATTGTATTCGTCTTTGCCTGTGAGTATCGGGACGCGAAAACCCGCTCTTAGGTTTTGTAGGTGCACCGTGCGAGCACCGACGGCGCCACTGACTCCGGTGACGTTTGTTCGGAACTGATAGATCATTGGGCGGACCGAGCGCTGGCCGCTCGGATCCGGTTCGACGCCGCTGACCTCGGTTGCGCGGTCGACGCGAACTCGCGTGATTAGCGTGTCGAGCAATTCGTAGCCGGGGTAAGGAAAGCGAGGTTTCAATTGCTCGACCACCGCGTTGAGGTCGCCCGGGAGTCTTGCGGTCGTCGGCTCGTCAGTCACCCCAAGAAAGTGCACTGTGAGCTCGACATTGATGTCAGCGTCTGGGGCGCGAGGCACGTCCAGCGCGCGGATTGCCTCTTCTACTGTGTCGACCTCGCTAGCCGTACCAATCACCGTGAGCACGCCGAGGTCTTTGCTTGGGATCATGTTGCCTCTGACCCACTTCCGAAACATCCCCGAGACATCGTTCGGATTAAGGTGATGCACGCGAATCACGCGCTTCACCATGGAATTGCCGTCGTCGACGGACTGCGCGTCCAATAGGCCCGACGTTGTGACCGGAACAATGAAACATAGTAGACAAGCAAATCTTAAAAGCTTTCGTAAAGACATCATGAACCTCCGTGGGTCTCGCTGACCCAGTAAAGCACTACATCGGGATTGGTTGACGGAAGCTTGAGAATGACACTTTCTCGGACGTCGGCGTCAGTTTCCGGTGGAGTATTGAGGGCGAAGACTTCAATCTCCTGCGGTGCGGGTGGCGGGGCCTCGGTTTCTGGAATGGCCGGTGCTTGGGGTAGCTCCCGTGCCGCGCTGACTGAATCTGAAACCGCCGGGGACGGTGCGAGCCGCTGCGAGGGCGCGATTACGGCTATCGTCGGCTCGGGCAAGGGATCGACTGTATCGAAAACAGTCCAGCCGCAGACAAAGGCCGCGATCGCCGCCAGAGTCCATGCGATCCGCGTTCGCCAGGCACCCCACAAACCGAACGTGGGGCGGGCGCTGAGTTCCTCAAGTACGGCGGCGCGAACATCGCGGAGGGTCGACTGGTCGATAGGTTCGTCTATCGCCGCGCGAAGGTCGGCGCGAAGAGTGTGGAAGTCCGCGATGGTACGCGCGCAGGCCCCACAGTCGCACGCGTGACGCTTCAACGCTTCGGCTCGGTCAGTTGCGAGGGAGCCTTCCACCCAGTCGGACGCGTCCACGAGAAATTGTCCGCACGTCATGATCGATTGAGCCTCTTCTCGACAATGTTTCGCAGCTTGGCGCGGGCCCGGCTTGCTTGCGAGCGGACCGAACTTTCCGACGAACCCAGTACCGCGGCGGCCTCGGCGGCCGTCAGGCCTTCGATGTCGCGGAGGACAAGCGCGCCGCGTTCTTTCTCCGGCAATTCATCGAGAGCGTCAACGAGTATGCGTCGTCGTTCGTTGTGTAGGGTTTGCTCGTCGGGCGGCGTCTCGGCCGTGATGGGTTCGACGATTGCGCCGACGGCTGCCAAGGAATCGAACGAGAGCGCCGGCGCGGAGCGGCGCTTTCGCTGGATGTCTCGGCATACGTTTATTGTGATTCGATAAAGCCACGGCAGAAAGTCGTTGCCGGGGCGGAACGAGCCGAGGCCCCGATGAACACGTAGGAAGACTTCTTGTGAGGCGTCGCTAGCGTCCTCAGGATTTCGCAGTGTAGCTAGGGCCACGCGGAAGACTCGGCGCTCGTGCAGGATCATGATTCTTTCGAATGCGGCGAGGCTTCCAGTTTGTGCCTGTTGGATGAGCGCCTGGATGTCGGTTTGTAGGGCGTCGAACTCCTCGTCGGGAGCGGACATCCAATACTCGGTCGCGGCGGCCACGGTTTCTGCTTCTCGGTAGGTAATACGCTTGCGGAGGGTCAAACGTTGAGAGGAAAAACGAATCACCCGGCTTCAACGGCTCGGAATGACGCATCGAGACTTTCGACGTTCGAGCAGAGCGACTACGAGTGCGACTCGGCTTTGCGGAGGCGGTTGGCCATTCCGATCTCGCCCTCGGGGCGGAGTAATGGGAATAGGATCACGTCTCGGATCGTCGGCGAGTTGGTGAGCAGCATGGTAAGGCGGTCGATGCCGATTCCTTGGCCGGCCGTTGGGGGCATGCCGTACGAGAGGGCGCGGAGATAATCCTCGTCCATGCCGTGGGCTTCGCCGTCACCGCCCTCGCGCATGGCGACTTGATCCTCGAAACGCGCTCGCTGTTCCTGCGGATCGTTTAGCTCGGAATATCCGTTGGCGATTTCCATGCCACCACAGAAAATTTCGAAGCGCTCGACCCAATCGGGGTTCCCGGGTTTTTGCTTCGACAGTGGTGAAGCTTCGACGGGGTAGTCGTAAACGAGTGTGGGTTGGACGACTCGATGTTCGCAGGCGGCCTCGAAAAGCTCTAGCTGCGCCTTGCCGGGAGAGATGGCGCGGTTCAGGTCGAGCTGGCTTTCGACCTTGGTGTTGTGAATGCCGGCTAGCTCGCGCAGCTTTTCGATGTCGCCAAGTTCTTCGACCCGCGGACGCGTGGCGTCGTCGGGCCAATACTCGACGATCGTTTCGGCCAGCGTCAAGCAGTTGAGGTTGGCGAAGTTGATCTTGTGCTCGCCGAATTCCGCAATAGTACCGCCGTCGAGCGCGGCCTGGGCCGTTTCAGCTAGGAGTTCCTTGCTGAACTCCATCAGATCTCGGTAGTCGCTGTAAGCCTGATAGAACTCAAGCATCGTGAACTCGGGGTTGTGATGCTTCGATAGGCCTTCGTTGCGGAAGTTGCGGTTGATCTCGTAGACGCGGTCCATGCCGCCGACGATCAGGCGCTTGAGGTAGAGCTCGGGTGCGATGCGTAGGTAGAGATCGACGTCGAGTGCGTGGTGATGGGTCTCGAATGGTCGCGCCAGCGCGCCGCCGTAGAGCGGTTGCATCATTGGCGTCTCGACTTCGACGTAGCCGCGCCGCGCGAAGGAACCGCGCATCGACTGGATGATCTTGTCGCGGGCTATGAACGTCTCTCGAACGAAGTCGTTCGTGAAAAGGTCCAGATATCGCTGCCGGTAACGAATTTCCACGTCTTGTAGGCCGTGGAATTTCTCAGGAAGAGGGAGGATTCCCTTTGAGAGAAATTGCAGGACTTGGACGCGTAGAGTCAGCTCATTGGTCTGGGTACGGAACAGGTAGCCCGCCACGCCTACGATGTCGCCGGCGTCTAGTTTCTTGTAAAGCTCGAAATCTTTCTCGGGCACCTCGTCGCGCCGGATGTAAATCTGGAGCTGGACTCCAGCCTGCTTAAGGTGTGCGAATCCGGCCTTGCCCTGGCGGCGCTTCGTCACGAGGCGTCCGCTTATACGGAGGTCTTGCCCGTCAGATTCGAGGGTCTCGGCGTCGGCGGGATCGAACTTTTCGCGGATCGCGGGAACGGTGTGGGTGAATTCGTATTTGCGCGGATAGCGCTCGTAGCCGAGGGCTTCGATTTCGCCGATCTTGTCGTAGCGTTGCTGAAAAAGGCGGTCTTCTAAAGACATGGTTTTTGCAGCTGCGGATGGAGATTCCCCGCACAGCCGAGTGGGGAACTTTCATTGTAGTGTTGCCTACGGACTAGGGTCGCTGCGCGGGGCCCGGTGATACTCTGGCAAGACTTGAGTGGACGTAGTTCGCTATTGTAGATAACCGAGACTTTCGAGGATCTCGGCGTCTCGTTTGCTTAGCTTGGCCTCGGTCTTCTCCAGATCGGTCGACTCGTACCAGCGTTCAAACGCCGCCATCTCAAATTTGTACTTGCGGTCGTCAGGAGTTAACTCTTCCGGCTCAAACTCAAACGGATCTTTGGCGAGATCGTGAACGCGGAATTTCTCGTCCCCCGGGGTCCAGACCGTCTTCATCGTTCCTTCGATTTTTCCCATTTTTAGGGGCAGCCCGCCGTTGTTTATCCACATCCACGACAGCCATCCCGGGGCGAGCCCCTTCTTGCCCGCGAACGAGACATAGCGCACGGTCCGCTGGGTAGGGGTAGCGCTCTCGCGAATCGCCTTCAGTTGGCTGCGACCCGCGAACGAAACTGAGATTCCGGACTGCTTCCGATACTCGGGCACCGTCAAGTCGAGAATCGTCGGGGCGAGATCAAGCGTGGAGACGTTCTGTTCGATGATCGTTCCGGCGTCAATTGTGCCCGGCAGCTTCATGATCCAGGGGACACGCACGACGGATTCAGTCAGCCAACGCCCGTGACCCACAAAGCCGTGTTCGCCCAGCCCTTCGCCGTGGTCAGCAACTAATACAACCAACGTGTTGTCGGTTAAGCCGTGATCGTCTAGGCGATCGAGCAACTTGCCAATGTGTTTGTCGGCATAGCCAATCTCGGAGTCATACTTGCGGACGCGCTCAGCCACTTCTTTCGAGTAGCGAGAAACGGCCTCGCTTGGTGCGCCGAGCTGCTCGGGGTTAGCGAAGTCATCGCGGAGATTATAGGGCTCATGCGGGTCGAAGTAGTGCACCCACATGAAGATGTTTTCGTCGTCTTTGTGGTCGTCGAGCCAACTAATGGCTTTGGGCGTGACGTCTTCGGCCCAACGCATCGAGTGCAGCAGTTGATAGCTGCGGTCGAGATCGTCGTCGAAGTGGTCAAACTTATCGTCGAAATGCGTTAGCCGGCCGATCAGCGGCCAGGCACTGACGAACGCGGCCGAGCTGTAGCCGAATTTTCTGAGCACCTGCGGGATCGTCAACCATTTCGAATTGTCCGGAATGGCGACGCCGTTGATGCGAGCCCCGTGTTCCTGAGGGTAGCGGCCCGTAAACATCGAAAAATGTGAGGGGCCAGTCATCGGGATCGCGGCGTGTGCGCGATCAAACCGCACGCCCTCGGAAGCCAACCGGTCGATCCGGGGACTCGTCTTGAGGTGATAGCCGTACGAGGAGAGATGATCCGCGCGAAGCGTATCCACCGTAGTCATCACTACGTGGGGCCGGCTGACTGTACCGCTCGAACTCGATTCAGTCGGATTCGCGGGCGGCGACAGTTGCGCCAGCAGTAATGTTGTCGTCGCCAGCCCAGCGACAACGAGCCATTTCCGCATGATGCAAGTGTAGCGAGAGCGACCCCCGGCAATCAAATCATCGGGTGAGCCACTCCCGCGGTTCGATCCGCGTTCTTACAAGAATTAACGAGCAACCACAACGAAGCGAGTATCGCCTCGCCGGTTCAAGAGCAGCAATACCGGCTTGTCGCCTGACTCTGCCAGGGCATCGCGAAAATCGTCGGCTGTCGAAACTTCCTTTCGATTCACTTGCTCGAGAACGTCGCCGCGTTCGATTCCTGCTTCAGCCGCGGGGCTTCCGAGTTCGACTCGCGCCACGACGACTCCTCGAGTATCCGTATCGACGCGCAGTTGCTCGGCGACTTCGGGCGTCAACGTCTGCACGCTGATTCCGATCGAACTGGGCGCGGACTTTTCGCCTGGCGTCTCTGGCTTGTCGA
>CBDBHI010000053.1:0-32547 GCA_965205595.1 Bryobacterales bacterium | reverse complement strand
ATGAAACCAGGCTGGTTGGGCGGGAATTGGGGAAGCTCCCGCTCTACTACACGTTAGGGAGCGATCCGGCATTACGGCCCGCCGGGGAGCGGCGGGAGGGGGGGGGTTAATCACGCATGATAAAGGATATTATCATTCACGAAACCATGGGGACCCCTGGAAGACGTAGCAAAAAGGGGCGCGGACACGGCCAGTCTTGCCCAAACCACTACTTCCCGGTGGTGGGAACCCTTTTATGCAACAGGACTGGTGAGGCGCAACAATGAGCGAGAGCCGAGCGAGCTACTTTCGGGAGTGGAGGGCGCGGAGGGCGGCAGAGCGGGACGCTACAGGGCTTTTGCCGTTCCAGTCGGCTTTTGTGGCGGCCTTGACTCGAAAAGAGCGCCGTCCGGAAATTGCCGTTCTATCTTGCCCGCGTGGAAACGGAAAATCGTGGTTATGCGGCGGGCTGGTGGCGCGGTCGCTGACACCGGGCGATCCGCTATTCGAGCCGTCCGTTGAAAACATTTTGGTGAGTTCGAGCCGCAACCAAGCTGGGATCGTGTTGGAGTTTGCGCGGCAAGCGCTTGGAGAGGCGAACGGCTACAGGTGGCGCAATGACGGAGTTGAGCATTTAGCGAGCCGAGCGCGGGTACGGATCGTTTCTAGCGATGCACGCCGCGCCTTGGGCCTTGGCGCGAACGTTAGGATCATCATTGCGGATGAGCCGGGGGCATGGAGTGCTACTGCGGGTAGACGGCTTTGGGACGCGATGCTGACAAGCCTCGGCAAGCGCCGGACCCAGATTGTTGCCGTGGGAACACTTGCCCCAGCGCCGATCATGGGTCCGGCGGGCTGGTGGCCGCAATTCGTAGCGGAGGGGAGCGGAGAGGGGCGTCACGTCGCACTGTTGCAGGCGAACTCGGAGCGCTGGGGAGACTTCGCTGAGGTCTTGCGGGTAAATCCTGTTGCCGCGATCAATCCGTACTTACGGCGGGTGCTAGAGCGGGAACACACGGCGGCGCTGGCGAGTGAACGAGCGGCGCGGACGTTCAGGCAATTCCGGCTCAACATTCCCGGCGATCCGGTCGATACGCAGCCGCTCGTGACGACGGCGGAATGGGCGCGGGTCTGTGCGCGGGCGGTCCCGGCGTGCGAAGGGAAGCCGGTTATCGGCGTCGATCTTGGCGGGAATAGAAGTTGGAGCGCGGCGGCGGCGATCTGGCCGTCTGGTCGCATTGAGGCATGGGCGCTTGCACCGGGATCGCCTTCGCTGGCCGATCAGGAGCGCGACGATCAGGTTGCGGATGACTCCTATTCGGAGTTGGTGAGGTCCGGCGGGCTGTCCGTTGACGCTGGCCGCGCCGTCCCCGGAGTAGATCGGTTATTGTCGCGAATCTGGGCTTGGGAACCAGCGGCCATTGTTTGCGACAACTATCGAGCGCCCGAACTGCATCAAGTTGTTAGCGGACGTGTCCGCGTCATCGAGCGGGCGAAGTCAGGCGGCGAGTCTACGAGCAACGTCCAGTCGCTCCGGTCCCTGCTACTCGATACCGAGGCCGGGGTGACTGAGGCGAGCCGTGCTTTGCTTGGAGCGGCATGGTCGCAAACGAATCTTGTGGTTGACAATGCGGGGGTAACGAAAGTGACGAAACTCGATCAACGGCGAAGCCGTGACGATGCAGCGGCGGCGCTGCTACTGGCCGCTGGTGAGCGAGCGCGCCGTCCCGCTCCGGTCCCATTGCGGGGAGCGGTGATATCGCGTGAGGGGGTAGTGACGTGGTTCTAGCACCCCGGAGCGGGTCTACGCGCCGCTGGCGTAAGCTACGGGCCTTTGTACTTCGGCGGGACGGCGGGCGCTGTCAACGCTGCGGCGGCAAAGAAAAGTTGGAAGCGCATCACATCATTCCGCGCACGGCGGGCGGGATAGATGCTCCCTCAAACTGCCGGACGCTGTGCGTGACTTGTCACGATTCCCTGCACGGGCGTTAGGACGCAATTAATCTCCTTTTAACGTATTAATACTCAACGTATTACGACTACTTCGCTGGCGTATCTCGTTCCGGTTTCTTCGTCTTTCAGCAAACCCTCGACCGCTTTGATCTTGTAGACGTGAGGCGGATCACCCCACCGGAACAAGTGCTCGGTCAAAATTGCCACGGCGTCGAAAATTACCAACACCGTGTTATCGGACCGTTCGATGCTTGTTCCCCCTCGAGCCAGCGCGGGCCTAGCCTCAATCAGCGCGTCAATCTCCGAATACTCGTAGGCTGTTCTCCCGCGTTCGTCACGCGGCCCTGTTGGGACTCCCCACTCCACAGGTTGAAGTACCCCGCCCACTTGTAGCCTGCGCTTGGTCGCTGCAAGCCGAGCGGTGAGCGCGTCATTGAGCATCGTCACGGCCTAGCCGCGAACAGGCCCGGTCGGTACTGGTAGGCACGGGCGATGCTGGCAATCGCGGGTGGAATTTTGTCAGTTTTGTACGAGTTGGCGACGTTGATCTTCACAGAGCCGATGGCAATGTCGCCTAGTCCAGATCCGGCCCTAAAAGAGACGGCCTTCTCGATCATGTAGACCACGCTGGCCGGTACGTGATTCTCCGTTGCGGTGACTGTCCATCCCGCCATGTAGGTAAGCGCAAAACTTCCGATGGCTCGTTCTGGGGCGGGCCAGCTATTCCCGTTAGCCGGCGCGATGATGGTGCCTAACGGGTCGCGTGTAACGAAGTTATAACCGGCCGCGTCAATCACGGCGGCGTCATCGGTAGGAGTCCACCTTGTGAGGCTCACGATGGCCGTCACGGGTTCAAGTTCCAGCCGAGGGGGAAGCGCCCCATCAATCACGATGCGCCGTTCCTGAGAGACGATAGCCCGCCACAGATACGCCCGCTCAATTTCCTCCACGACGGCGCGGGCGAGCGCCTGGTCTGCGGCGTCAACCGTAACAGGCAGACGCGCGGGCGGCGTAACAATCTCACCACTCACGAAAAAAGTCATGCTGAAACCTCAATGCCATCGAGGCCCACGGCGGCTGCGGCGGATTGTGGCGCGATCCCGCCCGCTACCAAACTGCCGTAGGCTCGTGCCATTCCGGTAATGTCGCCGGCTCGAAGCGTGTCAAAACTCAATGCGGCGTCCGGGTCTAGCTTCTCTCGAAGTTCCTCGACCACAAGCGCGCCGAGTGGTTTCAACAAGCTATGGAGCACTTGCCGGAACGCTTCACGCATTGCCGTTCCTGTTGCTCGGGCGGCTACCAGCGATGGCGGTAGGCCGCACATGGCGAGAATGGAGTTTTCAAACCGGTCCCGAAGCTCGGCGAAAGAATCCGGCGGTTCCGGTCCGAGTCGCTGCGGCGTCACGTCAGCCGGAAGTACGAACGCGCCGGTGTGTACATGCTCGGCAAAGGCGGTCACGATTTTAGAGATTGTATCGGGGGTGAGAGAATCGGCCACGCCGAAGTCACCCGCGCTACGGCGCGGCGTCAGCATTTGCGTTTGGGTAAAGCCGAGTTCTCCCGCCGTGGCCGTCTCTAGCAGTCCGGCTACTCTCGCCGTGTCCACGGCCAGTTGAACGGGGCTGCGTCCGGCCCACGGTCGCGACGGGTCAGGCGCATACCTGACGTGTAGAACTGACTCTCCTGGAAGAGTGATCGTGCGCGATGTGTCCGGGCCGGATAGCGTGACTCGATACCGCCACGTCAGCGGATCGTCGCCTCCGTGAACTGTCCATGATGCAGTAGGGGTCAACGTCACCCGCCCACTGCGAACGGCGATCACATGCAGCGACTCACCGGATCGGCAAAGCGCACGGCCTACGGCGTCGAGGACCAACGGAGACACAGACCTGAGCGCCACGTTGTCAGGTTTGACAGTTGCCGATGCAAGCCCAGACCCCCACCATCGAGCGGCGGTTTCAATCGCGGCTAGCGCCGAACCGTCGCCCACGCCCGCGCTCGCGGCGACAAGCCGAGCAACAACCATGTCGGTATAGGACTCGCGGACCTCGGCCTTTCGGCGGTGGAATAACCGAGAAAGGCCGATCATAACCAGACTTTCCGGCGATTACGGTCTCGAATTTCGGCGGTCGCCTGCGAATACTCAGGAGAGGTAACAAGGGCGGCGGCGTCCACAAGGGCGCGTGTTATCTCCCGCACTCCCCCTTTGGTGCGTACCTCGCTGATTGCGTGAAACTCCACAGAGAAATACTTGCGGGTGGCGTACGCGGTGAGGATCGCCGGGGTTGCGCGTGTCTCGATACGAAGCGATCCATCGGCGTCCCGTGTCGGCACGGCGCGGGCAAGCTCCGCTCCGCGATGTTCGCTCAGAAGTTTGAGGCCGTCATGCGGCCAAATCACGGAAAAAGGACTAAATAATTCGGCCCTTCCACCGGCAGAGGCGCGTCCCTCCTGTAGAACGACGCCCCGGATCATCGGCCCGTCAGCCGATTCTCGGACTTCTACGGGGACCACGTACTGTAGCGGTTCCTGCATCGGCCTACGCGATCAGCTTCGGGTGAATCTCCTTTACCTGAGAAGTCCCATGCGGGATGTAGACTTCTGAAACCAGCGCCGTAGCCGTCAATGTCACCTTTCCAGCGCCGGCGCCGGTGAACGGGTCACGAATGATCTCCAAGGCATTCCAGACATAGACGCGGATCGGACTCGGCCCACCGTTCAACGTCACGATGCCGCGCTGTCCTTTGTTGGCAATCGCGGCCATTCGGTTCGAGACGCGGAAAGAGCCCAGCTTGCTTTCGAGGTAGTCAGCCAGCGGTATCCCCCCGGAGATGAGCCCCATGTATTTCGCATAGGTGCTCGGCCCTACGACACAGCGCAGATCGGACAGCGAGTAGGCGTGCTCTCCGTCTACGATCTCTGCGAATCGACCGACTCCGGTGGCGTAGGTCTCGATTGCCCCAGCGACCGCCACGGTTGAAGCCTGAGTGAATAGCCCGTTCAAACCGGCAGCCGCGCCGTTGAAAACCTCTTCGTCTAGTTCGTTGGACAGCGCCCCTCGAATGGACTCCCCGAGCACTGCCTCCAATGCCGGGAAGACGGCCAAGTCTTCGGCGCGGACTTCAAATTGCCCACTGATTCTTTTCGGCGTCTGCGAGTCCAGAGCGATCACTGCCGCCGTTGACGGTGCGGCAGCATCCTTTGCCAGCGTGTCAGCCGGTGGCGCGGTCGTTACCCTTGGTACCTGTACCGCCCCGGCCCCATGCGTCGGCATCTGGATACCGAGCGACGCGGCGGCGCTTCGCTGGAATACGAACGGAATGGCCGATTCCACTGGTCCATCAACCGCCGGTCCCGACGTGATGGCGCGAGTCTCCGGTTGGCCGTTCCTGAAGATATCCAGAGGTAGCCTGTTGAGCGGAGAACAACCGACTGAAGCCGCGTACTCTTTCGCTGCTCCGGATACCTCACGCCCACCGGCAGCCGCCGAAAGGAAATCGGCCAAACCGGTCTTGCTCCGAATTTCCAGCCGTTCGCGCTGTTCGGGGTCGCCGGTCTTAGTGATCGTCGTCTCCGGGTCCGGCTCGGCCAAAATCGCGGCTCGAATTTCGGGTTCTAGTTTCTGCCCGGCGGCGGTCAGTGTGGAAAGTTCCGCGTCTTGTTCCTCGGTTCGGGCGTCATTACCCAAAAGAGAGTTTATCGACTCTCGAATCTCACTCTGCCGAAGCAACTTTTGTTGAAGGATCGTCATTCCGTGTTTCTCCTTATGCCTACCGGACCGCCCGCGTGACGCAATGCTTAAACGCCACGCGAGCGGTCCGGATTGTTAACGGCACTTGATCCTGCTACTATAACACGAGTTGTAGTCGAAATAAAACGGGAGGTAGTTACAATGAAACGACGGCCAAATATCCGGGGGCAGAAAACCAAGGCGATCCGCATTGATCCCATCGGCCTCGCGTTGTTCCGGGAGGAGTTGAAAGGCGATCCAGAGTGGGATGAGTACGCCGAGGCTTCTGAAAGCGAGCTCGTCACCCTAGCGGTCATCTTCGCCCGCATCCACATTCAGCCCGAAGTGTACGTGCTGACGCTGGACTCCGTTAACACGCTCGTGGATGAGGCGATCCGGCTCAACATCGGGGAAGTGGCGCGCGCGCTGGGCGGCGTGGCGCAACTGAACCCAGACAAGACAATCACCGTGGCGCGTCCGGAGAGCGAATCAACCCAAACTTTCAAGGCGAAGCCGCCGAAGCCCCAGAAGCCGAAGTTCATTCACTGATGGACCTTGTTGCATGGATCATCCCGAAGGATGTCTTATCATTGGTTTTTTCAACGCTGGGGGTAGTCTAAATGCCACATAAGTTCACCGCAGCGCGCCGGCACAAGTTTGATAAGGTGCAGTACCGGGTGATCAACTGGGCGGAATATAACGAGAGCTTGCGCCAACGGGGTGACCTGACGATTTGGGTCAGTGAGGAGGCTCAAAGTGTGTGGAGCGCGCCGCGCCGCACGTCACGGGGTGGTCAGCGCAGATACTCGGATTTGGCGATCGAGACATGCCTGATGCTGCGCACGGCATACCATCTTGGACTGCGTCAGACACAGGGGCTTATGGGTTCCATCGGCACGCTCATGGGGTTGGATATACGGGTACCGGATTACTCCACGCTGTCGCGGCGCGCAAACGGGGTGAGCATCGCTCAGGTGATGAGGCAAGCAGGATCTGTGCCTATCCATCTGCTGGTCGACAGTACTGGCCTCAAGATCTTCGGCGAGGGCGAATGGCTAGCGCAGAAGCATAACACCAAGGGAATACGCCGCCGCTGGCGCAAGCTCCACCTCGGACTGGACCTCGCCAGCGGGGCGATTGTTTGCGCCGCTCTGACTCACGATAACGTTGGAGACAGCACAGCCTTACCCAGCCTCCTGGATCAGCTGGATGCCCCGGTCACGGGCTTTCTGGCTGACGGCGCCTACGATGGAGCGTCCACACGAAATCTGCTGAGGCAGCGGTATGGGGAGACTCTGGATGTGGTCATACCGCCGCCAAAGGACGCAGTGATCCGCCTGCAATCGGCGCGTGATGCGACCGTTCGGGATCGCCATATTGCCCAAATCCGCAGCAACGGCCGCATGGCCTGGCAGACGGCAACAGGGTACAACCAGCGCAGCCGAATAGAAACGCAGATGGGCCGTTGGAAGAGCGTCATCGGCCCCAAACTCAAATCCCGCAGCTTCTCCAGGCAGATCACGGAGATCCAACTCGGCCGAAAAGTCCTGAACACAATGACCGCGCTCGGACGGCCTGTGTTCGAACGCATCGCCTGACACTACCGCTTGGGGAAAGGGGGTGGGTAGCACTCGCTCGCCGGCGAAATGCCTTTGTTAGTTCGACGGGTTCGGTTCGGGCAACTGCGCGTCGACAGATTTTAGCCAGGCACGAAGTCTGCTATGGAGCGCCTCGGCGCGGGCACTCTGCGAGTCTGCCAAGTTGCTCGTTTCGCCGAGGTCGTTCGCCAGATTGTACACATCGCGGCGCGCTCCAATGTAGCCGCGGGATTGACGAGCAGTGGTTTGAGGTTTACTCCGTCGACGTTACGGTTGTGTTCGCTGTCGCCCGCGAGGCCTGCGATCGATAAGATCGTGCGGTAGTAGTCGACCGTGCTGATTGGGACATCGCTTACTGCTCCGGGCTTTGTTGTTCCGGGCCAGTAGATCATCGCCGGGACGCGAATGCCGCCCTCGTATAGCGACCCCTTTCCAGAGCGTAACGGGGCGTTGTCGGTTACCGTTTGACCCTCGAATTTATTGATGAATCCGCCGTTGTCCGACGTCAGGATGACTACCGTGTTGTCGGCAACGCCGAGCTTGTCGAGCGTCGCCAGTACGCGTCCAACGTTTTCATCCAACGACTGCACCATGGCGGCATATTGCGCGTTGCGGTGGCGCAGACCCGGTTTGATTTTACGCTCATACTTTTTGACGATTTCGGGCTTGCCCTGAATTGGTGTGTGGACGGTGTGATACGCCAGGTTCAAGTAGAACGGCCTGTCCTTCTCGTGTTCGAGAATTTCGATTGCCTCGGAGGTCAGGCGGTCGGTGAGATACTCGCCGGTCTGGCCGCCCCCGAGATGAGGGACGTAGCGGGGGCCACCTGAAAAGTACTTCGTGCCGCTGTATGGATAGAAAAAATCTTGAGGCGCGCCCCAGAAGGTTCCGCCGATGTTGTAGTCGAATCCTTGCGTCTGCGGGTAATAGGCGGCGCTGCCCAGGTGCCATTTGCCGACGTGGGCCGTCGCGTAGCCGGCCTGGTGGAGGACTTCAGCAATCGTGACCTCGGCATGGGGAAGGCTGTCGACGGTTACGGGCGGCACGACCTTGCGGTTCATGGGCGGAGATTTCGAAGCCTCGTGCCAGATCGTCATCCGTACGCGCGCCGGGTACTTCCCAGTCATGATCGACGCGCGAGTGGGACTGCAGACCGGCGATGCGGCGTAAGCGTTGGTAAAGCGCATCGAGCGCTTGGCGAAGGCGTCGATGTTGGGCGTTTCATGCAGATCGGAACCATAGATTCCGAGGTCGCTCCAGCCCATATCGTCGACGAGGATGAAGACGAAATTGGGTCTTGCTTGGGCGAAGACGCATTGCGTGAGCGTCAACAGCAGGCAGGAGAGGCGCAGACTTCGCATGGCTTGCATCTTAGCTGGCGATGCGCAAGGCAAGCTGTCAGTTGTCGAGGCCTTCAACGATGGTCTTCCACGGTTCGATGTCTTTGATCTCATCCTCAGGGCACGTCAAATAGTCGCGGTCAAGGACAACCAAATCGGCAAGTTTGCCAACCTCGATCGAGCCACGCTCGTCCTCCGCAAACTGCATCTCGGCAGCCCATATCGTGTGCATCTTGAGCGCTTCGTCGCGGCTAATGCGCTGTTCGGGTCGCAAAATAGCTCCGGTGCTTGTTTGGCGGGTGATTGAAATCCACATTTGCAAGAAAGGGTTGTAGGGGTTTACCGCGCCGTTCTTGCCGTGGCCGACCATGTGGTCGCTACCGCCGGCGGGGTGAATGCCGGCGTCGATGTAGCTGCGGAGCGGAAAGAAGAACTTGATGCCGTCATCGCCGAAAACTTTCTTGAGAGCCGGCCCGTCGTAGTGCAACCAGGGCGATTGGACGTCAGCTCCGACGCCTAGACTCGCTGCCAGCTCGATCGCCGCTTGGCTTTGAAAGCTTGCATGCATCAAGTGGTGGCGGGCTCGCTTAATCGGCCGTTCGCGATCAAGCTCTTGCATGACTTTGAGAAAACTGTCGATCGCCCCGCCGCCTTGCACGTGTGAAGTTAGCTGCCAGCCCTTGGCTGAAGCTTCCCTGAAAATCCCCAGCAATTTCTCTGGCTTTACAGATAGGATTCCGATGTTGTCGGGGTTTGTCATACCGTAAAGCTGTTTACCGAATGGGCCGTAGGGGTAGCGCTGGTAGGCCGTGCCAATCGTCATACCGCCGTCTGAAGTCACCTTGTAGGGGCCGAATTTCAACCAGCGGTCGCCGCTACCGGTGGTGCCTTCGCGTTGGCGAATCGCATCGAGCACGTCGTCGAAATCATCTGGGATGCCCGGACGCCAGGTCATCACGACTCGCACGGGGAGACGTCCGGTTGCCTGAAGCTCTCGATAGAGCTCGATGCTTTCATCGGTCACGGCGCGGTCGCTGACGGCCGTCAGCCCGGCGGCCCGGTATCGCAACAGCATCGCCGCAAGAGCCTCAAGCTTCTCTTCGCGCGTAAACCCCTTTTCGCGATCGAGCCCCTTGAGCATCGACTGCGCGTTCTTAAGGATTCCGTTGGGCTCGCCATTCTCGTCGACGCCGATCTCGCCGTCGGGCGGATGCGCCGTACTGCGTCCGATCTTCGACATCTCGAGCGCATACGAGTTCACAACAACTGTATAGCCGGCGTCGAACATGACCGGGTGTTTTTTGACGACATCGAGGTCATAACGAGTCGGCATTCGCAGTTCGGCGAGTCGCGTCGGAAACGTGCGCGGAACTACGATCCAGTCACCCTTGGGGGTTTGTTTCGCTTGCTGACGGATGTAGCGTTGGACGGCCGGGATCGAGTCAAGCGGCGGTAGCTTTTCGCGGAACTCGCTAAGGCCCGCGCCCAGCGCGTGAACGTGAGAGTCGACGAGGCCGGGGAGAACACTGCGTCCTTCAAGATCGACAATTTCAGTCTTGGGTCCGCTGTGCGCTTCGAGCATCGCTTCGGATTCCCCGACGGCTGAGATGCGGCCGTCTTTGATCGCGAGCGCCTGGTGGATCGAGCCGTTGCGGTCGACGCTAATGACTTTCCCGTTATGCAGAATTCGATCGGCCTGAGCAAATGCCGAGCTTAGCGACAGCAGACCGAAGAGAAGGAAACATAGAGGGCGCACGAGAGCGATTGTCCCACAGTGGTAACGGGGGCAGCTATGCCGCCGCGCTTATGTGGATGTCTTCGCCAAGAGCTGCGACGATACGCTCGGACGCATTGCCGTCTCCGAAGAGGTAGCGCGGCTGGGCCATCCGAATATAGCGGCCCTCATCGGTTAGAAGTTCCTCGACCGCGCGCACAATTCTCTGAGGATCGCTGCCCACGATTTGCGATGCCCCGGCCTCGACGGCCTCGGGCCGTTCGGTCGCATCGCGCACTATCAGCACCGGCTTACCCAGTGCGGGGGCCTCCTCTTGGATGCCCCCGGAGTCAGTAAGAATTAAGTGACTGCGGCGCATCAAATCAACGAAATCGACGTAGTTGAGTGGATCGAGTAGCGTGACGTTGGGTGTGTTTGCGAGCTTGCCAAACACGGCGGCCTTGACCCTGGGGTTGGGGTGCACCGGGAACACAATCTGCACGTCCGGTCGCAGCGCGATCCTACTCAGCGCGTCGCAGATCAGCTCAATTGGATGACCGAAGTTCTCGCGCCGATGAGCGGTGACCAAGATTATCTTCTTGTCCGGTAATAGTAGTGGCGTAGCGCTCGATCGCAGTCGGCCCGCTGCTAGATCGGCGGCGGTTCCCAAGAGCGCATCGATGCCTGTATTTCCACTGATTACGATTTTTCCAGAAACTTTTTCGCGATGGAGGTTTTCGGCAGCCGCTTTGGTCGGGGCGAAATGGAACGACGCGATTTCTGAGGCTACACGGCGGTTCATCTCCTCGGGAAACGGCTCGTCGGTTGTGCCTGTTCGCAGACCGGCTTCAATGTGCGCCACCGGCACGCGATTGTAGAATCCAGCCAGAGCGCCGCAAACAGTCGATGTCGTGTCGCCTTGAACCACGACCAATTCGGGCTCTTCGGCCGCGACAACGGATTCGAGGGCGCACAAAATCCTCCCCGTTGCTCGCGTAAGCGACTGAGCTTCGCGCATTGCACCAAGATCGTGATCGGGTTCGATGCCGAATACATCGAGTACCTGATCAAGCAGGTGGCGGTGCTGCGCGGTCACGCAAACGCGAGTTTCAAAACGCGCCTGATCAAGCTTCAGGCGTCTAACGACTGGTCCGAGCTTAATCGCCTCGGGCCGCGTACCGAAAATCAGAAGGATTCGGCGCACGTTGCTTAGGCTCCGTTTTAACACTGCCCGGAGAGATTCAGTCCTAAAGAAACCGGTAAGATAGTGAACAGTTCGCCGCCCGGCAGGTATCTGACGGCGCATACTGAGCGTCTTTACCCACGCGAATTTCCATGCTTTCAAGGGTTTTTTCCGGTCGTAGATCGGCATATGCTACTGGTCTGGCGCTTACCGCGCTTGTCGTGGCGGCAGGATATTGGCTGACGCGCCCTCGCATAGTTTTTTTGGGGTTTCCGAGCATGTATCGGTTCCTGATAGCCGAGGCCTCAAGCCAGAGTGGAGTTCGATACGACTACTGGAGCCCGGAACAGCTCGATGATTCGGCCCTTGGCCAGCCAGATTTCTCTCGCTATGCGGCTATCTATGTAAGCGGGCGACGCTCCGACCCCTTGAGCCGCCCCATTCAACGCGCGCTGGCAAGAGCGGCAGAGCAAGGATCGCGAGTAGTGGTTCTGCCGGCGCACGACACCGAGCGGCTTGGCGTGGGTAATGCCGACTTCAGCACCGATGAAAAATGGATCGACGACTATTGGCGATTTGGCGGCGTCGAGAACATGGCTCGTTTGTTGCAGACGACCGCGGCGCGGCAACTGGCCGAGAACTACCCTGAACAAGCGCCCGAGCCAACGCCCGACGACGGCTTCTACCATCCTGAGTCCCCTGGGCTTTTCACCTCTGTCGCGGAGTATGAGCGCTGGTACGCAGCTTCGGGATTGGCGAAACCCGGCGCTCCCAAGGCCTTCATCGACTTCGCGGATGGCTGGCGCTTGGGCATGAATCAGGCAACCGACGCTATAGTTCGGGCGTTTGAAGACGGCGGTTTCAATGTGGCAACCATTTTCGGGACTGCCCAGGTCGCGCCTTTCGCGATCGAGTACGAGCCGGACATTATCGTTTCTCGAAAACACGGGCGCTGGTGGTTGGGCTCACAAGGCGTAGAAACGCTGGACGAGAAGCTTGACGTTCCCGTCCTGCGCGGGCTGTCGTTACTTTTCACCGGCGAGACGTTCGAAGCCTATCAGCAGACTCGAGCGGGTATTCGCGGCGCGGGCCTGATCATGGGCGCGATGGTTCCCGAGATGGACGGCGCGATCGAGCCGACTCTTATCGAGGGGCTTGATGCCGAATGGTACGGCCGCCGGTTCGAGTCTTTCCAGCAAGAACGCGTCGGCCGCATGGTCGAGCGCGCCCAGCGCTGGGTTCGCCTCAAGAAGGCGCCAAACAGCGAAAAGAAGATTGCTGCTTTCTACGTGTCGGGAATCGGCAAGGGCCGGATCACCGGCGCGGGATTGAACGTGCCTCGCAGCCTTACGCGCTTCCTGGCCGCGATGAAGGGCGAAGGGTACAACGTGCGTGGTGCTCCAATCGACGAGCGTCAACTGCTCGACGAGATGCTCACGAAGGGACGCAATGTCAGTTTCGGACAGCAACGCGATCTCGATCGGTTGGCGTCGCAAGAAGGCGTCGTCTTGCTGCCGGTCGCCGGCTACAGCGCATGGTTCGCGACTTTGCCGGAGCAGATGCGCCAAGAAGTCGAGGCAGCGTTCGGGCCGCCACCTGGCGACCTAATGACCATCGACCGTGACGGCGAGACCTTCTTTGTCATTCCCAAGCTGGATTACGGCAATGTCATCGTACTGCCGCAACCCGTGCGCGGCGCGAAGATGGACGCGAAGCTACAGCACAACGACCGTGTCCCTCCTCCACATCAGTACCTAGCGGTTTACTGGTGGCTGCGAGACGTGTGGAAGGCCGACACCGTGCTCAACTACGGTACGCACGGTACGCATGAGTTCCTACCGGGCAGGCCCCTGGGCCAATTGGCTGACGATTGGTCGGACCTAACTCTCGGCACCCTGCCAAACATCTACGTCTACGTTATGGACAACGTTGGCGAGGCGCTTATCGCGAAACGGCGTGGCTCGGCAGTGACAGTCAGCCATCAGATCCCGCCAATCGCGGCAGCGGCGATTCGAGACGAAGACCAAACCGTGGCCGAACTGTATCGTTCAACCGAACGCTTTCTTGCTCAAGACGACGGAGCTCTAAAAGAACGACTCCGCACGCGGATTGCAGAGGTGGCGCGAGCGAAAGGCTTCGACAGCGATCTCGGTTTGGACTGGGCCTCGGCGTCTCCGACCGACGAGCAAATTAGCGAGTTGCAGCTTCATATCCACCTCATCAACGACGACAAGATTCCAGTCGGTCTGCACGTCCACGGTTCTGCCAACACGCCTGAAGAACTGGCGCCCATGATCGCCGCAATCGTCGGTGACCAATCGGGCGCGCGCGAACAGATCGCCCAGCTACGAGCCGCGTTCAACCAGACCGGCCTAGAAATCGAGCGGACACTAGACGCTCTCGAGGGTGGCTACGTGACTCCTGGCGGCGGCGGCGACCCGCTGCGCAATCCGCAAGCTCTACCCACGGGGCGAAATCTCTACGGCATCAATCCGGCTGAAGTGCCGACGAGGGCCGCCTGGGAAATCGGCGTTGAACTTGCCAAGGCACAACTCAATGCCGAGCAGAAACGCCTGGGGCGTTGGCCGCGGAAAATTGGTTTTACGCTGTGGAACACCGAGTTGATCCGCCAATACGGCACCGATCTGGCGCACATCTTGTATCTGTTGGGCGTGAAGCCGGTCTGGGATCACCGTAACGTTGTGGAGGATGTCGAGCTCATCCCAGCGGACGAGCTTAACCGACCACGGATCGATGTAGTAATCCAGGCAGCATCGCTGTTTCGCGATACCTTCCCCGATCGCATGGAACTGCTCGACAAGGCTGTGCGCTTGGCCGCCGGCGCCGGTGATGGCGAGAACTACGTTGCCGCGCACACCGACGAAGCCGAGTCGGCGCTTAAGCAAGCCGGCATGGCCGCCGACGATGCGCGGGTGCTGGCGGGCGCGCGGATTTTCAGCAACTCCGCCGGCGGCTACGGCATCGGGCTGGTCGCGGGAATCGAGCGCAGCGGCAAATACTCCGATACGGGCGGGCTGACGGCAGCGTATCTGGCCCGCTCAGGGGCTATCTACACCGCGGGATTCGAATGGGGAGCCCGCGCTGCGGGCGCGTATGAACAGCACCTAAAACACACCGATGCCGTGACATTGAGCCGATCCACCAATGTCGTGGGCGCGCTAACGCTTGACCACTATTTCGAGTATTTGGGAGGGATGACAATGGCCGTGCGAGATACCACCGGTGTCTCGCCGGAGACTTATCTTGCCGACGTTCGCGACGCGGATCTTCCTCGCATGGAGACGATCCGCGAATCGCTCACTCGCGATTTAAGAGGGAAGTTCTGGAACCCGAAGTGGATTCGCGGCCTTCAGGAAGAGGGCTTTTCAGGGGCGGTCGAAATCTCGCAGACCGCGACTAACCTCTTCGGCTGGCAGGTGACGAAGCCGGAATCGATCGACGAATATGTCTGGGATACAGCCTACGAGATCTACGCTGAAGATTCTCTCGAACTGGGTCTCGCAGAGTGGTTCGACAAAGAGAACCCATTCGCATTTCAAAACATCGCCGCGGTGATGCTTGAGGCGGTGCGCAAGGGTTTCTGGTCGCCATCCGCCGATGTTGTTGAGACGCTAGCGGTCTCTTACGCGGACTCTGTTGACCGCCACGGCGCCGCCGGTGACATTCGCACGGTCGGCAATCGTCGATTCGCCGGGTTCGTCGAACAGCGCCTCGTCGACGCGGAGCGCGTAGAGTTGACTTCGGCGCTACGACGCGAGTTTGAGCGTCCGACCCAAGAGAACGTTGCGGGACGCCAATTGGTCGACGTGGATTCGCCCGAAACACATTCAGCCAACTTGCCCGAAACCGGCATCGGAGCTGTTGTTTTATTGGCTCTGGCGGGCGTTTTCTTGATTGGCTGGCGGCGATCGAGCTGACCCCTCGCCGGCCCAGTGCCGGGGTTAGCCGAGAAACCCGATTGCTATACTGACGCTTAATCCGGGGCAAGCTAGGTCTCGCTGTGACTCGTGTCGAAAGCATTTTACATAGAAACGTTTGGCTGCCAGATGAACGTGCACGACAGCGAAAAAGTTCGCGGTGTATTGGTCGCGCGCGGCTATGAGCAGGTTGCGTCAGCGGACGACGCAGGGCTCGTTCTCTATAACACCTGCAGCATCCGTGACAAGGCAGAGCAAAAAGTCTTCTCGCGGCTAGCGAACTTCAAAAAGCGTCACAAGGGAAAGACCATCGGCGTGCTGGGCTGTGTCGCACAACACAACGGTGAGGACATTTTCGAACAAGCGCCGCATGTTGATTTTGTTTGCGGCTCGGCAAGCTACAACACGCTACCGGCGCTGATGGATCGCGTCGAAGCCGGCGAAACGCGGGTTAGCGGACTCGACATCGATACCGACGAGACATTCGATGCTCCGCGTACCGAGCGAGACAATCCCTACAGCGCCTATATCACGATCATTGAGGGTTGCGACAAAGCCTGTACCTATTGCGTTGTGCCGTTTACCCGCGGTCCCGAGCGAAGCCGTGCCAGCGACTCGGTCATGGCCGAGGCCCGTGAGCTGGCTGCGCGTGGCTACACAGAAATTACACTGCTAGGCCAGACGGTCAACAGCTACCGCGACACATTCGCGGCGGGCTGGAACTTCGCCCGCTTGCTCGACGAAGTGGGCCGCGTTGACGGCATTCGGCGGGTTCGCTTCACGACTTCGCACCCCAGTGATTTCACACCCGATATCGTCGAGGCGATCGACGGCAATGAATCGCTATGCGATTGGGTTCATCTGCCCGTGCAATCAGGCTCGACCAGCGTCTTACGCCAAATGCGACGGACCTACAGCCGCGAAGAGTACTTGCGCTGCATCGAAACGATCAAGGCCGCCAAGCGCAACATCGAGTTGAGCACTGACATCATCGTTGGCTTCCCCGGTGAGACCGAGGCGGACTTCGAGCAGACGCTTTCACTGTTGGACGAGATCGAATACGGATCGCTGTTTTCGTTTAAGTACTCGCCGCGCAAAGGTACGGTCGCGGCTGACTACGAACAGGTCCCCGAAGAGGAAAAGAAGGCTCGGCTGGCGATTTTGCAAGAGCGCCAACGGCGCATTCAGATTCGCCGCAACGCGGAATTGATCGGACGCGAGGAAGAGGCGATCGTCGAGGGCCGCCGCGAAAAATTCCAGCAATGGATCGGGCGTACCTCGCAGAATAGAGTGCTTAATTTCAACGACCCTCAAGGCCTTGCCGCTGAGCGCGACCTGCGCGGCAGCTACTGCAAAGTTCGGGTGACGAGCTCGGGGCCAAACTCCTTGGTGGGAGAGTTGACGGCGGCCGAGACGGTGCCTGCCTTTAACGGCTTTCGGGTTCTGCAATAGGGGAGGAAGCGATGGCGGAAGTGGAAATGAGAATTCGCGGTCTGATGATGGACCCGGTTACTAACATGCCCATCGTGATCCTCAAGGATCTTGACGACAGCACGGTACTTCCGATTTGGGTCGGCGTCTACGAAGCAAATGCGATTGCGCTCGAAATCGAGAAGGTCGCGACTCCGCGGCCAATGACACATGACCTCGTAAAGAATCTGCTGATGGGCTGCGAAGCCGGCATCCAGCGGGTTGTGGTCAATGAGCTCAAGGACGATACGTTTTTTGCGGTGATTTGGCTTGAAAAAGAGGGCGAGCTGGTTTCGATCGACTCGCGCCCGAGCGACGCGTTAGCACTGGCGCTACGGCTAGACTGTCCAATCTACGTTGAAGAGAACGTGATCTCTTCGTCGAAGGTTTCGTCGGTGGTTAGCGAAAAGGCAAATAGCGAAGAACTCCGCCGCTGGCTCGAAAATCTAGGCGACGAAGATCTAGGCGAATACAAAATGTAACTGGCGATCCGGGTACTGCGTCAGCCGCCGATATTCGACATCACGATGGGCTAAGAATCCATGGGCACGGGCGGCCGCCGGCAATGTTGTTGCAGATCTGGCAACCGCCGGGCAGTCGGGCCGGCATTTGCCGCCACCATTCTCGTTCTGCTTGCGGGATTGCCCGCACAGGGAGAAGTCCCGCCAGAACTGCTCCGGCTCTCACGCATCAAGACGGAAGCCAGTAGAACGCTCGAGAGGCTCGCCGATTACACCTGCGAGGTCCTGGTCGAGCGCGGTCACGTCGGGCGCAAAGCGCGCGAGAAGCTACTCAATTTGGTCTGCCTGGAATACGAAATGATCGGCGACGGGCTATACCGCCGGGCCGCGATGTTCGCCCAAATCCGCCGCCATCAACTTTCCATCGTCGAGAGCTTTCGATAGTTCCTGCTTCTCAAGCGGCTTGTACGCGTTGACGGTTGCGACAGCTTTTTCAAGTTCCGCGACCGACTTCATGCCCATGATCGCAACGGAAAGTCCCGGAATCCCTAGTGCGTAGCGGACCGCGCGCTCGTAGTGCTCCGGGCCGGAAAGGATCGCCCCGTCACCCTTTGCTCCCGCCAGTATTTTCATCGCCACGACTCCCATGCCGCGCTCCGCTGCTTCGGCGAAGACAGTCTCTTCGAAGTTGTAAATGTGCCGATCGATGTAGTTCACCGCGGACATCACAGCTTCAACGCGCCCTGATCGAATCACAGGTAACGCGCGCTTCGGACGCAGGTGGCAGGTCATACCGATGTGCCGAATGACGCCGTCTTTCTTGAGCTTCTCAAGGCCGGCAAGCGCCCCGTCGTCACCCAGCAAGATGTCTAGGCTGGGGAAGCGATCGGTGCGGCCGACGTTGTGAATGTGGACCAAATCGAAATAGTCGGTCTGACACTTTTGAAGGCTCTCTCGCACCTGCCAAATCGCGTCTTGACTCGATGTCGATTCGACTTTCGTGACGAGCACAAACTTGTCGCGCTTGCCTTTTAGGGCCGGACCTAGGCGGCGCTCCGCTTGGCCGTAGATTGGCGCCGTGTCGAGGTAATTGATGCCGTTGTCGATGGCCGCGTCTATCACGCGGTTGGCTTCTTTTTGGGTCACGCTAGGCGCCCCAAGCGGCGCGGAGCCTATGCCTAACACGGAGACTTTCATGCCGGTTTTGCCCAGCAATCTCATTTCTAACCCCGACGCAGCCCGCAGCTCCGAAGTCGCTGCCAGCGCTCCGGCTATAGCCGCGGTCTTGCCTAATTCACGACGCGTCATCTCTGCCATAGAAGCCTCCGGGAATTAGTGTACCGAAACACTTTCGAGCTGGGGTGTCTTAAGCTTGTCGCTCTTGCCTATAGCGTGTTACAAATACGAGGAGGGCCGCGGATTGGCGCCCCCTAACGAAGCCATAAATGGAGCCAGTTTCGAGCCGTGATCCGGACCCGGCGTCCGGGCACGCCGCCGACTTTGAGCCGACTCCGCGGCCCCCATCACAACAGGGCGCGGAGCACCGCCCGTTTTGGTTCGATCTACAAGTTTGGCTACGCGATATCTTTATTTCGATCGCGATCGCTGCCGTTGTCATCGTCTTCCTCTATCAGCCCGTTAAGGTTGAAGGCACGAGCATGCTGCCGCAGTTGGTTGACGAGGAGCGCATCTTCGTCAATAAGTTTCTTTATAACTTCGACGCGATCGATCGCGGCGACGTCGTCGTATTTAAGTTTCCGATCGATCCCACAAAGTCTTATATCAAGCGCGTGATTGGCTTGCCGGGGGATACGGTCGAGATTGTCGACGGCGATCTGAAAATTAACGGCGCGCTATACCGCGAATCCTATGTACTGAAGCGCTATCGCGACCGCGGCACATATCCGCGAGTGGTCGTCCCAGAGGGCGAATACTACGTGCTCGGCGATCACCGCAACACCTCAAACGACAGCCGGACGTGGGGCACGGTCGCTCAGTCAAACGTCACCGGCAAGGCTGTCTTTTCGTACTGGCCTCTTGAGCGATTTGGGGTGCTCGAGTAGTCGGAGCCAACATCTGATGAGTTTTGAAACCATCCTGGCGCTCGAGGACGGGCGTCATTTTCGGGGGTGGGGCGTGGGAGCCCGTTCGGAATCCTCTGGCGAAGTCGTATTCAATACCGGGCTGACGGGCTATCAGGAGATCTTTACCGACCCGTCGTACAGCGGCCAGATAGTCGTGCTCACATACCCTCACATCGGAAACTATGGCGCGAATCGTGAGGACAATGAGTCGACGAAACCCTACATCGAGGGGCTAGTGGTTCGGGAGTTCTCGCAGGTCGCTAGCAATTGGCGCTCGAATGAGCGCGCGGACGACTTCCTCGCGAAATCAAACATCCCGATCATCGCCGAGATCGACACTCGCGCGCTCGTACGCCACATACGCCGGCAGGGTTCGTTGCGCGGAGTGATTTCTTCGCTTGAGAGCGACCCGCGCACACTTGTCGAGAAGGCCCGGGCGATCCCGAAAATGGCGGGGCAAGACCTCGCAACCGTCGTGTCGACGGACCAAAGTTACGAATGGACCCACGGCGTCTCGCCATGTTCGCCGTCGGAAATACTGAATCCCGAGGCTCCGGGAAAATACCACGTCGTCGCGTATGACTTCGGCATAAAACACAATATTCTGCGACAACTCGTCGAGTTCGGCGCGCGGATTACCGTTGTGCCGGCGAATACATCGGCGGCTGATGTGATGGCGTTGAAGCCCGACGGCGTTTTCGTCTCGAACGGGCCCGGCGACCCGGAGCCCCTGCAACGACCGGCGGCAGAAATTCGAAAGCTTGTCGGCCGCGTTCCGATTTTCGGGATTTGCTTGGGCCTCCAGGTACTCGGCCAGGCGCTGGGCGGCAAGACCTACAAACTGAAGTTTGGCCATCACGGCTGCAATCACCCGGTCCTCAATCAACTTACCGGCAAGGTTGAAATCACCTCGCAGAATCACGGCTTCGCGCTCGATCCCGATTCGCTAGATGCTTCATCAATTGAGCTGACCCATGTGAACCTCAATGACCAAACGGTTGAGGGATTTCGAAGCACCAAAGATCCCTTGTTTTGCGTTCAGTATCATCCCGAAGCGGCGCCGGGACCGCACGACTCACGCTACCTTTTCTCGCAATTTCGCGACATGATGGAGGCCGCATGAGACGTGACGCCCGAGCAATTTTCGCCAAGAACTTAGCGCACTGATTGAATCCATGCCAAAGCGCACAGACATTCAGAAGATCATGATCATCGGCTCTGGGCCGATCGTCATTGGGCAGGCATGCGAGTTCGACTACTCGGGTACCCAAGCCTGCAAGGCGTTACGCGACGAAGGCTATGAGACTGTCCTGGTCAACTCCAACCCGGCGACGATCATGACCGACCCCGAGCTGGCCGAGCGCACCTACATCGAGCCGCTCACCACCGAGTACTTAGAAAAAATCATCGCCGCCGAACGTCCTCAGGCATTGCTCTCCACCGTGGGCGGCCAGACCGGCCTCAACGCGTCAGTGGCCCTTGCTGAAGAGGGAATTCTAGAAAAATACGGGGTCGAGTTGATCGGCGCAAATCTTGCGGCGATCAAAAAGGCGGAAGACCGCCAAGCCTTTAAAGTTGCGATGACCGCAATCGGGCTCGACGTCCCTCGCTCGGTACTGGCCAGCACTGTTGAAGACGGTCTCAATTTCGCCGCGGAAGTCGGCTATCCAGTCGTCCTGCGGCCCAGCTTCACACTGGGCGGTACCGGCGGCGGGCTCGCTTACAACTCCAAAGAAATGCACAGTCTGCTCACCCGCGGGTTAGAGCTTTCACCCGTGCACGAAGTGCTGGCAGAAGAAAACGTCCTCGGCTGGAAAGAATATGAGATGGAGGTGATGCGCGATCTGGCTGACAACGCCATCATCATCTGTTCGGTCGAAAATTTTGACCCGATGGGTGTCCACACGGGTGACTCAATCACTGTCGCCCCGGCGCAAACTTTAACCGATCGCGAGTATCAAATGATGCGAGATGCCTCGCTAGCCTGCCTGCGTGAGATCGGTGTCGACACCGGAGGGTCGAACGTTCAATTCGCAATTCATCCGGATACCGGCCGCATGATCATCATCGAGATGAATCCGCGCGTTTCGAGAAGTTCGGCATTGGCGTCGAAAGCCACCGGCTTCCCGATTGCGAAGATCGCCGCGAAGCTCGCGGTCGGCCTGCGGCTAGACGAAATTCCCAACGACATCACGAAAAAGACCCCGGCCTGCTTCGAGCCCTCGATTGACTACGTTGTAGTAAAAGTGCCCAAGTGGCAGTTTGAAAAATTTCCAGGCTCAGAGCCCGTCCTGGGCGTGCAAATGAAGTCGATCGGCGAAGTCATGGCGATCGGCTCTACGTTTAAGCACGCATTGTGGAAGGCGATCCGCTCGCTAGAAACCGGAAAAAAATCCGGCACCGACGTCTACGACCGAGAGTTGATTCCCAAGCGGCTGATTACGGCAAACCCGGATCGGCTCAACTATATTCGTTTTGCTTTTTCTGAAGGTCTATCGGTCGAAGAAATTTGGGAGATGACCAAGATTGACCCCTGGTTCTTAGAGCAGGTCAAGACGGTGGTCGACGAGCAATCGGAGCTCGCAACAGCCAATCTCGAAACCGTGACGGAGCACCAACTGCGCCGGGCAAAACGCTACGGGCTGTCTGACAACCGCCTCGGCCGGCTTTTTGGAGCGACAGAAACAGCGATTCGCAACCGCCGCAAGGAGTTGGGCATTCGCGCGGTGTTCAAGCGAGTCGACACATGTGCGGCGGAGTTTGAGAGCTTCACGCCTTACCTCTACTCGGTCTATGAAGAAGAATGCGAGGCTGAGCCGACTGATCGCAAAAAGGTGATGATTTTGGGTTCGGGCCCAAATCGAATCGGACAGGGAATCGAGTTCGACTACTGCTGCTGCCACGCCTCGTTTTCGCTGCAGGAAATGGCCTACGAGTCAATCATGGTCAACTGCAATCCGGAAACGGTCTCGACCGACTATGACACCAGCGATCGGCTGTACTTCGAGCCCTTGACACTCGAGAACGTGCTTAATGTTTTCGATACCGAGAGACCCGACGGCGTGATCGTGCAATTCGGTGGGCAGACGCCCTTGAATCTTGCGTTGCCCCTGAAAGCGCACGGCGTCCCGATCGTAGGAACCGACCCCGAGTCAATCGACCTCGCCGAAGATCGCGACCGCTTCGGTAAACTGCTCGAGGAACTCGACATCCCGCAGCCGGCCGGAACAACGGCGACAACCCCCGAAGGCGCGCTCGATGCCGCCAAGCAGATTGGATATCCCGTGCTCGTCCGGCCCAGCTACGTGCTCGGCGGACGCGCCATGGTCATCGCCTACGACTCGTCAACGATCGAGGCTTACATGCGCGACGCGGTGCTCTATTCACAAGACCGCCCGATCCTGATTGACCGCTACCTCGAAAACGCGACAGAAGTCGACGTCGACGCGCTTTGTGACGGCGAGACTGTCGTTATCGGCGGGATCATGGAGCACATCGAAGAAGCCGGTGTCCATTCGGGCGATAGCTCGTGTGTACTCCCCGCGCAATCGATCAGCGAAGAGCAGCTAGCGACGATTCAAGACCACACGGTCCGCATGGCCAAGGCCCTGAATGTGATCGGGCTGATGAACGTGCAGTACGCGATCTTCCAGGGCAAGGTTTACGTCATCGAAGTTAACCCGCGGGCATCGCGGACCGTGCCGTTTGTCAGCAAGTCAACAGGCTATCCGCTCGCAAAGATTGCAGTGGGTCTTATGATGGGCCGCAAGCTCGCCGAATATGGACTAGGCGACGGCGGCGTCCTTGCGGTCCACGAAACGTGTGTTAAGTCTCCCGTTTTCCCCTTCAACAAGTTTGTCGGAGTCGACCCGCTGCTGGGTCCGGAGATGCGCTCGACCGGCGAGGTCATGGGAATTGGCTCGACGTTCGGCGAGGCATTCGCCAAGGCGCAGTTGAGCGCGGGGCAAGCGCTACCCGACGAGGGTTCCGTATTTATAAGCGTCAACTCACGCCAGATCGCCGAGGGTGTCGAGGTTGCCAGAATGTTTGCTGAACTGGGATTCGCAATCTTCGCTACGCGCGGCACGGCGTCATCGCTGCGTGCCGCCGGCTTGAACTGTAAGATCGTGTTCAAAGTTAACGAAGGCCGCCCCAACCTAATCGATTTGATAACCGACCACAAAATCGATCTCATCATCAATACCCCCGCCGGGTCGCATGCGTTCGAAGACGAGAAGAAAATTCGAGGCGCCGGGATTCAGTACGGAGTGCCCGGTGTGACGACGCTCAGCGCTGGAAGGGCCGCCGCGAACGGGATCGCGGCCCGACGCAAACAGGCGCCCCAGGTGCGCTCGCTGCAAGATCTGCACGCCCCGGCCATCATGACGGAAGCGTAGTTGAACTTTCTACATCTAGCCCGCGGCGGGAATGACCAGCCGCAACCAAACTGACCGCATACGTTATTCTTCAGCTATAGGCTTTCGGCTGTTTCGGGCGACCCGCCACCGTAACTTCGGTCGTGTCGCAAGCGAACTAACTGCCTGGGCTCCTTAGGGGAGATTTGTATCGAAATGTCGGGATACTACAACGACGGTGACCTGCCCCGCTTCGGAGAGATCGGTAAGAATTCTCCCGAGCTTTGGGAAAAGTTTAGCGAGTGGTATGGCGCGGTATTTCAAGAAGGCGCATTGACCCAACGTGAGAAATGTCTCATTGCGCTGGCCGTAGCCCATGCGGTGCAATGTCCCTACTGCATCGACGCTTATACGCAGGAGAGCCTAGAGAAGGGCTCGAATCTGGATCAGATGACCGAAGCCGTCCATGTGGCGTCGGCCATCAAGGGTGGCGCGGCGTTGGTTCATGGATTGCAGATGCGGAATGTGGCCGACAAGCTGAGCATGTAAACAATCGTGGGTACGAGTCTCATCAGCACGCAGCATCCGTTGGCGCCGGCCGCGGAGCAGCTTCGCATTTTGAACAATGGCGCGGGCGACAGAAGCCGTCAGCCGTTCGACAGTGCACTGACGGCATCCGGACTGTTCCCACTAACGTCCAGTGCGATTGAAACCTTCCAGGTCAACGTCGGCAAACTTTGCAATCAAACCTGCAATCACTGCCACGTTGACGCCAGCCCCGATCGCACCGAAGAGAATATGTCGCGCGAAACGTTCGAGTTGTGTCTCGCGGCAATTCGCCAACTGGGGCGGCCCACGGTTGATCTCACTGGCGGAGCTCCTGAATTGAACCCGAATTTTCGTTGGTTCGTTGAAGAACTTCGAGCGCTTGGCTGCCACGTGATCGACCGCTGCAACCTAACGGTGCTTACGCTGCGCTCGCAACGCGACCTTGCCGAGTTCATGGCGCGGAATCAAGTCGAAGTCATCGCGAGCCTGCCGTACTTTTCAGCGGACCGCACTGACGCGCAGCGCGGCGACGGTATTTTTGAGAAGTCGATCGACGCAATCAGAAAGCTCAATGCCCTCGGGTACGGAAAATCTGATGCCGGGCTTAAGCTCAATCTTGTCTACAATCCGACCGGAGCCTTTCTACCACCTGCTCAAGATTCGATCGAAGCCGACTTTAAGCGCGAGCTCAAGCAGCGTCACGACATCGTATTCAATTCGCTGTACACGATCACGAACATGCCGATCAGCCGGTTTTTGGAATTTCTGATTCGCAGCGGAAATTACGAGCGGTATATGAACAAGCTCGTCGCCACGTACAACCCAGCCGCAGCCAGTGGCGTAATGTGTCGGACTACATTTTCAGTGGGTTGGGACGGCGCTCTCTACGACTGCGATTTCAATCAGATGCTAGAGCTTGAGACTGGCTTCGGCGCGCCGCGCCACATTCGCGACTTCGACGCCGAGAATCTAGCGCAGCGACGAATCGTTACGGGCCAGCACTGCTACGGTTGCACCGCCGGAGCGGGTTCAAGCTGTGGCGGCAAAACGGCAGGCTAAGCCGTAGGCCCCGTCCGCAACGCGGAACCATCTGGCGCGGCTCCGCTCTGGGCCTAGGTTCGTACCCGCAAAAACAAATAGGCGCCGCCGATTGCGAAAATCAAATAAGGCGCCCATGCGGCCATCGGCGGCGTGAGTTGACCTGCCCTACCCAACTGCTCGGCAAGAGCGTTCAGTGCGTAGTATCCGATCGTGAGCCCAAGGCTGAACGCCACGGGCGCCATTGCGCCGCGATGGCCTGTTAGCATCGCGAACGGAAGCGCCAGCAACGCCATGCTAAAGGCGAACAACGGAAACGCCAGTTTCTTGTGCAGCCGGACTTGGAGCCGGATTGTGTCGAAGCCGCTTTGTGTGAGGTCGATGATGTAGGCCTGCAGTTGCTGCCAGTTCATCTGCTGGTCGTGGCGATCTTCCTTGAGGAAGTAATCAGGCCGTTCCACTATATCCAGAAAGGCGCGGCTTTCAAATTGCTCGAAACGTGTCGGGCGGATCCCATTGAATTCCCGCATCCAGCCGTTCTCGAACATCCAAACATTCCGAACGGTATCCCAGTATGCTCGCTCAGCCGAGATGTGCCGCCGTAGTTCGAACGGCTCCTGCCGCAAGTCGTAAACATTGATGCCCGAAAACATCATCGCGCCGGAATCAAACGCTCGATGGTAGAAGATGCGATCGCGTAAGCCGAAAGTCCACTGCCGGTCGGGTCGTAGATAAGTTCGCGCCGGGCGCCCCTTGATCTCGTCGCGGATAGCGTCTTGTCGGCGATTGGCTTCCGGCAGGTAGTAGTGATCGAGCGCAAAAAGCCCGCCGCTCAGCAGCAATGCGAACGCCAAAACAGGCGATGCCAGACGATAGAGGCTCACCCCCGAAGCGCGAAACGCGGTCAGCTCATGGTGTTTGGCCAGCAATCCAAAGCAGATCAGCGTCGCGACCATGACCGCCAGGGGAGCGGTGTTGTAGATCAAGAACGGCGTCAGGTAGTAAATGTAAGGGAAGAACCGGTCCAGCTTGTCGCGAGCCAGCATGTCGGTGAGCAGTTCGAAAAAGCTAAAGACAAACCAGATCGCAATGAAAGCCGCCATCAGAACCAGCAGATAGAAAAGAAAATTCCGCAGCACATAGCGATCGATGATACGTACCGCCGGATTGCTGAATGAACCGGCAGGCGCACCGTTTCCGTTCCTGGCGACCGACCCGGCACCGTTCCGCGCTTCACGCTTGGCGCGAGCCTTCTTGACCCACTCGCGCAGCGCCAACACACGAGTTCCGATCGCCGCATTCCAGTCCCGCCGCCTGGGCGAATCCAGCCGCGACAGCAACACGACGCCCAGGAGGCCGAATAGGACATTCGCCGTCCAAACCGCGAGCGCCGGCCCTATCGTTCCTTGCTGCGCGAGCGCCGTACCCGCAAGCTGGATCATCCAGTAAACGAACACCAGCACAAGGGCCATCACCACTCCGCTGGAGCGGCCCGAACGGCGGCTAGAGATAGCAAGAGGTATGCCGACCATGGGCAACACAAGGCAAGCTAGCGGGAGTGCGAGACGCTGCTGAAAATGAATGCCTGCCTGCGGGTCTACATCCGTGCGCGCGGCCGCGGCCAACTCGGCCGTGTCCATCTTGTCGAATTCCTTGGCGCCAGGGTCAAATCGATTTGGCCGAGCATCCAACACCTCGTCGGTATTTTCCGATCGAAAACCGTGATACTGCGTGGGGTCAAACGATTGCTCGTAAGTTGTCGTCATCGGAAACCGCACCTGGATACGGTTCTGCTCTGGGCGCGGAATGACAAACGCCTCCGATGCCAGCGTGACGCGCGGCCCGTCGACTGCCGCGTTTACGCCTTCAAATGAGCCACGCCGTTCGGGCGCGCGCATATCGGCCATGAAGATTCCTCGCCAATGGATACCTTCGCCCGGCAGCACATCTTGCACCCGGATGACGCGGTCAGGAAAATCCTCAATGAAGACCCTAGGCCTAACCTCGGCGCCGGCCAACGACACGCGGAACGACTCGGCGATGCGCACCTGTTCGCGCAACGACCAAGGCGTTAGCCAAGTCGTCGTAAGCGCGCATGCAACCAGGCCGAAAAACGCGAAAACAGCGATCGGCCGCGCAATGCGAAGTCCGGGAATGCCGGCCGAACGCATGGCAACAATTTCGTTGTCGGTCGACAGCCGGCCCAGCGCCAATAAGATTCCGACCAACACGCCGATCGGGATCGTAAACGGAAACGTTTGCGGAATCGTAAGCGCGAAGAGTCTCAGGACATCTGTTGCCGCCGCACCGGGACCGACCAATAATTCCATCACCGGGCCGATGCTCCGCAAAAAAAGCACCAAGGTGAACAACAGCGTGCCGATCAACGACGCGATGACGACTTCACGAAAGACGTAGCGAAAGAGAATTCCCACGATTGAATCAACGTTCGGACAGACATTCCATTGTCTCAGGCCGCTGTCGAGCTCGGTCGTCGTAACCGCAACAACATTGACCACTCATAGCTGCTTCGATACGATAGGAATTGATCTCCGGCGCTATCGTCTAAGGGTTAGGACAGGGCCCTCTCAAGGCTCAGATCGGGGTTCAAATCCCCGTAGCGCTACCATCACGCCGCGGCTACGTCAGCGGAACGAGATCCGTATCAACCGCGTAGTCAGCGGCCAACGGCGAATTTTCGGGCGAGTCGTAATCGACGAAGAAGCGGTCCTGGCGCACCTTCGGCAGGGCGTAAAACTCCAGCTGAACATCTTCAACCGCCGTCGTCATGCACACGGCCTCGCCGGAAAACATAAGCCTGCTGTGATAGCGTGTTGAACTTGACCCCGCGGCGCACTATCGGGTTGGTTGTTGGGCTTGTCGGCTTTGTGGGCATCCTGCTTATGCCCCAACCCGCCGGCATGGAGCCCACGGCGCAACGAGCAGCCGCGGTGGCGGTTCTAATGGCCGCCTGGTGGATTAGCGAAGCCACCAACATCGCCGTGACGGCGCTCCTGCCGCTGGTGCTGTTCCCGGCGCTCAATATTTTGTCGAGCCGGGCCGTATCAGCGCACTATTCGAACCACATCGTCTTTCTTTTCATAGGCGGCTTCATCGTCGCCATCGCGATGGAGAAGTGGAACCTGCACCGCCGTATTGCCCTAGCAACGATTTCGCGAGTCGGCTCAAAGCCACACTCGCTGCTACTCGGCTTCATGGTCGCGACCGCGTTTCTCTCGATGTGGATTTCGAATACCGCCACGACCATGATGATGCTGCCAATTGCCATGGCTGTCGTCAACCAGTTGTCGGAAATGGCTGAAGTCGCGGGCGCCAAGACAGCGGCCGAAGCGACCAACGTGGTCAGGGAGAACTTCGGCCTTGTCCTGTTGCTAGGCATCGCATATTCCGCGAGCATCGGCGGGATCGGAACGATCGTCGGCTCACCCACCACCGTGGCGTTTCTCGGATTTGCGTCCGAAAATTTCCCTGAGCAGCCGCCAATCGGCTTTGTCCCGTGGTCGGCGGTATGCATCCCAATCGTGATCGTGTTTCTTCCGCTCACTTGGGTATATTTGTGCCGCTTCGGCGCGGAGCTGCCGCTCTCGGCGATCAAGTTCCACGGTAGTCAGAACGTTATCGAGAATGAATTGAAAAAGCTCGGGCCCATCACCCCTCCCGAGCGCCTGATACTAATGGTTTCCGCCGGGACCGCGCTGCTCTGGATCACCCGTAGCCCCATCAATCTAGACATGTTCACGATCCCGGGATGGTCGGAGCTGCTGCCCGACCCGTCGAAGGTGCACGACTCCACCGTTGCGATGTGCATGGCGACATTGCTATTTCTGTTGCCGGCCGACTTGCTTGGCCGCGGCTCCGCCAAGGGCTTCGCCATGGACTGGAAAACAGCGGTCGAACGAATTCCATGGGGCATCGTTTTCCTGCTCGGTGGCGGCTTCGCCCTAGCCGCCGGTATCTCTGACAGCGGCCTGGCAACATGGATTGGCTCGCAGCTCGGTGCCCTTAAGGGCACGCCGCCTTGGCTTCTTGTGCTAATCACCTGTCTGCTGTCGACAACTCTTACCGAAGCAACATCGAACGTTGCGACCGTGCTGATGTTCGCTCCGATCGTGGCAGCCATGGCTTCACAGGTAGGCGTACATCCGTACCTGCTTCTCATCCCCGTGGCGATCATGGCCTCGTTCGCGTTTACACTACCGGTTGCGACCCCACCCAACGCCATCGTCTTTTCCAGTGGCTGGATCACTATCCCGAAGATGTTCCGCGCCGGAATCGCTCTCGACGTTCTCGGCCTGGTGATCGTGCCCGCGATGGTCTACTTCCTGGGCGCCAAGTTGTTCGGTTTCGGTTAATTGACCTGAATGTTTCGAGCCTCGTAGAATGAGAGGTCAGCCTAGGTAGCTCAGTCGGTAGAGCGCGGCCCTGAAAAGGCCGGCGTCGGCGGTTCAATTCCGTCCCTAGGCACCACCCTCCCGTTTACGGCAGCTCGCTGTTCCTACACACACAAACCGCGCCGGCGATGGAGTTCCACGCTTCGCTCAGTCAGAGACAGAAGCACTCACCATTTCATTCGCCTGACCTTCGGCCTTAACGAGATCAAACGAATCGTACAACTTCCCGCGTGCAGTGCGCGACTCGAAGTGCAACTTGTCACCGTCGATTTCGATCACTTGAAACAGTTGCGTATTTACCGCGCTGCTCGCCATCCAGTCCTCTCGATCAAGCTCATACATCTTCGGACCCGACACAGAAACAACGTAGACGGTGCCACCGCTGCGAGTTGGCCGGCCACTCACAAGATTGCTACGCGCATAGGTGTGGTCGTGACCATTGAGCACGATATCGACGCCGTGTTTGTCGTAGATGGGCTGCCACAAAGCACGCAGCTCGGGGTTGTCGCGCGACTTGGCCGCCGAAAAGATCGGGTGATGATGGGTCACCACGGTCCAACGATTCGGGTTGTCGCTCAACAACTCGTCAAGCCACGCCGCCTGCTCTTCTTGCTTTTCGTTGGAATTGAGCGCGACGATTCGGACGCCCTGGATATCGACGAAATAGCATGACTCCTCGACCCCGACTGGACCGTTTTCCGGCAGGGCGAAAACTGGGCGCCATAGCCGCGACAAATTACGCCCCTCCACACCTTCATTCGGATACTCGTGATTGCCCGGTACGGGCACCGACGAAATCGTTCGATTGATCCAGCCGGCGGCCTCGAACCATTCGCCCCACTCGCCATCGGCATTTCCACGGTTAACGAGGTCGCCGGCGTGGATGATGAAATCTGCATCGGGAGCCTCAGCGAATCCAGTCCGAATCAATCGCGACCACATGGAGTAGATGTTGTTCTGGGCGTCACCGACGTAAACAAACTTCAGCGGATCAGCTTCGCTTGAGGCCGTGCGAAATTGGTTCCACTCGCTCCAATTCGCGCCATCACCCACGCGGTAGACATACTGCGTATTGGCTTCGAGTTCGCTAAAAGTCGCGCTGTGATAGCGAGCTGCGCCAAGTTCGCTTTCAAAATCCTGTGAGACCACGTCGACCGATTGCGCTTTGTCGACGAACAGCGGGCCGTCCTCGGCAAGCGCGATTTGCGCCTCAGGCGCATCCGAACTCCTATCGGTCCGCCAATTCACCGCTTGCGACGTTGCAGGCCGATCGGTCAGAGTCAAAATCACACGGTCGGGCAGTGCACGGGGGCCGTAGCGGACGACAGGATCAATCGGCTCGTCGCCATCAGCTTGAATCGCCATGTTGAGGCCGCAGGCCACAAGAAAAACGAACCCAATTGCCATCAGTGCTCGGACTAGATATATACGCATTGTGTCTCCAGACTATCAGGCCTAAGCGCGCCAACGGCCGCCCGCCTCGTACCGACGCACCTCTCACGCACTTTCGCTCGCCCCGTGGTGAGAAATGCGGGCTAGTGGTTTCCCAATATAGAAAAGCCCCCGACCGAAGTCGAAGGCTGTTCTCTACTTGGCGTCCTAAGAAACTAGCCGGCGGCGATCGCTGCCTGTGCGGCCGCCAACTTCGCGATCGGTACGCGGAATGGCGAGCAACTGACGTAGTTCAAGCCCGCGTTGACGCAGAACGTCACTGATTGCGGATCGCCGCCGTGCTCGCCGCAAATGCCGACCTCGATGCCGGGCCGCGTCTTGCGGCCCTTTTCAAGAGCGATCTTGATTAGCTGGCCAACGCCGTCTGCATCGAGCACCTGGAACGGATCATCTTTGATGATTCCCTTGTCGAGATAGTCCTTGATGAACACGCCCGAATCGTCACGGCTGAAGCCGTAGGTTGTCTGAGTCAAATCGTTCGTGCCGAAGCTGAAGAACTCGGCGTGCTTTGCAATTTCGTCGGCGGTCAGAGCGCCGCGAGGCACCTCGATCATGGTGCCGACCAGGTATTTCACGCGCTTGCCCTTTGCTTTGAAAACCGCCTCGGCCGCGTCGACCACGATTTTCTTCTGATTCTCGAGTTCCTTGTGATTTCCGACAAGCGGGATCATCACTTCAGGGATCACCTTGATTCCCTTCTTGGCGCATTGTACGGCCGCCTCGAAGATCGCCTGTGCCTGCATCTGAGTGATCTCGGGGAACGTAATGCCGAGCCGACAGCCGCGGTGGCCAAGCATCGGGTTGAACTCGTGAAGTTCCTCGACACGCTCGAGCAAGCCCGCGATTTCATTCTGCTTGGCCTTGTTCTTGTTCGTGGCGCGAAGCTCAGCCAGTTGCACCATCAACTCCTCGCGCTTGGGCAGGAACTCATGAAGCGGCGGGTCAAGCGTACGCACAATCACTGGGTGACCATCCATCACCTTGAACAGCGACGCGAAGTCCTTGCGCTGCATCGGCAACAACTTCCGAATCGCAGCCTTGCGGGTCTTCTCGTCCGTCGCCAGAATCATCTGCTGCACGTAGTCGATCCGATCACCCTCGAAGAACATGTGCTCCGTGCGGCAAAGGCCGATCCCTTCCGCGCCAAACGCGCGAGCCGTCTGAGCGTCGCGCGGTGTCTCAGCGTTGGTTCGCACACCGATCGTACGGTAGCGGTCGACGTATTTCATGAATTGCGTGAAATCAGGGGAACTCGGGTCGGGGTCAACCGTCAGGGCCTGGCCGGCAAAAA
>CBDBHI010000052.1:0-16247 GCA_965205595.1 Bryobacterales bacterium | reverse complement strand
GTAATTGTTAAGGGCTCCGTTCCCCTCAGCCCCGTCCCATTGAGTGTATGCCGTTCTGTTTGCGGAACTAGGGTCGAAACCTGGTGGTCATTCCTTGACACTCGTGTTAGAATTCCTGAGTGAGAGGGCCGCGAATCTTTCCCCGGTCTAGCTGCGTGTAATTTAGCGAGGGCAACTAAGAATATATGGGCATCGTAGCAACAGCGCTGCCGGATTTCTTGGCGGGCATCCCGCAGGAAACTCCAAAGCGATTTCGATTTGCCAGTCTACCGACAAGGCGGTCGGCGGAAAAAACTTCTCCTTCGAAGTTCCAGCTTCTAAAGGGTCTATCGGAGATTCACGACGACCTAATCAGGACGGTCATTGCTCAGACATCAAAAGAGGATTTTGATACAGCGCGGCGGTCACTTTTTGGTAGTTACCAGCGGTTGACACGTTCGCTATGTGAGCTGATTCCGGTGGCATTTGACGCTGCAACGGTCGAGCGTCTGTCGACTGACTCACTCAATGAACTCCATGAAAAGTTCGCTGTGGAGTGCCTACCTAGATTCGGTGAGACCACAAGAGATCAAGCCACCTTTACGGTGTGGATCTTCCAGAAAATTGCTTCGCTAATGGATGAGATAGAAAAGCTCGGGCCGCCCCCAGACGAATTGTTGGAACGAGACATTGGTATGGCCCGCGATTTCGGTAACTTGCACGGGTGGGCGCAGTTTCACATGGACTGCCTGACTGAAGCGATTCACATCGATAAGCCCCTTAGCCAGGAAATCTTGGATGAGGTCGTTGACGGCCTCAGGGCTGCTGTAAACGCGCACAGCATTATCAAGCAAGCTGTGATGATACGGCGTGTTCAAGTTAAAGAGGGGTCGCCAATCGAAATCGGGTGGGACGAAGAAGAGCAAGAGCTGTTGGACTCTTCGATGAGTGGGTTCGCCATGGAATCTATCGAAGATGCCCTTCCGTCGCGGTGACATCTATAGGTTCGACCCTGGGCCAACGAAAGGATCGGTCCAAGCAGGGCCTCGACCCGGCCTCATAGTCTCGCGAACAGCGCTGAACGACGGCAGGACCGTGGTGATCGTTCCGTTCACGTCGAAGATGAAGAAGGCGTGCGCTCATAGGATCAAGATCCCCGCCCAACACATATTGAAAGACCCGTCCTATAAGGACCCGATAACAGACAGCGTCGCATTGACCGACCACATTCGCGTAGTTGATATATCCCAGATAGGCCCAAGGATGGGTCAACTGACGGATACCGCCATGGTATCCGTGGTGGACTCTGGCCTTGCTTACTTGTTGGGTATTCAATAAGTAGCTTGATCGCAATATGTCGCATAAATTTGCCAAGATTATTCCCGAACGATTGACAAAACAGCACCAATGGCCCGATAGTAAGGACTCCTTGTTTTCCCGCGACAAGGGCTTTGTCTGTATGCAACATGCGTGTGGTGCCTTTTCGGCGGGGGCGGGATCACGCAGCGCGATCTGCTGCGGATTGTTGATCTGCGCCGAAGGTCCCGCGAGGCGCGAGAGGAGCTACTCGATGAGTCGAGGCGGCTGCTTCAGGCGTTGAAAGACGGCGCCACGGTGCAACCAGGCCCGCTCTCAGCTCACATCGAAACGATCGAGGTAGGGGATCGCCGGCAGCAACGGGTTGTCCTGGACGGTTCCCCGATCGTGGAGTACTGATACTTGAATTCAACAATATGGAGTCTCTACCCCCAGGGTCTTTACCTGTCGGGAGCGGGCTACAAAAAAGGCGAATCAAAATCGAATAAATGTCTTGACTTGGCGCGAGGACTGGCGCATAATAAACAACTTAGATTTGGAGATCTGGCCGAGCGTGGACGGCAGCTAGTTTGAGTAGCTCCGCGCTTCAAAGGAGTTTAGTTTGGCCCCGCGAGGGGTGTTGGGCTCCGGATTACCGGGGCCTTTTTGCGTTTGCGGGTGTCACATGTTCTATCGACCGTCTCGATCTGTTCGGCCTACGTACGAGCCGAAATTCACTTTTCACAGAGCGCCGGAATCACGGCCGCAGCTAATGGGCTTGAGGGAGGATCACGTCCGCGGGATTTTCCTGGCAGTCGAGGCCTACACCTTGATGGACAGGGTTGCCCGCATCCGGCAAATAGGTCAGGGAACTGCCTTCAGGTAGAGCGCCGCTAAAGGTGGCAGCGTCAAGTTGAGGGATTGGTCTCGACCGTGCCAGGCTATGTCCTCGGCCTCGACGCTAGATACGCTTCCCGCTCCGCTGCCGCCATAGGCCGAGGCATCGCTGTTTAGCAGTTCCTCCCAGCGCCCTTTCAACGGCACGCCGACCCGATAGTCATGTCGCGGAACCGGCGTGAAGTTGCAGATCACGATCACGGTCGGGTCTGTTTCGCCGGCTTTTCTGATGAAACTGACGACACCGGTGTCGCGGTCAGAACAGTCAATCCATTCGAAGCCGCTCGGCTCGGAGTCGTTGCGGTGGAGAGCGGGTTCCGTGCGATGGATCCGGTTCAGATCGGCCACGCATTGTTGCAGGCCCTCATGCGGAGGATATTGCGTAAGATGCCAGTCGAGACTGCTGTCGTGATCCCACTCGTCACGCTGCCCGAACTCGCACCCCATGAACAAGAGTTTCTTCCCGGGGTGGGCGAACATATACGCGTAAAGCAAGCGTAAGTTCGCGAACTTCTGCCAGTCATCGCCGGGCATTTTATTGATCAACGAGCCCTTGCCGTGCACGACCTCGTCGTGGGAAAACGGGAGCACGAAGTTCTCGGTAAAGGCATACAGCATGCTGAAGGTCAGCGAGTCGTGGTGGTGCGAGCGATGGATGGGGTCGAGACTGAAGTACTTGAGCGTGTCGTGCATCCAGCCCATGTTCCACTTGAACCCGAACCCCAGGCCATCCGCGGATGTCGGCCGGGAAACGCCCGACCATGACGTCGACTCCTCGGCCAACGTCATCACCGTGGGGTGGCGCGCGTACACCTCTTCGTTGAGCCGCCGCAGAAATCCGATCGCTTCGATGTTCTCTTTGCCTCCGTGGGCATTAGGCACCCAATCATCGCCGTCTCGACCGTAGTCGAGGTAGAGCATCGATGCGACGGCGTCGACTCGTAGACCGTCGATATGATACTTGTCGAACCAAAACAGCGCGCTGCTGATCAAGAAGTTCGAGACTTCGCCGCGGCCGTAGTTGAATACCAGGGTGCCCCAATGAGGATGAGTGCCCTGGCGCGGGTCAGAGTGCTCGTAGAGGTGCGTGCCGTCGAAAAAAGCTAGGCCGTGCTCGTCGTTCGGGAAGTGCGCCGGTGCCCAGTCGAGGACCACGCCGACGCCGGCCTGATGCAGCGTATCGACGAAAAACATGAAGTCGTCGGGGCTACCGAACCGTGAGGTAGCGGCGAAGTATCCGACGGTCTGGTATCCCCATGAGCCGTCGAAGGGATGCTCGGTGACCGGCAGCAGTTCGACATGCGTAAAGCCCATCTCGCATGCATAGGCGGCAAGCTTGGGGGCAACTTCACGGTAAGTCAGTGATCGATTGCCATCCTCGGGGACCCGCATCCATGAGCCTAAATGGAGTTCATAGATCGAGATCGGCGCGTCATGGCTATTCTTCGGTCCGCGACCCGCCATCCAATCAGAGTCTTGCCAATCGTGGGTCGCTAGATCGCAGACCTTCGACGCTGTCTTGGGTCGCACCTCGGCGCCAAATCCAAACGGATCGGCCTTTTCGACTTCATAGCCGTTCTCCCTTGATCGGATGAAGTACTTGTAAATGGCGCCCGCTACAAGCGTTTCAAGAAATCCTTCCCAAATTCCTGACGAGCCAAGGGGTTGCAGCGGGCTTGCGTTGCGATTCCAGTGATTGAAGTCCCCGATGACCGAGACCGATTCGGCATTTGGCGCCCAAACGGCGAACCACACGCCTTGACGGCCGTCGAGTTCTCCCGGGTGCGCACCGAGCTTGTCATAATTCTCATAAAATCGGCCTTCGTTGAATAGGTGAAGGTCGACGTCGGAAAAACGGCTAGTCATGTTTGGGTTGCTCGGCGTCGGACGACTTTCGGGATTTGTCGACGTTCGCAAGAATTCTCAGGATCTCGGTGTCGTTTGAAAACTCTTCGAATGAATATTTCGCGCGCCGGGACCAGTTCGGTCGTTCCTTATCGGTGCCTGGCGTGTTCTGGGGCTCGGTCTCGCCCCAGAGGTCTTCAAGGTTCACGACGACGCAAGACGCTTGCGACGCGCTGATTTCATTCAAGCACTTTTCGAGAATTTTATTCGGGTCGACATCTCGCGGTTGCCCGAAGTAGTCGCAAGCAGCTCGCTTGAGATTTTGTCGTCGATCCATAGCCGTTTCCGCGTGCTGCGCTTCAAGTAGGCCTAGGGCTTGCTGATCACGAATGTCGTCGCCATTCCAGTAGGACGCGAATGTCGGCGTGTCATGCGTGTTGATGGATGCTACCGCATTTGCGGGAGGATCCGGAAGTGCGTTCGCGGGGTCCGGCTTCAACTCGAATTGGGAGACGAACATGCGTTGAAGCCCATGAGACTGCATTCGGCTGCGAATGTAATCCGGCACGGTGCCAAGGTCCTCTCCGACAACTGCCGTACCGTTTCTGCCGGCTTCGAGGCACAGAATGGCGTAGAGTTCATCTGCCGGGTACTGAACGTAGACGCCCTGGTCGGAATCACCGCCTGACGGTATCCAGTATTGGCGGTGAAGGCCCATGACGTGGTCGATACGCAATACACCGGCGTAGCGCATTTGCGTACGAATGCAATCGATGAAGTATTTGTGACCGCTTGCGCGGAGTTGCAGCGGATTGAGCGGAGCAAACCCCCAGTTCTGCCCCTTACTGAAAAAGCGATCGGGCGGAGCACCGCCGGTGACGCTGCTTGCGAAAGCCTCGGGATTCTCAAAACGGTCGAAGCCTTCGGGGTGGACGCCGAGTGGAAGGTCAAGATACAGGCCTGGGCCCTTCTTCCGAGCAGAATCGGCAACCTCGCTTAGCTGCTGCTCGACAGCCCATTGGGAATAGGCGTGATACTTGGCGCCGTCGACACTCCTGCCGACGGCGAGACCGGACTCGATCTCGATTCGCCCTCTGAACTCGGCGTATCGACGCATCATTGGAGAGCTCTCAAGCGCCTTCGTGTACTGCTGAAGCCGCTCGCCGGATAGAGCACACGCAAGGCGTTCAATCAGCTTCCGCCTAAGGGAGTTCGCAGCGTTGAAATCGACGTGCCGTGATCGCAGGGGGTGCGTGATTACGTCCCGCGCTTCGGTCGACGCGAGCAGCGCCGCGGCTTCGGGACACGCCGTCCACTCGGGTAGGCGGCGCGGGTCGAGGTAGGACTCGTTCCAAAATAGTCGGCTCAGGGGCGTATACGGATTCGGGTTCTCTGGAAACGTTGCCAGAATCGGAAGAATACCCGCCAACCCGCCGCCAAGGCCATCAACCCAGTCGATCAGGGTAGCGAGGTCGCTAAGATCGCCCGCTCCGAGTGATCGCTCAGTGCGGAGCGCATACAGCGGAAGGAAGACTCCCCAGGTTCGTTCAAGTTCAGGCGCCGATCTAGGAGCACGAATCAGCATCGCGCAGTGGGTACTCGTCGCCAGCTTGACGTGCAGCACGTGATAGCCGATTGGAACGTCGAAATCACAATCGACTCGCAGCACGTGGAACGTTTCCCCGCCCACTTGCGCGCTACGTACGACTTTGCCTTCGCCCAACTGTACGATCCACGAAATTGTGGCGCCACCCTCGAACTCGAGTGTGCTTTCAAGTTTCACCGCGGAAAGGCTTTTTGGCAGACGCAACGTGAAACTTAAACCGCGGCCGGCCCACGAAACAATGACTGGATCGAGAGCACTCGCCCAACGGTCTCTTCGGTACGCAGCCAGGGCTTCGGCGCCGTCATCCGGGCCACGAACCGGCACGCCGAGCGCCTGCAGCACCGCGACAATCGAATCGTCTGAGGGCTCGCGGAGTTTACGGAAACCATCGCGATACTTCGTTAAAACCCCATAGGCACGCGCTAGACGCCGCAGCGGTGTCAGCGGTTCATGCCTCATTGGGATCCATATCGAGATACGTTTCGTCCTGCTGGAACAGCGCGGTCGAGCGAACTGCAACGCTATAGCTGCCGCGGTGGCAAGACCCGCCCGCATCGTCGTCTGCGGTGTCGAACAGCAGTTCCCAGTCGGCGGTCCAAGGCAACGGGAACGGCTCAGTTGATGTTGTCGGGTTGAATAGCACCAACAGCGCCGGGATTTGGTCGTTGCCCGCGATCCGTGCTCCGAAACAGCGCAGATCGTGATCTCGCCACTCCGAGTGACGGATCTCGCCGCTTGGCTTGAGCCAGACAATATCTTTCGATTGGCATGGTGGTTCCGGCGTTCCCTTGAAGAATCTTGTTCGTCGCAGCGTGGAAAAGCGCTCGCGAAGAGCAATTATTTGCTTCGTGAACCTGAGCAGCGCCCGCTGCGATGGATCGAGGTCCCAGTCGATCCAACTGATTTGATTGTCCTGGCAATAGGCATTGTTGTTTCCCTGCTGCGTCCGCCCGACTTCATCTCCGGCGACGAGCATCGGTACACCTTGTGATAGGAACAAGGTGGCAATCAAGTTCCGCTGCTGCCTCAACCTAAGGTCATTGATTTCATCGTCGTCTGTCGGGCCTTCGACGCCGTGGTTCCAACTACAGTTGTGATGTTCGCCGTCGATTCCGCTTTCACCGTTCCGTTCGTTGTGACGCTGGTTGTGCGACACGAGATCCCCGAGAGTGAATCCATCGTGAGCGGTGATCAGGTTAATCCCGGCCTGAGGCGACCGGCCCCGGCGCTCGAAGAGGTCGCTGCTTCCCCCGAGACGAGTACCCAGTTTTCCGGCAGTCGCGTCGCCAAGCCAGAAGTGCCGCACATCATCTCGGAACCGGCCGTTCCACTCCGACCAGCCTTGCGGAAATCTCCCGAGTTGGTATCCCCCGGCGCCAAGGTCCCATGGTTCGGCGATTAACTTCACGCGTTGCAGTACGGGATCCTGAGAGATCGCCATCAAGAACGGCGACCATCGCTTGAAGCCACTGGGCGTGCGGCCGAGACTTACTGCCAGGTCAAAGCGAAAGCCGTCGACGTGCATTTCTTCGACCCAATAGCGCAGGCTGTCCATTACCATGCGAAGCACCGCCGGGTGGCTCATATTCAGGGAGTTCCCACACCCTGAGTTGTCGACGTACTCACGTCTGTCCGGTGTGAGGTGGTAGTAGGAAGCGTTGTCGATGCCTCTAAAGCTTAGGGATGGCTGATCGAGTCCGCCCTCACCCGTATGGTTGTAGACAACATCAATAATCACCTCGATGCCGGCTCGATGTAGCGTTCTAACCATCGCCTTGAATTCGTCTACGACTCCCTGCGATGTCGCCGCAGCGGCGTAGCTTGGCTCCGGAGCGAAATAGGCCAGTGGTTGATAGCCCCAGTAGTTTGTCAGCCCAAGCCGCTCTAGGCGATAGTCGTCAACGTGGTGCTGGACGGGTAGAAGTTCGACTGCCGTGATCCCTAGCGAGCGCAGGTAATCAATCGACGCCGGCGACGCGAGGCCCGCGTACGTTCCCCGCAGGGGAGCGGGCACGTCGGAGTTAAGTCTCGAAAAACCGCGCACGTGCATCTCGTAAATCACGCTGTCGCGCCATAGTGTGCCCGGGAGTTGATCGTCTCCCCAGTCGAAGCGCGGATCGATGACCGCCGCCAGAGGCGATCGCGACACCTGTGCGCCGGCCTCCTTATCTACGACGGCTGCCCACTCGGTCGAGCGCCCCACCGCTCGCGTGTATGGGTCTAGTAGGAGGTCGGAGGCATCGAAGCACTGTCCTCTTTCCGGCTGGTTCGGGCCGGCAACGCGGTATCCGTAGAGTTGTCCGGGGTCTATCCCGGTTAGGTGCGTGCGCCAGATATCACCAGGTCCGCGTGTCAATTCAAATGAAGCAGACTCGATCTGGTCACTCGGCGAGTCAAACAGGCAGAGCCTGACCGATTTGGCGTTCGCGGAGAAGATTGAGAATTCGGTACCGGCGGCATCCCAACAGGCGCCTAAGTCCCCCGACGGGCGGCGCTCGGTGCATGTGATAGAAGACAGATCCAAAGGCTCCAGCACTTTCCAGCATGCTATAAGCCGCTACGATTTGGCTACGACTCGAAGGCGTGAGGCCGCCGAGCTGGCAACAAGGCGTCGGATTTCGGATCAAATCTAGTATTTCCGTCGCGGCTCAAGATTTTTTTGACACAGGCCCTCGTGTGCTGTCAAACTAGTACAAGCGCGGTTCGCCGCGCCAATCCAACAACAACGGCCGAAGCAGCCGGCGGGTTCAAGTCGACCCACTGAGTCTTGACGTGAGGGAGCGTTCTACGTGATTCGAGCTTGAAGGTATAGGGTCGTTGTGCGGGTTGAAATCAATTCGATTGGCCTTCAGTCCACCTGGTCTGCCAGAGCAATCGATTGCGTCAATTCACGGGCGATGATTTGTCCGTTCAGTTATCGGGTCTGTCATGACGGATACAGAGATCGCACAAACGCGCTAACAGACCAGCGATAAGACCCGACAGGATGTCAGCGTAGACATCCTCTCAAAAGAGCGAAGTTGTACTCCAAGGCTAGGCCGCGCGGCGGCGAAAGCATCTGGGGATTGAAGAAGGAGTGAGGTCGTGACAGCCACGAGAAAGAAAAACGAAACTCCGAACGACATCATTCATGTCTCGCGTGAATGCGCGGGCGTTGCAGCAGCCGGAGGAGTTGGGGATGTCGTACTCCAACTCGCGGTGCAATGTGTTCACCAGGGTTACAATACAACGGTCGTGATTCCTCACTATGGTCCGTTCAGCGAGGAATCACTCGGGAGCATGGCTGACCGCCTGGCTCACGCACTTCAGGCACCCAGCGCGGAAATTAGTCTAGAGACCGTCGGCGATTTCTTGGTCGACATGGCCTACGCCGACCAGCCGACGAGACGTGAGCGAGTCGCGGTTCACTCCGTCGTCGTGCACGCCGAAGCCGATCTTCGCCTGGCTTTGATCTCCGCCGATCGCTTTGAGGGCAAGGACAAACCATACGTCTACAGTGCTCGCGAAGCAGCGGAGTTCGAGCAACTCGACTCGAAGGCCGACAGTTTCTGTGGAGCCGAACCGCCTCCTCAAGACGCACCGATCGAAGAGGGCTCCGGTCACTACGACTACTTCGCGATGAATCTGCTCCTCCAAAAAGCCGCGTTGGAACTTGCCGAACGCTTGGGTCTGGATCATCCCGTGTTCCACTGCCATGACGCGCACGCGGCGCTTCTGCCGATGTTGGCGAAAAGGTCGGAGACGTACGCTTCGTTCGCGCGCAGCCGGTTTGTCGTCACAGCCCACAACTGCGGGACCGGCTACCGGCAGCGCTGCCATGACTTGGACTACGTGGCTGCGATCACCGGTCTAGAAAAGCGCGACGTTGAAGAGTGCGTCATCGAGGGCGACTTTGATCCCCTCGGCGCGGCCGGCTTGTACGCCGACTATCTGACTACGGTCAGCGACGGCTACGCCTGGGAGGTGCAGGGAGCTTGGCTTGAGACCTCGGGAGGCGACAGCGAAGTCAGCGGTCTATCAGAATTTCTCGGCCGCAACAGCGTGACCATGCGTGGAATCACGAACGGTATTGCGCCCGACATGAAGGGGCCGGAAGCCCAGTGGGAGGCGCTTGAGATCGCCCCGCCCAAGAGCGAATCCTTCGAGTGGAAGCAGGAGTGCAAGCGCCGTTTCATTCACGAGGTTTCTCGTGATGGATTTGCCGCGCGTTGGGGCATCGATGCGGAGAATCAGTTCGGCCACCTGCAAGCGATGCCTCAAGATGGCTGCTTGTTTTCGTTTGTGGGCCGCTGGACCGGTCAAAAGGGCGTCGATATCGTCGCTCGAGCCGCTGAGGAGGTCCTGCGAGTCCACTCGACAGCCGGTCTGTGCGTCTTCGGTGAGGGTAACGAGCCCTTCTTGCTTAAGAACCTCAAGGCGTTGGTTGACCAGTTCCCTGGAAGAGTTGTCGTGCTGAAAGGTTTTAGCGAACGGCTGGCCGCCAATATTTACGCGGCTGGCGACTTCTTTCTGGTTCCGTCACGTTTCGAGCCCTGCGGGCTAATCGACATGATCGCTCAACTGAATGGCAACATCCCCGTTGTCAACCAAGTCGGCGGCTTGGCGAAAGTGGCCGACGGCATCACGGGGATCGGCTACTTCGCGACCAACGATCGTGAAAACCTCAGAGGCCTGGTGAACTCGATGCGCCGAGCGCTAACCCTCTACACGGCGTGTGAGCAATTGGAGAAGATGCAGCGGGCGGCCAATCGCGACGTCCGCGACAACTACCGCTGGGCCTCGGTTTTTGCCCGCTACGCCCTGTTGTACGGATTCGAAACCGAAGCTCTGAAGCCGGTCGAAGTTGAGTACGAGCGAGCGGACAAACTCGCCGATATCGCCGCTGCGGTGTGATCCCAATTCCATTCGATTTTCCGAATAACCAGAAACGAAGCATGAAGCAGCCAAAGGCAGAACGTACTGTAGCCCGGTCAACCCTGGATTCGGCCCGTCGAGCCGGCGCCGGAGAAACCCCCCTCCCGGCCGCGGCGCTCAGCGCTATCGGTTCGGCTGGAGACACAAGAGTCGGCTATCTTTCGATGGAGATCGGCCTTGATAACGACGTGCCGACCTTCTCAGGCGGACTCGGCGTGCTGGCCGGCGACACGTTGCGATCCGCGGCGGATCTCGGCGTTCGCATGGTGGGCGTGACGCTGCTCTATCGCAAGGGCTACTTCCGTCAATCACTCGACGAGTCGGGCAACCAGTTAGAAAGCGCTGTGACGTGGCGTCCGGAAGCCCAACTCGATGAGATGGAACCGCGCGTTGTCGTTGAAATCGAAGGGCGGCCGGTCGCGCTTCGCGCCTGGCGATATTTGGTTCAGGGAATCGGCGGTCACGTTATTCCTGTGTATTTGCTCGATAGTGACGTCGAGCCAAACAGTTTGCTCGACCGCGAGCTAACGCACTCGCTCTACGGTGGCGATGACCGCTACCGCCTCTGCCAGGAGACGCTGCTCGGGATTGGCGGATTGCAGATGCTTGAGGAGTTAGGGCACTCGGAACTCGACGCCTATCACATGAATGAGGGCCACTCAGCGTTGCTGGCTCTACGGTTGCTTGAACGCCATGCGGCGTCGAACGACGGAGTGCCCGATCAGAACGATGTCGACGCCGTGCGGCGGCGCTGTGTGTTCACTACTCACACTCCTGTTCCCGCCGGGCACGACTCTTTCTCGAAAGAACTCGTCGAAAGCGTATTGGGTTACGGCAGGGCAGCCATGTTGGCGGATCTCGGCTTGCTCGAGGACAACAAGCTGAACATGACCCACCTCGCGCTCAAGTGCTCTAGCTACGTCAATGGCGTCGCACGCATCCACCAGGGCGTCTCGCAAGCGATGTTTCCTAAGTACCGGATTCGCGCCGTGACAAACGGAGTTCACGCGGGAACGTGGACGTGTCCGTCAATGCAGACGCTTTTGGACACGCACATACCCGAATGGCGCTACGACAATGTCTACCTTCGCTATGCGGTCGACATTCCCATCGACGAACTCGCTGACGCGCACCAGCAGTCGAAGGCACACCTGGTCGCGGCGGTAGAACGAAAGACCGGAGTCCAACTCGATGACACCATGTTCACGATTGGATTCGCTAGACGCGCAACTCCCTATAAGCGGGCGGACCTGGTGTTCCGCAACCTCGACCGACTACGCTGGATCGCCCGGAACGTCGGACCGTTTCAACTGGTCTATGGCGGCAAGTCTCACCCCCGAGATGAAGGTGGGAAAGAACTCATCCGGCGCGTGTTCGCGGCGTCGAAAGAACTTAGTGAGATGGTGCGGGTCGTGTACATCGAGGACTATGACATGGACTGGGGCCGGCTGCTAACAAGTGGCGTCGATCTCTGGCTAAATACGCCAGAGAAGACTCGCGAGGCGTCCGGAACTAGCGGAATGAAGGCCGCGCTGAACGGCGTGCCCAGCCTTAGCGTTCTCGACGGCTGGTGGATTGAGGGACACGTCGAGGGGGTCACCGGTTGGTCGGTAGCCAGTCGGCGGAATGCGCCCGACGACGACGCCACCGTGGCGCACTCGCTTTACGACAAGTTGGAACGCCTAGTGATTCCGATGTTCTACGAACGCCCCAAAGACTACGCGACCGTCACGCGGTCGACAATCGCACTAAACGGATCATTTTTCAACACGCATCGAATGGTCTCGCAGTATCTATTTGATGCCTATTCCAAGCGCGCCGTGGCCCGCGAGAGCAAACATCAGACGGAGCCGCAACCGTAGATCAAGTTCCGGCCGGGCCCCGAAGCCTCGACGCCGTCGTTTCGCACCACAACTCCCGGCCCAGTAGCCGGCGAGAGATGGTGCCGATAGCCAACCAACCAGCGTCCGAAATGGACGATCGAAAGGAAGATATCTATCATGGCAACCGAAAAGAAAGCCGCAGTTAAAAAGAAGACGACCTCAGTCAGCAAGAAGCCCGCGACGAAAAAGACGACGGCAACATCGAGCCGCACCGCCGCCGCTCCTAAAGCTAAAGCCGCCCCGAAGAAGGCAGTGGCAAAGTCAGCCAAGCCCGCGGCCGCGAAACCGAAGCGCACGACAGCGGCGCGAGCGAAGAAGAAGCCGGTTATCGGCCTGCAGATCGGCGAGTCCGTGTCCCAGTCGCAGCCGCCATCGCAAGGTGACATTGCTCGTCTGGCATACCGGCTGTGGGAGGAGCGCGGGCAAGGTTTCGGCTCTCCAGAGCAAGATTGGCTCGAAGCCGAAAACTCGCTTCGGTCACAACTCTAGCCCGGGCAAAGGTTTCGATCATGTCCGAAGCAATCGAAAGGAAACGGCGACCGGCACCTCGGTCGCCGCCAAGTGAGTGAAATGAAAAGAGAGCATCCGTGAATACAAAGGTCCTTTCGATCGTAATGGCCGGCGGCAAGGGCACTCGCTTGATGCCCCTGACGAAGGAACGTAGCAAGCCAGCTGTCCCATTTGGGGGCAAGTACCGCATCGTCGACTTCGTCCTGAGTAATCTCGTCAATTCGGGGCTGCAATCAATCTACGTCCTGACTCAGTTCAAGGCACAGTCGTTGCTGCAACACTTGCGCAACGCCTGGCATTTCGGCGACATCATTCGCGAGCAATTCATCATTCCCGTTCCCGCCCAAATGCGCAAGGGTGAGCGCTGGTACAAAGGCACCGCGGACGCTACGTATCAGAACCTGCACCTTCTGGAGCTGTCTAAGCCCGACCTCGTTCTCGTGTTTGGCGCCGACCATGTTTACAAAATGGACATTCGTCAGATGATCGAATTCCATCAAACGAATCAGGCGAAAGGCACCGTCGCGGCGATCCCGATCCCGGTTTCCGAGGCGAATCACTACGGAACGCTGGAGGTTGACGACAAATGGCGTATCGTCAGGTTTTTCGAGAAGGTCGCTGACCCGCCCGAAATTCCTGGACGTCCCGGCTGGGCTTTGGCATCTATGGGCAATTACGTATTCGACCAGCAGATACTAGTCGACGCCTTACGCCGCGACGCTTCCGACCAGGAAAGCGATCACGATTTCGGACACAACATCCTACCGACAATGGTCCGCGAACTCCCAATCTACGCGTACGACTTCACGACGAATATCGTCCCCGGTGAGGTCGCGGAGAACCTCGGCTACTGGCGCGATGTCGGGACGATGGAGTCCTACTACGATGCACACATGGATCTCCGTCAACCCGTGCCCACCTTGAACCTCTACAACCGCGAATGGCCGCTACGCACAGCGGATATCAATGAGGGGCCCGCGAAGTCGGTGATAAGCGCTGACGGTAGGCATGGCCGAATGACCGACTCGCTAATCTGTGAGGGGTCAATCATTTCGGGAGGGGATATCGTCAACTCGGTGTTGGGGCGACGCGTCTTTGTCGACAGTCAGGCCGAAATTCGAGATTCTATTCTGCTGGACAACGTTCGTGTTGGAGCGGGCGCGAAGCTCAATCGAGTCGTCGTTGACAAGAATGCAATCATTCCGCCGGGCGCGACGATCGGGTTCGATCGCGAGTTGGATGCCCAGCGATACACAGTTAGCGAAACCGGCATCGTGGCCGTTAAAGGGCACGCATCGCCGATTCAGATCGGTGCACTGTAATCCGTGGCCAGGAATTTCCCCGTGATCGCTCCGTGGACATCGGTAAGGTCGTTGCGGCGTCTTGATGCTGACCCTCCGATGCCGAGCACGTGAACGCCGGTCGAGTCCGCGTGAAGCCGGGACACGACCAAACGAGCTGCTTCTGCCGCCGGTACAACGCCGTGGATCTCAACGAGCACGGGATGTTGTGGAACGCCGTCAGCGAGATTGTTGAGTAGCTGATCCACGGCGGACGCGACCCCGGCGTCGCAGAACTGCTGCGTTCAGTCCACTTTCACGGACCGGACTTGTTGGAAGTAATGCAGTTCGCATCGCTCCGACGGAGCTAGTCCCAGTCGTAGTTGAGGGTTGAGGAGCGGCGGTGTAGAGGGGCATTGTACTAGGCGACTTTCGGTTCGGCGGAGTCGGTTGGATTGAGGACGGCTTCGAGCATCCAGAGATCCTTATAGCCCATGATCTTGCGGAAGTTTTTCTCGGTATCCAGGAATGCCGCCGCCGCCCAACGGCGCACCATCGAAGCATCCTTCCAGCGCGTCACGCGACGTGTCCTCCGCCGCACGCCGGCGTTCGGACTCTCGACGATGTTGGTCGTCGCCAGACAACGATGCAACGACGGCGGCAATCCCAGGCGATTGATCGTGAAACACTCCTCGAGACCCTCGCGCAAACTCGCCGCCGCCTCGGGCCAGTCGCCCGCGTACCATTCGGCCAGCTTCTTGAGCCGCGCTTGACCGTCCTTGGCTTCGAGCCGCCAGGCCGCGCGGATTGCCGCTTTGGCCTGATCCTGTTCGGCCTTCGGCAGCCTGTCGAGAACGTTGCGCAGCTTGTGGGCGCGACAACGCTGCACCGGGGCGTCACCAAAGATTTTGTGCACTGCCGCGCGTAAAGCCTTCGATCCATCGAGTACAAAAAGCCTCTTTTTCGCGGGCGAGACTCCACGCTCGACCAAGCCTGTCAACAGGTCCTCGGCCGCCGCCGCGTTCTCCGTCGCCGCGTGTTGCAAGCCCAGTACGTGCTTGTTCCCTTCCGCGTCCACCCCCACGGCCGCTAAAACCGTGTGTCCCGAGAAAATCAGGCCGTCCACGTAGATCACCAGCAAGTCCACGTCATCGAAACGGCGCGCGAATAGTTCGTCGATTTTCTTTTCCGCAGCCTCGATGGTGTCGCGACTTATCGCCGATTTAGACACGCCGACGGTGTCGGCCATTTCGCCGATTACTCCCGCATACTGACGCGTCGAGACGCCTTTCATCAAGATATCCAGCATGCGCGAGCCTAGCCGCTCGTCGTCTTGCAGGGATTCGTAGGCGGGCACTTTGACCTCGCCGCCGGAGCGTTTGCGCAAGCGCGGCTTGGCCACCCGCAGCTTGCGATCGCTTAGATTCACGCGGCCCGATTGCCGTCCCCAGCGCAGCACGTCGCCGTCGCGCTTCTTGCCGGGTTGGGCGAGTTCGCCTCCGGTGACCTGCTGGGCAGAGAGTTCGAGCACGGCTTGGATGGCGGCGCGGCCGGTGACGTCGATGACCTCGTCGACGGCTCCCTGGCATTGTTCGATGAGTTCGACGAGGGGCAGCATGAGCTGCGCGTTTTGGCTGAGCAGAACGCGTGAGCTCCTCGGGCCTCAGCCGCTGCTGCTTGGCGGAATCAAGAATGTGATACGGTTTCTTCACGGCGGTTCTCCTTTGTGGTTAAAGATTTGCTCGATTCTCCCAGAGAACCAAGCTTGAGAACCGCCGGCCCTTTATCCCCCAACTGAGCTCGGGACAATTTCCTCCGACGGCGAAGCCTACACTGTTGTCAAGACCGCCGTTTTCAGGCTAGCCTCTCGCTCTAATTCCACGCCTTCCCCAGCGTGGCTCTAAACAATTCGTTCAACGGCCCAATCGGTGCCGTGCCTGCCGGGACAGCTATTTCCGACTCCCCCAGGCGCGCTAATTCTGTCTCGATGAAGGCGCTTATCTCCGGGATAGCAGGGCCACAGTCATGCTCGAAACC
>CBDBHI010000051.1:0-69383 GCA_965205595.1 Bryobacterales bacterium | reverse complement strand
GTTGAGCAAACACGGCGACTGCAAAAAGAGGCTACGCTCAATTTCCGTGTCTGGCTTCACGACACGCGGCTCGTTTGCTGTTACGGGTGGCGAAGAGTATGTGTCGGGTCAACATACACGCGGCTTGATTTAACGGCTTCGTGATACTCTCAACTCGTGGTGTGATGGCCGTGGACATTGGTGTGACAGAATTTCGCGGAAAGCCATGGTTCAGCGGCCTGATGCTGGCCACTGGCGTCATTGCGATCTCGCCCGGAGCGTTCGCTCAGAGCGGTGATTTTTTTGAGAAGCAGGTCCGGCCGATACTCGTTAACAATTGCTACGCCTGCCACGGTCCCAACAGCGGCGAGGGGCAGGCCGGGCTTCGGCTGGACTCTCTGGCCGGCATGCTCGAGGGCGGCCGATCGGGACCGGTGCTCGTTCCGGGGCGGCCGGACAAGAGTCTTTTCATGCATGCGGTGAACCATGACACTTTCGTGCAAATGCCGCCGAAGACGAAGCTTCCGCTGACGGAAATTGCGGCGCTCACTCGGTGGGTCGAAGAGGGCGCGCCGTGGCCGGGCTCGGCTCCCGTTGCCGTCGTTCGGCAAAGCGAGGACTCCGCCGACGAAGTCGGTTTCAGCGCCGAACAGAAATCGCACTGGGCTTTCCAGCCCGTAGCCAATCAGTCGATTCCGGATGGGCCCGGCTCGCCGATTGATCGCTTCTTGCTCACAGCGCTCGCCGACAAAGGGCTCCGGCCGGCCGCTCCGGCGGACAAGCTCACCCCTGATCAGGCGGGCGACGATCGACTTACACGGCCTGCCGCCGACGGCGGACGAAGTCGAAGCCTTTGTCGCCGATGAGAGCGCCGAAGCCTTCGCCAAAGTCGTCGACCGGCTGCTCGCCTGGCCCCGCTACGGCGAGCGCTGGGGCCGCCACTGGCTCGATGTCGCGCGCTATGCCGACAGCAACGGCATGGATGACAACATCGTTCACGGCGACGCCTGGCGCTACCCGCGACTACGTCATCAAAGCGTTCAACGACGACAAGCCCTACGACCAATTCGTGCGCGAACAACTGGCCGGCGATCTGCTGACCGACTGGCGTGACGAGAACCGCGCCGAGGGCTTGATCGCGACCAGCTTCCTGATGCTTGGTCCGAAAATGGTCGGCGAGGACGACCCGGTCAAGCAAAAGCTCGACTTCGCCGACGAGCAACTCGCAACCACGACTCGCGCCTTCATGGCCCTTACGGTCGACTGCGCGCGTTGCCATGACCACAAATTCGATCCGATCCCAACCGCGGATTACTACTCGCTACTCGGCATCTTTACGAGCACGAAAACCGTGCTGACGTACCGCGTGACATCTAAGCTCAACGCCGTCGCACTCAATAGCGCGGCGGACGAAAAGCGGCTTAGCGAAATCGAAGGCAGCTTCGACTTCCACGACGATTTCGTCACCAACTCGAACAGCGCGACCACTCCGAAGGAAGTCATTGCCGAGCACAAGAAGGCAATCGAGAAAGCCAAGCAGCAGTACGAAGCCATTCCCAAGGCGATGGCGGTCACGGAAGGGGAGATCGCCGATCTGCCCGTCATGCTGCGCGGCAGCCACCTGACGCCCGGCGAGCCGGCACGGCGGGGGTTCCCGCGCATTCTCGGCGGTAGGCGAGCTTCGATCGGTGCCGCCGGCAGCGGCCGACTCGAACTCGCGCAATGGCTTACACAGCCCGACCATCCGCTGACGGCGCGCGTGATGATCAACCGCATTTGGAAGGGCCACTTTGGTGAAGGACTCGTTCGTTCGATCGACAACTTTGGGCTGTTAGGCGCGAGGCCCGACAACCCGGCGTTACTCGATTGGCTGGCGGCGCGCTTCGTCGAGAGCGGCTGGTCGATCAAAGCGATGCACCGCCTCGTGATGCTCTCGCAGGCGTACCAGATGAACAGCGAACCCAACCCACGCTATGCGGAAGTGGCTCCCGAGAACCGTCTGCTGTGGCGAATGAATCGTCGGCGCATGGAGGCTGAGGTGATCCGGGACTCACTGCTCGCGGTGTCGGGCCGCTTGGACAACCAAGCCGGTGGCAAGGCGATGACTCACGCCAACTTCGTCAATCTAAACGATGGCAAGTCGCGCGATCCGGCGCTGTACGATTCGAATCGGCGCAGCGTCTATCTGCCAGTAATTCGCAGCGCGCTATTCGACGTGTTCGAGACGTTCGATTTTGCAAATCCATCGACGATCAAGGGGAGACGCGCGACGACGACAGTTGCACCACAGGCGCTGTTCATGATGAATAGCGAGCATGTCGAGAAGGCCGCACTCGCGATCGCCAAGCGAATCGAGGCAACCGATGACAGCATTGCGGCGGCCTATCGCACGGTGCATTTGCGGTCGCCTAGCGCCTCGGAAATTGGCCGATCGAAGGAATTTCTCAAACATTACGAAGGCGCAATGACGGAGTTCGATCCGATAAAGAGGCGGACTCGGGCCTTGCAAGCGCTGTGCCGTGTACTGCTGTCGTCGAACGAATTCGTCTACGTGATGTAGCGCCGCCATAGAATAAGACTGAACCCGATGACGCCAATATCCAGACGAGAGCTTTTGAGCCGCATGGGCGCGGGTTTTGGCTCAATCGCATTGTCCGCGCTTCTGGCCGAAGAAGCCGAGGCTGCCAACCCTCTTGCCGTCCGCGCGCCGCACTTCGCCCCACGCGCCAAGCGGGTCATCATGCTGTACATGTTCGGCGGGCCGTCGCATATTGACACCTTCGACCCCAAGCCGATCCTCAACCGCGACAGCGGCAAACCGTTGCCTTTCGCCGGCCCTCGCATCGTGTCGTTTCCCCGCCGCGGCGGGGACTTGATCGGCTCGCCGTTTGAGTTCAAGCAGCACGGCGACAGCGGCGCTTGGGTAAGCGAGCTGTTCCCGAACGTCGCGACCAAGGTGGACGAGCTTGCGATTGTTCGCTCAATGCACTGTTCGAATCCACGCCACGGCGGAGCGGTGCTCGAGTGGCACACCGGCAGCGACACGTTCATTCGGCCGGCGATGGGTTCGTGGATTACGTACGGGCTCGGGTCGGAGAATCAGGACCTGCCCGGCTACATCACGATGAGTCAGGCCTTGGCCGAAGGCGGGGCGAACAACTTCAGTTCCGCCTTTCTGCCGGCCGCGTACCAGGGGACACCGCTCGGGTACGGCAACGCCAAAGCCAAGGACGCGAAGTTTCCATTCATCGGCGACGGCCGCAATCAGGCCGATCTTCAGCGGCTCGAACTTGATCTACTGAGCGATTTGTCGGTGGATCACCGCGAGCGTGTCGGCTACGAAAGCGAACTCGAAAGCCGCATTTCGAGCTTTGAATTGGCCTTCCGGATGCAGGCGGCAGCTCCGCAAGTGCAGGACATCAGCGCCGAAACCGCGGCGACTCGACAGCTCTACGGTCTTGATGATCCGCTAACTGAGGACTTTGGATTGCAGTGTTTGATGGCGCGGCGATTCTGCGAGCGGGGAGTGCGCTTCGTGCAGTGCAACAGCAACGGCTGGGATCATCACTCCAGCCTGAAAAAAGACATCACCAAAAAATGCGGGGAGACCGACAAGCCAATAGCCGGCCTGCTGACGGATTTGAAAAGTCGCGGTTTGCTCGAAGACACGCTCGTGATTTGGGGCGGCGAATTCGGGCGCACGCCCACGGCCGAAAACGCCGATGGCCGCGATCATAACCCGCACGGTTTCACGATGTGGCTGGCCGGTGGCGGAATCAAGGCCGGCCTGAACCTCGGCCGCACCGACGATTACGGCTACTACAGCGTGGAAGACAAGGTCCATTTCCACGATCTACACGCGACGATTCTGCACCTGCTCGGTCTCGATCACAAGAAACTCACTTATCGCTACTCGGGGCGAGAATTCCGACTCACCGATGTCCACGGCGAAGTTGTCAATCAGCTACTCGCCTGATTGGGAGATTCGGCCCCATGGTGTGGTTCGCCGTCATTTGGTGAGAATTGCGGGTTAGCTATAAACCGACCATCGGAGCCACACGGCCGGCCCCAGCCTTCAGCGAAACCCCGCAGAAACGCGAGTAGCCTGGGTAGTCTCGGCGGATGGTGTCCGAAATCGACTGACGGCCCGGCGACAGCCCATCGCAACGCCAATCGCGACAATGTGTAGAGGTAAGCCCAACAGCCTCGCCTGATCTGCTTCGCGGACATCCCGCCGATGCCGAACAGGTGTGCCTGGATCAGCACACCGGCCTCGTCCCAGGTCCGAAAGCCGTGGTGGATCACGGCCAGTTCGGGCGTTTCGAGAACCTTGTTTCCAGCCTCAAGAGCGCGGATCATTAGATCAGCCTCCTCCCCGGACGGGAAATGACCGCCAACTCCGAGCAGCTCATCAAACCCGCCTAGTACTAACTTGCGAAAGTAAGGCCTTTAACTGGAAAATGTCGGTATGGCAAGACCGGCAACGGTGATTCGACTGAACGCCGAGGAAGAAGAGACGCTGCGACTCTGGGTGCGCGGCCACAAGTCCGAACGGCGCATGGTGGAGCGCGCTCGCATTGTGCTGCTGGCGGCCGCCGCTACCTCGACCGCCGAGATCGCCCGGCAACTGGGATCCCCGGCGGCGCGCGTGTCGAAATGGCGCACCCGCTTCGCCCAGCAACGTCTGGCGGGATTATGCGATCAAGCGCGTTCCGGCAGGCCCGCGCGGTACGACCAAGCGACGCGCAAACGCATCCTCTGCCAACTCGACGAAGCTCCGCCCGAAGGGCACGCCACTTGGACAGGCGAACTGCTCGCGGAAGCTCTCGGCGACGTCAGCAAGCATCAAGTCTGGCGCGTACTGCGGCAGCTCGGCGTGTCCTTGCGGCGGCGGCGCAGTTGGTGTTTGTCAACCGACCCGGAGTTCGCTCGCAAGGCCGCCGACATTGTCGGACTCTACCTCAGCCCGCCGGAAAACGCCGTGGTGCTCGCGGTCGACGAGAAGCCGAGCATCCAGGCCTTGGAGCGAGCGCAGGGCTGGCTACGCTTGCCCAACGGCAAGGCCTTGACGGGCTTCTCGCACGGCTACAGGCGGCACGGCACGACGCCGCTTTTCGCCGCGCTGGAAGTGGCTACCGGATTCATCATCGCCGGACACTATTGGCGCCGACGGCGTCGCGAGTTTCTCGACTTCATGAACCACATCGCGGCCATCCACGAAGGCCGCGAGATCCACATCATCTTGGATAACTTGAACACTCACAAGCCCAAAAATGACCGCTGGCTGCAACGTCATGCGAACATCCATTTTCTGTCAAGGGCGGAGTAAATTTGGACCACTTCGGCGGAGCAAAAGTAGACCAGTTGGTGAAGGGGTAGCGGTTTTCGTGGGACGGCTGGAACGGAGCCTGCGGTCGCCCTTTAGGGCGGCCCAGGCGTAGTGGAGGCCGTCCCACGAAAACCGGGCGAGTGGCCGGTGGGTCAGCCCAAAGAGTGAGCCCGCTTCTTCTTGCTCTGGATCAGACGGAAGCTTTCGGCGTTCAGCTCTAGAATATGAACGTGGTGCGTGAGGCGATCGAGCAGGGCGCCGGTCAGCCGCTCGGAGCCGAAGACCTCCGTCCATTCGTTAAACGGCAGATTCGAGGTGACCAGCGTCGAGCCCTGTTCGTAGCGCTGGGAAAACACTTCGAACAATAACTCCGCTCCGGTCTTCGATAGCGGCACGTAGCCCAGTTCATCGACGATCAGCAGATCCTGCTTGGCCAACTGCTTTTGACATCGCAGCAAGCGCCGTTCATCTCGGGCTTCGAGCAGCTCATTGACCAGTGCCGCCGCTGTTGTGAAGCGTGTTCGATAGCCGCGCTGACAAGCCGCCAGTCCCAACGCCAAGCCGATGTGCGTTTTGCCCGTGCCGGAATTACCCAGTGCCGGCACGTTTTCGCGGCGGTCGATAAACTCACAGCGCGCCAGTTCCAGCACCAGCTTCTTGTTCAACGCCGGCAAGGACGGGAAGTCGAAAGTGTCCAGACTCTTGGTCACGGGAAACTTCGCGGCCTTGCTGCGGCGCTCGGTGGCCCGCTGTTCACGGTCGAGCAGTTCCAGCTCGCAGAGTTGTTGCGGGAAGCTCCTCGAATCCAAGCTCTCGGCGGCGCATTGCCGCGCCAGTTTGTCGTACTCGCGCAGGAAGGTTGGCAGCCGCAACGCTTTCAAATGCGCTTCGAGCAGAAGTTTCGACCTCGCCATTACCCCCCTCCTTGTGCCGGCAGTGCCAAATAGTCCGCAGCGGAGGTTTGCTCCACCTGGGCTGCCGGCAGGTGCGGATACTTCGTCAAGTCCAAGCGCGGCGGCCGTTGCTCGATGCGGCACAGCACTAAGTGCCTGACTGCATCCAAGCCAATCGCTCCCAACTCGCAGGCTTGGCGCACCGCCGCGGCAACGTGCTCGAATCGGAAGTCCTCCAGTCATCGCAATACCTGCACGTACTCGCGCTTGCCTGGCTTTCCCAACCGTGCCTCGAGCAAACGTCTCAAGCACGGGAACTGTTCGGGCAGCTCCCAGCCCGCCAACGGGGCCGCTTGATCGAGCGCGTTGGTCTTGCGTTCCAGCAGTGCTAGGTAATGCAGCGGATCGAAGATCAACTCTTCGCGTTCGTAACTGCGCCGGTGGCGCGCGATCTCTTCGCTGCCACAACAGATCACGATTTCATCGACGTAGCCTTTCAGCAACACCTGGCGATGTCCGTAGCGTGTGGGCACCGAGTAGTCGTTGGCGCGATAGCGCACCAATGACAGCGACGTCACCCGCGTGGTGCGTTTGTCGCAGGCGTCATAGGGCGTGGGCGGCAAGGGCAACAACGCTTGGCGGTCACGCTTGAAACGTTCCTCAATCGTTTCGGTGTGCCGCCGCAAGCGCCGCTTACGATTGTTGAGGCACTGCGCTTCGAGCTGCTCGTTGAACGCTTCCCAGCTTGGAAACCTTGGCGCCGGCACCATGAAGTTCCGCCGGGCATAACCGACCAGTCCTTCCACCTTTCCCTTGTCGTTGCCTTTGCCCGGACGCCCGAAACGATCGGAGAATAAATAGTGCGACTGCAGTTCACTGAACACCCTGGTCCGCTTGCGCCTGCCGTCGCCCAGAATCCTCGCCAGCGCCAAGGTCGTGTTGTCGTAGAGGATGCTGCGTGGCACGCCGCCGAAGTACCGAAACGCTGCGTTGTGCCCCTCGCAAAACGCTTCCGTCGTCGCGGCCGGGAAAGCTTTTACGAAAGCGTCATCGCTAGGCGGCAGATCGACCACCAAGTAGTGCGCCTTGCGCTGTACGCCGTCAATGACCACCAGAGCTTCACCGCAGTCGGCCTGGGCATCGCCCGCCGGATGCACCAGCGGCACGAACATCTCTTGCCCGCCGAGCTTCTTGTCGCGAACATAGTCCTTGACGATCGTGTAACCGCCGGTGAAATCGTACTCGTCGCGCAAGCGGTCGAAGATGCGTTTTGCGGTGTGGCGTTGTTTCTTCGGACGTTCCTGATCGTCGCTGAGGATCTGATCGACGATTCCGGTGAAGGGATCCAGCTTCGGCCTCTGCGCTGGTTGGCGCCGCCGATAGCCCGGCGGAGTGGCGTAGCGCAACATCTTGCGCACCGTCCCTCGCGCCAGGCCAAACCGTTTGGCGGCCTCGCGCTCACTGAGCCCTTCGACAAAGACACTGCGCCGTACTTGAGCGTATAGCTCCACGCGATACATCCCTCTCGTGTCCCACAAACACCACAGGAATGTTCGCTGGACCACTCGGACGGTCTACTTTTACTCCGCCCAAAAGCAGCTTCGATTCGCCGCTCTATGGTCTAGTTTCGCTCCGCCGTTCTCAGCGCGACACGATAAAAGAGGGCATCCCAGGTAGCTGTCGAGTCGCCCGAAGTCAGATCCGCGCCCTGAATACGGTATCCCTCGGAAGCTCGCCCTGGCCTCCACTGTTCAAGATCCAGCACCATGAATGGAACATCCTCGAAGAACTGACTTCCTTCAATAGACCTGAGGTAGTAACGCTGAATTTTTCCGGTGTTGAATCCAATATTCAAACCGATCTGACCGTGGCAGAACTCACTGAAGTAGCGCTCGGTGACACGCTGCAGCAGACTGGTTCGCCGCCTACCAAGATGGCGAGCGTCGGGCGAAGTCATTGTGTCCCCGATCTGTAGCGCTGTAAGTATCCGCGGTTTGGTATCGGTTGCGTCGTACAAGCACAGTGGGTACCCGGCGTAGTGCGCGAGGAGTCGCCCATCGTCGGCTGCCGCTACCACGATTTTGCAGTTGCCCCAGATATGTTCTAGATACTTCCACCGCCACTGACTTGGATATTGCTTCGATCCAAAACAGACTCGAGACAGTTCCAAGATTTGCTCTTCATCCCCTGGTTGGTACCTGCGGACTTCAATCGGCGTGCTCTCATCAACAGGGGGCCTTCCAACTCGCAGCAAGCGGCGGTACAGTCGACGGGCAGCGAACGAGAACAACTCGGGGAACTCACGAATTAACTGCCGGTAGGGCGTCTGGCGGCCAGTGTGGGCTTCACGCTCGACCGTCGCCGTAGCTCCCCGGAGTGTGGCATTCTTTCCCAGCAACACCTCGATGGCGCGCCAAGACGCACTCGCTCGCTTTATCCCCAGCCATTGCCACGACAATTTACCTTGTATGCCTTTCATCTCTCGGCGGGCCGTCGAAAGAGCCGCCGTGAGCTTCTCGTTCTCGCGCCGCAAAGTTCTGATCCGGCCTTGCGTCGACGGGGCGAGTTTCTGCCACGCGGCGGCGTGCTTGCGATGGACGATTTCCTCTTGATTACCGTGCTTCCTGTCAACAAAGCGCCTGTATAGCGCGGTAGCGCCCGGCACTCGGTAGAAGTCCGTCCTTTCGGAGGCTCTAATCCAGAAGTCCCAATCTTCGAGGACATCGAGACTGCCATCGAAGTACCCCACTTCTTCGGCGAGGCTGCGCTGAAACATCGCGCTCATAAACGGAATGTAATTCTGGAAGTACAGACGGTCACGGTCATAGTACTGCCCAAAGAACGGCTCGCGTTCAGCTACGGGTCGAAACGCGCCGTCTCGCCAACAGTACTGGCATTGCTCGCAGTCGCTGTAGGCGACGCGCTCCCCGGTTGATTCTAGAAATCCCACCAACTTCGACAAGTGGTCGGAATACAGCAGGTCATCGTCATCGAGGAAATTTAGGTACTTGCCGCGCGCCTGCCGCGCACCGAGAGTTGCGGCCACCGCCCTACCGCCGGGCTCCTCAGTTGGAATTAGCCGCACAGGAAAGAAACGGTCGAATTCCTTCACCACGGCATGCACGTTCCCCTGACCGCGATCCGATTCGCCGTCGTCGACCACAATGACCTCCAGATTGGAGTACGTTTGCGTCAGAATGCTCGACAGCGCTTCTCGCAATAGTAAGGGCCGGTCGCGAGTTCGAACAATTACCGAGACCAGCGGCCCCCGAGACTCGTCGGGCGCTGCCATCGGCAAGTGCTGGCGAACTGTGAACCAATCTACGGGGCGGCCCCTCATCTCGGAACTCGAGAGGACGAAGAAGCCTTCGGCGTAGTCCACACCGGTAGGCAACGTTAGTGAGCGATAGCGGCTGAGGGCAGTCGCAAGTTCGGTGTATGGGTGGTGGCGCAACTGGCTTGCGTACGCATCGCACGCGAGCGTCTTTGCCGGGAGGACTTCGCTGATATCGACCAGGTGACTGACGTGGATCGGGCGATTGGACTCGTAGAACGCAACTCGACTCTCGATCGGTGAGTGCTCAAGGGCCTTCCATAGCAACTCAGCTGCGGCGCGGTGGTCTGGGTGAAACTCCTGAGGCGAAGGCGCGTAGATCAACTCCGGCTTATACTCGTTCAGCAGTGAACACAACGCCGAGATAGTTTCGGGCCCGACCGCCAAACCTCGGTCCGGCTGATCCCAAAACGTGAGATCGTCGATGCCGAGAATGCGGCAGGCCTCGGTGGCCTCTCGGCGGCGTAGGTCGACGTAGCCGCTATCTGAGTATTCGCGAGTGAAGTTGCCCTTCGAGCCGTCAGTTAAGAAAACAACTTTGACCCGATCACCACTCTGGGTGTGTCTGATCAGCGATCCGCCGCAGGTCAGCGATTCGTCGTCGGGATAGCATTTTCTCATCGAAGGATGAGCCTGAAGACGGGGGTTGGGGCTTTTTGAGTCGCTGGGGCTCCTTTCGGGCTTTTTGATTTTGAGTTTTGGCAAGGAGAGAATCGTCGTCGGGGTTGTGGGATTGTGGGAATCGCGGAGCGATTTCCAAGGGCGGTGGGAAACGAAGGGAAACCTGGTTTTGGTTTTCCTCGTTTTCCATCGTCCGTCATTTCCACAGCCCTCTTCCTGCTGTTCAGCACGGCGTGTTCGCGGAACGGAAACTGGCAAACAGCTTCTGCTTGGCTCGCTGCATCCGGCGGGCCGCCGCCGTGTCGCTTTCGGCCTGGGCAATGCGGCCCAGAGCCTCCAGCTCTGCCCTGGCTTGAGATAGCTGGCGGCCTCGGGCAACTTCTCGAAAGATTCCCAAGGCGTCTGGTAGTGGCGGTACACCCGCTTCTGCTTGCCTTTGGCGTCGGTCTTGATCTCGGGCTGTCCGCAGGGCCGGTGGAAGTTCAAATAGGGATTGAAGTGCTGTTGGTAGAAGCGCTGGATGCGCCCCGCGTGCGGCGCCGCGATGTACGTATATCCCATGTGTTTGCGGATCACCGCGCCGTTTTTCGATTCCACCAAGCCGTTGGCGTTGGAGTGCCGCGGACGCGACTTGGTCTGTTCGATCAGCAGCTTGTTCAATAGCTTCTCCACCGTGCGATTGAGGAACTCGCTGCCGTTGTCGGAATGGAAGCCGCGGATACGAAAGGGAAACTGCTCGATCATGGCTTTCAGCAACGGCTCCAGCCAGGCTTCACTGATCGCGGGCGTGGCGCCGACCACTTGCCACTGGGTGACTTCATCCACGGCATTGATGTGGTAGACGCCCTTGACGCCATCGCGAGCCCCTTGATGCACCGTATCCACTCGCAGAAAGCCGGGTTGGCCTTGCGGGTCGGGCCGGCGCCGCTCGCCGATCGACACCGCCGTGGGCCGGGTCTTGGTGAAATGCAGCCGCCGCTGGCGGTAGGCTCTGCGCCGCCGCAGGCGATAGATCTGGGCCACCGAGATCCCCGCCAGCCGCTCGTATTCGCGCTGCTGGTACTGCTGGTATTCCCGCTCGAGGATCTTGCGCGTGGCCGGGCCGCTGAGGGTTTCGTGGGCCTCGTCCACCGCCGCCAGCAGTTCGACGTCGGCGGGCGTGTACTTGCGGGCAAAGCGATGCCGCCGGTAGCGGGCGGGTTGGAGTTCTCCGCCCTGCCGGTACTGCTGGATCAGCCGCGTGATTTGCGCCCGGCTCAGTCCGGTCATCTTGACCAGATACTGCCGCAGCAGCCCTTTGTCGGCGCGGTTCTGGCGGCTGTAGCCGTGCTGGCGAAGCGTGCGCGCCACCCACGTGTAGATCTCGGCCCGCCCTTTGCCTTTGAATCGAATCTCCTCGCTGGAGTGGAGAAACTGCTGGATCTGTTGCAGGTTCAGCTTGCTGGTGTTTTGCACTTGGATAGTCAATTCCCAGCATGCCCACTCCCCGATCCTTCAGGCTCATCTTGTGTGAGAAACAAACTCCTCGTTCAGACTCATCTTGCATGAGACAAGACTGGGATGCGGGGCGAGAACCAAGACACGGCATCCTGTAAGGTCGCTGGCTTCGACCGGCGTGTGCATTTGCTCGGCGGCAGATGACGTTTCGAAGACGCCGCCTTCGAGACCCTGATGTGATGCGCTGAACTGAACCTTCATTTGCAGCGGGCCGGAGGCGAGAATTTCTTGAGGCAATCGGTATACGAACCCGTGGTTACCACTGCTCTCGAACTTCTGCATTAGGTCCCATCGAAAAACAGAAGCCGCAAGCTCGGAGACTACTCGCCCGGCCACTACCACCTGGATCGAAACCGGACGCTCAGGCGACGCGACGTCAATCGCCCAACCCTTGACGGCAGCTTGGTCGTGGTACTCAACCTGCCCGGCGAGATTAGAATTCTTCGACGGCATCAATTGGTTTTGCGCGAGGACTCCACTCTACCGAGGCTCGACGGGCCTCTCGAACACCGCCCGCGACAGCTCCGTTCCGTTTGCTGAACCGACCGTTAGAAAGTACTTGCCGGGGGCCAGATAGCCCCAGATCTCGGTTGGAAATTTCCAGTCTGGCTCTTGGCCGTCCGGCAGTACTGTTGCTCCAGCCGGGAAACCCCGAAGAAGCGGCGAGACCTCGATCCAGCTTGGCCGATCACCGCCCTTGCTGATTTCCGATAGGTCCAATCGCGGTGGGCGGCCAGAAGCGCTGGGTGGCATATGCGATCGCAAACTCCTTCTTGATCGCAGTGCACTGACGGCTAGCGGAAGCCACGCAGGGTGATGTTTGGCAGCAAACCGGCTCCACGCCTCTGCTTCCCACTTCGCGGTCATTGGCTCGCTGGCCGCGCTTTGATTGAACAAATGGATCGCTTCCGCGGCCGGCACGTAGAGTGCGGTTAGACCCTTGGCATCAAGGCGCGTCAACCAATCCTGCTCCTCAAAGTACAAACGGAACTCTTCGTCGAAAGGGCCGACCTTTTCGATCGCGTCGCGCCGAACCGCCAGCATCGCTCCACTCAGGCAGGCGGTTACAATCGCTTCTTTCGCGCACCAGTGGCGCCGGGCATGGCGTCGCCAGCGCCGACGTGCCCAACGCGCCGAACCGGCGCTCCACTCGGCGGTTGCACTCGTGAGTTCTGCCGTGATGGTTCTTTGTTCGGTTGGCGGCATCAAAAACTGCTTCTTGACATCCCAGTAGAACCGAGGTCCCGCGACGCTAGCCCCTTCTTGTAGTGCTCGGGCAAGCGTGACGGTGCAACCCGGGAGCACAAGAACATCCGGATTCATGAGCACTAAGATACTGGCCCGTGTGTTGCGGGCCCCTTCGTTTAGCGCCGCCGCATAACCCGTGTTTGTCCCTGGCGACAAACATCGAATCGGCAGCTCCGCCAGCACTTGACGCTCAGCGTTGTCGCTGCCATTGTCGACTACTAAAATCTCGGCGGCGATGCCGCTGGCGCCAACGTCCGCGAGTATTGCTTCTACTGCGCGTCGAAGAAGGTCGGCGCAATGGTAGTGCACGAGAACGAACGCGATATCCGTCACTCAGAATCAGGCTCCGCAAGCACTACCGCTGCAATTTCATTCGCTAGAACCTGTGCCGCCGCATCGCTGTAATGGACCCCGTTCTCTTCAACGGACATTGCGAAATTGGTCTCAAGACTACCAAGTGCGGACCGAAAATCAAGCACCGTTGGTCCGCAGCTCTCTAACACGTAATTGCTGAAGGCTCGATAGTCTGCATCGGCGGTCGCGATCCGATCCTCAGCCAGCCACGTCGGGACAGGCTGGAGCAAAAACAATGGGTCCACGCCGAAGCTTTCGGCGAGAGCACTAGCGGCACGATGATTTCTCTCGTAGCGACGGGCAGCCTGTCGAATTGAGGACGGCTTATCGCCAGCTCCATCGAGCCTTTCGCCTCCGAATGGTGGGTTGTCCGCAGGTTGCAGCTTGGCCAGTAACCGAAGCGGCGGGAACGCGGGTTCGAGGCGAATCCAGGGGGGACCGGCGAACAATCCCGCCAATTGCTCCTCCCATGCCTCGCTGAGCCGCGGGTGTAACGGTGACTCGTTTTGGTAGAAAACGCTATGCACCAGATCGTTTAGTCCGTTCAGAAAAACGACGCGGTCGGGAGCGTCCTCAGAGTCGCGGAGGTTCGACAACAACAGAGCTGTTTCGTGTGAGGAGTTGTACCACGGCACTCCAAAATTGATGACTTCGACCTGTCTCGTGGGCTTTTCGGCTTGCAAGGCCACCTGCAGGAATGCTGGCACGGTAGACGAATCCGGCAGGCCCCAGCCGAACACAGTTGACCCGCCAAACACCCAGACCACGTAGGGGCCAAGAGCAGCGCGCGCGGCGTCGGGGGCGATCCCACCGCGTCGACCGTCAGCGCTGACGCTAAGGTAGCGCCCCGTGAATTCTCGATTGATGAGCCCGGTCCATGGATGTACCTGCCAATGGCCGTTCAGAATGTACCGATCCCAGTCCCTGAGGACCCCGGCTGTCGCCTCGGAATCGGATGAATAGTAGTGGGCTTCTACAAATGTTCGAGACAGCCGTTGACCGCCAAGGTTCTGGTCCCACATCAACTCTTCCACGGGCAGCAGGAAATGGCGAACCAACAAGACGAACAGTCCTGCAAGGGCCGTGTTAACGCAGACCATCGCGAAGGTCCGGTATCTATCCGGCCACCCAGCGCGGCTCTTCTTTTCTGCCTGGTCTCTCGACGGCTGCACGATTAGCAGACTGCGGTCCTCTGGGACATCCCAGCCTATCATCCGGGATCGGCGATCAAGACGCGACAGACTGAACGGCAGCCGCAATGGCATTCGATGCTGACATCTCTACGAGCGCCGTCTGAAAAGCACCCGGAATGGATAGATCAGTTGCACAGGCACAGCCCGAAGGGGCCCTTGGTTTTGCTGCACTGGAAAGTCCTCTTCAATCCCAGTGTCTGGATACTCATCGTAGCCACGAAACTGAGTGCCGAAGAGGTGGTCCCAAATACTAAACGTTAGGCCGAAGTTCTTATCCCGATGGCGGGGTTCGGATGAGCGCTGGATTCGGTGCGACTGCGGCGTGACCAGGACGTAGCGGAGGATACCGAAGTTCGTACGCACGTTTGAGTGGTAGAAGAATGTCTGCCACTCTCGCAATAGGACGATCGCCAATACGGTCACGAATCCTCGCTCGACTGCCAAGATCGGAATGAAGTTGATTGCATAGACGAGAAGGGAATCACCCGGATGAACGCGAAATTCAGAAAAGAAGTTCAATTGTCGTTGTGAATGGTGAACGGCGTGGCTGAACCAAAATACGAAATCCCCGAACAGCACGGCCAGCGTGACACGCGCGACCCAGGGCCAACTCTCCACTGCCTCGATCCGCAAAAATGAGAGGTGACTGTCGAATGTCAGTCGCAAAATCACGGCAAGAGCCGGCAAAACAATAGCTTTCTGAAACGCGAAGAAGACGAACCAAAACGATGCGTCAAATCCAGCACCAAGGCTCAAGAGCGACTGGCCGAGTTTTGTCGGAAAATATTTCTAGCGATAGTACGACGCTAAGAACCTCGTAAAACCACAGGTTCAAGACAAATTCGTCCGTCAACGTCCGATAGAGCGCTGCCGGCCCGCTGGCCAGCACCTGTGACACCTCGTCGAGTACTCGTGGCGTCAGCAGCACTGCAATCAGCGCAACAGCGGCCAATATCACCAGCACCGCCAAACTCCGCTGATCGCCACTCTGCCTGCAACCGTCAATCACTACGGAGTCCTTGGACTTTCGAGTCTTGGCGGGCGACGCTTCGTCCGAATGAAATCCCGAACTCATTATTCAGCTACTCCCGCCCAACTCCGAGTCGAGTCGGACTGTCTTAGCGAGCCTCGGAGGCACGACCTCGACGAGTTTCAGACGTCATGTAGACGGAGGGCGCGCCTTTCGCCCGCTTTCACCGTCAGCTGGTGAAAAATGCGGGCTAGGGACTACTCTTTGGGTTGAGGCCAGTGGTTTCAGTGGTGATACCCACCTTGCGGCGGCCCGAGCTAGTGGTCAGGGCTGTCGAAAGCGTCCTGAGCCAGACGCTCCGTGATATCGAGGCTATTGTCGTTCCGGCGTCCGATCATGAAATCACGCGGTGGAGACTCGGTGAAATCGATGATGAGCGGCTGCGCGTCTTACCGTTTCATCGGCCGTTGTCAGCATCCGCGGCGCGCAATTTCGGCGTTCGTGAGTGTCGGGGCGAGTGGGTTGCCTTTCTTGACGACGACGACTTCTGGTTGCCAGAGAAGCTCGATCGACAGATGGCGATTGCCGCGAAGTTCAGCTCCGGACTTGTGGTTGTTTCTTGTGGCGTGTTGGCTCGGGACGGCGTGTCTGAATGGCGCTGGCCGCGCAGACTACCGGCGGCTGACGAATCCGTTGGAGACTATCTGTTTCGGCGACGCAGCCTGTTTGGGGGAGGAGGGTATTTCCAGACCTCAACGCTACTCGCCCCCCGACGGCTCCTGATCGACGTCTCGTTTCGAGAGGACCTTGTTTTGGTCGAAGATCTCGACTGGATCTTGCGCACCGCAAATGCGGATGTGCCCATGGAATTCGTCGTCGACCCGCGCTCGAACACCCCGCAGCCTCTAGCCGTCTGGAGTATCGATTCGGGGCGCGTCCGCGAGAGCCAAGATCAGTCTTGGCGTGTTGCTTTCGAATGGATCGGTGAAAGTCGCCATCTTGTTAGCCCAGAGGCCTACGCATCGTACCTGCTGACTTGGTTAAGCTACGAGGCGGCGAAGCAACAATCCGGTTTTTCGGATTTTTGGCTGCTGCTTCGTGAGGCGTTTAGGCAAGGCAGGCCATCGACCCTCGATCTATGCGTGCACGTCGGCCATTGGCTTGTGCCGATTCGCACTCTTGGATGGTTGTCGAGAACGTTCACCGCGGTCCCAAAGGCATTCAAGCACGGGGATCGGAATTGACCTGCTGCCTAGAATGCGTGGGGCAGCGCCACTAGTGAGTTAGATTCGAACCTCCCCGATGCAGCCCCCAGAGCAGACAAATCCGCCTACGATCGCTGCGCCGCCCGCGATTTCTCCACGTCCATTCTGGTCTGTAATGATTCCGACGTACAACCCAAACCCGAGCTACCTCCGCGCGGCGATAGAGGGGGTGCTGCAACAAGACCCGGGTCGCGATGCAATGCAGATCTGCGTGGTGGACGACGGCTCCCGCGATGGTGATGTCCGTGCAATGACCTCAAGATTTGGGGGCGAGCGAGTCGAATACTATGGGCGAGGTGAGAACGGTGGTCTAGCCTCCGCCTGGAATAGCGCACTCGAAAAAGCCACGGGAGAGTGGATACATCTACTTCACCAGGATGATCTGGTCCTCCCTGGCTTCTACTCAGCTCTCAGGTTCGCGGTCGAAGAGCGTCCGCAATTAGGAGCCGCATACGTCCAGCACTATTTGATCGGTGGCGACGGCGAAAAGCGAGCGTTGATATCCAGAAATCGGGCCACCCACGCCGGCATCGTCGAGAACTGGCTTGAGATGCTTTTTGAGCAGCTCAGCTTTCAGACGCCCGCGATCGTCGTCAGACGTGACGCGTATGAGGCACTCGGTGGGTTCCGTACAGACTTTCGTTACGCCCTCGACTGGGACATGTGGAAGCGTATTGCAGCGGCGTATCCTGTCTGGTACGATCCCACACCGCTGGCGGCCTACCGTCGACACTCTGACGCAACGTCAATCAAATTTCTGCGTTCGGGGGAGAACATGGCGGAACGCCGGCGCAGCATCGAGTTGTCTCTGACTTACCTGCCAGAGCATCTTAGGATGCCACTACGAGCGAAAGCCCTCGCGCACCATGCCACGGACGCAATTGACGCCGGCCTAAATGGGCTTTTTAGCTGCCGTGATCTCAAGATCGCGCGCGCTCAATGGAGCGAGGCGTGGAAGTGTACGACTCCTTTGCGGCTCATTTATCTGTCGCTCGAAAGGCTCTTCGCAGCGTCTCGCAGATGGACGGCAGATCGTCGATTTTCAGCTCAAAACGGGCGTTAGAGGCCCATAGTAGAGCCATGCGGTGCGATTGGGTCAGCGACAAATCGCAGCGACCGCCGGTGTTGTTGCCGCCGAGGCCGGCTGGCGCGCGATCAGATCGAAGCCAAGCGCCAGAGCGTCGATTTCAGTCTGATTTCTAATGATTGCGTTGAAGAAATTGCCGACGTCCGCGGGTCCGATATAGTGTCAGCCAGCGATTGGAACTGTTGCGATGCACAAATACATCATGTTCGGACCACAAGGGTCCGGAAAATCCACTCAGTCGCGGATGCTCGCGGCGCGTTTTGACTTTGTCCATGTTTCAGTAGGCGAGATCCTTCGTTGGCACGGCGAGCACAGAACGAAGTTGGGATCGCGTGTGCGTCGAATCGTCGATTCGGGACGACTGATACCAGATGACATGGTGCAGTCTGTCGTCCAAGACAGGCTGCGCGAGCACGATTGGAACTACGGGCTTGTACTCGACGGCTTCCCGCGCAACCTGGCCCAGGCAAAGTTCCTAAGGGAGAGCTGGAATTTCGATAAAATTATTCACCTCGATGTGCCCGACGAAGTGGTGTTTGAGCGAGTGCGAGCGCGTGCCAGAGCCGGTTGGGGAAGCGGGTTTACGAAGCGAGCAGACGACAACCCCGAAGCGCTTCGCGTGCGCATCGAGGAGTACCACTCGGTGACGAAGCCTCTGCTGGAGATTTACCAGCAATGGAACACATTGGTTCACGTCGAGGGCACGCTGCCAATCTCAGAAGTGTTTTCTCGAATCACCTACGCGCTGGGATTACGTTGAATCGGATCGACTGAGCGGCAACCGAAGTATCCCTGGCTCCATTGCGGGCGCTGCGATTGCAGCAGCGAACGCGCCATAATAATCGACATGCGAAATATCGTGGTCGCCTTCGTCTTGTCGCTCTTGATGAGCTTCTCTCTTGCTGCTCAGCCGGAGAAATGGACGAAGCCGTTCCCTGGGCATCGGGTGATCGGCAACCTATACGCGGTAGGGACCTACGACCTGGCCGTTTTTCTTGTCACCTCCGCGGACGGGCACATCCTGATCAATACCGGTGTTGAGGATTCAACGTCGATGATTCGCAAAAACATCGAGTCGGTTGGGTTCCGGCTCGAGGACGTCAAGATCTTGCTCACCATGCAATCGCACTGGGATCACACCGCCGCTCTTGCCGAAATCAAGCAAATAACCGGCGCCGAAATGTGGGCGACCGAGGACGATGCGCGAGTGCTCGAAGACGGCGGCGTCAGCGATCCGCACTTCGGCGGCAAGGAGTCTTTCAAGCCCGTAAAAGTCGATCGGGTCGTCAAAGACGGCGAACTGATCAAGCTTGGCGACACGCGACTTACCGTGGTGTTGACTCCCGGCCACACCGAGGGTAGTTCCAGCTACACGATGAAGGTGCGCGAAGGCGGCCGCGACTACGACGTTGCGATAGCGAATATGGCGACGATCAACGCGGGCAAGCAACTTGTGGTCAAGCCGACCTACGCCGGCGTATCGGACGACTTCGCGGAGACGTTTCGCAAACAGAAGCTAATGGCGGCTGACGTGTGGGTTTCGGCCCACGGCTCACAATACGGGCTGCACGACAAATACACTGCCGGTCAGCCGTACAGCCCTGAAACGTTTGTAGATCCAGACGGTTTTCGAAAGGCGGTCGCCCGTCATGAGCGGCTTTACAATGAGCAGTTGGCCGCGGAACGCCGCTGACGAAGACCTACGCCACGGGCTCGGCGCCGGGGAACATCCCGAGAGGCTTGAAGTTCCCCTTCAAAATGGCATCGGGGTCGCGGTGTCCCATCCACTCGGCGATCATCGTAGCGTAGACGCGGCGAAAATCAGTCGTCATCTTTAGATTGCCGTTGTCGAGGTCGGTCAAGCTCGGAGTCTTGCCGTAGAATCCGCCTCGCACTCCGTTGCCGACGACGAACATCGGGCCGGCCGTGCCGTGGTCGGTACCCTGGCTACCGTTCTCTTCGACACGGCGTCCGAACTCACTGAACATCATGACCGCCACGTCGTCCGCGCGACCGATGCGTTTTAGATCCTGGGTGAAGCCGTGTACCGCATCGGCCGTGTACATCAGCAATCGGCTATGGAGATCGGCCTGATGGACGTGCGTGTCAAATGAGTTGCCACGGTAGCTTACGTAGTAAATACGGGTTGGCAGATCGGCGGCGATCAGCGCCGCTACCTTGCGCAGATCGGACGCCAGCCCGCCGCCAATGCCGTAGTCAACCGGCGTGCGGTACGACGCCCACGCGTCTCGTACCAAGGCTCCGCTGTCGACCGCGTTCTTAGCCGTCGAGTGTAGAAAATCAAGCGCCGGGTTGTTCGTATTGCGCTCGCTGGTCAAGCTCGCCAGCGCCGCCTTCTCGTCGGCGCTGCCCTCGCGCCGAAGCTGCGCAGGATCGTCGAACACAAGTGGGGAATGCAACTGGCTTCGCACCGCTAACGACTGCGAACTGCCGATGTTGACAATCGCGTTCGCTGTTCCCTCGCGCGTACTCAAGTCGGCGAAGCGCCCGGCCCAGCCAAGCTTTTCGCCGCCGTTGGGGACACCGGTATGCCAGTAACCCATCGAGGAAAAGTGCGACAGGCTGGGGTTGGGGTAACCGCATCCTTCGACCACCGCCATTTGGCCGGCTTTGTACAACCTCTCAAATCCCATTAACGAAGGATGAAAACCCGCGTCGTCAGAGACGGCGATCGCGTCGCTCTTGGTGATTCCGAGCGTCGGACGAACCCGATAGTATTCGTCGTCTCGATACGGCACGACGGTATTTAGGCCGTCGTTACCGCCCGAAAGCTCCACCACAACGAGTATTCGATTTGCCTTTTCGTCGCCACCGTCTGAAAGAGCCTCGGCCGCTAGTGCCTGGGATGTGCGCTCGAGGACCAAAGGCAAGCCGGCGGTCAGGCCAATTCCGTAGAGTCCGCCACGCAGTAAATCGCGTCGTGAGCAGCCGCACCCAAGTCGATGGTTCTTCATGTCGTCATCCGAGTTGATATTCAGGAGCGCTCAAGATCAAATAGAGAACACTGCGCAATGCTGTTTCTACCTCGGCGCCCTTGAGCACCGCTGAGCCCAGCCGCTGTTCGAGAAACACAACGAGCGCCTGCCGGCTGTCAGTGTGTAGCGGTGCACGCAAGAAACTCATTAGGAGGTGATCTACAGCCTCAGCCGCCGATTCCGCGCCAGCCGAACGAACCATCGACGTAAGATCGAAGTCCGCCGAATGTCGCGGCACAAGCTTGATCCGCTCGTACGCCATGACGTATCCGCGGTAGCCGCCGTAGCGCGTGTTGTAGTCCTCGTCCGCGTCGGCCATCTTGCTGACAGCGGAATCGCCGGCGTGCGTAGCGTTGGTTATGTTCATGCCCTTCGCCAACCGCTCCGCTACCGTGCGATAGATGCCGGGCATGCGGCGATCGGGATGGCCAAACTCTTCGGTTGAGGGCGGAAACAGGATGTCGCGCATCGCGTTGCCACGCTCAAGTAGAGTCGCCGGCGTAATCCACGTACGGCCGCCCGCCCAACCGGCTACATTTGGTGGATAGAGCAGCGTTTGCCCGAGTCCACCACTCAGTTGGTTGAAATCCGGCACGGTCGGTGCGATCGCAAGACCCAGCTTGCGGTAAGTCGAGACAAACAGTTGCACCGGGCTTTTGATCTGCGTCGCGACGGCCGACTTACTGTAGAAATCGCGCGATAAGAAGATTGTCTTGAGCAGCGGTTTGAGTTCATAGTCCGCGTCGCGAAGAACCTTACCGAGCGCCACTTGAGTCAAATCGGAGATCTCCTCTCGGACGAAGAAGCGATAAATCTTGGCGGCGATGAACTCCGCCGTCACCGGCTGGGCAAGTATGATGTCGACAATCTGCTCGCCACCGAATTTACCTTTGCGCCCGAGAAACTCCTTCGGGCCGGCGTCGTGTTGATCGGCGTCGAACTGAAAGTCGAGAACATCATTGGTCCACCCAGTGAAGGCGCGTGACGCCTCGCGGATATCCTGTTCCGAGTAGTTGCCAACACCCATGGTGAATAATTCAAGCAACTCGCGCCCGAAGTTTTCGTTCGGGTGATCTTTCACGTTCTCGCCGTTGTCGAGGTAGACCAACATCGCGGGATCGCGCATGATCCCAAGCAACAGATCGCGGAAATTGCCCGCTGCCCCTGCCCGCAGCACGCGGTTTTGGACCAACATCATGCGGTAATCGCGCGTCTTGACTTCCGATGTCGCAAAGTGCCCGTGCCAGAAAAATGTCATCTTCTCCTCGAGCGGACGAGGAGTTTTCACCATGCGATCGGCCCACCACAAGGCTAGCCGGCGAGTCTCGAGGACATCAGCCCGCAATCCGTAGAAGAACTTGTCTACCACTGGTTGAAGCCGGCGAGAAGATCCTTCCGGAAGGACATCGACGCCCAGCGAGCTGCCCTGTTCGCGAGCGATTCGCACGGCCTCGGCTCGGCTCGGCGGGAACGGGTCCATGCCGGCGTCCCACATGCCGGATTCATCGAAGTCGGTTAGCGCGGAGCTGTCGATCGACTCGTAGTCGACCAATTTCGACACCGCCTCACGAGGCGACATTTCGGCGAGGCGGCGGATCTCCTCGGGAGAACCCCCAAACCCGGCGCGTTCCAAAAGGTGGGCGGCATGTTCGTACTTCCACTCGGCCGAAGTGATAGAGCTTAAATCGTCGGTCGAATTGGATGGCGACGAGAGGTCCGTTGCGCCACAAAGGGCCGAAACTTGCATCGCCGCCCAGCAGGCAACGACGACGACAGCCCGCGACGGCCGGAATGGCTGTGAGGAGCTACGATCCGAGGAAACCTTGGGGCTACATAAGTCGAACACAGGTTACAGCCGCTTCCGCCCTGATGATACAAGAGTCGGAGATTTGACAGCCCGAGTTCTCGATACTTCACCGCGCGGGGCAGCCGGAAGCAATAGCTGAGTGGTGTATGCCTACAGTACTAGCGTGTCGGCACCACGCGTAGTATTGATGCCCTAGCGCAGCAGCCTTACTGTAGTTTTATGCTGATTTTTCCGTCACGAACTTTCCAACTTTGCCTGCTGACCGCCTTGGTTTCGCTGATGGCCGTCTCCGCAATCGCTGCAACTTACGAAGTTGGACCCGCTAAACCGCTCAGCTCAATCGGGGCCGTCCCCTGGGCGACGCTGGGCGCGGGTGACACGGTTCTAATCTATTGGCGCTCGACCCCCTACAAAGAAAAATGGGTGATCGCACGGCAGGGGACCGCAGTGGCGCCGATCACCATCAGCGGTGTTGCCGGCCCGGAGGGTCAGTTGCCCATCATCGACGGAGCCAACGCGATTACCGCCCCAGGGCTGAACTACTGGAACGAAAATCGTGGCGTCATCAAGATTGGCGGATCGAATACACCGTCGGACACGATGCCAACGTACATTGATGTCTCGAATCTCGAAATCATCAATGCACACCAGTCGAATACTTTTACCGACGACGGTGGAAGCACACAGGCGTATCTTTCAAACGCTGCCGGCATCTACATCGAAAAAGGCGAGAACATCTCGATCCGCGACTGCATTATTCATGGCAACGGCAACGGCCTGTTCGTCGCATCCAGCGATGCGAACCCGTCACGCGACATCGTGATCGCCGGCAACTATTTGTACGGCAACGGCAACGTCGACAGCATCTTTCACCACAACAGCTATACGGCAGCGATCGGCATCACGTTTGAGAACAACCGCTACGGCCCGCTACTCGACGGCGCCGGTGGTAACAACCTCAAGGACCGCTCGGCCGGCACCGTCATCCGCTACAACTGGATCGAGGGTGGCAACAGACAGCTAGACCTGGTCGACGGCGAAGACAGCATCCAAATTCAATCACACCCCAGCTACGGCGAGACGCACGTCTACGGCAACGTTCTCATCGAGGTTGACGGCGAAGGCAATCGCCAGATTGTCCACTACGGCGGAGATAGCGGCACGACGGGCGCCTATCGCAAGGGAACGCTCTACTTTCACAACAACACAGTCGTGTCGACGCGAAGCGATCGCAATACCATGCTGCGGCTCTCGACCAACGACGAGCACTGCGATGCGCGAAACAACATTTTCTATTCGACGTTGCCTGGAAGTGATCTAGCGTTCCTCGATAGCTCTGGCGTGCTCGACCTGACGCACAACTGGGTCAAGCCCGGCTGGATCACCAGCTTCAGTGCGTTCAGTGGCACGCTGAACGACGACGGCACGATGGTTGAGGGCAGCGACGCCGGTTTCGTAAACGAGGCGGCACAGGAATTTCAGTTGGCGGCCAGCTCCGCAAACATCGATGCCGCGAGCAACCTTAACCCCGCCGTCCTGCCCGCGCACAACGTCGTCAATCAGTATGTCAAGCATCAAGCCGCCGAGGGGAGGCCCAGCGACGCGCTGTTCGATATCGACGCTTACGAGTTCCTTTCCGGCGGAAACCAATCGCCAATCGCGGTCGCCTCGGCCACTCCGATCGCCGGACCCGTCCCGCTGTTGGTGAATTTCGACGGCACCGGATCAAGCGATCCTGGTGGCGCTATCGTCAGCTACGCGTAGAATTTCGGAGATGGAAACTTCGGCAGCGGGGCCCTCACGAACCACGTCTACACCTCGGAAGGCAGCTATACGGCGTCACTGACCGTTACCGACGACCTGGGCGCTACCGGCGCCAATTCGGTTTCGATTGAAGTACAACCGGACGTTTTCGCCGCGCCGGTTCTTTCTGGAAGTAGCTCGAAAGGCATAGCATCGTTATCTTGGACACACCCAGGGGGCGCCGATGGTTTCATTCTGGAACGGGGCAAGAAACGCAAGAAGCAAGTCACGTGGACGGTCGTGGCCACACTTGGCGGCAGTGACACAAGCTTTGTAGACACGCCAGGCAAAGGTAATTTCTACTACCGAATCCAAGCGGTTCGAGACAGTCCACCCGCCGTGTCTGACTATTCAAACCAGCTAAGGCTCAGAGTTCGCTAGGGGCCGGCATGTCAAAGAAATCGTAGTAGACCTAGATTTTCTAAGGACGTCCCGACGGCGCACGAAAGTTACGAAACGGGTCAAACTTCGCGAATCGAGTCTGTCATCACAAAGAACTGAAAGCGCTCGGGCGGCAATGAGGGCAGCGCTTCGCCGCTTGACTCGGCCCAGGTCTGGTAGGCGTTCGCTGCCAGCGTCGAGTTCAGGAAGAACAAAAACTTATCAGAGAAAAACTCGATCGGCGGCGGCTGCCGAAACGTCAACCGGTATCCCATCGCGTTCTCTAGATCAATGTCGTCTACGGGGACGTGCTTGTCTTCTAGCAGCGTAACGAAGCTAGAACGCCCGGCGTGGGGCCAGACGTCGGGGCGCAGCAGGGCGCGCAGGTTTGGCTGGGTCTGAAAGGTCGTCTCGCACTGCCGGATCCACTCGAGGACTGATTCCCCCCACGTCCAATGCTCGACGAACTTGACGTACTGCTCAGTGAGATTGATCGCTAAGCCAAACCGTTGCTGTGAGACGAAGCCGTCGGGATCGTCAAACTCGAGTAGGGTGTCGGGAATCAGCGAGTCGCTATCGACGATCGTTTCGGCGTTGCCTACGATCTCGTCGAGTTCGCCCGGTGTCTCAACGTGCTTGAGCATAAGCGGCGGGAGTTCGTACGCACGCTCACCAGGAATTTCTAAGAACCTGCGACTGCCGAGGATCTCTACCATGGTTTCCGGCCTCAACGGTTAGACGCGACGCGCCTCCGTCGTGGTTGCAATACGGTTGCCGAGATCATACGCCAATTGCGAGGTAGCTCACAAGACCCTCAGGTGACTTATCGGATCTTCTAGGGCCATCCACTGGCGGTGGCTAATTCATGCCACACATGCCGCCCATGCATCCGCCCATGTCCGTTCGGCATTCCGCAGGGCTGCCACAGGCGTCGGGGACGCTGCCGCCGGTCTTGGCGGCGAATGAGGAATAGACCTTTTCGATCGCGCCGCTGCCGCAGTCACAGATTTCGGGTTCCGCGGCCGAGCCCATGATCAGCGCCTCGAACTTGGTGTCGCAGTCGTCACAGTGGTATTCGAAGATTGGCATGAGTTTATTCTAGCCCGTCATCCGGGCCCGTTAGTTTTGCTAGCCTCATCATCGGAGACGTTCGAGGCTGGCACTGGCTTTGCTGGTTGCTTTTCCGGTTGAATTTCTACCCGACTCGGGGCTGTTCGCCAACACGTTCTTTCATGTGGCTTGTCTAGCGGAGCAGATCAGTTGTAGCAAAGGCGAAATCGAGCATTTCTGGTCGGAAGAACTGGAATGGAGCGACGAAGAAAGGGATACTCTGGCTTCGCTGCAGTCCTTTCTGAGCGGGGTAGGTAACGCAGCACCCGATCCTGGGCCCGTTGCAGTGCCGCCAAATTTTCCCGGCTATTACCCGAGCTATCGTCGGCGGTACGAAGTACTCAATCGCGTGCTCGAGGCGGGCTCGAACGATGGGATCGCGGACGCGGTATCGGAGCTGCTGGAACCGCCAGACGCGCAACAATTGCAGCACACGTTCGCTCAATTTGAGGAGCGGCTGCGGCCATGGTGGGAGGCAACCGGACGATATCTGGTGCCCGGTTACGACAAAAAATCAGTAAACTCGACAGCGCTGACCTTGGCGATTTGTTAGGTCAGATCGCCGGCTTTGTCGAAGCGCGAATCGAACGACTTGGTCTGCACCTGATTCGATCGCCAAATCGACCGGGCCGCGGGTCGATGGCGACGGTGATGGGACGCCACGTTTTCATCGAAGTGCTCGTCGATGACACGGTAATCGAAGGGGTTTGGAAGGTGCTCCACGAGCTAACCCATCTGCTTTATGAAAACGGTCCGGCCGAAAAGCATCGTCTCTGATCGGGCAGTTTCTTGTTGCCGATCAACCGCATTCGATGGCCCACTACACGCTTTTAAATGAGGGTTTGGCGACAGCGCTGCAGCTGATCGTCTATGAGCGGTTTGGGCTTCCAGAAGAGGATTTTTACAAGGACCCCTATATTCCTCGAATCGCATTGGCTACGCGGCCGGTCCTCAAGAAAGCACTCGCGGAAGGCTCAACGCTGTACTCCGAGTTTGCGACAGAATACATGCGCCCCGTGGATGCGGAGTTAGGCGAGGAAGCATGGCGTCCGTGCTATATGCTCGCGGGGACTGCTGTTCTCGGACTCGACGAGCATCCGGCGGCGGCCGTGGCCTACATGAAGTTGCTTCCGCCTCGGTCGTCGACTCGATCGGAGGAGGACGTGGAACGTTTTCCTGAGTTCAACGTTGTCCGATTGCTGACATTCAATGACTTGGGCTCGATCGCGAAACTACTGCCAGACGGCGCAACCGTCGATCGGCGAGGTTTCGCCTATTCGCCAGAGCCGACATCGAAGCGGGGGGACTATTGGCTCGCCGGACGCGATGACAATGCGCTAGTCGACGTGATCGAGAAATTTGTCGCGCTCGAAGACGTGACTGGAAGCAGACTATTGGTCACGATCGATTGAATCGCTCGCGCTCGGCGCGCGATGATAAGGTCCATGCGGTTAGCGTTGATTGCCATTTTCGCCTGCGTTGCTGTTGCCCAAAATAACGCGCCCAACCCATATCGCACGATGAGCGGATGGGGCGAGATGCCCAATGGGCGTGCCTGGGGGTCGACTAGCGCCGTCTACCCTTCGCCAGACGGCAACATCTGGGTAGCCGAGCGCTACGGCACGAATAGCTGCGTCGGGAGCGATCTCGACGCTGTGCTGCTGTTCGATCGCTCGGGGAAGCTGCTGCGCTCGTTTGGCTCTGGGATCATCTGTTGGCCTCACGGGATTCATGTCGACCGCGACGGCAACGTTTGGATCGCGGATGCGGTTAGTCTCAACGCGAAACCCAGTGAGCCGGGCCACGTAGTTCGCAAGTTCAGCCCGACTGGCGAGTTGCTAATGACGCTTGGGAACGCGAAGCGCGGCGGTAGCGGCAAGAAAGCGTTCAACAAGCCCTCAGACGTGTTGGTGGCTCCGAACGGCGATATCTTTGTCGCGGACGGACACGGCCCGGAAGGCAACAACCGCATCGTAAAGTTTTCCCGCGATGGAAAGTACCTGATGGAGTGGGGCAACACCGGCGGCGACAAGGGCGAGTTTCGCGACCCGCATGCCCTTGCTCTCGATTCCCAGGGGCGTTTATTTGTGGGCGACCGGGCGAACAGCCGCATACAGATCTTCACGCAAGCTGGAATGCACCTTGCGACTTGGACGCAGTTCGGCCGGCCCAGCGGTGTTTTCATCGACGCCAACGATGTGATCTACGTAACCGATTCGGAGTCGAACGAGCCGAGGAACCCCGGCTGGAAGCGCGGCATCCGCATCGGCAGCGCGAAGGACGGATTCGTGACAGCGTTTATCCCCGACCCCGAAACGGATCAGGACAACTCGGCCACCAGCGGCGCCGAGGGCGTAGCCGTCGATGACGCCGGCGCGATATACGCAGCGGAAGTCGGCCCTACGGGGGTCAAGAAGTACGTGAGGAAGTAGATGGAAATGATTCGGCTAGGCCCGGGAACTGGCTATCGGTACGATAGCGCGGACACTACTGGCCGCCTTGAGCCGCGTCGGCTCGTGGCGGGGACTGCTTAGCCTGGACGTCAATCTTACCTTCCACGCGAGCCAGACTGGCGGAAATGTCCAACACGTGGCGTTGTGTTTCGCTCGCCGTCAGCGTCAAGCCCTGAATTGTAGACTTAACTGAAGCAAGGTCTTCCCTAGCATCGTAGACCCTGGAGTTGAGAGTCTTGAACTCGTCATCCATTTTTTCGATCTGTTTTTGAACGCCTTTAGTTTTTTCCATGAGTTTTCCGTACCCGATCAACACTCCAGCGAACGTGATAATGCCACCCACTACGGCGACGAGAGTGCGTATGTCAATCGACCCCATCGAATTCTCAAGAACTAATTTCAATAGTCTACCGAAGCCCACTGGGTCGGTCAATGCTACATACGCAGTACTGATCGCCTGAGACGGCGGCAAGCTTTACTGATTCGCTTGCAATTCGATATGAGTCATCTATCCGTAGTCTACGCCACAGCACCAAGCCCCAAGCGATCTGGCGCTAGTTCTAAGCGAACGACGTCCACTCTATTTCGTTTAATACATGGAACTTACATGCCAGCTCCTCGTCCTCAGCGTTTTCTGGAAGTGACGTTCGGGTCTAGTCGCCGGCAGTCTGCGGCGCATAGCGTTCGCTTCGAACGTCGGGGTAAGCGGCGCTTCGATGTATAGTCGAAGGCAATGTCGAAACGCGATAAGACCGCACCTTCGCGTCGCGAGTTGTTCAAGAGTTCAGCCGCCGCGCTGTTGGCCTCCTCACCGGCGCTTTGGGGCTGTGCGGATGGCAGTGGCGGTGCGGACGACGTGGCGCCTCGGCCTAACGCAGTAAGCGAGTTTGAACATGCGGCCTACACGCTTCCCGGGCGCGAGGCGGTGTTTTCGCCACCGGGCCCTGGCCCCTCCACTCGCAAGACTTGGCAGGGCAAGAACGTCATCGTCCTGATGCTCGATAGCTTTCGCTGGGATCATCTTGGCGCGTTCGGCAACTCGGCGGTGCCTACTCCGAATCTCGACAAGTTCGCCTCTGAGTCAACATTCTTCACCCATTCCTACCCCGAGGGCTTACCGACCGTGCCCGTGCGGACGAGCTTGTTGACCGGGCGCTATACCTACCCGTTCAGGCGCTGGCAAGTCTTGTACCCCGAGGACAATCCGCTGCTGCCGGAAATTCTCTGGAGCGAAGGTTTTCGAACGTCGCTCGTCAGCGACACCTACCACCTCCACAAACCCTCCTACGGGTTCAGTCGCGGTTTCGATGACGTAAAGTGGCTGCGAGGGCAGGAGAGCGATCCTTTTGTTCGCGACCGTCGGATCATCGATTCAATCGACACGAAACCGTGGTTCAAGCCGCGAGGCGTAGGCGGGAACGAAGACGAGCAGACGCGGACATATCTCGCTAATCGACACGACTGGAAGTCCGACGACGACCACTTCACGCCGCGCGTAATGCGTTCGGCCGTCGACTGGCTCAAGGCGCAGCCCCGCAAAGAGAACCTATTCCTGTGGGTGGACAACTTCTGTCCGCACGAGCCTTGGGACCCGCCGGAAAGCTATCTTAAGCTCGTCGACCCCAACTATATGAACTGGGCAGTTCGAAATATTTGTCCGGCGGTAGGCGATGTCGACGGCTATCTCGACGCGGAAGAACTGCAGCAACTGCGCTCTCTTTACGGCGCGGTAGTGCGCTTCGTTGATGCCTGGGTGGGGTACTTTCTCGACGAAGTCAAACGCATGGGTATGTACGAGAATTCGCTGATACTTCTAATGACAGGCCATGGCGAGCCCTTCGGCGACCATGGTATCGTCCGCAAGGTGCGCCCTTGGGGATACGAAGAGCTGGCACGCACGTTCTTGATGATTCGCGATCCCACCGGGGAGGGGGTCAGCCGAGTCGACTCCTACACGCAACAGACTGACATCACCGCGACGATTCTCGATTGGCTGGGCATTGACAAGCCGGCGCGCATGACTTCCGAGAGCCTCATGCCGCTGATTCGCGGCGATCAAGAAAAAATTCGCGACGAGGCGGTGTGCTGCCACTACAACGAGAGCGTCTCGATTCGGCATGACGAGTGGAGCTACCACTGGTTCGTCGAAAATTCGCGCGCTCGCTTTGATAAGACGAGCAACCTTACGAAAGGCGGACCGGAGCTCTACAACCTCCGCGATGATCCGACCGAGCAAAATAATTTGGAGGGGCAGGAACCCGAGCGCGTCGCCGATATGGATCGGCGCATGCGCGAGTACACGCAGCGTCTAGTGGCGAGAGAGAGCAGCTAACCCGCGCTTGGCTCCCGGCTTTAGGCAACAATACTCAACAACAGAAACCATGAATCGACACACCATCCACAAAACCACTCGACGCCAAATGCTTGGTGCTTCGATACTCGCAGCCGCCGCTAGCCGCATCGGTTCAGCGCAGGAATCGTGCGGTCAAAATCAATCCGCTGACTCGTTCGGTGGCACGATCGGCCGAACCGCCACCGACTCCGTGCCCGACCCCGATCCCCCACCGCAGCCATCTGCCGACAGCCCCAACATCGTCTATATCTTGCTCGATGACACAGGCTTTGGTGACCTGGGCTGCTACGGCTCGGACGTCGCTACGCCCAACATCGACGCCCTGGCCGCGCGAGGGCTGCTATACAACAACTTCCATTCAAAGGCCGTCTGCTCGCCGAGTCGAGCATCACTGCTCACCGGCCGAAACTCTCACGCCGTTGGGATGAAAGAACTGGCCGACAACGACCAAGGCTATCCCAACGCTCGAGGACGCGTTACCCCCGCCGCCGCCAACATCGCGCAGATCCTCAACCAGGCCGGCTACAGCACCCTCGCCGTTGGCAAATGGCACCTTGTCCCGAGGGCAGAAATCAAACCCTCCGGTGACCGCACTCACTGGCCGCTACAAAAAGGGTTCGATCGCTTCTACGGCTTCCTCTCGGGCTGGACCGACCAGTACCGCCCCGCCTTGGTCGAAGACAATCACGCGGTCAAACCACCCGACCGCGACGACTACCACTTCTCAGAAGACATCGTCGACAAGATGATCTCGATGCTCGACGCCAACTTGACGGCCGATGCAGACAAACCGTTCTTCGCTTACGTGGCGTTCGGGGCCACACACGCCCCGATCCAAGTACCCAAACGCTACGTCGAAAAGTATCGTGGAAAATTCAACTCCGGCTGGGACCGCATCCGCGAACAACGCTACCGCCGCCAGCTCGAGCTAGGCATCATCCCCACAGGAACTGAGCTACCCGCGCGCAACCCTGGCGACGCCGCCTGGGACGATCTCAGCGCCGAAGAGCAACGCGTCTACGCTCGCTTTATGGAGGCCTACGCGGGCTTTCTCGAACACACTGACGAGCAGGTCGGCCGACTAGTCAGCTTCCTCAAGGCAAACAACAAATTCGAGAACACGCTATTAGTTCTCATGTCCGATAACGGTGGTGCCCCCGAGGCGGGACCCGAGGGAAATTTCGCTCACCCTTATGGCGACAAGATGACTGTCCACGAAATGGCCGAGCGCCTCGACGACCTCGGTACTCGCGACTCCTCGGCACTCTACCAACGCGGCTGGGCAATGGCCTCGAGCGCTCCGTTCAAGTTTTACAAGTTGTGGCCGTTTCGCGGCGGAGTTCAGACGCCCTGCATCGTCTCGTGGCCTACGGGGATTCGTAGTCATGGCCTACGCGGTCAGTTCATCGATATCATCGACATCACACCCACGGCCCTCGAAATCAGCGGCATAAAAGTCCCGAATTCGTTTGGAGGTATTTGCCAGATCCCGATGCAAGGCAAAAGCATCCGCGCGACATTCGACGACCCGAACGCGCCGGACCCGCGCGACACGCAGTACTTCGAGCTGTGGGGCAGCCGCTCCATTTGGCGCGACGGCTGGAAAGCAATCGCAATGCACCGCCCTGGAACTGACTTCGATACGGACCATTGGGAACTCTACAACGTCCGCAACGACTTCTCGGAATCCGTCAACCTAGCGGGTCAATACCCAGAGAAACTCACCCAGCTCAAAGACCTCTGGTGGTCAGAAGCCGCCAAACAAGGCGCGCTGCCGCAGCTCGAAGCGCCCGGCCTACGCAAGAGGTCGTACAATCAGTTCCCGGGAGTGGCGGCTCAGCCAACCCGCGATTAGTAGCGATGTCCGACCAAGCATTCAAGAGAATCCTCGTCTATGTCACGACGCGACACGACGAGCACGCCGCGCTCAATCGTGCCGCCGCTCTGGCCAGGCACTCCGGCGCAAAGGTAACGCTGCTGGCCGTTGCCGAAGAGCTCTCGCTTCTACTCCAACGCTCCGTCGAAGGCCATTCCGAGCTCGTTGACGAACTTAAAGCTGAAACGAATTCTCATCTCAAGCAACTCGCCGCGCCACTCATCGCTGAAGGACTCAAGGTGACGTGCAGGGTGCGCTACGGCAGGCCGCATATCGAGATTATTCGCGCCGTTCAATCGTCGAAGTTCGACCTGGTCGTTAAAACCGCAGAAAGCCGTGCTCTAGCGCCGCTGCTCGGTTCCACCGCCATGAAGTTGCTGCGGCTCTGCCCGGCGGCGGTCTGGGTCGAGAAGCCGGCTAGACGCCGCTCAATTCGCCGCATCGTCGCAACCGTTGACCCGTTCGCGGAACATGAGGAAGGCCGCCAACTGAACCACAGAATTGTAGAAACCGCCTCCATCGTGGCGGCGCTCGAGGGAGCTGAGCTGACCGTGTTGCACGCCTGGCACGCATTTGGCATTGGTATCCTGCGCGGCCGCGAGGGCTTATCGCGACGCGAATTGACCCGCTATCGAAAGTCCGCGCGGCAAAAAGCTAGCGAGGAATTCGAAAAGTTTCAAGAGTCCGTCTCGGTGCGCGTTACAAAGAAGCAAATGCGACTGATCGAGGGCGAACCGGCACACGTAATCCCCGAGTTCACGCGCACGAATCGCACCGATCTCATCGTGATGGGTAGCGTCGCCCGAACCGGCGTTCCGGGGATGCTCATCGGCAACACGGCCGAGCAAATTCTCTCGAGGGTCCGATGCTCGGTGCTCGCCGTCAAACCGGACGCCTTCGTCTCACCGGTAAAAACGCGCTAGCGCGCATGCCGCTCGGCCGTTGTCCAAGGTGAAGGACGACACATTCCGAAACGCGGAGTTTCTGTCCATGGCCTTGCTTCCGAACCAAAACCAACTATTCTTAGAAATCGTTCCCCGTGCAGCGTTACCTACTCTATTTTCTGGTCGGCGCCGTTTCCTTAGCAGGGCAGATCCCCGACCCCAGCGAATTCGCCGGCTTCCCGATCGGCTCCGACGGAAACCTCGTTCGCTGGGAGCGCATCGTCAATTACTTCAACACGGTCGCCTCCTCGACTGACCGCGTACGAGTCGACGAGCTAGGCAAATCGACCAACGGTAACCCCTTCATTCTCGCCACGATCTCGGCGCCCGGGAATCTCAATCGGTTGGACGAGATCAAGCGTAACCAATGGAGCATTGCGCACCCCGGCGAGTTGAGCGACGACAAAGCCAAGGCGTTAGCGTGGGAGTCGCCAATCATCGTTTTAGTCACGTGCAACATCCACGCCACCGAAATTGGCTCGTCGCAAATGGCGCTCGAACTAGTCCACCGGCTGGCCACCGAGACTTCCGAGTGGACGGCCAACGTTCTCGACAACGTCGTCTTCCTACTCGTCCCGTCGTTCAACCCAGACGGCCAAATCATCGTCACCGATTGGAACAATCGGGTACGCGGGACTAAGAACGTTTGGTCGCCACTGCCCTGGCTCTATCATCCCTACGTCGGGCACGACAACAACCGTGACGCAGTCTTCATGACGCAAGTCGAAAGCCGTTACGTCAACAAGATCTTGTTCCAGGAATGGTTTCCGCAGGTTTATCTTGACGAGCATCAACAAGGCAACTCCGGCATGCGGGTATTCGTGCCGCCGTTTCGTAACCCCATCAACCCAAACGTCGATCCGACGATCTGGGCCGAAGCCGGCCAGATCGGCTTCGCGATGTACGACGCCCTGCACCGCGCCGGCATCAGCGGCGTCGGCTACGACCAAAAATACACCGCCTGGTGGCAAGGCGGGTTTCTACGCGGCGCCTGGTTTCATAACACGGTCGGCATCTTGACTGAAGTTGCGAGCGCGAATCTCGCCAGCCCGGTCCATCAGAAATTAGCTGAACTCGGGGTACCCCCAAAGAATCCAGGTAGTCTCGCTGACTGGCGCAAGGAACGCATGAGGGATCCGAAAACACCGATGCCTCCACCGACCGACGTCATGCCGCGCTACAACTACCCGCGCCCCTGGCTCGGCGGCACGTGGACTCTGCGTAAAATCATTGACGCCGAACTGGCGCTAACCTACGCGCTGCTCGAAACCGCCGCTAACCAGCGCGTGCGCTTCATCGAGAATCACATCCGCATGGGCCGCGCCGCAATCGAACGGGGCACAAGCGAGGCCCCCTACGCCTACGTGATCCCCGCCAGGCAACATGACTCCACGGCCGCACGCCAGCTCGTCGTATTGCTCCACGAGGCCGGGATTGAGATCGATCGCGCTGACAGCGATTTCGGCGACGACGGACGTAAGTTTCAAGCCGGGAGCTACGTTGTACACATGGCGCAGCCGTTCCGCGCATATGCCAAAGACCTTCTGGAAAACCAGGATCCCCCGGATCCCCAGCAGATGCCGGCCGGCGCGATGAACGATCAGCCCTACGACATGACTGCTTGGACTCTGCCTCTTCAGATGGGTGTCGACGCGGTTCGCATCGACGATGCGTTTCAGGCGTCGTCGAGTCGTGTGCAATCCATCGCTCCCTTAAAAGGTGGGTTCGAGCGGCTGCCGGGGGCGGCGGGCTACGTCGTACGGCCCGAGTCAAACAACAAAACTCGGCTGACGAACCGTCTGCTCAAAGAAGGCGCGACCGTTTCGTGGCTCAGCTCCGCAATCAGCCCCGAGGGCAAGAAGCATCCACCCGGAGCTCTCTGGGTCGAAAATGTCGACCAGAGCCGTCTCGCCGATATGGTCATCGAACTTGGCCTCGAAGCGCAAGGCCTGAAGCAAGCCCCGACCGGTGGCCGAATTCAATTGCGCAATCCGCGTGTCGCGCTGTACCGTCCCCATACGGCCTCGATGGACGAGGGCTGGACGCGCTACCTGCTCGAGGATTACGAGTTCCGCTTCACATCCGTCAGCAATGCCGACATCCGTGCCGGCAACCTCAACACACTCTGGGACGCGATAATCCTACCCGGCGACCGCGACAACAAATCGATCGCTTCCGGTCGCGAAGCGCCAACGCCGGCTGAATTCAGGGGAGGTCTCGGTGACGAGGGCCAAAGCGCCCTACGCGAATTCGTAACCGCTGGTGGGACGCTTATCGCGATGGGCGACTCCACCGAATACGTCTTAAGGGCCTTCGAACTCCCAGTCAGCAATGCTCTCGCCGACGTCAAACCGGATGAATTCTCCGCGCCCGGCACCTTCTTGCGGGTGAGAGTTGACCGAGCCCATCCGATCGCCTACGGAAGCCCTGAAGAGGTCACCGCCGTCTTTAAAGACAATGCCGCGTTCGAGCCGGCGCCGGGTTTCAGCTATACCAACCTGCGTGTGATCGCGCGCTACCCAACCTCCGACCTGCTACAAAGCGGCTGGGTTCGAGGTGAAAAACACCTTCACAGCCGCATCGCCGCCGCCGAGGTCAAGTACCACCAAGGCCGCATCGTGCTGATCGGTTTCCGCCCCCAGTTCCGGGCCCAGTCACTCGGAACGCTCCGGCTACTTTTTAATGCGATCCACTACTCGGCACTCGTCGACTAGCGCGGCTTCGTAGCTGGCGTTCCCCGGGGCTACGTCCGCCGGATACCGTTTGACACTCGCCCGCCGACACCTTTAGGATAATTACAGCCAAACTGGCGGAAGGAGGTGATTCAGTACGATGAGTGATTCAAGCACTAGTAGTAATTTTCTGAATGGTGAGGTGGCCGAAAGTTAAGGCACCTATTCGAACGTTCTGAATCCCCGTCATGCCAGTGAGGGGACGCCGCTCCTGTGGACCGGCACTCACCATTTCCGGACAATTCTACTGGCACAAAGAGACCCAGCGCTAAGGCGCTGGTCCACCCCCGCTGGCGAACCGAGCCGGCGGGGGTTTTACGTTTTAAACCCATGTACATACTCGGCATTGAAACCTCGTGCGATGAAACCGCGGCAGCCGTTGTTGGAGACGGTCCGAAATTGCTGTCGAACGTCGTTGCATCGCAGTTCGATACTCACGCCAAATACGGCGGTGTAGTCCCGGAACTGGCCTCACGCGAACATCTGCGCGCGATCGTTCCCGTAGTCCGTGAGGCTCTCGATCGCGCCAACATCGGCTACGAAGACGTAGATGCAGTCGGCGTAACGTACGGCCCTGGCCTTGTTGGTTCGCTACTAGTCGGTCTCACTTACGCCAAAGGTCTGGCGACGTCGCTCGGTATTCCGCTGATCGGCGTCAACCACATCGAGGGACACATCCACGCCGTCGTTTTAGAGCAGCGCAGTGCTGGAAACGAAATTGAATTCCCTGCCCTAGCGCTGGTCGTAAGCGGCGGACACAGCCACCTATTTCTGACCGAGCGGCCCGATCGAGACGCGTACTCATACAAGCTAGTCGGGCGCACGCGAGATGACGCCGCGGGCGAAGCATTCGACAAGGTCGCAAAGCTACTGGGATTCGGCTACCCCGGCGGGCCGTTGATCGACAAACTCGCGCCCTTTGGCGACCCGCTGGCAATCAATCTACCGTCCACACGCATGAAGGGCAATCGCCTCGATATGAGCTTCTCAGGGCTGAAAACAGCGGTACTACGTTTCGTCCGGTCGGCTGACCTCGACGCGGAAATCGCTGAGCGCAAGGGGTTGTTCGGCGGTTCGCGGCCGAGCATAGAACACGCCCGCGCTTCGTCCAGCGAAACGACACTCAACTTGATGGCTTCGTTCCAGTCGAGAGTGATCGAGGAGTTGCTGAAGCGAGCAGTCGAGGCAGCGGACGAGGCGGGTGCCGAATCGATCATCGTTTCCGGTGGAGTCGCCGCCAATTCGGGCCTTCGCAATCGATTCGCGTCGTTGCCATATCCGGTATATTTCCCAACCCTAGCGCTATCGACGGACAACGCCGCCATGATCGCAGCCGCCGCTTATCCGCGCTTTTTACGAGGCGCTGCGCATGGAATGGATCTAGCTGCGCAACCCTCGCTCAGGCTGGCCTAGCCCATTGCAAGTCCCCTAAACTTGCGCTACTAATGTCGTAGTCCATAAAATTGTGTATGGTCATAGACCCGCTACCAGAAGCTTTTACTTTCGACGACGTTCTCCTGGTTCCCGCCTACAGTGAAGTGCTGCCGACCGAGACCGATACACGGACTCGGATCACGAACAAAGTCGAACTCAACATCCCGCTGGTCAGCGCCGCGATGGATACCGTGTCGGAATCGCGGCTGGCGATCGCGCTGGCTCGGCAGGGCGGCCTCGGGTTCATCCACCGCAACATGTCGATCGATCGCCAGGCGGAAGAGGTTGACCGCGTAAAACGCAGCGAATCAGGAATGATCGTCGACCCGATTACGATCTCTCCCGACAGCAAGATTTACGACGCACTCGATCTAATGGGCCGCTATCGAATTTCCGGCGTGCCAGTTACCGACAACGGCAGGCTCGTGGGCATCTTGACCAACCGCGACCTACGCTTTGAGACTCGCCGCGACCTAGCCGTCAAAGAGGTCATGACCAAGGAAAACCTGGTCACAGTCGCGGTCGGAACGACACTTGAAGACGCTGAGCACCTGCTCCATAAGCACCGCATCGAAAAGCTACTAGTCGTCGACGACGACTACCAGCTCAAGGGCCTAATCACCGTCAAAGACATTCAGAAAAAGCGCAAGTACCCTAACGCCGCCAAAGATGATCAAGGCCGCCTATTGGTGGGCGCGGCAGTAGGCGCCTCGGGGGATTTCCTCGACCGCGCCAAGGCGCTTTGGGCCAAGAAAGTTGACGTGCTCGCAATAGACACCGCCCACGGCCACACCCGCGGCGTCTTCGAGGCCGTCAAAGCTTTGCGGCACACACTTCCCGAGGCCCAGATCGTCGCCGGAAATATCGCAACCGGCGACGCCGCACGCGATCTAATCAAACTCGGCGTCGACGCGGTGAAAGTGGGCATCGGTCCGGGTTCGATCTGCACCACGCGTATCGTCTCCGGCGCCGGCGTGCCGCAAATCAGCGCAGTCGCCGAGTGCGCCAAGGTCGCCGAGGGATCGGACGTGCCGATCATTTCCGACGGCGGCATCAAGTACTCTGGCGATATTTCGAAAGCGATCGCCGCGGGCGCGCACACGGTCATGATCGGCAGCCTGTTGGCCGGCACCGAGGAAAGCCCCGGCGATACAGTGCTCTACCAAGGCCGCACCTACAAGACCTATCGAGGCATGGGCTCAATCGGAGCCATGCAGCAAGGCAGCGACCGCTACGCGCAAGACACGTCACCCGGCAAGCTCGTGCCCGAGGGTGTCGAGGGGCGCGTCCCCCACAAAGGCCAGTTGGGCGACTTGGTGCACCAGTTAGTCGGTGGAGTCCGCGCCGGCATGGGCTACTGCGGCTGCAAAACGATTGATGAGATGCGGCTCAAAACACGCTTTGTCAAGATTTCTCCGGCCGGTCTGCGCGAAGCCCACGTCCATGACGTGCTGATCACGACCGAAGCACCGAACTACCAAGTCGAACGGTGACCAAAAAACAGCGAGCCGCGGAAGTGTTCGAGCCGCGCGCGTCAGCAAGCGGTTTTGCCAAGTGGATCAATCCTGCGGAAATGCCGCCGACCCCTGAGAGATGACGCCAGTCCCTCGTCCCCATGCCGGCTATATTTGTGCTGCCGTTGCCTGTGCCCTACTCAGCGCCTGCTCGCCGGCACCGCAGGCATCCCCGCTCGAGGAACTGTATGGCTATCTCGACAGCGATGCTATCGCTTATTTCCACGTCGACTTCCAGGGCCTCTCCGATGACCCTGCGTTGCAAGCACTGGTTCACCAAGCAGCCGGCGGCCTTATAAAAGCAGCCGAGCCACAGCTCATCACCGGCGCCCTACTGCCATCGAAAACTCAATTCGTCATTCGCACTGAATCCGCCTATAGCGGGACCCTAGCGGCGCTCGGCTCAGCCAGCGTTGAGAAACTCGCGGAGCGCTTGATTCGCGTCGATCTTGAACGAAAAGTGAAGGTGGGCGCGGCCCACGAACCAATCCGGCCGGAATCCCTCGACGAGTCCGCCGCTGTGCAAATCCGAGTCAGCCCGGCAGACCTTTACGGCCTAGCCGACCTGGCCCCAGAAGGCCTCAATCTGAACTTTATCGCCAAAGCGCTTGAAGGAGCGAACATAGCCTCGTTAACCATTCCCTCGGCCCGGCCACGCAACGTCCGCCTCATCCTGACTACCGCGTCACCCGAGCAAACAGCAGCTCTTCGCGATTCGCTCGACAAAAGCCTGCAGTTCGTCGAATCGGTCACTCGCGCAACCGATCCATCTAATGTGTGGCTAGCGGCAATCGAAGGAGTGCCGATGCAGTTCGACAGAACAGCGATCCAACTTTCGCTGCCAATCTCAGACGAAATCTTGAATGATTTGAAAGGCCGACTTAGTCAGCCATAGCCAAGCTATTGACCTGGTCTGTATTTTTTTGCAGGTACTTGTAAGGATTAACCCGCGTGCCCTTGTAATGCACTTCGTAGTGCACGTGCTTGCCCGTAGCCCGGCCTGAACTGCCGGTGCGGCCAATGACCTCACCTCGGCGAACCACTTGACCCGCACGAGCGTAAACGTCAACCATGTGGCCGTATACTGTCGAAAGTCCATTGCGGCCGTGGCTTATTTCGACACGCTGTCCTAGCGCTCCGGCCCAGCCCGCTTTTACCACGCGGCCATCGGCTGTGGCGACGATCGGTCTGCCGCTTGCGGCGCTAATATCGATGCCGCTATGGAAAGCGCCCTCTCCGCTCTTGAACGGATCGTTGCGTCTACCGAAGCTGCTACTGATGCGACCCCTTACCGGCCAAATCGACGGCGTAGTATTCGACAAGTACGACAACATGGAATCGTCGGCCTGTCCATCGAGGCGAACTTCCTGCAGGCGGTCGAACTGATTCATCGACTGCGCAAAAAGCGGCACCGCGTCGCCTTCGTTGCCAAACGCCGGCTCGACCGCGTCACGGTGAATGCCGAATGCCACCGAAACCTCATTGGCTAAACTTCCCAACGAGGCCAACTGTACTTCGCGCTCTTCAACCGTTTCCTGCAATTGGTCGTAGCCGCGTTGCAGGGCCTTGTTCTCGGCGCGGACCTTGTTGAACTCCTGCACCTTCGTATACATTCGCCCGTAGCTAGCCGTTAAACCAATGCCGACGATCAGCGCGGCGATCGCGCCCGCCGCGGCAACGTGCACAAAATAATGTGGAATGTGGAAGCGCTTAATGCGTCCGTGGACAGGGTGGCCCACAACCACGATAAAATGGTTTTTACTCATCCGAACAGAATTTACAGCAACCAGCCCAGGACAGCGCCTGGAAATCAGCGGTCAAAGAAGACCGCAAAGCGCATATAGCGAAGTTTCCACTGAAGATACCAAGTGGGCAATATGCCTGTCAACAAGGTGTATATCGGCCTAAGGACGGGATTTTTGACTAGCACAGGCGAAAAACGTAGTACCGAGGAACTACTCATCCGATCGATCATGTCGATCTGGGGCGCGGGTTCGAACGACGCCGTGGTGCTAGCGGGTGGTGACGATTGCGCTATAACGCGAACCGCTGCCCGAGGCGAAGAGTTGCTGCTGACAACGGATCAACTCGTTGAGAATCAACATTTTATACGTGGCAGGCATCCCTTTGAAGCACTTGGCGCCAAGGCGCTTGTCAGGTCGCTGAGCGATATCGCCGCGATGGGCGGGCACCCTATATACGTCCTTCTATCACTCGTTCTACCGGACTGGAGCCTGGGCCGGCCCGTTCGCGACTTCATAAAGGGCATGAGGAGCTCCGCGGACATACATGGACTCGGTGATCTGGCACTGATCGGCGGCGATGTCGCACACGGGGATTTATTTATGACAAATGTAACAGTTGCGGGCGTTGCACCCAAGGGGAAAGCCCTTCGACGGAGCGGCGCTCGGACGAAAGATCTCGTCTATGCCTCTGGCAGACTAGGTGGATCGTTGCTCGGCCTTAAACGCCTGCTGGCAGGTAAAGTGGATATGAGGAATCGCGCTGTCCGAAGGCATTGCTTGCCGGCTGCCCGCATAGCCCTGGGAACTTTTTTACGCGAGAACGGTGCGACGGCCACAATCGACTTGAGCGATGGGCTTTCGACCGACGCCGCCAGACTCGCCAACTCGAGCGGCGTCGCGATACGCCTCGAATCTGAACAAATTCCGCTGTTCCAAGGCGCAACGGTCGAGGACGCGCTCGCATCTGGCGAGGAGTACGAGCTACTCTTCACAGCACCGCCCAACAGCAAACTGCCAGCCAAGCACGATGGCGTCAAGCTAACCCAAATCGGAGTTGTCGAGGCCGGAAGCGGCCTACGGATTGAGAGAGCGGGCGAAACAAGCGTGCTCAGGCCAAGCGGCTTCGATCACTTCGACGGTCGCCAGGTGCGCGAAAAAAACGCGCTAAGCAGCCGGAATCTCGCCAAAACCCAAAATCTCAGGTACGCTACGGCCCACCAGGCAAATCCGGCTGCCGTCGAATCAGGTGAAAGTCCGCGGTTAGTTCGTACTCGTCCGAGCGAACCCGGTCGAGGTCTTCCTGCGCCTTGACCGGGGCAAATCGTGAGCGCGACGCCCTGACCGCAGCTACCTTTTCGAATACTTCGATCGCCGCCCCCATGGCCGTTTCGAGTTGATAGACCTTTGGCGTCGTCGGATCCTTCGGATTGAGGGTCTTCAAATTTTGAATCAACGGCAGGCCCATGTAGCTGTCTTTTCGTGCCATCACTTCGGCCAAGCGCTCGACCTTGATCCAGATATTGTTGGTGTTGAAATAGCGGTGCCGGTCGATGTCTTGGAAGCTCGGCTTGTCAATATCTGAACATTGAGCGACTTCGCGCAGCATCAGCGCGCCGCCCCGCAGGGCCAGGTGACCGCCCTTGCGGTCATCCGAAGTCCGATCAGCGGCTTCCATCATGAACTCGAGGCCGCTCTCGGCGAAGTGATAAAGAAGCGCCGAATCAAGCGTAGCTCCAAGATTGTCGGCATTCGATACGAATAAGTACTCGATGCCCGCTGAATTCAGCCGCTGGAGCGCACCGCTAGTCACCAACGCCAAGTACAAATCACCGTGGCCGGGCGGACACCAAGCAAGCTCCGGTTTCGCCGGAAACTTAGCAGGCATCAAGCTTTCCTTGAGCACTTTAGGAACCTGGTGCTGAACGAAACTTTGCGGGATGCCGCGATTGTCCAGCCGATGTTTGCGAAGTGCGTCAAGGCTGTCGTGTTCAGTCCGGAAGCTATTCATCAATAACAGCGGCACGCCCGAACGTTTTGCCTGATTGGCGATGACGTCGAGAAATGTGTAGCCCCGCTTCACCACAAGCAATGATTTCGCGCGATCGAGACGCAGCTTCGTTCCTAGACCGCCGTTGAGCTTGACGATCGCCGTTTTCGCCAGCAGCTGTGTGGCAATCGTAGAGGACGGTGTTGGGAACGTCGTAGCATCCGGCAACTGATCGACCGGTTGGAGCTCACTTTCTGGAATTAGTCCAGACGCACCATCGCAGAGTAGCCGATAGTGGCGCTCGAAATTCTCAATCGCGATCTGCGGCTGCCCCGCGCCGACCATCAGCCGACGAAAAGGTTTGAAATCGCCTACAACCGCCATGGCAACTTAGCCGCGTCGCAAGCGGGCGGCCTTCACCGTATTCGACATCAGCATCGCGATCGTCAGCGGCCCGACGCCTCCCGGGACGGGCGTGTACGCCCCGGCCAGTTCGCGCATGTGCTCTGGGTGGACATCTCCCACCACGGCTGTTCCTTTCTCGCGGAAGCTGGCGAGCCTTTTGGGGGTATTCGCAAAAAGCTTTTCAACCACCGCGGCCTCGCTGACACGATTGATGCCTACATCGAGCACTGTCGCGCCGGGCCGAATAAACTCACGCGTGATCATCGCCGGACGCCCAATCGCAGCCACCAAAATATCGGCCTCACGGCAAACGGCCGCGAGGTCTTGCGTACGCGAGTGACATACCGTTACGGTCGCGTGCTCGGCAAGCAGCAACAGTGCCGCCGGTTTCCCTACGATATTGCTACGCCCAACAATCACGGCGTTCTTTCCTTGGATCGGGATATCGCTGCGTTTGAGAATTTCGATCAGCCCGGTCGGAGTGCACGGCGTAAGCGTTGGCTGCCCGGTGGCCAGCTTGCCGACGTTCATGGGATGGAACCCGTCCACATCTTTCTCGGGACGGATGGCAAGTAGAACCTTGTCCTCATCAACGTGGTCAGGCAGTGGCAGTTGTACCAATATGGCGTCGATATCGTCGCGGTCGTTCAACCCCTGGACAATCGCCAGAATTTCTTCGGTCGTCGACTCAGCTGGTGGCCTGATCGTCTCAGAGAAAAGTCCGACCCGCCCGCATGCCTCGATCTTGTTGCTGACGTAAATTTGCGAAGCGGGATCATCGCCCACCAAGACAGCGCCAAGTCCGGGACGAATATTCTTCCCGGCAAGGCGCGCAACTTCTTCTCCCAGATCGGCGAGAATCTGGTCTCGAATTTCGTTACCTTTGAGGACGCGTCCGGGCATCGCTAAAACAACGAATGTAGCAGCCGCACGTTGGACGCGCCCGCGATACGATAGACCTCACCATGAAAGTCCGCGCAATTGAAACCCTGCACTGCGACGCCGGCTGGCGCAACTACCACTTCGTCAAACTTACCGCCGAAGACGGCATCGTCGGCTGGAGCGAATTTGACGAAGGCTTCGGCTCTCCCGGGGTAAGCTCAGCAATCGCTCAACTCGCCGACCGGGTACTCGGCCGCGAAGTCGGCGAGCACGAGCGAATCTTCGCCGATCTTTTCTGCGCAACGCGCCCGGGCGCCGGTGGCGTTGTCGGCGAGGCCATCGGTGCCATCGAGAACGCGCTGTTAGAGGCCAAAGCCAAGTCGCTAGGCGTGCCGTGCTACGAGCTACTCGGAGGGAAAATTCGCGACCGCATTCGCCTCTACTGGTCGCACTGCGCGACTTGGCGGATCAACCATCCCACCTATTACAAGCCGGCGATCACCGACAGCGAAGGTACCCGATCGATCGCCGCCGAAGTTCGCGAGCGCGGGTTCAGCGCCCTCAAGACCAATACATTCATCTACGAGGACGGCAGCGTCAAAGGCTGGCGGCCTGGGTTCGGCACGCCTTTCGAACCAGCGCGTAATGTTGACCGCAAAGTACTACGAAACATCCGGGCGCATCTCGAAGCGATGCGCGAAGGCTCCGGGCCCGACATCGACATCCTGCTCGACTTAAATTTCAACTGCTCAACCGAGGGCTATCTGAAGATCATCCGCGAAATTCGCGACCTCGACATTTTCTGGGTCGAGATCGACACCCGCAACCCCAAGGCGATGGCGCACATCCGGCAACAAAGCCCGCACCCGATCAGCGGTCTCGAAACACTGATGGGTCTACGCAGTTTCCTTCCCTACCTCGAGCAAGAATCCGTTGACGTAGCGATCATCGACGCCGTTTGGAACGGCGTCTGGCAATCGATGAAATGCGCCGCCAGCGCCGAAGCTTACGAAGTCAACGTCGCCCCGCACAATTTCTACGGACATCTCTGCACGATGATGAACGCGCACTTCGCCGCCGCCGTCCCCAACTTGCGCATCATGGAAATCGACATCGACCGCATCCCCTGGGACGAGGAGCTGTTCACTCACATGCCGCCGATCGAAGACGGGCATCTGATCATTCCTGATCGACCCGGCTGGGGGACGGAGCCCAACGAAGAGGCGATCCGGGCACACCCGCCGAAAGGCTCGACCGGCCTGCTGCAATATCGCAAATCTTGAGTGACGGCGCGCAACGGGGCCGTGGGCGGTGCGACGATTAAAGACTAAGCCGTGCAATCCGCCCCCGTCATCGAAGTTGCGAACTTGCGAAAAACCTCTGGGTCGACCGTCGCCGTCGATGACGTCTCGTTTGCCCTGCACGAGGGCGAGATCTTTGGCCTGATCGGCCCCAACGGAGCCGGAAAGACGACCGCGATGGAGTGCGTCGAGGGAATTCGGAAGCCAGATAGCGGTTCTATTTCAGTGCTGGGGTTGGACCCCCGCCGCGACGTTTACAAGCTGCAGTCTCGCATCGGCATTCAGCTTCAAGAGGCGCAGCTGCAAAAGCGAATCAAAGTCTGGGAGGCGGTGGACTTGTGGTCTTCGCTCTATCCAAGGAACATCGACACCGTCGGGCTGATCGAGCAGCTCGGTCTCGCGGACAAGCGCAACGCTCGCTTCATGACGCTTTCGGGCGGCCAAAAACAACGGCTGTTCATCGCTCTGGCGTTGATTCACGACCCCGATGTCGTATTCCTAAACGAACTAACTACGGGCCTCGACCCACAAGCACGCCGCGCGATTTGGAGCCTGGTTACGGGCATCCGCGACCGCGGCAAGACGGTGTTCTTGACCACCCACTTGATGGAAGAGGCGGAGCGGCTATGCGATCGCATCGTAATCATTGAGGAAGGCAAAGTCATCGAGATGGGCAGCCCGCTAGCGCTCGTCGAGAAGCATTGCCCACAAAGGAGCGTCGTGTTTTCATGTGACCGCGAGGGAGTCGCCGAAATGGTCGGGCGCCTCCCCTCAGTCGAGGCCGTACGCCGCGACGGCTTAACCTATTCGGTCAACGGAAGCGGGCCGGATTTCGTCTCCGAGATGATTCATTTCATTTCTGAGGAAGCAATTCGAGTGACCGACTTTCGGACCGTAGTACCGACACTCGAGGACGTTTTCTTGAAGCTCACCGGCCATGGAATTAGGGACTAACGAGAAATGCTGAAGGGCCTGTGGAAGCTGACTTGGGTCGAGATCAAGGTCTTCATGCGCGAGCCAATGGGTGTGGTCGGCAGTGTCGGCTTGCCGGTGATCATATTCCTGCTGCTCGGCAGGGCGGGCGGATCGGCGGCCGCGGGTCCGGATTCGCTCGTTCAGCCGGTCATCCTCGCGTCACTTTTTGTTGCCCTAAGCGCCGTCACCTCGCTGACCGCGATCATCGCGATTTATCGCGAAGGTGGCATCTTGAAACGCCTTCGCGCGACGGCCCTGCGGCCGGTGACGATTCTGGGGGCCCACGTCATCGTCAAGCTGCTGTTGACAGCTCTGGCTTTCGGAATTCTCTTCCTGCCGGCAAGCGCTATTACCCCGGCGCGTTCGGTGAGAACTCGTTGAGTTTCGCGATAGCGTTGCTAATCAGCACGCTGAGTATTGTCTCGATCGGTTTCGTCGTCGCGAGCATCGTACCCACGGCACGGTTCGCTCGGCCCGTTGCGAACGCGGTGCTCTTTCCAATGCTGGCGATCTCGGGGCTGTTCTTTCCCCTCGACGTACTGCCCTCACCGTGGCCGGAGCTAGCCGGCGCCCTGCCGGTGACCAATGCCGTCTCGCTTCTGCGCGGAATATTGAGCGGCGGTTATTGGTCGCAGTATCTCGTCGAGGTGGGCGCACTAGTTCTCAATTTTGCGCTTTGTAGCGCGATCTCAACGAAAGTCTTCCGCTGGGAATAGCAGCTAATCCGCGGCAACCCTGCTAGTCGGCGTCGACGTCAGATCGTCGACCGTGGCTCTCGCCGCTGAAGTGAGCGGCCATCACGTCGTAACCGAAATCGCCGTCAAACTCGCGCCAAACCGAGTGGCTGTGATTCGCTTGATTCTGCGTATTGGCGTACTCGATCAAAAATTCCGGCGACTGGATACGGTAGTAATTCCCCGCGATGTGGCGATTCTCGGTGGTCTTGCTGCCGATCTTAATCGGCTGTGGCGCCGCGCGCTCGATGTCGCCCGCCCAGCCGAAGAATAACTTCTCGCGAGGTGTGTCACGGGCCATCTTCATGCGCCGCGCGGCTACCTCGGGAGGCATGTTGTAGGCGTACTCCGCGATCAACCCGAGCAATTGGTCGTAGTGCTTGTCACTCAGCTTCGACGCCGCAAGCCCCTGCGGATCGCCATCCAACTTCGCGCGGTCGTCGGCCATCGTAACAATGTCGTACGGCGCCGCTTTGTCGAAAATCGCCGTCTTGCGTTGCGACGCGTCGAGAGACTTAATGAGTGAGCGGGCCAGATCTTCTTCGCTTGAGAGGGCCCGAAATCCCTTATGTAAACCTTGCGGCGCCTCGTGCGGGTTCGCCCCAAAGAACGTCGGGCTAGCTGAAACCAGCTCGCCGTTCTTGATGAGATAGTGCAGCGACAGGTGATGGCCTTCCACGCGCCAAGCCCAATCGCCGGTTAGTGACGGTTCGCCGAACACCGAGAAATGAAAGCTGTCGGCATCGCGATAGCCGGAGTGGTCGTCTTCGATCACACGCACGATCTCTTCAAGCGCCATCACATTCATCGCTTTGCCAAACCCGTCGCGGCCAAGCCCCGAACTCAACAGTCCATAGGCGAAGTGACGTTGCTTAGGGTCCATCTTGTGGAAGGTGATTCCGTTGCGGACGTAGCCGTACTCATCGGTGAACCCGGGCTCTGGAAAGTAGTGCCAGGCAGTCCGCTGCGGCGAATCAAACTTGAAAACCGTCCCCATCGCCTGCATGCGGTCGAGCGACTGGACAAAGTGGCCGGCGGCGCCAGCCATCAGCGCTTCAGTTTTAGCGGGTTCATAGGCGACCGAAATCGCCAATGTGAAAAGCAGCAACAACGCGGCACGGGACACTCGAATTCGATTCACGATATTCCTCCGGCGAGGCAATGAGCCCGATGAGATTATAGCCTTGAAGCCGGACCAGGCTGTCACTCGGGAGGTTTCGTTTCGTGACTAGTCGTAGCGGAGCTTAATTCCGCGGGATTCCAGCAGTTCGCCAGTCGACTGTAATAGTGTCACTATTGCCTGACGGTAGCCGATCGATTCCTGCAACAAGTCCGCTTCACTCTGCACGAGATCGTCTTGCGCGTCGAGGACGATGAAGGCGGTGTTGACGCCCAGGTCGTACTTTTTCTGTTCGGCATCGAGGCGTTTGCGCGAGAAGTCTAGCGCGACAGCGGCTTGCTGCATTGCAGCTTTGCTGAGTTCAACGCCGGCGATGGCGTTGAGCACCGCCAGACGAATTTCCTGTTCGAGCGAGCGCAGGTTGTAGAGGTTTCGTTTTTTCGAAATGACACTGTTCGCCAAATTCGCCGCGGCACGGCGATTTCGGAGCGGAAGCTGCAGGCTCAAGCCCATCGAATAGGTGGGGAAGCGAAACTGAAAAAGTTGGTCGAGGGCATCGCCAACGCCACCGGGAATAAAGTTACCCGCCGTCCCGCCGAGGAGTGACGTCTCGAATAGGTTGCCGCCCAATCCGGTTGCGCTGTACCCGGCGGTCAGAGACAGGTCGGGTCGCAGCGAGTTCGTATCGCGCTTGATCGAATAATCGTCAATCTGCAAATTCCGCCGACGCTGTTCAATCTCCGGCCGCAGTTGCAATGCCTTGGCGATGGTTTCTTCCGGCTCGAAGGAGGGGACGTAAACCGGCGGGTCGGCTGACTCGGTCAGCACCAGACTCAAATTGCGGATATCGGGATGCAGATCGGCGCCGATTTGGCGTCGCACGCGATCCTCGGCTTGCTGTAAACGAAAGCGCGCTCGCGTCACGCCAACCTGGGCTGTCGCGAAATTTTGCTCGGGTTGGTATATGTCGAGTGGCGAGATTGCTCCGAGTTCGAGTTCTCGCTGCGAACGCTCTAGGAACTTTCTGCGAAGTTCAAGGTTGTTCTCTTGAACGCCGAGATTCTCGCGATTCGAAACAACCTGCCAGTAGAGATTCTCGGCCTGCGCGACGATGTTAATCACACGCTGCAGCACCTGGGCTTTCGTGAGATCCAGCCGCGACTCGGCAATTAAAATCGGAATGCGCTGGATGCCGCGGCCACGATCCCTAAGCAGGGGCTGCGTCAGATTGAATTGCAGAGAGTCTTGAATCGAGGGATTGAAAGTTCGAAACGAACTACTGCTTGAGTTCTTTACGCCGGTAAAGCTGACTTGATAGTTCGTGCCCGTATCGAGCGTTTGACGATACGTGAATCCGCCGTTCTGTCGCAGGCTACTAACAACGTCGCCGCCCTGCAAGACGTCTTGCGAAGGGTTGGTACTGCGGTTTGTATTGAAGTTGAGAGTGAGGTTGGGGTCGAACGGGCTGAACGCGCTTTGGATGGCGTTCTGTCCTTCGAGCACCGACAGCTTCTGGATCTGCACATCGGTGTGATTGGACATCACCAGTTCAAGGTACGCACGGAGCGAAAGCTCGACCTTGTCATCGACGACGAAGTCCTCGAGATTGGCGACGGAGGCGATCTCGACTTCATATGGCGCCGATTGCCACTGTTCCTTGAAGTACGCCCCATCAGGAAACGTGTTTAGCTGCGCCGTCAACGGCGTCAGTGCGCTCAGTAGCGCGGCGAAAAGAATCAGTCGAGTCATTCTGTTTTCAAAATTTTTCGAGGTATTACTCATAACGAATGGCCTCAATAGGATCGAGCTTGGCCGCTTGGACCGCTGGGTAGATTCCAAATAGCAAGCCGATGAATACCGAAACCCCAAACGAAACGATGATCGAGAGCGCGGTGACCACCGTCGACCAGCCGGCAATAGCGGCGATCATTTTCGAGCCACCAAATCCGGTGGCGATGCCGATCAGGCCGCCTAAGATCGATATCAACACGGCCTCGATTAGGAACTGCCTGACGATGTCGCGTTGGCGCGCGCCGATGGCGCGGCGGATGCCGATCTCGCGCGTCCGCTCAAGTACCGTGGCAAGCATGATGTTCATGATGCCGATGCCGCCGACAAGCAGCGATATGCCCGCGATACAGATCATCACGACCTGAAAAACAAGCTGCTGCTGTGCGCGCTGAGCCAGCAAGTCGGCGGGAACGAGCACTGAGAAATCGCTAGTTGCGTTGTGCGTCGCGTTGAGGATCGCGCGCACGATTTGCGAAGTTTCGATCGGGTCCTCTTCGGACTGGACTCTGATAAAGATACCGTCAATCTCGTCTTTGAGATAGCTGTTGTTGTCTTCGAAGCGGCGCATCACCGAATTGAGTGGCGCCAATACCAGGTTGTTGCGATCGTCGGCCTCAAGGCCTTCTACGCCAGACTCCGCCGTCGCCTGCGGCGCCATCACTCCGATGACACGCAGCCAGACTTCGTTGACCTTGACATACTTGCCCACGGCATTGCCGTAACCCAGAATATTGAGTTTGGCGCGCTCGCCAAGAACGCATACGGGTGCGGAGCGAAGATTTTCTTCTTCCGAGAAGAACCGGCCCTCTAGCAGTGCAAGGTTGTAGATCTCGGTGTAGTTAGGCAAGACGCCGAGCAGTTGTGGAATCTCCGAATCCGTCCGCGGCAGAATGCTGGTCGGAGTAAACGTCTTTCGCGGAGATAGGTCCGCGACGTTGGGCACATTGGCTTCAATCGCCCTAGCATCTCTGAACGTTAGGCCCGGCGAGTTCTGTCTGACGGCAAGCAGCGTATCGCGATCAACAGCCTCATTCGCCTCCACCACAATGTTGTTGACACCGAGCAGATCGATATAGCGGACCATCTCCTGCTGAGCGCCTTCGGTGATCGACAGCATGGCCACGACGGCGCCAACGCCAAAGATCATGCCGAGCATCGTCAGCAGCGTGCGAAGTTTATGAGCCAGAAGGCTGCCGAGCCCCATGAAGAGCTCGGGCAATACGTTCGGAATCTGCATCAATCAGCCGCCTCGTCTTCCGCCGCCGGCACCGCCGAAGCCGCCTCCGCCGCCGGTTGGTAAGGCCGGCCCAGAGGACTTCTTCGTGGCTTTTTTCGACGCCGCGCCGCCCGCCGCATCAGGGGCCTGGAGGGCGATCATCTCACCCTCTTCGAGACCATCAGTGACGGCGATTTGCGATTCGGAGCGCCGGCCAAGCGTGACTTTCCGAGCCACCGGCCTGTTGCCCTCCATTACGTAGACGATCGAGTCGACGCCATCGCCAAACACGGCTTGAAATGGAATGTAGAGCGTATCGGGAATGCTTTCGACGATTACTTCCGCGTCAGCCAGCAGTCCGGGACGCAGCAAGATGTCGATGTCGGAACCTTCTTCGGGAGGACGCGGCAATACGGCCGCATTGCGCTGGGCTTCGTTGAATTCGGAACCACTTGAGGTCGGGCCACTCGCGCCGCCGCCACCGCCACGACCACCGGGGCCGCCAGCACCTCCAGCCCGCGCTCCGCCGCCGCCCGCGCCGCCAAAACCGCCACCGGGCGCACCAAGACCACCAGGTGCACCGCCGCCACGCGCACCACCGCCACGCGCACCGCCGGCAGCGCCACCACGTCCTCCGGCTCCGCCGGCACCGGCACCACCGCCTTGGAATGCGGACTGCATGATTTGACGGAATTGTTGACGTTCCTCGGCGCTTAATGCCTGCGGACTGCGGCCTTTTAATAGAGCTTCCGCTTTCTTGCGTGAGGCCTCGGGCAACCGGGCTAGTATCGCCGCGGGATCAAAACCACCGCCTCCACCGCCGCGCCCTCCTTGCCCACCGGCTCGTTGCTGTCCGCCAGGGCCGCCCTGTCCGCCAGCGCGTTGTCCACCCTGGGCACCTTGACCTTGTCCACCGCCACCTTGACCACGCTGGCGTCCACCGGCCTGGGCCTGTTGTTGGCCACCGGGTCCGCCGGGTGCAGCTTGGGGCCCTTGGCCACCGCGACCTTGGCGATTGCCGGCGCCCTGTCCGGCGCCAGTGGAGGAGGCGCCGTAGCCGGTAGCGGCATTTGCCCGCGCCGTTGCCATGATGCGCTTGATGCGCTCGCTATCGGCCCCGACGTTGGTGAGCAGTTGGCGCATGTCAATCGAGATGACGCACTCAAACTTCTTCGTCGCCTCGCCGGCGAAGATATTTGTCGATGCGGTGTTACCGAGGCGTTGGATCTTGCCTTCAATCTCCTTGCCTGGTAGGGCATCTAGACGGATTACAACCGATTGCTGTTCTTTGAGATTCGCGCGCTCGACTTCTTCGACCTTTGTGACGAGCTCCATTTCCGAAAGGTCGAGCAACTGAGCTACGGCCATTCCGGCTGGAATCTGATCGCCCTCGCGAATGTCGGGCGTCGACTGCCCAAAGCCGCCGCGCCCGCCGGAGCGGTTCTGGAGAACCGAGACCAGCCCGGTCATCGGCGCTAGAACGCGTGACTGCTCGATCCGTCTACGGTCGCGGTCAACGTCGAGCTGCGCCTTATTGAGCTGTTCGCGCAGAACAGCGAGCTCGGCTTCGCGCTGCTGCAAGCGGTTTTTGATGTCCTCTTCTAGCTTTTGCTTGCGCCGGCGCGCCTCTTCGAGCGTCAGCACATTCTTGCGGGCATCGATCTCGGAGATAAGTTCATTGCGGCGAACTTCAAGCTCCGCGCGCCGCACCTGAAAGTTCGAGCGGACGATTTCGACTTCATCCTGACTCTTGCGAATATCGAGTTCGGTTTCGGCTTTCTTGAGATCTTCTTGAATTTTTTCTACTGAAAGCAGGCTGTCTTCGAGAGCCGCGACTCGTTCAGAGTCGTCAAGTTCGAAGATAAGATTGGCGCGGTTGGCCAGCGCTCCAGCCGGCGCCAATTGCGTGATCTGTGACTGCGTGCCAATGTTAGGCGCGGTCAGCGTCAGCGACCGTACGGCGCGCAACTCGCCACGCAAAAACGTCTTGACGACAAGATCTCCGCGCTTGACTTGCGCAAGCGGAATCGTAGACTCATCTTCCGGCATCTGTTGGACCAGATAGTAGCCGCCGGCAACCATGCCGATTACCACCAGCAAAATGCACAACCGAATTAAGATCTTAGTCATGGTTTCAGGCTTTCAATCGATTACAGGGTGCGCTTCTTGCCCGCCATCAGTTCGGGGTTTTCTAGCGCAATAACGTCGCCGTCATTAAGACCTGAGGCGACGACAAGGTCCGTACCGTTACTCGCGGCTACTTCGATTTGCGCGCGGCGGTAGCCGGTCCCGTCCTTTACAAATACAGTGGGCTTGCCGTCGATCTGAGTCGACGCCTTCGCCGGAATGACCAGCACATCGGGTAGACGTTGAACGATAACTTCCACCGTCGCGCTCATACCCGGACGTAAACGGTCGTCGATCTTATCTAGGTTGGTGTGCGCCGGAAAGTTCTTCTCCGGCGGCAGCCGACTAAAAACCAGCGTGGCGATGGGGCTTAGCCAACTTACAGTTCCAGTAAGCAGGGCGTCCGGCACGGCGTCAATGCGGATGCGGGTTTCTTGCTGCTCCTCTACTCGTCCACGATCAATTTCTTCAACGCGGAATTCGACGCGCAGCGAGGTGAGGTCGGGAATCTCGGCAATCGGGGCTCCTGTCCAAACGGTGTCGCCCTCTTGGAATGGAGGCCGCGCTGTGCCGAATGACCCCTGCGCGCGGTTGTTGGGGAGGATGTGCACGATGCCGTCGGAGGGCGCTCGCAGAACCATGCTGCCTAGGTAGCCCTGCGAAAGCTTGAGGTCACGTAGCGCCTTGCTGCGCCGCTCCGCCAAGCGAGCCAGGTCGGCCTGTTGCGAGATATTGCTCGCTTTGTCGTTGGTGTTGGCTTTCGTCAGCTCGCCCTTGGTAATGTCAACGTCGATCTTGGCCTTCTCGGCTTCGATCTCGGCCAGAATTTCTTGCTTGCTGGCTTCCAGTTCGGCGCGCTCGAGGTTGTATTGCGCCTGCATGATTTCCATCGCGTTTCGCTCATCGGTGATGGAATGTTGCGCCTCGGCTTGCTTGATCTCGCTGTCGACCTGCCTGACATTCGTTTCGCGCAAAACCAACGTGTCTTCTTGTGCGGATTCGTCAAACCAAACAACGACCTCGCCGGCCTTGATCGGCTTGCCGCTCTCGGCTAACTGAACGATCTTGAGATCCGGCGTTTGTGGAGCGGTAATCTGTCGCGACTGTGCGCTTTTTAGCTCGCCACGGGCCCGCACTGTTCGCACGAAATCGCGGCGCTCCACCCGCGCGGTTGGCATTTCGGGCGCCGGCGGTTCGTACAAGCTCAGCGCTGCGAACGAGACCACCGCGCCAAGTACGACCATCAGGATCCAGCGCAGCCAGGGTTTACTCAGTATCGATTGCGACATATTTCCAGGTTTCCGGGCCGTCCGAGGCCCGCCTGAATATAATGACGCGATTTTAAGCTGCTAGGTTATCCTGCCCAGTGGTTTGCCGGGAGCGCTGCAGACCCCTAATCGACTGCAGTGGCTTCGAGTTCGACCAGCAGTTCGGGAAAGGCAAGTCTGGCGACTCCGAGCAACGTTTGGGCGGGCTTCACGCCCGCGGCGTCGAGCCTTCCGGCTAATGCGTCAAAGTTCTGGATCATGTCGTCGACATCGGTTGTGTAGACGGTAAGCCTGACCACATTCGACAGGTTCATGCCGGCCTTTCCGAGAACCGCTTCTAAGTTGTCAAGCGAAGCAGTAATTTGACCTCGGATGTCGTCGACGTGCCGCGGCTTGGCGCTTTCGTCTAGACATGTTTGCCCCGAGCAGTACAGAACGCGCCTGACGCCTTCGATGAGTTCGCCCTGGTTAAATCCGAATTGCAGCGACCAGTCCCACGGATTGACTGCTGTGCATGTCATTCTTTACTCCTTCCGGAAAGGAGGGGTTTTAGCTTACGCCGGCGCTAGGAATCCGCAAATTTTACTTGCGCCAGAACCATGGAGTGAGGATGACCAGCACGGTGTAAAACTCCAGCCGCCCCGCAATCATGTCGAAACTTAGCACCCACTTGGCAAGCGTCGGCAGGTCTGCGTAGTTTTCTAGTGGGCCGACTCCGCCTAAGCCCGGGCCGATGTTGAACATCGAGGCAGCTACCGCCGATATCGAGGTCAACACGTCAGTCCCTAGCGCCGCGAGCGCGAGACACGAAGCGAAGTTCACGACGAAGGCTAGGTAGATTAAGTTGAGCAGGCTTTGGATGGCCGGCTCGGGCACAACACCGCCGCCGACTCTCACCGCGAAGACACCGTGGCGCTCGACCATGCGTTTAAACTCGCGATCCACCACTCGACCGAGCAGCGCTAGTCGGCCGATCTTCATACCCCCAGCGGTCGAACCGGTACAGCCGCCCACAAACATCAAGGCAAGTAAGATTAGCTGCGGCAGCGGATGCCAGACTTCGAAGTTTTCGGTTACGAAGCCCGTTGTGGTCGTGATCGAGACCACTTGGAATAGTGCTCCGCGAATGGCGGGCTCGAGTTGGTATCCACCCCCGAAGTAGAGGACGCCCGCAATAATTCCCCCAGCCACCGTGATGATTGTCAGGTACAGGCGAACCTCGAAGTCGCGGAATACGCTGCCCGGACGGCGCTCGACCCATAGGCGGTACTGCTGCAGCAGGCTGATTCCGGCCAAGATCATGAAAACGATGACAATGTATTCGATCAACGGGCTTTCGAAACCGGCGATGCTTGCCGTTCGCGTTGAGAATCCGCCCGTCCCCATCGTCGAAAAAGCATGGGTGATAGCGTCGAAGTGCGACATGCCGGCGAGCCAGAGCACGGCGTACTCGGTCAACGTCAGCGCGAAGTAGATTTTCCACAGCGCTGCCGCAGTCTCGGCGATGCGGGGGCTGAGCTTTTCAGACTTGGCTCCCGAAAATTCAGCGCGGTAGAGATGCATACCGCCATGTCCGATGAGCGGCAGGATAGCCACAACGAGAACGACGATACCCATTCCGCCCAGCCAATGAGAGAAACAGCGCCAGAGTTGGATAGGGTTCGAGAGAACCTCGACGTCGTTGAGAATCGTCGCTCCCGTCGTTGTGAAACCAGATACGGACTCGAAAAACGCGTCGGTGAAGCTCCCAAAATAGGGCGAAACAACGTAAGGCAGGCTGCCGAATAGAGATGCTCCGACCCACGTGATGACAGCAAGTAGCAAGCCCTCGCGTTGGGTCAGTTCGCGACCGTTTCTGCGGCAGCCAAGCCAAAGAGAGGCGCCGCATAGCGCGGTGCAAGCCAGCGAGAGTGCCATCGCGCCGAGATCAGCCCGATCCGTCAGTGCGGAGTAGATGATGGGAAATCCCATCGTCGCCGAGAAGGCAAGGAGAAAAAGGCCGAAGACGTGTCCGAGAGCGGACCAGTGAATCACAGAGCGCCTTTCTTGACGGCGGTCTCGACCAAGAACGCGGACTCGAGTTCTGGAACGATGCTTTCGAGCGTAAAGAAAATTACGCGGTCGCCGGCCTCAATCGAAACATCACCACGGGGCACGCAGACTTGACCGTCTGGGCGCGCTATGGCCCCGACTATCGCGCCTCGAGGAAAGCGCATGTCGCGTAGCAATTTGCCGACGAACTTCGCTCCTGGGGAAGCAATCAATTCGATTGCTTCAGCCTCTTCCTCGCGGAATGTCGTCACCGACAACACACGCCCCTTGCGGACGTGGCGTAGTACGAGGTCGACCGCCGTGAGGCGCTGACTTACGGAGGTGTTGATGCCCAGCCGTTGCACCATTGGCAGGTAATTGAGGCGATTGATGAGTGCGACAACCTTTTGAGCTCCGAGGCGGCGTGCCAGTAGCGAAGCAATGATATTGTCTTCGTCGTCGCTGGTTAGCGCCAAGAAAGCGTCGACTCCTTCGATATTTTCCTCCTCAAGAGTGCCCTGGTCAGTGCCGTCGCCGTGGACGACGATGGTTTTCTCGAGAATCGTTGAGATCAACTCGCAGCGGCCCTGGTCGCGCTCAATCAGCTTGACTTTGATGCCCGGTTGTTTCTCGAGTTTCTCGGCCACCCAGATGCTGACTTGCTTGCCGCCGAAAATGAAAACTCGGTTGATCGATTTCTGTTGCTTGATGCCCATGAATGCCATCACGGCATCGAGGTTTTTGCGGGTGGTGCAGATATATATGTGGTCGCCGGGCTCTAGCCGCTGAGCGCCGTGCGGGATGATTACCTGCTGGCCGCGAAAGATCATGGCGATCAAGCAATCCGATGGCGGGTTCGCCCGGTCGAGTTCGACAACGGTCTTGCCCGCGAACCAACTGTTGAGCTCAACGTTCATGCCGAACAACTTCACCTCGCCATCAGCGAAGTCAATGATGTCCGAAACGCCCGGCACCTTCACGACGCGATGAATGCGCTCCATGATGTCGGTCTCGGGGTGGATGATGTGGTCAATCCGCAGGCCCATTTTGTCGCAGATACGGTGCCACTGCTGGAACTCGTGGGTGCGGACGCGGGCGACCTTAACCTTTACCTTGGAATCGGTCTGCGCGATCATGCAGCAGAGCAAGTTGATCTCGTCCGAATTCGTATAGGCGATCAACATCTCGGCATCGGCGAGACCGGCCGCCATGAGTGTCCGGACGCTTCCGGCGTTACCTCTGGTTACTTTGGCGTCGAGATGTTCCTCGAGCTGCTGACAGCGCTCGGCGTCCTTCTCAACGATGGTGACTTGGTTGCCTTCGCGAATTAGGCGTCCAGCAATGAGAGCGGCGCCTTGGCCGCCTCCGGCGATAAGAATACGCATGCCTAAGCGGGAAGGACTTGATTGAGATTAGCACGCTGAATTGGCGTTTAGGAGGGCGCGGAGAAACGGGACGTCGGCCGGTGCGAAGTTTATTTTGGCTCGTCGGAACGCGCGCCTACTCGATCAGTCGGAGTCGGACATGGGGATGGTGATTTGTTTGCTTGATTTGGCGTCGACGGTGACGCTCGTGCCGTGTCCGTCGCATCCGCCTGGAAGGTAGATAGGGCAGGGCGGTCGATCTACCCAAGCCATCACACGATGGCGGCCGGGCGGCACACCACGGAAGATAAATCCGTTTTCCGAGTTGATGATGGTGACACGATCGATGATCGTTGCGCGGCCCCCGCTACTGAAGAATATACCTGCCTTGACCTTTTCAACCGCGGTTGTCGCATTGATTTTCGGAAAGACTCTCAATGTCGCGGCTTGATCGCTGACGATCAGTACGAGCCGAATCGGATCTTTCTTTTGAAGGATCTGCACTCGGTCGGGTGGCCGGCCGGCCGCTCGCTTGAGGTAGTAGTCGTTGGGGTTGGTTCCCCAGTCGAGGGCGACGCGATAGCGCCCTGCCATAATGCGCGAAAACGAGAACGGCCTGCGGGGGTCGCTGCTTACGCTCGATTCGACGAGCGGCTCATCGGCCCGAGTCAGACGCACTTCAACTTCGAGATCTTCGTCCTTCGGCTTGCGCCCTTCGAAGTGGATTCTTGCCTGCACTTGGACGAACGGTACTAGGCTCACCTCGAGTCCGGTAATATCTGCCCCCGTAACGATGACCGGGAGTTCCGCCCAAAGTTGGCGGCCTGCCCGGCTTGATGTCGCTAGCAGGCGGTATCTACCCGGGGCGACGCCGAGGATCTCGAAGCTGCCATCTTCGTTGCGCTGAACCGGCTGTCCGTGGTGCCGCGCGAGTAGACGATGAATTCCTTCTGGAACAAGGTTGATCACTGCTTGGGCGTCGATCGCGCCACTTTCCGCAATCACGGCTCGGCCTTGCACGCGACTGAGTTCCATCGGCGCGAGACGGATATTGATGGGCTCTCGTTGTTCGCCGGCAATGAGGTCGATAGCGATGGCGTTGTCTCCGGAGGTTGTCTCGGGATAGAACGTCGGGCCGTAGGTGCGAGCCGGGAGCGGATTGCCTCGCGCGTCGACGGCGGGTTCGACTTGAACATCGCTGCCGTCGATGAGTGCAGGGGGAAGCGCCTTCGCGAGATAAGCTCCGGGTTTTAGATCGATGACGCGATAGCGCCCTCGGTCGTCGGTTTGCGCGATCGCCATGCCGGGGGCGCGGTCGCCGTAGCCTTTGGCGGACGTCAATATAACGGTTGCCGAGCGGACCGGCTCACCGTCGTCGTAGCTGATGGTTCCCGAAACCGTGGCGTTGGGATTGAGGCGGACCGCTATGTCTTCGAGTACTTCATTTGTTCGCAGAGCGAAGGGCAGGTCGGGTCGAACATGCTGATTGGTGTCGACTAGAGACTCGTAGTAGCCGTCTTTGGTGCAGCGGAAAACGTAGCGCCCCTGAGGTAGGCCGCGAAATCGAAATTGGCCGAGGCGATCGGTCAGAGCGACGCGGACCGGCGCGACTTCATCGAGGCGTTCGACGTGGACAGCGGCGCGCCTAACGGCCTCTGAGGTGAGGGCGTCATGCACGACTCCTGCTAGTTCCGCGGCCTCAAGCGCGCCGGCGGCCAGCAACAATCCGACTAAGATGCGCATCGGGCCTTTGCATGAAAAGACGCTCACGGAGGCTAAAGCGTGGGGGCTTCTTGGGTTTGAAAGATCTGCTCGTTGTTGCGGGCTGTTGCCAACAGCCGACTGTCGTCGCCAGATGCCGCTACTAGTTGAAGCCCCAACGGGAGGCCGTCGGGTGAGCTTCCCATGGGGATTGATATGGCAGGGACTCCGAGCGCTGTAAATGGGGCGTTCGGGCGCGGGTCGCCCGTTGAGTCGAGGCCGCGGGGGGCCGGGCCCATGGCTGCCGGTGTGGCGATGATGGGGTGGTCGGCGGCCCACAGTGCGAATGCGGCGCGAGATTTGCCGATGGATGCGATCGCAAGTTGGTAGGTTTCTTCGCTGATCCGTAGGCCTTCTTCGAGCAGCTCGGACAACTTGTCGCCGACGGCGGCGCCGTGCTCTTTGAACACGGCGCCGTGCTCGCGGGCGGCTTCGAAGTACATGACGGTGCGCAGTGCCGCCGGTAGTTCGTCGAAAAAGGAGGGGCGAGGGACGTCTTTAACTCTCACGCCGCGCTGTTGCAAGTGAGGAAGAGACGACTCGAGACACTCGGTCATGGCTATGTCAATTTCGGCCTCGGGAGAGGACGGCGGCGGCCATTCTATTGTGGTGATGCTGTCGCTGGGGTTGGATTTGGTGGAATAGCCCAGCGCTTGCCAAACGACTTGCATGTCGGCCACGGTCGACGTGAATATCCCGGCGTGGTCGAGAGTTGGCGCGAAGGGCATGACGCCTTCGAGCGGGAGTTTTCCGAAAGTTGGTTTGAAGCCGACGACACCGCAGAATGATGCCGGCCGCAGTACCGACCCTTGGGTTTGACTGCCGAACGCTAACGGCACCATGCCGCAGGCGACGGCCGCCGCTGAGCCGCTCGAGGAGCCTCCGGGGGTGTGGGCGAAGTTGTGGGGGTTGGTGGTGGGCGCGGCATCGTAATAGGCGAAGGCCGTGGTGTGGGTTTTACCTACGAGGACCGCACCGAGATTTTTTAGCTTGGCCACCAGAGCGCAGTCGCTTGTCGGGACGCGGCCTTCTTGGACGGGCGTGCCCCATTCGGTGGGTAGTCCCGCGGTGTCATAGATGTCTTTTACCGCGAACGGGACGCCGTGAAGATCGCTTTCTTGGGCGGGCGTCGCGGTTTGGTTGTCAGCTAGGTAGGCCCAGGCTTGGACGTCGGCTTCTTGGTCGTCGATGGCTTTCAGGGAAGTTTCAAGAAGTTCGAGCGGAGTTGTTATTCCATCGCGGAGGAGTTTTGGGATTTGCGCTAGCGATGGTGAAAATCGGTTTGGCATTTTGGGTTCAGGCTAACGCAGTGATGACGCCCGGAGTGGCGTTGGTTGTCAGAATGTCCGGATTTGCCCGGATTTGGCCGAATTTGGCCTGTTTTTGCTAAAAATCGAGATGGGTGGGTTGAGGGTTCTTGGGCTCGCGATTGGCGGTGGTTCGTGGGTTTGGTGGGTGGGAGTGGGACAGGCAACACGAGGGTTCGGACTCGTGAGCAGATTTCGCTGGTCTTATGTGCCGGTCCCGCCCGGTGCTTTGTGTGTTTTTCGTCAAATTCTAAAAGTAAATGAAATGGCAGCTCCCAAATCGCTAGGCCAGCACTGAAACCTCGTTTTCTTGACCACAGTTGCGTGCGGCCGGATGGATGGTCTGATCTTTCGCTATAACCAGGCAAACTCCATAGGCATCTGTGCTTGCACTTTGCACGCCCTTAGGTACCTGGTTCAACACTACACCCCCATGTCAAGTTTTTAGGGGGTTTGGCGGGGGCTGGAAATGGTTAAGTTGTTGAATTTTCAGGTTCAAAAAATATTTCAGAACCCCGGTACGGGTGTTTTGGGTGGTTGGTGGAGTGCTGCCATGCGAGGTTGCGTGAGTGTCCCGCAAGCTCTGCTATGACTATTTCCGCCAATTCCGTTATAAACTATTCACACTACCGTGCCCGACGACGTCACAAAGAAGCACTTTTTCATAAGCCGCACCGGTTCCGACGCCGCCTGGGCGCAATGGATCGCTTGGCAACTCGAAGAAAACGGCTACGAAGTCGTGGTTCAGGACTGGGATTTCAGGCCCGGCGAAAACTTTTTGCACTCGATGCAAAAGGCCTTGGTCGAAACGGAACGTACAATCGCTCTCCTCTCGCCTCGGTTTTTCGAAAGCGACTTCACAGAAGCGGAGTGGACCGCTGTGTACCGCCAGGATCCGACCGGCGAAAAGGGCCTCTTGTTGCCCATCCGTCTCGAGGATTTTGAGCCGTCGGGGCTTTTCGGACCCCGCACTCATTTCGACCTTTTCAAATTTGACGAGACAATCGCAAGCCGTGAACTGCTGGCCTGGATCAAGCGAGCGCTGGTTTCGCGAGGAAAACCGGACAAAGCGCCTGCATTTCCTCGTACTTCGGCGGGCAAGAAGGCGACGGGCACCACAGAGGACGCTCCCAGCTTTCCACGAAACGTCCCTCCGATATTCAACCTTCCCCACCGCAACCGCAACTTCACCGGCCGAGACGAGCTGATCGCGCGGTTGCGGAATTCGCTAACCAGTGGAAACACCGCCGCTGTTACCGCGGCCGTACACGGCCTCGGCGGGGTTGGGAAATCGGAGCTTGCCATTGAGTACGCCTGGCGCTGGGCCTCGCACTACTCCACTATCATCTGGATACGGGCCGAAACGGCTGCCACGCTTGGCGCCGATTTCGAAGCGCTGGGCGATAAGCTGAATCTGTTCAACGGCGATAAACCCTCCGAACAGGCCGCGGTAATCGAGACTGTTCGCGAGCATCTGCTCAAAACCCCTGGCTGGTTGCTGGTACTCGACAACGCCGAGAAACCGAAAGACATTGAGGACGCCACACCGCGCGCCGGTGGACAGGTCATCATCACCTCGCGCTACACCGCGTGGAAAGGCGTAGCCGAGCCCTTGCCCGTGGACGTTTGGCCCGCTGCAGAGGCCCAGCAGTTTCTGCTGAAGAGGATGGCGGCCGAGGGGACTCAGACAGAGGAAGCGGACCGCGCCGCCGCTGCCGAGTTGGCCAACGAGCTAGGATTTCTGCCCCTGGCGCTTGAGCATGCTGCCGCCTACTGCGAGCAGGTGGAGCTGTTGCTGGCTGACTATCTCAAGCTTTTCCGTGAAAACCGGCTGGAGATGTTTAGACCGGAAACCCTCGGGACCGAGGCGGGAGAATCCGAAACGGTCACGGTTAGCACCACTTGGAACATTTCGCTGAACCGAATCCGTGAGAGCGAAAATTGCCCCGAAGCGGCGGACTTGTTCAACCTGTGTGCGTTCTTCGCCCCCGACCGGATACCACTGCGCATCATTCGGGAGGGCGCTGAACATCTGCCCGAGGGCCTGTCGGCGGCAGTGAAGAGCGATCTGAAGATTAACAACGCGCTCGCGGCCCTGCTGCGCTATTCGCTGATTTCCGTCGAAGGAAGCGGATCGGAACGAACGATCTCGATTCATCGCTTGGTTCAGGAAGTTACTCGCGAACGTCTGAGCGATGCCGAACGATATCGGTTGGCTGGGGCGGCGGCGTGTGTCGTGAACGAGGCATTTCCTGGCGACAGCGATGATGTGCGCGTTTGGCCCATATGCGGCCCACTTGAAACGCACGCCGAACAGGCGGCCGGTCTCGCCGAAGATCTCGCTGTCGAACCCAATGCGGTGAGATCACTGCTGAACGGCCTTGGGCAGTACGTCTGGGCACGCGCTGAATACGACCGGGCAAAGGGCTATCACAAGCGGGCGCTGAAGATCGCCGAGGCCACCGTCGGCCCTGACCACCCCACGGTCGCCATCAGCGTCAACAACCTCGGCAACGTGCTCCAAGACCAGGGCGATCTGGAGGGCGCGAAGGCCTGCCTCGAGCGCGCGCTGAAGATTTGGGAAGATGACTTGGGCCCGGGCCACCCGAACGTAGCCAAAGGCGTCAACAATCTCGGCTTGGTGCTCAAAGACCAGGGCGATCTGGAGGACGCGAAGACCTGCTTCGAGCGGGCGCTGAAGATCGACGAGGCCGAGTTCGGCCCAGACCACCCCGAGGTCGCCACTGACGTCAACAATCTCGGCTTGGTGCTCAAAGACCAGGGCGATCTGGAGGGCGCGAAGACCTGCTTCGAGCGGGCGCTGAAGATCGGCGAGGCCGCGTTCGGCCCCGACCACCCCAACGTCGCCATCCGCCTCAACAACCTCGGCGTCGTGATCGAAGAAGTGGGCGACCGCGAAGGGGCGAAGGCCCGCTACGAGTGGGCGCTGAAGATCGACGAGGCCGCGTTCGGCCCCGACCACCCCAACGTCGCCAGAGACCTCAGTAATCTCGGTGACACACTTCGAGCCCTGCGCGATCTAGACGGCGCAAAGGCCTGCTTCGAACGGGCGCTCCGCATCTTCCGGCAATTCCTGGGCGACGACCACCCCACCACCAAAAACGTCCGGCGCTACCTCGAAGGGCTCGGCGGCGCCTGAGGGGCTGTGAAAGAGTGGTGGAAGAGTCAGCCAATGGGGTGGGCGTAGCGAGCCAACCCCTAACGGTTTGATAGCACAAGAGTTGTTGTAGGCGCGTAACTTCCGTCTTCCCAAGTTGAGAAGGTTTGTTTGCGTCCCCTGTGACAGTTAAGCCGCGCCGGATCATTCCTGGGAGAAGCTCGCTAGGTCATCTGCCGGGTGTGGGACAGGCAACACGAGGGTTCGTCTTGGTGGAGAGATTACGAGATCGCATGTGCCAGTCCCCGCCCGAAGGGCCTTTTTCTTCCGTTTGGCATAGTACGCAGACTCGGGCCTTGACGCAACTATTGGGTTGAAGTTTCGGGTCAGCACGGCCGGCGGCGTGCGGTGCCGTGGGCACGTCGTAGGGCGGACCGCACCGCACGGCGGCGCGGCTCGGTACTGCGAAAGATTTTTTTCAACAAGCAGCTCGTTTTGCAGCTTGAAACATCAAGTTTCGGGTCAGCGGGGCCAGCGGATCGGTCGAGAAACAAACTCTCCGTGGCATCAGCGTGGTACCGAGACGACGGGTAGTGCAGTGGTCGCAACCTGAGAGGCTGTGAAAGAACCTGGCTGAAACGTAAATAAGAGGGAACGTTTGGATAACCGGGGAAGGGCCGCGGACGCCTTTTATGTATGGGCGAACAGATGCCGTTGCTTGAGCTCGAACAACGGCCCCGCAACGAGTCCTCGGCGGTGCCGCCGATCCCGATTGAACAGTTGAAATTGCGGCGGCCCGATCGGCGCCAGAAAGTATTTTGCGAGATCGAGGTCGAGCATCTCGTTCACTCGCAACATCGCGTGCGCGCGATTTGGGAGTTGACCGGCCAACTCGATCTGCGCCCGTTCGCCGCCCAGGTTGCGCACGCAGCGCGACCTCGGCGGACGCTCGGCCTGGGACCCGCGCTTGCTCGTGGCGGTCTGGATCTGGGCCGACTCCGAAGGCATTTCGTCGGCGCGCGAGATCGAACGGCTGTGCGAGTACCGTCCCGAACCGCAGTGGCTGTGCGGCATGGAAAAGATCAACCACCACACGCCGTCGGACTTTCGGGTTTCGCAAAGCGAAGCGCTGGAGGGGATGTTCACGAACGTGTTGGCGGTGTTGAGCGAAGCGAACTTGATCGATCTCGAACAGCTGGCGGTGGACGGCAGGCGGCTGCGCTCGCAAGGTTCGACGAGTTCGCAGAGGCGGCGGGGAACGATCGAGAAACATCTGGAGCAAGCGAACGCGGTGGTCGAGGAGTTGGGCGCGCAAGCGGAAGACGAAGCCGGCAACAAGCGGCGGCAAGCGGCGCGCAAGCGAGCGGATCGCGAGCGCGTCGAGAGGTTGAATGAAGCGTTGGATGACGTGCGGCGGATAGCGAAAGGCCGCGGCGGCAAGAAGAAGAAAAGCGAAGCGCGGGCGAGTGAAACGGAACCGGAGGCGCGGCTGCAACACGAGTCGAACAGCGGCTGGGGAGTGGGCTACAACGCGCAGTTCGCGACGGACGCGAAGGAGAAGATTGTCGTCGGGGTGGAGTTGACGAACAACGCCTCGGACGCGCAACAACTCAAGCCGACGCTTGAGGACATGGAGCGGCGGCTGCAGCAGAAGGCGAAGCAAGTCTTGGCTGATAACGGGTACAACTCGCGAGCGAACATCGCGAGGACGCAAGCGGAAGAAATCGAGTACGTGACGCCGGCTCCGGAGCGGGGCAAGCGCTCGACGGCAGCGGCGCGGGCGGCGGGGATCCAGCCGGAGTTCGAGACACAGTTTTTCATTTACGACGAAAAGACGGACACGTTTCGATGTCCGGCAAACAAAGAGTTGCAATACCGGGGAACAACGACGAAGAGGAAGAGGAGATACCGCTGGTATAGGCAGCGAAGTGGGGAATGCAAAGTTTGTGAATATCGGCTGAAGTGTTGTCCGAAGAGTTACGAGCGGGGACGGACGGCGAGTCGGGCGGAAGAAGACGAGCTGATGGCGAAGCATCGGGAGTGGATGGAGACGCAGCGGGCGAAGGAGGCGTATCGGCGGCGATCGGAGCTGGCGGAGTTTCCGAACGCATGGTTGAAGGAGCGGTTTGGGGTGAGGAAGTTTCGGGTGCGGGGGTTGCGGAAGGCGCGATCGGAGTTACTGTGGGCGATGTTGGCGTACAACGTGAGGGCCTGGATCCGGCTGGTGTGGCAGCAGCCTGAGGGAGGGTGCGCGCCGTTGCCGACGGCGCTGGCCTAGAACCCGCCTGAGGCCGGAAAACGGCCGAAAAAGAGCCCAAGACGGGCCTTGGGAGCGCCCTGAAGGCCTTCGAGACGACAAGTGCCAACAACAGGGCCGCAATCGCGCGAAAAGCATATTGCGACTGCGGACCTCACGAAAAAATCCAACAAGCGGCCAGGGAGGGTTCTTTCACGGCCCCGCAGGAAGCGGTTGCCGGAGTCGGCAATTCCCGTCGCAGTTGCGAGGCGCCGCTTGCTTCACAGCCGCTGAGGGCAGGGTCGACAAGCGCCTCCATTTTTGAGAGATCCCCGGAGCAAGCGGTCAGGTAACGCAACCCTATCCAAGCGCTTGCTCACGCGAGCCGCTCAAGGCTCGCGGCTGGCCCGGTCGAAGGCCTTCGACCGGGCCAAACTGGTTGAGATGCGAAGAGAGGGACACTCGCTAGGCGTGATCGCGAAGCCAGCGCCGAAGCCGTAGCCGCCCCAGACAAGGCCTCCGCGAAGATTGCAAGGGCCAAGGTCGTGGCAGCAGTCAAGAAGGCGAAGGACGCCGCCGTGAAGGCCGCAGCTGAAGGCAAGGCTGTTCCGAGTGAGACGCTTGGAGCTGCCGACCAGACTCTGGAAGACGCCGACGAGGCCGTTGTCTCGAAGGGGGGAGGCCAAGGCGACGCCTCTTCGTCCTAGGAGTGAGACCTAGCACCCTTGAGCCAAGATTTCTGTCATACCACTGTCGCTTTCAGATCCGGTCCGATCAGGGCCAAGCTTGTCGAGGATCTTGTAATGGCTGATCGTCTTACCGATCACAGCGGTTCAGTTCTGCCGCCGGACGGATACCTGGCGGGAACAAACGTTGCCTCAAACTTCCATCCGAGAGGGTGCCAAAACCTCCGCCAAATGGCTCTAACGTCCTATTCATAGGACTTTGAGCGATTCTGGCCTGTCGTCAGGTGGGTCGGAAAATAATTTATAGTGGCTATGGCTCGAACGGCCGAAATGACGATTTCGGAACGATTCCGGTGGGTGGCCTGGTCGAGACGGGAACCTTAAGCGAACGGGATTTGAACGAAGCCTTCGGCAGACGCTTCGCGTGTGCATAGTCGGGGAAGACGGTGGTTAGTCGGGCGTAAGGTCGTGGACACCAACAAGGAGGTGTCCGATGACACAACTACGCCGACAGATGCTCGAGGAGTTCGAGCGTCGCAACTATTCCGCGAACACGGTTCGCACCTATATCCGCACAGTCGAAGAGTTGGCGCGCTATTTCAAGCGGCGGCCCGACCAGCTAGGGCCGGAGCACATCCGCCAGTATCAAGCGCACCTGTTTCGCGACCGCAAGCTCGCCGCCAACAGCGTGGCGCAACGCGTGGCGGCGCTGCGCTTCTTCTTGCATCAAGACGCTGGGGCAAGAGTGGAACCTGGATCGAGTGCCCTATCCGAAGAGACCGCGCCAACTGCCCAACATCCTCTCTCCCCACGAGGTCGCTCGTCTGATCGATGCCGCCCACACTCCTTTCTATCGCGTCATCGTGATGACGCTGTACGCCGCCGGAGTACGCCGCTCGGAGTTGACGCATCTGCGCATCCACGACATCGATTCCGCGCGCATGGTCGTGCACGTTCGCGGCGGCAAGGGCCGCAAAGACCGCGACGTGATGCTCTCCCAACAGTTGCTGGTCAACCTACGCGAGCACGTTCGCCGCCTGCGGCGCAGACCCGAGCAGTGGCTGTTTCCCGGCGGCAAGTGGCACACCAGCGATGACCCCATCACGAGCAACGTGCCGTGGCTCGCTTGCAGCCATGCCGCCAAGCGGGCCGGCATCACCAAACCCGCCCACCCTCACATTCTGCGTCATTGCTTCGCGACGCACTTGCTCGAAGCCGGCTCAGACTTGCGCAGCATCCAGATGCTGCTCGGTCATCGCGATCTCGAAGAGACGGCCAGGTATCTGCATCTGTCGGTAATGCGTCTGAGCGAGGTCGCCAGCCCATTGGATTCCTTGGAGCTGACTGCAACGAAGAAAGACGATCCCGAGACAAGCTAGATGCAGGGGCCGCCGCTGGAGGTGGCCGATCTGGTTCGCGCCGCCGGGCAAGGCTTCCTTGTCCACAGCCGCAAGTGGCTTCGCTCACAGCATGTGAAGGTGTTGTCGGCGATCGCCCGTTGCCGTACAGCCGCGCTCGGCGGTCATCGCCTGCGCTGCGACGACTGCGACCATTCGCCGCCCCTCGTCTACAACTCGTGCTTGGATCGGCATTGTCCCAAGTGTCAGGCCGGCACCCGCAAGCGCCGGCTTGAAGCTCGCCGCAAAGAGCTGCTGCCGGTGCGCTATCTGCACGTCGTCTTCACATTGCCGCGAGTGCTCTCACAGTTGGCCTTGCAGAACAAAAAGCTGCTCTACTCGCTGCTGATGCGAGCGAGCGCCCAGACGTTGCTCGAAGTCGCTCGCGATCCTCGCCGGCTCGGCGCCGAGATCGGCTTCCTCTCGATCCTGCATACCTGGAATCAACGCTTGCAGGAACACGCGCATACCCACCTTGTCGTTCCCGCCGGCGGCCTCGCGCTCGACCGCAGCCGCTGGATCGACGCGCCGCGCAAGAACTTCTTCCTGCCCCAGTGGGTCTTGGCGGAAGTCTTTCGCGGCAAGTTCGTCGACGGCTTACGGAAGGCCTTTGCCAAAGGCGAGCTGCATTGCCATGGGCGCTTCGCGCCGCTCAACCGAGAGCGCAACTTCAAGGCCTTTGTGCGTAGCTTGTATCGCACCAACTGGGTGGTCGAAGTGCGGCCGCCCTTCGGCGGTGCCGGCAAGGCTCTCGAGTAC
>CBDBHI010000050.1:0-121087 GCA_965205595.1 Bryobacterales bacterium | reverse complement strand
GCGGCACTGGTCAATGAGCTGCTCGAAGCCCGAGATGAACGGCGCTTGCTGCGATGTCAAAAGCAGTTGGCCAAGCAGGATCTGCTGATCGTCGATGAACTGGGCTACGTGCCGCTATCGAAGACCGGAGCGGAGTTATTGTTCGAAGTGTTTTCCCAGCGCTACGAACAGGGCTCGACGCTGGTCACCTCGAATCTGCCGTTTAACGAATGGACGGAGGTCTTCGACTCCGAGCGGCTGACCGGCGCCCTGCTCGATCGCCTCACGCACCACGTTCATATTCTAGAGATGAACGGCGAAAGCTTCCGTCTGATCCAGAGCAAGAAGAAGCGGGCTCACTCTTTGGGCTGACCCACCGGCCACTCGCCCGGTTTTCGTGGGACGGCCTCCACTACGCCTGGGCCGCCCTAAAGGGCGACCGCAGGCTCCGTTCCAGCCGTCCCACGAAAACCGCTACCCCTTCACCAACTGGTCTACTTTTGCTCCGCCGAAGTGGTCCAAATTTACTCCGCCCTTGACAGATCGGCGATGCCCGAAGCGTCCGGTGTATTGAACGGCAATCCGGTATACACGGTTTACGTCGAGGTTCCTGGCGCGCCCCGCAAGTGGGTGCTGCAATTCTGCGAAAACAAAGATGATGCCCCGGGGAGCCTCGAATATGCCGACGGCGGTGGCCTGATTCGGGTCAGACAGCAGCGCCGCATCGACCTGCCATTCGCCCTGCGGCGATCGGATATTGACATTGACCGCGACGACGAGCAGCTTCGTCACTTGCCGAGGCGGCTGGTCGTCTACGCCACTCTCAGTGAAGAAGGGCAGCTCGACAACTTCCGGGTCGTGTCAGGAGGCGATGAGCAGATCGAGCCCACGATCATCGCCGGCTTGCAGAACTGGGAGTTCACGCCGGCGTTCCGCGACGGGCAACCGGTTGCTGTTGAAGCCCTATTTGGCATCCCGCTGCGGTAGCCGACAGTCGGCGATTTGGTCAGGCGGAACTGCAGATTGCGGCCAACCCGCGATGCCTAAAAGGCCCCTCTCCGGGGACTTTAGTGTGATATCCTCAGTTTTGCTTTCCGGGCTGTCGGCTACGGGCGTCCGCCCAGATTAGCGCCTGGATTTCCATCCACATGATTTGTAGCTACAGCGGCCGTCCGGTGCCGACAGAGAAGCTTTTCGTGCTCTACTACCCGCCGGGGGCGACGCATGAAACTTGGGACAAATCGGTGTTCGCGGCAGCTCGTGCCCGTGAGGCGCTAAAGGCGGCGGTTGAGGAGCTGGAGTCATTCCATTCGCGCTACGTAGTATCTGGGAAGTTCATTCCAGGGCTGCTGGCCGCGGTCGCCGGCCTGGCGATACTGGGATTTTGGACTTTCCGCGTTTTTGGCTCCGACGGTGAGACTGGTGTCTTGATTCGCTACTTTTTGCCCTTTGTTGGGGTGATCTTGTTGGCCTTTGGTCGATTTCGCCTGAAGGCGTTTTTAAATCGCCTCAACGCTTGGACGACGTCAGGAAAACAGACTGTGAAGGCGGAGTTGGAAGCGATCAAGGCGCGTTTGAAAGAGTTGCCTGACGACCCTGATGCTGAGCAAGCGTCGGATTTGATGCGCCGCGAGTGTCCAGAAGTGGTGTCGGCAATCGCTTTCCAGGGCGCGAATTTCCGCGCGTTTACGTATCTCGATTTCGTGCTGTTTCCGAAACTGAAACATCCCTCGAAAAAAGAAGAGTTGCCTGGCGATCACAGTATGTACCGCGATGCCTATTATGTTGGCGACGTCGTCTACGATGGCTGGCGGGTATTTCAAAAAGATCGTCGCGGCATCGACGATCCACGCTTTGCCGGCAGCGCCGGCAAACGCGGCGTGATCTAGATTTAGGCGCTTCGCTGACCTCTCCCAAAGATTCAGGCCGGGGCTATGCGCCGGCCCCTTTCGTACGAAGATTTTCGAGCGGGTGTTTGCGATCCGTAAGCGGGAAGTCGATCGGTTTTCGCTGTAGCTGCGAGGCGTAGAGGCCCTGCGTCATTTCGATCGTCCATCGCCCGGCTCGTTCGCTACAGGCCGGTTCACGGCCATTTTCGATGGCATCCAGCAAATCTTCGACCATCAGCGCGTTGGCGGTAAGGTAGCGGTCGGCGCCGAAACGGCGGTGTTCGGGCTCGATGGATTCCCATTTGTGCAGAGCGTCTGGAACCCAGGCCGGGCTGCGCAAGATGTATGCTTGGGCACCCGCCGGGTAGATGGCGCTCGGCAGAAAGATGACTCCCTTGCTGCCATAGATGTGCGTACCGAAGCGCCAAATATGGGTCTGCTCGCACTGCTTTGATCCGAAGTGGCCGTGAATGCCGTCGCCAAACGAAAACATCGCCGACATTTGGCGCCCCGCGATTGGCCCGATCGGTTCTCTCGGAGTTCCGAGATGATTGAACTCGAGCTCTTCACCTCGCGTCGTCACGTGCCCGAAGACCCATTTCGGATCGCCAAGGAAATTGCGCATCATGTCAAAGATGTGAGAGCCGAGGACGACGAGGTCTTCACCACCGGCGCGGCTGTCTTCCTTGCCGCGGCCTCGCAGTTCTTGGATCTCACCGATCTCGCCGGCCGCGATCATTTTCTTGGCCTTTAGAGTGAATGGCGATCGCCGCATTTGATGCGCAAGCTGGACTTTGACGCCGGCCTTGCGGATCGCCTCGACCATCGTGTCTGCTTCAGGCAGAGTCGCGGCAAACGATTTTTCGTGATAGATATGGCAGCCGGAGCGAGCGGCGGCCGTAGTCATCTCGACGCGTTGGTCTAAGTGGCGCGGGCAGACGCTTACGATGTCGGGCTTTTCCTTTTCTAGCAAGTCGTGATAGTTGGCGTAGGAGTTTTTTGCGCCGGTGCGAGCCTGCGCAGTTGCTCGTCCCTCGGGGTCGGGGTCGGCTACGGCAACAACTTCGGCTTGAGGAAATGCGGACCAAACATCGCCGACGCCGTGGCCGTAATCCCCGCGACCGGTGTGGCCGATGACGCCGACCCGGTAGTGGGTATTGGCTTTGAGGGTGATGGCGGAAGCGGCTGCCAGAAAATGCCTGCGGTTCATGCGGTGACTATATCAAGACCAGGGCGCGGCTTCGCCTCGCGAATTTTGAAATTTGGATTGGAGAGTCGGATCGGGGTGGGTGGGTTCTTGGGCTCGGGATTGGCGGCTGTTCGTGGGTTCGTTCGCTGGGATGGGACAGTCCCGCCCCGGTTATGCGGTAAGTTAGACGGGACAGCCTAGGTGAGACTGCCCCGCCGGTTGGTTTGCCTGCTCGTTTCAACTCGACAAACCGATAAAATGGGAGCTCCCAAGTTGCTAAACCTCCGTGTACCGGCGACGTTGTGCGGGCAAGCTTTTTGACAGCAACGCCGGGTTGCTAGGTTGTTCTTTTCCCCGAGGACAGCCAGGACCGAAACCTCGTTTTTTTGATGTTGCTTTCACAACACCGGATGGATGGTCTCATCTTTCGCTTAAGCCAGGCAAACTCCATAGGCATCCGTGCTTGTACTTTGCACGCCCTTAGGAACCTGTTTCAATACTACACCAGCGTGTCAAGTTTTTAGGGGGTCCGTCTTGTCCAATACAAGATGAGCCTGAAGGGGAGGGCGATTCCAATACAAGATGAGCCTGACGGGGATCCGTTGGGTGGTCAGGAACAGAGCAGCTGCGGGCGATGGGAGTCGCCGTGCAGCAAGCCGAATCGCTGAGTCTGGAGCAGATCGAGTGTTTTCTCGACGGGTGCCAATCCGTCGCCTTCGAGGGCGGCAATCGAAGCGACAAATATGCGCTCGTCGAAAGCGTCTTGAAGCGGCATCACTATGCCGACCAGAAGCGCTCCGTCAAGGGTCTCCTGCGGCGTTATCTCGCTAAGCTCACGGGCTTAAGCCGCGCGCAACTCACCCGCCTGATCGGACAGTTCTTGCACACGCGTTGCGTCCGTCCGAGGGCCTATCGGCGGCGCCGTTTTCCCAGCAAGTACACACGCGCCGACAGCGTCTTACTGGCGCACGTCGATCGAGTTCATCAGCGCCTCTCGGGGCCGGCCACCCGCCGCATTCTCCAACGCGAGTTCCAGATCTACGGCCGCAAAGAGTTTCGACGCCTGGCCGAATTGTCCGTGGGCCAGCTGTACAACTTGCGAAAAAGAGCCGTCTACCAACGTCACAGTTTGCATCTCGACAAGACCCGTCCCACGCCCGTGGCGATCGGCGAACGCCGCCAACCCGAGCCGCGAGGACGTCCGGGCTACCTGCGCATCGACACCGTGCACTCGCCCGAACAGGAAGGCGAAAAAGGCGCCTACAGCATCAATGTGGTCGACGAAGTGACGCAGTGGCAGGCCGTCGGCTGCGTCCAACGCATCAACGAAAATCACCTCATTCCCTTGCTGGAAGGGCTTTTGGAACAATTTCCATTTATCGTTCGCGGCTTTCACTCCGACAATGGCAGCGAATTCGTCAACCATCAAACCGCTAAACTGCTCGAGAAGTTGCGAATTGAATTTACGAAGTCTCGCGCGCGCCGTTCGAACGACAATGCCTTGGTCGAAACCAAGAACGGCGCGGTGGTGCGCAAGTGGATGGGCTACCAGTTTTTGCCCTCGGAAGCGACGCAGGCGATCGACACCTTCTACCGCCAGTGGCTCAACCCGTACTTGAATTTTCATCGCCCATGCGCTTTCGCCAGCGAGCGCCGAGACCGCCGCGGCAAGTTGCGCAAGGTGTACGCCGAGTGGAGCACGCCGTGGGAAAAGCTGCTCAGCCTGCCCGCCGAGCAGCGCGGCCTGCGCGCGGATCGCTCGCTCAAGAAGCTCCAAGCGCGAGCGGACACTTGTTCCGACACCGAGTTTGCCGAGCAACTCGACGCTCAGCGCAACGAACTGCAACGCGTCTGCAAAGACCTCGCGATCTGCTGGCGCACGCGGTAGACAACGCCCCGACCCGAGGCGTTGTCGGCTCCTCCGGCCCACGTCCGAAGACGGCCGTGGGGTCTCGCCTGGGATGGCTGCAAAGGGGGACTGGGGCTGCCGCCCCTTCCCCCTTATGCAATCCCCCTCACCCCGCCCTACGGGCCCCACAACGGGCTTCAACCTCAAGCCCCAATCCGAGCTATAATCCCTCCTGCCCACAGCTACCTTCGCCTGCCTCCTTCAGGCTCATCTTTCGATTGGAAAAGAGGGGTCTGGCGGGGCGTCGAAATGGTTAAGTCGTTGAATCTTCAGGTTGAAAAAATATTTCAAAACCCCGGTACGGGTGTTTTGGGTGGTCGCAACCTCAGGGGCCGTGAAAGAACCCTCCCGGGCCGTGTGTTGGATTTTTTCGTGAGGTCCGCAGTCGCAATATGCTTTTCGCGCGATTGCGGCCCTGTTGTTGGCACTTGTCGTCTCGAAGGCCTTCAGGGCGCTCCCAAGGCCCGTCTTGGGCTCTTTTTCGGCCGTTTTCCGGCCTCAGGCGGGTTCTAGGCCAGCGCCGTCGGCAACGGCGCGCACCCTCCCTCAGGCTGCTGCCACACCAGCCGGATCCAGGCCCTCACGTTGTACGCCAACATCGCCCACAGTAACTCCGATCGCGCCTTCCGCAACCCCCGCACCCGAAACTTCCTCACCCCAAACCGCTCCTTCAACCATGCGTTCGGAAACTCCGCCAGCTCCGATCGCCGCCGATACGCCTCCTTCGCCCGCTGCGTCTCCATCCACTCCCGATGCTTCGCCATCAGCTCGTCTTCTTCCGCCCGACTCGCCGTCCGTCCCCGCTCGTAACTCTTCGGACAACACTTCAGCCGATATTCACAAACTTTGCATTCCCCACTTCGCTGCCTATACCAGCGGTATCTCCTCTTCCTCTTCGTCGTTGTTCCCCGGTATTGCAACTCTTTGTTTGCCGGACATCGAAACGTGTCCGTCTTTTCGTCGTAAATGAAAAACTGTGTCTCGAACTCCGGCTGGATCCCCGCCGCCCGCGCCGCTGCCGTCGAGCGCTTGCCCCGCTCCGGAGCCGGCGTCACGTACTCGATTTCTTCCGCTTGCGTCCTCGCGATGTTCGCTCGCGAGTTGTACCCGTTATCAGCCAAGACTTGCTTCGCCTTCTGCTGCAGCCGCCGCTCCATGTCCTCAAGCGTCGGCTTGAGTTGTTGCGCGTCCGAGGCGTTGTTCGTCAACTCCACCCCGACGACAATCTTCTCCTTCGCGTCCGTCGCGAACTGCGCGTTGTAGCCCACTCCCCAGCCGCTGTTCGACTCGTGTTGCAGCCGCGCCTCCGGTTCCGTTTCACTCGCCCGCGCTTCGCTTTTCTTCTTCTTGCCGCCGCGGCCTTTCGCTATCCGCCGCACGTCATCCAACGCTTCATTCAACCTCTCGACGCGCTCGCGATCCGCTCGCTTGCGCGCCGCTTGCCGCCGCTTGTTGCTCGCCTCGTCTTCCGCTTGCGCGCCCAACTCCTCGACCACCGCGTTCGCTTGCTCCAGATGTTTCTCGATCGTTCCCCGCCGCCTCTGCGAACTCGTCGAACCTTGCGAGCGCAGCCGCCTGCCGTCCACCGCCAGCTGTTCGAGATCGATCAAGTTCGCTTCGCTCAACACCGCCAACACGTTCGTGAACATCCCCTCCAGCGCTTCGCTTTGCGAAACCCGAAAGTCCGACAGCGTGTGGTGGTTGATCTTTTCCATGCCGCACAGCCACTGCAGTTCGGGGCGGTACTCGCACAGCCGTTCGATCTCGCGCGCCGACGAAATGCCTTCGGAGTCGGCCCAGATCCAGACCGCCACGAGCAAGCGCGGGTCCCAGGCCGAGCGTCCGCCGAGGTCGCGCTGCGGGGCCGTTGTTCGAGCTCAAGCAACTGCATCTGTTCGCCCATACATAAAAGGCGTCCGCGGCCCTTCCCCGGTTATCCAAACGTTCCCTCTTATTTACGTTTCAGCCAGGTTCTTTCACGGCCCCTGCCGGTCGCGGCACTGATTCTAGACCGCAATTTTCACCAGTTGGCGGCGTACGGTGGATAGTGCCCTGTCTCCGTAGCTTCCTAGCAGACACGAGAGTCTTGAACGGACGCCGTTCGAGCGCCGAATTGGCCGGATTTGGCCGGTTATGGCCGGAAAACGCCATCGCGCGCGAGGCCCTACGCGCACGTTCCTAGGTGCCTCATTGCTCCTACGATCGCCGAGACTTCGCGGTTTTAGGTTAAGACCCCTGTCAAGGGGTTTTCGGGTAGAGAGGACGGGGATACAGGCTCCGCGAGTGGGCATACAGGTGTCTAAACGGTGGGTATTCACTTCACACACCCTAGTGCGAGGCTGGGTCGGATCGGGGCGCGGGTCCCCGAAAAAGCTGACTCTGACACGCTCAGCGGGCCACCGACAGGACCGCTTGGTGTCAACGCGCGTTTGCTTACGTTGACACGCCAGTTGACGGGACCCTGTAAGTGGACAGTGCCGGCAATTCGCAAAAACCTGTATCTCGCTGGTTCAAAAACCTTTATACCTGGCGCGGATTGAGTCTAACGTTTGGTATCTCGCGTGCTTATTCGATAAATCGATCTGGGTGCGGGCGAAGGAATTTGTAAGCCAATGCCCAGACTCGCGCCGAATACCGGTGAACTCGGATAGGGCCTATTCTCAACCGCCTTTCTAAGGCACATCGAAAGGAATGAAGACAATGAACTGGTTTGGAAGAACGATACAAGCGACATGTGTGTCGGCAGTACTCTTAGGGGCGTTCGCTCCGTCTGTGGCGTTCGCTCAAGGCGCCGACGCTAGTTGGAGGAACGTGCGAGTGATCCAGGTGAAGCCTGATCGCCAAGCCGAATGGATCACACTGCAAAAGGAGATGAACGCCGCGATGAAAAAGGCGGGCCAAAGCCGAGATATCTGGCAAGTTGCGCGCGGCGACGTCGACACGTTTCACATTGGAACCAACCTTAGCGAGCTCGGCGAGAACGACAACGCAGCCGTCTTGTCCAATACAAGATGAGCCTGAAGGGGAGGGCGATTCCAATACAAGATGAGCCTGACGGGGATCCGTTGGGTGGTCAGGAACAGAGCAGCTGCGGGCGATGGGAGTCGCCGTGCAGCAAGCCGAATCGCTGAGTCTGGAGCAGATCGAGTGTTTTCTCGACGGGTGCCAATCCGTCGCCTTCGAGGGCGGCAATCGAAGCGACAAATATGCGCTCGTCGAAAGCGTCTTGAAGCGGCATCACTATGCCGACCAGAAGCGCTCCGTCAAGGGTCTCCTGCGGCGTTATCTCGCTAAGCTCACGGGCTTAAGCCGCGCGCAACTCACCCGCCTGATCGGACAGTTCTTGCACACGCGTTGCGTCCGTCCGAGGGCCTATCGGCGGCGCCGTTTTCCCAGCAAGTACACACGCGCCGACAGCGTCTTACTGGCGCACGTCGATCGAGTTCATCAGCGCCTCTCGGGGCCGGCCACCCGCCGCATTCTCCAACGCGAGTTCCAGATCTACGGCCGCAAAGAGTTTCGACGCCTGGCCGAATTGTCCGTGGGCCAGCTGTACAACTTGCGAAAAAGAGCCGTCTACCAACGTCACAGTTTGCATCTCGACAAGACCCGTCCCACGCCCGTGGCGATCGGCGAACGCCGCCAACCCGAGCCGCGAGGACGTCCGGGCTACCTGCGCATCGACACCGTGCACTCGCCCGAACAGGAAGGCGAAAAAGGCGCCTACAGCATCAATGTGGTCGACGAAGTGACGCAGTGGCAGGCCGTCGGCTGCGTCCAACGCATCAACGAAAATCACCTCATTCCCTTGCTGGAAGGCCTTTTGGAACAATTTCCATTTATCGTTCGCGGCTTTCACTCCGACAATGGCAGCGAATTCGTCAACCATCAAACCGCTAAACTGCTCGAGAAGTTGCGAATTGAATTTACGAAGTCTCGCGCGCGCCGTTCGAACGACAATGCCTTGGTCGAAACCAAGAACGGCGCGGTGGTGCGCAAGTGGATGGGCTACCAGTTTTTGCCCTCGGAAGCGACGCAGGCGATCGACACCTTCTACCGCCAGTGGCTCAACCCGTACTTGAATTTTCATCGCCCATGCGCTTTCGCCAGCGAGCGCCGAGACCGCCGCGGCAAGTTGCGCAAGGTGTACGCCGAGTGGAGCACGCCGTGGGAAAAGCTGCTCAGCCTGCCCGCCGAGCAGCGCGGCCTGCGCGCGGATCGCTCGCTCAAGAAGCTCCAAGCGCGAGCGGACACTTGTTCCGACACCGAGTTTGCCGAGCAACTCGACGCTCAGCGCAACGAACTGCAACGCGTCTGCAAAGACCTCGCGATCTGCTGGCGCACGCGCTAGACAACGCCCCGACCCGAGGCGTTGTCGGCTCCTCCGGCCCACGTCCGAAGACGGCCGTGGGGTCTCGCCTGGGATGGCTGCAAAGGGGGATTGGGGTGCCGCCCCTTCCCCCTTATGCAATCCCCCTCACCCCGCCCTACGGGCCCCACAACGGGCTTCAACCTCAAGCCCCAATCCGAGCTATAATCCCTCCTGCCCACAGCTACCTTCGCCTGCCTCCTGCAGGCTCATCTTTCGATTGGAAAAGAGGCAGCCGAGAACCCGCTCGGCGCGGCACGCTTCGCGTCGTGGGCCCTTCAGGTTGCTCAATGTGTCGGCGACCGGCAAGTCTTGACGGTGCGGCAGCGGCCCGACATCTCGATCCCTCCGAAAGCTGGACGCGTACCGAATCTGGCCGTTCTCGCATTGAGGACAGTGATTCCAAGCAAGCGCGCCGAGTATGAGGCCTATCTGAAGAACGACTACATCCCCGCGATGAAAAAGGCCAAAGCGGACGGGGTCTTCGTCTATCGTGGGTTCATGGGTGATAGCCCAGACACATACGCGGTTGTCAGCTTGATCGACAAGTGGTCGGAATTTGACGACGGCCATCCACTTGTCCGCGACCTTGGCCAACAGAAGGCGAATGCAATCTTCCAAAAAGGTTGGGCGCTGATCCGAAGTAGCGAGAACGTTTTGGTCCGCTATAGAGCGGATCTAAGCATTCAGCCATAGTGCCCAGCGGCCGTGTGGAAAAACGATGCGTCAACCGAATTTCTGAAACTTCGGACTGAGTGACGGGATGAACGCTTGGCTGTAGAATCTGAATCCCCTACCTCCTTGGCCGGGTTGACCACCTCTAAAATAGGCGGTGCGCCATATGGCAAGAAGATAGGGGGTTTAAGATTGCTGCATCGGGCGCAAGACCCCGCCTGGCATTTTTGACTTACCCGGGTCTCAACGTCGACTTGGCTCGGCGGAAAAAGGCGGCACGGTTCGCCAAGCGGCTCACCTCAAATCAATCGCTCTTGCGCGCCCGCAACAATGCTAAAACTATTGCGAGCATGCACAACGAAGGAATCGGCCGGCGCGCGTTCTTGAAAACTGCCGGGGCATCCGCGCTCGCGGCCTCATTCGGGTGTTCGAGTCCGGAGCCTCAAGCAGCTAAGAAACCAAACGTCGTGATTGTGATTGGCGACGACCTCGCCTGGCATGACATTGGCTGTTATGGCGCTACGCAGGTTTCGACGCCCAATATTGACAGGCTCGCGGCAGAGGGCATGCGCTTTGAAAGGGCCTTCACGGCGACCGCGATGTGCGCGCCCATGCGGCAGCAGATGTATACCGGAATTTTTCCGGTTCGCAACGGCGCGTACCCCAACCACTCGGAGTCGAAGAGCGGCACCAAGAGCATGGCGCATTTCTTCGAGCCGCTGGGCTACCGAGTCGCGCTTAGCGGCAAGAAACACTTCGGGCCGCCGGAGAATTATCCGTTTGAGTTTCTTGATGACGGCAAGGATATTTCATACGAAGCGATTGACGAGTTCGTCATGCGTGACGCTGAACAGCCGTACTTCTTGGTGGTCTGCTCGAACGAGCCACATCTGCCGTGGAATCGCGGCGATGCGTCAAAATTCGACACTGAGTCGCTTCAGCTTCCTGCCTATATGGTCGACACACCCGAGACGCGCAAAGTCATGGCCGACTATTACGCCGAGGTCGAATACCTCGACGGGCAGACCGGTCGCGTGATGGAGGCGGTCGAAGGGACCGGCCAAGCGGCCAACACGATTTTCATCTTCTGTAGCGAACAGGGGGTGCAGTTTCCGCATGGCAAATGGACCTGTTACGACCTCGGCCTGCGGCAAGGCTGGATTGTTCGCTGGCCCGATCGCGTCAAGGCGGGGTCTGTTGCGAAGGCGATGGTACAGGGGGTCGACGCATTGCCAACCTTGATCGAAGCTGCCAACGGTGATCCCGCCGCGCACGATTTTGACGGCAGCAGCTATCTCGGCGTTTTGCTGGGCGAAAGCGACGACCACGCCGAATATGTGTATGGCGTTCACACGACGCGCGGCATTATCAAAGGCAGCCGCTGCTACCCAGTGCGCTCAATTCGCGACGAGCAGCACAAGCTGATTTGGAATACCAACTACACAACCAAGTTTCAAAACACCCTCACTGAAACGGACGCGCCGGGATATTGGACGACGTGGGTCGAGAAGGCTAAGACCGACAAGCACGCCGCGGCTCGTGTCCGTTGGTACCTAGAGCGACCGGAGTTTGAGTTTTATGACGTGATCGCGGACCCCTACGAGTTGGACAATCTTGCCGAGCAACCTGAACATGCTGAGAAGATCGCCGCGATGAAGGTGCAGCTTGACGCTTGGATGGCACAGCAGGGCGACACGGGGAACGAGACCGAACTGATGGTGAAGCCGCACCGAACTGGGGTGGTTTAGCAGCCAGTGCTGGGAGTGACGCGGGCCGCGCTAAGCGCCGGGAACGCCGCGGCGCCACACTTGGCGGACCGTGAGATCGTCGCCGAGCCACACTAGATCAGCGTCGGCGCCAGTCTGGAGGCTGCCCTTTCGGTCTGCGATGCCCATCATTTCCGCTGGGTTGCGAGTTGCCATCGCAACTGCGTCGGGCAGGGGCACGCCGACTAATTCGACCATGTTGCGGATGGCCCGGTCGAGCGTTAAGACGCTGCCGGCGCGCTTGCCTTCGTACATGCAAGTCCCGTCCGCAACGTCGACCGTCATCAAGCCGATGTCGTAGCGTCCGTCCGGCATTCCGACCGCTGAGATGCCGTCGGAAATGAGCACGGCGCCTTCCGCGCCTTTCGCGCGATAGAGCACTTCCATGGCCTTGGGGTCGACGTGGATGCCGTCGGCGATAAGTTCGGCGCGTACTCGCTGGTCAGTTAGCACCGCGCCGATGACGCCGGGGTCACGATGACCGAACGGACGCATGGCGTTGAACATATGCGTGGCTTGACGCGCTCCGAGATCGACCGCGGCCAGCGCTTGGGCGGCGTCGGCGTCGGTGTGGCCGATCGAGGCTTTGACGTTGGTATCGAACATTTCTCGAATCAGTTCTGGCGCGGCGGCGAGCTCGGGGGCGATGGTCATGATCGATAGGCGCCCCGAGGCCGCCTGGGCGTACGCTTTGTAGGCGGCGAGCGTCGGCTCCACAATGTGTTCGGGTGGGTGGACACCTCGCCGAACTTTCGAGATGAACGGCCCTTCCATATGGATGCCGAGAGGCTCGGCGCCGGCGAAGTTGCCACCGGCTATGTAGTCCGCGAGAAACTCGACGGCGTGCATCGTCTTGTCGGTTGGCGCGGTAACGGTTGTTGGGTAGTAGGCTGTCGTTCCGAACCGCGCGAGTGTCAGACCGACGTGCTCAAGCGCGTCGCGCTCGGCCTGCATTACGTCGCGACCACCGGCGCCGTGGTTGTGGGTGTCGATGAAGCCAGGGACAAGATGGCCGCTGTCGATCGCGACTTCTCTTGCTTGCGTCGGCAATTCTATAGCCTCTTCTCGACCGACAGCAATCACTGTGGCGTCGTCAACGACCACAACGCCATCGTCGATCAAGTTGGGAGTCAGTAAAGATCTCGCTCGAAACGCGGTGGTGGCCATGGGACTACTATAAAGCTGTGCCGTCGAGCGAATGGATGACGGCCTCGTAGTGTGCCTGTGAGTGGTTTCAAAAGATTTCGTGATAGCTTGGCGGTTGTGGCGCGCTCCGCACGCCTGTCGTGTTTTCTGGCGTTATTCGGCGCCGGCGGGGCGTCCGCGGCTGTGTCGATTCTGCCGCCTGACATCCACCTACAGGGGCCAGGCTCCGGGCAACGCTACATCGTCAGCGGCGGCAACGACTGTAAGGTGTCGAGCCTCGACGCGGCAGTCCTACGTGTCGACGGGGATCAACTGATTGGCGGACGCGCGGGATCGGCTCAAATTTTGGTGACATGCGCTGGGGGCTCAACTGAAGCCACGGTTCAGGTCGGCCAGGGGAGTTCGGAAGTCGCGATTAGTTTTGAGCGCGATCTGCTATCGATCTTCACGACGAAGGGCTGCAACAGCTCGGCCTGCCACGGGTCGCCCGCGGGCCAGAACGGTTTCAAACTATCGCTTTACGGCTCCGATGCCCAAGCCGATCATGAAATGATCGTTCGCCGCGCCGACGGGCGGCGCGTGTCTATCGAGTCGCCCGAAGATTCGCTACTGCTAGCTAAGCCATCGTTTCAGGTGGCGCACGGCGGCGGTCAATTGATGACGGCGGAGTCGGACGAGTACCGCACGATCCTCAACTGGATCGAGCAGGGGGCGGGCTCTGGGTCGTCGGGCACGCGGCTGGAGAATCTTGAGTTGTATCCCAGTGAACGGGTTCTCGTCGGCGCCGGTACGCGGCAGCCGCTGGTCGTCATCGGGCGTTTGTCTGACGGCTCGACGCGCGACATGTCGAGCGAGGTGCGCTATGCCGCTAACGATATCGCCATTGTTTCGGACGTAACAAACGGCCAGGTGACGTCAGTAGGGCGCGGTCTAACGACGGTAGCCGCGCGGGCCATGGGCAAGGTCGCAACTGCGCAGTTCATCGTGATCGATGAGGCCGTCGACGCCGACTATCGTGATACCACGGCTAACAATTTCATTGACCGCTACGTCTTCCGCAAGCTGCGAGAAGTCAACATCGAACCGTTTGGGTTGACGTCTGAGAGTGCATTCGTGCGACGTGTTTTTCTTGACGCCGCGGGCGTGCTGCCAACCACCGACGAGACCGAAAGCTTCGTCGCGAGCGAAGACCCCGAAAAGCGCCAGAATCTAATTGACCGCTTGCTTGAACGCAAAGAGTACGCGACACACTGGCTGGTCAAGTTCGAGGACTGGTTCCGCAACTCACAGTACTACTCGCAAGGCCGTACCAACGGGTCGTACAAGCGCTGGCTGTACGATTTTATTCGTGAGGACAAGCCCTACGATGTCGCTGTGCGCGAAATGCTCACGGCGGTTGGCGACACGACAGTACTTCCAGCGGGAAATTTTTGGCATCCGGCGATGGATTTCATGCTGAAAAAGTTTGAAGTCGAGAAGGCTGTGCCGACGGTTACCCGCCTCTTTCTCGGGAAGCGCATCGAGTGCGCGCAGTGCCACAACCACCCTCTTGAAAATCTGACCCAAGATGATTTTTACGGCATGGCGGCGTTCTTGGCGCGCATGAACGTCAAACACGGCTACGGCCAGTACCGCCGCATCTGGTTCAACGAACGACGTGGCGAAATGCTGCATCCCGTGACGAGTGAGCCGGTCGCGCCAAAGTTTCTAGATGGCGCGGTTGCCGACATTCCTCAGAACCGGGATCGCCGCGAGGTGCTCGCTGACTGGATTACGCGCGACCAGAAAATGCAGTTCGCACGTGCGACGGTGAACCGTGTCTGGTACGAGTATTTTGGACGCGGCATCGTCGAGCCGTTCGATGACTTCCGATCCACGAACCGCGCCACGCACCCCCAACTGCTCGACGAGTTGGCGCGACACTTCATCGAGTCTGGATATCGATTCAAGGCGCTGCACCGGCTCATTCTCAATTCGAAAACGTATCAGCTCAGCGCGCATAGCGCCGATCGAGTTGGTGGCGAAGATCGGCTGGAGGAAATATTGTTCGCGCGCTACGTGCCACGCAAATTGCCCGCCGAGGTTTTGCTCGATGCGATTTCACAGGTGACCGACAAACCCGAGGAGTTTCGCAACTACCCGCCGGGCACGACTCCGAAGGAGCTGATCGCGAACATCGGAGCAACCTATTTTCTGACAACATTTGGACACCCTCGACGCGACGTGATGGGGGCGCGCGTCAACACGCCATCGCTGGCTCAAGCGCTGCAGATGATGAATGGCGATGTATTGAAGGAAAGGCTGTCGGAAGATGACAACATCCTCGGAACGCTCATTCGTCGCGGCTTAACGGACCGCGAAATAGTCGATCGGCTCTATGTGCGCGCGTTCGCGAGCGCTCCAGACTCCGACAAGCTGACGGTGATCGAGCAGTACCTCGCGGCGGAATCGGGAGCAGGCCGCAGCCGCCGACGGGGACTTGAAAACGTTCTATGGGCTATCCTCAATGCAAAGGAGTTTCAGCTTAACCGCTAAGTTTCTCGCCCCATGCTGCTTTCTGAAATGCGTTCGCGTTATAGCCGCCGCGATGTCTTGCGGCTCGGTGGCGTTGCGTTCGGTGGCATCACTCTCGACAGCATCCTGAAGGCGTCATCCGGACGCAGGGATATGTCGTGCCTGATTTTCTTTCAGCAGGGCGGGCTCTGCCAGCACGATTCGTTTGACCCGAAGCCGCAAGCGCCGGGCGAGATCCGCGGCAGCTTCGGCACGATCCCGACGTCGCAGCCGGGTGTTCACTTCAGCGAGTTGCTGCCACGTTTGGCGAAGGACTTCAACAAATTCTCAGTCGTGCGCTCGATGTATTCGCACGAAGCAATTCACGAGAAAGCGAAGCAATACATTTTCTCTGGGGCGCGACCGAACAACGCGTTCAAGCATCCGGTCTACGGGTCGGTGGTGGCGCGCGAACTCGGGGCCCAGAACGGGCTGCCGCCTTTTGTCGTGATCCCCAAAAAAGATATCTGCGCCGATGCGGGCTTCCTAGGATCGGCCTATGATCCGTTCATCACGGGTGACCCGAGCAAGAAGAATTTCTCGGTCCAAGACCTGACATTACCGACAGGACTCGGTCTCGAAGAGGCCGAGGGCCGCGCCAAGTTGCTTTCAGCGTTGGATTCGTCATTCGAGCGGATGGAAAAGTCGCAAGTGGTCGACGGCATGGAGCACTTCTACCAGAAGGCGCTCGACTTAGTAAGTTCTCCGCAGGCTAAGAAGGCGTTTGACCTTGGCAAGGAAGCAGACGCGCTACGCGACGCGTATGGCCGGACGACCGCCGGACAGGGCGCGCTGCTGGGGCGTCGGCTGATCGAGGCCGGCGTGCGGCTGGTAACACTTTTCCACGGTGGATACGACACGCACTCCGACAACGACAGCACGAACAAGAAACTCTACCCGGAATTCGACCAAGCCTTCGCTACCCTGCTCGAAGACATGGGTCAGCGTGGGTTGCTAGAGAGCACCTTGGTGTTGGCGATTGGCGAGTTCGGGCGCACGCCGAAGATCAACCATTCGGCGGGACGAGATCACTGGCCCGGTGTATTTTCGATCGCTGCAGCCGGCGCCGGTATCCCTGGGGGCCAGGTGATTGGGGCCTCCGACGCTAAGGGCGCGGAGCCGATCGATCGCGCCAGCTCAGTAGAAGACCTCGGAGCGACACTCTACACGAAGTTCGGAATTGACTACAGCGAGGAGTACCATACGGGCGGACGTCCGGTGAAGATCAATGACGGCGGCACTCCGATCGGCGAACTATTTGGCTAGGCGCGGCACGCCGAGGCCACTTGTTTGCGCCCTGGTCCTCGCGATCACGGCGTTTGGCTCCGAAGATCCCAATGACCCCTGGGTCGATCGCTTTGAGCCGTTTGGCGGACAGACAGGCGAGACGGTTGCGGTCGAACTGACTGGTAAGAACCTGGCCGCTCCCCTACGGGTTGAATTCGACACAGCGCATCTCGTTTGGGAGAGCGGCGAGGCAGTTTCAGACACGAAGCTTTCGGGGCGAATTCGAATCGAATCTCAAACCGCGCTGGGTCCGCATATTGCCACCTTGATTACCGCCTCGGGCCGCGCCAACTCGCGACTGTTTTATGTCGACGCATTTCCCTCAAGCGTTGAGGCCGAGCCCAACGACCTGATTGAACAGGCGCAGGCGATTGAGCTGAAGCCGCAAACTCTGCAGGGTGCGATGCACGAACTTGTCGACATCGACTATTTCAAGTTTGAGGCGCGGGCGGGTGAACGCTGGACGTTTGACGTGCGCTCGCTTGAATACGGCGGATACCTCGAGAACGATTTGGCGCTGCTGGATTCAGCGGGAGCGCGTATCGCATTCAGCGATGACCGCGACGACTACTTGGAGACCCCGTTTCTCGAGTATACGTTCGACAATGCGGGCGACTACTACTTGAAGCTCGATCAGTACCGGGGCCCGCAGCGCGTCAATTGCGCGAAGAATTGCGGTTATATGCTGCGGGTCTCCCAGCTTCCGATCGTTGAAGCGGCCTACCCGTTGGGCGCACGTGCCGGAACAACCGTTGCAGTTTCACTGCGTGGCCGCGCGCTCGATTCGATCGAAGAAGTCTATCTCACAGGCGTGCGCGCGGCCGAGTACTACCGGCTGACGTTTCCGTACACGATTCCGGTCAAGGCCGCGGCGGTTGGTGGAGCGCGAATCACCGCCAATAGGCTGAGCTGCGCCGATCGCGAGTGTCACTTCAGTCTGGAGATTCCCGACGACGCGCCCGAGGGTCTTTGGCGCATTTGGACTCGCGGACCGAACGGCGTTGATGACCGGGTGAGTTTCGAGATTTCACGGCGTCCGGAAGCTGATTCTACGACGCTTCGCCCTTCGGCTATGGGCATCTCGGCGAATGGTTCGCTTGATCGCGAGGGCGATGAGGATAGCTACACCATCGAGGCTCGCGCCGGAGCGCCGATCGTTGTGACGAGTCTTGCCGCTCAGTTGGGGCTGCCCTACATCGACACCGTGCTTGAGCTGTTCGACAGCGAAGGCAAGTTGGTCGCCGAACATGACGACCTCATGAGCGGTCAGGGAACTGTAATCGGTAACCCCGATTCGTTGTTGCACTTCACTCCTGACGTCGACGGTGCTTTCAAATTGGTCGTTCGTGATCGCATTGGGCGCGGCGGTCCGTCGTTCGTTTACCGGCTACGCGTGGAAGAGCGGCTGCCCGGATTTGCATTGCTTTCTGATCCCGAAAATCTTAATTTACCGGTGGGGTCCGTGGAATCGATGGGGGTTTTGTTGGTACGCGAACCCGGCTTCGACGAAGCAGTTGACGTCTGGGTCGAGGGGCTGCCTGCCGGCATCACCGCCACACAGGGAAGCTTTCGAGCTGATCAGTTTTTCGGACCGTCGGGCGACGGAGATAACGTCATCATTCCCGAGGTTCTCTTGGACTTGACGATTGCCGAGAGCGTGGTTCCGGGGGATTACGCGATCCGCGTGCTAGGCCGTGCTCCCGGGCGCGGAGCGGTCGTCGAGGCGATTTCGACGTTGTGGATTGGTCCGCCGAGGAAGCGCAATGATATTCGGCGGCCACTGCCGTCTATTCTTCTTACGGTGATCGAGGCTCAAGGCAAGCCGCCGATGGGCGCGGAATCTAAAGCCGCTGACTCTCGCTAGCCCGCGAGACCTGACGGGCGCCGCCGGAGGTAGGTCTATGATGATGTTGAAAATGCTCTAGAACCGTAGCTTGTCGATCAGGTCGTAGGCGGTGTTGTCGAAGCGTAGCGGCGTGATCGAGATATTGCCTTCGCGGATTGCGGCGTAGTCGCTGCCGGGCTCGGCGTCTTCGAGAGGAACTTCTTCGTGCATCCAGTAGTAGGGGCGGCCGTTAGGGTCCTTAGTCTCGATCATTAGGTTGCGCGAGATTTTGCGGGATTGGTGGGTGATCTCAACGCCGTCGTAAGTTGGGTAGGGCACGTTTACGTTTAGTGCAATGCCCTCTGGTAGGCCTTTCGACAACACTTTTGATGCAAGCTCGGCGCCGAACTCCGCGGCGGCTGTGTAGTCGATGTCGACGCGTTGGTTGACGGACATCGCGATGGCGGGGATGCCGTATTTCGCGCCCTCCGCAGCGGCTGCGATGGTCCCGGAATAGAACACGTTTTCGCCGAGATTGGGGCCGTTGTTGATGCCCGAGACTACCAGGGCGGGCGGCTGTTCGAGTAGGTGCGTGAGCGCCATCATGGCGCAGTCCGCCGGAGTGCCGTCGACCGCGAAGCGATTCTTGCCGCGGGTCTCATAGCGAAATGGGCGGCGCAGCGTGATGCGCCGACTTGCGGCGCTTTGCTCGCTCAGCGGCGCGACCGTAAAGACGTTGCCGATGGAGGCGAGCGCTTGCTCAAGCGCCGCGATTCCGGGAGCGTCGATGCCGTCGTCGTTGGTGACTAGAATTGTCAGCATGTTGGCGTGATCCTCAAGCGTAACGCGCAATGCTGTGGCATAATCGAAAAAGCCGTGAACGTTCGGCCCACCATCGTCGTTGACTCCGCTAAACCACGCTTTCGCCGTGGAGTGAGTCGTGCTGCGGCCGGCATTATCCGTCGTACCTAGGCCGCATTTCTTACGATCTGACGGCGAAAGCACCCGATAGGTGCGCCACTACTTCGTTGCGCTCGATCGCAAGTGCTCGACGGACTGTCAAGTACGCCTCCGCGCGTCAACCATCGCCCGCCTCGTATTGACCCACCTCTCACGCACTCTCGCTCGCCACGTGGTGAGAAATGCGGGCTACCCAACTCTTCGGTACCAACCGGCCGTTTCTATCATTTCTATTCGATCTGTGCGGCGTGTTTTTCTTTCGAGAAATTGGCGCCGCCGATGTTACGCTAGGAGCCGATTATGTTCAGTCAAACTTCCGTTGTGAGCGATGAACATGCGTTCGTCGAGCTTGAAAATCAGTATGTGATTCCGAACTACGGTCGCGGGGACAACACCGTGCGGGTCGATCACGCCGAGGGCGTCTACATTTACGACACGTCGGGCAAGCGCTATCTCGATTTCATCTCCGGGATAGGCGTGAATGCGCTCGGTCATGCGCATCCTCGACTGAATGCGGTGCTTAAGGAGCAGCTCGACACGCTGGTGCACTGCTCGAATCTTTACTACCACCCCTACCAAGGGCCGGTAGCGCAAAAGCTTGCTGAGATGAGCGGGCTTCAGCGCACGTTTTTCTGTAATAGCGGCGCCGAAGCGGTTGAAGCGGCGTTGAAGATCGGCAAGGGCTACGGGCGCTCGAGGGGCGAAAACAAGTACGAAATCGTCGCGCTCAACAACTCGTTTGCCGGCCGGACGCTGGGTGCGATAGCCGTGACCGGTCAGCCGAAATATCGTGAACCGTTTGAGCCGTTGATGCCCGGCGTGCGCTATATCGACGTCAACGATGTGGCGGCTCTCGAGGCGACTGTCAACGACAATACAGCAGCGATTTTCTTCGAACCGGTTCTCGGTGAAGGCGGCATTGTCGAAGTTCACGCGGCATTCGGCGCGAAGGCGAAGGAGCTGGCGTCGAAGCACGATGCGTTGCTGATCTACGACGAGATTCAGTGTGGTCTTGGCCGAACGGGCGAGTACTTTGCATTTCACCACTGGGGCAATGACTTTTTGCCCGACGTCATTACTTGCGCGAAACCGATAGCTGCAGGGCTTCCGCTGGGTGCCGTGATCTGTAACGAGAAAGCGGCTGCCGTGTTCAGTGCCGGCATGCACGGCTCGACGTTCGGCGGCGGCCCGCTGGCATGCCGGGCGGCTGTTGAATTTCTTTCGATGCTGCCTGATTTGCTGCCGCATATTCGCGAAGTTGGCGGGTATTTCCACGATCGATTGAACGCGCTTGCCTCGAAGTTTGACTTTGTGACAGGCACTCGCGGTAAGGGACTGATGGTCGGATTGGAATTGACGGTTCCCGGAAAATCGGTTGTTCCGCAGGCCCAGCAGAAGGGCTTGTTGATGAACTGCACGGCGGGAAATATTTTGCGATTCCTGCCGCCTTATGTCGCCGAGCGCGAGCACGTTGATGAGGCGGTTAGGATTCTCGAGGAGATCTTCGCCGAGGGGCCGCCGTCAAGCGAATAAACGACTGGCCCGCATTTCTCATCACGTGGTGAGAAATGCGGGCTCGCGGCGGGGTTACTCGAAGTTGGCTGGGATGGCCGGCGAGCGAAATCCCGAAGCCAACTAGGAGACCCCGCCAACAGCCACGAGCCACCAGGCCGACTTACGCTCAATGACCGCGCTTGAACTCCAGCAAGTCCCGAAAGCCGAGTTGCACGTCCATCTGCGCGGCGCGATTCCCGCGGCGTTCCTGGGGACGATGTTCCGCAAGTACCCTCCGGCCGAAGCGCTGGCCAATGCCCCTGAGCGCCACCTCCGACTGTTCAGAAATCAGCCGAATATTCAGGCTGTTATTGATGGCCACTATGTCGAATACTCGTTCTTCCGCTACGACACGTTCGATGAATTTCTCTTCACTTACCTGTTCACCAGCTACTTTGTCCGAAGTATCGATGATTTCCGAGCACTGATCATCGCCGTTCGCGAACAGCTTCACGAAGAAAACATCGTCTACGCGGAAGTGACTGTCTCGCTAATCGAGTACGTCAGTCAGGGCATCCCTCTGGAGGCACTCCTCGAAGCTCTCTCGGACGAACCTGGAACGTCGCCGAAGGTTCGCTGGATCGTGGACCTCGTTCGGAACATCGGGCACGAAGCCGCTGGAGATCTGCTCGACCAGATACTTGATCGTCGTCCGGACAGCTTGATCGCGATTACTCTCGGCGGCGCGGAGCATCTTTTTCCGCCGTCCCAATTCGAACAAGTATTTGCCAAAGCCCGCGACGCCGGCCTGAAGCTGACGGTACACGCGGGTGAAGCCCTTGGCCCCGAAAGCGTGTGGGATGCCCTCCGCATTCTGAAGGTCGACCGCATCGGCCACGGCGTCAGAGCAGACGAAGATCCGTCGCTGGTCGCCCATCTTGCGGATAATCAGATCCCGCTCGAAGTCTGCCCGACCAGCAATATTCGCACGGGCGTCTACAGTTCCTACATCGAGCACCCGGTGCGAAAGCTGTTCGAAGCCGGCGTGCCGATAACGATTAGCACCGACGACCCGACGTTCTTTCGGGTCACGCTGTCTGAGGAACTGTCTGCTTTGAGTGAGCTTGGATTCTCGAGTAACGAAATCAAGGGTCTCATCGACAACAGCTTTCGCTACGCGTTCAGCGACACCGCGACTTTCTAGAGCAATTTCACTGATGCCATAGACCGTCCTCGAATAAAAAGCGGTGAAGCCGCCTATTTCTGGAGACTAGATTCCGCTGTCCAAAATCGGAGGCGCGACTGTAAAGGAGTGGTCATGGCCCTATCGGCCCACCTAAAGTGATGAAAACGCAGCGCATAGCCACTTCTGAGCCGCGACCGCCAGGAAGCGGGTTGTCCCAACCGCCCCCAAAATAACCTGCGTTTTCGACGGAGTGCGGTGGCGAAAGGTTAACTGGGAAAGATGAGTCGGGCCCTGTTGAGGAATGATCAGCAGGTCCCAACTCGGCGTATTCCAGAAAGCTGCTCCGCCACCGCACTCCTTTACAGTCGCGCCTCCGATTCTCACGGGCTTGGTGCCGCGGCAAGCAGTCTATGCCATTCCTGAAAATTCTCTAGGCCGCGATCTGTTATTCGGCCGTCCGAAACGGCGATGCGGGGAGGCCCGCTTTATTGAACAAGTTCCCGTCGGGCGCCGCCGCCCAAGCGTAACGAGCCTTCACCGGAGCATCGACTTGAGAGCTCCACACCAGGACGTTCGAGCCTACAATTCGCGCGGTAGCTTCTACGTACGCACCGTCGGCGCCGGCGACTTCGAAGCCGCGCAGCTCTCCACCCTGAGCGACCAAACCGCCCCCAGGGTGATCAAACCACAGCCGTAGCGCGCCGGCTTCACGCGTCGCCTGTCGGAAGAGCGGACCAGAAGAGGTCAGTCCGTCTTCTCCATACGCGATGGCGCGCGCGCCCAACGCGAGCCGCATGCCAACATCTTGTTTGTTGCGGGGATGAATGTTTTCGGGGTTCCCAATGTCGGTCGTCACGGCCATCGCCGTATTCACCAGCTCGAGTGCCATTGTCTGTGCTTCACGAACCTCGGGCCAAGTGCTGTTGTCCGGCACACGGCCATAGTTCGCTAGCTGGACAAACAAAAACGGGAAGGAACCCTGCCCCCACTCGCGGCGCCAGTCGATAATCATCGACTTGAATAGATGCCGATACGCTTCGCCGTGTCCGCGGCCGGCGTTGTTCTCGCCCTGATACCAAATCGCTCCCCGGATTGCGTATGGTGTCAACGGCGCGATCATTGCGTTGAACAGACCCGACGGCGTGTGGTGGTGCCCCGGTCCGCGCGGCGCGCCAGGCCGTCGGGGGGTATCGAGCCCGGCGGCCTTCGCTTTCGCCGCCTCTGATTCCCAGCGCTTCAGTGCTTCGTCGTGGGTCTTCTTGGCTTTCGGGTAATCGGCGAGCACTTGCGCCCACTCCTCGTTAAACCGCTTGAGCGATGCGTCTGAGGCAAGCGTCTCCGCGGTCGTCCAAGATTCGGCTGGAGTTCCGCCCCAAGCCGATTGGATGATGCCGAACGGCACGCCGAGCTTCTCGTGCAAGTGCCTGGCAAAGAAGTACCCGACGCCCGAGAATGTCCCCGCTGTTTTGGGTGAAACAGCCAGCCATTCTCCCTCGACATCGTCATGCCTCTTGTCGGCGACCGTCAGCTTCACTTTGAAGTAACGAATCTCAGGAAACTCCGCCTCGTCGATTTCCTTTTCAGCGTCGTTCGAGCGCTCTAGCGGCCAAACCATATTTGACTGCCCCGAGGCGACCCAAACTTCACCGACAAACACATCGCGCAGCGTAATCGTATTCGACCCTCGAACCGTCATCTCAAACGGACCGCCCGCCGCTAGCGGTTTGAGATAGACCTCCCAGTGCCCGGCGGCGTCGGCAGTGGACGAAGCTTGCTGCCCACGAAACTCGACAGAAACTTCTTCAGCGGCGTCCGCCCAGCCCCAGACGTGAACGGGCGATTCGCGCTGAATCACCATGCGGTCGCTCAGCAGCGCGGGTAGTTTTACGGCTGCCTGCAGGAATCCTGAAAACAGAAAACATGACGAGAGAAGTAGCAGCAGTCGGGTCATAGCGCTGCTATTGTCACATACGGCTACCGTCTCCATCGAAAACGGGGGCGTTTGGGGCGCGGCCGTGGCGAAGCACTCGGGTCCAAGAGATTGATTCATTCAGGAGAACCGCTTGCTCACGCGGGCGGGCCACGCCGTGAGGGTCTTCATCCGATTTGGTCGGCGTTTACTCGCTGAGCTGACATCCGATATGCTCGGGTTAGCGGCCCTATGAACGCTTTTGAGCTTACGCGCGCGCTGATCGACATCAACTCGGTCACGCCTAACGAAGAAGAGATCGGGGACTATCTTTTCGAGTACCTGCGTCCGCTCGCTGAGCAGTACGACGGCTCGATCGAAAAGCAAGAGGTCGAGCCGGGGCGCAACAACGTTTGGGTTCACTGGGGCGAGCCGGAGGTGGTGTTTTCCACCCACATGGATACCGTGCCCCCGTTCATTCCTTCTAAGGAAGACGACGAGCACATTTGGGGCCGCGGCGCTTGCGATACCCACGGCATCGCCGCCTCGATGATCAAGGCTATCGAGGGCCTACTGGCCGGCGGTGTGCGAGGCCTCGGGCTACTGCTCGTGGTCGGCGAAGAGGTCAACGGTCAGGGCGCGGCCCACGCCAACAAAACAGCGCCTAGCGTTAAGTATCTGATCAACGGCGAGCCCACCGAAAATCTTCTCGCGCTGGGGTCAAAAGGGACTCTCGGGCTCAAGCTGCGGGCGACCGGTCGCGCCTGCCACTCGGCCTACCCCGAACTCGGCGACTCCGCGACCGAAAAGCTGCTCGACAACATCAATCGTCTGCGCTCGATGGAGTGGCCGTCGGACCCGATGCTGGGCGACACCACCGTCAATATTGGCACGCTCGACGCCGGTCCGGCGATGAATGTGATTTCAGACTACGCCTCCGCTTCGGTGATGATCCGAGTCGTGTCTGACCTGAGCGAGTTGAAGGCGCTGGCATTCGGCGCAATTGACGGCGTCGACGCCGAGATCGTGGCGGAAACACCGGCTCTGCGCATGAAGCAAGTCGAGGGTTTTGAAACGTGCGTGGTGAAGTACACCACCGACATCCCAAAACTCACCAACTGGGGACAGCCGCTGCTACTCGGTCCTGGGTCGATTCACGTCGCCCACACGACGGAAGAGCGCATCCCCAAACGCGAAATCCTCGAAGCCATCGAGCTTTACACGGGCCTCGCGAAAAGCCTCAAAACCACGACGACTACGTAGGGGCGCGGCGTCTGCGTCCCACACCGCGAACAGTTGCGGTGCGCTGCGCGTGCTGGGTCATTCAAACAAGGGAGAATGAAGAAAATGTCAGAGAAAATCGAAGTTGGAGTGCTCGGCGCAACTGGGATGGTTGGGCAGCAGTTCATCAACCAACTGCAGGCCCACCCCTGGTTCGAACTCACCTGGCTGGGCGCTAGTGCCCGCAGTGCCGGCAAGTTGTACGCCGACGCCACGCATTGGAATCAGGATGGCTCGGTGCCGGAGTCCGTCGCCGGATTGACGGTGCAGCAGGCCACTCCGAGCGACAGCGCCCCAAGCCTGATGTTCTCCGCGATGGATGCCGCTGTAGCGGGTGAAATCGAGCAGGCGTTTGCGCATGCCGGGCACTTCATCGTTTCTAACTCACGGAACCATCGCATGCTCGCCGACGTGCCTTTACTGGTGCCTGAGATCAACGCGGACCACCTTGGTGTGATCGAGGCCCAACGAAGAAATCATGGTTGGCCGGGCGCCATTATCACCAACCCCAACTGCGCAACGATCGCGCTGACGATGGGGCTTGCGCCGATGAAGCAGTTCGGTATCAAGAAGGTGCTCGTCGCCACGATGCAGGCTATCTCTGGCGCGGGCTACCCGGGGCTCTCGGCAATGGACATCGTCGCCAACGCGATCCCTTACATTGGTAGCGAAGAGGAAAAGATGGAGTCGGAAACTCAGAAGATTCTGGGCGAATTTGTTGACGGCGAACTACGCGATCTGCCCGCCATCGTTAGCGCGCATTGCAACCGAGTCCAAACGATCGACGGCCACTTGGAGTCCGTGTCGGTTGAGCTCGAAGAGAAGCCTGGTGTTGAGGCGCTTATACACGCGATTCAAAATTTTCGGGGAGTTCCGCAAGAGAAGAACCTTCCGAGTGCGCCAAAGCAGCCGGTTCATTGGCGGCCTGAACTTGACCGCCCGCAGCCACGCCGCGACTCGATGGCGGAAAACGGTATGGCGGCGAGTGTGGGTCGTGTTCGCGAATGCCCGATACTCGACTACAAGTTTGTGGTGCTGGCGCACAACACGATACGTGGCGCGGCGGGCGCGGCAGTGCTCAATGCTGAATTACTCAAATCAGAAGGTTTGCTGGGCTCGGGTCTCTAGCCCGCATTTCTAGCCATGAAGTTTGGCGTCGGGGTACCCTGGGCCCATGAGCCCGGTTGACACGAATATCGACGACGGAATCGCGCTGGTCACGCTCAACAACCCTCCGCTTAATGTGATGACTGTCGAGCTAACGCGAGTTTTCGACGCACTGCTTGACGAACTTGCCGCGGACTCGGGCGTGCGGGTGCTCGTGCTCACCGGTGCGGGCGACCGCGCTTTCTGCGCCGGCTCGGACATTAAGGAGTTCGCGGCTTTCACCGGACCCGAGGGCCGCGCGCTTGAACGCAAAATGATCGCTGAAACGGCAATGACCGCGAAGCTCGATAAGTTCCCTAAGCCGACCGTCTGCGCATTGAACGGCAACGCTTTCGGGGGCGGACTCGAGCTTGCGGCCTGTTGCGATTTACTTGTGGCCGCCGAGAACGTGCGTCTGGCGATGCCCGAAGTAAAACTCGGAGTGTTCCCCGGTAGCGGAGGTCCGGTTCGCGTCACCCGAAGGATCGGCGAGGGGCGCGCAAAGGAAATGATCTTGCTGGGCGAGCCTATTGATGTCGACACCGCGCTGGCCTGGGGGCTTGTGAATCGCGTTGTGGGGGTGGGGAAGGCTGTCGAAGGCGCGATGGAACTGGCGACGAAGCTCGTGGATCTGCCGAGCAACGCTTTGCGCATTTGCAAAGAGTCGATCGATCTCGCTTACGACTACAGCGAGGCGGAAGCGATGGAACGTAGCCTGCGTTTGAGCGAAGAGGCGTTCGCGCACCCCGAAATTGACGAGGGAATTCGGGCGTTCTTCGCTAAGGAAAAGCCGAATTTTCGTGACTAGCTTTCAGTCCCAGTGGACTGCCGGCAGCCGACCGCACCGTAGTAGGCGATGATTACGAAACAGACCAGCGGCACCCAATACGCGGCATGGATACTGCCCGTTGCGTCGGAAACTTGACCCTGCGCGGCGGTAAGAATAGCCCCGCCGAGAATTGCCATGATTGGGCCGGATCCGCCGATCTTGGTATCGTCGCCGAGGCCGCGAACAGCTAGTCCATAAATGGTCGGGAACATCAGCGACATGCAGCCGGAGATCGCGACTAACGCGTAGACGCCCAGATAGCCTCCCCCGTAAATCACAGCGAGGGTACACACCACGGCGGCGGCGGCGAGAACGGTGAGCAATGTTCCGGGCTGGAAGATGCGCATCAACGCCGTGCAGACGAAACGTGAAACCGAGAACAGTATGAGGGACGCGATGTAGTAACTGGAGGCCTGCTCTTCGTTCAAGTTCAACTCAACCATGGCGTAGCGAATCGTGAACGACCAGACGCCGATCTGCGCGCCGACGTAGAAGAACTGAGCGACCACGCCCCACTTCCAATTGCGGTTACGGAAGAGTCGCTTGAGCGTAGGAATGAGTTGCCCCTCGTCGGCACCACTCGCCTTGGGCATCTTCATCATCGCCATCGCGACCCATAGCACGGTCAGCACGACGGCGACTCCGACGTAGGGGGCCATTACGGCGGCGAGCTCCTGCGACTGAAGCTGTTGCAACTGCTCGGCGCTCATGGCCGCGCGCGCTTCCGGGTCGGCTTGGTTGAGTTCCGACAGAATGAACCACTTACTTAGAAAGACCCCGGCGATGGAGCCGATCGGATTGAACGATTGGGCGAGGTTTAATCGCTGGACGCCGCTCTCCTCCGGACCCATCGCGATGATGTAAGGGTTCGCTGAAGTTTCTAGTACCGACAGTCCGCCGGCCAGCACATAGAGCGCTGCTAGGAAATGAAAATAATTCATCGTCTGGCTGGCTGGGTAGAAGAGCAGGGACCCGGCCACGAAAAGCCCAAGTCCCAGCAAGACGCCGGCCTTGTAGGTGTACTTCTTAATGAATATTGCGGCGGGCAGGGCGAGGCAAAAATACGAACCGTAAAAGGCGAGCTGGATCCACGAAGTTTGAAAGTCCGACATGCTCATGATCCGCTTGAAGGCGGCGAGCAACGTGTCGGTCATGTTGTTGGCGAGACCCCACCAAGCAAAGCAGCTGGTGAGCAGGATGAAGGGTAGTAGATTTGTTTTCGGGATCAAGCGGGAGGTTGACATTGGGGTGTCCAAAAGAGGCGGTCGAACAGGAGTTCGTTCCCAGCGCGCGCTAAGCTAGCCATTCTACTTGTTTCGTGGGTGCTAGAGCATTGTCAGCGTCGTCGTAGACCGTTCATGAGTATAAAGCGGTGAAGGCGGCGATTTTTTGAGACTAGATTCCGCTGTTCGAAATCGGAGGCGCGGCTGTAAAGAAGGGCGGTGGAGAAGGGTCAAACGGGGAAAGATGAGTCGGGCCTTGTTGAGCGATGATTAGCAGGTCCCCACTCAGCGAATGCCAGAATGTTGCTCCGCAACCGCACTCCTTTACAGTCGCGCGGGCAGCCTGACGGCGCAAGCACTCACTGCTTCGTTGCGATCAGCGCCATCGTTGCCCAGGCCGTTGTGGAGATGTGTTGGGCGTAGCTGTCGCCGCCCGAGGGACGTGTTGTCTCTGGCCAACCACCCGGATCTAGTTGTTGGGCGATGAGGTAGCGGCGGCCCCGCTCCGTCGCCAGCGCCGCTTTGGCTTCGCGGCTCGTCGCTAGGACTGCCAGCGCCGTATCGAAGCATTCTGACCCAGAAGCGGGGTAGGGCCCCCAGCCGCCGTCGGCGTTCTGGCCGGCGAGGATTTTACGCATGGCGGTCTTGAAGGGTTGCTCGCTGGGATCGTGCGCAAATGCGATGGCAGCCTGCGCTGAGAGCGCGGCGGAGCTCTGCACCGCCAACCAGGTCCGCGCTTTCGCGATGCCTTCCGAGAAATCCCGACTGTCCGCACGCTCGAGCACTGCCAACGAAAGGGCGGTCGCAATGGGGCCGCCGTAGGTTGCCGGTGATCCCGCTGGAGTTTCGTTCGTCACAGCCCATGAGCCGTCGGCTTGCTGATCGGCGGCTAGCAGATCCGCGGCGGCTCGCAGAGTTGATTTGTCGACCTCAGGGACGGCGTTGAGCGCCGCGGCGAACTGGATGCGGGCAAGATGCTTGTCGCCGCCCTCCGACGAATGCTGCTTGGCACTCCAACGTTGGGGCGCGTTGAGCCACTTCGTTGTCGGAGCCAGTGCGCGAGCGGGAACTTCCATTCCTTGGCTCGCCGCAAGAAACAATGCGCGCGCACCGTCACCGTCGTTGTGGCAAGAGTGGCAGCCGTTGTCGCTTGACCAGCTTGGAACTTCTTGCGAGAGATAGTTCACCGCCCGCTGCTCTGGCGAGAGCGGATCGGCTAGCGCTTGGGCAATCACCAGCGTTGCTAACGCCAGGGCCGCGATCGATCTCCGCAGCTGGATCTTGGACATGCTATTCATCAAGCTGCGCGCGAAAGACCGCGGGGTCCGATGTGGGCAGTTTGCAGATCTGTTGCCGGCAAACATAGGCTGTGGCCTTCCCTGCAATTGCTCGTTTGCCCTCAAACAGGGCAACGGTGTGTGAGGCTGCCGAGGCTTGCTGCTCTGTCGCCACGGCGAGCACATGATTCGGGACAAAGGTCGTTCTCAACGCATCAAGGAATGGCTCCGCCTGGCCGCGACTTGCCGGCGTCACCAATACAATCTGCTTCGGTTCACTCAAATAGAAGTCGACCGCCGACAGCATTTCTGACAGCGCGTTCGGCGCTTGGTTAAGAACCGGCGCGAACGCTCGCAATGCCGCCTCGGCGCGCTTCAGAAACGAAGTGTCAGTGGTCAACTGGTAAAGGCGCAGCAGGTTCAGCACCGCGACGGAATTACCACTGGGCTCGGCACCGTCGTAGGCGGGCTTCTCGCGAGTCAAAAGTTCCTCGTGATCGTCGGCCGTGCGGAAGAAGCCGCCGTTTTCCAGGTCTTCGTACGCGGCACTAAGTTCCGCGTTGAGTGCGGTCGCTCGCCGCAACCAGCTCGTTTCTCCGGTCGCTTCATACAGGTCCAGCAGCGCCTGAATCAAGCAGGCGTAGTCCTCAAGGTAGGCGCGATGACGAGCCTTGCCGTCTTTGAAACTGCGGTAGAGAGTGCCGTCGGCCCACGAGTTTTCTAGTAGAAAGTTTGCGGCTCTCTCGGCAGTTGCGATGTAGGCGGGTTCGTCCAACGCGAAACCGGCGGTCGCGAAGGCGGAAATCATGAGGCCGTTCCAAGACGTCAACGCCTTGTCGTCTAACAGCGGCATGGGACGTTTTTTGCGTACAGCGTATAGTTTTTCGTGAATGGGATCGAGGGGAGCGAAGCCGATTGTTTCCGCGCCGGGCGCCTTCAGAATGTTGCGCCCCTCGAAATTCCCGGCGTCCGTGAGGGGATGGTGAGCCTGGAGTAACTCCACCTCAGTCTTGGTAAGCACCGCCGCGATTTCGTGGGGAGTCCAGGTGAAAAAGTAGCCTTCCTCGCGCTCACCCTCGGGGCCGACACTATCGGCATCAGTGGCGGAATAGAAAACACCGTCGGGTGATGTCATCTCTCGCTCGACGTATCGCAGCGTCTTACGCGCGACCTCGGCGAACGCCTTGTCGCCTGTTGCCTGGTAGGCCTCGACGTACGCTACGACGAGCAAGGCGTTGTCATACAGCATTTTTTCAAAATGCGGAACGAGCCACTCCTCGTCAGTGGAGTAGCGGTGGAAGCCACCTCCAACGTGGTCATGGATACCTCCCTGCGCCATCTTCCGCAGAGTGTTGACCGCAATTTCTAGTAGTTTTTCATCGCCCGACGCGCGGTATCTACGCAACAGAAATCGGGTTGGCAAACCGCTCGGAAACTTGGGGTGACCCTTGATGCCGCCGTATGCCGGATCGTAGCGATCGACGTAGAGCGCAGTCGCTCGCCCAATTAGCGCGGCTGTCGGCAAATCTCCGCTCACGGCCGGCCGCAGGCTCTTTTCGATTTGTTCAACGAAAACCGCGGCGTTGTGGGTGACATCGTCCGGGCGCGTGGAGTAGATGTCTTGCATCTTTTTGAGGAGCGACAGAAACCCCGTAGTCGCGCCGCGATCGCCGTCACGTGCGGGGAAGTACGTTCCGCCGTAAAAGGGCTTTTTTTCGTGCGTCAGCCAGACCGTCATCGGCCAGCCGCCGCGACCGGTTAGGGCTTGTACCGCGGCCATGTAAATTGAGTCGATGTCTGGGCGCTCTTCGCGGTCTACCTTGATAGCCACGTAGTTTTCGTTGAGGTACGCGCCGATCTCCTCGTCCTCGAACGACTCCTCCTCCATCACGTGACACCAGTGGCAGGTGGAGTACCCGACGCTGAGCAGCACCGGCACTCCGCGCTGCTTGGCCTCGGCGAACGCGTCATTTCCCCACGGTCGCCAGTCGACAGGATTATGGGCGTGCTGGCGAAGGTACGGGCTCGATTCGAGGAAGAGCCGGTTGGTGAATTTCGGTGTTCCGTCGGCGTTGCGGTGACGAGTGCGAGGCTCGTAGCCGGTTGGACGCGAGAGCCAGGCGTCGTTCAGCGACTGCTTGAGATCGGCGCTATACGACTCGCGAACTTGTAGTAAATCGAGAGTCGGCTGCGCGCATGCGGCGGCGGTCAGAGCCAGCAACAGCAACATCGCCCACAGAATAGAACGCGGCGCGCGCGGCACTGCACGTATTGTATCGCCGCTGCTCGGTCCGCCTACCTACGAAACCTTATCGCGGGCCTTGCCCAAGCGCTCGACGATTGGCACCATCGTCTGTTCGTCAGGCCCTAGATAAAGCTGCCGGGGCCTGGCAATGCGTAGCTCCGGATCTTTCATCATCTCTTCCCAATGAGCCAGCCAGCCCACTGTGCGGCCAATCGCGAATAGCACGGTGAACATTTCCGGCGCAAATCCCATCGCTTGGTAGATGATCCCTGAGTAGAAATCGACGTTCGGATAGAGCCGCCGTTTGACGAAGTAGTCGTCTTCAAGAGCGATGTGTTCGAGCTCCTTCGCAAGGTCGATTTTCGGGTTTCGGCCGGTCACTTCAAAAACTTCGTCAGCAATGCGGCTGATGATTCGAGCACGCGGGTCGTAGTTTTTATAGACGCGGTGGCCAAAGCCCATCAATCGACGCTCACCTGCCTTGACTTGTTTGATGAACTCGGGGATCTTGTCGAGGGTGCCAATTTCGCCGAGCATCGTCAGGACGGCTTCATTTGCGCCGCCGTGCAAGGGGCCATAAAGCGCCGCCGCCGCCGCCGCGAGGCTTACGTAGGGGTCCGCATGCGCGCTGCCCACTTGGCGCATCGTCGATGTGGAGCAGTTCTGCTCGTGGTCGGCATGTAGAACGAACAGCGTGTCGAGTGCTTTCGCCAGCACCTCGGCTTGCGCCGGCTTCGGTTGACGGCGGGTACCATTCCACAACATGTGAATGAAGTTCTCAGTGTAGCCGAGATCCCAATCCGGATCGGCGTAAGGATAGCCTTGGCTCTTGCGGTAGGCGTATGCGGCGATGGTCGGCATTTTTCCGATTAGCCGGATCTGCTGGCGATAGCGATTGCGTCTGCTGCCGATGTTCTTTGCATCGGGATAGAACGTTGACATCGCGGCGACGGTGCTTACCAACACGCCCATCGGGTGCGCGTCGTACAAGAAGCCATCCATGAATTTCTTGATGTTCTCGTGGACCATGGAATGTTCCATGATTTCGGTGTCCCAGGCGTCAAGCTCGGACTGCGTTGGTAAGTCGCCGTTCAGCAGTAGGTGCGCAACTTCTGTATAGCTGCACTGCTCAGCAAGCTGCTCGATCGGGTAGCCTCGGTAGCGAAGTATTCCCTTTCCGCCATCGATAAACGTAATCCGACTCGTGCACGACGCCGTGTTGGTGTAGCCGGGGTCGTAACTGAGCATGCCGAATTCTTCGGGATCCTCGCGAATTTGGCGTATGCCAATCGCCGGAATCGTCGAATGGTTAATATCGATTTCGTAGGATTGTCCCGTGCGGGAATCAGTGATGTTTAGTTTTGGGTCGCCCAAGAAACCCTCCTAAGTTGCTCTGAAAGAGCAAGTTACCAGATGGATCAGGATAGCAGATGCGTATGGGGCGGTTATTCTTCGTCATTCAAAACATAAAGCAGCAGAAGTGTTTTGTGGCCCAAGGAGGCTGCCTGCCGCTCTTGAGTGACAACAACATGGCACTGAAACGGGCAATCTGTCGGCCGATAAGCAATCGTAGTCGGGGGAATGGAATATCCGACTTAAGGAGCTATCGTCATGTCACAACTCGCCGGACTATCCTCGGAAAATTCTTTCGCCCAACAGCTGGCTTTGCGGGACTTCTCGTCGCGACTAAGCGGCCACTCTCAAGAGACGGGCCGGGGAGAGAACAGCCATGGGCGGCTACGGCTACGGTTGCGCAGCAGTGACGTGTTCGTCCAAAGTGCCCAGTCGGCGGCCGAATCAACCACGGCGGTGGCACCCAGCCAGCTCTTCGCCTCGTCCTCGTCCGCCAAGTTGAACCTGTCGAGTCAAACGCTGGTGCAGCAGAACGAAGAAACTGGAGTGACCCGCGTAGTCCAGCGCGACAGTTTCGATTTCAAGTTCAGCTCGTCACAGATTTCGGTTGGCAACGCGGATACCGGTGGCATCAGTGAGCTACTCGAAGGGCAAGGCGACGTTCTCCAGAAGCTGTTCGATGCGGTTGGGCTGCTCGGCGACTTCAGCAGCGGCTTGGCCGACGAATTTCTCGGCCGTGTCGGAGAGGGCCTTGAGGGGTCTAACGACGCGACGCAGTTTCAAGCTTCCAGCCTCGATGTGAAGATCAAGGTGCAAAGCCGGTCGGTGACGGTCGAAGACGGTGAGGGCGGAACGCGAGTTCAAAAGAGCGTTCTGAAGATCAGCGTGAAGGTTCGTTTCGTTTCACTCAATCTTCAAGGAGAAGTCGCCGAGCCTCAAGCCTCTTTTCCAATCGAAAGATGAGCCTGCAGGAGGCAGGCGAAGGTAGCTGTGGGCAGGAGGGATTATAGCTCGGATTGGGGCTTGAGGTTGAAGCCCGTTGTGGGGCCCGTAGGGCGGGGTGAGGGGGATTGCATAAGGGGGAAGGGGCGGCAGCCCCAGTCCCCCTTTGCAGCCATCCCAGGCGAGACCCCACGGCCGTCTTCGGACGTGGGCCGGAGGAGCCGACAACGCCTCGGGTCGGGGCGTTGTCTAGCGCGTGCGCCAGCAGATCGCGAGGTCTTTGCAGACGCGTTGCAGTTCGTTGCGCTGAGCGTCGAGTTGCTCGGCAAACTCGGTGTCGGAACAAGTGTCCGCTCGCGCTTGGAGCTTCTTGAGCGAGCGATCCGCGCGCAGGCCGCGCTGCTCGGCGGGCAGGCTGAGCAGCTTTTCCCACGGCGTGCTCCACTCGGCGTACACCTTGCGCAACTTGCCGCGGCGGTCTCGGCGCTCGCTGGCGAAAGCGCATGGGCGATGAAAATTCAAGTACGGGTTGAGCCACTGGCGGTAGAAGGTGTCGATCGCCTGCGTCGCTTCCGAGGGCAAAAACTGGTAGCCCATCCACTTGCGCACCACCGCGCCGTTCTTGGTTTCGACCAAGGCATTGTCGTTCGAACGGCGCGCGCGAGACTTCGTAAATTCAATTCGCAACTTCTCGAGCAGTTTAGCGGTTTGATGGTTGACGAATTCGCTGCCATTGTCGGAGTGAAAGCCGCGAACGATAAATGGAAATTGTTCCAAAAGGCCTTCCAGCAAGGGAATGAGGTGATTTTCGTTGATGCGTTGGACGCAGCCGACGGCCTGCCACTGCGTCACTTCGTCGACCACATTGATGCTGTAGGCGCCTTTTTCGCCTTCCTGTTCGGGCGAGTGCACGGTGTCGATGCGCAGGTAGCCCGGACGTCCTCGCGGCTCGGGTTGGCGGCGTTCGCCGATCGCAACGGGCGTGGGACGGGTCTTGTCGAGATGCAAACTGTGACGTTGGTAGACGGCTCTTTTTCGCAAGTTGTACAGCTGGCCCACGGACAATTCGGCCAGGCGTCGAAACTCTTTGCGGCCGTAGATCTGGAACTCGCGTTGGAGAATGCGGCGGGTGGCCGGCCCCGAGAGGCGCTGATGAACTCGATCGACGTGCGCCAGTAAGACGCTGTCGGCGCGTGTGTACTTGCTGGGAAAACGGCGCCGCCGATAGGCCCTCGGACGGACGCAACGCGTGTGCAAGAACTGTCCGATCAGGCGGGTGAGTTGCGCGCGGCTTAAGCCCGTGAGCTTAGCGAGATAACGCCGCAGGAGACCCTTGACGGAGCGCTTCTGGTCGGCATAGTGATGCCGCTTCAAGACGCTTTCGACGAGCGCATATTTGTCGCTTCGATTGCCGCCCTCGAAGGCGACGGATTGGCACCCGTCGAGAAAACACTCGATCTGCTCCAGACTCAGCGATTCGGCTTGCTGCACGGCGACTCCCATCGCCCGCAGCTGCTCTGTTCCTGACCACCCAACGGATCCCCGTCAGGCTCATCTTGTATTGGAATCGCCCTCCCCTTCAGGCTCATCTTGTATTGGACAAGACGCAAGAGCCCGTCGAAGCCGGCATCGCCGACCAGCAGGCGCAGGTACAAGGACTAGGCCCGCTGGCGCAGTTTGATTTCAACGGAGACGGCAAGTTTAGCTTCGACGACATTGCTGCCCTGGCCGACGAGATCTTTGACGTCAGTGACGACGCTTAGCGAACAGTCTTAACCGGAATTCGACCCATCGGCGACAATGGGATTTATCCCGTGGTCGAGATGAAGCCACTTCGGTTTGATGAGGCTCGGGCGGTCGTATTCGAACGCATCAGGGAAAACTTGCAGCCTCTCGGCGTTGAAACGGTGCCGCTCGACGAGGCCTTGGGTCGAGTTGTCGCGGAGGCCATACGATCGGACCGCGATTACCCGCCGTTCAACCGATCCGCCCGCGACGGTTTCGCCGTCATCGCCGCCGACGTCGCTAGCGCGCCCTCCACCCTCAAGTTGATCGGCGAAACGCGCGCCGGCGAACCCTCGAGGTTCCACCTGCAGCGTGGCCAAACCGTCGAAATCATGACTGGCGCGCCTGGGCCCGAGGGTGCCGACGCGGTAGTTATGGTTGAGTACTCCAGCCGTGACGGCGATCAAATCACCCTCGAGCAGAGCATTGCGGCTGGTCGAAATTTGATCGCGGCCGGCTCCGAGACGAAGGCCGGTGACGTCGTTGTTCCAGATGCCACGCGCATTGGCTATCCACAGATAGCCGCGCTTGGTTCGGTCGGTCGGGCTACGTTGCCGGTTTTTCGGCGGCCTGAGGTAGCAATACTCTCCACCGGAGATGAGGTCGTCGCCGTAGCTGATACGCCACAACCGTTTCAGATCCGCAACTCGAACGCCCATTCTTTGGCGGCCCAGGTCACGAGGCGAGGCGCGAAACCGCGCGTCCTGCCGATCGCGCGGGATCAACTCGACGAAACTCGGCGGCTCATCGAAGACGGCCTCAACAGCGACGTCTTGCTGCTCTCTGGCGGCGTCTCAATGGGCAAGTACGACTTGGTCGAACAGGTGCTCGAGGAGCTGGGAGCCGAGTTCTTCATCACGAGTGTTTTGATCCAACCGGGTAAGCCGCTGGTCTTCGCGCGTGTCCGCGACACACCCGTGTTCGGACTGCCGGGCAACCCGATTTCGACGATGGTGACTTTCGAGCTGTTCGCTTCAATTGCCGTGGAACTTCTGGCCGGGCGGAGCGACTCGCCATTGCCATTTTTTGAAGCCGAGCTTGCAGCCGCGTTCAGCCACAAACCCGCGTTGACACGATTTCTCGGCGCGCAACTTGAGGGGACTTACAGTCAGAGGCGGGTGCGCAGACTCGAGGGCCAAGGCTCCGGTGACGTGACATCGTTCGCGCGATCCGACTGCTACCTTGTAGCATCCGACGAGCGCGCAAGCTGGGACGCCGGAGAGCGCATCTCGGTGATGACACTATGAGCAAGCTTTCTCACTACGACGAGTCGGGCGCGGCCCAAATGGTCGATATCAGCGACAAGGCGCCCACGAAACGCACGGCGAAAGCGCGGGCGTTCGTCAAGATGAGCGCCGAAGTGCTGGCTGCCCTGCCCGACAACCCCAAGGGTGACCCTCTCGAAGTTGCGCGTATCGCCGGCATCCAGGCCGCGAAAAAGACGGCCGAGCTGATTCCGATGTGTCATCCGTTGGCGCTGAGCCATGTCGATATCGAGACGATCATCACGTCGGCAGGCGTAAGCCTCACCGCAAGTGCCGCGACGACCGGCCCGACCGGCGTTGAAATGGAAGCATTGACCGCGGCCTCGGTAGCGGCTCTGACTATTTACGACATGTGCAAGGCTCTCGACAAAGGCATCGAGATCCGCGAGCTACACCTCGTCGAAAAAACCGGCGGCAAGAGCGGTGACTATCACCGCCCGGAGTAGTCATTCGGCAATGCGCGCTATCGCCGCACCGGTAGCAGAGCTTGCTGCGAAGTCTCGCCGCCGATCACGACATTCACTGCCTGGTCACCGGTCGCAATGTCGTCTGGCACCTTGAAGTTCACCTGGTAAACGCTAATCAGTCCAGGCGCATAAAAAGCTCCAAAGCTTTCTACGCCGGCATGGCCAATAACTACGGTCGCTTGCGATACCGTGACGGCCGCGGGAACGGGTCCCGCTTGATTCGTCCCCACACTTGGCGACAGTGGCCCGAGCGATGTCAAAAACAACAAAATTACCTCGCCTGGACGTGCCGGGTCGTTGGGTGCGACAAGCCGAAAATCTGAATGCAGCGGCGCCGCGTAGCGTGTTCCCAGCAAATCAACCTCGAATATCGCGGGCTGAATCGCATGAACGGCAACATCGGGAACCGCAGTGACCGAGCCGTTGTTGTCGACTTCAACCGTCGCTCTCCCGACCGGGGTCTCAAAGGGCACTTGCAAATTGATCTGTCCTTGCCCGTTGGTGTTGCTCACCGAAAACAGTGGCGCTTCGACCCCGTTGATTCGGACCTTCGTTCCGGCGAGGTCAGTCGGTAAAGGGACCGAGGCGGCGACTTCAGAGCCCACAACGCCTTCGCTCATCGCGGTGCCGAATATCGATACCAGCCCTCCAGGAGTGAGGCCAAATCGGAAGTTCGCGCCGTTGACGATTCCGCGATCGGTGACGAGCGGCCTCAGCCCACCAACCAGAATCTCGAAGACAGCAGTAAACTCCTCATGCTTAATGCGCCGATTTTTTTGCTGACGGCGGCCTCATCCACGTCGGCGAGCGTCGCGACAACCGTGGCAAGTCCCGGCGCCATACCGCCCCTGAAGGTCGTCGACGCTTCGCCATTGGCGTCAGTCAAGACTTCCGCTTCAGTCAACTCGCCGTCGCCTAAGGCAATCACAAACGAGATCGGCCGATTCTTAACGCCCGCGCCATTACCGTCGACTAGACGAACAACGAGAGGCTCGCTCAGCTCGCCGCGCGGAACTCGCACGCTGCTTGTATTCGGAATGACCAGCTCAGCCGGGTCGAATGCGACTTCTAGGTTGAACTCCGCAACGAGGTCGGCGTGCTTCGCGCGAACGACGAAGGGCCCCTGGTCCGCACCCATTCTCACGAGAACTGAGGAGCGCCCGACGCCATTCGTCACCGAGAAAACGCTCTCTAGACTGGCCGCGCCAGGAGGATCGACGGTCCAGGTGATGGGCTGCAGCGTGATTGGATTGAGGCATAGATCGGTCAGCTCGACCAACAACGCTTCGTCGCGCAGCAGCACGCCGGGCGGGCCGAACTGTCCGTCGCCCTGCAATTTCCGCAACCGAGAAATTCCACCGTTACTCACCTCGGCCGTCACCACCGAGTTGCGAAATCCCTCCTGTAGACCGGCCCCGATGACGCCTCGCGCCCCGGGGCAGCCAAACGTCACGTTTGAGCTCGCCTTGCCGTCCGCCCCCGTGATCACGATCGGCGGATCAAAGGTCGCATTCAGTTCGAATTGAAGAAAACCACGACACCATGCGCGGGCAGAAACTCTCTGGTCAGGGCCCGAACGACGATCGCCTCTTCGACCGTTTCTCCAGCTTCGACGCTGAGAGTTCTGGCGCTTACCAACTCAAGTCGATTGGAGGTCTGGAGTGGCGTTCGAACAATCGCGGCGCGAAAGGGATCGGCCAACTGGCGTCCGAACTCGTCTTTAACGTGAATCGCCACCGTCAAGTTGCTGACCGTCGGACTCGTGATGCAGCCAATGTGGGCTTGCCCGTTTCCATCTGTCTTTACTTGCAACGGGCAAAACACGAGCGTCGGGGCCGAGTTGGTGATATCGAGCGTGACGTCGGAATGCGGAACTCCGTTGGTAACGACCAACGCGACAAGGTCTAACGGGAACGGCGCACCCGCCGGCACGATCTGGTTGTCTCCAGTGACTTTGAAGATTCCATCGGTGAGTAGATCTTGCGGTAAGACCGTGACGTTGAAAGTAACGAATCGCCCAATTGCATCGCGGATCGTAACGTTGGCGGTCGTGGGGAACTCAACAGTTTTTGCGTCACATTCGATTAGCGCTTCGCCATTCATATCGGTCAGGGCCGTCGCGGGGCAAACGATCGGCGCTCCGGCCGGGTCGACAACGATGTCCAACGTGATGCCTACTTGCGGCGCACCGTTGATTGAAGCAGCGACTCCGAGATTAAACGTAGTGTTCTGTGGCACCCGAATAAAGTCGCCCTGGGTCTTAATCAACCCATCGGGCCTAGTGAGCGGGTTCACCCGGATGCTAAATGGTGGAGATAAACGTCCGAGATCATCGCCGACGGTGATGATCATGCCGGTCGTGAATGGCCATGCGCCTACGTTGCAAACGACGACGCCGAATCCGTCGGGACCGGTCGTGCCTTCGGCGCAACTTAGCGTCGGGCCGAAGGCGATGACGCTCGCGGCAAAAACGCGGACCCCCGCTTGCGGGACATTACCCGGGCCAACGGCGCGAACTCCGAGCGCAAACGATGTGCCGTCTTTGACCGCTTGGCCGTTGCCGAACACCTGTTGCAGCCCCAGGTCTTGTGCCCCAAGGGATCCAATGAATAGAAAGCTGAGCGCGACTAGCAGTAGTTCGCGATGGAATCGCATGATGTTGAACCGCCTCAATTATAAAACGTATTTGACCATTCTTGTTTTATTAATTCTCGCAACTGATACGATGACGACCGTGACCGATGAGTCTTGAGCGCTACGGGTGGGGCGATTTTTTCGCAACGCAACGCGATTCCGCGACTACGGATGAGCCCGCGCGAGTGCTGCGGGCGGCGCCGCGACAGCTTTGGCTTGCAACGGAACGGGGGCCGGCTACGGCTCGACTACCGCGCAATGTGGGGGAAGTCGTGGTCGGCGACTGGGTTGTGTTTGATCCGTCATCGAGAATTGTGGGCGCGCGCCTAACGCGTCGCAACGAACTTTCGAGGAAACGGCCTGGCACGGAAGCCGAGCAGCAGATACTCGCCGCAAACTTTGATGTTGTGTTTGTCGTCGCGGGCCTCGACGGTGATCTCAATCCTCGCCGGCTCGAGCGCTATCTAATCGCGATTTTCGCGAGCCGTGCATCGCCAGTGGTCGTGCTAAATAAGTCAGACCTCTGCGAGGATGCGGCGGATCAAGTGGCTGCGCTGCGCGCCGTGGGCTTCGACTGCGCGACCGTCGTGACGTGCGCCGAGACTGGCCGCGGGCTCGATGAATTGTCGACCCATCTTGTGCCTGGGCAAACGACAGTTTTCGTGGGCTCATCAGGAGTCGGGAAGTCTTCGTTGATCAACGGGTTGCTCGCGGAGCAGCGCCAAAGAACCGCGCCGGTTCGCGAAGCCGACGGCCGTGGGCGTCACACGACAACGCATCGAGAGCTCTTTCTGCTGCCGCAAGGCTGGCTGTTGATCGACCTGCCGGGGATTCGTGAAATTCAGCCATGGAGTCCCGCCACGAGCGTCGATTCCGCGTTTCCAGAGATCATTCGCCATGCCGATAACTGTCGCTTTCGAGATTGCAGCCATCGACGCGAGCCGGGATGCGCCGTGCGCCTGGCGGTGGAACAAGGCGAGGTCGCCCGCGAACGCCTGGAGAGCTTCTTGGCGCTGCGTGAAGAGCAGGACATGCTCGAAAAAATGATCGACGAGCGAGCCGCGCCGCAACGTCGAAAGTCGGGACAGCGAACGAAGAGCGAATTTAGTTAGCTGCCCGAACGCAAAACTTGCCGCATTTGTTACGACGACCGTTGGCGGACTTCGCTCAAGCGACTTGCCTCGGCGGCGGACGCATCTTCAACACGGCCGCCGAGATGTTTCGCCAAAAACTGCTCGACGCCGGCGTAGAAAGCCATGCGGTTTTCAGGTACCGCGAAACCATGCCCCTCGTCGTCGAATAAAAGATACTCGACGTCTTTCCCCTTGGCCCGCAGCGCTTCGACGATCTGCTCACTTTCGGCCTGTTTCACGCGAGGATCGTTCGCCCCCTGCGCAATCAACATCGGTATCTTGATCTGCCGCGCCTTGAACAGCGGCGATCGCGAGTCAAGAAATTCCCTCTCCGATTCGATATCGCCCACGCGAACCCGAAACGTATGCATCAACGGCGCCCAGTAAGGCGGAATCGACTCGATGAGAGTGCAGATGCTTGACGGCCCGACGATGTCGACCGCACAGCAGAAAACGTTGGGCGTGAATGCGGCCCCGACTAGGGCCGCATAGCCTCCATAGCTACCGCCATAAATACAAATCTTGTCGCGGTCGGCGACTCCCTCGCCTACCGCCCACTCGACGGCGTCGAGCAAGTCGTCGTGCATCTTCGCGCCCCACTCGCGGTTGCCGGCGTTGAGAAACTTTTTTCCGAAGCCCGTCGAGCCCCTGAAATTGACTTGCAACACGGCGTAGCCGCGGTTGGCGAGCCATTGCGCTTCAGGGTCGTATCCCCAGCCATTACGCGCCCACGGCCCACCGTGAACGTTCAACACCAGCGGCGGAATACTCTCTGCTGCTATTGGGCGCGTCAGATAGCAGACGAGATCGAGTCCATCACGCGATCGCACTGTGACCGGCTCCATCGGGGCGAGGCTGTACTGCTCGAGATCGGGTCGATTGCTGAACAGATAGCTAGCCTCGGCCGAGGGACGATCATAGGCGTAGTAACGTACGGGCCCGCGGTCGGAAGCATAGGACACCAACCAGCTGGAATCTGCGCGGTCGCGGCTTGAGAGCCCGATTTCTCCGGCCTGGACGTTTTGCAAATTTGCGAAATCGCGCGCGATGCCGTCCTCAAAAAAGCTCCACTCCAGCTGATGCAGGGCAAAGCCTACGCCTTGAACCTGATGCTTCGTTGGATGGACCAGAACCGGCCCGACATCGACCCTGTCGTCGCGCGCGAGGACCGTTCGTTTGCGGCTTTCAAGTTCAATCGAATAGAGTTCGGTCGTGTCGCTCTCGAGGCTGTCTTCGATGTACAACCCGTCGCCGTCGGGCGTAAATCCGAGAGCGCCGCCGTTGTCTTCGGGACTCCACGTTAGGAACGGCTCAATCTCGGCACCCGGTTGCCTGCTGACAAGCAGTTGAAAACCGCCTTCGGGCGTCGCGGCAGTCGCCCCGCGTACGCGGAACTCGTGGTCGCAGAGCCAGCCGACGTAGTTGCCTGGATTCTCCGCCTCGAGCGTCGATTCCCCGGTGCCGAGCTGCACGCGGTGAAGATCAAACAGTTGCGGGTCGCGCCGGTTCATCGCGACCAGAATTTCATCTGGGTGCTCGCGGTCGGTGATGACGTCTTGCACCGTGACGTTCTCGTAAGGTGTGAGGTTGCGTGTCTCTCCGCCAATGAGATCGACGGCAAATAGATGCCAGTTTTCATCGCCTTCGGAGTCTTGGAGATAGAGCAGGTGGCGATCGTTCTCGGCCCAGAAGAACGTGCGAATGCCACGCTTGCGATCGTCGGTTACGGGGCGATCGTAGTCGAGGCCAATGGTGCGCAGCCAAACGTTGAGAACGCCGTCATCGGGGGCGAGAAAGGCCATGCTGCCGCCGTCGGGAGACAGTCGAGGGGAAGAGCGCTCAGGGTTACCGAAAAGAACTTGACGGGGTATCAAGGCGGGCGACGCGGACATAAGCTCTTAGCCTAGCCCGGGCCAGAATTGTTTGCTCACCCTACACGGTTGCCGTCAGTAGACTCAGCGGCGAAAGCACGCGACAGGTGCGCCACTGCGTCGCAATCGTAGCCGTGGCCAACGTGAACTTCAAGAATTAGTGACGATGCGCGCTAGCTTCGCGCTTCTTCCGGCGAGCTTCCAAAATTTGCTCGTACTTGACACGCTGCGCTTCGTCAAGCACCGCCATCGTCCGAGCCGCTCGCTCATTGCGGATCGCCTCAAACTCGGGCTCCATCGCATCGCGAACCGAATGAAATCGTACGCCGACTTCATCTAGAATGACCTCGATCTTGGCGTTTTGGTCTTCGTTGAGATTGAGGTCGGCGGTCAGTTTTTGAAGTAGACGCGCCCGGTAGCTCGTCGGCGACAGCCTTCCGTTAGTCGCTTGAGCGATATTTACGGAGTAGAACTGCGTAGCCGCGAATCCAAACACGGAGCCCGCGAGGAAAACCAGCGCGATGTAGAGCGCGGCCGTTTTCTTGGACTTCCCGTTTGTCACCTTTCGTTCTCCGCTAGTTGCCACAATGCTCCGTCGTGCTCATCCATCGAATCCAGCGTCAACACGTCAACGTAACTGGATTCCAAAATCACCGCCTCATCGGAGTGCTCTTTGGGCAGCCACATCGAGGCGATCAGTACGGCCGCGATGGCCGCGGAGGCAAATGCTAGGCGCGGCGACCAGGCCACCAGGTGAGTGAGCCAACTCACGGGCCTGCGCGACTCGATCCGCGCCCAGAGGTTGGGCAGGAACTCGCGCGAGGGCTCAAACTCACCAAGAGCTTCGCGGTATATCTCGAACATGCGATCTAAGAATTTTTCTTGCTCTTGCATCATCCTTTTTGATCGACCTCCCAGAGTTTATCAAACCTCGTTCTTCGCTGCTAGCTCGTTGTAGGTATCCAACACGCGCTTTCTTGCCCGGAACAGCCGGACCTTCAGCGCATTCGTGTTGACCTCGTAAATTACGCTCAATTCCTTCAGTGACAAACCTTGAACTTCCTTGAGCGTCAGTAACATGCGATCCTCTTCCGACACATGATCAAGCAGAACGTTTAGCAGATCTTTGACGCTCTCTTTCTCCTTGTCAACCAGAGCTTTCTTGCTGCTGAGTGCCGCGTCCGCCGCTGCAACCTGTTCCTCACTCAAATCGGCCATTCTGACATCGATCATGCGACGCTTCTTCCGCAGAAAGTCGTAACACGCGTTTGTCGTCAGGCGATAGAGCCAGGGTTCAAAAACCTGCGGAGTCCTGAGTTGCTTCAGCGAGAGGTACAGCCGGACAAAAACTTCTTGTCCAACGTCTTCTACGTCGTCCCCACGACCGATCATCCGGTAGACCGTACCGAGAATCCGTTTTCGGTAGGTCTTGATGATCAAATTGAACGCTTCGTCATCGCCTGACTGAGCAAGTTCAATCGTCTCGGGTTCGACCAGCATTCAGGAGCAGCCGCCAGCCACGATACCCATTAGCTTTCTCTTAACAACTAAGGCGCGGCGGTAGGGACTCAGGTTACGACATTTCGCCTGTTGCCGTGGCGAATTCGGCCTGAAGTTCGCTGAGCTCGGCCAGGCTCAACCGGCCGGTATAGATTGCCATGCCCAGCGCGGCATGTATGTCTAGCTGCTGCAACACGCGGATTTCATCGATCGTTGTAATACCGCCGGCGGCCGTGATTTCATGGGAAGTCGCGGAACGCAGCCTGCGGTACCAATCGAGGTCGGTACCGTCGAGCATTCCTTCTTTGTCCACATAGGTGCACAGGAACCCGCCACAGAAAGGTTCAAGCTGCGCGATGACCTCCTCAGCGGTCAGGTCCGTCGCTTCCTGCCAACCCTTGATGACGATCCGCCCACCCTTGGAGTCGAGAGCTAGAAGAATGCTCTCGACGCCGACTTCCGCCGTGAGGTGCTTCATGAAGGCTGTGTTCAGGCCTCCGTCCTTGTAGGCTGCGGTGCCAACGATGACTTTTTCGGCGCCGGCATTCAGCAAATCTCGTGCGCGCTCGACGCTACGAATGCCGCCGCCTACCCGAGTGCGGGCCGTTGAGGCGAGGCCGCGAACCGCTTCGAGGTTCGAGCCGCGGCCCAGCGCCTGGTCAAGGTCGATGATCTGAATCACTGGAAACGCGGAGAAGCGTTCGAGCATAATTTGCGGAGCTTCGCCCTCAAGCGCTTTCTCTTTGCCTTGAATGAGTTGGACGACCTTGCCGTCCATCAAGTCAATGCAGGGGATGATCATACTGGCGTCACTAAGGCGAGTTTCAGGTTAACGTCTCTAGGATCGCTTTTGTAACTCCCAGGTTTTCAATCAATGCAGGTTTGGCCGCCGATCGGCCGCGTCAATTCAAGCGGGCCGCGATTACGCGGGCAGCCATATCCGCCTCTTTTTCGTCCAATCCAGCTACGCCTATGACGTACATGTTTTTCGGGAAAACTAGCGTTGGCACGCCCTCGTCTTGACCGAAATAGCCACCCAGATGCGCGATAAACTTGGAGTCATCGAGCAACTCTTTGTAGTCCATAAATAGGAACAGCGCCTGATCGCCGCTGCCTCGCAACGCGAAGAATATCTGGTACTTTTTGCCGTTCGCCTCGTACTCCGCAAAATTCCCGCCCGGCATGAATTCCTTGCCCGCCAAATGATTCTCGACAAGCTTTGATTCGACTAGGCCGTCCTTAGGGAATTTGTGAGTTTCGTCGAGAATCTTCTCCGGCGGCGGAGCCGGTTTCGATTCGACAACTGGCAGCTCGCTCGGCGAACCACATCCCCAAGTGAGCGCTAAGCTCAGGGCGATAACAATCAATTTCATTGGAGCTACTCCCGCTTCTTGACTCTCGGCACGATTGTAACCGCATCGGCTACGCGAGCGGCCGCGCGTCCAGCGTATAATATGCCTTCCGCATGGCGAATCCGACACAACTGCAACTCATCTCGTCCGATGTGGATGCATGGAACGGTTGGCGGGAGCGCAACCCCGGCGAGCGGGTCGACCTTTCCGGCGCGAAACTCGCCGGAATTGACCTGCGGTTCGCGAACCTCAAAGGCGCTGACCTCAGCCAGGCGGATTTCGTAATGGCCAATCTGACAGGCGCGGATCTGCGCGCGGCCGACCTGCGAGGCGCGAACTTGGTGGGCGCGCGCCTACTGGGGGTGGATATCAGCGGTGCCGATATTCGAGCCGCCGACCTGCGCACAGCCGAAGACCTAACGGAAGAGCAACTCGGCGAAAATCGAGGCGACGCCAAGACTATGATTCCCGACGGCATCGAGCGCCCCGAAAGCTGGGACTAAATAAGAAAGGGGCGACCGAACGGCCGCCCCTTTTTGGTTATGCTCCTGAAGCTGAAAGTTAGAACTCGAACCTGAGCGACATCTGGATCAGACGCCCGTTCGAGCCCCTCAGTATGCTGCTGACCCGGCCGAAGCCACCTCGTCCGTTCCGTAACGCCGGATTCGCAAACACCGCCCGGTTCGCCAGATTGTAGAAATCGGCGCGGTACTGAAGCTTATAGCGTTCGGTGAAGTTGAACCACTTGTGGACCGATAGGTCGACGCCCGAGAATCCCGGACCGCAACAAACGTTGCGCGGCGCCGAGCCAAACACCCCGCGCCCCGGCGACTCGAACAGCCCCGTGTCGAAGTACGTGGCGCCTTTGACGTTGTCACGCCAGCCGGACAAGCGATCCACGGGCCCGAGTATATTCGGCCGTTGGGCGTGCGAAAACGTGTTCGAGCGATTCGTATTCTCGACCACGCCGAACGGAGCGCCATCGCGGAACTCCGCTATGACGCCGATGCCCCAGCCTCCTGCAAGCGCGTTCAAGGCACCGTTCTCGATCGCAAAGTGTCGGCCGCTGCCGAACGGCAATTCGTACACCATGCTGCCTATGAAGCGGTTGCGGATGTCGTTTCCCGAGAAACCCCTATCCAGACCACGCAGTTCCACGTGCGTGTAGCCGTTGCCCTGCTCTCCACCCAGTTCGGTAGCCGCCTCGACATCGTCGAGAAACTTCGAGTACGTGTAGTTCATCAAGAAGTTCAGGCCGCCGGAGTAGCGTTTTTCCAGCTTGATATTCATCGAGTGATAGGCGGAATTGCCCCAAGCCGGACTCTCGTGAAATACATTCGCGAACTGCGGGAACGGCCGCGCTGACTGCGATTGACTGGCCGGTCCCATACCGTTCACCAGCGGAATCATGTTGATGTTGACGTTCGCCCCACCCAGGTTGTGGCCCACGTTGCCGATGTAGGTGATTTCCGCTAGTAGCTGGCTCGGCAATTCCTTTTGAATGCCCAAGTTCCACTGCTGGTGCATCCCGTTGTGCTGGTTCCGCTGGAAGAAGTCGGGTGAGAGCCGCGGGCTGCTACCGATCGGTACGGCCCCGAACGAAGAGGTCAGCTCCTCACGTTCGACACTCGGCATACCGTCGGCGAGTCGGAACGCCTGGGTGAATCCACCGTCGGGAGATGTGAAATCGCCACTTAGGCTGAAGCCGTTAAAGAGAGTAAACGGGACCGCACGGGCATACATGCCGTTGTAATTGATCCCGTAGCCGCCTCTCACAACGACACCCGCGGTCTTCCATGCGAAGCCGATGCGCGGCCCGAGGTTGTTCTTGTCGAAGCCGTGGGCATACTTGTCGCGGCCGTCGCGAGCCGAGAACGTGACCACGCCCGGACAGTTACAAACGGGATTGATCTCGTCCGGGTCGAAACCACTCTGGCGGTTGTCCTGGCGTTCCCAGCGGGGCGTATCCAACTCCCAGCGCAACCCTAGATTTACCGTGAGGCTCTGGTTGACCTTCCAGTCGTCTTGGACAAAAAATCCGTAGAAGTCGGTGCGCGTCTCCAGGATGTCCGCATCAACCAGTTGGCCGGACCAGACGTGGCCCAGAAGCAGTTCGGCGGTTCCGACGCCGGTCGCGCGGTTGCCGAAATTGAAGCTTCCGCCCGTCGACTGGTTAAAGTCGTCTTGGTTCATGGCAAAACGCCACTCTCCGCCGAATTTGATCTGGTGATTGCCCTTGATCCAGGTGAAGCTGTCAGCGAACTGCCAAGTCTCGATCGGAGTCTGGATCCTCTCCTGATTGCCCGCGCCGAGGTTCGTCAGACCGTTGACGGCGACGCGGGCGAACGATTCGGGGTTCACACCCGGGATCCCAAGCGTACCGTTCTGACCCGAAAACCGCCCGGCCGAGCGGTTGATGTGTAGCCTGCGTCCCCAGTTGATGCGAAGGTCTTGAATCAAGTTCGGCGAAAAATGGTGGATCCAAGAACCTGTGACATTAGTGTGACGGTTGGACCGGGTTCCGGCGCGCGGGTCGGAGAAGTCGTTGGGGTAGACCGCCGCGATGACCGACGGATTCCGTGAGAACTGGAAGCGACCGAAGGCTCTGTCGTTGTCGCCGAAGTTGTGGTCGACCTTGGCGGTATAGAAGTCCTGCGTCAGCGCGTTCGAAGCGCTGTTGACTAAGTTGTTTCGTGGCGCGCTGCTCAGACTACCCGATTGATTCGGTGCTGGGTAGAACCTCGCGAACGCCACGCCGAGAGGATCCATACGGCTCGCCGGGATGATGTTGTTTGCAAAGACCGCTCCGTCGGCCGAAGGGTCTTTCAACGTGAAGTTCGACCGGTTAGAAAAATCTCCGCCCACCTCAGGCACGTGAGGCACGTCGTCGCTCGAATACACCACGCCGTCGCGTCGCCGTCCGCCTTCGTAGTTGAAGAAGAAGAACGTTTTGTTCTTCACGATTGGACCGCCGGCCGAAGCGCCGAAAATGTTGTATCGTAGCGGGGCCTTGGTCGGCGCGAAGAAAGTGCGCGTGTCGAGCGCCTGGTTGCGGAAGAACTCGTAGGCCGCGCCGTGGAATTCGTTGGTTCCGGAGCGCGTAGTCATGACGATGAAACCGCCGCCCGCGCGGCCGTACTCGGCCGAATAGTTGCTCTGTTCGACTTTGAATTCCTGCAAAGACTCCGCCGGAGGGTTCAGGCCAAGTTGCGCAATACCCAGCGACATGTTTTGTATGACCGTGCCGTCCAGCGTCCACATCTGATTGCGGGAGCGGCCCCCACCCATCGAGAAGAAGGGTAATGCTTCCGCCCCACCCTCTCTGCCGTATGTCACATTGCCTAGCAGCCGCACCAGCGAGGCGCTACGGCGGCTGGCTAGCGGCATGTTGAAGACCGTGTCGCGCTCAATAAACTGGCCGACCGTTGAGCTTTCGGTCTCAAGCAGTGGCGCCGCCGCGTCGACCTCGATCGTCTCGGTGACGTCACCAACCTGCATTTCGATATTGACGGCGCGTACCGAGCCCGTCTCAAGCACAAGGCCCGATTGGCTGTAAGTCTTGAATCCAAAGAATTCGCAAATCAGTTCGTACTGCCCCGAGACGACAGTCGGGAAGTTGTAGTTGCCCGACGCGTTCGATTCGGCGGACTGGGTGACGCCTGTGTTGATGTTCGAAATTGTGACCTTGGCGCCAGGAATAACGGAGCCAGTGTTATCGGTGACCGTACCGGTCAACCGTGTCTGTGTCTGCGCCGAAAGCGTTAGCGCTAGCAGCGAAGCAAGCAGAATCCCAAATACTACCTGTTTGACTTTCATTCGAGAGTACCCTTTCTATAGCTTGGATAGAGGGGCGCTTGGCAGCAATACCCCCACCTATATCGAGTTTACACCGTTTGGGGGGCGAATCGTCTTGTCCAATACAAGATGAGCCTGAAGGGAGGGGTGATTCCAACACAAGATGAGCCTGGAGGTAATTTGGGCAAGGTCGATTAGGAACAGGCAAACTGCGGGCGATGGGAGTCGCCGTGCAGCAAGCCGAATCAGTGAGTCTCGATGAGATCGAGAGTTTTCTCGACGGGTGTGGGTCCGTCGAGTTCCAGGCCGGAAGTCGAGCGGATAAATACGCGCTCGTCGAAGGCGTCCTGAAGAGGCATCATTATGCCGACCAGAAGCGCTCGGTTAAAGGATTGTTGAGACGCTTCCTGAGCAAGCTAACCGGCTTAAGCCGCGCCCAATTGACTCGCCTCATCGGGCAGTTTTTGCGCGAAAAGTGCGTTCGGCCGACAGCCTATCGAAGGCGCCGCTTCCCCACCAAGTACAGCCGCGCCGACATCGTTCTCCTGGCGCATGTCGACCAAGTACAGCAACGTCTCTCCGGGCCGGCGACGCGTCGCATTCTCCAGCGCGAGTTCCAAATCTACAACCGCAAAGAGTTTCGACGCCTGGCCGAATTGTCCGTGGGCCAGCTGTACAACTTGCGAAAAAGAGCCGTCTACCAACGTCACAGTTTGCATCTCGACAAGACCCGACCGACACCCGTGGCGATCGGCGAACGCCGCCAACCCGAGCCGCGAGGACGTCCGGGCTACCTGCGCATCGACACCGTGCACTCGCCCGAACAGGAAGGTGAAAAAGGCGCCTACAGCATCAATGTGGTCGACGAAGTGACGCAGTGGCAGGCCGTCGGCTGCGTCCAACGCATCAACGAAAATCACCTCATTCCCTTGCTGGAAGGCCTTTTGGAACAATTTCCATTTATCGTTCGCGGCTTTCACTCCGACAATGGCAGCGAATTCGTCAACCATCAAACCGCTAAACTGCTCGAGAAGTTGCGAATTGAATTTACGAAGTCTCGCGCGCGCCGTTCGAACGACAATGCCTTGGTCGAAACCAAGAACGGCGCGGTGGTGCGCAAGTGGATGGGCTACCAGTTTTTGCCCTCGGAAGCGACGCAGGCGATCGACACCTTCTACCGCCAGTGGCTCAACCCGTACTTGAATTTTCATCGCCCATGCGCTTTCGCCAGCGAGCGCCGAGACCGCCGCGGCAAGTTGCGCAAGGTGTACGCCGAGTGGAGCACGCCGTGGGAAAAGCTGCTCAGCCTGCCCGCCGAGCAGCGCGGCCTGCGCGCGGATCGCTCGCTCAAGAAGCTCCAAGCGCGAGCGGACACTTGTTCCGACACCGAGTTTGCCGAGCAACTCGACGCTCAGCGCAACGAACTGCAACGCGTCTGCAAAGACCTCGCGATCTGCTGGCGCACGCGCTAGACAACGCCCCGACCCGAGGCGTTGTCGGCTCCTCCGGCCCACGTCCGAAGACGGCCGTGGGGTCTCGCCTGGGATGGCTGCAAAGGGGGATTGGGGTGCCGCCCCTTCCCCCTTATGCAATCCCCCTCACCCCGCCCTACGAAGCCACAAATAGCTGTAGCCGCCGACCTCAACTCACGCTATAATCCCCCTCAACCCGCAGCTGCTTCGCCTCTCTCCTTCAGGCTCATCTTTCAATTGGAAAAGAGGGAATGGAGACAACAAGTGATCGGAAAGTTCTAGCGCCCGAACGGGAAGTTCGCGACCACTCAGTCAGTTCAACCGTGTGGTCTTTGCGTCCGCGGACTAGCTCTCCGTGTATTGGAGCCAGCCCAGTGGGGCCACCGACGGGGCCGGATAGGTCGGCTTGGTAGGGGACAGGCAACACGAGGATTTGTCAAGGTGGAGAGATTACGAGATTGCATGTGCCAGTCCCCGCCCGACAGTCGTTCCTCTTCCGTTTGGCACAATACGCGGTCTGTGTCCTTGCCGGAACTATCGGGTTGAAGTTTCAGGTTAGCGGGGCCACCGCCCTCCTTAGTTGGGCGGATCATTCAGGGGTGAAACTTGAGACACCAGAGCGGCGACGTTGAGCTTCGCGGTACCGAGCCGCGCCGCCGTGCGGTGCGGTCCGCACGTCGTGGGGTGGACCGCACCGCGAGGCGGCGCGGCTCGGTACCGCGAAAGGTTTCGTCCAACTAGCAGCTCGGCTGGCAGCTTGAAAAATCAATTTGCGGGTTAGAGCTTAGCCAGTAATTGCGGCAGCGCTGACGCGAATGCGCCTCGCGTTAGCACGTCCACACAGCCGGCATCACGCGCGGCAGCCATCAAGTCTTCACGCTCGTGGTTCGCGAACGCTACTAGGGATAGCTGACTGGTGGCGTCGTCAGATCGCAACGTCCGGATGCTCTCGATCGGGTCGACCTCGGCCGCTCCCAGATCGATCACGAGCAATGCCGGAATTTCCCGCGCCTTGCGCAGCAGCGTTTCGCTGTCGCGCACAAACTTCACGTCGACCCCGAGCGGTTTCGCGGTGCCGCTAATCTTCGATCCAAAGAAAAGATCGGGGACGGCAGCGATGACGGTCTTGTTTGCTGACATTGATATCCGGCTGCGTTTGTTACCCTACGGATTCTAGCAACCGAGATGGCCGATAAATACAAGCTTACGATCGCTCATAGCCCCGATTCCGACGACGCATTCATGTTCTACGGGCTGGCGACCGGTAAGATTGAGTCGGATTTACTCGAGTTCGAACATATCCTCAAAGACATCCAATCGCTCAACGTTGACGCTCATGAGGGGCGCTACGACATGACGGCGATTTCGTATCACGCCTACCCCTACGTCGCCGACAAGTACGTGCTGACGGCCGCCGGATCGAGCGTCGGTGATGGTTATGGGCCGATACTGGTCGCGACGTCTGATCTCGACCCCAGCGATCTAAAGGGCAAGCGAATCGCGGTGCCGGGCAAGCTGACCACGGCCTACCTGACGATGACGCTCTACGAACCGGAGTTTGAGCCGGTGATGGTCGACTTCAACAAGATCATCGACGCCGTCGAATCCGGTGACGTGGATGCCGGCGTGATTATTCACGAAGGCCAACTGAGCTACCACGATTCCGGCCTGAAGAACATTGTCGATCTCGGCGTGTGGTGGAAGGAAAAATACAACCTCCCCCTGCCCCTCGGCTGCAACTGCATCTTGCGCAGTCTTCCCGACGACATCAAAACGGAAGCACGTAAGAAGCTTGCTGAAAGCATTCAGTTTTCGCTGGACAACCGCAAGGCGGCGCTAGAATATGCGCTACAGTTTGCGCGCGGGCTCGACCCCGATCTCGCCGACCGATTTGTCAGCATGTATGTCAACCACCACACCACGGCCATGGCCGACGAAGTGATCGAGGCGGGCCAAAAGTTACTCGATCTGGGCTTTGAAACGGGGCTCATCCCCAAACACGTCAAACTGGAGTACGTCTAGGCGATCGTTACTCCGCACGTACCGTTACTGTTCGGAAAATCTAGTCCGCCAGGCGAGGAACGATGAGGATCACGCGAACTATTTTCAGTATTTTCCTAGGCGTAAGCCTAGCCTTCAGCGCGGATGTAGCGCTTGAGGATCTTAAGAGCCCCGACGCGGCGACGCGCGAAAAGGCGGCTCGCAAACTAGGCGACCAAGACGACGGCTTCGAGCACATCGCCGCGCTAGCCGCGCTTGTGAAGGACGAGGCGCCCGAGGTTCGCAACGCAGCGGTCGGTTCGCTGATCAAGTTTCGTTCAGTTGAATCGATCGATCCCTTGATAGTGGCAACGAAAGACGAGATGCCTGAAATACAGGCATTAGCGGTGGACGGCTTAGTCAACTTTTACTATCCCGAGTACGTCAAGTTTGGCTGGTTCAGTTCGGTCAAAACGTTTACCGGTCAGTTGAAGGGCCGCTTTTCGAAACCGAACCCGGTCATGGTCGAGTCGTACGTAACCGTCAACTCCGCGGCGGTCCGCGCAATCGGTGATGTCGTTATCACCGGTGGCAGCACAGACGCTCGCGCCAACGCGGCCCGGGCGCTAGGGGTGCTGCGTGCACCCGACTCACTCGCGGCGTTGCTGCACGGCGCGCGCTCACGGGACACAAAGATTATCTTGGAATCGATCTATGCGATGAAAAAAATCGCGGATCCAAAGGCCGGCCCGGAGATCGTTTTCTTGCTGCGCGACCTCGATGAAGACGTGAAGTTCGCGGTCATCCAAACCGTCGGACAGCTGCGAACCCAGGAAGCTCGACCGAGCCTAAGCGAGATCATCGAAGAGAGCGACCAAGCCAGGATCCGTCGCGAGGCACTCGTGGCGCTGGCGAAGATCCCCGACCCCGACCAGCGGACGCTGTTTTTGACCTACATGCGCGACAAAGACAAATGGATGCGGGCGGCAGCGGCTGAGGGGCTTGGGCGGATTGGCAATCCGCTCGACCTCGGAGTGGTCGACAAGGCGTTCCGCTCCGAGAGCGCTGAGTCAACCCGGCTATCGCTTGCCTTCGCGGCCGTGCATCTCGGCAACGTGTCGCAATTGAGCTACCTGATTGACGGGCTGAACTCCACGGTTCACCGCTTGGAGGCGCGACCGTTTCTCACTGAGTTAGCTCGCAAGCCGGAAGTGCTGACGAGGCTGTATCCAAAACTGGCTTCGGGCACCGCGCCACAACGTCGGCATCTAGCGTACGTAGTTTCCGTTAGCGGGAACGGGGGCAGTGTAGAGCACCTGAAGCGCTTGGCGGACGATCCAGACGACAAAATTGCAGTGGCCGGAATCGAAGCGCTAAAAGTCTTGCAGGCGCGGTTGTAGGAAAAACCGCGGGCGCTCGCCGTCTGAAGAACTCGGCGACTACGCTATCGAATCGGTAAGTGGACTGCTCGGCTCTCTCGAATCGACTGCTTGGCTGCCTCAAGAATTTCTACCGCCTGAACGTTGATGTCAACTGCCACGATGTGGTCGAGCGGCTTGTCGTTAACGACGTGGTCGATCATGTAGCGGATCGGGTCGTCGGTCTCTGGGCTCAGCGCCGTCACCACGACTTCTTCAGGGTCTTTGCGGCCATCGCGGTACTCGACGCCGTTGCGGTTCATGTAGAGGCTGCCTTTGCGTCCGAAGACTTCGAGATCTTGGAAGCTACGCGGCAAGTCCCAACTACCCTCGAAAATACCGACGCCATCTGGATAGGTGAGCACCATGACGGAGTTGTCCTCCACCTTGGGGAAACGTTCACGCTGTAGGTGGCTGGTGGTGGCGTAGACCGTGTTGGGCATGCCTTTGAACCAGAGCGACCAAATCGCGTTGTAGCAGCCGAAGTCAACCAGCGCGCCGGCGCCATTCTGGATCGGGTCAGTCAGCCAGGCGAAAAAGTACTTCCCTCGGGCGCCGGTGCCGCCGGGCCCGCCGTGGCCCACAATACCGCGCAAGCGCCACACATCACCGACCGCGCCGGCCGCCGCTTGACGTTTGATCTCGTGGTTGGCCGGCCACCAGGCCATCTGGTAGTTGGTCATGACTTTGACCTTGTGGTCACGGGCGAGCGCCTGCATTTCGATCGCATCGTCATAGGTTGAGGCGAACGGTTTCTCGAAAATTACATGGATTCCGAGCGGCGCGAGGTACTTGAGGATTTCGAGATGGCGATTATTCTCGACGAATGCCCAGACGATCTCCGGCTTCTTTTCGCTGACCAGAGTCTTGTAGTCGGCCGTATAGTAGGCGTCCGGCTGATATTTCTTGGCCTCTTGAACTAATTCGGGTTCAGGCTCGGCGACTCCGACGAACTCCGCATCGGCGATCGTCGACACATTCTGTAGCTGACGCCAACAGTGGGAGTGCTTGAGGCCCACGAATCCAATCTTCGTTTTCGCCGCTAAAGGCAGCGTGGCGGCGACCAGAACCAATAGTCCAAAGCTCAAATAACGTCTCATCAATAACTCCTTCAAACTGGCCGCCAGCTTGAGCCCCACGCGGCTGAAGCTGATTCCATCGCAACCCCCATTGTGTCAGACCGCTATAATAAGATTTCCATTTCTGGAGGACCGTACATCATGATTCAGCTAACCGAAACCGCCATATCGAAAGTGACGGAGATCCTATCCCAACAGGAGCCGAAGCCAGAGGGCTTGCGGTTGTCGGTCGTCGGTGGCGGCTGCTCGGGATTTCAGTATTCGATGGCGTTTGAGAACACCAAGCTGCCACTCGACAAAGTTTACGACTACGAAGGACTCAAGCTCTTTGTGGACCAGGCGAGCCTGCTATATCTCGACAACTGCCAAGTCGATTACGTCGAGTCGATGGAGGGCGCGGGCTTTAAGTTCGAGAATCCCAACGTGACCTCGACCTGCGGTTGCGGAAGCTCGTTCAGCGCGTAGCGCCGCCAAGTTTTTAAGTTCAGAACACGGGTCGCTCTCTGGGCGGCCCGTGTTTTTTGCATTTGAGCGAACGGATGACAGCGAGCGGGCGGTGGGATGAGCGGTTTCGAGCCGGCGAGCATGGCGCCAGCGAGCCGGACGGATTCCTCGAAGGGCTTCGTGCTTATCGCGCGCTGCTCCAGTCAGACAAACCCGTGGCAGCCGACGTTGCCTGTGGCGCCGGCCGCAACGCAATTTCGCTGGCCGGCGCCGGATACGACGTTACAGCGATTGACTACTCACGAGAGGCGCTGCGACTGACACGAGAGCGCGCGACAGAAGCCGGCGTCGTTGTCCACCCGCTGCTACTCGACCTCGAATCGCCGACCGTCGAGCTTGGCTCGAACGTGTTCGATCTAGTCGTAGGATTCTATTTTTTGCATCGCCCATTGGTGCCCAAATTGATCGACGCGTTGCGACCTGGCGGCATCGTCGTTTACAAGACTTTTTTGGCGACGACTTCAGCGAGCGGCCGGGGTCCGAAGAACCCGGCGTACCGCTTGCGGCCGAACGAGCTGGTTGAGATTTTCTCTGATTTTCGCGTGCTACGTTACGAAGAAGAGTGTGTAGAGCAAGAGAGCAAAGGTCCCGCCACAGCTGCCTTGATCGCACAAAAACCCTACTAGCCCGCATTTCTCACCACCTGACGGCGAAAGCACGCGATAGGTGCGCCACTACTTCGTTGCGCTCGATCGTCGTGCTCGACGGACGGTCAAGTACGCCTCCACGCGCCGACCGTCGCCCGCCTCGTATTGACGCACCTCTCACGCACTTTCTCTCGCCACGTGGTGAGAAATGCGGGCTAATTCTGCTGCTTATCGCGGCGTTCGCAGCAAGCGGGCAGAACACACCCGGACGGCAAGCGGACGGCAGTTCCTTGCTGCCAACGGGCCAACGAATTACTCCCTCGGGCACGCAGGTTGTGCTCCGCAGCCTGCCGATGTCGCTCGAGGTATCGCGCGACGGCAAACATCTGTTGGTGCTCGAGGCCGGCTACGAGACGCCATCGATCAGCGTGGTCGAGCTCGCCACGACGGAACTCGTCCAAAGGGTCGAGTTGCCTGATGCCTGGCTCGGACTGACGCTGAACCGCCGTGGCGATAAGGTTTACGTGGGCGGCGGCACCCGCGGCAGCGTCTTCGAGTTTTCGTTTGACGACGGCAAGCTGAATTTCGAACGTGAGTTTCCGCTCGTTCCGGCCGAGGCGCGCATCGAGCCGAGCCTGGTCGGAGATGTTCGCTTCGACGCTGACGACCGTCTGCTCTACGCCGCCGACCTGCTGGCCGGTAAGGTGACCGTGATCAATTCCCAATCGGGCCTCGTGCTCGGCGATTTCAGAACCGGCGCCGCCCCTTACCGCATGCGGGTGACTCCCGACGGCAAACATCTGCTCATCAGCCACTGGGCGGAAGCGTCGCTTGGGCTCTATCGTCTTTCTGATCGCAGACTTGTCGAGCGAATAGCGGTCGGCGAGCACCCGACCGATTTTTTGATTGCCCCGGGCGAGATTGAGGTGCTCGACCCCGATTCTCCAGACGACGAAGCACAGCGATTCCCGGCCCGGTTACTCGTCGCCTGCGCCTATACCGATAGTGTTTGGTCGCTAGGGATGAGTGAGCAGAACCGATTTGAGCTGATCCAGGTCGTTGCGGTTTCGCCACGGCTGGAGTCGCCGATCGGATCGCTTCCGACCGGCCTCGCGCTTGGGGCGGGGGGTAAACTGTATATCGCCAATTCTGGTAACAACAGCATCGTGGTCGCCGATGTTTCAGAGGCGCTTGTCAATGTCGTTGGGGCGCTGCCGACCGGCTGGTTTCCGACCGCCGTCGCCGCTTTGCCAGACGGCGGCACAGTCTACTTAAGTGGCAAGGGCGACACCGAAAACGGCGGTCTGGCCGGAGTGCTGCCCGCATTGACCGCCGAACAGCGAGCCTTTTTGACCGCCGCCGCCGTGGACAACCTGCCGGATCGGCCGCTCCCGCTGCCTGCAATTCCCGCAGCCGTTAAGCATGTTGTGATGGTTCTTGGCGATGCTCGCGGTGCCGCCTGGCAGGACCTGAAAAAGCGTTTCACACACCTCGCCGGAGTCGTAGTGGCCGGCCGTGACGAGTTGTCGCAACTGGCTTGGCTGAGTAGTGGGATCGAGACTGACTTGCTCACAAAGTTGGGTCCGGCCATCGCAGCGGGGCGATTGCCTTCCGATCAGCTCGGCTCGATTGCGCGGGCCGCCGCGCCCCCGGCCGGCACGCTGTGGTCTAACGCTAAGGACGCAGGACTCTCGACGGAGATCTACGGCTTCTCTGGTGGAAAAACGATCGATACGTTGGTGACGAGCAGGGCGGACGGCTTAGCGTCGCTCACGGCGGTTCGCCTCAGCGGATCAGCCGAAGCCCAGGACGGCCAGCTTGGTAGGTTGCTTGAGGCCATCGAAGGCGCGCCTGCCTTTGCCGAAACGGCCCTGTTCGTCGTCCCCCTGTCAGGGAATCTCAAAGGCGCTATCGTGGCCGGCGGCCCGGTTCACCGCGAGAAAGTCGTCGAGGAATTCATTTCAACTCCCTCAATTGTCCGTACCGTCGAATGGCTGTTGGGACTCAATCCGCTGACCCAATTCGACAGCACCGCGCCAATTGTCGACGGGCTCTTTGTGACCAACGGTGCGTCCACGCCGTAGCGGACGCTCCTGTCGGTTGGAGCTGGGTGCCGCTTTACGCGAAACTAGGAAGTTTGTACCCATCGAGTGTCCATGAGCGAGCAGAAGTTCCAACAAGCCAAACCAATCGTTGATTTTCCGGCGGCCGAAGAGGCCGTGATGCGGTTTTGGGAAGAGAACCAGATCTTCGAGAAGAGCTTGAAGCTGCGCGAGGGCCGGCAAAAGTTCGTCTTCAATGAAGGGCCGCCTACCGCCAACGGGCTGCCGCACAACGGTCACGTGCTGACTCGTGTGTTTAAAGACGTGTTTCTGCGCTATCAAACGATGGCCGGAAAGCATGTCCCCAGAAAAGCCGGGTGGGACACGCATGGACTGCCGGTCGAGGTCGAGGTCGAAAAAGAACTCGGCATTCACGGCAAGGAAGCCATCGAGAACTACGGAGTCGAGGGGTTCATTCGAAAGTGCGTGGACTCGGTGTTTACGTATACCGAAGAGTGGGAGCGCATGACCAAGCGCATTGGGTTCTGGGCCGACCTCCCCAACGCGTACGTTACGTATCACAAGTCATACGTCGAGAGCGTTTGGTGGGCGCTGTCAGAGTTGTTCGCCAAGGGTCTCCTCTACAAGGGCCACAAGATTGTTTGGTGGTGGCCGCAGGGCGGCACCGCGTTGTCGGCGGGCGAAGTCGGGCTCGGATACAAGACCGTTGAAGACCCCTCCGTCTACGTTGCTCTTCCCCTCGACGGCGAGCCGAACGTCTCGCTGCTGATCTGGACGACTACTCCCTGGACCTTGCCGTCGAACCAGTACGTGGCGGTACGGCCTGAGTATGACTACGTGCAGGTCAAAGACGGCGAGCGCAGTTTGATTGTCGCCGCCGCGCTACGCGAGACCATCGAGCAAAAGGTCGGCCATGATCTGCCGATCGAAAAGGAACTCACCGGAGCGGACTTGCTTGGAAAACGCTACCGCCCGCCGTTTGATTACTTTCACAACGCATTCGTTGGCGCGACGGGCGAGCTCAAAGAAGGCGGCGAGGAGCCGTACCTGTGGAAGGTACTTGCGGCTGACTTCGTCGAACTCGACACCGGTACGGGGCTTGTTCACGAGGCGCCCGCATTTGGCGAAGTCGATTTCGACCTTCACAAATCCGTAGCAGCGCGATTCGTCGACCCTGCCGCCGTGCCGTTGCTGTGTCCGGTCGGTCCGGACGGCAAATTCACTGACGAGGTGTCAGACGTCGCGGGGCAATTCGTTAAGGCGGCGGACAAGCTGTTAATCCACCTGATGAAAGAAAGCGGCGTGCTCGTACATCGCGAGAACTATCGCCACGAATACCCGTTTTGCTGGCGTGCGGACGATGACCCACTGATCCAGTACGCGCGGCCGGCTTGGTTCATTCAGACGACCGCTCGCAACAAAGAAGTACTTGCCAACAACGACAAAATCAACTGGCTACCCGATCACATCGGTACCGGACGGTTTGGCGACTTTTTGCGCAACAACGTCGACTGGGCGCTCTCACGCGAGCGCTACTGGGGAACGCCTCTGAACGTCTGGGTCAACGATGTGACCGGCGAAATGCAGGCCCCCGCGTCGAGCGCGGAGATCCGCAAGAAGAACCCAGCGGCGTTCGACCACTTCGACCGCGCTAAAGAGGCCGACCCCGCACTTTCGGATCACTTGATGGTCCACAAGCCATGGATTGACGAGGTGACTTGGATCGAACCTGGCGAAGCAGGTGTCTACCGCCGCGTGCCGGAAGTGATTGACTGCTGGTTTGATTCCGGGTGCGTGCCGTTCGCGCAATACGGCTTCCCGCACCAGGGCCGTGAGGAGTTTAAGAGCCGCTTTCCGGCCGATTACATTACCGAGGCGATTGACCAGACGCGCGGTTGGTTTTACTCACAACTGATGGTTTCGACGTTGGTTTTCGACGATGAGACACGAAAGGCGCTGGCGCTCGAACCACAAACATACCCGCATCCTTTCAAGACCTGCATCGTGTTGGGATTCGTCAATGACCCCGACGGCAAGAAAGAATCGAAGTCCAAAGGCAACTACACGCCGCCCGATGTGATCTTTGATCTGGTGGCACAAGAGTTCGCCGTAGTCACCGCCGCGGAGTGTGGGCAAGACGTCGACGCCGGCCAAGTTGTAATTGCGAAGGAAGATCTCGAAGCGCTCGACCTGAAGTCGGGCGAGGCCGTCAAGGTCTACCGCCAGGGCCAGCAGGAATCAGCCGTGAGTTTGTCGATTCAACCCGGTAGGCGCATGCCGCGGCGCGTCGTGGTTTTGGCGGACGAAGATCGCCAGACGCTTGGCGCCACGCCGGCCCGTAACGGCATCAAGACGCCTCCGAACGACGTTCGGCGATTGCCCGCGGACGAGCGAGTAACGATTGAAGTCGCGAGCCCGGCGCCGGGAGCCGATGCTTTCCGTTGGCTGTTTCTCGGCGGCAATCAGCCCTGGTCCGACAAGCGGCATTCGTTGGCCAACGTTCGGGCGGCGCAGAAGGAGTTTCCTCTCAAGCTACGCAACGTCTATTCCTTTTTCACGATTTACGCCAATATCGACCGATTCGACCCGACGACGATGGCCGGTCGGCCCGTCGGCCAACGTACGCTGCTCGACCGCTGGATCCTCTCCGAGCTAGCGCTTCTATCGAAGGTAGTCGCCGACAACCTGGAACAGTTCCGAGCCTACGAAGCGGCGGTCGCGCTCAACAGTTTCGTCGACGGACTCTCTAACTGGTACCTGCGTCGTAGTCGGGCGCGATTCTGGAAAGGCGAATTCGACGACGATAAGCGCGACGCCTACGCGACGCTATACGAGTGTCTGGTGACCGTTGTTAAGCTGGCCGCGGCGTTTACGCCGTTTATGTCGGAGGAAATTTACCAGAACGTCGTCCGTGGCCCGGGCGGCGACGTAGCGGAGAGCGTCCACTTGAGCGACCTTCCGCGGAGTGACCCTTCGCGGATCGATCTGGCGCTGTCGGAAGAAATGGCAACCGTCCGCAATGTTGTTTCGCTGGGACTACGAGTTCGCACCGAACACCGCCTCAAAGTTCGGCAACCACTTCAGAACGTCGAGGTCGTACTCAGCGATCCGGCGCTTCGCGACCGTGTTGCCCCCTACGCCAACCTGATCGAGAAGGAGCTTAACGTTCGCGAAGTTTCATTTCTTGGCGGCGATCAAGCGCACGTTAAATACATTGCGAAGCCCAACTTCAAGCAGCTTGGGCCCCGCCTGGGCAAGAAAATGAAGATCGCAAAGACGGTCTTCGCAGCGCTCGACGCTTCGGAACTCCGCGCGAAGTTACTATCTGACGGCTTCGCGGAGATCGACTTCGACGGCGAAGCAATCAGAATTGAACCCGCCGATCTCGAAGTTGCCGTCGAAGCGGCTGAACACTTCGCGGCGGCCGGCGACTCAACGACGGTCGTCGTGCTCAACACCCAACTCAATGACGAACTCCGCGACGAAGGCCTCTTCCGCGAGCTGCTTCACCATGTCCAAAACATGCGCAAGGAACTCGACATTGACTACACCCGACGCATCCACCTCGCGGTATCGGGCTCCGATCGGCTGCTAAGTGTGCTTGCCAAACATCAGCAACATCTCATGGCCGAAACGCTATGCACGGAGCTTCTCAGCGCCGACGCAATTCCTCCAAACGCCGAGGCCCGCGAGATTACCATCGACGGCGAAGTGGTGCGAGTTGTACTAATTCCGGTCTAGCCGCCAGATCTACTGCTACAATCTGACCGTCAACGATCCACACAGAAGGGAAGAAATGAATAGACGAACCGTAATTCTGACCGCGATCACCGCCGCCCTCACGATGGCCTCAAGCGTATGGGCCGATCACCACGAAGAGCAGCAGTATCTCGAGTTCCGTACCTATCACCTCAGCTCGGCAGCGGAACTACCAAAGGTCGACATCTATCTTGAAAAAGGACTTCTGCCAGCCCTGAAGCGCCAAGGTATCGACTCCGTAGGCGTGTTTACGGACAAGGCACCCGACGGCGCGCCCAACGTTTATTTGCTGATCCCATTCGCGTCGATTGAGCAATTCTCTGCCATGCAAGGCAAGCTCGACGGCGACTCGGCGTATCAGTCAGCCTCCGCCGATTATTTCGACGCCACGAAAGAAACCCCTCGGTACTCGAGAATCGACTCCGAATTGCTCCACTCGTTCAAGGCGTTTCCGCGAGCGACCGTCCCCAAACAGCAAAAGGCAGGCAAGCCGCGTCTGTTCGAGTTGCGCAGCTACGAAAGCTTCAGCGAGAAAATGGGCATGTTGAAAGTGGAGATGTTCAACTCGGGCGAAGTGCCGATTTTTCTCGACGTCGGCATTCAGCCGGTCTTCATGGCACGCGTACTCGCCGGCCCGAAAATGCCGAATCTGACCTACATGACGGTCTACGACGACGAAGATCACCTCAAAGAGTCGTGGTCTAAGTTCGGTCCTCACCCCGGATGGAAGAAGCTCAGCGGTGTGGCCAAGTATAAGGGCTCGGTGTCAAAGATTCACAAGGCCTTGCTGACGCCCCGGCCCTACTCCGGGTTCTAGCCCGTATCCACTTGGGCGTCGCCGTTACGTGATTGACGCTGCGTAAATTTCCGCGATTGTCGCGCCAAGCATGGCGTTGAACTCGTCGTCAGATTGTTGCGCTGTCAGGCCCTCGGCGAGGGCGCGCGAGAAACTCGCGACGACACTGTGGTTGCGGGCGAGGCGACCGTTGGCTTCCTCCCGCGAGTAGCCTCCGGATAGCGCCACAACTCTAAGGACGTTCGAGTTCGCCACTAGTTCCGAATAGAAGCCGGCTTGCTCCGGCAGGGTCAGCTTCAGCATGATGATTTGGTCAGCCGCGAGCTGATCCAACTCGGCCAGAATCGACGCCTTTAGGAGTACCTCGGCGGCAGCTTTGTCGGGGCAGTGAATGTCGACCTCGGGCTCAATAATCGGAACGAGACCGGCGGCGATGATGCGACGCCCAATCTCGAATTGCTGTTTCACGACAGCGTCGACGCCGCTCGCGCCGGCCTGCTTGATCACCGAGCGCATCTTGGTGCCAAAAATGCGCTTTGACTTGGCCTTAGCCAGCAATGCGTCCAAGTCGGGCATCGGCTTCATCACCTGCACGCCATCGACCACGTCGGCTAGGCCCTTGTCAACCTTCAGAAACGGAACCACTTGTTTGGCGTTCCAAAGATAGTCCGGCGTGGGCTGTCCCTCGACGTCGCGGTCCATCGTGTTCTCGAACAAAATTGCGCCTAATATGTGCTCACCGGTAAAGGATGGGCTGGTCATAATGCGTGAGCGCATCTGGTGGACGACGGCGAACATCTCGTCGTCGTTTGACCATGCATCCGGGGTAACGCCGTAAAGGCCAAGCGCGGTGGGTGTGCTGCCGCCGCTCTGGTCCAAGGCGGCAATAAATCCATTTTGGGACTTGATCTTCTCGAACTGCTGGTCGGAATCGCTCACGGGTATCCTCGATCTATTCAAACGGGGGAAGATTTGCGCACCGGAATCGGCGCACACTCCCCTTAGTTTATCGAACACGAGGGTCCAAATATAGCGACGAACTTATGCTCCGAGGTGGCAACTATTTGGCGAGCAACAAATAGCCGTCTGGGTCGATCTGCACCCGCGTAGCCTTGTTGCGCAGCACGACCGAGAACTCAGTCTCGCCGCCGTCGGTGACGATGTACTTTTCGAGAAATCTACCAGGCGATGTGGTGATCTTCAGCGGCACGACGACAGAGAACCTTTCATCGATCGCGCCCTGGCGAAGACTTGCTGTCAAGTAGTGTTTTCCGTTGCGGGATTTCTGCGTGTAGTCCACCGTAATTCGCGGAATGCCGGTGCGCTCGACCCACAAGTCAAAAAACTCTTGGAGTTGGGGGTCGGGATATTCAGCGGGGATGTGACGAATGGCGGTCTGGCGTAGTTCGTCTTGTGTAATCGAACTAAATGCGAAGCTATCGCGCAGGTCGCGCAGAAACGCGAAAAATCGCTCGTCGCCCATTGCGCCGCGCAACATGTGGAAGATCCACGCTCCCTTCTCATAGGCGATGATGCGATACACCTGCGGCTGGTGCGAAGTTCGCAAGCGTTCACCCAACACAACCGGGCCGGCAGAGTCTAGAGGGGCTCCATCGTCGCCACTTTCGAGCAATCGCCTACGGTAGCCGGCCAGAGCTTGATCGAGCGCGTCACGCCCTTCCTGCTGTTCGAGAAACAACAGTGCCGAATAGGTAGCTAGCCCTTCCATCATCCAGGCGTCGCCCGGCTGCGAGACGGTGACGACGTTTCCCCACCATTGGTGCGCAAGTTCGTGAGGCGTGAGTAGTTTTGTGTAAAAACGCGCTTCTTCCGAAGTCAGACCCTTGAGCGGTTGGTCACCGGGGCGGAAGTAACTTTTGGTTGACGCGTAGACAAGCCCAGGGAAGCCCTGTCCGAAATCGCCCGGCACGGGAGAGACGACGACGTGTTTTTGGGCGGGCTCACCGAATTTCTCGGCGAAAAACTGAAACGCGGCGGCCGATTGATCGGCGACCTCCTCGACGCGTGGAGTCGGCGAAACGTCCCTACGCGGCGGCACATCCATGATCAGCGGCGGCTGGGGCGCTCGAATGCCGTAGCCGGAACGACGCCGGTTTGGACGGGTTGCCGGCTGAGTAGGCAACGGCATCCGTACCCGTGGTGGTCTCGGGCGCAACCTTGGCTCGACAGTCTCTGTCGCATGGACCTCGATCGTGTAGCCGTCAACCTCTCGCGACGCCGAAATGTAGTGTCCTAGATTGAAACCCGCGAGCCGGATCGGCGATTCGGTTTTAAAGCGAGTCGTCTGCATGCCGCCATCAACGGCATCCTCCAGCTGCGTGCCGGTGGCCACCAACTTCATGTGCGCGGGATAGCGAAATTCAAGTTCGTACTGCGAAAACCCGATCTCGGCGCGTGGATACCAGGTGCCGCGATCCCCGACGTAATACACTCCGTTTCCCGCGTCGGAAATGACTTTCCCGGAATATTGAAATTCTAGTTCGTGCTTTGACTCGAGCTCGAGAGGCTCCGGAAGAACGACGACGACGTTCTTCTGACGGCGCGACGACGCGCTAGCAAATGGAAGTTCCTTTTGCAGAAATTCCACCGGTTCACCGTCGAGCATTACTGCCGAGACTTTGAGGCGCCCCGAAAGCTCGAAGTCAAACGAGCGTGTTCTCGAGTTCTGGGGGTAGAAGTCGGCGCGAGCGCTGACGTCCAGATGAAGATCAGAATTGATCCTTGACTCGATTCGGTAATTCGTCAGCAGTCCAGCGGTGGGGGTGATCTTTCGCACGCCGCGGCTGAAGTTCTTGCCCTCGAAGTTTGTCCAGACCTCGTAAAAGTCGCGCTTCCCGTCACGCACGAACTGGCCGGCGGTGACTTGGCGCTCTAGCCGGGGGTCGATTGAAACATCAAAGCGGCCCAGCTTCCTGCCGCGCATCGCACCGGCGAAGAACCCCTGATCGAGCGGAGCATTCGAATAGGTGTCCTCGAACACGCGCAACGCTGCTCCGCCGAGTAGGTTTCGCACTACGGTGGACCAACGCGGCGCGAGACGGGCGCCCGCTTCGGCATCTAGCCGGCTCGACTCGTTTTTCTCGATCGCGATCATCAACGCCTCGGCGCTGTCATCGGTAAAAAAGAACGCGCCGGTACGAAACTGTTCGTCCAGTACCGTCGCATCGAGAAAGCGGGCTACGGACTGACGCTCGCCCGGCGTGGGGGGGATCAGCAGCAGCTCTCCGGTATCTGTTGGCTCAGTGGCGACAAATGCGAATGCGATGTCGCGCCCGTGAACTTTCTCACCAAAGATCAGATAGCCGTCAGTGAAATAGAGTTTGATGTCCTCGCGTTCGAGCAGCACGTCGCGAACGCGGTAGCAGCGATCGGGATCGAGTCCGACCTGCCGAATGGAGCGTAGGTAGTCGTCAGCCACGCCGGCATGCAGCGCGTGGGCAAGGCTTAAAACAGCGAGAAGAACAAGTCGCGTCAACTGATTCATCATCCCGTGCCTGAGATCGATGGTCAACTCACGGCCCGCGCCGCGAGGTGATGAACGACCCGCCGCTTCGAGGTAAACAGAGCATGGCGGGCTGAGTCCGTTGCAACAGTGCCGGCTATGGAATACTGGGCGAGAATCATCGTGCTGATAATCGATACTCACGCCCACGTCTTTTCCTCGGACGAGCGCCAGTTTCCGCCGCGAGAGAACCCCTCGCGGCCACCCCAAGGCAGCGGCACCTTCGCGGGCCTGCTGGATGAGGTAGAGCGACACGATATCAGCGCCGTAACGCTGGTCCAGGTGAGTGGCTTCTACGGGTTCGATCACCGCTACGTCTGTTCGGCCGCGCGCGAAAATCCCCACTGGACTGCCGGCATCTGCACCCTCGACCCTGAAAACGAGCGGTCCCCCGGTTTACTGAAAACCTACGCTCGCGAATCGAATGTGCGCGGCATGCGCAGCATCCCCGCCTCGGGCAAGCGTCTCGATCATAGCGGCGTGCGAGCGCTGTGGAAAACTGCTGCCGATTTGGGGCTCGTCATCAACATTCTGGGCGGCTACGAACTGGAACCGCAGATCGACACCTTGCTCCAAGACTTCCCAACGCTGCGAGTCGCACTCGATCACAGCCTGGGGTTGGCTGTAGGGGGGCCCAACGAAAAGACGATCGCCACGCTCGAACGCCTCTCGAAGCACAAGAACCTGTACAACAAGATTTCGTTCATCGCCAACGGCGCCGGTGGATGCCCAGACAATTTCCCTTGCAGCGGTTTCCACGAGACAGTCCTCAAGGTCATCGATTTGTTCGGCCCCGAGCGCTGCGCCTGGGGCTCACACTACCCAACGGTGAAGTACGCCCAGAAGCTGACGTACGGACAACACCTCGAAATTTACCGCAAGCACTTAGCGCTCTCCGATGACGCTCGCCGCTGGATCTTGGGCGAAACGGCCAGACGTCTTTGGTTCCCCGAGATTGACGCCGACGAGGCGGGGTAGTCGCACGACAGATAAGTATCTTCTTTGTCTAGCCCGCATTGCTCAGCACCTGACGGCGAAAGCAGGCGATACAGGCGCTACAAACAGCCGTAAATGGAACAAGCACTCCAGCCGCTGATCGCCGTGATCGGCCCCACGGCCTCGGGCAAGTCCGAGTTGGCGCTGGACGTGGCCGGGCGTATCAACGGCGAGATCGTCAACTACGACTCAGTGCAGCTCTACCGGGGCTTCGACATCGGCTCGGCGAAACTGCCGGTCGACGAGCGACGGGGTATTCCGCATCACCTTCTCGATGCGATCGATCCGGAGGCCGTGTTCACGGCCGGGGAATACGCTCGCGAGGCCCGAGCAGTGCTCGAAGAATTGAAGAGTCAGGGCACGATCGCTGTCCTAGTAGGTGGTACCGGACTGTATCTCTCGGCACTCGTCCGTGGGCTGTTCGCCGGCCCTGCGCGAGACGACCAACTCCGTGAACGGCTCGAACAAACCGCGACTGAAAAACCGGCAGGCTACCTCAATCGCCTATTAGCTCGCCTCGACCGCAAGGCAGCCGAGCGAATCCATCCCAACGACACGCATAAGCTAGTCCGCGCCATTGAGGTTTCGCTGCTAGCCGGACGGCCGATCTCGGAGCAGTGGGAGGGTAGCAGCAAGCCTCTTGTGGGATATCAGGTCGTGACGCTGGGACTTTCTCCGCCGCGAGAAACGCTATACGAAAGAATCAACGCCCGAGCCGCCGCCATGTTTGAGAGCGGACTGATCGAAGAAGTAAAGGGTCTACTCGAGAGGGGAGTTGGCCGTGACGCGCGGCCGTTCACCTCGCTAGGCTACGTGCAGTGCCTCAAACATCTCGACGGTAACCTCTCGCTCGACGAAGCCATCGAAGCCACTGCAAAAGCAACGCGCCGCTACGCTAAGCGGCAACTCACGTGGTTTCGCCACCGTGAGCCCGACGCCCGTTGGTTTGACGGATTCGGCGAAGAGTCGGCTGATTGGGCGAGAACGCAGGTGGAGCAGTGGCTCGAAAGGCGCTAATCATCGGCTGCGGATACACCGGTGTTCGCGTCGCGGAACTGCTAGCCAAGCGCGGTTGGAGCGTTACCGCCACCACTCGCAACCCCGACCGACTTCGCTCGCTCACTGAGCAGGGGGTAAACGTTGTCAAGTTCGAAGTAGCATCCGCCGGCATACCAGACGCGGCCGCCTCCACAGTCCTGCTCTCCATTCCGAGCCAAAGCAACAGAGGCGTCGACGGCAGCCCATGCTTGCACGACCCCACGGCGGCGCTCGTGAATCAACTCGGCGACCGACCACGCCGGGTTATCTACCTCTCAACAACTGGAGTTTACGGCGACACCGCGGAAGTCGACGAATCGACTCCAATAGCCCCCGTGACCGAGCGCCAAAAACTCCGCGCCCAAGCGGAACAAGCTGTGCAAAACGGCCGCTGGCCGGCCCTCGTTCTCCGGCCTGCTGCAATCTACGGCCCTGGACGTGGGGTCCACGAAGCCATGCGTCGAGGGGAGTTCAAGCTCTTGGGTGCGGGCGAAACTTACGTTTCTCGCATCCACGTCGACGACCTTGCAACCATCACCGCCGCCGCGATGGCCAGTGAATTGACAGGAGCCTACCCGGTCGCGGACGATTCGCCCTCGACGTCGCGAGAAATCGCACAGTTTTGCGCAGACTTGTTAGGGCTCGATCTACCGCCATCGAGCGAGGCCGCGGAAGTATCGGAGAACCGCCGCGCTAACCGTCGAGTCGATGCTCGCGCCATCCGCAAGGCCCTTGGGATTGATCTGAAATATCCGAGCTATCGGGAGGGAATTCCGGCGTCGCTCTAGCCTCTACCGGATCGACGAAAAAGCTACCAGCCCTGCTCTCGCAGCTTGTCAATCGAGAGGCCGCCCGGCAGGTCCACCGACCGCAGCAGTCGCTCTACGTGCTTGGCGATCACGTCGCACTCGAGATTTACGCGTCCGCCCGGCTTGAGGGCCGCCAGCGAAGTCTCTTTGTAGGTATGCGGAATCACCGCGACCCCAAGGGTGTCGCCTTCCAGCGAGGCGATCGTCAAGCTAATTCCGTCAATCGCGATACTACCCTTGAATGCGAAAAACTTCAGCAACTCTTGCGGCGCTCGAATCTTCAACCACCAATTGCCGGCACCAACATCGTCAAGCGCAACAATCTCGCCGGTACCGTCGACGTGACCTTGAACAAAGTGCCCACTCAGTCGGCTGGTGGGCAGCAACGGCCGTTCAAGATTCACTCGCGATGCAACCCGAAGATCCCCAAGATTCGTGCGCTCCAGCGTCTCGGGAGACAGCTCCGCCGCGAACGTCTTTGAATCGAATTCAATCGCGGTGAGGCAGCATCCATTTACCGCGATACTGCCTCCCAGCTTTAAATCGTCGAGTATCGTGCGAGCCGCGACCACCATCCGCGCGCCGCTACTCAGTTGCTGAAACGACTCAACAGTGCCAGTCTCTTCGATGATCCCGGTAAACATGGCTAGGGCAATACCGACGTCTGCTTCATTACGGAAGCTTCGACGGCAAACTCATCTTTCGCGATCGGCAATATCTTCAGGTCTTCCAATTGCAGTGCCCCCGCGCGCGAGCGCCGACCCACCCCGCCCACCATCGGTAACGAATCAATTCCACCGAGAATTTTTGGTGCGTAGTAGAGCAATATCTTGTCGACCACGCCGCCCTCGAGCGCGCCCCAGTTTAGTTTCGATCCGGCCTCAATCATGAGCGAAGTTATTTGCTGCGTTCCGAGCCATTCGACGAGCGCCACCAAGTCCACTCGACCTGCTGGGGCGTCGAAAATCTCCATTGGAATCTGGCGCTCTTCGAACAGCTCGCGACGACCCTCACGCGCCGCCGATGTCGAAGCTATCACCAGATCATTGGCCGCCGATTGCACAATCTTTGAATCGACAGGCAACCTTAAGAGCGAATCGGCGACGATCCTCAAAAGTGGCCGGCGTCGGGGCAAACCCGAACGATCCGTCAGCAGGCAGTCGTCGGCTTGCACTGTGCCAATGCCGGTAAGAATCGCGTCGTGCTCGTGCCGTACCTGTTGCACATGTGCCCGCGCCACCTCGCTGGTAATCCAGCCGCTGTTATCGTCCGGCGCGGCAATCTTACCGTCGAGCGTTACGGCTGTTTTGAGGGTAACGAGCGGCTTGCCGGTGCGAGCGTAGTGGAAGAATGCCTCGTTCAAGCGGCGCGCTTCGGCGGCGATCTCGGCGTCGGCCTCAACCACCTCAACGCCGGCATCGCGCAAGCGATCGTACCCTGTGCCATTCACCTCAGGGTTCTCGTCGCGCGTCGCCGAGACGACCCGTGCGACACCCGCGGCTACGATCGCGTCCGCGCAAGGTGGAGTGCGGCTGTGGACGCTACAAGGCTCGAGCGAAACATAAAGCGTACTCCCGCGAGCGTCGTCACCTGCTGCCTCAAGCGCCAGCACCTCGGCGTGCTTTCGTCCATCGTAGGTGTGAAAACCCTCGCCAACCTTTGCGCCCGAATCGTCAACTACAATCGCGCCGACCATCGGGTTCGGACTCGCCAACCCACGGCCTTGACGCGCAAGCTCAAGCGTCTCGCGAAGGATTAGCTGATCGGCGCCGGTTGTTGCCTCGACACTCACTGCGAGTTGACTCCTGAGTGCTCGCGAGCGTGGGCTTCCGTCCACGCCTCTGTTTCTATGGCCGGTGGGCTGGTCGTCTGGTAGTAGCGGTTCATGGGCTTTGTCTAGCTCTCGAATAGCGAGCGTACGAAACTTTCAGGGTCAAACTCGATAAAATCATCCACCTGCTCGCCGATGCCAACCCAACGAATCGGCAGCCCTAATTCGCGCGCGATCGCGACCACGATACCACCCTTCGCCGTACCATCCAACTTGGTTAGTACTAGTCCGCTGACCCCCGTGCTGGCGGTGAATTGGCGAGCCTGCTCCAAGCCATTCTGGCCGGTCACGGCGTCGAGCACGAGTAACAGCTGGTGCGGCGCCCCGGGTACGATCCGCTGTGCCGTTCGCTTCATCTTTTCGAGCTCCGCCATCAGCCCTGCTTTGTTATGAAGCCGTCCGGCGGTATCAACTATGACGGTGTCGGCCCCTCGAGCCTTCGCTGCCTGCAAACTGTCGAACAACACCGCACTTGGATCCGAGCCGGCCTTTTGGCGAATTACCGTGCAGCCTGTTCGTTCGCCCCAGATCGCCAATTGCTCGGCCGCGGCGGCGCGATACGTATCACCGGCGCAGAGTAAAACACTGCGGCCATCGTGCTTCAAGCGATTGGCAAGCTTGCCAATCGTCGTGGTCTTACCTACGCCGTTCACGCCGACGACTAAGATCACTTCCGGAGGCTCGTTCACCGTCTCGGCAACCTGCTCCGACCCGCGCAGAATCTCCATCATGTGATGGGCGATTTGTTCTTTGAGTGCGAGAGGGTCATCAAGTTCGTCGCGGTCCATCTGATCGCGCACCGAGTCGAGTATTTCACTAGTCGTGCGAACACCGACGTCCGCGCTGATCAAGGTCATCTCGAGCTCTTCAAGGAGTTCGTCGTCGATCTCCTTCTTGCCCTCGAAAATGTCGTCGATCTGCTCGCTTAGGGCTTCGCGAGTCTTTGAAACCGCCTTCTTGAAGCGGTCGAAGAGCCCGGACTCCGGCGGAGGAGCCCCAAATAAGGTTTGAATCATACGCCTGGGAACGAGCCTCGGGACCCGAATATTCGATGATATCAATTGGGCGTTTTATACTAGACAACCCCAGGAGAAACTGAAACCTCGATGGCGATATCAATCAAAAAAGCCGCTGTTCTCGGCGCCGGGACCATGGGCTCACGCATCGCGGCCCACCTCGCTAACGCCGGCGTCGACTGCCTGCTGCTTGATCTCGCCCTACCCGACGCGACGAGCGCGGCCGCACGCAACGGCATCGTGCAAAAGGCATTCAAGGGTCTTGGAAAATCGCGGCCACCGGCCCTGTTCTCTCAAAGCGCCCTAAAGCACCTGCGGATCGGCAATTTCCAAGACGATCTAGAGCGGATCGGCGATGCCGACTGGATCTGCGAAGCGATCGTCGAGAAGATGGAGCCCAAGCAAGAATTGCTCGCCCGAGTTGATTCCCTTCGCAAGCCCGGCGCCATCGTCACGTCAAACACCTCAGGCCTGCCGATCGCAGCGCTGGCAGAGGGCCGGTCGGAGGACTTTCGGACGCACTGGCTCGGAACACACTTTTTCAACCCACCGCGCCATATGCGTCTGGTGGAATTGATTCCCACCCCGGAGACCGACCGCGCGCTTTTCGCCGACATGGCCGACTTCTGCGATCGTCGCCTGGGCAAGGTCGTCGTCGAAGCTAAAGATCGTCCCAACTTCATCGCCAATCGCATCTTTCTTTTCTCGGTGATGCACACGCTCAAAACGATGACGGCCCACGGGCTAACCGTTGAAGAGGTTGACGCGCTTACGGGGCCACTGGTCGGCCGACCGCGAATGGCGAGTTTCCGCCTGGCTGATTTCACCGGCATCGATATCTGCTACTACGTCGCCAAGACGATCTACGACCTCGTACCCGACGACGAAAATCGCGATGTCTATTCCCCGCCCGCTTTCTTGAAAGAGATGCTCGGTAAAGGAATGCTCGGCGACAAGAGCGGCGGCGGTTTTTATAAGCGCGACAAAAGCGCACCCGGCGGCTGGCTGGTTCTCGACATTGAAACACTCGACTACCGCGAAATGCGCCGGCCCCCATGGGACTCCGTGGACGCCGCGTCAAAAAATCGCGATCTTGGCGGCCGCATCAAGCAACTGATCTCCTCGGACGACCCTGCCGGCCGTTTCTTGTGGGAAACGCTTAGCGCACTCTTCCTATACGCAGCCGCGCGCATTCCCGAAGTAACCGACAGCCTGGTCAGCGTCGACAAGGTCATGAAGGCCGGATTCAACTGGCAAAAGGGAATCTTTGAAATTTGGAACGACTTGGGCGTTGAAGAAACCAGCGAGCGGATGCGTTCCGACGGCAAGACCCTTCCGCCGATCGTCGAAGCAGTGCTGGCTTCGCCCGCGAAGGGCTTCTACGCCGATACGCCCGCCGGCACTACGTACTTCGAGCTGCAATCGGGCGAGTTCCGCGCGTTCCCCAAAACAGCCGGCGTACTACGGCTCGACGAGTTGAAACACGGTGCATCGGCGGTCGAGTCTAACAGAGGAGCAAGCCTGTGGGACATGGGCGACGGCGTTGCTGTGCTTGAGTTCCACTCGAAAGGCAACTCGCTCGACGAGAATGTGTTTGCCATGCTCGGAAGCTCGCTGAAACGCGTTGAAACCGACTTCGACGCGCTGGTTATCGGCAACGAAGGCGACAACTTCAGTTTTGGCGCAAACCTCCAGATGTTGCTCCAGATGTGCATGGACGGCAACTGGTCTGGCATCGCCGAGAGCATCGACCAGATCCAAGGCCTCACTCGCGCGTTGCGAGCGTGCTCGAAACCAACCGTCGCGGCAGTATTCAGCCAGACTCTAGGCGGAGGTTGTGAAATCGCGATGCACTGCGCGCAGACCCAAGCCGCGGCCGAAACATACATGGGGCTCGTCGAAGTCGGCGTTGGATTGATCCCCGGCGCCGGAGGTTGCGTCGAACTCCTACGCCGCCACACCGCCGGCCTAGCGCCGACCGACGACCTCATTCCGGCGACCCGCGCAACTTTCGAAACCATCGGCTTAGCCAAGGTATCAGGGAGCGCAACCGAAGCCGCTGAGCGCAGATTCTTAGGTCCAAACGATGGTGTGACGATGAACCGCGACCGCCTGCTAGCTGACGCCAAGCAAGCGGCGCTAGGCCTGGTGGCCGCCGGCTACGAGCCCGTAGAAACAAATGAAGTCCTAGTCGGCGGCCAGCAAGCGCTAGCCGCCCTCGAACTGGGTCTTTGGATGATGCAGCAAGGAATGTACGCTTCCGAATACGACGTCGAAATTGGCAAACGGCTGGCTCAGGTTCTCTCTGGCGGCCCGCTAACCGAACCGACGATGGTTTCGCCGGAGTACTTGCTCGGCCTCGAAAAGGAGGCATTCCTAAGCCTCTGCGGCGAAGAGCGCACGCAGCAGCGAATGGGACATCTTCTAAAAACCGGCAAACCACTCAGAAATTGATCAGCCGTCGCCATCCAAGACTTTTTGGCAATGTCCGAATCCGCATACTCCGCGCGTGTTGCGGAGATTAGACGCGCCAACCTCCGCAAAAAGTGCGGAGAATGGCCTGAGGCTGCAACAGTGTTCAACCCTCAACTAGTCAAAAGAATCCTGGCTGGATATGTCCTTTCGCCGATGGGCATTCATGGGTTGTCGCACTGGGCGCGAGTGCTTGAGATTGGCAGCAGATTAACCGAGCAAACGGGTGCTGACCTGGCCGTGGTTGAGCTGTTCGCGATATTTCACGACTCACGCCGTGTCAACGATGGCAGCGACCCAGACCACGGCCGACGGGGCGCGGCATTGGCGGGTGAGTATTTCGACGAACTGGGCCTGAGCGTCGAGCAGTTTGAGTTGCTCGACGATGCCTGCAGCTATCACACCGACGGACTGACCGAGGGCGAGGTCACGGTCCAGACCTGCTGGGATTCCGACCGGCTCGATCTATGGCGAGTAGGAATTCGCCCGCGCCCTGACAAGTTATGCACAGCGGCGGCGCTCGATTACGATCTGCAACGCTGGGCGAGGGAGCGAAGTGAATCCGACCACGTTCCAGTTTTTGTCAGCGCCGAATGGTTGAAGGCGCGGACCTAAACACGCTCGATGATTTCCAGCAGGGCCTTTATCGAGTACTCGCTAGCCTTCGCCTTGCTGTCGTCGATCTTGAAGTGCGTTTCGAGCGACACCACACCTTGGTAGCCGTTTTTCAAGAAAGCTTGCAGTTGTCCGACGTGGTCGAAGTCGCCGTCGCCTACACCACACCAGTCGGCGCTGCCGTCGGCGCGGTACTTGTAGTCGCGGAAATGCACGTGGTAAATTCGCTTCGACGCAAGCATCTCATAGCCAGCGGGATACGGCTCTTTGTCGCCGGACTGCGCGGAGTTGTTGGGATCCCACGTAAGTCCGAGCGTCGGGTCTTTCACAGCTTTGAGGAGCTTCGCCGAATGCTCCGCCGTCGCGACGTAGCTGCCACCGACATTCTCGAGCGCCAACCTGAAGCCCGCCATCTTCGCTCGCTCAGCCGACTCGGCGACGTGCTCGTAGATCCAGGGGTAGTGCAGCGGGTTCGGCTGCTCGCCTCTCTTGTATGTAAACGCGAAGGTACGAATCAACTTCGTGCCCATAACGTCGGCGTGTTCGAACGCCCTATCTAGCAACGCCCATTGCTTGTCTAGCGCCTTCTTACCCTCAAGTGTCGTCGTATCTGGCACGGACACCTTGAAGAACCCGGTGTCGAGAATCGCTAGCCGAATCCCTGCGTCATCAAGGATCTTGCGAGCCTCGTGTGCGCGTTCGATTGGCTGCGACGTGTTGTACTTTCCCCAATACCCGCGGATCTCACAATGTTTGATGCTGAAGCGCTTGAGAAACGCGACAGCAACATTCAAATCGTCGTCAATCTCGTCCGTTGTGACGGCTAGCCGGAAACTAGAACGCTCCGCAGCCGTCAAGCGAGCCGCTAGACTGGACTGCAGCGCCGCTGCTGCGGAAAGGGTTAAAAACGCTCGACGATTCGTGTGCTGCATGGCTCACGAATTATAGCGCCCCGCGCATATGAACGCTGTCGCCAAACAGACCTCTGACCGGCTGTTCGAGATGGTTATCGGGCTAGCCGCGGGCTGCCTCGCGCTTCGCCTTGTCCGACTACTCGAATCGATTATTCGGTGGGCGCTCGTGCGTTTTGCGGGTTCCGACGTTATGGGCGGACGCTTTGGCGCGGGCGTAATTCTTCCACCCGACGCCCCGTGGCTTACCCACGCGATGCAACTACTTGGGGGCACGATACTCGCTGCTGCGGTAGTCGTCGCGGTCGCGCCGCTTGCGTCGAGGCTTCCGAAAGCCCTCGCACTCGCCTGCGCCTTCACAGCGTTTTGGTTTGCGTCGTCGCTGTTTTCAGCTCTCACCTTATTCGCGCGCCTAGGCCGCGGATCGATGCAGACGGCGGTTAACGCGATTGGGCTGCCAATGGGCGACGCCGCGCCCCTACGCTGGCTCTTCGCCGCTACAGTTACGTTGGCGATTCTGTACCTGCTGCGAGTGTCGATTCGGGGCGCGCAACTCTACCCCTTAACTTCGTTTCTATTGCCCGCCGCGGCGCTCTATTGGTTCCTGCCGGAAGCCCAGGCCGACCGCCGGTTTCTAGAGCGGATCGGCATCGAACATCTCCCGCTGACCCTCGCCGCGCTTGTAACGCTCGCGGCCTGGAAGTGGAAGCCTTGGGAGCCGAAGGTCAATCAGCTACTTTCCGGCGCACTCGTTTGCGTCGGCGCTGTAGCGCTCTTCATTCCGCTTACTCTCGCGACATATCGCGGGCCGTCCGAAGCCGTCGGATGGGTGCCGGCGGAGTCAGCAAACTGGCGGATTAGCTTTGAGTCTGAGGCGTTCAACGACGCTGAACGCGAGGAATGGCTACGCGGGGCCGACGCGGATGTCCAGCGCTATCGCGAGCGGTTGGGCATTCGCAAATCTCAATCGCCGCTCGAGGCTAATGTTGCCAAGACGTGGCAGGGCTTTCAGGCGATCGTGAACGACCGCCGCTACGACGGGGACTTTTACCAGCGCGCGGGCGCCGCTCCAGTTATGCTGGCGGGTTCCAGTAACCGTTCGCACAACCCGCTGGCCGAAGCGCTGATTCTGATGCGCCAGACATGGGGAGAAGCGGCCTCTGAGGTTGTTGCCCGGGCAGTTGCTCGCTACGCCTCCGGCAGTTATTACGGCGCTGACTTGCGTGAGTACGCAGCGCGCATCGCCTGCGAAGAGCGTCGCTACCCTGCCGCTGAAATTTTCAACGTCGACCAAACGTATCTTTCGCCGCTGGTTCGCGACGCAGTATCCGGCGCATGGATCGAGAATTTCGTCAGCCGGCAGGGCATTACCAAACTTCAAGATGTCTATCGCCTGGAACCGAATGAGCTCCTCGCGATGTGCGCCGACTGCGTGCCCGTCTGTCGCGAACCCGTTGAGGCGTTGCCTGAAACCGTACGGCTACTGCCATATCAGAAAGGTATTTCGTTTTCTCACGAGGTAGGCGGCAATTGGGGCTACGGTTCCGAAGCCGCCGACCGTGAGCTACTACGAATCAGCGATCTTGGCGGCAATGCGATCGCGCTTGTCCCCTACTCCTTCACCGCCGCGCCGGACGAGCTGACGATCCGTTTCCGTACCGATGAAACTGACGACCGCCTGTTGCGCTCGCTGCGCTCCGCTCACACGCTAGGCCTTAAGGTGATGCTCAAGCCGCACCTCTGGGCCGGACGCCGATTCCACGGCGACATTGAATTCGACAAAGTTGCTAGATTCGACGCATGGTTCGCGCAGTATCGCCGTTGGCTGCTACATTTTGCGCGATTCGCCGAACTCCACCGCGTCGACCTACTAGCGATTGGCAATGAGTTGTCGGGCCTTACGGTCCACGAAGGGCACTGGCGCGGGCTGATCTCAGACATCCGAAAAATTTACAGCGGCCCGATTACCTACGCCGCACACTGGAACGGTGAATTCGAGCAAGTCAGTTTCTGGGATCAACTCGACTACATCGGCGTGAATTTCTACTTCCCTATGGCCGAAGACCGGGAACGGCCTGCTGCCAATGCGGTGAAAATCAGCGAAACGCAGGCTCGCATCCAAGCCGTGTCTAAGAAGTTCGACAAGCCAATCTTGTTCACTGAGGTCGGATTTCCAGCTCTTAAAACGGCGGCTTCAAGGCCCTGGGAAGAGAACTCCAGCGGACTCGATGCGGCTCTCCAAAAACAGTGCTACGAGGCTTGGTTTCAATACTTTAGCCAAGAGCCGAACGTCGCCGGAATGTACTGGTGGAAGTGGCCGACCCATGGCCGGAGCGGTCCGTTCGATACGTCTCATCGCCCCGTCGGTAAACCGGCTGTAGAAGTATTGCGAAAGTGGTTCGAAGAACTATGATTGCGACCAGCTTTATGCCGCGTTGACCTCTTTTCCAATTGAAAGATGAGCCTGAAGGAGAGAGGCGAAGCAGCTGCGGGTTGAGGGGGATTATAGCGTGAGTTGAGGTCGGCGGCTACAGCTATTTGTGGCTTCGTAGGGCGGGGTGAGGGGGATTGCATAAGGGGGAAGGGGCGGCAGCCCCAGTCCCCCTTTGCAGCCATCCCAGGCGAGACCCCACGGCCGTCTTCGGACGTGGGCCGGAGGAGCCGACAACGCCTCGGGTCGGGGCGTTGTCTAGCGCGTGCGCCAGCAGATCGCGAGGTCTTTGCAGACGCGTTGCAGTTCGTTGCGCTGAGCGTCGAGTTGCTCGGCAAACTCGGTGTCGGAACAAGTGTCCGCTCGCGCTTGGAGCTTCTTGAGCGAGCGATCCGCGCGCAGGCCGCGCTGCTCGGCGGGCAGGCTGAGCAGCTTTTCCCACGGCGTGCTCCACTCGGCGTACACCTTGCGCAACTTGCCGCGGCGGTCTCGGCGCTCGCTGGCGAAAGCGCATGGGCGATGAAAATTCAAGTACGGGTTGAGCCACTGGCGGTAGAAGGTGTCGATCGCCTGCGTCGCTTCCGAGGGCAAAAACTGGTAGCCCATCCACTTGCGCACCACCGCGCCGTTCTTGGTTTCGACCAAGGCATTGTCGTTCGAACGGCGCGCGCGAGACTTCGTAAATTCAATTCGCAACTTCTCGAGCAGTTTAGCGGTTTGATGGTTGACGAATTCGCTGCCATTGTCGGAGTGAAAGCCGCGAACGATAAATGGAAATTGTTCCAAAAGCCCTTCCAGCAAGGGAATGAGGTGATTTTCGTTGATGCGTTGGACGCAGCCGACGGCCTGCCACTGCGTCACTTCGTCGACCACATTGATGCTGTAGGCGCCTTTTTCGCCTTCCTGTTCGGGCGAGTGCACGGTGTCGATGCGCAGGTAGCCCGGACGTCCTCGCGGCTCGGGTTGGCGGCGTTCGCCGATCGCAACGGGCGTGGGACGGGTCTTGTCGAGATGCAAACTGTGACGTTGGTAGACGGCTCTTTTTCGCAAGTTGTACAGCTGGCCCACGGACAATTCGGCCAGGCGTCGAAACTCTTTGCGGCCGTAGATCTGGAACTCGCGTTGGAGAATGCGGCGGGTGGCCGGCCCCGAGAGGCGCTGATGAACTCGATCGACGTGCGCCAGTAAGACGCTGTCGGCGCGTGTGTACTTGCTGGGAAAACGGCGCCGCCGATAGGCCCTCGGACGGACGCAACGCGTGTGCAAGAACTGTCCGATCAGGCGGGTGAGTTGCGCGCGGCTTAAGCCCGTGAGCTTAGCGAGATAACGCCGCAGGAGACCCTTGACGGAGCGCTTCTGGTCGGCATAGTGATGCCGCTTCAAGACGCTTTCGACGAGCGCATATTTGTCGCTTCGATTGCCGCCCTCGAAGGCGACGGATTGGCACCCGTCGAGAAAACACTCGATCTGCTCCAGACTCAGCGATTCGGCTTGCTGCACGGCGACTCCCATCGCCCGCAGCTGCTCTGTTCCTGACCACCCAACGGATCCCCGTCAGGCTCATCTTGTATTGGAATCGCCCTCCCCTTCAGGCTCATCTTGTATTGGACAAGACGTTGATGAGTTGTCAGCATTTTCTCATCGAAGGATGAGCCTGAAGACGGGGGTTGGGGCTTTTTGAGTCGCTGGGGCTCCTTTCGGGCTTTTTGATTTTGAGTTTTGGCAAGGAGAGAATCGTCGTCGGGGTTGTGGGATTGTGGGAATCGCGGAGCGATTTCCAAGGGCGGTGGGAAACGAAGGGAAACCTGGTTTTGGTTTTCCTCGTTTTCCATCGTCCGTCATTTCCACAGCCCTCTTCCTGCTGTTCAGCACGGCGTGTTCGCGGAACGGAAACTGGCAAACAGCTTCTGCTTGGCTCGCTGCATCCGGCGGGCCGCCGCCGTGTCGCTTTCGGCCTGGGCAATGCGGCCCAGAGCCTCCAGCCTCTGCCCTGGCTTGAGATAGCTGGCGGCCTCGGGCAACTTCTCGAAAGATTCCCAAGGCGTCTGGTAGTGGCGGTACACCCGCTTCTGCTTGCCTTTGGCGTCGGTCTTGATCTCGGGCTGTCCGCAGGGCCGGTGGAAGTTCAAATAGGGATTGAAGTGCTGTTGGTAGAAGCGCTGGATGCGCCCCGCGTGCGGCGCCGCGATGTACGTATATCCCATGTGTTTGCGGATCACCGCGCCGTTTTTCGATTCCACCAAGCCGTTGGCGTTGGAGTGCCGCGGACGCGACTTGGTCTGTTCGATCAGCAGCTTGTTCAATAGCTTCTCCACCGTGCGATTGAGGAACTCGCTGCCGTTGTCGGAATGGAAGCCGCGGATACGAAAGGGAAACTGCTCGATCATGGCTTTCAGCAACGGCTCCAGCCAGGCTTCACTGATCGCGGGCGTGGCGCCGACCACTTGCCACTGGGTGACTTCATCCACGGCATTGATGTGGTAGACGCCCTTGACGCCATCGCGAGCCCCTTGATGCACCGTATCCACTCGCAGAAAGCCGGGTTGGCCTTGCGGGTCGGGCCGGCGCCGCTCGCCGATCGACACCGCCGTGGGCCGGGTCTTGGTGAAATGCAGCCGCCGCTGGCGGTAGGCTCTGCGCCGCCGCAGGCGATAGATCTGGGCCACCGAGATCCCCGCCAGCCGCTCGTATTCGCGCTGCTGGTACTGCTGGTATTCCCGCTCGAGGATCTTGCGCGTGGCCGGGCCGCTGAGGGTTTCGTGGGCCTCGTCCACCGCCGCCAGCAGTTCGACGTCGGCGGGCGTGTACTTGCGGGCAAAGCGATGCCGCCGGTAGCGGGCGGGTTGGAGTTCTCCGCCCTGCCGGTACTGCTGGATCAGCCGCGTGATTTGCGCCCGGCTCAGTCCGGTCATCTTGACCAGATACTGCCGCAGCAGCCCTTTGTCGGCGCGGTTCTGGCGGCTGTAGCCGTGCTGGCGAAGCGTGCGCGCCACCCACGTGTAGATCTCGGCCCGCCCTTTGCCTTTGAATCGAATCTCCTCGCTGGAGTGGAGAAACTGCTGGATCTGTTGCAGGTTCAGCTTGCTGGTGTTTTGCACTTGGATAGTCAATTCCCAGCATGCCCACTCCCCGATCCTTCAGGCTCATCTTGTGTGAGAAACAAACTCCTCGTTCAGACTCATCTTGCATGAGACAAGACTCGGACTGGCGATCGTGTGTTACAATCGAAATGGTCGGAGTGACCACCCTCCCTGCCCCTGCAGCGAGAACTCGGGGCTTTCTCATAGGAGAACCAAATCTAAGAAAGTAGGCAGTGACTCGTAAACATGGGCCACAATATTTATTTCGGGAACCTCCCAGAATGGGTGACAGCCGACGACATCAAGTCGTGGCTGGAAAGTAGTGATTTAGTTTGTGACGCAGTGCGCGTCATTAGGGATTTTGAAACACAAGAATCCAAAGGTTATGCGTTCGTAGAAGCGCCAAACGACGAGGAGATGCATTCGATCATTAGCCGGTTTAACCGCGCTCCTATCGACGGGAAGCTTCTACGTGCTAAGGCCGCTCATCCTAAGGGCGACAAATCTTCATCGCAGGGCCAACAACAGCGGCGGCCACCTCGGCGCCGTCCGGACCAAACTAGCCAGCCGGCGCAGACGTCTGGAGACAAAACTTCCGATCAAGTCGGTTCTTTCGGCGAAGCGTTACAAAAGGCGCTTTAGCTCCCGACGCGCATCAAGCAATCCAACCGCCCAGCTCTCAACTGAGCTGGGCGGTTTTTCGTTTTGCCATGTCGCCGACGGCACGCCGGGACGAATTGCAACGGGCTTAACCTGCAATCCTCACGCACTTTCCCGCGCTGCCTGGTCACAAATCCGGGTTAGAGCGATCGTAGCCATGCGGCTTTCCATTCTCCGATTGGCCGCCGCCGGGGTTTCTCCAGAGCGTTCCCGCCACGATGCATGTTCTTGACGGATTCAAGGCCAAGTGTGGAGACCAAGAACTTCACGAACGATTGCGACAGCACGTAAAACGGTGGGGCGATACGTTCTCGATCACGAGCCAGCCCGTTCGGCTCTCCTTGTCCCCCTATGTAAGGTTCCACATTGCGCCCATAGCTCGTCTTAAGATGTTGACGTGCCTCGGCGTCAGCACTACGGTTACCATCGCGAGTGAAGACGTGAGCGTCGTAGCCGCTAAAATCATTCGCGATGTAGCTCTCCATGTACGACGCGAACCCCTCGCTAAGCCACGTCGGCGGATCGTACCCCTGGGAGTACTGCTGCATCAAAATATGCGAGATTTCGTGGAGGTAGGGCGCTGAGTGTTGCCGAACCCGCGTCAGCGGAAGATTGATTCGTAAGCGATAGGCATTCGAAATTCGCACTCGCCGGCTCACTCTGAACTGGATACTTTCTCCGGCGTAGTCCAATTTCAAGGCGCTTTCGAGGTCCCTTAGAGCATTTTCATAAAATTCATAGCCCGTAGCCGCAGTGGCGGAAGCAGGCTTGCATGTTTTGCGGGGTGACGTTGGCAAGGGCTTCGGCTAGACATTCTTCGAGCTTGGGAAGCGCGCGCGCTTGGGCGGCTCGCAAGCTTTGCTTGACCTGCGCCCAGCACTGTTCAATCGGGTTGAAGTCAGGCGAATAGGGCGGTAGATAGAGCAACTCGGCGCCGTGCGCCTCGATCGCCGCGCGCACCCCGGCGACCTTGTGCGCCGAGAGATTACCCATCACCACGACATCACCCGGTTGGAGTTGCGGACCCAGCACCTGCTCGAGATAGGCGAGGAAAATTTCACCGTCCGTCGCCGCTTCGATCGTCATTGCCGCGACCCATCCGGAACGGCGAATCGCCCCCAACACACGCAGCGTTTGCCACTGTCCGGCGGGCACTCCCGCGCGCAGCCGACGACCTCCCCAGGCGCGTCCCTAGCGTCGGGTCATTTCCGTGGCGACGCCGCTTTCGTCCATGAATGTCAGCTTTTCCGGATCGATCCGGCTGACTTGCTCGCGCCATGAGGAACGCCGCTCTTGGTTGGCTTCGCTGTCTTGTTCGGCGGCGTAGAGCGACTTTTTTTTAAACGCAGCCCCATCTCGCGCAACAGATTCCACAGCCGTCCGATGCTCGCCTTGAGCTTCAACTCGGACTGTAGCCGCGCTTGCAACTCGTGCAAGGTGAGGTCGGACTGCTTGTCAATCCACGCGCTCAGCCGGTGGCGGACGTCCGCCGTGAACTTGCTGCTCCGCCCACGTGGTCCCGACGGCGGACGCTCCCAACTGCCCGTGCGACTGCATGCCGCCGACACCTTCCTCGCCCAACTCTCGCTGACGTGGAATCGCTTCGCCAGTTCCGCTAGGCTTCCATCTCGCTGTTGATGCGCCTCGATCAATTTGCGGCGCAAGTCATCTGAATATGCTTTCGCCATGACTCGTTTGACAAAGCGAAGAATCTACAAGAGCTGTATATACTTTAACTGAAAATGCTCTAATCCCACATTCGCTAGAGTCGAGAATTCTGTTGCGGCGTCACGATCGAGGTCGCCTGGGTTAAACGAAACCCGCACTCGGCCAGTCTCAACGTGAGCGGCCGATTGTTGCCTGCGAGATTGCGCGGTAGCAAGTGAAGCAACTAGTAGGCAGGTCGCGGCAACACGTTTCGAAATACCTGCGGCCATCTAATTGCCGGCCCGGCGCTCGTTTGGCATTCCAGCTACATTCTACCGGCAGCGCGTGCTAACGTTTAACCATAATGTTAATCATTGATACCAACGAGCGCATCGCCGCCCTAGAAAACGAGGTGGTCGAGAAGCAACGGGAGCTCGCTGAGTTACGACGGGAGGTGCCGCCCGAGCCCGTTAAGGACTACCTACTACAAGGCGCATTCGGACCGGTTAGGTTGTCAGAGCTGTTCGGCGAAAAGCCGGATCTGATCCTGATTCACAACATGGGAAAGGGCTGCAGTTACTGCACCCTTTGGGCGGATGGGTTCAACGACGAGGTCGACCACCTTCAGGACCGGGCCGCGTTTGTTGTCTGCTCCCCCGACGCACCCGAAGTCCAAGCCGAATTCGCCGCCAGCCGAGGGTGGCGTTTCACGATGGTCTCGAGCGCCGACACGACCTTTACCGCCGACATGGGCTACGTCCGAGAATGGCAAGGGAAGACCGGACCGTGGCCGGGAGTGTCGACGTTCCGCAAGAATGCTGATGGCTCGATCGCTAGAATCGCTCACCGCTCGCTCGGCCCTGGGGACCCCTTTTGCGGCGTCTGGCATTTATTCGATCTATTGGACGGCGGCCCAGGCGACTGGCAGCCAAAATACTCTTACGCCGCTGCTACAAATTCATGAGCACGCGATTGGCTTCTTCGTATCGAGGAAACAGTCGCTCCTCGGCCTTAAACGCCGGGGTATGAACACAGCGCCGTTGCCGTCGCATTTCCGTCGGATATTTCACGTGCAGCATCTCGTGATAGAGCACGTACTCAAGCAAATAGCGAGGCACATCGGGCTTATCAAACACCCGGCTGATCACGATGGCATCGTGGGCGGAATCGTAATGACCCAGCATTTGGCGTGACTCTCCTCGGCTCCAGCCGAGCACGGGCTTGCGAAGTTCCGCGGCAAAGAAGCGCGCGTTGAGTTCCGCAAACAACGCATCGAGATCATGAACTTGGCCGCGAGGGTGCGCCATTTGCTTGCGTCCCCGAGTTCGCCTGGTTTCTTTGGCGAGTTGTCGGATAGCAGGACTAGTGCTCCAATCGCGATAGACGTCGTCCGCGCGCTCAGGTGGGCGTTTGCGATAGAGCTTCGAGATCAGAATTGCGGCCAGCGCCTCTTGCACGTGCGCGGGCGCCGCATCCAACATATCGCTCATTCGGACGCGAACTCGACGATGCCCGGCCTCCATGCGAATTGTTGAGTTGATCCCCGCATAAGGATAAAACTGCACAGAAAATTCCGGCGCTGCGGTACGCGGTTTCAGCGCGCGAAAGACGCGCTGAAACATCTGCTCGATCGACTCAAACGGTAGGTGGATCTGTTCCACTTACTCGGATATTAGCGTAGGCCGAAATAGTCAGCACGGAAGCGCGGACTTCCGTCCACGCCTCGGGTTCTTGACCGCGAACGCCGCCGCACGCGCGCGGTGTGATCAAAGTATCAGCGGCCAAAAGGTGCCCAGCCGGATGTTCACCCAGATTCAGTGCGTTATCAGCCGGCGTCAAATGAGTACAAACTGATCGGGGCCGGCCCAGGAAAACGCACGCCGCGGTCTGAGGGCGATAAACTCAAAAACGACATGGGACGCTCGTTGTTTTTAGCACTCATCTTGGCGGCGTTGAGCCTCAACGCCCAGCCGACGCCGCTCAGAGGCGCGGCCGAACTACAAGAGCTGCTCGACCAGCTCAACACTGTTGGAAGCCTGCTGATGCTTGGCGCGCACCCCGACGACGAAAACACGACGGTCATCTCGTACTTCGCTCGTGGGCGCCACATTCGCACCGCCTATTTCTCGGCAACCCGCGGCGAGGGTGGACAGAACCTGATCGGCACCGAGCAAGGTCCGCTGATGGGTATGATCCGTACGCAGGAGTTACTCGAAGCCCGCCGCATTGACGGCGGCGAGCAGTTCTTCTCAAGCGCCATCGACTTTGGCTATAGCAAAGCGCCCGAGGAAGCACTTGCGAAATGGGGCCACGAGCGCTTGCTTCGCGATATGGTGCGGACGATCCGTCAGTTCCGGCCCGACGTGATTCTCTCCCGGTTCCCGCCCAAGCCGGGCAGCGGCGGCCACGGCCAGCACACCGCCGTTGGCTGGACCGGCCCCGAGGCCTACGAAGCCGCCGCGGACCCAAATAAATTCCCTGAGCTAGGCCTGCCCGCCTGGAAGGCACACCGCTTTTACTACAACACGCCGACGTTCAACCGCCGCATGGAATCGGACGAAGCTCAGCGAGCCGACCGTCTCCGCCTAGAGCTTGGCGATTACGATCCAGTCCTTGGAAAATCCTACGCCGAAATTGCAGGCGAAAGTCGAAGCCAACATCGCAGCCAGGGCATGGGTGCCGGTCAGCGCAAGGGCAGCGTGCCCGCGTTCTTCTCATTCGTAGCCGGCGAACGCACCGAGAACGATTTGTTCGACGGAATTGACACTACTTGGAATCGCGTCGAGGGCGGAAAGCGAATCGGCGAGCTGCTCGCAAAAGCCCTGGCGGAATACGACTCCGCCCAACCCGACGCGATATTGCCTCACCTGCTTCAGGCCTATAGCGAGCTCTCAACTCTCAACGAACCTGAACTGGACTACAAGCGGAACCAACTCGTGCGAGCGATCGAGGTTGCATCGGGCATCTGGGTCGACGCTAGCGCAGATCGCTGGAACTTAGTCCCGGGGAGGGCAGCCGCAATCACGGTGAGCGCCTTACGCCGCACGCCTCCGGCCTGGCAATGGAAGTCCGCTAGCATCGCGGGCGCGGGCAGCGCGGAAATCTCGGTGGCGGCCGATCTGGCTTCAAACCAAGTAGTCGAACAAACTGTCGACGTTACCCCGGCTGGAAGTGCCCCATACTCGCAACCGCCGTGGATGCGAGCTAAGACTTCCGGCGATTACTACGAAAATTCCAGCGGCTCCCCCGAAGCATCCGAAGCGCTAACTGCGACGTTCGTCTTTGAAACCCCCGAAGGCGTCGACGTGACGATCACGAAGCCCGTCCGCTATCGCTGGGTCGACCGCTCATATGGCGAGCGCGAGCGCCGTCTACAGATTGTTCCGGCAGTCGCCGTCAGCTTTACCCGCGAGAACCAGATCTTCACGACCAGCGAAGTCGCGACCGTCCCTGTGCGGCTCTACAGCAACGAGGCTATCCCATCGGCGCATGTCAAGCTGAACGCCCCCGCCGGTTGGAGCGCGTCGCCCACATCTATCGAGGTGAAATTCGCCGGCGCCGGCCAAGAGAAGACCGTCGAGTTCGAGCTGACCCCGCCGGCTAACGCTTCGGGAGGAACTCTCCAAGCGTCAGCGACTGTTGGCGCGAAAACGATCTCGGTCGGCATGCAAACCATTGAGTACGACCACATCGCGACGCAGATGGTCTACCCGCCGTCTGAAATGCGCGTTGAGCGAATCGACGTGCGCATGCTTTCCAAATCAATCGGATACGTCATGGGTGCGGGCGATAAGGTCCCAGCGGCGCTCGAACAGCTCGGTGCGAACGTCACACTGCTGTCGGACGTAGACCTAGCCTCGGGCGACTTGAGCCAATACGACGCGCTCGTCTGCGGAGTCCGCGCGCTCAACACTCGTCCCGACCTGATGGCCGCGAAAGAACGCGTGCTAGCTTTTGTCGAAGCCGGCGGGACGCTCATAGTCCAATACAACACCCTGCCATTCGGCCGCGGACGCCCACGCCCAGCCGGCCCGAGCCTCGCGCCCTACCCACTTACGCCGTCACGCGCGCGCGTGACCGACGAACGAGCGGAAGTCACCTTCCTAACGCCCGACCATCCGTTGCTGCAAGCCCCCAACAAGATCACCGCCAAGGACTTTGAAGGCTGGGTGCAAGAGCGAGGCCTCTACTACATGTCCGAATGGGACGAGCGCTACGAACCAATCCTCGCGGCCGGCGACCCCGGCGAAGAGGCTCAGCGAGGCGGCATGCTGTACGCTCAGTACGGCAAAGGCGTCTACATTTTTACCGGACACTCGTGGTTCCGCCAGCTACCCGCTGGAGTGCCCGGAGCCTATCGCCTGTTCGCCAACCTAGTCAGCGCGGGCAAGTTGCGCTGAGATTGATTCGCGTTCCATTACTTGTTTATTGCGTAACTGCCCTCGACTGCACCGCTCCAGACGCGTCCCTTTTAGCTCACTAAATACATTTCGGCGGAGCCGACAACATTCGATCTCAGGTCGACGCATTTTTCGTCGCTAAAAACCAAACGTCGATCGAACAACCCGAAAAGCCGCGTCCAACTCAAAACTACATACCAACCCCACCCGCTCGTTACGCATAAATCGCATATCCGCGAGCAACACGTGGGAACTGTCGCTACGTTCGTCCACACGAGCAAATCCGTACTGCGCGAACCGTTTGTAGTCGCTACCCAACTCGCTTTTCCAGGCCGCTCTCACCGCGGGGTGCCCATCGAGCTTAGCCGTACGGCGAGCGCGCGAAACATTGACCGAACGCAACTCGAGTGCGTCCAACTCGAATGCGTAGTAATTTGTCTGGGTTTCCACCACTCCGATCCAGTTCGTTGGAAACCACGGAGCCGGAAACGCGGCCACTCGGACAATATCCTCGCCCGCAATCACTTCAGTGGGAAGAACTGAGATCACCCGGTCATGCCAATAGCGGTTCAATCCACAATAAAAAGCCAACAAAACCAGCCCCAGCAGCGCCAAATACCGCGAGCGCTCAGCACCCAGCCACCAACAGCCAATCAGAACCGCCGCCAAAATTGCCCACAGCACCGGGTCGATCACAAACAACGTATCCCAAGACGACCACTCTTCTGAAAACGGCAACCAAAGTCGAATCGCGTAGGTATTCATGAAATCCAATAGCGGGTGCGAGTAGGCAACAACCACAGCCACCCCAAAAGCCGGACCCCAGCGAACCCGCTTCGTCCGCCCCAACAGCCGCGCCGCGCCGGCGACCGCGCCAACGGCCAGTAAGGCCAGCAGAGGGATCACAAACAGCGAGTGCGTCAAATGGCGGTGGTAGTTCAAATAATCGATCGTGTCGAAACCAACGACAATATCGACGTCCGGAATATTCGCCGCCAGCAGGCAGATCGCTGTTCCATAGGGCGTTCGCTCGCGCAGTCCTGCCCGCGCCAACACGCCGCCGACCAAGGTGTGAGTCAGATTATCCATGCGCCGGGATGGCGGCCTCGGCTCGTACGCCAAGTGGCGAAACACCGTACCCTGCCGGCAGCAAGACTCTTAAGATCTGTCGACTCATCGTGACCCGGATCGGCAAGGCACCCGCTACCTCGCCGTCAAGTTGCACTTTGACTTCGGCCCCGTCGTCGGACTCCAGCCGAATTTCATCCGTGAAAAAGTGTTCAATGCCGCGCCAACGTCCAGCCGCGCCAAACGCCACACCAACCATGTGACTGCAATATGCTAAGCGGCTCGTTCCGCCGAATTCCGCGACTTCGAAGCTCTCCAAAAGCAGATTGGCCCGGGGAGTCAAGACCAACCCGCCACCGTACATTCGGCTCTTTGAAACGACGACGTAACTGCTAGGATTCCGCGAGCCAACGTTGACGATCCGCAGCCGTGGAAATGGCCGAAACAGCTGCTGCATTCCGCTCCACCAATAGGCCCCTTCGCCCAATCTTTTCTTAACGCGGCGGTCGATTCCCGCCGCCACTTCCGCATCGAGCCCCGCACCGCACATCAACAAGAAATAGCGACTGTCGCCGCTTCTGAGAAAATCCACTCGCCCCAGCGGAACTTCCTGCTCCTCTAAGTTAGGCAACAGCGCCGCCGCCTCCCGCGGGTCGCTAGGCAGCCCGACTTCCATTCGCAAGACGTTTGCCGTACCACCAGGCAACACCATCAGCGGCGTCTGGCACTCGGGAGCAAGACCTTGCACCACCTCGTTTACCGTGCCGTCGCCGCCGCACGCGATCACCAAGTCCGCGCCAGAATCCTGCGCCGCGCGGGCTAATTCCGTAGCGTGATCGCGTCGCTGGGTCGGCACCAGCTCGACCATCCGGACATGTGCGAGCAGCGCTTCCCGCGCCGCTTCCACGCGCGCACCACCCGCGCCACCACCGGCGGCCGGGTTGTAGATCAGCACGCCCCGGTCGAATAACATGCGAATTCCTATAATAGCGGCGATGCCTGCCGAACCCGCCCCTCAAGGCGCGCACGACGACGACGCTGGGCGGATCGCGGCCCTGCGCGAGACAATTCGCCGCCATGAACACCTCTACTACGTCCTCGATACGCCCGAAGTATCCGACGCCGAGTACGACGGGTTCATTAAACAACTCAAAGCCCTCGAAGCCGAGCACCCCGAGCTTGTCACCCCGGAATCCCCAACCCAACGAGTCGGTGGGGCCCCCCGCGAGGGTGCCGAAAAGGCCGCACACTCCTCCGCAATGCTTAGTCTTGACAATGCGTTCAACGAGGAGGCGCTGCGCGACTTCGATCGCCGCGCCCGCGAACTCGCCGGCGTCGACAGCCTTATTTACGTCGCCGAGCTCAAGCTCGACGGCATCTCACTGTCGGTACGCTACACCGACGGTCGTCTCAGCATCGGACTGACTCGTGGCGACGGTGTGACAGGGGAGGTTATCACGCCAAATGCTCGCACCATCCGCTCACTACCGCTGGAAGTCGACATAGAAGCCGCCGCCCGCGCCGGGATTCCCGCCAATTTTGAAGTGCGGGGAGAAGTCGTCATGCCGCGTCGCGCCTTCGAGCGACTCAACACCGAGCGGCTCGCGGCCGAGGAGCCCACCTTCATAAATCCGCGCAACGCCGCCGCGGGGTCGTTGCGCATGCTCGACGCCTCGATCACTGCCTCGCGCCGCCTCGACTACTTCGCGTATATGCTGCTCGCCGACGGCTTAACATTCATGCCTTCGCAGTGGGACTCTTTAGAAGCCCTCGCATCCGTCGGATTTAAAGTAAACCCCAACCGCGCAAGGCTCGATGGCGTCGACAACTTGCTCAAGTTCCGCGACGATTGGCTCGCGCGCCGAGACTCCTTACCCTACGAAATCGATGGCATCGTCTATAAGGTCGACGAGGCCGCGATGCAACGCAGGCTGGGCTTCACCGCCAGAGCGCCACGTTGGGCGATCGCCTACAAGCCAGCCGCTGAACAGGCCGAAACCATCGTCGAAGCCATCGACGTACAGGTTGGCAGAACAGGCGCAATCACCCCGCGAGCCCAACTCAAGCCTGTCTTCGTGGGCGGTGTGACCGTCTCGCGAGCGACGCTCCACAACGAAGATGAGATTGCGCGTCTAGAACTGCAGATCGGCGACCATGTGCTGGTCGAACGCTCTGGCGACGTCATCCCCAAGGTCGTGCGCGTGGTGAAACAAGCCGCCGACCGGCAGCCCTTCACGATGCCCGCCAACTGTCCGGTCTGCGACACACCGTTGGTCAGAGAGCAAGACGAAGCCATCCGCCGTTGCGTCAACGTCAACTGCCAAGCGCGCCTCAAAGAATCCGTCCAACACTTCGCACATCGAACCGCAATGGATGTCGATGGCATGGGCGAAGTCCTGATCGAGCAGCTAGTCGATGCGGGCATAGTCAAGAGCCTGGCCGACATCTACGAACTGACTGCAGACAAGCTAGCAGCACTAGAGCGCATGGCCGAGAAATCCGCCAACAATGTGATGGAAAGTATCGAGAGCTCGAAGTCCGTGCCGTTACCGCGAGTGATTTACGCCCTCGGCATACGGTTCGTAGGCGAACGGACCGCCCAGCTCCTAGCCGATCAATTCCTTAGCATCGACAGCCTCGCCGCCGTCAATTCCGAGGAATTAGAAGAAGCCGAAGAAGTCGGCCCACGCATCGCCGAATCAATCATCGACTTCTTCGCTGCCGAGCAAAACCAAGTTCTCATCGAACGCTTGCGCCAAGCCGGCCTGCAATTCGAACAAGAGGCGCCGCCAGAAACCGAGGACGCCGAACTCAAGGGAAAAACCTTCGTCATAACGGGCACGCTATCCAATCTAACTCGCGACCAAGCGAAAGCCCGTATCCAGGCAGTGGGCGGCAAAGTAGTTGGCTCCGTCAGTAAGAAAACCGACTACGTTGTAGCTGGAGAAAAAGCGGGATCCAAGCTAAAAAAGGCCAACGAACTTGGGCTCGCCGTCCTGGACGAAAACCAACTGCTGGAATTAGTGGGCGAAAGTGGGGATTGAGCCACTCGTGTCACGGGACGCGGGCTAGTGAGACTCCTCCACGTACTTCCCCGGCCCGTGACGCCGGCGGTTCAAACGCCTCAGTCGTGATTTTTAGTGACTTCGATGAAGAACTCAATTGCGGTGCGGCGGAACTTCTCCCATTCGTCAACGTGGGCGAGTTTGGTAGGCCCGTGCGGACTTCGCGGCCAAGCGGATTGTACGCTGTAGCCGGCGGACTCTAGGCTCGCTACGAATTTTCTTGCAATTTCTATTCGTGTATCAAGAGTGCCGCACATCACGTGAAATGGGATCTTGTTGGCACCCGGTTTGGCGGGTAGGCCCGCTACCGATGCGACCCGCTCGTTGAAGTTTGTTCGCAGGTTCTCACGATATTGTTCTCCAGCGGTCGAGACCAGAAATTCCGCCGGGTTTTTGACCTCACCTACGATGTCCATCAGGAAGCGGCCGTCTGGAGCGGTCCAGGTGCCTGCTGCTTGTGGCGCGCAGGCGAAGATAAGTTCGGGGTTTCGCAGCGCGAAACGGTGCGAGAACTGGCCTCCTCTGGAATAACCCGTAAGCAGGAGCTTGTCACGCAGTTTGTGTTTCGACCGCAGTTTGGCAACTACGGCCTTGAGGAATTTGTCCTCGCCGAGGCTTGGGAACCGAACGGCCACCGCGTCAGTTTGGTGAAAGCTCGGCGTAACGACGACAGCATCGAGTCCGAGTTTTTTAGCCCACAGGCCATAACGACCGACGCGCGTATCAGCGCCATTGCCTCCGCCACCGTGCGCGGCGACTAGAAGCCAGTAGGCCTTGTCGGGCTGGTACGCGACGGGCAGTTGCACGAAATATTCGCGCTCTTGGCCGTCGAATGTGAGCGTCTGTCGGAAGCGCTCGGCGGTGGGATTGCCGGCTTCAACTGATTGTTCCTAGGAGCAGGGGCGGCGACGGCGTCCTGGTAAAGCTTTTCGCTGTCCGTCACAGTGAGGCTTTTGAATCCCCTACATGTGATAGTCGATTTGGACGGTAGTTTTCTTACAGCAGATGTGTGAGATCAGTTTGGAAGGCAGGCTTAGGAAGCTAAGATCCTACGTCTAACTTGATTTATATCAGCGCAATAGGGCCCAACTCGCGGTGGCCCTCGGCTGTCCGCAAGGCTCAAATGCGAGGCTGATTCAAGGAGTTTTTCGTCTAGCGGCGCGATCGGCTGGCGGTGCGTGCTGGAGTGATTGACGTTAGCTCGGCCGGCTCGACATCGAGGGCGGCGGGCACGAAAAGCATACGGATTTCGCTCGCGACTTCTACCAGGTGAATTGGTCCTCCCATGGCTTCGGTAAGACGGAATGCGCTGCCGCCGGCGAGCGGACTCAGCGTTGTCGGCGAACAGGCACAGGTTGTTAGCTCGGCGGCCCCGCCCGAGAGGCGCATAGTGGCAACGCCGTTCGGAACAAGAGCGACGGCTCTACTCCCGTCGGAGGAGGCTGCCACGGAGCGTGGCTTCAGCACACCATCGTCGGCGGAGGCGATCACGGAGACTTGCCCTAGCGTCGAGACATTGCGGACTAGAAGAATTTCGCTCGCGTCAAAATCAGCGACCAGAGCGTCGTCGGAGCGCGGAACAAATGAAAGCCCCAGAGCGCGGCGGATCGGCGCGATGCGAACAGGCTCGCGGTCACGGATCAGAGAGTACAGCGAGCCGCCCGAGCGCTCGGCCACGGCAACTAGCACTGTCGAATTGTCACTGACGGCTAGCGCCGTGACGACGCCAGGAAGCGCGGCGATTGCAAAGTCTGAAGTCGGATTCGCGGAGGAGGGAAGGCCTTCGATGAGCTGAATGGTTTTGCTCTCGCGGTCATAGATCGCCGCGGCCAGCCCAGTTGGGCTGATGAAAATGCGGTCGCCGCCAACTATCGCCGAATTTACGACTGTTGAAGTCGGTACGGGACTATTTAAATCGACGAGGCGCAGTTGGCCGTCTGAGTCGATTGCCAGAGCGAAGTCTTGTTTCGGCGACACTTCAACGACGCTGGGAATGAACCCAAGATCGATTGCCGCGGCAACGTGCGCGGCGCCCGGAATTCCGTTGATAGGTCGCAGCAGGCGGCTGTCGCCATCAAAGATGTATCCCAAAACAGGGCCGCGGACGCCCTGATCGGAGGCCGACTTCCTCACATCCGACGCCGCCGGTAACAGCAAAAATGAGCCGAGCAGAAGCGTCGTTAGTATTGATTTCATTTGAAGACAATTCCTTAAGATAGAATGGCGCACGCGACTGCCTGAGGTTACCCGCGTGGTCCCTCAGTCGTTGCTCCCAAAAAGGCTTGTGATGGTCCCCAGGCCGTGTGCCTCGCCGCCGCCGGATTTGGCGCCCATGCCCCCGCCCAACTCGCGTCGGAGTTTCGAGAGCGTCATGCTTTGGACAATTGCTCGACCTGGGCCGGTGAGCGTCGCGAGGAACAATCCTTCGCCGCCAAATATACTAGTCGCGATGCCGCCGGCGAATTGAACATCGTAGTGTACGGATTCGTCGAAGGCGACGATACAGCCCGTATCAACCTGAAGCACCTCGCCGGGTGCCAGCACAAATTCAATGAAATCGCCGCCGCCGTGAATAAATGCGGTGCCGGGACCGGTAAGCTTTTGCAGGATGAATCCCTCGCCGCCGAATAGCCCGGCGCCGAGTTTCTTCGTAAAAGCAATGTCGAACTTGACAGATGACTCGGCCATGATAAATCCGTCACGTTGGACCAGGATCGACTGGCCGGCCGTTAGATCAAAGGCTTGAATACGTCCCGGAAAGTCACCGGCAAATCCAACCTCTCCCTCACCCGTGAAATGCGTTAGAAAAAGAGATTCGCCAGTAAGCTTTCGTTTGAGGGCACCCATTAGTTTGCCGCCGATCCCTTCACCGGACATGCGGGTTTCCCACTGCACTGACGGCGATTTGTAGACCATCTTCCCTGCTTCGGCCTGCAGGTCTTGGCCGCGTTTGAGTGTGACGCGAACAACCTCAAGGTTGTCGCCGTGGATTTTGTACTCAAGCGGAATATTCGGGACAGCCGGCGGCGCCATCACGGCAGGTGCGGCGGTAGCCGGCACTCCAGCCGCCGCGCCGTTGCCAACCGGAGAGCCGCAACCGTTGCAAAACCGTGCATCATCAGCAACTTGTGAGCCGCAATTCGTACAGAAAGCCATATGAAGTCAGAATATCATGGCGCTTTTCGGTTGTTAAGTCGAGCGGGCCGCGAATCGCTATCATGGATTGATCGCTGCCCCTAGGCCGCTTTTCGAGTGAACGTGACTGGTCGCCGCGCAGATAGCAAGAATCTACTGGGAATCGAGGACTTGAGCCGTTCGGAAATCGAGTGGCTGCTTACACGCGGAAAATTCTATAAACCGAAGCCAGAACAGCCCCCTCAGAAGCTGGACACGCTGCGCGGACGGTCGATCGTAAATTTATTCTTCGAGTCGTCGACTCGAACTCGGACAAGCTTCGAGATCGCAGCCAAACGACTTGGAGCCGACACGATTGGTATTCAAACGCAGGGTTCGAGTCTTTCGAAGGGCGAGTCGCTGGTGGATACGCTCAACACGCTATCGGCGATGAGCCCGGACGCGATCGTGATGCGTCACTCCGCTTCGGGGGCGCCGCACTTCTTGTCGCGGCACCTCTCGACCCCAATGATTAACGCGGGGGATGGGCGCCACGAGCATCCGACTCAGGCGCTGCTTGACGCGCTTACGATCCTCGAAGTCAAAGGTACTCTCGAGGGATTGCGCGTCGCAATTATTGGCGATATCTCACACTCTCGCGTCGCTCGCTCAAACGTCCATCTGCTTTCGAAGTTCGGCGTCGACATCGTGCTGTGCGGACCCTCGACGATGTTGTCGAGCAATATGGCTAAGATCGCCCCAGGGGTCACGCTGACGTATGACATGAACGACGCTGTCGCTGACGCGGACGTGATCATGATGCTACGCGTTCAACTAGAGCGTCAGAACGTCGAGATATTCCCGAAGAACGAGTACTTCCAGTTCTACGGGCTGACGCTAGACCACATTAATCTCGCAAAACCCGACGCGATCGTGCTGCACCCAGGGCCAATCAATCGCGGGCGCGAGTTGTCGAACGAGGTAGCCGATTCGCAGCGATCAATGATTTTGAACCAGGTAGAAAACGGCGTCGCGATCCGCATGGCGGTCTTGGAACGGGTCTGCGGAGGCTAGCGAAGCTGTAGCTGCTTTTTGCAGAGTGAAGATTTTCGAATGAATCTGCTGATCAAAAATGGGCGAGTGATCGACCCGGAAACGAAGCTCGACGGGCAGCGCGACGTGCTGATTGACGACAACAAGATCGTGGCAATTGAGAACTCGATCGAAAAAGCCGATGTTGAGATTTTCGACGCTTCGGGGTTGATCGTCTCGCCCGGATTCTTAGATATCCACGTCCACCTACGTGAGCCGGGAATCGAACACGCCGAGACCATCGAGAGTGGCGCGAAGGCAGCGGCGGCGGGTGGATTTACGACGATCTGTTGCATGCCAAATACGATCCCGGTGAATGACTCGGCACAGGTAACAAGCTTCATCATCGAGCGTGCTCGACGCTCGGCGCCGATCAATGTTCACCCGATCGGTGCGATTACTAAGGGCAGCAAAGGCGAGCAACTATCCGACATGGGCGCAATGCATGCCGAAGGCGCGGTGGCGATTAGCGACGACGGCATCCCGGTAATGAACTCGGGCATCATGCGTCGCGCGATGAAGTACGCGGCGTCGTTTGGGATGACGGTGATCGACCACTGCGAAGACCTAAATTTGAGTGCCGGCGGAGATATTCACGAAGGAGTGCAAAGCACCCGGCTGGGGCTGCGTGGGATTCCGGCGAGTTCCGAAGACGTGATGGTCGCGCGGGACATCATTCTCGCCGGGGACACGGGAGCGCACGCCCACATCGCCCATATTTCGACCAGAAATTCGATCGAAATGGTGAGGCACGCGAAGAAGCTCGGGCTGCCGGTGACGGCCGAGGTGACGCCGCACCACTTCGCAATCTCCGACGACGACATCCGGGGGTACGATTCCAACTACAAGATGAAACCGCCGCTTCGCACGCAGTCCGACATCGACGCCGCGATCGAGGGCCTTGTCGACGGCACGATCGATTGCATTGCGACCGACCACGCCCCGCATACCGGAAACATGAAGATGCAGGAGTTTGAGCGTTGCCCGTTTGGAATTACAGGTGTCGAAACGGCTCTCGGTCTGGCGCTCGAAAAGCTCTATCACGAGGGACGCGTGGACCTCATGCACCTGGTTCGACTATTTACGAGCGCGGCGAATGACTGCTTGCGACTGCAGCGCGGCCGGCTATTCGTCGGAGGCCCAGCCGATCTCACCGTTTTCTCAACCGAGAGAGAATGGACTTACGACGTCGAGGCTACGCTGTCAAAAAGTAAAAATTCGCCCTTCGACGGACACCGCTTTAAGGGCGGGCCAGTCGCGACGATCGTAAACGGGCGGGTAGTATGGAGCGTCGCCGGCGCCTAATCGAGACTCTGGTACTCGTCCCATAGATCACTTAGCGATACATTGTCAGCCGCGCCGCGATGAACAACTAGGCGGTAGCGGAGAACGATCTCTTCGCCCTTGGCGACCGCTGTCGGATCGGGCCCGGGCCACACCGGATTTTGCATGCTCTTCGAAGGTAGGGCGCGGATGATCCAGGGCTGCGGGTAGCCGATCGACGACGGATGCACTAAGATCGCAACACCGCTCTTGCCGCCGTCCTGACGAAAAGACGCGGAAAAATCCATCCAAGAGCCGCCATCGACCGCGTTGCGACCGGCGATGGCCACGCCGTCGGCGGTGACGAAGGTTAGGTCCTCAAGCATTCTGAAGCGAGCTGAGAATCCCCCATAGCCCTTGTCATCTTCGGAGCCGCCTAGCCTAACATCGTCTTGCAGCGGCACTAGGCGAATATCGAAATCGATTTTTTGCAGATCGCCCACGCTCGGCAGTACTCTCACGACGGACGTTTCTTCGATGATTGGCTCGTCGCCAGCGTGAAAATCGGGTGACTTCCAGTGGAAACGAGCACGAACGCCGTCGCCGCTGTCGAGCACGTCTGACTCCAGCACGTCCCATGAGAACCCTTTTGCCAACCAAGGGTCGCCGGCTCGAATATCGCCGATCAGCACTTGATGCCACGCCCAATAAACGCCGCGATGGTGGAGATGATCTTCAGGAAAGTCCTCGGTCAAGACTTCGCCGCCTAGGCCGTAGAGCGGATGAATATAGTTCGACCGTTCATACTCGCCGTTCATCGATTTCGGAGTGAGCTGATAGAACAGAACCGGCCGCGCATTTTCTTCAAACAGATACCCCTCCGCTTGACGCGTCACCTGGACGGACGGCTGGGATACCTCAGGTTCACTGACAGCCTTGCCCTCGCTACACGAATAGAGGGCCAAGCAGCACAGGCCTGTCGTAGCGAATCGAAGCAGCATAGCGGTCAATGCGAGTGTAGCAGCGGCGGGCAGCGAACGGGCGACGCATGACGGCGGACGATGACCCGCCTAATCGCGCATAATATATCATCGCCGGCTCGAACTCAGACCCGAACGTTTTACTGATCGTCGCCGACGATCACGGTTGGGATGACCTTGGCTGCTACGGCAATCCCGTCGTCCAAACGCCGCACCTCGATCGATTAGCGGCTGACGGCGTTCGCTTCGATCGCTGTTTTACTACGGCACCACTTTGTAGCCCTGGCAGGGGTGCCGTAATGACGGGACTCTACCCGCACGTCAGCGGTGTGAAGCAGCTTGTTCAGGGGCCTCGCGCTGAAGCCCTCGCGCTCGACCCATCCACCTGGACGCTCGCCAAAGGGCTGAGCGAGCTTGGCTACGAGACCGCGGCTGCACGCAAGTGGCATCTCTCGACCGACGGAGCGACGCGCTATGGGTTCGGCCAAGAGTTTCCCGGCCGGGATAACTATCTGGCGCGCAGCACCGAGTTTCTGCGCCGGGACCACGATAAGCCGTGGTTCTTGTATTTTTGTCCCACGCACACCCACCGGCCGTTTCGGCGGCATCCGACGTTTCCATATCAGCCGGATGAGGTAGCCGGCGCGCTTCCGCCGTATCTGCGCGATACGCCGCAAGTTCGAGAAGACTACGCGCGCTATCTCTCAGAGACCAGTCAGATGGACTGGGAGATCGGAAAGCTACTCAGCGCTCTCGACGAATCGAACGCACTCGACAATACGATCGTCGCCTTCTGCACCGACCACGGGCCGTCAATGCACCGCGCGAAGTTTTCGCTTTATGAATGGGGCACCCACTCGGCGATGATTTTTCGAGGTCCCGGGGTAAGTGGTACGCGGCGGGTCGCCGGCGGGCTTGCTTCGACCATCGATATGGCGCCGACGCTGATGAGCCTAGTTGGAGGAGCAGCGCCTAGCGTGTGCCAGGGTCGCGATCTGAACGACCGGATGAGCGAAAAAATTTCCGGCGGATGGCAATACGTTTTTAGCGAGCATCACGAGGGGAACGAACTGCGCGCCGTGCGAGATGAGCGCTTCAAGCTGATTAGAAACATCACGACCCACACGCCGTTGCTAAGACCGCAGATTTTCATCAATTGGCAGAACGTTGGCGATGATACGCTGAAACATCCGTACCCAATGCCGCGCCCTCGCGAAGAGTTTTTCGACCTTGACGCAGATCCGCTTGAGACTACGAACTTGGCGGCGGACCCTCGATTTGAACAGCCGCTGGGAAGGTTGCGCACAGAACTTGAGCGCTGGTGGTTCGACGGGACGAGCGCTGTTTGAGACAGGCACGCAGGCAAGCGGCTATGTCGAATGGTTCGATTGCTTCCAGAGTTCGAAACAATCGCGGCCCCGCCGGCCGTACCGAAAAACGCGATCGAAGTCAGGGTCGAAGGCTAGGTCGGCCGCGCCTCGGATCGGTCGGCTTCAGCGTTCGCTTCAGCTCGATCTTGAGTTTCTTTTGAAAATTTATGACGTTGCGCTTGTCGGCGTTGGGGTCGTTATAGATCACGACAATTCCGCCTGGGTCCGCATTCATCAATTGCGGCTGGCGGCCGTTGATTCTTATGCCGTAAGTGTCCCCCGGGTTTAAGCCTATTAGGTAAACTTTTCCGTTCGAGAGCGGGTCACCCTCGCCCTCGGGAATTGCGAGATTCAGCTTCACTGGGGGCCTCACGAGGACAACCGCGGCACCAGGAAATAGCAGAGGCGCCTGCTTGCGGGCGGCGCTCACGAACGACGATTGCCGGTCGGCATAAATCTCAAGCCGCTCGTTGACATAGCCGATCCAAATATCGGTTTCTTCCCAGTTGTTTCTCCCATACAAACGTCCGCGCACAAAGTCATGCGCCAGGCGCGGCGAAGACTGCGGTGTGAGTCCCGGCAGGTACGGATTGACCCATAAGAACTCGTAGATGGCGGTCGCCGAAGAACGCAGCGAGTAGCGGTCGTTGCGAAGCCAGCCCTGCAAAAATTGAAATTCTTGGCTGTTGCCCTCATATGCGACCAATAGCGTTTCGGCGATTCGGTACAGCGGTGCTTGGATTCGTGCGGTCACCTCGTCGTCGCCAAAGATTGACGGGCGGCGCGCCCGGCCTTCGCGAGTTTCGATGTCGAGCGGGTAATAGCTTAAAAGGCGAGTTCGAGCAATGGTCTGGATGGCATCGGGTGATCTTCTCCACAGATCGATGTCGAGGTTGTACCTGACGGCGTGACACACCTCGAGAACGGCGATAAGCGCCGCTCCATCGTCGGCAAGTTCGCCTCGATTGAGTGCCTCTTCGACCTGAGCTTTCCAGTGGATGTCGATTAACTGCCCGAGAGCGGCCTCGGAACCTTCCCACTCGCCGGCAATCGCTATGGCGGCCAAGATGCCTGCTCGGATCAGACCAACATCAAGATTGGCCTGCGGCAACAGGGTTTCGAGCGCCGTGGCCATGGCGCCTCGCAGCGCTAATTGCTCGTCAGCCGGGAAAACATCGTGGCACCAGTCGTATATAAGCGACGCTAAACGCAGATCCGTCGCGTTGCTGATACCGCCGGCGATAACAGACTTCGACCACGTGACGGCCGACATCGCGGCGCCTTCGTCCGCCTTTAGCCGGTACAAGAGGGCATCTAAAAGCGGCTTTTCGGGGAACTCCGCATCGCTTTCAATCAGGCTTGCCAATGTCTCCCAGCGTTGGGACTGGCGTTCGACGTCCTTCCGCAAACGAGAGAGCCGGCCCTCGTTGAGAAACAGCCGCGGGTGGTCGTTATAAATCCTATACTCAGCCTGCGCAAATGCCACTGGAGCGAACGCCGCTACAGCAATGAAACCCGCAACAGCCGGCAGCATTCGCACTGGATTCCTATTCTAGCGGTGGGTCGCGACAAGCGCCGGACTGTATCGCCCGCAAAATGGCACGATAGGGTCTTGGAGTTCCGGGAAACTTGGGATCGTTTGGCGGACCTAGCGGGCGCTCCGTTCCGGCTCGAGTCGGGAGATTCGTTTACTTACGAATTTAAGCGCACCTTTGTCGTTGTCCGCCCCGCTGGGCTTTCTCTGCCGAAAACAAACTTCCAGAAGGTTTTTCTTTCGGCTTCCGCTGCCGTTCAGGGGCGGAAACATATTCGCGCGATTCTCGAAGATCCTCGAGTCGCTGCGAGCACTCGTGAAACCCAACACTGAGCGTTGGCGTCGTATCGGGCGGAAGCGCCTCCGGCTGTTTTTTGCGGAGGTCAAAGATGGTTCGATTGATTGCGCGCCTCTTCGTCGTGGGGGCCGTCTTGTTGTGGGGAACTTCAGCCGCCCCGGCGGCCGAACGCGCCGTCCCGCAAAGCTACACCGTCGTTCTCGATGCTCCGTCGACCGGGCAAATGCTTCGCGCCAGTCGCGGCAAGCAACTCCGAAAAACTCCCACTCGTGTGGGGGCATCTTCAATCGAAGGTTTGCGCGTAGCGGCCGAACGTTCACAATTGCCGGTCAAGGCAGCGATTGCGGCGCAGTGGGTCCCATCGAGTGGCTCCATCCATAACGTGCTCAACGCGGTATTTGTCGAAGCAACGAGCGAACAGGCGCGAGCGTTGGGCGCGATTTCGGGCGTCAAGCGCGTTGTACGCAACCGGCGTTTCAAACTGATGTTGAATGCCGCCTCAGACGTTGTTGGCGCCGTCGAAGCCCGGCGGCTCGTTGGTGGGTCCGACGTGGCCGGGGCCGGCGTCCGGATCGCCGTGATCGATACGGGCATCGACCCCGGCCACCCGGCGTTCAGGGACGCTTCGCTAACGCCGCCGCCGGGGTACCCCAAAGGGCGCCCCGAAGACCTTGTGTTTACGAACAACAAGATCATCGCCGCGCGTAGCTATGTTCATCTAATCAGCCCCGCCGAAGTGGCCTTTTCGCGTCCAGACGACCTGACACCGCGAGACCGCATTGGCCATGGCACGGCCGTTGCGATGATCGCGGCCGGCAGGCGAGTTGCGTCGCCGGCCGGCGACCTCGAAGGCGTCGCGCCGAAGGCTTTTCTTGGCATATACAAAATTTTCGGGTCGCCTGACGTCAACGAGTTCAGTAACGACAACGCCGTTCTTGCGGCAATCGACGACGCGGTGATCGACGAGATGGACATTTTGAGCATTAGCTTCGGTTCGCTCGCGCAGTTCCCCTGGAACGAGGCCGGTCCCGCTTGCTCCGATGACCCCGAGACGCTCTGCGACCCGGTAGCCGCCGCCGCGCAATCAGCCGCATTCGACTTCGGTCGAGTCGTCGTCGCGGCCGCCGGCAATGCGGGCGCATTCGGTGAGCAGCATTTTCCAGCGAAGAATACGATTAGCAGCCCCGCTACCGCGCCCGACGTCATCGCCGTGGCGGCGACCGTGAATGCGCGGCAGTTCACCCAGAGCGTGCGGTTCGCAGGCTCGACGGCAACGGCCATCGCGGGAACGGGCCCGGAACTACTCCAGCCGATGACCGCTCCGGGAGTTCTTGCGTCCGCCCTAGGAAATACGGAAGGCTGCAATGCGTTTGCCGGCGGGTCGCTGACAGGCCGGATCGTCGTAATGCAACGGGGAGGCTGCGGTTTTGAAACGAAGGTCGAGAACGCGGCGGCGAGCGGCGCCGTGGGCGTCATTGTCAGTAACGTCGACGGCGAGGACGAGCCCTTCGTGATGAGCGGTATCGAAACCACCGACATACCGGCCTACATGATCGGTGCCGCTGACGGCGCAACCCTGGCGAGCCGCCTGACTGGATCGCAAGTGGATATCACGTTGGACCCGACGCTACTTTCTCGCGATGTCGCCTGGGACCAGGTAGCGCCGTTCAGTTCGCGGGGACCCAGCCCCGGCCTAAATCTCAAGCCCGACATCGCGGCTCCTGGAACGTTTATGTACTCCGCCGCGCAGATGCTCGACGCCAATGGCGATACATTCCATCCATCCGGGTTCACTCAGGTTGACGGCACGAGTTTTTCGGCGCCAATCATCGCCGGTGCGGCCGCGCTAGTTTGGCAGGTTAACCCCACATTGACTTCGCCCGAAGTGAAATCGGCGCTCGTCAATACGGCCGGACTCGAGGTTGTCGAGAATGGCGAAGCCGCTCGCGTCGGCTCGGTGGGTGGCGGCCTGGTTAATATCCCAGTAGCACTGGAGCCCATCGCGACTGTTGATCCCCCGACCGTGAGTTTCGGCTGGCTAGAGGGCGCGACATTTCCAATCGAGCGAGAGATTCTTGTGACGAATCGCAGTTCCACGAGGCAGTCGTATCGCATGATCGTCGAGCCACGCGACTCTGACTCGATTGGGCGCGTGCGTATTGACGGCCTTGAGCAGCTCAATTTTGAGCTCGAACCCGACACCTTTGCTCGGGTGATCGTCAGTCTCGATGGCGGGACGCCCGCACCTGGTTCTTATGAAGGATGGCTGCGCGTGACCCAAGATGGCGAGGTCGTCGACTTGTTGGTGCCCTACCTGTATGTAGTCGGCGATAACCTGCCGCACAACTCGTTTGCGGTCGCTGGCACGGGCGTCGTCGCGACAGTTGACGAGGCGAACCCTGAGCTGTTGATCGCGAAAGTAGTCGATCAATACGGGGCGCCCGTGCCTGATCTGCCCATGAACTACGAAGTCACAACTGGTGGCGGAAGCGTTTTCGAAGCTGACTCGCAGACCGATTTGTTTGGAGTTATCGCAGCCGACGTTGACTTTGGGTCGAACGTCGGCCCGCAAGACTTCCGAGCTGCCGGTGGCGGCTTGGAAGTCCCGTTCTTCAACGCGGCGCGCCTTAAGCCGACGATCATCGCCGTCGTCAATGGCGCGGGATTCGTCTCAAACCGGCCAGTCGCGCCAGGCTCGATTGTTTCCATATTTGGCGAAGCGCTGGCCGAGTACTCAGGGTCGCTACGTGGCTTGCCCATGCCGCTCGCGCTCAAGCACGTCACCGTGACTTTTGACTTCCAAGAGAACGCTTTGAGCGTCGCGGGCCGGCTGTTCTTCGTCAGCGACAAGCAAATTAACGTGCAGGTTCCTTGGGAATTCGCTGGGCTGAACTTCGTCTTGGTGAAGGTTCGCATCGGAGATTCCTACAGCGAGGTTTTCTCTCTCGATCTGGCGGACTCCGCGCCCGGTGTGTTCGATTACGTCTCTGACGGAGCGCGGTTCGGAATTGTCACGCACGCTGATGGTTCTTTGGTAACGCCATCGAGCCCGGCCCGCGGCGGCGAGACCGTGGTGGTTTACATGAGCGGAAACGGTCCGGTCGACGCCGCGCAGATCACTGGAGAGGCCGCTTCGGCAACCAGCCTGGCGCGGACTCGGCAATTGCCGGTTGTTCGCATCGGAGGTCGCGACGCGGCAGTCAGCTTCTCAGGGCTGACCCCGGGCTTCGTGGGTCTCTATCAAGTGAACGTAGTGATACCCGGCGGCTTGTCAAGGGGGAATGTCGAATTGATCGTTTCGGCGAACGGAATCGACAGCAACATTGTGCGACTACCTGTGCAGTAGGTACGGAACGACGAGCTAGCGCTTTTTGTCGCCGAGCTTTTCGCCCGGCTTCAGTAGCGTAGGGCGCTTGCTCCTAACCGCGGTTTCTTTGGCAGCTTCCTTCGCATGGTCTCGGTCGACATCTTTCCTGCGTGCGGCCGACATCGTGGCTTTTCGTTCTTCCTGATCGGCGCGGTCCGCTTCGAGAATCGCTCGCCTTCGGTCGCCTAGATCTTCCGCCGAAAGTTCGATGCTGTCGCGAGTCATCTCTATCGCGTCTTCAAGCACAAATTCGTAGCGCCACATATCCTCGAGCTCCGCTTTTTGGAGTTTTTCTAGGCGCGCCAGGAATTCAGTCTCGCTGTCGACAAGCCCTTCCAGGGCGTCGTCCATATCAAGATCGCGGGAAAGAGCGTCGTCGATGACGGTGTCGATGGCTTCGATGATGAGGCTGTATTGGTCCAAGTTGCGATGCAGTTTGCCACCCCGGCCAGGCTCTTCGCTAGCCAACAACTGGTCGATCAGTTCCAGTCGTAGGGCTGCAAACTTGCGATAGATGGCAAGTCGGTCTTTGGGCTTCTGATTCTCACGGAGGACATCGATTTCGTAGTCAGTCAGGAACTCGTCGGTGGCGCCGACATCTTGAGCCTCTATCGGTATGAGAACAATCAAACTTAGCGCCAGATAACGTAGCATTTTGGTTGTTGCCTCACTTTGATTTGCGGCTCATGATTGCGAGCAGCAGGTTGTTGTTCACCTTTTCGACGTCGGCGATTAGGTCGTCGAGATCTCGCTGCTCGTCGAAGTTAAGCTCTCGCTGGGCTTCTTTGAGTTTGACGACAAGCTTGCGGGTTTGAATTTCAGCGTACTTGAAATGCTTCGGGTTGCGACGCGCATGTTTTCCGGTTGCGTCGAGCGATTTTTCCGCCAGGGTCACGGCCGTCGCTATATTCTCGATCATTTCATGAGCCTGCCGCGGTTCGCCGTCAATGTAGGCGTCGACGAGCGGCCGCACATTCGAGTGTGCGAACTCCAAAGCAAACCGAGATCGCCGCTCGAGGTTTTGCTCGGCCTCGATCGAAACCAACGTATGGACCGCCGCGCTTAGACCGCAGACAAGCGTGACGACTACGACTACGAATAACGATTGCGCTAGCCATCTCATCGTTTTTGGAGCACCTTGTTGATGACCTTCACGCGTTCACCGGCCTTCCAGGTTTCGTCTTCCATATCGGGCCCCATTGCGAGAAATGTCTCGTAGCTGGTCTTGGCCTCTTCGTACATTTGCAACTTGTCTTGAGAGAGCGCCTTTAAGTATGTCGCGGCAGCCTTAAGCGGCGCGATTTGTTCGGACTTCCCCAGCGCCTTGAGGGCAGTCGGAAAATCTTCCATCTGGAACATCGCAAAGGCAAGGCCATTCCAGGCGTCGATCGTATCGTGCTTCCGTTCGGCTGCAGCCAAGTATTGTTGTGCGGCGTCTTTGAACTGTCGCATGGCCAGCAGTCCGTTTGCGTATCGCACCCGCAATTCGACGCTCGCGGGGTCGGCGTAGACGGCTTCGCGAAGTTGCGGCACGCCGCGTTCGGTGTCGCCGATGTGAGCGTACGCCTCGGCCAAGGCCGCGCGGTTGCCAGCCGTGGGATCCGCCGCGACGGCCTTGCCAAGCGCCTCAATTGCTTGCTCGAATCGCTTGCGCTCGAGGAAAATCATTCCAATCCGTTCCTGCACGGCTACGTCGTCAGGGTGATTACGGGCGTAGCGACGGTAGATTTCGAGGGCGTCAGTCTGTTGATCGCGCTGTTCCATCTCGTTTGCGAGTTGTAGCGTCATCGACTCCACCGACGGGTCGATCTTAGCGGCGCGCAGATAGTAAGGAACAGCTTCGCTGAAACGCTCTTGTCGAGCCAGCGCGTACCCCAGGCCCAGCAGGGCGTCGATCGAAGTCTTGTCGAGTTCGATGGCGAGCTTATACGGCTCAACCGCGCCGGCTAGATCGTTGGATTTGTCAAGCGAGTCGGCCCAAGCCATGTGCAGCGAAAAGTCGCTGGGGTTAGCAGCGGCAATGACGGCGAAGTGCTCAGCAGCTTCCGCCGGACGTTCGCCGCGCATCAGCAGCATGGCGAGGTTCTTTCGAGCCTGAACGTTTTCAGGCTGGGTCGCAGCGATGACTTTGTAGTGTTCAATCGCGTTCGGCTCGTCTGCAGTTTGCAGGTAAGCGTACGCTAAGTTAAATCGGGCATTGATGTTTTCGGAATCCTCGGCCAGGGCCGCCTCGAGGTGAGGGATCGCCGCGGCCAAATCGTTTCTCTCGAGCGCCTCGGCGGCATCGCGCAGAGCGTCATCCGCCAGCGCCAGTGACGCGTAACCAACGAGGAAGCATAGGCCCAGCCAACGCACGCGAGTTCATTTTATCAGTGGGCTCGCAGTCGCGATGTGCGATTCCTGCAAAGGGGCGGCAATCTTCATTGCCTTTTCGTTGAAAATTGGTTGGAAGCGGTCCATCATCAAGTTAGCGGCCGGGCCCCCGGCCGATTGAGGTTCCCCGTTGGTTAGCGAAGGCCGGATAGTTGTAGCTCAACGAGCGCTCGGGCTCGAGTTGCCCCAGATGTTGAAGTTAACCGTGCCCGTCGTGATCGGCGAACTCGGCTGGGTATTCATGGGCGTCGTCGACACGATGATGGTCGGCCGCATCAGCCCCGAGGCGATTGGCGCGGTAAGCGTCGGGAATATGCTTTTCTTTACGGTTGCCGTGCTGGGCATGGGCATGATGCTGGGGCTCGACGCACTGGTGCCTCAGGCATTTGGAGCGAAGGACATTGACGCATGCCATCGGTGGCTGTTCCAGTCGTTGTACGGAATTGTGCTCGTCACGCCACCGCTGATGCTAGCGGTTCATGGGGCACTCGCCTTCTTGGGGTATTGGGGGCTTGAGCCCAACGTCTACGCTTTATCTATTCCCTACACACGGGCGGCGAACTGGGGCATGATGCCGTTGCTGGTCATGCTGGCGTTCGAGTGCTACCTGCGCGGCATGGGTCTAGTGAAGCCGATCATGATCACTCTGGTTTCGGCAAACCTCATCAATGTCTTCGCCAACTGGCTATTGATTTTTGGCAATTGGGGCTTCCCCGAAATGGGCGCCGAAGGGGCCGGCTGGGCGAGCTGCATTTCGCGGATCTACATGGCCGTCATGCTCGCCGCATACGCCGGATACCACACGCTTCGATTTGGCACTGGAATGTTCCGCGTCAGACGAGCACTTGACCGCGTCCTGCTAACGCGCTTGGCGAAGTTAGGCCTGCCGGCTGCGCTCCAGCGGATGCTCGAAGTCGGCGTTTTCGCCATCGCAACAGGCCTCGTGGGCAGGCTCGACGCCGTGGTCCTCGCCGCCCACCAAGTCACTCTGCAAGCGGCGAGCATAACGTACATGGTTCCGCTGGGAATCTCAGCCGCCGCGTCGGTGCACGTAGGCCAAGCGATCGGCCGTGGCAAGCCCGATGCCGCCCGCAGGGCTGGTTGGACGGCAATCTTCCTTGGCGCCGCGTTCATGGCTGTCGCGGGCGTTGTATTTTTCTCCGTGCCTGACGTAATTCTGCGTGCGTTCACTGACAACCAAGCTGTCATCGCCGCCGGGATTTCGTTGTTTTACATGGCCGCCCTGTTTCAATTATTCGACGGTGTCCAAGCCGTGGCCACCGGGGCGATGCGCGGCGCCGCCGAGACCAAGACCCCAATGCTCGCCAACTTAATCGGCCACTGGGCGATCGGGCTGCCCATCGGTTACTACCTCTGCTACGAAGTGGGCTGGGGTGCCACGGGGATCTGGTTTGGCTTATCGTTGGGGCTGATCTTCGTGGCCCTCTATTTACTGCGTGCGTGGACCCACTTGAAGCTGCGCGTGGCGCTGAGCGATCACTGAGCGCGTAGCCGGTTGAGCAGCGCAATCGCCTGAGTAATGTCCGCGCGTTGTTCGTCGCCGACAATTTCGCGCTCGATTGTGAGCGCTCCTGTGTAACCGATCGATTTCAATTTGGCAATGAATCGCTCCATGCCGACATCCCCGGCTCCAAGCGGCGTCTCTTGACCCCACTCGCCTTTCGTCTCGGGCCAAGTCCCATCCTTACAGTGCACGGAGAGGACGTGATCCTTAACCGTTTCGAGAGCCTCAATCGGATCTCCCGAACCGTAAAGGATCATGTTTGCGGGATCGAAATTCACTCCCAGATTAGGGCGGTTCACATCAACGATGAAATGCCTCAGAGCGGCGGCTGATTCTTGACCGGTTTCGAGCGCGAACGTCTGATCGTTGCCCGCACAGTGGTCGCAGATGCGACGGACCAGGTCGCGAATCGCGACGTGCTCGGGGTCGGAGCGGTCTTCGCTAACGCAACCAATGTGAGTCGCCAGCCCGGGAATGCCCAGCTTGTGAGCGAAATCCGATACCGCATAGGTGCGTTGCTCGCGCTCGTCGCGCGTTGCCGGCGGCACGTAGCCAACCGTGGCGGCGCACGTCGGAATGCTGGCATAGCTCTCGCCAGTGAGGCCCGGGAAAGCGCTGACAACGGTGATTCCATTCTCCTCGAGAGCGCTGCGCCAAGCTTCGACGGTGCCATCGCCGAGGTCGGGCGCGTGAACTCCGATTTGTCCGCACGAGACTCCCAGTGATCGAACGGAAGCCGCGATTTCCGCCGCCGGTGCTTCGACACCGAGGACGCCGCCGGTCCAAAACATTACACCTACCTGAAGATGCTCGATATTCGACATGTTGCCTATTGTATTGCGATTGTTGCGCCGTCTTGACTGGGGATGCCGCGAACAGCAATTACGAGACTAACCGTGCTGCCTGTAGTGGCTGATGCCGGGATACGAACATTGACTTGAAACAAGCCAACGAGCCCGGGAGTCATCCCCGCAAAGAAAATGTTTTCCGCCGGGACTTCGACCCCACCCACGAATACCTGCACCGCATTTGCGCGGCTGAAAGGCTCGACTGCTCCCGCCGGCGCGCCGGTCTCAACGGGCGGTGAAACCGTTCCAGGGCCTGTTCCGAAAATTGTGATGACCTCTCCGCGCGCCGCTGGGCTCCCCAAAGAGTTCGGCCGCTGGTCTTCATTCAGCACGACCGCCTGCCCTCCGTCACCCGACAAAAAGATTCCGGGGTCGGAGTTGACCACTGGCAGGAGCACCTCTGAGCTCGGAATTCCGTCAACTTCGACGACGATGCCGACATCCCGAAATAACGTCACCTCGACCGGAGCCTGAAGGTTTAGTTGATCGCCTTGAACGAAGAACATCGCCGCGGGAATGTTATTGAATAGAACGCGAACACCGCCAAGATTCGTCGGTAGACGGCCCGTCACGGGATCGAATCCGGGCACCGAAATCGAGGGAGTCGGCCCAAGGCGTTTTCCGAATATCGAATAAATGCCTCCGGGACTGATGCCCCTCCCGCTAAAGCTAGCCGCGTTTACGAATCCGTCGCTGGGGAACGCAGGCCCCGGCTCGATCGCGAGTGGGCCGGTGTAGACTGCGATCACGTTACCCTTGCGAACGATGATTGAGCTGACTTGACGTTCGGTTCGCGGCGCGATGTCAACCGTCATGCGCAATACCGGTCCGCCATTCACGATCACGTCAGCGTCGACCGCCAGTGAACCCTGTCGGATCATCACTCCGGGAGCGTTGAAACTTACTGATTCTTCCCGTACGGACGCATCGATGCCAGGGCCGGACAGAAGAATGTCGTGGGAGTGTCCGCCTATCAATTGAATTGGTCCCGTTGTGATTCGCCCCGGTCGACCCGCCGTCCCCGGGGGAGCGATTCCAATGAGTTCGATATTGAACGCGGTTTGACCCATTTCAAAATCGAAGTCGGCCTGCACCACTCTCCCGGCAAACACGTCGACTCGAGTTGGAGCCGAAGGCGGCCCGAATAGCCGGGGTCGGAACCCTTCGCTGAACCGGCTCAGGAATCGATCTTGGAAATCACGGGGTAACGACGGGCCGTCGAGTGCCTCGCCGTAGATCAGAAAACGCCCAGCCGGTACCGACTGCAGTCGATAACTTCCGTCGTCTAGGCCCGTGACGCATGCCAGCGTAATCCCCTGGTCCGGTTCGATCGCGACGACCGCGATTCCGGCCGCCGGCGCGCCCTCAATCGTGAGAGTGCCCTCGATCGTGCCAAACTGCGGCGATGCCGCGTCTGTTGGATATACGGTCCGTGCGAAAGCAATGTCGTCGTGCGAAAGCCGCGCCTGGAAATTCTGGGCGGAGATCGCGAAGGCGTTCATCGCGGAACCTACGACAGGGGTGTGATTCGCGCCAAGGCAATGCCCCAGTTCATGGGTGGCGATGGACTGGATGTCGTAGGTCCGAAACGCCAAGGTGGTCGAGTACGCGAAATGGGTGTTCTCCAGGCGAAAGTCCGGATTGAACTGGATATCGCAATCGCCCAGCTCTCCAGTGGCGGTTGTGATCGTGCGAATCGACAGCGCTATAGCGCCGACCGTGAGCGCGCGGATAGCGGGCGAGTCGACGGACGAAATGACGTTCGTCCCGTCCGAGGCGATTCCAGCCGCCGTGGTCCGCAGCGGAGCGAATGAAAGCGCGGCGTCCGGGACGCTATCCCAGGTGTCAATTGCTCGCTCCAATGCCGGTATTGGCTCGCTGTCGGAGGTGATTACAAATTGCGACGTATCGCTGAGCAGGCCGGCCGCGGTCTCCTCGTTTACTAGGAACCGGAGATCGTGATTGTCCGATCGACGCAGTAGCGTGTCGCCTAAGGTTCCCGTGACGGTCAGGCGCACAAACGCTGTCCCGGCGAAAGGTAAAACTAGCGCCAGTGCAATCGCCGTCAGCCCAGATCGCCGCAGCATCGTCAACGAGCGCCGTCGGCGGTCTGGATTCGCAGGGTTTCCCGGATACGCGATTTAAACTTGTCGAGAGCCAGGCCATTTAGGCTTGGGATCTGAGTCGAATTTGCGTCGATGGACGTCGTCTTGCCCGCAGGTTCGACCAACCGAATTCCGGCAACGCCCGAGCGCACAACCGGGGGAGCGCCCTCCAGATTGCCTACCACCTGGAACTTACCTTGCCCCCATCCGCTTGTGCGGGCGTACCCGATCGGCGTGGATGTTGTGAATACCACTACCTCGTCGCCCACTTCATATAGCGGAACGCCCGCTAATTGCATTGCAATTCCGGCGACCTCGCCACCGGGTTCGCTGACAACGACGGTTCCGCCGCCCGCGCCTTTAAGGGATTCGCTCACCCTGATTTCGTAGTGGGTCCAGATGATGCGGTGCTCGCTATCCCAGGCGGACCATTGTTTGACGACGAATCCATGCACGATCGCGTCGGAGCCGACGACGATCTGCTCGAAGCTCATTCGAGGAACAATCGTTGCGCTCGCGGAAGGCAAGAGCAATTGCAGAATACACACCGCAACGGCCCAGCGCCGCACGCCATGAATTCGATTGAAATCGCGCAATTTCCAGCCGCCAATTGGCATTATGCAGACCCCACTCTAACAAAGATATCTCTAGCCGCCTGCGGGCGGTTTGCGTGCGAAGTGAGCAATATGACAGCCGGTCGGATCCAACTTACGCTTCCGCGAGGCGACGTACGCAGCCAGAATGCTCAACGCATCTCAGTCCACCGCAGAGTGTGACTGGAGCTAAAAAATCCATCTCGGCGACTAGCCCGCATTTCTCACCACGTGGCGAGCGAAAGTGCGTGAGAGGTGCGTCAGTACGAGACGGGCGAAGGTTGGCGCGCGGAGGCGTACTTGACAGTCCGTCGAGCACGGCGATCGAGCGCAACGAAGTAGTGGCGCTCCTATCACGTGCGTTCGCCGTCAGGTGGTGAGAAATGCGGGCTAGTACTTAGTTGCGTAAGTTAGAATATTTACTGGCGAGGGGACGAGGGGCGACGACGGTCTTGGTCCATTCGAACGGAGTAGCCTTGGAGTTGTAGACGCGGACGAAGCTGTCGATGGCCTCGCGCACCTGCCGGGGGGAAGTGAAACTCGCCCCCCGCAAGGCGCGGCGGCTCAGAATCGAAAACCACACCTCAACCTGATTCATCCACGAACTGTAGGTCGGCGTGTAGTGAAAATGGATGTTCGCATGACGTTGCAGCCAGCGGTCATTTTTGGGCTTGTGAGTGTTCAAGTTATCCAAGATGATGTGGATCTCGCGGCCTTCGTGGATGGCCGCGATGTGGTTCATGAAGTCGAGAAACTCGCGACGCCGTCGGCGCCAATAGTGTCCGGCGATGATGAATCCGGTAGCCACTTCCAGCGCGGCGAAAAGCGGCGTCGTGCCGTGCCGCCTGTAGCCGTGCGAGAAGCCCGTCAAGGCCTTGCCGTTGGGCAAGCGTAGCCAGCCCTGCGCTCGCTCCAAGGGCCTGGATGCTCGGCTTCTCGTCGACCGCGAGCACCACGGCGTTTTCCGGCGGGCTGAGGTAGAGTCCGACAATGTCGGCGGCCTTGCGAGCGAACTCCGGGTCGGTTGACAAACACCAACTGCGCCGCCGCCGCAAGGACACGCCGAGCTGCCGCAGTACGCGCCAGACTTGATGCTTGCTGACGTCGCCGAGAGCTTCCGCGAGCAGTTCGCCTGTCCAAGTGGCGTGCCCTTCGGGCGGAGCTTCGTCGAGTTGGCAGAGGATGCGTTTTGCGCGTCGCTTGGTCGTACCGCGCGGGCCTGCCGGAACGCGCTTGATCGCATAATCCCGCCAGACGTTGCTGGGCGAAGCGGGTGCGCCATTTCGACACGCGCGCCGCCGGGGATCCCAGTTGCCGGGCGATCTCGGCGGTCGAGGTAGCGGCGGCCGCCGGCAGCACAATGCGAGCGCGCTCCACCATGCGCCGTTCGGACTTGTGGCCGCGCACCCAGAGTCGCAGCGTCTCTTCTTCCTCGGCGTTCAGTCGAATCACCGTTGCCGGTCTTGCCATACCGACATTTTACAGTTAAAGGCCTTACTTTCGCAAGTTAGTACTAGCGCGGCCGGCTAGTCCAAACTAACCCAACCGCCTGTTGCGGAGCTTTCGAGCACCGCTTCGACTAGCCGCAACTGGCGCAGCCCAGCGTCGAATGTCGGCAACTGATCGGCGAGCGATTTGTCGCGGCAGGCCGCATAAAACCGGCGGAAGAATTGCTTGAACGTGTCTGCGTAGCCCTCCGCGTGTCCGCCCGGCAGATCGGCGAATGTACGCGCTTCGACGTCGAGTAGCGACGGATCTTTGAGAAGGATCTGGTTGTTGCCGTCGCGATGCCCAATCCACAACTCGTTCGGCTTTTCGCCGTCCCAGGCCATGCCGCATTTCGTCCCGTAGACTTCCATTAACAAGCGATTCTTGCGCCCGGCCGCGACCTGATTGATGGTCAGTGCGCCCCGAGTCCGGTCTGCAAAGCGCAGTAGGATGGCCCCGAAATCCTCCGTCGTAATGGGACGATCTTCATAATCTTCAGGCGTCAGCAGTTTGCCGGAGTACGTTTCAATTGGCTTCTTCGGTTTCTTGCGAACCGGGTGGAAGGTCATCAGCTCGGCGCAGACCGCCTCGATGCGCCTGGCCGTTACGTGCTCAACCATGTCACACCAATGCGAGCCGATGTCGGCCATCGCGCGGGAAGTTCCGCCGACCTCGGGCTCAAGCCGCCAGTTGTAGTCCGTGTCGTAGAACAGCCAATCCTGCGAATACGTTCCCTGCACCGCCAGCACTTCGCCCACCTTGCCCGTCTCGACCATGCGGCGCATTTGGGCAACGTTGGGATAAAACCTCAAGTTGTAGCTTGTGGCGTGTACGACCCCCTTGTCGTGGGCAAGCTGCACCAGAACGGCTGCTTCGTCGGTCGACATCGCCAACGGCTTTTCGCAGATCACGTTCTTGCCGGCTTCGATCGCGGCCTTAGCGATAGCGAAATGGGTGACGTTCGGGGTGCAAATGTGGACTGCGTCGATCGACGGGTCGGCGAGCAACTCGCTGTAGTCGCCGACAGCCCGATCGATGCCAAGTTGAGCTCCAAATGCCGATGCGATTTCTTGGGATTGGTCAGCGATGGCAACCAACTCGGCGTCAGTCTGGCGGCGAATGTTCTCGACGTGGACCTTCCCGACGAAGCCTGTACCGATCACTGCGACGCGCAACTTAGCCATCTGCCGTACCCTCCCTGTCGCCCTGCGGCGAAAACGCCCATTTCAGCACATCAAAGCCCGCTAGTGGGTCTCATTCGCGGTAGCCCGCGTTTGAACGAAGCCTGACGGCAGACGCTTCGCGTGTTAGCATTTGGCAGGGCAATCGCAATGCCAGAAGTCGAGGTGACCAGGAACAGGCGGGTCTTGAATACCCGTTCCAGATCCCGAGGCAGAGTTGAGCAAACGGTGATTGATACAAATCGCTCTTGAGCAATTGCCCTGCCAAACCGGGCGGGCTCCCTTCAAACGGTTGTACTGCAAGCGTCTGACTCTCGTTTCAGGCAGCTCTCATCTTCTCTGGTCGCCTGCGGTACAACACTCAGGTTTGTCACCACGTGGCGAGCAAAAGGGGGGGAGGTGCGCCACTGCTTCGTTGCGCTCGATCACCGTGCTCGACGGACCGTCAAGCACGCCCGCGCGAGCCGGCCGTCGCCCGCGACTTCGTGAGAATTGCGGGTGACTGGAGATCGGTGACGACGAGATCGGTGACCGAGATCGGGACCGAGACCTCTTTTCCAATTGAAAGATGAGCCTGAAGGAGAGAGGCGAAGCAGCTGCGGGTTGAGGGGGATTATAGCGTGAGTTGAGGTCGGCGGCTACAGCTATTTGTGGCTTCGTAGGGCGGGGTGAGGGGGATTGCATAAGGGGGAAGGGGCGGCACCCCAATCCCCCTTTGCAGCCATCCCAGGCGAGACCCCACGGCCGTCTTCGGACGTGGGCCGGAGGAGCCGACAACGCCTCGGGTCGGGGCGTTGTCTACCGCGTGCGCCAGCAGATCGCGAGGTCTTTGCAGACGCGTTGCAGTTCGTTGCGCTGAGCGTCGAGTTGCTCGGCAAACTCGGTGTCGGAACAAGTGTCCGCTCGCGCTTGGAGCTTCTTGAGCGAGCGATCCGCGCGCAGGCCGCGCTGCTCGGCGGGCAGGCTGAGCAGCTTTTCCCACGGCGTGCTCCACTCGGCGTACACCTTGCGCAACTTGCCGCGGCGGTCTCGGCGCTCGCTGGCGAAAGCGCATGGGCGATGAAAATTCAAGTACGGGTTGAGCCACTGGCGGTAGAAGGTGTCGATCGCCTGCGTCGCTTCCGAGGGCAAAAACTGGTAGCCCATCCACTTGCGCACCACCGCGCCGTTCTTGGTTTCGACCAAGGCATTGTCGTTCGAACGGCGCGCGCGAGACTTCGTAAATTCAATTCGCAACTTCTCGAGCAGTTTAGCGGTTTGATGGTTGACGAATTCGCTGCCATTGTCGGAGTGAAAGCCGCGAACGATAAATGGAAATTGTTCCAAAAGCCCTTCCAGCAAGGGAATGAGGTGATTTTCGTTGATGCGTTGGACGCAGCCGACGGCCTGCCACTGCGTCACTTCGTCGAAGTTTGGCATTCTGAATTGGCCCCTTTCGGCGCCCTGATTTGGCCCCCCTAGAACAATCAACGGATACTCTGTTTGCGGGAATCGCCCGCAACGGAGGAACGAATTGGACTGGAGGAGCAAAGTGGAACTATTCGAAGAGATTCGACGCGAGTACGAATTCGGCGTGGGGACGATCAAGGGGGTGGCGCGCAAGCTGGGCGTGCACCGGCGGATGGTGCGCGAGGCGGTAGCCAGCGCGCTGCCGCCGCCGCGCAAGAAGCCGGCGCGACGGCGCGCCAAGCTGGCGCCGGCGGTGGGGTTCATCGACCGCATTCTCAAAGAGGACCGCAAGGCGCCGCGTAAGCAGCGTCACACGGCGCACCGTATCTGGAACCGGATACGGGAGGAAACCAGTTGCGAAGTGGCCGAGCGCACGGTGCGGCAGTACGTTCAAGAGCGCAAGCGCGAGTTGGGATTGGAGAAGCGCGAGACGTTCGTGCCGCAAAGCTACGACTGGGGCCAAGAAGCGCAGGTGGACTGGTACGAGTCGTGGGCCGAGATGGACGGCGAGCGCGTGAAGCTGCAAGTGTTCACGATGCGCTCGATGGCGAGCGGCGCGGCCTTTCATCGCGCCTATCGGCGCGCGACGCAGCAGGCGTTTCTGGAAGCGCACGAGCTGGCCTTGGCCTACTTTGGCGGGGTGTTTCGGACATTGAGGTACGATAATCTCTCTTCGGCGGTGAAGCGGATTCTGCGCGGCGCGCGACGCGAGGAGACGGCGCGCTTCGTGGCTTTTCGTTCGCATTGGCGCTTCGCCTCCGAGTTCTGCACGCCGGGGAAAGGCAACGAGAAAGGGGGCGTGGAAGGCGAGGTGAGACGTTACCGCCGCAACCACTGGGTGCCGCTGCCTGAAGCCAAGACGCTGGACGAGCTCAACAGCAAGCTGCTCGAAGGCTGCCGCGAAGACGAAGCGCGCACGGTCGCCGGACGGGCGCAAACGGTCGGCGAGGGAATGCTGATCGAACGCGAGCGGCTGTTGGGGTTGGCGGCGGAAGGCTTTGAGATCGAAGTGTCGAGCTTCCCGAAGGTTGACGCGACAGGCTGCGTCAAGGTGCGCACGAACTTCTACTCGACGCCGCTGCGTCCGGGAACCAGGGCGCAGGCGAAGATCTACGCCGAGTCGGTCGAGGTCTGGCACGAAGGTCGTCGCATCGCGCGACATGAGCGCAGCTACTCTCGGCAGCAGAAGATCTTTAATTTGGAGCATTACCTCGACGTATTGGCCCACAAGCCGGGAGCGCTGGCGGGCTCGACGCCGCTGGAACAATGGCGCCAAGCCGGGCGTTGGCCGGCGAGCTACGACACGTTATGGGCGAAGTTGATCCAGCGCCATGACAAGCAAGCGGGGACGCAACAGATGATCGAGCTGTTGCAAGAGGGCAAACGCCACGGTTGGGACAAGCTGAGCGAGGCGATCGAGAAAGCGCTCGAGTGCGGCTGCTGCGATCAGGCGGCGGTGCGTTACTTGCTGACCTCGCAGTGCCTCGAACGGCTAGCTCAGCCGCCGCTGGTGGCGCCGGAGCTGGAACGCTTTGAGCGGCCCTTGCCGACGCTGACGAACTACGATCAGTTGCTGGCGGCGGAGGCGGTGCAATGAGCGCCCGCAAATCCAGCGCCCCCAACGAAAGCCTGGCGGTGCAGGCCATCCAACAACAGTGCAAGCTGCTGCGGCTGCCGACGGTGGGCGCGCAATTCGAGACGTTGGCCAAACAAGCCATACGCGAGAGACAAACGCCGGTCGGCTATCTCGAAGCGCTGCTAAGCGCGGAGTTGGAAGAGCGCGAGCGACGTACGGTGGATCGTCGCTTACGCGAAGCGCGGCTGCCTCGCATGAAGACGCTCGAGGAGTTCGACTTCTCCGAGACGAAGGCGGTCTCGGCCCCGCAGCTAACCGAGTTGGCCGAAGGCGGCTACATCGAGAGTTCGGAACCGATCCTGTTTCTCGGCGATTGCGGCACGGGCAAGACCCACCTGATGACGGGCCTGTGCGTGGCGGCCTGCCTGCAGAAACGGCGGGTGCGCTTCACCACGGCGTCGGCGCTGGTCAACGAACTCGTCGAAGCCAAGCAGCAAATGCAGCTGAGTCGAGTGCTCGCACGCTGGTCGCGCTACGAGCTGATCGCGATCGACGAAGTGGGTTACGTGCCGCTGGCGGAGGTGGGAGCAGAGTTCTTGTTCCAAGTCATCGCTGATCGCGCGGAAAAGGCGGCTCTAATGCTGACGACCAACCTGCCGTTCTCCGAGTGGACAAAGGTGATTCCGAACGCTCGGCTATGTAAGGCGCTGTTGGATCGCATTACCGACCGCGCTCACATCATCGAGACGGGCGAGGAGTCCTACCGCTTTCGTAGGACGCTGGCGAAGAAGAAGCGAGGGCGGTAGCAAGGAGGGCGCTCGTTTTTGGGGACATCGTCCTGCGCTTCGCCCTTCGGGCTCCGCTCCGGACCACGTCCCCAAAAACGAAAGGAGGTGACCTGAAATCAATGACTTAGAGGCCCGTTTACAGGGGGGCCAAAATAAACCGCCGAAGTGGGCCAAGTGAAGTTGCCAAAAAAACTGCCCGATGAGGCGAGTCAATTGGGCGCGGCTTAAGCCGGTTAGCTTGCTCAGGAAGCGTCTCAACAATCCTTTAACCGAGCGCTTCTGGTCGGCATAATGATGCCTCTTCAGGACGCCTTCGACGAGCGCGTATTTATCCGCTCGACTTCCGGCCTGGAACTCGACGGACCCACACCCGTCGAGAAAACTCTCGATCTCATCGAGACTCACTGATTCGGCTTGCTGCACGGCGACTCCCATCGCCCGCAGTTTGCCTGTTCCTAATCGACCTTGCCCAAATTACCTCCAGGCTCATCTTGTGTTGGAATCACCCCTCCCTTCAGGCTCATCTTGTATTGGACAAGACGGAGATCGGTGACATCCACCTAACTGTGGTAATCTGACCGCACCTATCCATGGCACGCGCAGCCCGGGTGGTCGCGGAGGGCGTTCCGCATCACATCACCCAGAGGGGCAACAACCGCCAGAATGTCTTCCTGTTAGACGAAGATCGG
>CBDBHI010000049.1:0-15916 GCA_965205595.1 Bryobacterales bacterium | reverse complement strand
CTGTTCCGGATCTCCTACGGATCTCCCTTTAGAGAAAACCGGACAAATCCGGAGATTTCCGGACATGCTGATAGAAGAGTTGCGCCGATGTTTAGTCAACGCAGATCGCGCGGGTCGGGACGAATCCCGATCTCGGGGGGCGTATCCCCAAGGAAACTGAAGGGAAACAGGCCCCTTCAGCCAGCGCGCTTGCCGCATTCGTCGCTATTCGGACTACCATAGGGACGTGCACAACATGAGTATCCTTCGTTTGTCGACTGATCTGCAAACCGATCTCATTTCGAAATTAACCAATCAAGCTGACGTCCGAAGTCTACTAGATTTTCTCGTCGACCGGGCAAGAAAAGCACTCAACGCCGATGCTTGTTCGGTTTATCTGGAGGACCCCCAACCAAGACAATCAAAGGAACGAATCGCCACGATGCGAGCTGCATCCGGATACCAACAATATGCGGTCGGAAAAGCGGTCTGCGCGGTCTTGCAACCATATGAGGTTATTCCGAATCCGGGAGACGACGAAAAGCTCGGATTGACAGGCTGGGTAATGTCCACCGGTAAGCCATTCTTGGCCACATCGGCAAACGATCTCTTCGGACATCCGCATTGGTCCGGAAAATTCGATCAGAAGCAGATGCCGGAGCAGGAACTGCGGCTGGCAACCTTTTTGGCAGTTCCACTACGAGATCTCCACGGCAAGATCATCGGAGTGTTGAAGGCGGAACGGCTGGACGATTCCAATACCAACCAATTTTCGGTGAGTGATCAGATTGTGCTGGAGGCTCGCGCGCGTGTGGCCGCTCGGTGCATTGTCTATGCCGAAGATGCACAGCGCGAAAGCTCCGACGCGGCCGTAATCGCCTGGGCGTTGAACATCATCGCCGAAGCAGTTGCAACTGAAGGCGACTTGGATGCGTTTCTAGACATCGTCGTGCGTGTGATAGCGGCTGCGACGGAAGCGGATTCCTGCGCAGTGTTTCTGATCGACGAGAGCAAAAAGACACTGACCCAGCGAGCCGGATGGGGTTCTCAGGAATTGCGCAAGGTCATTCGATCGTACAAGCGCCCGGATCGCAGCCAAGTGATTGGGTGTGAAAACGACGCCAAGTGCAATCCTCCACATTGCGACGGAGCTCCAGCACTCGAAGAGGCTCAGCGTGTCGGACTCACGGCGTGGGTGGCGGCGACGGGAAAGTCGTTCCATGCCAGCAACTTTGGGGAACTGCGGAAGCACTGTCATCATCTCGGCCGTTATGACAAACCAAACTACGAGGGTAATCAAACGTGCGGCGCATGGCTGGGGGTACCACTCCGTGTCGGCGGAACGATTGTCGGCGTCCTTAAGATCGAGAATATATCGGAGATCGGCACACCCGATGACCGCGACTTTGATCTCCAGATTGAGCGGCGGCTGGATGTTCTGGCTCAGGATATCGCCTTGGCAATCGAGCGGCTCCAGAGCCAGAGCCCAGCTCGATTTAGGGTGATTCATCAGGCCATGCCGACGATACGAGAGATTCTGCAGGGTGAGCGTGACGTTCCCAAGCTGGTCGAGCTTGTGGTGAAGAAAACTGCAGAGTTGTTTAGCGCCAGAGCCTGCGCCCTCTTCCTCAAGGAAGGAGAACGGTTGATCCAGCCTGAATGGGCCGCCGTGGGCTGGGCCGAGCGGGGACCGACCGTGAGGGACTACGACCTTGGTTCCACTAGAGGAGATTGTCGACTCTCCGGTTGACGACAGGCAGAAAGTCGGCTTGACGGTGTGGATTGCCGGCATGAAGGAAAAATTCGTTGCGAAAAGCAACCTGGAGCTAACTTCACACCCGCACCATCTCGGGACGTATGACGGTGACAACTTCGAAAAGGAAGAGAAATGCGAGACGTTCATGGGTGTGCCCCTCGTGTCAGGGATGGAACGAGAGCTGATCGGGGTCCTCAAGGTCGAAACAAAGATGAGTGGTGCAGAGTTCGCATATTTCAACGAACAAGACGAACTGGTTTTCGAGTTGATTGCGGATAGCGCGGCCATTGCTATCCAGAATGCGCGCCTGCTTGAGGCACGAACTCTAACGGACAATATTGTCAATCGCTGCCCTAACAACACGCAGGTTTTCCTGGCGCTTCGTCAGTTCGTACAGAACCGACTGGATGTCGTAAGCACGCTCGAAAACACAGCTCGCCAGGTTGCGGTAGATGATGAGGATCCCGGCGAACAGAAGAAGAGGATCGTCGAGATGTTCACGCTCCTTCTCCGGCCCGATTGGCGCCCCCTGGTTTTGGAGGAATTGGCAAAGTATCAGCCAAACGCGGACATGAAATTGCTACTTAAGCTATTCTCCAATTCTCTTAAGGTCAAGTCCCTAGCCAGCATCGCCGACCTGGACACGCAGAAATTTGAAAAAGAGACACTGGGAAGGGCCGAGGACCCCGAGTTCGAACTACATGTCGCCGCGAGACTGCTCCTTTCGACTTTAGGGAAAATCCAACGACTATTGGTTGATTATCGCGGCTCGACAGGAGAGATCAAGCATCTGAAAGTCGGAATACACGCGATTGAGAGCGTAGGCAACAAGCTAGACACGGTGAATCTGTTCGAACGTAACGTACTGCGTGGGATCTTCGCACATTGGAAACAGCTGTTGAAACGAGAGGCCGAAAAATGGCATGACATCGAGAATCCTTACGTCGCCGGTCTGCCCCTAGACGCAAGTAGTCGGGTTTTCATCGGACGCGGTGAAGTCTTCGACTGGATTCACAAGAAACTTTCGGGATCGGATGGGAAGAATGTGCTTGTTTTGCACGGCGGCATGCGGACCGGAAAAACCTCGATTCTGAAGCAACTGGCGTTTGGCCCTCTCGGGCACGAACTCAGGACTCGTGCCCAACGGCCAGTCTTTCCCGTCTTTGTTGATCTTCAAAAGTTCGCCGATCCGGGGACCTGGCCGCTATTGTTCGGACTGGCCGAGGCGATCCGAGATTCCTTTAACGAACGGGCCATCGTCGACGCAAGTTCCGTGTCCACAGCCGGCGCTGGACGAGTTTCGCGAAGTTTCGTACCTGGCGTTTGATCGCTTCTTGGATCGCGTTGATGAGCAGGTTGCTCGGAAAAGAAACGGCCTGCTAGCGATCATGTGGGACGAGTTTGAAAAGCTCGACGAACGGGTACAAAGCCAGAAACTTGATCCAGAGATATTTTCTTACCTGCGTTCCAAAATGCAGCATCAGCCGTCGGTAACCTTTATTCTTGCTGGCCAACACTCGCTGGAAGATATGACGCCCCGATTCCGAGACATCGTATTTAACGTCGCTCTGCACTACCAAGTCGGTTGCCTGACGTAAGTGGAAGCCAAGCAACTCATTCGGGAACCAGTGGAAGCGTCCGCGGTCGTGGTGGAAGATCACATCGTCGAGCGCATTCTGAACATGACTGGAGGACACCCCTATTTTGTTCAACAGTTGTGCCAGGGATGTATCGACCACTTGAATCACGAGAAGAAGGGACGTACCGTGACCGAAAGTCATGTTCAACGCTCCATGGAGAGTGCGCTTCCGAACAATCCCACGCTGGAATCATTTTGGACAAACGAGAAGGTGACGGATGCCGATCGCGCAATTCTACGTAGGTTGGCCTTGCAACTCACCGATGACTCCTCGTGGATCGGAGGTGAACAACTGATTCAGGGAGCGGAATCAGACCAGAGCACTATTACAGAATCTCTGGAACATCTTGTGTCCAACGGATTATTGCTTGCACAATCAGCGGGCGGGCCGGATACACCTCTCCGCTATCGATTTCAGATCAACATGTTTCGAAGTTGGGTTCGCGAAAACGCCAAGTGAGACACGCGCATGACGGGTGAAAGGGATAGTCCTTACGTTGTTGGAATTCCGGTTGACGGGACCGCATTGTTTTTCGGACGCGGGGAAGAGACCGCGACTTTCTTCAGACGAATTCACAAGACGCCGTTGCAGCCGTTCGAAGTTCGTGGACTTCGACGGTCCGGTAAGACGTCATTTCTCCGTCACGTTGCCGCCTTCGACAGTAGGAGGAAACACCTATCGAGAGCGGCGCTTGCCGGCACGGCCGTTGCGTACGTCAACCTGCAACGCGCCGTGAAGAAGCCAGAGGACTTTTTCACGGTGGTTGGCCAATCGATCGCCGACGCATGTCCGGGTATCGGGACCGTAAGGCAACTGGGCCCATTAGACCCCTATCGTAAGTTTGAAAGGTTACTGACGACCGTGCTGTCCAACGGAGCAGAGGGCCGGCTGGTGGTTCTTCTTGACGAGTTTGAAATCGTGGGCCACTCGCCGGCCTTTGATGCTGACTTTTTCGAGTTTCTTCGATCATGCATGGACGGACGCTTCGCCTGGATACCCTCCTCATATCGGGGCGTCGGAGCGCTGAGCGAGCGTGATGGAACAGCGTCCAAGTTTTCGAACGTCTATAACAACGCCGGAACTATTGTCATTGGTCCACTGGAAGACAGCGACGCATCAAATCTTGTCTCTACTCCCGCTGCGAGCCGTGGTATCAAACTCAAACCGGCCTCGATCAGGAGAGTTAGCGGTGATCTGCCGTCTTTCCTCCAGGCGGTCGCCGAGCGATGGTTTATTCGCAAGACTACACCTGGTCAGAAGAGTAATCTGCGCAGCGACGTTCTGCGCGATCTTCTCCAGGATGGAGAACTCATCGAACGCGTGATTCGAGGGTACTGGAAGGATATGACGCCGAAAGAGAGGACCTGTTTACATAACGCAGCGTTAGGGGCCGCGGGAGCTCAAAATGCCGAGGCGAGCAGGCTTGAGGAATATGGACTACTGAGGCGGAACGGACGATCCTACTCCATCTCGTCCGAACTCGTCGCGGAATGGCTTGTCTTGCACAGTGAGACCGAACCAATAGAGCGCCGGAGTCGCGTCTTCATCTGCTACGCGCGCAAGGACAACACTAATCGGGATCTGAGCAAGCGATGGCTCGAACGTCTGCTTGAGCACGTCGAACCGTTGCTTGGCGACCAACTAGCCGTTTGGTCCGACGAGAGCATTGAGACCGGAGATGAGTGGCGTACCGAGATAGACCAGAACCTCAAATGCTCGAAGGCGGCCGTATTGCTCGTAAGCAGCGCGTTCCTTGCATCCTCATTCATCCGGAATACTGAACTGCCGAGCCTCTTGGACCTTCACCGTCGCAACCAGCTGAAAATCTTTCCGCTCATTTTGTCCCCTAGTGTGGCAGAGGAGGTGGTGCTTAGGTTCCCCGATCCGGTGACCGGACCTCACTGGTGCAAACTCACCGATTTCCACAACACACCTTCAGGAAGTACGCTCGCCTCGCTTGACTACGACGAGCAGGAAGCGGTCCTGGCAACTCTCGCAATTACTCTCAAGCAGCACGTCTAGCTTGAATGAGGGATCGGTGACGGTCAGAGAATCGTGCTGTGGAGTGAACCCCAGAGAGATGTCAAGGGCGGAGTAAATTTGGACCACTTCGGCGGAGCAAAAGTAGACCAGTTGGTGAAGGGGTAGCGGTTTTCGTGGGACGGCTGGAACGGAGCCTGCGGTCGCCCTTTAGGGCGGCCCAGGCGTAGTGGAGGCCGTCCCACGAAAACCGGGCGAGTGGCCGGTGGGTCAGCCCAAAGAGTGAGCCCGCTTCTTCTTGCTCTGGATCAGACGGAAGCTTTCGGCGTTCAGCTCTAGAATATGAACGTGGTGCGTGAGGCGATCGAGCAGGGCGCCGGTCAGCCGCTCGGAGCCGAAGACCTCCGTCCATTCGTTAAACGGCAGATTCGAGGTGACCAGCGTCGAGCCCTGTTCGTAGCGCTGGGAAAACACTTCGAACAATAACTCCGCTCCGGTCTTCGATAGCGGCACGTAGCCCAGTTCATCGACGATCAGCAGATCCTGCTTGGCCAACTGCTTTTGACATCGCAGCAAGCGCCGTTCATCTCGGGCTTCGAGCAGCTCATTGACCAGTGCCGCCGCTGTTGTGAAGCGTGTTCGATAGCCGCGCTGACAAGCCGCCAGTCCCAACGCCAAGCCGATGTGCGTTTTGCCCGTGCCGGAATTACCCAGTGCCGGCACGTTTTCGCGGCGGTCGATAAACTCACAGCGCGCCAGTTCCAGCACCAGCTTCTTGTTCAACGCCGGCAAGGACGGGAAGTCGAAAGTGTCCAGACTCTTGGTCACGGGAAACTTCGCGGCCTTGCTGCGGCGCTCGGTGGCCCGCTGTTCACGGTCGAGCAGTTCCAGCTCGCAGAGTTGTTGCAGGAAGCTCCTCGAATCCAAGCTCTCGGCGGCGCATTGCCGCGCCAGTTTGTCGTACTCGCGCAGGAAGGTTGGCAGCCGCAACGCTTTCAAATGCGCTTCGAGCAGAAGTTTCGACCTCGCCATTACCCCCCTCCTTGTGCCGGCAGTGCCAAATAGTCCGCAGCGGAGGTTTGCTCCACCTGGGCTGCCGGCAGCTGCGGATACTTCGTCAAGTCCAAGCGCGGCGGCCGTTGCTCGATGCGGCACAGCACTAAGTGCCTGACTGCATCCAAGCCAATCGCTCCCAACTCGCAGGCTTGGCGCACCGCCGCGGCAACGTGCTCGAATCGGAAGTCCTCCAGTCATCGCAATACCTGCACGTACTCGCGCTTGCCTGGCTTTCCCAACCGTGCCTCGAGCAAACGTCTCAAGCACGGGAACTGTTCGGGCAGCTCCCAGCCCGCCAACGGGGCCGCTTGATCGAGCGCGTTGGTCTTGCGTTCCAGCAGTGCTAGGTAATGCAGCGGATCGAAGATCAACTCTTCGCGTTCGTAACTGCGCCGGTGGCGCGCGATCTCTTCGCTGCCACAACAGATCACGATTTCATCGACGTAGCCTTTCAGCAACACCTGGCGATGTCCGTAGCGTGTGGGCACCGAGTAGTCGTTGGCGCGATAGCGCACCAATGACAGCGACGTCACCCGCGTGGTGCGTTTGTCGCAGGCGTCATAGGGCGTGGGCGGCAAGGGCAACAACGCTTGGCGGTCACGCTTGAAACGTTCCTCAATCGTTTCGGTGTGCCGCCGCAAGCGCCGCTTACGATTGTTGAGGCACTGCGCTTCGAGCTGCTCGTTGAACGCTTCCCAGCTTGGAAACCTTGGCGCCGGCACCATGAAGTTCCGCCGGGCATAACCGACCAGTCCTTCCACCTTTCCCTTGTCGTTGCCTTTGCCCGGACGCCCGAAACGATCGGAGAATAAATAGTGCGACTGCAGTTCACTGAACACCCTGGTCCGCTTGCGCCTGCCGTCGCCCAGAATCCTCGCCAGCGCCAAGGTCGTGTTGTCGTAGAGGATGCTGCGTGGCACGCCGCCGAAGTACCGAAACGCTGCGTTGTGCCCCTCGCAAAACGCTTCCGTCGTCGCGGCCGGGAAAGCTTTTACGAAAGCGTCATCGCTAGGCGGCAGATCGACCACCAAGTAGTGCGCCTTGCGCTGTACGCCGTCAATGACCACCAGAGCTTCACCGCAGTCGGCCTGGGCATCGCCCGCCGGATGCACCAGCGGCACGAACATCTCTTGCCCGCCGAGCTTCTTGTCGCGAACATAGTCCTTGACGATCGTGTAACCGCCGGTGAAATCGTACTCGTCGCGCAAGCGGTCGAAGATGCGTTTTGCGGTGTGGCGTTGTTTCTTCGGACGTTCCTGATCGTCGATGAGGATCTGATCGACGATTCCGGTGAAGGGATCCAGCTTCGGCCTCTGCGCTGGTTGGCGCCGCCGATAGCCCGGCGGAGTGGCGTAGCGCAACATCTTGCGCACCGTCCCTCGCGCCAGGCCAAACCGTTTGGCGGCCTCGCGCTCACTGAGCCCTTCGACAAAGACACTGCGCCGTACTTGAGCGTATAGCTCCACGCGATACATCCCTCTCGTGTCCCACAAACACCACAGGAATGTTCGCTGGACCACTCGGACGGTCTACTTTTACTCCGCCCAAAAGCAGCTTCGATTCGCCGCTCTATGGTCTAGTTTCGCTCCGCCGTTCTCACCCGGGATGACCGTGATGCGGCCCTTGAACGGCTCGAGCTTCGCAACGCTGCGTTCCCGACACACGCCGATTACCTCGTAGCCGCGATCCAGCGCGTGTTGCACCATGTACCGCCCGAGCTTCCCAGAGGCCCCAACGATGCAGATTCTCAACGAGCCCGTCCTACCGTGCTGTCACGGTAACACGTGCCGCGCAGCCAGCAAAGGGGACGACGGCAATTCGCGAGTACAGCACCAATCCGGTGAGAATCGGAACCTAGTCTCAAGAAATTGCCGGCGTCACCGTTTTTTATTCAAGAACGGTGTATGGCATCAGCGAAATTGCTGGTATGCGGTTTATCGCTGCTGGAATCCGGTGGCCGGCCACCGAGAGCGCTCAATCGCGAAATAAGGTCAGGCGTCGAGGGGCCGGCAGCAGGGCCTGGCCGATTTTTTGCTGCTGAGCTGGAAGCCGTCTGGCTGCGAGAATGCCAGGCCAACATGATTCGCGAGTCGAGCGTGCTGCCCGAAGTTTGCTGAGTGAACCTTTTTGGCGGTTGTTAGGTCTGGGCCAAGAGGGAGCTGAGTTCCCTTATTTGGAGCATAGAAACTTCCAATTGGACTCCGCTCGGCCGGCGGCCTAACGTGGAAAGTGGGGAGACCAAAAGGAAGTACCAGTGTCTATTTCTGATCCAGATGTCGAAAACAGCGCCGGATTGCCGGGTGAGCCGATTCAAGCCGAAGACGACGTCGAATTTTTGCACGAAGTGGGAAGTTTGTTGGCGGCCGCTGAGTCGCTTCCTGTCGTTCTCGAACGCGTTGTGACGTTCATCAACGAGGTGATCGGCGCGGATTCGGTGTTCGTCTACATTTTGGAGGGCAGTGAACTGGTGCTCAGAGCGTCGAAGAATCCTCGGCCGGAAGTGATCGACCGATTGAAGTTGAGGGTTGGCGAGGGCATTACCGGCTGGGTGGCGCAGCATCGCAAGCCGGTAGCGGTTCCACGTGATGCCTCGTTGGATCCTCGATTTCAGGCCTTTAGCGAACTACCCGAAGATGCATTTGAAGCCTTCCTGTCGGTGCCCGTTGTGGCGCGCGGCAAGCTCGTTGGGGTGATCAACCTGCAACACCGCATGCCCCATATGCACACACGAAGAGAGATCCAGATCGTTTCGATGGTCGGCTTCCTTGTCGGATCAGAGATTGAGCGGGCGCGGCTCGATTCAACAGTTTCGGATCTATCAGACGAGTTGGAGACGCGGAAACTCGTGGAGCGCGCCAAGGGTGTGCTGCAGCGTGACCTAGGCCTCAGCGAAGAGGAGGCCTATCTGACGCTGCAACGCCAAAGTCGTCAGCGGCGTTTAGCGATGAAGGATGTCGCCGAGGCAATCGTGCTCTCAGACGATGTTCGCCGGACGCGGAAGGCGCCGAACGGCGCGGCCCAGTAAGTAGTCCGGGCTAGATGAACTTGTTGCGGCGGGGATCTTGTTCTGGGTTTTCTTTGCGGAAGGAGTTCAAGAGTGAACGGTGGAAGCTGCAGAGCTTGCCGTCTGGGGCGGGATGCCCGCACTTGAGGCACACACTCATCTCACCGCTATTACCGCTGGCCCGGTTACCGTTTACGTTGCCGTTCCGGTAGCCGTTATTGTCGCCGGAGCGGCCGTCGCTTGGCCCGCCGTAGCGTTTTCGTCCGCCTTTGCGCTTGCCGCTGGGCTTTCCGAATCTTCCGGGCCGTCTACCTGATTGTTCTCGCATACCTAGATATTTGGTCGAGTCTCGGGATTGCCTGACTGGCGCCCGGACCCATTCGCTTTCTCGATTTAGCTACTTTCAGCCTTCTTGTCCCAGTCCATTCGACTGGGGAACGATTCGAGCGAGGGCTGTAAAGATTTCCGTGCGATCAGCCGCTTTTTCGAATTCGCCAGGGGTCAGAGAAGTTATCTTTCCGGCGGCTGAAGTCTCAGCATATACCAGGTTCCACGAAAACTTCAAGCCCTAAAAATATGCCCTATGTCGTACTACTCGGCCGGGCTAGCGGCAGCGACCGCGTGCTCGGCATCGTACGATTTAACGATTGCCTCGGTTATGTTCACCTCGTTCACCGCGAAAAGTACGGGGCTCTGCGGGCTCGAGATATCGAGGACGATCGAGAGTCCGTTGTCGCTGGAATACTTAGTGATAATCGCTATTAGCTTGGTGCCAATCCCATTGAACAGCTCATTCTGCTCTTGGGTGAACTCGCCGCGAGCATCTTCCATGTCGCGTTGCAGGTTGCGCTCTTTGGTCTGGATATCGCGTGCAAGGGTTCGGCGAGCTTCTTCACTCATGGTGTTGGCGCCTTTTTGGAGTTGGTCACGCATGGCGGCGACGCTCTGATTCTCCGTCTCCATCTTTTCGCGAGTCGGTTCGTACTTCTCTTCGAGCTGCTTGATCAGAACTTGGCCCTCTTGCGTGCTGGCGATTGCCTGCTGCACATTGATGAGGCCGATCTTGGTTTGAGCGGCGGCGGGCAGCGCAAATGCGACTACGCACAAGGCAATAAGGGCTTTGGACAATTTAGTGGTCCGCATGATTCAAAACTTTCCTTCTGGTTGGTTCTTTTACGGCTTCAGCTTAACATGCGGCCCAATTCTTGAAGTGGCCGCGAGCGTCGGGTTTAGAACGTCCGGCTGATGGTGAAGCGAAATGTTGACTTCTTCTCAAAGAATGGCAGGGGGGTACCAAACGGTGCGACGCCCTGGGCGAATGATCTGCGATTGGGAAAGAGTGAGCGGTCGGCGACGATCGGCGGTTGTAAGAAATCCTGAACGCGCAAGGGGTTGTAGGCCCAGTAGAAACGAAACGGCGCATTCACTACCGGCATCATGATCTGCAATTCAATACCAGTCGAGCTGCGAATTTTCTCTGTCGGGGCAATGACGCTGATGATGTCGTTAAATCCAGTCTGCGGGAACTTGGTATTTAACTCGTTGACGCGACCATCGTTTAGGCGAACCTGGTTCTTCCGCAAGATCTTGTTGAATCCGATATCGAAGAACGGTGCGACCACGACCGGCCCAAAGACCTTGATGCGGTATTCAAAGTTGTAAACGAAGCGAGAGTCGCCGCCCGGGAAGTTGAGCCGGAAGATGGGAACCTCGGTCGTCACCGGAACGCGCTCTTCCACGCCGTCGATTTCGAGGACTTGGGTTCGCGGGGTTCCGTTGTCGTTGAGAATCGGAACATTCGCGGTATCAGGAATCCATACCATCGGGCTGATCGACCAAATTTCAAATCCGCGCACGTCGTTCTCACCGCCCATAAACGAACGATTGAACGGGGGCGGAACCTTGCCGCCGTATCCGCTCAAAAATGAGAACAGGCCACGCATGGCAATCGTGCGGCGCGCACCATGTGGCTTGAAGTACTTGCCCTCAACCGTCGGCTGGATAAAGCGCGTATTGCCACCAAGACCGGCGATCGCGACCGTCGCGAAAATGCTCTTACCTTTAGAGGGGCTAATGGGGTGGTCGACGGTGTTGTAGAAATACCCAGGGGTAATCTGGCTCGTCGTGATTCCATCAAGAGAGTTCGGGCCGGATACGCCCTCGAAGTTCAAGAACGAGAACAAGTTCTCGGCTGATCGACTAAACGTTAGGATGCTCGACTTGCTGTAGCTGTAGTTGAGGCTCAACCGCGCGAAACTACGGCGCAGCTGTTTGCTCAGGAAGGTCGTGAATCCGCTTCTGTTTTGGCGGTAGTCGAGAATGTTGTCGCGGCCGAGTTGCTCGAATAGAGGGATGAGGTTCTGGCCGGAGAAGATCGACGCCTCGCGCGCCTGATTGAAGCTAAAACGGCTGGTGAAGACCGTGAATCCGGCTTGGATCGGCCGGTCAAACAAATAGGGCTCGGTGAAGCCAAACTGGATGACTCGCTCGCGGCTACCAAGCTGGGTGTTGAAGGAGAGCGTTTCGCCCAACCCTAAGAAGTTGTTGGTCGAGTAGCCAAAGCCGACGAAGGTGCCGGCGAAACCGGACACGCCACCGTTGAGGTTGATCGTATTGCGGCCACGCTCATTGACCTTGAGAGTCAGGTCAACTAGACCTTCGCGAGTATTGCGACGAATGTCGGTGTCGGTCTCGGGGCCTTCAGTCTTAATCGGGTCGAAGTAGCCGAGTTGATTCAGACGCAACATGCTGACGTCCCACAGGCGGGTGTTAAACATGTCGCCTTCATCGAGAAGCAACTCTCGACGGATGACCTTATCGCGGGTGGTGTCGTTGCCCGCGAATTCGATTCGGCGAACGAAGAACTGTTTGCCTTCATCAACGGCCAAGTTGAGATCGATCAGCGGTTGATCTTCTTCCTCGCGGAACTCAAAACTCGGCTCGGCGACGAAGTCGATATAACCGAATTCGCCGTAGAGCTTCTTGAGGTTTTCCATACCCTTGCGGAGTTTCTCGACATCGAAGATCGAGCCGTTGTCCATCGCGAACACGGGCCCTAGCACTTGGTCGGGTACTCGGAAGAGCTCGACATCGGTAAAGCTAAGCTTGCCGCGCCGATACTGGTCACCTTCGTCGAGCGTGACGTGAATGTCGGCGAGCTTACCTTTCTTTTTCCAAATGAGAGGAATGGGGAAAAGTTTGCGGCCCTTTTGGTCGCGAGTTTCGAGATCGTGCTTGAGAACGGTTGCGCGGAAGTAACCCTTGGTCTGGTAGGAATTCCGGAGCCGCTCTTTGTCTTCCTCAAGCTTGCGAACGTCAAAGGTCTTCTTGAAGAGACTCTCGAGCACGATGCTTTTGGGAATGCCGAGTGGCTTCGTGTTCTTCATCGCCGAGCGGGCTTGTTTGGCCGACATCACGGCGTTGCCTTCGAACGTGACTTTGCCGACCTTCACCTTCGGGCCTTCGTCAATATTGAAGACGACTTCGACGGAAGAGGGGGGGATCTGCCGAACTTCCGGCGTAACTTCGGCGTACTGGCGGCCGCGCTCTCCGAGTAATTCCTTGAGTACGAACGCGGCGATGTTGACCTTGGTCGGGTCGTAGCGAGACTCGACGGTTAGGCCGACCTTACGCTCTTTGAAGCGCTCGAGGATATCGGAGATTGTCGCGGACTTGTTGCCTTCGTAACGAATCGTCCTAACGACACGCCGCTCGGTCACAACGAAACGAACAATTTTGCCGGTTTCGCCGTCTTCGACTTCGAGCCGCAGATCATCAAAATATCCGCTGTTCCACAAGATCATGAAGTCGCGGCGGAGCGTCTGGGGATCGTAGAGGTCGCCGCGCTTGGAAAAAATGCGGGAAGACAGGCTGTCGCGGGGGACTCGGCGGGTTCCACGGAACGTGACGGCTTCAACAATCGCCTCGTCCGGGCTTCGCTGTGTCTGCTGCTCGGCTTCGGCCTCGACTTCCTCAAAAGGTGACGCAGGCCGTTGTGCGCCAGCCTCCTCGGGGACTTCTTCAAACGGTGACGGCGTCTGCTGGGCTTGCGCCAGGAGGAACGTCTGAGGCGCGGTCTGAGGCTCCGCCGCCGGCTGGGCTAGGCTTATTGCGGGAATCAGCGTGAGTAGTGCCAGCGCGAGGGTTAACACGCCGAGCGATCGCTGGACAAAATGCTTCATGTGGGGTTGGAACGAACTTGGCCGGCGCGGGCCGGACTGCTGGGGTTCAATGCTTAAATACGCAGGGCTTTGGCTGGTGGTTTCAGGATAGAGCTGTCTTAACCCTGTGTTTTCGCGTGCAGCAGATCGCCAACGAAAGCCTAGCCGACTTACCACCGTGAACTCACCCATTCTATCGAACGCACTCAATCGAAACGTACCTATCAGCACCGGTTGGTTGTAACAATCTTGGAGGCGTCAGATACGCGCCGCAATGTCGAGTTGGGCTCGGTCAAAGCTGCTCGGCAGCGGACCGTCTTACTCGGGTCTCTTGAATTCGATTACAAACTCTCCGAATTTCCCATCGTAGCTCAGTTCTAGGTGCTTACGCTTAACTTTTGCGGGGACTTGGAAATACAGGTAGCCGGCCACCGGATCGTCGGTAGTTTCAAGCGGCACTTCTAACCGCGCAAGGTGTCCGGCTAAAGTCGTATCGCCAGATTGTTGTTGCTTTTCGAGGGTAACGGTCGTCTCGCTGGATCGAACTCCGCCGAGGCCGTTGGCTTCATTCTCTAGCCGACGGGGGCGAGAGTTGGTGCCCGGGGCTCCACCGTAGATGGGTGAGTTGGTGGCGTCGCGAAAGACATTTCCACCGCCGCCCTTCTCGGCGACTCCCAGGGCAAGAACCGCGTCGCCCGCAATCCGGTTTGGAGACTGTGCGTTCGAAGAGTCGTTGTCGCGGCGCGAGCGAAGCAGAAAGTCGTCACGGTTGAGCACGACGTGTGTGCCATAGAGCGGCTTCACCTTCAATTCGATTAGGATGTAATCGCCATCGAGAGAGTCGCCGGTAATTTGCTCGATTTGCTGGACGTCGCGAATCATCTTGGCGGCAAACTCGACGTTTTCGAGACCGCGCGTATACCAGTCGGGCAGTTTCTCGCCAATAGCGAGTGAGCCGGTCGCAACTAGCAGAATTAGAGTTCGTAAAACCATCAGGCGCCCCGTGCGAATTATTGCACAGAGCGCCGGATTCGTGGCGGGAGCCTCGTGTGTTACTCAACGTACGCCGGGTCGGACATCAATTGTCACCTGGGCTGTGGGTTCCGGCCCGGCGCTCGCACGACGAAAGTGTCGAATGCCTACCGACAGATTGCATACAGACCAGATTGCCTACAGACAGATCTGCGACGCGGCGGGCTACGCGTTACACTTCACTCCAACATGAGACAAGCGAGGGCCGTCGTATTTGGGCTGCTGTGTTGCGGATTGCTCACAGCCGCTGCTCCGCCCGACGTTTTATTCATCGCGGTTGATGATCTTAACGACTGGGTCGGCGTACTCGGCGGGCACCCGCAGGGGAAGACGCCAAATATTGACGCTTTTTCTCGGGACGGGATGCTGTTCACGAATGCCCATGCGGCGGCGCCAGGATGCAATCCATCTCGCGCATCCTTGATGACCGGCGTTCGGCCTTCAACATCGGGGGTCTACGCCAATGGTCAGGACTGGAGGAAAGTTGCAGCCCTCAAAAATGTAGCGACAATCCCAAGACACTTCCGCAATCACGGCTATGACGCGCGTGGCGGCGGCAAGATTTTTCACGCTCATACAATTTCTCCCGCTGGGTTCAGTGGCTACAACGACCCCAACGGCTGGGATGAGTTTTATCCGTCGATGACACGGCAGTTGCCTGCGGAGGTTCGCCCGCACTCGTGGCCGATCCACGGCGCGCGGCAATTTTACTCTGGACAGTTTGACTGGTCGCCGGTTGCAGTAGAGGATTGGGCGATGGGAGATTCCCAAGTGGTTACGTGGGCGGAGAACGAGCTTGCGCGTAAAAGTGCGAAGCCGCGATTTCTGGCGGTCGGAATCTACCGTCCCCACCTACCCTGGTACGTACCTCAAAAGTACTTCGACATGCATCCGTTGGACAGGATCGAGCTGCCAAAGGTGCTGGAAAACGATCTGGACGACCTGCCGGAGGCGGGCAAGAGGTTTCTTCGCCGGGGATGGCATCAATTCGTTGTTGACAACAAGCAGTGGAAAGCCGCGGTTCAAGGGTATCTTGCGAGTATGTCGTTCGCCGACGAAATGGTCGGGCGGTTGATGTCAGCACTCAAGCGGAGCGGCCGAGAGAATGAAACGATTGTGGTGCTGTGGTCGGACCATGGCTACCATCTCGGGGTCAAGGAGCATTGGGAAAAATTTGCTCTTTGGGAGCAGACGACACGAGTCCCGTTGATTGTCCGCGCACCGGGCGTCACCAAAGCGGGCAGCCGATCGGACGAAGCGGTGTCCCTTTTGGATCTGTATCCGACGCTGTGCGAACTGGCGGGACTGC
>CBDBHI010000048.1:0-85850 GCA_965205595.1 Bryobacterales bacterium | reverse complement strand
CAGATTGCCAACTTGGCCCTATATTTGCAAGAACTGATGTTTGCGTCCGCGGCTGCATATTGATGGGAAAGTGATCCTGCGTCTTGGCGCTCCGCTATTCCTCGCTCTTTGTTTCTCGGTTCAGCCAGCACTCGGTCAGCTTTCGCCGGGTCCACTCTCGAACGGCCACGCGCAATTTGACGGTCCAACCAACTGCGTACTATGTCACAGTTTTGGACTCGGGCGGAGGGTCTTCAAGTGCGTCGAATGTCACGAGGAGATCAGTACTCGCATCGAACGCGGCGAGGGTTACCACGCGACGGTCGCGCTTTTCGCTGAAGAGGGGCGAGACTGCGTCGCTTGCCACAAAGAGCACGTGGGTCGTTCGGTCAATCTGGTGCATTGGCCGAAAGGTCAAGAAAATTTTGATCACGCTGAGACCGGTTATGAATTAGTTGGAGCCCACAACAAGCAAGGGTGCCGCGACTGTCACGCGGTAGGTAAAGTTTCGCTCGATCAGCTCCGGACGTTTCAAGTCAAGGACCCCTCGCGAACGTTTCTTGGGCTAACGCAGCGATGCAGTTCGTATCACGACGATGTCCACGCGGGGCAGCTTGGGCCGGAGTGCGAGAGCTGCCATGGTTTCGACAAATAGGAGGACGCTGAGCGGTTCGATCATGCTGAAACGACCTTCCAGTTGAGTGGCAGACACAGGGTAGTGAGTTGCGAACAGTGCCATGTCCCAACTCCCGACGGTCACAAGTTTCGAAGCTACAAGGACTCGAATCTAAGCTCGTGCCGCGGCTGCCACAAAGATTCCCACGCGGGAGCATTCAGGCAGGACTGCGGTAGCTGTCACACGGACCGGGGATGGAACGTCGTACGTGTTTCGAAGAGCTTCGACCATTCGACCACGGACTTTCCGTTGGTTGGCAAGCACAGGGATGTGACCTGCGGAGAATGCCATGCCGAGGTCGATTTCACCGAGCCTGCAGCACATGCTGAGTGTCTCGATTGCCATACGGAAAACCCCACAATGGGCAGTTTCTTGAACGTGAAGACAAGGGTGAGTGCGCTCAGTGTCACGAACCCGCCGGCGAGGCAACTAAGTATCGCGTCCCGTCAGAGTTCTGCATTGATTGCCACGAGGATGCACACGAAGAGCAATTTGCATCGGCGCCGCACGAAAATATTTGTGCCTCGTGTCACGTCGTCGAGGGATTCACACCTTCGACTTACACACTGACGAATCATCAGGAAAGCTCGTTCCCGCTAGTCGATTCGCACATGGCAGTCGCCTGTGTGGATTGTCATCGTAATCCCGACGACAGGCAGGCGATTGAGAACGGACACTTCGATTTCGAGCAAGCGGACTGCTTCGTATGCCACGAAAATCCCCACACGCCACAGTTCGAGATGGCAGCCCGCCTTCAGTGCAAGACGTGTCACGCCGAGCGTTCGTGGGATCGGCTATTGAGTTTCAATCATGGCCGCACAGACTTCGCCTTGGTTGGTGCCCACATTAAGGTAGATTGCTTAGCCTGCCACACGGGTGAAGACCCCATGAGCGGTATCACAGGTGTCGATTTTCAGGACACGCCGCAGCAATGCTCTGGTTGCCACGAAGACTCACATGACGGCCAGTTCGACGAAGGTGAGCGGTCATACCCATGTTCCACCTGCCGCACGACGGATGATTGGACGCCCACGGAATTTGATCACAACAGCTACTCCAATTTCAGCCTGGAGGGGGCTCACGAAGAAGTCGCATGCAAGCAATGCCATAGCGAGCAACGTGATGTAGGCGGACCAGCGGTAACCATCTACCGAGGCACGCCGCGCGCATGTGAGGCCTGCCACGCGGACGGTAGTATATCCGGTCCTCAATAAGGACATGGGGCATTTGTCCCAGGGAATTATCTTCCCAATAGGTATAAATTTTTCGTTCCGCGCTGGGGTTCGTCGTGTCTCAAACCAATGAGGAATAGCTGCGGAGGTGCGCGGTTGTCGCCCGTGCCCGTCTCCACCGCTATCTTTCCGAGGGCATCCGCGTTTGGCCGTTCATCTGCAACAACCTGACGGTACCGTCGTCCTGGACGAGACGCGCGCTCAGAAACGGTTTTGCCGCACGCTTTCAGATACCCCCTGATAGCGTTGTGTTCGCTTGCACTCTTCACCTGCGTGGTTGGGTATCGGCAAGACAGCCAACGTGGTCGGACTAGAAACCCGCATGGGACTCTCGATATCCCCTGCCAGAACTGTCACACCACCGAGACGCGGTACCCCTTGCGCGGCTCCCATGAAGGCGTTCGATGCACCGGCTGTCACCGCAGCACAGTTTTTACAAACGTAGGGTTTGAGTGCGCTGATTGCCACGCCGACGTTCACCGCAACCAGTTTGGGGCGCGCTGCCAAGACTGCCACACGGTGAACGGTTGGCGGCAGGCAGTTCGAGAAATTCAGGATCACCGCAACCGCTTTCCCCTAATGGCGCAGAAATTGTCCCGAACTCAGTTGGGGGATAAAGGGCCGGCGGTTCTCAAGCTTGGTTCTCTGCGAGAATCGAGCAAATCTTTAACCACAAAGGAGAACCGCCGTGAAGAAACCGTATCACATTCTTGATTCCGCCAAGCAGCAGCGGCTGAGGCCCGAGGAGCTCACGCGTCTGCTCAGCCAAAACGCGCAGCTCATGCTGCCCCTCGTCGAACTCATCGAACAATGCCAGGGAGCCGTCGACGAGGTCATCGACGTCACCGGCCGCGCCGCCATCCAAGCCGTGCTCGCACTCTCGGCGCAACAGGTCACCGGAGGCGAACTCGCCCAACCCGGCAAGAAGCGCGACGGCGACGTGCTGCGCTGGGGACGGCAATCGGGCCGCGTGAATCTAAGCGATCGCAAGCTGCGGGTGGCCAAGCCGCGCTTGCGCAAACGCTCCGGCGGCGAGGTCAAAGTGCCCGCCTACGAATCCCTGCAAGACGACGAGCGGCTAGGCTCGCGCATGCTGGATATCTTGATGAAAGGCGTCTCGACGCGTCAGTATGCGGGAGTAATCGGCGAAATGGCCGACACCGTCGGCGTGTCTAAATCGGCGATAAGTCGCGACACCATCGAGGCTGCGGAAAAGAAAATCGACGAACTATTCGCGCGCCGTTTCGATGACGTGGACTTGCTGGTGATCTACGTGGACGGCCTGATTTTCTCGGGACACACGGTTTTAGCGGCCGTGGGGGTGGACGCGGAAGGGAACAAGCACGTCCTGGGCTTGCAGCACGCGGCGACGGAGAACGCGGCGGCGGCCGAGGACCTGTTGACAGGCTTGGTCGAGCGTGGAGTCTCGCCCGCGAAAAAGAGGCTTTTTGTACTCGATGGATCGAAGGCTTTACGCGCGGCAGTGCACAAAATCTTTGGTGGCGCTCCGGTGCAGCGTTGTCGCGCCCACAAGCTGCGCAACGTTCTCGACAGGCTGCCGAAGGCCGAACAGGATCAGGCCAAAGCGGCAATCCGCGCGGCCTGGCGGCTCGAAGCCAAGGACGGTCAAGCGCGGCTCAAGAAGCTGGCCGAATGGTACGCGGGCGACTGGCCCGAGGCGGCGGCGAGTTTGCGCGAGGGTCTCGAGGAGTGTTTCACGATCAATCGCCTGGGATTGCCGCCGTCGTTGCATCGTTGTCTGGCGACGACCAACATCGTCGAGAGTCCGAACGCCGGCGTGCGGCGGAGGACACGTCGCGTGACGCGCTGGAAGGATGCTTCGATGGTGCGCCGTTGGGCGGCTGCTGCATTCCTTGATACCGAGAAAAACTTCCGCAAGATCATGGGCTATAAGGATCTTTGGATGCTCGAAGCCGTCCTCAATCCAACCGACTCACAGCCGAACCGAAAGTCGCCTAGTACAATGCCCCTCTACACCGCCGCCTCTCAACCCTCAACTGGACCTGGGACACTCTCGGTAAAACCTATTAAACCTTTATAGGTCATTAGTTTACAGAGATCTCAATGTAGCAGTAGGTCGACTCCCAACCAATCATCGACCGCCAGCTCGGCAACCTGCTCACCGAGCAGAACTGCTTCAACGACCGCTTCCAGCCCACCGTCAAGCGCCTCGCCTCGGGGACCTCGACCAACTGCGCCAACCAGGCCGCCGACTCTCTCCACCTGGCCTTCTACTATGGCTAAGCGGGACAGAGACAAATCACCGTATATGACTGGAGCTACTTGAGTTACGAGATTCTCAATGTTCACTAATCCAATCCACTAATCAAGCTGAGCTGAACAGGGGCGAATCGTCATAGCCAATCGAAGTATCAGCAAGTTCCAATGAACTCAGTAGTCATGTTTTCCATTTGTTGTTTGCCCGGTAGCCAGTTTTCGGACCCTCAGTCAACCGCGTCCTGCCCCTTTCAAAAAAACTTTCACTGATTCCAGGCGACTTACGCCGACCGCCGCACAGAAACCGGCACACCTACCCTTACACTGGACGCAGTGACAAACCGTCGAGTCTCCCACGATCGGACAGGAACGCCACGCCCGCGCGCCAAGAACCGAAATTTCGCCAAAACCCTGCCGCGACCGACTTCGGAGTTCGGGGACACGAAGGTGTGAAAAAATCGATTTTACCAGAACGCGTCTGTTGATTCCAAAGAACTTATGGCGAACCATATGCGCGGAATCGGGATTATTTCACAGCTTCCACTCACGTAACCCCGTAAAGCCATTACGAATCAACAGCTTCCAGTGATCTCGATGTTCATAAAACAGCGAGATTGAGTCTCGCATCGGTCACGGCCGTCCGGCGATTTTGAAATTTATTTCGCCTTTGAATTCAGTAACCTAGCGATACGGTCAGCCGAAAACCGGACACACGGGTCTTACACTATACGTGGGGGCTGAAGAAAGCCCTGCAAGGAGGGTCGAAATTTACAGAAATCCCTGCCAAATCCGGCCTCAGGGTGGCATTCATGATGCGGCCTGGGGATCAAATTGGGTGACTGCACGAGGAGTACGGCGTTCTTCATTGTGAAGTTTGACGGAATACTATTAGTATGTGCGACGGGTTCCTCCCGGCCAGCGATTTTTAGAGAAATCCGGACAAATCGGGACATTTCGATCTAACGGCCAGGCTGCGCCCGGGAGGCTCAGCCTAAAAACTTGACTCGGGGGTGTAGTGTTGAAACAGGTTCCCAGCCCGCATTTCTCACCACGGGGCGAGCGAAAATGCGTGAGAGATACGACTATCCATCCGACTCCAAGAAAGTTTGGTCACAAGTACGAGGGGTCGCTCCTCGCTCTCCTCGAGAAAAAGAACAACCTAACAACCCGGCGTCGCTCAAGCGCCCTCCACACAGCGGAGTTAAGATAAACAAACGATGACCCGCCGTGACTGGCTAACAACATCCGCAAACGGCTTCGGCGGCCTGGCACTCGCGGCCATGATGGCTGACGAAGCCCGCGCCGCAGCCCTACCTGATCGCACCGTTGCGCCGCTAGCCGTCCGCCCACCGCATTTCGAGGCGAAAGCAAAACACGTCATCTACCTCTACATGGATGGCGGTCCGGGGCAAATGGACACCTTCGACCCCAAGCCTCGCCTCGAGGCCGAGCACGGCCAACCAATCCAGATGGACGAGATCCCGACCACGGTCTTCAACATCACCAACAAGGTTTTCGCCAGCCCATTCAAGTTCAAGCAGTACGGCGAATCTGGCCTCTGGGTCAGCGATCTGTTCCCGCACGTGGCGACCTGCGCCGACGATCTTTGCGTGATCAACTCGATGGTCGCCGACCATTCCGAACACACTGCTGGAAACTACTTCATTCACACCGGTTCGGGATTCCAAGGCCGCCCCTCGATGGGCGCCTGGGTGACCTACGGCCTCGGTAGCGAGTGCGATAACCTACCAGGCTTTGTGGTCCTCGACTCGGGCTTGATTCCGCCCGGCGGGATGGATTGCTTCAGCAATGGATTTCTACCGGCGTCGTATCAAGGTACGCTGTTCCGACGAGGCAAACACCCCATCGCCGATATCCAGCCCCGCGAGGAAAAACCAGGGCTGCAAGAGCGTAAGCTCGAGCTGATCCGCAATCTCAACCGAGGAGTCGTCAAGCGTCTTGGCGCGGTTAGCGAAATCGAAGCGTCGATCGCCAACTACGAACTTGCCTACCGCATGCAAAGCGCTGTCCCTGATTTGCTCGATCTGACCGGCGAAACGGAAGCGACGAAAAAACTCTACGGCCTCGATGAGGACGACACCTCCGAATTCGGCCGTCAATGCCTGCTCGCGCGCCGCATGATCGAGCGCGGCGTGCGCTTCATCGAGCTGCTCACCCCCGCCCGCAAGGGCCTTGATCGCTGGGACCAACACGCTCGGCTGATCGAGGGTCACACCAGGAACGCGCTTGCCACTGACAAGCCGATTGCCGCGCTAATCAAAGACCTCAAAGGGCGAGGCCTACTCGACGACACCCTGATTGTCTGGGGAGGCGAGTTCGGCCGCACCCCCACCGCACAAACAAACAGCGGAATATTCGACGAGAACACTGGCCGCGACCATAACCCGTTCGGGTTCACGATGTGGCTAGCCGGCGGCGGCGTGAAAGGCGGTCTACGCTACGGCGCAACCGACGAGTACGGCTATTTCACAGTCGAAAACAAAGTCCACGTCCACGACCTGCACGCAACCATGCTGCACTTACTTGGCATGGACCACAAGAAGCTAACTTACCGCTACAGCGGCAGGGACATGCGCCTAACCGACGTCCACGGCGAAATCGTGCACGACATTCTCGCCTGACGCCGAACGCCCCTTGAGGGCCTCTTCGAGCAGATCGTAATTGCCGCGGGCATTCCAGGCCAAATATCCCGGCATATCCGCCTCTTCAACTGCCTCGATTTGAGCCCGAACTTGCTCCGATTTGTGCCAGAACACCTGTACCATTGGCATGATTTTAGCCGCGCTTGAAACCTTCTTCGACCCCTCGCGGTAGCCGGCCTTCAGAATGAATTTTGGATGTTCATTGGGATCGGCGAAACCGAAGCTGCCCGACTGAAAATGCGACGGATACACCATCGGGTAGACATGGTCCACATGCGCGTCGAGGGTTGGGATTCGCTGGCCGACCCCGGCCTTGCGGTAGTCCCACGCAGCCCATCCGAAGACCTGCACGCCCAGCGTTGAGACCCGGCAGTGCGCCTCGGCCACCGCGCGATCGATGTGGTCGCATTTCTGATCGAGCGAACCAAACCGGTTCACAGCGGGAAAGCGAATATAGTCGAGCACCAATTCGTCAAAACCAAACGTCTCTTCCTGCTCGAGCAAAGCCAAGTTGTAATCAAGAGCGCCCCAGCGACGGGGATCAACCCAATACTCGTTTCGCGTCTGGTGAAGCTGCAAATTCGGCTGTTCGTGATAGAGCCCTCGATCGCGGAACATCACATGGCGGCCGAGCACTCGAATTCCACGCCGCTGCAGCGCCCGGAGCGCTCTGAAATTGAGCGAACGCGGATGCCCATCGACCGTCTTAGCCTGAAGTTTCCGGCCGGTTGGGTCGTCAGCTTGGTAGAAAATGTCGCCGTTCGCGTCTTTGAGATCGACCAGCAACGCGTTCAGTCCGAGCCGCTCGATTACATCGGCAATTCGGTTGGTTTGTTTCGAACCGACGGCCTTCCACCCGGGGATGTAGATCCCGCTAACGGGTTCTTTCTTCAAGACCCGAGCTACCTGCAACAGCAAGCCACGCCGCGTCAGCATCATTACTTACGACGGCGCGACGGCGAAAACCGTTGCCAACATCAGGGCGGGAAAGGTCTAGTTCGATTCCCAGACGAATGCGGGGAATTTTCGCGCCGAGCGAAATCCCATTCGTTCATAAAGCTGCACAGCACCGGTGTTTTCCTCCGTAACGGTCAAGCTCACCGCGCGGCTGCCGGCATCGCGGAAAGCCGAGAGCGATCGGCGCAACAGCTCATACCCAAGGCCCTGTCCACGCAGTTTCGGATCAACGCAGACCTGTGTCACATGGCCGATATCGCTCTCGACGAGGCTTCCGAGGCAGATACCGCGCAATTTCGACGTTCGTAGGTCACCCGCCACGATTGCCGCGTGACGCAAAAAGCGACCGCAGCCGGGGTGCTGAGTCGAGGTGAATAGAAAGCGACGCGCACCAGTAAAAGTACGATATTGATCATTGATGTGGGAATCAACGTGACCGGCGTAGGCGGCAGCTACGAGATCAGCCGCCGAGTCGATGTGGTAGTCCGACCAGCGCGAGAACCGAACCGTCCAAGGCGTCACCACCGGGGGAGGTAGATGTTCAAGGCCTTCGCGTAACATAAAACAGCGCCGGAAAACTCTAATCGAATTCCCGAAAACCGTCGGCAGATTCGGCATTGAGTCGAGTGAAAGCAACTGGCCCTCAATACGCCGCACGCCCGGGAACAATGCAGCAGACTTTAACGTGGCTTCGAACAATTGGCCTTCAGACGCATTATCCCGAAACTCCTCGAGCACGTAAAGTTCGCCAATTAAGGCCTTAACGTCTTCGTGGACGAAATAGCTATAGCCAACCGGTCGCCCGGACCACACAACCGCGTAGCCGGGCAGATTCCGCATGTCGAGATAGCGTTTGATCGTCTCGGCAGACGCTGAGAAATCCCAAAGATAGTTTTCGCGCCAAAAGCGAATCTGCTCGTCGAGAACGGCGTTCAGATCATTCCCTCGAAGCTCGCGCAAATCCACGAGACGAAAGTCTGGAGGGTGGAGCGGGGCGGTAGCCATCGCCGTTCGGCTTGATTATATAAGCTTTCGGCGATCGCGGCCGAGAGCGCTATGGCGCTTGGTCGAGAGGCTCGACCGAGACGCCCTTGGCATACATTTGGCCGTTAGCATTCTGCTCGAACGTGGTGACCTCAACGATGCCATCGTCGGTCAAACGAGCCACACGTTGCGTCCTGAAATCGGTGCCGGCCATTGCTCCCTGACCGACCGACGATAGCGACTCGTTTACATCGCCATTCCTGGCAACCGTTACGCTTCGTTTCACGACGCGCTCTAGCTGGAGTGGGTTTTGTTCTTGCGTGCCGGCATACCTACCGTAGACCTCGATGGTCTCGCGAACCGAGCCGTCTTCCTCTTGCGTGAGGCGGCCAACCGTACGGCCCGCCAGTACGGTTTTACCGTTTACCGTTGAACGCTCATAGATCGTGGTCTCGGTCGTCGCTCCTCGATCGGTCTGGCGCATCACGCTACTCTCACGGCCTACCTCGACCAGAGCCGCGGAGACGCCGGTGTGGATGAATCGCACGGTGTCGACAGTCGTACCCGCGTTGCCATTGTCAGTAGTGACCGATTCGAGTCTCTCGGCCGCCCGAAAGCCTCCGTTGATGCTGGGACGCTCGGTGGTCTTGACACTCGTCGTTTTGCCTCCGACGGTTCGCTCTCTAGTCGTTTCCTTGCGGACCAGCACTTCGCGACCGTTCACATTCGTGGCAAACACGGCCGCCACCGTCTCAATCGTCCCGTCTGACAGTCGGCGAATGGTGGTACGCGTGGTGTCAGCCGGGACAACCTCGCCCGATGAACCGTACTCGTGGTAGGTCGACTCCGTGGAGCCTAGCTGAACTTGCTTTGACCCACCAGCGGACAAATACGCCACATCTCCGGAGTTTCGAAGCATCCGCACTGCGACCTGGGCGGGAGTCTCTGAGTTTTCAGCGGGGGCCTGAGCTGCTTCCGCCGTTTCCGCGGCCGCTTCAGGCGGCGGAGCCGGGCGCGAACCGCGCATCACTATGACGCCGCTTGGTGAGCGTTCAACTCTGGCGGTTGACTGAGCAAACATTGACGAGCCGATCAGAAGACCGATCCAAAGTCCGTTCAACTGTTTAGAGGGGGTCATCTGTACTTAGCATCGCAAGCCGGCAAGCGAATAGGTATCAGTCGATCCCTAGTGCTTTGGGTGGGTTTTTACCTTATATGCCCGCTGGCTTTGTGCTCCATGCGACAATACCGCGTCTATGGCTGGGATTCTTCGTTACGGATCGTACATTCCATACTTTCGACTGAATCGCGAATTGACGCAAGCCGGTGGACGCGGTGAGCGCGCCGTAGCCTCATTTGACGAAGACGCGACGTCGCTGGCTGTCGAAGCATCTCGCGAAGCAATCCGAGGGGCCGAGCTGCCCTCAAGCCTGCTCTTCGCCTCAAACTCGCACGCTTATGCGGAAAAGCTCAACGCCGCCGTGATTCATGCGGCGCTAGACCTGCCGGCGAGTATTCGCAGTGTAGACACGGCTGGATCGAGCAGGGCCGGACTGACCGCGATTGGGTTGGCGGCAGAGATGTCGACAGACTCTTCAACGCTTGTGGCCGCGGCGGATATTACATGCAGCGCCGCGGGTGGCAGCGCGGAGTCGGTCGGGGGTGACGGCGCTTGCAGTTTTCTCGTAGGTCCCGATGACCATGCGGCGGCAAAGATCATTGGGTGCGCAGCGTCAACCGAAGAGCTGCTTGACGTATGGCGCAGCCCCAATCAGCCGTATTCGCGCCAGTGGGAAGAGCGCTTTGGCGAGCAGGTACTCGTGCCGGCGCTGGCCAACGCTTTCCAGACTGCTTTGACCCAGGCCGGGCTGCGATCGAAAGATCTCGCCAAAGTTGCCGTCGATGCAACGAATGCTCGTATCACGCGATCATTCGCGCGGCAGGCGGGTCTCAGTGCTGAACAGTCAGCCGACAACCTAGCTGGAACTGTTGGACGCACCGGCACAGCCCATGCCGGATTGCTGTTGGCGAGCATGCTTGACGAAGCTTCGCCAGGAGACCGTCTCGCGGTTGCGTGTGCGGCGGACGGCGCGGAAGTGCTCATTCTCGAAGTTACCGATCGTATCGCTGATGCTCGCCCACGGCGATCTGTCGCCAACTGGATCGGGTCCAAGCGCGACGATCTGGCTTACACCTCGTATCTCCGCTGGCGCGGAATACTGCCGTTCGAGCCGCCCCGGCGTCCGGACCCACCGCGCCCGGCGGCCCCCCCCATGCAACGCGCCGAGCGTTGGAAATTCGCGTTCGTAGGTTCTCGATGCAAATCTTGCGGTGGCGGCAATCTACCGCCTCAACAGGTCTGCGTCCTGTGCGGGGTCGTTGACGAGATGCAGCCCGAACATTATGCGGATGCACGGGTGACCATCGCGACTTACACGGTTGATCATCTCGCGTATTCGCTTCAGCCGCCGGTAGTTGCCGCCGTGATTGACTTCGAGCAGGGTGGCCGCTTCCAGTGCCAGCTAACCGACGTCGACCCAGCGAAAGTCGCGATTGACGATGAATTGGAAATGACCTTTCGCCGGCTATACACGGTCGATGGCATCCACAACTACTTTTGGAAGGCACGCCCGTGCCGCTAGTTCAATCAACAAGGTAGAGTACAGAAGACTTCACGACTGGTTTCAATCCGGAGATAAAAATGGCTAGCAACGGAATCAAAGATCAAGTAGCGATCGTCGGCATGGGGTGTACGCGTTTTGGCGAGCACTGGAACCGTGGGGCAGGGGACTTGCTAGTCGAAGCGGCGCTCGAAGCCTACGCGTCAGCCGGGATCGAGCGCGAGCAAGTCGATGCATATTGGATGGGCACTCTCTCGAGCGGCGTCTCCGGATTGATGCTGGCCGAACCGTTGAAGATTCGCTACAAGCCGATTACGCGTGTCGAGAACTTCTGCGCGACTGGCAGCGAAGCGATTCGAAACGCTGCGTACGCCGTCGCCAGTGGAGCCTATGATCTCGTGATGGCGATCGGGGCAGAGAAGTTGAAGGACTCCGGATACTCCGGGTTGACCGGTTCAGGCGCTCCGCCGTCAGACGGCACGGAGTCGACGATGACAGCTCCGGCGACATTCTCTCTACTCGCTCCGGCCTACGCAAGGAAATACGGCGTCGATGAAAAGACGCTGCGAGAGGTTCTTACGCACATCGCGTTCAAGAATCATCAGAATGGCTCGAGGAATCCCAAGGCACAGTTTCAGAAGGAAGTATCGAAAGAAAAAATCGAGGGTTCACCGAAAGTTGCCGGCATGCTTGGAGTATTCGACTGCTCGGGCGTGAGCGACGGCGCCGCCGCCGCGATTCTCTGCCGAGCCGAAGACGCCCACAAGTACACCGATCATCCGATCTTTATCAAGGCACTTTCGTTTATTGCCGGTCCCGCCGAGGGCGCGAAGCGGCAAGACTACGACTACACGAGCTTCCCCGAGGTTGTTGCCAGCGCGGGCGACGCTTATTCTCAAGCGGGTATCACTCATCCACGAGACGAGATCTCGATGGCTGAAGTCCATGACTGTTTTACGCCAACCGAGTTAGTGCTGATGGAAGATCTTGGATTTTCCGAACGGGGCACGGGCTGGAGAGATACGCTCGACGGACGTTTCGAATTGTCGGGCACCCAACCGGTGAACCCCGATGGCGGTCTGAAGAGTTTCGGTCACCCGATCGGCGCTAGCGGACTGCGAATGATGTACGAGATGTGGTTGCAGCTCCGCGGGGAAGCTGGGCAACGGCAGATTGACAATCCGCGCCTCGGGCTAACCCACAACTTGGGTGGCGCGCCAGGGCGCTGCGTCAGTTTCGTTTCGGTCGTTGGCAACGGTTAGCCGCCGCTCCGGCCAAGAGCCGCTTCTAAAGCTCTTCGCCCGTAACCGTCAGATAAGCCTCAAGGTATTTTTCAGTGGTGCGCTCAACAACGTCCGGGGGAAGTTCCGGGCCGGGCGGTTGCTTGTTGAAATTAACCGACTCGAGATGCTCACGTATGTACTGCTTGTCGTAGGATTCCTGCGAGCGGCCCGGCTGATAGAATTCTAGCGGCCAGTAGCGGGACGAATCGGGCGTCAGCACCTCATCGCCCAGGACGATCTCACCGTTCAGTCTTCCGAACTCAAACTTCGTGTCCGCGATGATGAGTCCGCAAGCGAGCCCATGCTGCGAGGCACGATCATAGATGTCGAGCGTAAGGTCACGCAGTTTTTTGCCGGCCTCTTGGCCAACAATTTCGCAAGACTGTTCGTAGTCGATATTTTCGTCGTGTCCGGTCTCGGCCTTCGTTGCCGGCGTATAAATCGGCCCCTGAAGCTTGCCACACTCACGCATTCCTTCCGGAAGCTCGATGCCGCAAACCTTGCGGGTCCTTTGATAATCTTTCCAGCCCGAGCCGACGATGTAGCCGCGGGCGACGCACTCAATCGCGAACATGTCAAGGCGGTGCACGAGCATCGATCGGCCCTCAAGTTGGTCGCGGTGTTTGTGCAGCTCTGCTGGGTACTCGTCGACATTCGCCGTGATGAAATGCGTGCCGATGGTGTCTTTGAAGAAGTCGAACCAGAAAATCGAGAGCTTCGTTAGCACCTCTCCCTTGCGCGGGATCGGCGTGGGCAAAACGACATCAAACGCCGACAGCCGATCGGTGGCGATCATCAACAACTTGTCGTCGCCAATGGCGTACACATCACGGACCTTTCCGCGTGCAACAAACTCAAGTTCGGGGATATTGGTTTCGAGAATTACGGTAGCCATAGTTGTGGGCAAACTGCGATCATACCGGCCTGCTCGCGTCAGTGCAAGGTGTGAAACATTATGCACATTTTTCGTTGGGGGTTAGTAGGATTAGGGGTGCACTATGGTACCTTTGTTGCGTGCGGCGGGGCCGCTCTGAGCCCCCGAAATTGGTATGGAATCCGTCCGAGTCATGCGTGCCAAAGAGCGTCGGCGTTCTTCAAGGTTCGATCTCAATCTGCCCGTTCAGGTCTTGATGCTAAAGAACGAGCCAGTTGCTATCGAAGCTGAGACGCTCAATCTCAGCTCTGTAGGCGCGTATTTTATGTTTGAAAACGAGCTAGCTCCGGGGATTCCGATGGAGTTTTTAGTGACGCTCCCGCAGGCCTCGAAAACCGAGGGCAATGGCGTATTGCTGCACTGCCGCGGACACGTCGCCCGGGCCGATTCGCTCGACGGCAGCGAGCAATTCGGCATCGCAACGACCATTGATCGCTACCACTTCGTCCGACAGTCCGAAGCGTAGAACACCGTCAGCGAACTCGTAGACCGTTCGCGAAAAACAAGCGTTGCCGCCGGCAACTACTGGAGACTAGATTCCCGTGCGCAGAATCGGAGGCGCGAGCGTGAGCGAGTGTGGTGGCGAAGGAGCGTTCTGGAATACGTTGAATCCGGTCCTGCTGATCAGCCCTCAAAAGGACCCGACACAACTCGCCGCTCGTCGATAAGAAACACCGCGCCGCGGGCCCCGGGCTGACGCCCCTGATCCGTCGGCAAGCATCCTTCGCGAGTGCCTGCAATGCTTGGGCGGGTGTAATCGTAGGCCATTTATGTTTTCTTAGGAGATACATTCGCGACACCCCTTGGGTGCACTCCGTTGGCACGGAAGATCTCGCCTTTGAGCCGCGCGCGGCTCAAACGCAACTCACGCCGGATTTGCCCGAAAATTGCGTACATAAGTTCCTTTCGGACGGACCCTGCTTGACGCGCTACCCCGCTTCCGGTGTTAAATGAGAAGTAGGGGGGAGTCGCAGATGGCTCCCTCGTCGTATCTTTGGCCGTATATTATGCGCAAGTGGCGGAATTGGCAGACGCGCTAGGTTCAGGTCCTAGTGGGATTTAACTCCCGTGGAGGTTCAAGTCCTCTCTTGCGCACCACAAGTCTCGGCTGAGGGTCGGTTCGGTTCTTCGAGAAAATACGCCGAGAAAAATGTGAAGGGTCGAGCTCGCAACATGTGCGCGAGTGTGCCGCTTTCGCCTAAGCAACATCTCTTCAAGCGCTGCCGGCCATGCCCACTGAACCCGAGCCCTCTCTTCGCGAACTTCAGGCTGAGAACCGGCGGCTGCGGCGTGCGGTCGATGAGCTTTCTGTTCTCACGTCAATTGGATCGGCAATTGGCGCGACGATTGACCTTGGGGAACTGATCGGGCTCATCGTCCAAGAAAGTATCCGCTACCTGAAGGCTGAGCAAGCCGCCGTGATGTTGTTCGACGACGAGGTCGGGGGCGACCCGTTCCGGACGATGGTGCGGAAAACGCACTCTGAGACCGATGTCGTACCGTTTCGTTTCGGGCAACAGCTTACCGGCTGGATGCTGAAGAATCGGAAGCCGTTGGTGATTAACGATCTCAAGAGTGACGAACGGTTCAAGTTGATTGCTCGTGACTTGCCGATGAGGTCGGTTTTGAGTGTCCCACTGCGAGCTAAGGGCGAGATGGTCGGATTGCTGAACGTATTCAACAAGCGTGGTGACGACGGCTTTACTATGGAGGATCAACGCCTGCTTTCGATTATCGGCTCGCAGTCAGCGCCGATTGTCGAGAACGCCCGGCTCTACGAGGAACTTCGGCGCAGGACGCTGGCGCTTGAAGACTCGGAAACTCGCTTTCGATCGCTGATGCAAGAAGCGGGTGAGGCGATCTTTCTGGCGGACGTAGATTTGCGGATTCGCGATCTCAATCAACAGGCGGAGAAGCTTACAGGATCGCAGCGGCTAGTGTTGCTCGGTCGGCTGTTGGTTGATGTCCTACCAATTCCCGAACTTAGCGACGAGCAGGTCATCACGCGACTCAAGAGCGGAGAGAGCGTGCGTCTATCGTTTGCGTTTGAGCAGCCGGGACACTCGAACGTCTACTACGACGCGACGGCTACCGTCGTTGCCTACGCGGACAAGCAGATTGTGCAGTTGATCTGTCTCGATGTCACCGAGCGCGAGCAGCTTGAGACGCATCTTCGGCACCATGCCGAGGAGCTCGAGGCCCAAGTCGCGGAACGGACGAGGGAAGTGAGGGAGTCGCAGTCGCAGCTGGTTCAGCAGGAAAAAATGGCCTCATTGGGGGCATTGGTTGCGGGCATCGCCCACGAGATGAACACGCCGATCGGGACGATCAACAGTAACGCCGATACGCTGGGCCGCTCTCTAGTGGGGCTCAGGGAGCTGGTCAACGACGAGAGTTGTCCCGCCAGTGTGCGAGAAGACAAGAAGCTTGGCAAGATTCTAGGACTGCTGGAAGAAATCGCCCGAATCAACACGTTGGCCTGCGAAAGAATTGTGACGATCGTCGGCACGCTGCGAAACTTTGCCCGCCTGGATGAAGCTGAGTTGCAGGTCGCGGACTTGCACGAAGGTCTCGATAGTACCTTGACCCTGGTTCGTCACGAGATCAAGAATCGCATTACGGTAGAGCGTCAGTTCGGCGAGATCCCCAAGATCCGCTGCCATCCGAACCAAATCAACCAGGTTTTCATGAACTTGCTAGTGAACGCCGCACACGCGATTGATGGGCAGGGCGCGATCACGATTCGGACCGAAGCCGCCGGTGATACAGTGAGGATTCACATTTCCGACAGCGGCGTCGGCATTCCGCGCGAGAACATTGAGAAAATCTTCGATCCGGGGTTCACCACCAAGGGCGTAGGAGTTGGAACCGGGCTCGGGCTGTCAATCTGCTTTAAGATTGCCAAAGACCACGGCGGCTCAATTGGCGTTCAGAGTGAAGTCGGCAAAGGGACCACGTTCACGTTGACGCTACCGCTTCAGTAGCACTGGAAACGATTCGTAAGTAATGGAAACGGACACAGCAAAAGTAGTCATCATCGACGATGAGCCAATGGTTCTGCAGAGCCTCAGTTCGTTTTTGATGCTCGAGACCGACTACGACATTGAGACTTTCGACAGCCCCGCCGCGGCTCTCGAAGCGGCCAAATCGAATCCGGTAGATCTGATCATGACGGACTATCTCATGCCTGGTATGAACGGCATCGAGTTGCTGCTCGCCATGAAGAAGATTCATCCCTACGCGACACGGGTCTTGCTAACCGGATACGCGGATAAAGAGAACGCGATTAAGGCTATCAATAAGGTCGGCCTCTACCAGTACATTGAGAAGCCTTGGGACAATGAGGCCCTTCGATTGACGATCGAGAATGGCTTGGAGCGGCGCTTTTTGATGCAGCGCTTGGAAGAGAAAATGCTGGAAGTTGAAGGTGTGCGCCAAAACCTTCAAGACATCCAAGCCCAAATCATCAACGCGTTTATTTAGCGCCGACTGCCGGGGCTGCCAGGCCGTCGCGGGCCGAAGACGAAATCGATCCACATTGTGTTTACGAAGCGCACAGCGTGGTCCCGTGAAAAGCAACTGCTGGCAAAGGCCCTAGAGCTACGGCGGGCCAGCGGCGCCGACATTATTGATCTGACGCAGTCAAACGCCACTCGATGCGGAATTGAGATCGACACCGAGGCCGTGCTTCGGAGTCTCGCGGATCCGAAGGCGCTCGAGTACGACCCACAGCCACGCGGGCTCGCTTCGGCGCGTGTCGCGATTGCGGCGTACTACACCGCCCGAGGCGAACTTCTCGACGCCAATCAGATCGTTTTAACGACCGGCACGAGCGAGGCATACGGCTATCTGTTTCGGCTGCTCGCGGAACCCGGAGACGAGGTGCTTGTCCCGGCACCCAGCTACCCATTGTTCGACTTCATTGCGCGGATCCACGACGTAGTGCTGCGGCCCTATCGGCTTGAATACGACGGCGGTTGGCGTCTCGATCGTTCTTCGGTTGAACGCGCCCGGAACAGCCGTACTCGCGCCGTGCTAGCCGTCTCGCCTAATAACCCGACCGGTTCGTACTTAGCTCAGTCCGAGGGCGACTTTTTGGAAACGATCTGCGCCGAACGCGGAGCGGCGCTGATCGTTGACGAGGTGTTTCACGACTTTCCGTGGAGCGCTGATTCGCCGCCACCGCAAGTTCGGAGCGCCGATCCGCCATGCCTGCGGTTTGTGCTTAATGGTCTCTCGAAGGTCGCCGCAGCGCCGCAGATGAAGCTTGGCTGGATCATCACTGACGGTCCCGAGGATCTTGCGGATGAAGCAAGGCACCGCATCGAGATTCTTGCCGATACGAATCTTTCAGTTAGTTCTCCTGCTCAGATCGCCGCCGAGCAACTGCTGGGGCAGTCGAGGGCTATTCAAGACCAAATGGTTGAGCGAATTCGGCGAAACCTCGCTACCCTCGACGGCTTGCTGTCGGGTACGTCACTGTCACGGTTGGAAGGTGAAGCGGGCTGGTATGCCGTAGTTCGGATTCCTAATTTGATCGGCGACGAGGCCTCTGCCGTTGAGCTTCTCGATGAGACCGCAACCCATGTTCATCCTGGCAACCTCTTTGGTTTCAACGGTGGGACGCACTGGGTGATCTCGCTGATCTGCCCTCCGGACGGCTTCGGGGAAGGCATCAGACGGATTCGCCAGTTTTGGAGCCGGCGAGCGTAGCTGACCAAGTTGGTACAACGTTGTATGATGGCGTGACACATGAGTGAAGTCCTAGACAGGGTGCGGCGAGTCGTTGCTGAGAACCAGCAAGTCGAGCTACAGAAGATTACGATCGATTCGACGTTCGAAGAGTTGGGCATTGACTCGTTTGACGGGGTAAATCTTCTTTTTGGGATTGAGAGTGAATTTGATATTCAAGTCTCGGACGAAGACGCCAAAAAACTGCGTGGAATCCGCGATGTGGTCGAGGGAGTCGAACGACTCACGGCCGGCCGCGCGGTGGCGAGTGGCGACTAGCCCGCGATTCTCACCCCGTCCTGACCGAAAGTGCGTGAGAGATGCCGGCTAGCCGCGCGGGTACACATTGAGCGTCGCCAGCAATAGCCGCCGTGTCGTTGTGTCCGGAATCGGCGTCGTAAGCGCTATTGGACTAAACCGAACCGAGTTTCGAGATTCGTTGCGCGCGGGGCGCTGCGGAATCCAGCCGATCACACGGGTCGATCCTGACCGACTACAGGTTAAGAACGGCGCGGAGGCCCATGGGTTCGATGCGGCCGCTCACTTTGAACGCAAGCAATTGGCGATGATGGATCGTTTCTCGCATTTCGCCGTCGTCGCTGCGCGTGAGGCCGTCGCCGACGCAGGTGTCGAGCCTCGACATGGATTGGGCGAAGCGGCGGTAATCCTAGGGTCGGGCGCTGGCGGCAAGACAACCGAAGACGAGGTCTATCGAGAGCTTTACGGCGCGGGAAATCCGCGTGTTCATCCAACGGCGATTCCTCGCTCCATGCTCAGCGCGGCCGTCAGCCACGTAACGATCGACTTGGGTGTTAAGGGACCGTCGTTCGCCGTCTCGAGCGCCTGCGCGTCGGCAACTCACGCCGTGGGTCAAGCGCTCTGGATGCTACGGAATGGCACCGCCGACATCGCTTTGGCCGGCGGAACCGAGGCATGTATAACGCTCGTGACGATAAAGGCGTGGGAGTCGATGCGAGTGATGTCCCCAGATGTCTGCAGGCCATTTAGTCTGGGCCGTCGCGGCATGACACTCGGAGAGGGCGCGGCTGTACTCGTGCTTGAAACTCTAGATTCGGCGCGCGCGCGAGGCGCGAAAATTTATGCCGAGTTGGCGGGGTTTGGCATGTCGTCCGACGCGGGCCATATGATCCAGCCGGCGGCGGATGGAGCGGCCCGAGCGATGCGGGCAGCGCTTCGTGATGCCGAGCTTGATCCGGGCCAGGTCGAGTACGTCAACACACATGGCACCGGTACGAAGACGAACGACGTTACCGAGTCGGCTGCGATTGCAGAGGTTTTTGACGACCACGCGAGCAAGCTGATGGTGTCGTCAACAAAATCGATGCACGGGCACGCACTTGGCGCCTCGGGTGCTCTTGAAGTGGCGGCTACCGCACTGGGTATCGAGGCCGGATTCGTTCCGCCGACTATCAATTTCGTTGAACCCGACCCCGACTGCCCGCTAGACTGCGTGCCCAACGAGGCGCGAGAGACGCGAGTTAGCGCAGCCCTTTCGAATTCGTTTGCTTTCGGCGGGCACAATGCTGTCGTGGCGTTGACGAAATTTAAGTAGATTCGTCAGTCGACAGTTTTCCAGCAGGGCCGATCATTCTAGGGTGTAGCTTGAGCTACGCGAGCGATGACGTTGCGCTTCGCAGTACCGAGCCGCGCCGCCGTGCGGTGCGGTGCACACCTCGCGGAGTGGACCGCACCGCGAGGCGGCGCGGCTCGGTACTGCGAAAGGTTTCGTCGAACCAGCAGATGGCTCGCAGCTCGAAAAATCAAGATTCGGGTTAGACCGCAAGTCTAACCACGTGGTCAAAAATGCCGGCTAGCTATAATCAGCCCACGATGAACCGGTCACTAGTTTTAGTTTTTTGTATCGCACTCAATAGCTGGGCCCAACAGAATCCGGCGGCGAGCCTTGAGGACGTTCCCGTTGCTGATCTGCCGGCGGCCGAGGTAGCCGCTGAGATTGCCAGTGACCGAGTTAGCGCCCAGGGCATGACCGCCGACTGGCCTGCTCTGGCGTCGGCGCCGGACGGAGGTGTCTGGAGTTCGTGGGTCGAGTGGGACGGCGCAAAAAGCGACCGGGTGCTCGTTCGGCGCCGCAACCCGTCTGGTGAATGGGGCGCGCCAATCGAAATCTCAGACGGCCAGTGGGACCACTACCTGCCGGCGATTGCGGCCGTACCCGGCGGAGCGGTTGTAGCGTGGTCAGCGCAGGTTGACGGCGACTACGATCTGTTCGCCACCAGCGTCTCTAACAACGGGAAAGTCGGCGACGTCAAGACTCTGTCGGCAATGGACCACGGGGACTTTCATGTTCGACTGGCAGCGGATTCCGACGGACAAGTTACCGCTGTTTGGCAGTCATTCGGCCGGCTGAACGCCGATGTTTATGCTCGCCGTTTGACTGCCGGCAACTGGGGTCCGAGTGTCCGCGTTTCTACGTCAGACGCCTCTGACTGGGAACCGTCAGTCGCCCTCGACTCCAGTGGCAAGGCCTGGATTTCATGGGATACATACCACGCTGGAAACTACGACGTGATGCTTGCCACTTTTGACGGCGAAAAGGCTACCGCTCCCGTCCCGCTAGCGAGCGGGCCCGAAACGCAATTCCATTCGAGTTTGGCGGTCGATTCCGCGGACCGGGTCTGGGTTGCCTACGACACCGCGCGTCCGAATTGGGGTAAAGATTACTCCACATCAAGCGGCGTTGAGGGCAGTGAGGGTCTGCACGCGAGGCGCGGCTTAGAGGTGCGCGTATACAGCAACGGCCGCGTGTTCGAACCGCACTCCGACATAAGCGACATCTTGAGCGGGCGCATGCGCCGGTTCTCCGAATTGCCCACGATTTCAGTCGACGGCAACGGCTCACCATGGGTCGTATTCCGGCACTGGCGGACCGCGAAACCCCACGAGATGTACCACGCATACGCCACTCGGCTAGCCGAAAGTGGCTGGACCAAGCCTGTGCTGATGACAAACAGCGCGGGCCGCAACACGCAGCGAAGCGCGGTGGTTTCGCGTCCTGATGGCTCGCTACTCGTGGCCTACTCGAGCGATCTTCGGAGTCCGGAAAATCTACCGAAAGAGCAGGCACATGCTCTGCATTACAACGTCTTCATGGCCGTCCTTGCAGCCGGTGAGCCGGGTGGCCCGGCGCTTAGAGAGATCTCGGTGTCTGTGCCCAAGGCCGGATTCAAAGCGCGCGAACGGGCTCAGATGACGGTAGCCGGCAAAACCTATACGCTACTTCTAGGCGACTGCCATCGGCATACCGACATCCGCGGGCATTCAGCAGTCGACGGTTCGACCGAAGACACTTACCGCTACGCCATCGACGCCGCCCGGCTCGATTACGTCGGACCCAGCGATCACAACGCCGTCAATGGCGGGCGCTGGCCCGACGGTCTGCGCGACTATCAGTGGTGGTACAACCAAAAGCTCGTCGACGTCTACACGCACGCGCCCCGATTCTGGGGAATCTATACCTACGAGCATTCGATGAACCGCCCCGGCGGTCACCGAAACGTTCTGCTATTGAAACGCGGCGCGCCGCTTCGTATGATCGACCGCGGCAAGGGCATCGAAGCCGCCGACAATCAGCCGCCTGTTTTGTGGGACTGGGCCCGCAAGAACGTCTTGACGCAACCAGGACAGAAGATGGTGATCGTTCCGCATACGTTCGCCGCCGGACCGCTGGCGGACTGGAACTGGCCAAACTCGCCCATTGATTGTCTGCTAGAAATCTACCAGGGCGCGCGAGGCAGCTACGAGAAGTGGCGTCTGCCGAAAACCGAGATTCGCGGTGGAACCCAAACTGACGACCCCGGCCACTTCGCCGTCGACGCGCTCGACAAAGGAAATATCTACGGCTTCGTCTCCTTTAGCGACCACCGCTCGACGCACAATTCGTGGGCAGCCGTTTGGGCCGAGCATGAGACTCGCGAATCGCTCTTCGAAGCGATGCTCGAGCGGCGCACCTACGCCGCCACCGACGAGATCGTACTCAAGGTCTCGGCCGACGGGCACAACGCCGGTGAGCAATTCACGGCGCCGGTCGGGTCACCGCCTGAGATCGCCATCGCAATCGAGGCTCCCGACGAGATCCTGCGCGTAGATGTCATCAAGAATGGCGACTACGTTTACACCCAGAGGCCGGGCGGAACCCACGCAAGTCTAGCCTATCGCGACTCAGCGGCCTCGCTGGGCGAGAGCTACTACTATGTGCGCGTGTTTCAGCGCGACCCTGATAATCCGACGGGCGATCCTGAGATTGCCTGGGCGTCGCCGTTCTACGTCAAGTATGAGTAGTGCCGGCCTGGTTCAAGCCGCGTCCTCCGCCGGTGAATCCGCTGCCGACACTATTCTCTTTACGTAATCGAGCATCGTGAACGTATCGAATCCTGTGACCAACTCCGCCTCGGCGCGGCCTATAAAAATCAAGTATTCGACGGAGACTGACTGCCTCGCCGGAATCCAGCGGAATGTCGGCTCACCAAACAACCGCGCCCGGCTAATCGCTTGGCGCCGCGTTTCCGGCATCGGCGAAACCCCGAACTCCATACCGCGTGTCAGCGTCCGGCCGTTCCACGGAGCGTGCTCTCGCGAATTATTTTCTTCCCAAATCCCAAGCCACGGGAAATCCGATCGCTTCCAAAGGTACCCGAACAAAGTTTGTGAGCCGGGGTGGTAGGCGCTGAAGAATGCGTCTTCGAGCGCGGGGTCCATTAAGTGCGCCGTAAATGCTCCCGAGACGTCGGTCTTTGCCGTCAGGCGCATGTCGCCTCTGCCGCCAATTGACAATGGAACTACCGGCCAGTCAAACTCCGCACCCATCACAAACCGATCGTGGCCCGGCGCAAACTCCTGCTCAAATACCTTCGACTTCGTTGCCGATGCCTCAAAGCGGGTTTTTCCTCGCTCAAGGAACGGCGGTCCGAGCGTAGCGTGCTGCGTCCAGCCGACCGCTCTGTCGATATCGGTGTTGTTGGTCGCAATCTCGGTGACGTTGACATAACTCGCGCTCGGAGCGGCAACGATCCGCCGTTCAAAGCTCATTTGTGTCCGAGGCAGCTCGACTTTCGCCGACAATTCGCCGTCCCCAGTCATTACCTCCCAATCAAGCACCGATGTTTCGCCGTGCGCGGTGAGGCCCGCTGCCAATTCCTGCTCAGACGGCGGTCCGAAGAAATCGAAGCAAAGATTGTGGCCGGCGATTCCAGAAAGCAGCCGAGCCTCAGCGGGATCACCGTAGCCATCGTGAATTTCCGCGTCGAACGTTGAGGGATCAATCGTATCCCAGGGTGGATTCCAAAGCGGGTTCACGCCGTTTTCCTTTAACGTGATCGCGGCGATATGCCCTCCGCCGGGCAGAAGCGTCAGACGCAATTTCTCGTTTTCAATCTCAACCCGCGGGCGTTGGTCGAAGGGCATGGTCGCCGCCTTTGAACTTGGAAGAATACCACGATGGACAGGTTCACGAGCTCATCCGCGATCCCCAAAGTCACGGCGCGACCCGCGGTTCGCTAAGATCATATCGGGAATCCGCCATGGAAGAGCACGTCCGCTGGACCCGGAACCGCCGGGAATTCATTCGCGATACTTGTTGTGGCTTCGGCTCGCTCGCCACGCTCACGATGGCATACGACGAACTGCTGCGCGCTGCTCCAACGAGCGATCCCTTAGCGCCAAAGCCGCCTCATCTCGAAAATGCCAAAGCCAAATCGGTCATTTTCCTCTTCATGGCAGGCGGACCCAGCCACATTGAAACCTTCGACCCGAAGCCGCTTTTGAACGAACTTAACGGTCAGCCTCGACCGGCCGAGTTCGGCGAAGCCAAGTATCAGTTCGTCAAGAAAGACGCCGCCCTACTCGGCACCAAGCGCTCGTTCAAAAAATACGGCCGCAACGGAGTCGACGTGTCCGACCTACTGCCTCACACGGCCGAATGCATCGACGACATCGCCGTTCTGCGCTCGTGCCATGGCGACATGGTTGTTCACTCCGCCGCGCAGTACCAACTCATGACCGGGCGCATCACCCCGGGATTTCCCTCGATGGGGTCGTGGGTCGTCTTCGGTCTTGGATCCGAAGCGAAGTCTCTCCCCTCGTATGTCGTCATGCCCGACCCTGACGGCGCGCTCGAAGCCGGCCAGCCTATGTATATGAACGGCTTTCTACCGGCGGTCTATCAGCCCACCACCTTTAGGCCTGGTGAGCGTCCGGTTCTCAACCTCGACGTACCGAAGGGCATTTCCTTCGACGACCGAAAGAAAACCGTCGACCTGATCAAGGCGCTCAACGAAGCGACGATCGAGCCCGGCGACCACGAATTCGACGCCCGCATCCGCGCCTACGACCTCGCGTTCAAGATGCAGACCGAGGCTCCAGCGACGCTTGATATTTCAAACGAGCCTCAAGAGACCCAAGAGCTATACGGGGTAGGCGTGGAGCCGACCAACGACTACGGTCGCCGTTGCCTTCTGGCGCGCCGGCTAGTCGAGCAAGGAGTTCGCTTCGTAACCGTCGTCTCTGGAGGCGGTCCCGGCAACTTGCAGTGGGATGCCCATAGCAATATCGAGGAAAACCACATCCGCATGGCTGCCGAGACCGATAAGCCAGTCGCGGGCCTTCTCAAAGACCTCAAGCGCCGTGGCATGCTCAACGAGACTCTCGTAGTTTGGGGCGGGGAGTTCGGGCGCTCCCCCGAAGCTGAGACTCGCGCTGACGGTAAAGCGGGCCGCGACCATCACAACTTAGGCTTCACGATGTGGATGGCCGGCGGAGGCATCAGTGGCGGACAGGCAGTTGGCGCAACCGATGCCATCGGCCTCAGAGCCGTCGAAAAGCCGTTTCATTTCCGCGACGTCCACACCACGATCCTCAATCAGCTTGGGCTCGATCAAGACAAGCTCAGCTACCTACACCAAGGCCGCAACGAGCGGCTGACACAAGTTCACGGCAAGGTGATCGAAGAGATCGTCTAGCGCGCGCAACGAAATAGTTCCACGCCTATCGCGTGCTTTCGCCCGCATCTGGTGAGAGATGCGCGCTAGGGATTGTAAATCCCCATCACGTGCTGGTCGAAGTCGATTACCGACCCGGTCATCATTTCCGACTCGTCGCTCAGCAAGTAGGCCGTCATTCCTGCGACATCGTAGGGCCGCAAGATGCGCCCGAACGGCATCCGTGCGTCGCCCAGCTCTAACCAGTTCTCCGGCTGGCCTTCGCTCATTTGAACCGAGTGTTCGGCAGGGGTCGCCATCCATCCGATGTTCAAAGCGTTGACGCGGATCCGATGCTGGCGCTGAGAGTGCGCGGCGTTCTTTGTCAAGACCGCGAGTCCGCCTTTTGAAACGCTATAGGGAGTTAAATTTGGTGTACCGCCGTGCGCCGACATACTTTGGATGTTGACGATGCGCCCGCCTCTCCCTTCGCGCTGCATCACTTTGACGGCCTGCTGCATCAGGAAAAATGGTGCCCGCAAATTGGTGGCGATGATCTTGTCCCAGTGCTCCGGCGAAGTGTCTTCGAGCGTTCCCCGTTCGGTGTTCGCGGCCGCGTTGACGAGTCCATCGATGCGCCCAAACTCCCTGTCGGCGGCCTGAATCAACTCGCGACACGAACTCACATCTGACAGCTCGGTTGGGACAAAAATAGCCCGGCAACCGTCCGCGCTCAGCTCGCCGGCGATGCGCTCGCCTCGCTCTCTCGAACGCCCGCTGACCACGACGCCCGCCGCTCCCTCTTTGGCCACGAGCCGCAGAATTGCTTCGCCAAGCCCCTGGGTCGAGCCGGTAGATACGACTACCTTGCCGTCAAATCTTGCCATGCGGTACTTGCTACATCCCCTGCCAACGCTCAATCGAGCCATCCCCAACGCCCAACAGGTCCATCAGGCGGCCGACCGACTGGTTGACGATATCGTCAACGGATTCCGGCCGAGTGTAAAACGCGGGCATCGGCGGCGCGACGATCGCCCCCATCTCAGCGACAGCAGTCATTGTCCGCAAATGACCAAGATGCAACGGAGTCTCGCGTACCATCAAAATTAATCGCCGGCGCTCCTTTAAGGTCACGTCCGCGGCCCGCACCAGTAAATTTGAAGCGATACCTGTGGCGATCGACGACATTGTCTTGATCGAACACGGTGCGACCACCATTCCGTCCGTCAAAAACGAGCCGCTAGCGATCGATGCGCCGATCTGATCGACGCCATGCAGCTCGGCGACCAGAGGCCGTAAGTCATTGATAAGATTGCCAGTTTCCTGATGCAGCGTCTTCTCGCCGGCCCGGCTGACGACCAGGTGCGTCTCTACCCCATCCTGCTGCGCTAGCCGCTCAAGCAGGCGAACGCCGTAGGTCGCCCCGCTAGCGCCGCTAATCCCAACGACAATGCGCTTCATGGCAGTTCGTCTCCAGAAATTTCAAAAACCGCAGTCACTGTGTTCCGCGGACGGAACAAGCGTCGACTCTCGATTCAGTTTATTTGGCGCAAGTGGGCGCACAAGGCTTATAATCGAATTGGCGCGAATATTGTAGCGTTTTCCTCCAACTCGTGACTGCAGGACACCAATTAAAACAGGTTCGCGAAAAGCTAGGCATGCGCTATCGCGACGTCGAGACGGCCAGCCAGCGGATCGCCGACCAGCATGACAGCCGAGACTACATCATCGCTCTTAGCCGGCTCGCCGACAGCGAAAACAAGGGCGTCACCCCGAATCTTTTTCGGCTCTATTCCCTGTGCGCCATCTACCGTCTAGACATCAGCGAAGTGCTCGGCTGGTACGGCATCGATCTATCTCAGATGTTCGTCGATTCGACGTTCATTCTGCCCGAGCACTCGCACCCCATTCACACCCGAAACGGTAGGATCTCCCCCCCCCCGGCGCGATCGACCTACCTATTGAGCTAGATCCCGGTTTCGATCCCACGAAGAACACCTATCTTACTCGCATGATTCAGCAGTGGGGGAAGGTGTCCCTGGCAATGATTGAGAAGCTCGACTTCGAGCACTATCACTACGCTTCGATTGGCACCGACGACCTCTTCATGTCGCCGATGCTCCCCCCCGGAACACTCCTTCAAGTCGATATTAACGACACCAAAATCGTCCAGGGTGGGTGGAAGAATGAGTTCGAACGGCCCATCTATTTTTTTGAGATGAGAGACCGTTATGTCTGTAGTTGGTGTGACTTAGCGGATGGGGTACTCATTTTACAACCGCACTCGCTGTCACCCGCGAAACCTACGTTACTCAAGTTTGGACCAGACGTTGACGTAGTTGGAAGGGTCGTAGGTTATGCCGCGCAATTCCCGCGAGAGGGCGTGCCCGACCCTGACGATTCCGCGCCTAAGAAGCCGAAGAGGCGGAGGAAGCCTCGTGCCGAATGACGTCGAGCACCAGCTCGATGTCTGACAAATAGAGGTCGCGTTCCGCCGCTAGGGCGGAGGCTGGGATCAAGCGCCGATACGGCTCCAGAATGAGCCAATTTTCGACTATCAGATTGGGGTCGCTCCCTGAAATTGTCCCGAGCTCAGTTGGGGGATAAAGGGGCGGCGGTTCTCAAGCTTGGTTCTCTGGGAGAATCGAGCAAATCTTTAACCACAAAGGAGAACCGCCGTGAAGAAACCGTATCACATTCTTGATTCCGCCAAGCAGCAGCGGCTGAGGCCCGAGGAGCTCACGCGTCTGCTCAGCCAAAACGCGCAGCTCATGCTGCCCCTCGTCGAACTCATCGAACAATGCCAGGGAGCCGTCGACGAGGTCATCGACGTCACCGGCCGCGCCGCCATCCAAGCCGTGCTCGAACTCTCTGCCCAACAGGTCACCGGAGGCGAACTCGCCCAACCCGGCAAGAAGCGCGACGGCGACGTGCTGCGCTGGGGACGGCAATCGGGCCGCGTGAATCTAAGCGATCGCAAGCTGCGGGTGGCCAAGCCGCGCTTGCGCAAACGCTCCGGCGGCGAGGTCAAAGTGCCCGCCTACGAATCCCTGCAAGACGACGAGCGGCTAGGCTCGCGCATGCTGGATATCTTGATGAAAGGCGTCTCGACGCGTCAGTATGCGGGAGTAATCGGCGAAATGGCCGACACCGTCGGCGTGTCTAAATCGGCGATAAGTCGCGACACCATCGAGGCTGCGGAAAAGAAAATCGACGAACTATTCGCGCGCCGTTTCGATGACGTGGACTTGCTGGTGATCTACGTGGACGGCCTGATGAGCCAATTTTCGACTATCAGATTGGGGTCGCTCCCTTGTTCTCTCCAGTGCTCCTCAATGTCGCTGCGCTGTTGTTCGATTGACATCGTGAGCCACTCCGAAAAAATCTCCTCATGCGTTGCACTTAGGATGGTACTGGTAAGTTCGTCAGAGTACCGGCGCGAAAATCCGTAATGTCTGTAGTTCCCCGTACTGTCGTCTCGTAATCCAGCTAGGTATACAAGCTTTCCGAAGAGCCCTGAGACCGCATCGACGGTCTTTTCCCAGTCTGCCTTGGCAGCGGAAACCTTAGTACTCTTAGTGCCCGAAATCTCCGATTTACTAGATCCCATTGAAACCTACCTGGTAGCTAGTTTGCTTGCATTCGAGGAGACAGGTCGCCGGAAGCCGTGAGTTTCGGAAGGCCCCGTGGATCAAGGTACGCCTGCGGTCGCCCATAGGATTGATCTGATCGCGTCCCAAGGTCATCTAAGTCCTTATTTATCAACAATCTCGTTTCGATCGTGGAAAATCTTTCACGTGTCCGTAACATCGCTGGGCGATGCGGTAAGCTCCTGGTTTGCCCCATCCGGGGCAAACCAGGAGCTTTTTTCAAAGCACGGAGAAACCATAACATGAAACGAATTCTGATTCTAGCCGGCATCGTCGTCCAAGTCGCCTTCGGCGCATTTTTTATGTCAAACACCAGTGATGAGACCGAGCTGACAGCAACGGCGTGCTCATGGTGCGGCGACTGCTACGCCGACGTAGACCCGGACTGCTGCTAGGAGTTGCCGGTAAGCCCATGCCACAAGCCTGTGATACTATCGCAGGGGCATGCTTGAGTCCTTAACAAGACTCGGTTTCCTGATGGAAAGGTCGGTATTGAGAGATATCGGCATCGGTTGTAGCGCTGTCTGGCTACTGAGGACCGTTTTCGCGGCGCGCTACAAGTATCCAGTGCTGCTTTCCTATTTGGCGTACAACGCCATCAGCCCAGTTGTGATTGTGATCGCAAGACCGCTTGGGCTCAGATTTGAGTACACCTTTGTTAGTAACGTGTTAGGAGTCGCGCTGGCGGTAGCGGCTCTGCTCGAAATCCACAATATCGTTATGGAGCGTTATATCGGATTTCGTAAACTCGGCGGATTTTTGATGCACGCAACGATTTGGATCTCTGGCGTTGCGGTGGTGGCGCTAACATTCCTCGTCCCGGCTGAAAATCTCCGGGGTTGGTCGCGAATGATCCCTTTCCAAGCTGGCAACACGTACTGGGCGTTGGCTCTGATAGCACTGTCGATGGCCGCGTTTTTCATATACTTCGGGTTGAAGCCATCTCGAAATGTCCGTGTGTATTTGGCTACGTTTGCGATTTGGTTTCTGACAATTGCCAGTACTCATACCGCTGTATATCAGCTTGGGCCTGGCGTACGTGAAGTGATCTATCCCCTCTTGTCGGCGATTTACATTCTTGTAACGATTACGGGCGCAATATTTTTCTCTAAGGCCGGGGAGCACGTGGCTGCGTTTGAACCCATCGGAATTGCGGTCGAGCAACACGCCCGAGCCTCGTTAGAAAGCATGAACGAAGCCCTGCTCCGCGTATTCAAAGATCAAGCAGATTGATTCGGCGCCGCGCCGATTGAGAGCGAGCCCAAGCGAATTTTCGACATTGAGTTCGGGCACCGCAATCTCTTGGCACTTTCTGAGTGGTTTCAAAAATTTATCATCCAAGTTCGCCGGAATGTCCCCATATTACTCACCAGTGTTCTAATATAGAGAGCATTGCCTGTCGCGACGTGCGGTAACAGTTGCGGCTCTCTCTATTGACCACGAACACAAGTCAGGAACAGTCTGCATAACGCGCGAAGAAAATCATGACAGAAATAGCCTTAGCGGCGGCAAGTATTGCGCTGACCATCCATTTTGCATCGCAGTGGCGGATGAAACTCCACCGTCGCGAACTCCCCGCAGTGCCCGAGGCGCCATCGAGTTCCTCGATTCGGCGCAATTTTCTCGTTCTCGCGAGGTTAATTTCAACCCGCGACGAGCGCTATCTTCGTAAACAAGGCAGCTCCGGCTTGGCCCAGCGTATGCGCTGGGAACGGCGTTCCACCGCGCTCTACTTTCTTCGGCGCGTACGTGCCGACGTGCGGCCGATGTGGGCCGAGGCGAAGGCACTCGCAAGGCGCAGCGAAGATCCAAATTTCGCGTACGACCTGACAAAACAGCACCTGATCTTTCACGCTTTGTGCGCGGCGGTTTATCTGCGGTGCGTTTGCGGGCTCGACCTTCGGGTAAACCTCACACCCATTCGGAATGCGTTTGCAAGTCTCGAAACAGCGCTCGGAAAACCGCTGATTTCGGCGACGCCGGCTTAGCGCTACTGCACAACGGACCCGACTGGTCGTACCCTAACGCTAGGGTCTTGCTTACCTGTCTGTGCCGGTGAAGCTGTCGGGTTCCATCATTACTCTTAACGAGGAAGCAAACATCGAGCGAGCAGTTCGTTCGCTCGATTTTTGTGACGAAGTCCTCGTAGTCGATTCCGGCTCGACCGACCGCACCCGCGAGATAGCAAAGTCCTTGGGCGTCCGCGTCATCGTTACGGACTGGCCGGGCTACGCGAGCCAAAAAAACTTCAGCGGCCAATCCGCCGTCCACGACTGGATCTTGTCAATCGACGCCGACGAAGAAGTCAGCGACCAACTCGCCTCCGAGATAAAGTCGCTCTTCGCCGGCCCAATCGACCACGTTGGATTCGACTTCCCGCGCCTCGCGCGATACGAAGGCGCTTGGATTCGACATTCCGGCTGGTACCCAGATCGAAAAGTCCGTCTTTATCACCGCGCTGCAGCAACCTGGGTCGGCGACTACGTTCATGAATCCGTTCAAGTCGCCGGCTCCGTCGGTCATCTGAATGGCGAACTGTTGCACTACACCTGCAACTCCACCGAAGAGCATCTGGAAACCCTCGAGCGCTACACCGACCTCGCGGCACGTGAGATTCACGATAAGGGGCTACAAGTTCCAGCTCACAAACTGCTGGTCTCGCCCGGTGCCGCCTTCGTTCGATCGTTCTTATGGAAACTCGGTTTCCTCGACGGCGCGGCGGGATTCACGATCGCGAGGATGGCGGCACTCTACGCCTACAAAAAGTACGCAAAGGCAAGAACCCTTGCAAGCTAGCTCAACCGACCCGTGGACGAGAAGTCCGCGCCGCGGAAACCAGCACCCGAAACGGACCCTCCAACAACCGATGAACGTCCTGCACATCGATACCGGACGCGAAATGAGAGGCGGTCAGTTCCAGATGCGCCTGCTCGTCGCAGGCCTCGCCTGGGAAGGCGTTTCACAGACTGTGCTCGCCAACAATAAGGTGGCCGATGCCACGGCCACATCCTGGATGTCCATCCGTAGGAACGCCTGTCAGGCCGACCTCATTCACGCCCACGACGCGCGAGCTCACACCCTCGCGATCGTCCACGGCGCCGGTCGCCCAGTGGTCGTCTCGCGCCGAGTAGCCTTTCCAGTGAAGTCCGGTCCGCTTTCGAAATGGAAATACAGTCGGGCCGCGCACTACATCGCCGTGTCCCGATACGTGGCCGAGGAACTTTTCAAAGCTGGAATCGACCATCGCAAGGTCTCGGTGGTGTACGACGCCGTTGAGCCCGCCAGCGAAGCGCCGTCCGAGTCTCAGCAATCGCGCCGATTCCGCCTTCTCACCCACGGCCTTGCCGACCCCAAAAAAGGCGGCGCGCTCGCGGCGGCGGCGGCGAGTCGAACGGGCGTGGAGCTCACGTTCGCGACAGATCTCAAGACCGACCTCGAGCAGGCCGACGCTTTCGTCTATCTCTCTGAGTCCGAGGGTCTCGGCTCCGCGATCCTGCTAGCGATGGCGGCGGGCATACCGGTCATCGCTTCGAGGACAGGAGGAATTCCGGAACTCATCGACGACAACCAGACCGGTTTGTTGGTCGAAAATGATGTCGCCAGTGTCGCGACGGCAATTCGCTGCCTTGAGGCTGATCCGGCACTACGCACGCGGTTGGCATCAGCGGCACGCAGTCGGGCGCTGGAAGAATTCAGCGATACTAGAATGGTGCGCGAGACCCTTGAGATCTATCGCCAGGTCCTGCGCGTCCCATCCCAGCCGTGATCGTCGCCATCTCCTCTCTTATCGGGCTGCTGATTGGTAGCTTTCTCAACGTGTGCATCCATCGCTGGCCCCCCGAGGAGTCAGTGGTCTCACCTCGCTCGCGCTGCCCGAACTGCAAGCACGCGATCGCATGGTTCGACAATATTCCCATATTGAGTTACGCACTACTGCGAGGCCGCTGCCGACACTGCCACGAAGCGATTTCGATGCGCTATCCATTCGTAGAGTTGCTCAACGCGGGGCTCTTCGCTCTTATTGCGGGACGAGACGGACTAAGCCTCGAAAGCGCCAAGATGATGCTTTTCGTTTCGATGATGATCGTGCTGTTTTTCACCGATCTCGCCGAGTACATTTTGCCCGATGAAATCACCATTGGCGGCACGATTATCGGAATCGCTCTCAGCCCCTTCCTACTGCTCAGTGACGGTCTCTCGGGAATCATCTTTTTCTTCATGGGCAAAAACCCAGAGCCCTGGGTTCGCTCGCTTACCGAGTCCTGTCTCGGCGCAATCTTATTCGGCGGAGTGTTGTTTCTCGTAGGCGAAATCTACTACCGCGTGCGCGACATAGACGGGCTAGGTCTCGGAGACGTAAAAATGGTAGCGATGATCGCGGCTTTTTGGGGCGTTCCACAGACCATGTTTGTCTTGATCGTTGGTTCGCTGGTGGCAGCCGTCACCGGCGTCATTCTTATCGTGGTCACCAAAAAAGACTGGAAGTACGCATTACCGTTCGGCAGCTACCTAGCGGCGGCGGCAGTGGTTGCCGTCTTTTGGTCGCACGGAATTTTGTTTTGGTACTGGGACCTAGTGGCCGGATGAAACTAAGCGAGATCGCGACGGCGCTCGGTTGCAGCGTCATAGGAAACGCTGACATTGAAATCAACGGCGTGGCCGGCCTAGAGGACGCCGGCCCAAACGACCTGACGTTCCTCTCAAACCCTAAATACACCCCGCTCGTGCGCCAAACCAGCGCAGCCGCTATCCTGGCCGACGCGCCTCTAGCCGACTGCGACGCCGCCGTGCTGGTTTCCGCCAATCCCTACCTCGATTTCGCGCGGGCTATCGAACTGTTTCACCCGGCACAGCGGCATGAGCCCGGCATCCACCCGACGGCCGTCATCGCTGACTCAGCAGTAGTTGGCGCCAACGCCTCAATCGGACCCTTTGTGGTCATCGAATCGGGCGCCGTCATCGGAAGCAACACCGCGCTGCACCCGCACGTGGTGATCGAGCGCGACGTCAGTATAGGCGACGATTTCGAGGCCCATCCCCGCGTCACAGTCCGCCACGGGACCACGATTGGGAATCGTGTCGTCCTCCACAATGGCGTCACGGTAGGGTCCGATGGCTTTGGCTTCGCGCGCCGCGCGGACGGTAGCCACCACAAGATCCGGCAAACCGGCATCGTGATCATTGAGGATGACGTTGAGATTCAATCTGGAACCTGCATCGATCGCGCCGCCGTCGGCGAAACGCGCATCGGTCGCGGAACGAAAATCGACAATCTTGTCCAAATCGGTCATGCGGTCAAAATCGGCGAGAACACGATCCTGTGTGCTCAAGTCGGAATCGCCGGCAGCACCACGGTCGGTGACAACTGCGTTCTCGCCGGCCAAGTCGGCCTCGTCAACCACCTAAAAATCGGTGACGGAGTGCTCATCACCGCCCAATCGGGAGTTTCAACCGATCTGCCCGACAGCGCGAAAGTCTCCGGCTACCCAGCCACCGACAATCGCCAATGGCTGCGCTCAACGGTGGTATACAACAAGCTACCCGAGCTCGCCCGCGAAGTCCGCGAACTGCGAAAAAAAATCGACCCCGAAGAATAGGCAGCCCAACAACCCTGTCGAGTCGAGAAAATGATAACCACCAACGGGGATGATTGTATATTAGCCCCGTTTGGTGTTGAATAGGTTACGAACTCTCCCAAAGCATTAAGAGAATTAAACGTCATGAAAATCCCACTCAAATATTTTGCGGCCATCGGCCTTTTCGCTCTAGCGCTCGGCCAACCCGTAGCTGCCCAGGTATTAGAAAACCTGCGGGCCGAGATTCAAGAACTCAAAAAGGGCCAGGCGGACCTCAAGAACGACCTCGCGGTTATCAAGAAACTCATCGAGTCTCAGCCCAGAGCCGCCGCCGGTGCGGCTGCATTCAAGCCGCTTGAGATTTCGCTAAAAGGTTCACCGACCCAAGGCAGCCTCGCGGCCAAAGTGACTTTGGTTGAGTTCACGGACTACCAGTGCCCCTTCTGCAGCCGCCACAAGAACCAGACATCACCGCAAATTATTAGCGAATACGTACTGCCGGGCAAAGTCCGCTATGTCTTGCGCGAATTTCCGCTCGCCAACATTCATTCGCGCGCCACGAAGGCTTCACAAGGCGCGCTCTGCGCCGGCGAAGTGGGTGGCGAAGACAAGTATTGGGAGTTACACACTGCGCTCTTTGCCAACCAAAAGAAGCTCTCGGACGACGACATTTACGGCTATGCCGAAGCCGCTGGCGTCGACATGGGTGCGTTCAAGGTCTGCTACGTCGCCGACAAGTTTGCCGAAAAGATCAAGTTCGATCTCGCCGAAGGCCAAAAAGCCGGCATTCGCGGCACGCCCAGTTTCTTGCTGGGGCTAACCGACCCTGACAACCCAGACAAGCTAATGGCAACCAAGTACATTCGTGGAGCGCAGCCCTTCGCAGCCTTCCAAAAAGAGATCGACGCGATGCTCAACCAGAAAGAGCCGGCCAAAGGCGACGACTAACCGGGTCGTCAGCGGCCCCACGGGTTAGCTCTGGTAAATCTACTAATAACGCGCTGTCGCCGCAAACCAGCCAAGTACTAGTACCTTTTCATAAGTACCGATTTTCCATTTGGCGTTGGTTTTACGACCAATTTGACCTAAAATAGACTCGGTACTACGATGCAGCTATTAAGCTTGTTCACAAGCCGACGCTTGAGTCTACTCGTGGCCGCGATGAGCCTGCTACTGGTGCCGATCGCCATTGCCCAGCCAAACGGCGGCGGACCGCCCGAGGGTAGAGGCGAGCCCGAAGACAAAGGCAAACCTGAATCAACAAAGCTGTCTGGCAAAGGGGGCGCACTGGTCGACGGGCTGGAAGCAACTCTAAACGCGCGCTACTGAGAACGGCGGAGCGAAACTAGACCATAGAGCGGCGAATCGAAGCTGCTTTTGGGCGGAGTAAAAGTAGACCGTCCGAGTGGTCCAGCGAACATTCCTGTGGTGTTTGTGGGACACGAGAGGGATGTATCGCGTGGAGCTATACGCTCAAGTACGGCGCAGTGTCTTTGTCGAAGGGCTCAGTGAGCGCGAGGCCGCCAAACGGTTTGGCCTGGCGCGAGGGACGGTGCGCAAGATGTTGCGCTACGCCACTCCGCCGGGCTATCGGCGGCGCCAACCAGCGCAGAGGCCGAAGCTGGATCCCTTCACCGGAATCGTCGATCAGATCCTCATCGACGATCAGGAACGTCCGAAGAAACAACGCCACACCGCAAAACGCATCTTCGACCGCTTGCGCGACGAGTACGATTTCACCGGCGGTTACACGATCGTCAAGGACTATGTTCGCGACAAGAAGCTCGGCGGGCAAGAGATGTTCGTGCCGCTGGTGCATCCGGCGGGCGATGCCCAGGCCGACTGCGGTGAAGCTCTGGTGGTCATTGACGGCGTACAGCGCAAGGCGCACTACTTGGTGGTCGATCTGCCGCCTAGCGATGACGCTTTCGTAAAAGCTTTCCCGGCCGCGACGACGGAAGCGTTTTGCGAGGGGCACAACGCAGCGTTTCGGTACTTCGGCGGCGTGCCACGCAGCATCCTCTACGACAACACGACCTTGGCGCTGGCGAGGATTCTGGGCGACGGCAGGCGCAAGCGGACCAGGGTGTTCAGTGAACTGCAGTCGCACTATTTATTCTCCGATCGTTTCGGGCGTCCGGGCAAAGGCAACGACAAGGGAAAGGTGGAAGGACTGGTCGGTTATGCCCGGCGGAACTTCATGGTGCCGGCGCCAAGGTTTCCAAGCTGGGAAGCGTTCAACGAGCAGCTCGAAGCGCAGTGCCTCAACAATCGTAAGCGGCGCTTGCGGCGGCACACCGAAACGATTGAGGAACGTTTCAAGCGTGACCGCCAAGCGTTGTTGCCCTTGCCGCCCACGCCCTATGACGCCTGCGACAAACGCACCACGCGGGTGCCGTCGCTGTCATTGGTGCGCTATCGCGCCAACGACTACGCGGTGCCCACACGCTACGGACATCGCCAGGTGTTGCTGAAAGGCTACGTCGATGAAATCGTGATCTGTTGTGGCAGCGAAGAGATCGCGCGCCACCGGCGCAGTTACGAACGCGAAGAGTTGATCTTCGATCCGCTGCATTACCTAGCACTGCTGGAACGCAAGACCAACGCGCTCGATCAAGCGGCCCCGTTGGCGGGCTGGGAGCTGCCCGAACAGTTCCCGTGCTTGAGACGTTTGCTCGAGGCACGGTTGGGAAAGCCAGGCAAGCGCGAGTACGTGCAGGTATTGCGATGACTGGAGGACTTCCGATTCGAGCACGTTGCCGCGGCGCTGCGCCAAGCCTGCGAGTTGGGAGCGATTGGCTTGGATGCAGTCAGGCACTTAGTGCTGTGCCGCATCGAGCAACGGCCGCCGCGCTTGGACTTGACGAAGTATCCGCAGCTGCCGGCAGCCCAGGTGGAGCAAACCTCCGCTGCGGACTATTTGGCACTGCCGGCACAAGGAGGGGGGTAATGGCGAGGTCGAAACTTCTGCTCGAAGCGCATTTGAAAGCGTTGCGGCTGCCAACCTTCCTGCGCGAGTACGACAAACTGGCGCGGCAATGCGCCGCCGAGAGCTTGGATTCGAGGAGCTTCCTGCAACAACTCTGCGAGCTGGAACTGCTCGACCGTGAACAGCGGGCCACCGAGCGCCGCAGCAAGGCCGCGAAGTTTCCCGTGACCAAGAGTCTGGACACTTTCGACTTCCCGTCCTTGCCGGCGTTGAACAAGAAGCTGGTGCTGGAACTGGCGCGCTGTGAGTTTATCGACCGCCGCGAAAACGTGCCGGCACTGGGTAATTCCGGCACGGGCAAAACGCACATCGGCTTGGCGTTGGGACTGGCGGCTTGTCAGCGCGGCTATCGAACACGCTTCACAACAGCGGCGGCACTGGTCAATGAGCTGCTCGAAGCCCGAGATGAACGGCGCTTGCTGCGATGTCAAAAGCAGTTGGCCAAGCAGGATCTGCTGATCGTCGATGAACTGGGCTACGTGCCGCTATCGAAGACCGGAGCGGAGTTATTGTTCGAAGTGTTTTCCCAGCGCTACGAACAGGGCTCGACGCTGGTCACCTCGAATCTGCCGTTTAACGAATGGACGGAGGTCTTCGGCTCCGAGCGGCTGACCGGCGCCCTGCTCGATCGCCTCACGCACCACGTTCATATTCTAGAGCTGAACGCCGAAAGCTTCCGTCTGATCCAGAGCAAGAAGAAGCGGGCTCACTCTTTGGGCTGACCCACCGGCCACTCGCCCGGTTTTCGTGGGACGGCCTCCACTACGCCTGGGCCGCCCTAAAGGGCGACCGCAGGCTCCGTTCCAGCCGTCCCACGAAAACCGCTACCCCTTCACCAACTGGTCTACTTTTGCTCCGCCGAAGTGGTCCAAATTTACTCCGCCCTTGACACGTATCTGAAAGAGGCGATAGTTTGTCGCCAAAGTAGGCGCCGCCGATGATCGCCCCGGCGGCAATTCCCATGTCGGCTTCAAGCGCCTTGGCCACACCGATGAGTACGACGCCGACGGTGCCGACCGAGCCCCACGATGTACCGGTCAACGTAGAGAAAACGACCGGGACGATGAACGCGATGAGATAGATGTAGCTAGGATCGATGATTTTCAATCCGTAGTAAACGAGCATTGGGATCGTGCCGCTCAACATCCAAGAAGAGATAATCACGCCGATCGCAAACAAGATGAACATCGCGGGCAAGGCACGCGCCAGCTTCCGTACGATGGATGTCTGAATCTCGTCCCAGCGATATCCGAGTCGGAAGAGCTGAACAATGCTCAACCCCGCGGCGACGCTGAAGACGACCTCGAGCGGCATGGGCGACTCGCCCCAGAGATGTGGACGCAGGACGAGGCCGTATACGATCAACGCTGCCAGGAATGCTACTGGAGTCGCTGCTTGACCGAAAGTTACGGCCTGCTTTTGGGATGGCGACTCAGGATTCAATGTGCAACAGAATCGCACATTCGCACATGGCCGGGGCCGGCCAGCGCGTATCTCTCACCGTTGCGGGTAGAAATGAGGGTTAGCTAACGACGGCGGTTCGGGTAAGGTCAGCGCTGCGAATCGTTGGGCACCAGTAGCGCTCGATGTGTTCGATGATCAAGTCTGTACCCCGCTGATGTGACACGAACGGCTCGTCGCGCGGATCATACATTGAATCTGTGAGGTCACGCGCAAGGACGACGTTCTTTCCGAGTCGCACCTGTTGGCGAATGCCAAACGGACGGCCCAAGACGCACTTGTTGGTGTGGACCCCAATCAGTACGACGTTCTGAATCGCGTGCTGTTCGAAATAGTTGAAGATCTCCTGACCGTCGTCACTAATCCCGTCGGTCTCGGCGATTTCGAGGTTGGGGTGTTGCCGGTTGTAGAAGCGCTTGCGCTCTCGAAGCACCAGGTCGTCACACGGTTCCTCGTCGTCAATAGGCAGGGCTGCCTCGCTTTTGGGATCGAGGTAGCACCACTCGCCAATTGGGACTGGCGGCGTGATTGCCGGTGCGTCGATCATTCGTGCGCGCTGTGGTGTGTCGGCATAAAAGTCCATCGTCGAACTTGGCGCGTGGACGATTTTCACACCCTGCTCACGTGCTTCGCGGGTTACGTGATTCATGCGCGGAATCATCGCTTCAAGCCGTGCCACCGCGTTTAGGCAGTAGTGGTCGTCCCACATGTCACAGATGATGATGGCTGTCTGGTCCGCCCGCCACTGTAGCGCCTCGTGCACGATGCCGCCGACTTTGTTTCGGCTGCGGGCGTCAAGAACGACTACGCTGCTTTGAACTGAATGACTCGCGCCGAAGCGGTGAGCCATCGCGGCGATTGCGCCGGCTGAGCCGAACCCGGCGACGAGTAGTTGTCGGCGTGTCATCGTGGCGGCCTCCGAAAGACGGTCTTATTGTAGGCCCAAAAGATTCGGTCGCCAAACGCCGGAATATTTAGCCCGCGTGACTTTTGCCAGAGGCTGTTACGTAAGTGCGACCGGCTTGTTTCCACGGGCGGACTCGTACACGCTGAGAACAATCTGCACAGCGCGGTAGCCCTCTTCCCCGTCGACGAGCGGCGGCCGGCCTAACTTGATGGCTTCGCCAAAATCGGCGAACTGGCGTTTGAGGTTTTTGATCGGTATTGCCATCGGGTCGGAAGAACCGGAATCGACTGCTTCAGATAACGGCGCGTCCTCGCCAGAGTCGCCTTCGACGTCCCATGCCGTGAGTTGATCGCCGGTGATGAACGCTGAGCCTTTCGTGCCGTGGATTTCGATTCTCTCGGAGTACCCCGGTACCACCGCGGTCGTCGCTTGGACCACCCCGGTCGCGCCACTTTCATACGTGATGACCGCGTTTACGAGATCTTCGGCTTCCATTTCATGAGCAGCACCGAGTTGCCAATTGGCAAAGACCTGGGCGAAGCGACCGCCAAGGTACTGCATCACATCGACCGTGTGAATACCCTGGTTCATAAGAGCACCGCCACCCTCCATTGCAAAAGTGCCTTTGCCGAGACGATCGTAGTAGCTCTGCGGACGGTGCCACTTCACATAGCCATCCACTTGTAGTAGTTTGCCTAGGCGACCGGCCGTAATCGCGTTTTTGAGGAAAATACTACACTCGTCGAAGCGATGCTGGCTGACCACGCCTAGCCGTAAATCCGCTGAGGCGCAGAGGTCGATCATTTCACGGCAGACGTATAGATCGAGCGCCATCGGCTTCTGTAGCAGAACGTGTTTTCCATTGGCAACGGCGGCCTTACACATCTCAAGATGCGAGTCTGGAAATGTGCAAACGTCAATGTAATCAATATCTTCCCGCTTGCAGAGGGTCTCAAGATCGGCGGCGAATTCGCAGCCATACTTGTCGGCGAATTGCTTGCCCTTCTCTGGAAAAATATCCGTACAGGCGATTAGTTGGTATCCCAGCTCGGCGTAACTTTCGGCGTGCTTGTGTGATATTGCGCCAGTTCCAACCAGTCCAACCCTCATCACGTTACTCCTATCGCCGTCGAGTTACGACGCTTGTAGTCCTTTGTGCCCAATGTCGCGGCGGTAGTGTACGCCGTCGAAGTGGATTCTCTCCACGGCACTGTATGCGTTGTCTAGCGCGGATTTCAAATCGGAGCCTCGCGCCGTGACCCCGAGCACCCGCCCGCCCGCAGTGACCGGCCGGCCAGCGGCTAGCCGGGTTCCAGCGTGGAAGACTTTCGCGCCTGTTTCCTCTGCCTCTCGGAGACCGCTAATCGGGAGGCCTTTGGGGTAGCTCGCCGGGTAGCCCTCCGAGGCCATCACTACGCATGCCGCAGGGTCCCCGTCTACCGCCACTAGGGTCGGATCGATGCTTTTCTTAGCGGCACTGTGGAGTAGTTCCGAAAAATCGCCGTTCAGCCGATACATCAGAGGCTGTGTCTCGGGGTCGCCCATGCGGACGTTGAATTCAAGCACCCGCGGGCCGTCGTCGCCGATCATCAGTCCGCAGTAGAGAAATCCGCGAAAGACATGCCCTCGCCGGCGCATTCCCGCGAGCGTCGGCTCGATCGCAGTCTGGATAATCTCGTTTCGAAGATCCGCCGAGATAATCCCATCGTCGCAATACGCGCCCATGCCACCAGTGTTCGGCCCTTGATCGTTCTGATAGGCCGCCTTGTGGTCTTGCGTTGCCGGATATTCAAAATACTTTTCACCATCGCTCAAGATGATGAAGCTAACTTCGCGACCCGGCAAAAACTGTTCGACAAGCAAGCGCCGGCCGGCGTCACCTACCAATTGGCCTGTCAAAAGTTTGTGAGCTTGCTCGTGAGCCTCAGCTTCGTCGTGGGCGATGACGACGCCCTTTCCAGCCGCCAGCCCGTCGGCCTTGAGTGCTACGGGAAAGCCAAATCGCGAGACGTTCGATTCGATCTCCGAGGTATCCTCAACGACGGCAAACGGCGCTGTCGGAATGTGGAACTCGTCGAGAAACAATTTGGCGAAAATCTTGCTGCCTTCGAGCTGAGCGGCGGATTGCGAGGGCCCGACAACCGGCAGTCCGCGAGCCTCAAACTCATCGACTACGCCTGCTACCAATGGAGCTTCTGGACCAACGACGGTGTACGCGACTCCAAGCGTCTCAGCCAAGCACGCCATCTCAACGGGGTTAGTGATGTCGCCTGGAATGCACGACGCTTCCATCGCGATGCCTGCGTTGCCCGGAGTGCAGTAGAGCTGCTCAACAGCGTCACTCTGAGCGATCTTCCAGCTCAACGCATGCTCGCGGCCACCGCCGCCAATCACTAAGACTTTCATTGCCGGAGTGGGTCGGGAAAGGAGAGCGTCGCTTTATCCGAGCGGCACTGCGTCCACGAATGCCTAGAATAACAAGTAGAGCGGACGTGTCGTGAAGGGATTCGAAAAACTGTCTGAGTCATACGATGTAATTGTCGTGGGTGCCGGCCATGCCGGTTGCGAAGCCGCCATGATCGCTGCTCGCATGGGTTGCCGTGTCGCCCTGGTAACTCTCAACCTTGACCTAATCGCACAGATGTCTTGCAACCCTGCCGTGGGCGGCATCGCCAAGGGCCACTTGGTGCGCGAGATCGACGCCCTGGGCGGCATCATGGGCGAGATCACCGATGCCGTCGGGATTCAATTCCGCTTGCTAAACACCTCGCGCGGACCGGCTGTCTGGTCTCCGCGGGCGCAGTGCGACAAAAAAGAGTACCGCATCAAGATGCGCCAAGTGCTTGAGACGGAGCCGAATCTGGTGATCAAGCAGGCTGAGGTGGTCGACTTCATCCTGGACGGAGCGCGGATTCGGGGAGTGGAATTGTTGGATGGCCGACGGATAGGCGCTGAAGCAGTGATTATCACGACCGGCACATTTCTGAACGGGCTCGTGCATATAGGAGACCGAACATATCCCGCGGGACGAAGTGGCGAACCGGCCTCTGTGATGCTCGGCGAGGTCCTTCGTAAGAAGGGGTTCCGCTGTAGCCGCCTCAAGACCGGCACACCCCCTCGGCTCGACGGCCGGACGATCGACTGGAATGCTTTCGAACCTCAGTTTGGTGATATAGAGCCGACGCCGTTTTCATTCCGCACCGAATCGATCGAACGCGAACAGATCAAGTGCCATATCGCCTACACCAATGAGACGACACACAAGCTAATCTCCGAAAACATTGTGCAGTCGCCTCTCTATAGCGGGCAGATCGAGGGGGTCGGCCCGCGCTACTGCCCGTCGATCGAGGACAAGGTCGTCAAATTCTCTGACAAGCCACGTCACCAACTATTTTTGGAGCCAGAGGGTCTCGATACGAACGAAGTGTATGTGAATGGCATGTCGACAAGTATGCCGGTTAACGTGCAGGAGCAAATGGTCGCGTCGATCCCGGGCCTCGATCACGCCGAGATGATTCGTCCCGGGTATGCGATCGAGTACGACTCAATCGATGCGACTGAGCTTCTTCACACCCTTGAAACAAAGCGCCTCAATGGCCTTTACCTGGCCGGTCAGATTAATGGCACTACGGGCTACGAGGAGGCCGCCTGCCAGGGCCTCATGGCGGGCATCAACTCGGCGGCAGCCGTCCGAGGCTTAGATCCAGTCGTGCTCCGTCGCACTGACGCTTACATTGGCATCCTTATCGACGACCTGGTGACCAAGGGCACTGATGAGCCCTATCGAATGTTTACCTCACGCGCGGAGTTTCGGCTCCATCTCCGAATTGACAATGCGGACCAGCGCTTGACCCCCCTTGCACGCCGGCTTGGCACGATTGCCGACACCGACTGGAGTCGCTTTCTACAGTTGTCAAAGGAGCGCTCTTGCGTTCTCGAGCTAATCGAGAAGCTGAAGCCCGATCTGTCGAGTCCGGTCTATGACGCAATGGAATCAAGACCTTCCGGGCGACTTCCACTCAGTGACATTCTGCGTCGACCTGAAGTCACGATTGACGACGTCCGGTCGGAGATTCCAGCAGATACTACATCTGGCTTACGACGCCCTCACTGGAAAGCGATTGAGACCGAGGTCAAGTACGCAGGCTACCTCAGTCAGCAGCGACGTCAAATCGAGCGACTGAAGAAAGCCGAGACCCGTCAGATTCCCTCGGATTTTGAATACCAAGGCTTGCCCGGGCTATCGCGCGAGGTCGTCGAAAAGATGGAGCGCGTGAGGCCACAAACACTGGGCCAGGCGGGCAGAGTCCCTGGGATGACGCCGGCGGCGATTTCCGTCATCAACATGCACCTCGGCGCATGAACTTCATTCGGTCGCTGACGAGAGTCATCGAAGACCTAGCCCTCGACATCGACGAAGGTCAATTTGATGCGCTGGTGAGCCACTACCGGCTACTGGAGCGTTGGAATGCGAAGATCAACCTGACGGCGGTTCGAGATCCAGAAGGGGCCGCCATAAGACACTACGGTGAATCGCTGTTTCTACATATGCATCTTCCGGCGGCGACCGATATAGCTGATATTGGGTCTGGCGCCGGATTTCCTGGATTTCCTCTTGCGGTTTTGCGCCCAGAGACGAACGTCTACCTTGTCGAAGCGGTACGCAAGAAGGCAACGTTCCTTGAGGAGGCGTCCAGAAAAATGGCAAATATCTCAGTCGTCCCGCTACCGTTGGTCGAATGGAAGGGGTCTGCCGAGTGGGCAACAATGAGGGCGGTCGCGCCGGAAAAAGTACTTGGAGAACTCGCTAGTCGAGTAACAACAGTCGCGATTCTAGGAACGGATCAGCCTCCCGACACAACTTTCGGCTGGCAGCAGCCGATCGAACTGCCGTGGGGACAGCGGCGGCGCCTATGGATGGGTTCCACGTGAAACGAGTTCCCACCTGCTGTTTCACGTGGAACGCGATTGACCGCCCGAATCCAGTCTGATTCGAAATCTTTGCTAACCTAGCCAGGTCAGGACACAATTAGTGGCAAAACGGATCGCAATCGCCAATCAGAAGGGCGGAGTGGGTAAAACGACCACCGCCATAAACCTTTCCGCATCGCTAGCCGCCGCAGACTGCCGTGTTCTACTCATCGATTGCGATCCGCAAACCAACAGCACAAGCGGCCTCGGAATCGACACGGCGCAGGACGCGCCGACCCTTTATGACGTGCTTGTCGCGGCAGTCGACCTCTCTGAAGCTCTTGTTTCAACTGGTTTCGCCGGCCTAATGCTGGTCCCATCAAGCCGTGACCTGGCGGGCGCCAACGTCGAGCTCGTTTCCGCCGACAATCGAGAATACCTACTCAAAACACAGATCCTCAAGGTTGATGCCGACTACGATTACATCGTTTTAGATTGCCCGCCCGCGCTTGACCTGTTAACGCTCAACGCTCTGGTTGCGGCTACCTCGGTATTGATCCCCATACAATGCGAGTACTTCGCACTCGAGGGAATTTCGTCACTGATGGAAACCATGGATGCTGTAAAAGAAACGCTGAATCCCGAGCTCACCATCGAAGGTGTGCTGCTCACGATGTACGACGATCGCACGACCCTTGCGCGACAAGTTGCGACCGACATTCGCGATTTCTTTCAAGGCGACGTCTTTCAGACTGTCATTCCACGAAACATCCGCTTAGCTGAAGCTCCGAGCCACGGTATGCCCGTATTTGACTACGATCTCCGATCGAAAGGCGCCGAAAGCTACCTAAATCTTGCCCGCGAAATCCTCTCGCGAACCAAGAACCAACAGTCGCAAGGAGCATAGGGAACTCTAACCATGCCCAAAAATACGACCCCACCGAAACATCGAAAGGCGCTCGGAAGAGGACTCGGAGCGCTCTTGACCTCTAAGCCAAAGGCGGCGGCTACCGCAGCCGCCCTTGCGCCGGCCGTTTCAGAAGACAAGGTCGCGCAACTCCCCATCGATCTCATCGATGCAAATCCCGCTCAGCCCAGAACTGAGTTCCGCCCCGAGGCGCTAGAAGAACTCGCGCAATCAATTCGTGTTGACGGTATGATCCAGCCAATCGTCGTACGACCGAACGGCTCACGCTTCTATCTCGTCGTAGGCGAGCGACGACTGCGCGCGTCGAAACTAGCGGGTCTCAGCGCGGTCCCCGCAATTGTTAAAGAATTTGAGCCTGACAATATCCTCGAGGTCGCGCTAGTTGAGAACATTCAACGAGAAAACCTCAACCCGATTGAGATCGCACTGGCCCTCGACCAGATGATCAAAGATCTAGGCCTCAGCCATGAGGAGCTAGCGTCACGCACCGGCAAGAGCAGGACCAACATAACGAACCACCTGCGGCTGCTTAAACTACCGACCGAGGTAAAAGAGCTACTACAAAAGCGTCGACTCCAGATGGGCCACGCCCGCGCCCTCCTTGCGATCGACGATCCGGACGCCCAGCTCGCGCTGGCTGACCGGACGGTTGCACAAGAGCTGTCGGTCCGTGAGGTTGAGCGGCTTGTTCGCAAACATGTCGAGCCGAAAGAAAATAAACCTACAGACGTAGTAGATCCGAACGTCGCTGCGGCGATCGATGAGCTTGAGCGAGCGCTAGGCACGCCAGTCGCAATTCAGCAGCGCGGCCGCGGCGGACGCATCGAAATCTTCTATGGTTCGCAAGACGACCTCGATCGCATCTACGATCACATCGTCGGAGAAAAGTCCTAGGAACCTCTCTGGCAGAAGCTTTGAACTACCACATAATGTGGTAATTTGCGGGCTCGACCGCTATATATTGACAAACAATCGACGCTAGTCGTTCTGTGGGACAGAATCCTAGCGTTTAGCCGCTTCGATCCGCTCAAGTAGCCCCGCCGCGCGCGCGCGGGCTACGTGGACAACGTTCTTCTGCAGATTGATCTTCGTCAAAATCGGCACGAGCAGATCGGGCGCGATCACGCGGTCGCGCTCGAAAGCGTTCTCAAGGTGAACTAGCGCCTCGTCGATACCCAGCCGGTCGAATCGAGCGACGCGCTCGAGCTCAAATATGTGCTGCTGAGTCTCAGCAATCTTTACGAACCACGCTACCAACTGGCGAGCGTCAACTTCGTCCGAATAGTCAAACTTCGCTTCACCTTTTGTTTTGCCATCCGCCTCGTAACGCAAAATCTTTTTGCCGCTCGAGGCAATATTCTTGCGCTTGGTCGCTAAGTCGATTGCGAAGTACGCTAGCGCCTTGGCCTGCGCAAACCGCGCTGCGGCTTCGCTCGCGGCGATCTGAAATTCTACGGGCTCTTCACCCGATTCGGTATAGCTCACGTCGCCGCTCGAGTCGAGTGTGGCCTCAAAACTTGCTGGTGTGGCACCGGGAAACACGCGCGAAAAAACGATCCGGTCTTGCCCGAATACCCCAGTGGCAAAGACCACCAGCAACACTAGTGAGCGACAATTCAAAGCATCAACCTCCCCGGCGACTGGCTACGGCGTTCGCGTGACAAATCGCTGCCGCAAGAGCGTCAGAAGCATCATTAGGACTCACCGTTTCCGTCAACCCAAGCAGCGATTGAACCATCATCCGAACCTGCTCCTTCTCTGCTCGACCATACCCAACAACACTCATTTTGATTTCCAGTGGCGAATATTCAGCTACGGACAGACCGGCGCGAGCGCCGCATAGAAGAGCCACACCTCTCACATGGGCAAGCTTCAGCGCGGTCTTTGAATTTGTGGCGTGGAACACTCCTTCCACGACCATCTCTTGGGGTTGATGCTCGGCAAGTACGCGATCGAGACCGTCCGCGATAGTCCTCAACCTGTTGGCGAACTGCTCTCGCGTCTTGGTGCGAATCGCACCGTATGCGACTGAGCGGTGACTGCGGCCGTCACTTTCGATCACCCCAAATCCGGTGACAGAGGACCCGCAATCGATCCCCAAAATTTTCACCGTTGGCCTCAGGCCATGAGCGCTTCAAGCTCGCTATCGTCGATATCGAAGTTCGCGTAGACGTCTTGCACGTCGTCTTGCTCTTCAAGCTTTTCGATCATTCGAATCACTGAGCCGGCCTGTTTGCCTTCGACCTTCACAGTGCTCAACGGAATACGGGTCACTTCAGCAGACTCCATCGGAATGCCTGCCTTGTCGAGCGCTTCAACTACCGCGTGGTGTACCTCTGGAGGGGAGACGATCTCCCAATTGTCGCCCTCTTCCTTGAGGTCTTCCGCGCCGGCGCCGAGCGCCAGCTCCATGAGGGTCTCTTCTTCTACATTCGAGCGCCCGACCACAATCACACTTTGCTTATTGAAGATCCAGGCGACGCTGCCGTTCTCGCCTAAATTCCCACCATTCTTTGAAAAAATATGACGGATCTCAGCAACCGTGCGATTGCGGTTGTCCGTCACCACTTCCATGAATACGGCTACGCCCGCCGCTGCGTAGCCTTCGTATGTGATTTCGTCGAGCGTATCGCCTTCGAGCTGTCCGCTACCGCGCAGGATGGCGCGCTTGATATTGTCCGCGGGCATCGACTGAGACTTCGCGGCAGTGATTGCGCTGCGCAGACGCGGATTCGCTTCGGTGTCGGCACCACCCTCCCGTGAAGCAATCTGGATTTCACGAATCAAGCGCGTAAAGACCTTGCCGCGCTTGGCATCCGTGGCGGCTTTCTTGTGCTTAATCGTCGCCCATTTTGAGTGGCCAGACATTCCTCTTTTTTGCTCCCTCGACTGTCACAATGCCTCGCTTAGCCCTGATTTCAAGGCCCAAACACGGCTTCCGCGCGAATCAATCTAAGGGTATCAAAACCTGCCCCGGGGTTGACCCTTTCTCAAGCCGACTACAATAGGCCCATGGCGTTCCCGGTACATCGCCCGCGGCGTCTCCGGCACTCCGCGCTGCTCCGAGCGACTGTCAGAGAAACTCGCCTCTCGCCCCTCGACCTTATCTCGCCACTTTTCGTCTGTCCCGGTGAAAACATTCGACGCGAGATCCCATCGATGCCCGGAAATTTCAATCTCTCGATTGACAACCTAGTCGAAGAATGTCGCGAGACCGCGTCGTTAGGAGTTCCCGGTGTAATTCTATTCGGGATTCCGCCGAGTAAAGACGCTGATGGTTCCGGTGGATTCGACGAACACGGTATCGTCCAAGAGGCGATCCGCGCTCTAAAACGTGAAGTGCCAAACCTGCTGGTGATCGCCGACACCTGCATGTGTGAGTACACCGATCATGGCCACTGCGGCCGCATCGTCGACGGCGACGTTGACAACGATCAGAGCCTCGAGCTACTCGCAAGAACCGCCCTCTCGCAGGCTCAGGCCGGCGCCGATATCATTGCGCCATCTGACATGATGGACGGCCGCGTCGCCGCAATCCGCTCAGTTCTCGACGGCAATGGTCAGGAGAAAACACCGATCTTGTCGTACGCAGCCAAATACGCTTCGGCGTTCTACGGGCCTTTCCGTGACGCGGCGGATTCGACGCCACAGTTTGGCGACCGACGGTCCTATCAGATGGACCCGGCTAATCAGCGCGAGGCAATGAAGGAAATCGCAGCCGACATCGAGGAGGGCGCGGACATGATTATGGTCAAGCCCGCGCTGCCCTTTCTTGATGTGCTGTATCGCGCAAAGACAGAATTCAACGTGCCCACCGCCGCCTACCAAGTGAGCGGCGAATTCGCGATGATCATGGCTGCCGCGAAGAACGGTTGGCTCGATGAAGAACGCAGCATGATCGAAAGCCTCACATCGATCAAACGCGCAGGCGCCGACCTGATCCTGACATATTTCTCTAAGCAGGCGGCGCGCTTACTGAACTAAGAGTCCATCGATGCTGCGGATTCTCCCCACCACCGCGCTGATCACGACGGCAATCCTTACTCTTGCGGTTGCACAGGGACAGGCGCCCGAGTCTCGCGAATCGCTCATCTCGGACAAGATTGAAGCGATCCTTCAGCGACCATCGGCTCAGCGAGCGTTCTGGGGCATCAAGATCGTTGATCTTCGGGCCGGCGAGACCGTCTTCGAGCACAACTCCGACAAGCTTTTCCTCCCGGCGTCGAACGCAAAGCTCTATTCGACGGCACTTGCACTGCGACGCCTCGGGGCCGATTATCAGTTCACAACAACGGTCGTATCAGATGGCGAGCTTGATGAATCGGGCCTACTCGACGGCGACCTGCGGCTAGTCGGCGGCGGCGACCCAAATCTCTCGGCCCGAATCATTCCCTACGACCGTCGCCGCGAATACGGTCACGACAGAATGGCCCCGATAAAGAACTTGGCACGACAAATCTACGACGCGGGTGTACGGAAAGTCCGCGGCAACATCGTTGGAGATGACTCGCGCTATGTCTGGCAACCGTACCCTCCAGGATGGTCCTACGGAGATACTCTGTTCAATTACGGCAGTCCCGTGAGCGCGCTCGTATTCAATGACAACCTCATTGCGGTGCATGTCACACCTGGCAGCGGAGCCGGCCGAGGGGCGCGGATCCGGAGCACTCCCGCGGTCGAGTACTTCACGATTCTCAATCGGACTTCGACCGCCGCGACCCGCACTGTGGCAAGCCGGCTGGACATCCGACGTGGCTCAGTCCCATCGGAGCTTGTAGTTTTCGGAGGAATTTCGCAACGCTCTCGAGGAAGGAGTTTTGAATTGGCGGCAGACGACCCGGCACGCTACGCTGCCGCCGCGCTGCGAAAGGAGCTTGAGGCGTTCGACGTCGAAATCAGTGGCCAGACCGAATCCGAGCACCGGCTTCCTGACCGTGTGCCGAATCTGCAAGTGCGGGCCGAACCATTGCCGGCCAAGACTTACAAGTCGACATTTGCTACGCACAGTTCGCCGCCACTGCGGGAAGCGCTGCGGGTTGTCAACAAAGAGAGCCAGAACCTTCACGCCGAAATTCTGCTTCGCGAGGCTGCACTTCACGAGCGCAATATTGCCAGCGTCCAATCGTCCGTTAATGAGATGCGTGACTTTCTTAAGGAAGTCGGCCTGGCGCCGGGCGAATATTTTGTACGGGATGGTTCGGGCCTCTCGCGCCACAACCTCGTGACTCCAAGCGGCACCGTGAAACTACTGGCCTTCATGTGGAACTCGCCTGATCGCAAGACTTACCTTGAGAGCTTGCCGGTAGCGGGACAGGATGGCACTCTCGATTGGCGCTTCTCGCGAACTGCCGCCAAAGGACGCATCCTTGCCAAGACCGGCACGTTGTCACACGTAACGGCGCTTTCCGGCTATGTCGCTACAGCCGACGAACGTGCCTTCGCCTTTTCGATATTTGCGAACAACTTCGGCATCTCTACGTCATACGTGCGGAGCTTGGTCGACCTGATCGCAGCGGCAATTGTCACACCGCCGCCGGCGCCGCCCGCGGAGTAAGCGGCTATATTAGGCGGAGCTAGGAGAGCGACCAAATGAGAATCGGCGTAGTCGGGCTGGGGTTCATGGGGAGTACCCACCTCGAGGCCTACCAAAAGGTCGACGGGTTTGAACTGGCGGCGGTATCGAGTTCCGACCCTACGAAACTGTCGGGTGACCTGTCAGCGATAAGCGGCAACCTCGACCGAGGTGGGGGCACTTATGACTTTTCCGCGGCGGCGCTCTACAAGACCGCCGACGAGCTGATCGCCGACCCCAACGTTGAGGCCGTCGATCTCTGCACGCCCACTTATCTGCACGCACCCCTGACGCTCAAAGCCCTCGCGGCGGGCAAGCACGTGCTTGTCGAAAAGCCGATGGCCGTAACCGCGGAGGACTGCGATGCGATGATTGCGGCGGCCAATGAAGCTGATCGCGTGCTGATGGTCGCGCAGGTGCTGCGGTTTTTTCCCGAGTACATGACGGCTCGCCGCTTGGTGCTTTCCGGTGAAGTCGGGCCCGTGCGTGCCGCGACGTTCCGCCGGAAATGCGCGGCCCCGGCGTGGGGACGTTGGCTCAAAGACCCTGAGCGCAGCGGCGGGGGGGCTATGGATCTGTTGATCCACGACTTCGACTTCTGCCAACATCTGTTCGGAAAGCCGCACTCGATACGCGCGGTTGGGCACGAAGATCTTGAGGGCGGCATTGACTTCGTCGAGGCTCAACTCGACTACGGCGACGGGGTTCCAATAATCGTGAGCGGTGGCTGGCACCACGCCGAGAGCTATCCTTTTTCGATGGAATTTACGATTCTCTGCGACGGCGGGACGTTGGATTTCAGTTCGGACAAATCAGGCGTCAGGCTACACCGAACCGACGGTACTGTGGACGAAGTCGAACTGCCGCATACCGACGGCTTTGTCGGAGAGCTACAAGCATTCGTCGATGCCTGCGAAGCCGGTCAGGCGCCCGAGGTCTGCCGACCCGAAGACTCGGCCGAGGCTATCCGCATGGTTCTAGCGATGAAGCGCTCACGCGCCGCTCATGGGGAGCCGGCGAGATTCGAATAAGCGTTGCAAAGAGCGAGTGCTAGCTGTCCGACGTATCCAAAAATGCAGTTAGCGCAGAAGCGTCGAGGCTGGCGTCAGTCGTTGCGGCCGTACACCATCTCGTCGACGGAGAGGCTCGATTTTGGATCGCCAGACGTCACGATTCCGGCATATCTCATCCATGGTTTGGCTGAGTCCCTGGCAAGCTTATCGCGAATCGCTCGATGGATGAACGCAGCTACAGAAATTCCCAACCGCTTGGCCTCTGCCTTTGCGCTCTGGTAGTCGACCTCCTCAAGACTGATCTGGGTGCGAATCATCTGGTGATATCACGATCTAGTAACGACTGAACGTGATCCGAACGGCGCATGGTGGAGCGCGCTCGCATTGTGCTGCCGGCGGCCGCCGCTACCTCGACCGCCGACAAATGGCGCACCCGCTTCGCCCAGCAACGTCGCGGGATTATGCGATCAAGCGCGTTCCGGCAGGCCCGCGCGGTACGACCAAGCGACGCGCAAACGCATCCTCTGCCAACTCGTCGAAGCTCCGCCCGAAGGGCACGCAGGCGAACTGCTCGCGGATTCAGCAAGCATCAAGTCTGGCGCGTACTGCGGCAGCTCGGCGTGTCCTTGCGGCGGCGGCGCAGTTGGTGTTTGTCAACCGACCCGGAGTTCGCTCGCAAGGCCGCCGACATTGGGACTCTACCTCAGCCCGCCGGAAAACGCCGTGGTGCTCGCGGTCGACGAGAAGCCGAGCATCCAGGCCTTGCGAGCGCAGGGCTGGCTACGCTTGCCCAACGGCAAGGCCTTGACGGGCTTCTCGCACGGCTACAGGCGGCACGGCACGACGCCGCTTTTCGCCGCGCTGGAAGTGGCTACCGGATTCATCATCGCCGGATATTGGCGCCGACGGCGTCGCGAGTTTCTCGACTTCATGAACCACATCGCGGCCATCCACGAAGGCTCCACATCATCTTGGATAACTTGAACACTCACAAGCCCAAAAATGACCGCTGGCTGCAACGTCATGCGAACATCCATTTTCACTACACGCCGACCTACAGTTCGTGGATGAATCAGGTTGAGGTGTGGTTTTCGATTCTGAGCCGCCGCGCCTTGCGGGGGGCGAGTCACTTCCCCCCGGCAGGTGCGCGAGGCCATCACAGCTTCGTCCGCGTCTACAACTCCAAGGCTACTCCGTTCGAATGGACCAAGACCGTCGTCGCCCCTCGCCCCCTCGCCAGTAAATATTCTAACTTACGCAACTAAGTACTAGGAACCGTGATAACACACAATCGCCGTAGCGTCGCGCGATTAGCGTTCACGCTGCCAGTCGGCGCGCTCCGTGGTGGTCAGCAGGGCCATTGCACCACCGCGATCGTCTCGCCCCAGGATGGCTTCGCGATCGTAGTAAGCTCGCAGGCTGGGCTGTCTGCCGGTACTGCGGCAGACGTCCACAAGTGATGCGTCTGGCGCGATGCGCGTTTTCAGGGCGTACCACCCTCGGTCGGCGACTGACTCGAATTCGCGTCGGCTCAACCAGCCGCGCCGCAGCCCTCGGGTTATTGCAAAATTTATCATTGCAGTCGCCGTGAACTCTCGGTAACTTTCAGCGCGATCAATCACTTCATGCCACGTGCCGGTCTCGTCCTGATGCCGCACGAGGGCCGTCATGTGTGCTTGAAACGCGTCGAGTACTTCGCTGCGCCCAGGCCGGTCTTGCGGCCAGTCCGAAAGCGCGAGAGCGAGGCCCAGCGCCGGAAAACCGTTGCCGCGCCCCCAGGCAGCCTCGTCAAGCGGCGAGTGCCGGTACAGCCCGTCGTCGCGCAAATCGAGATTTTGCATGAATCGCAGGTGCTTCAACGCCATCTCGAAGTAGCGCGCTTCGCCAGTCAGCCGTCCGACGCGCGCGAGGATGGCGCAGCCCATAAATACGGAGTCGCTCATCTCGTTGTGAAAGGGCATCGACTCTTTCATCGAGCCGTCGTCGTTGAAGCCGAGGTCGGCCGCGTTACGCGCAAGGTCGAGATACAAGGATTTGCCGGTGCGCTCGTAGAGATCGGCGAAAACGATGTGTCCTGAGAGGGTGCTGCCGGAGACACGCTCGTCCATCGATGGCTTTCCGGCTAAATACGGTGCGACGATTCGCTCGATGTCTCCGACACGGCTCGAACCCTCAACGTCTCCGAGGCGCATTCGCCCGACCAGGGCTAGCGCTGGAATGTAGGCGACCTGGTCGAGTTGGTGTCCGTAGGCCGTCTCGAGTTGTTTGGCGATTGAAACCGGGTCTCGATCTAAACGCCGACGCATCTCGTGCCGCGCCGAGGATGCGCGACCCGTTGCAGCCAATTCCGCGAGCGCCGATTCGACGAAGTGCGTCATGGAAACGGCGGATCCGTCGGCTTCGCCGACAACCACCGAGCGAACCGGAACGGAGCCGACGCCAGCAGGCGGATTGCCGGCCATCAGCGCCTGGGTCAGACCACCGACGCCCTGCGAGCCGCGGACCTCGACGACTAGGTCTGGCGCGTGCATCCCGATAAATCGCCAAAGGTAGTGAGCTTCGGGGTTGCCCTCGCCATATGCCAATCCCTTCGGTGGGAAGGCATCAACGACATTGCCATCTGGCGACCCGTTGGGAATTGCAGAAATCGCGAAGGTTTCGTTGTCGAAACTGCTGCGAAGAAATTCGTTTACTAGAACAGTCGACGCGGCGCTGCCGTCCAGACCGCCAATGAGCAGCACTGTGGACGCCGGAGACTCGAATTTCAGCGACTCCCAAGCGACGACCGCGCGGATGGGACTGCCATTCTCGGTGACGCCGATTGACGTATGGAAGTGTTGCGCGGCCAGGATTGGACCGAAGAGTGCCAGTAACGCTAGTTTCAGCATCGGCCTATAAGCAGCGCTTGAAGCCAACAGATTGGGTTTGTCCTACAACTTCTTTTGTTGGCCTGCAGGAGCGCTGTAGCTCGTATCGAGTCTTTCATTTCTCCGTCGACAGGATACCAGCGATGTCGAGAGTCGGGAGGGCGCCGCTTGGGAGCAGTGGTTCTTTGCCTTGGTGGTTTGGACAGGACAGTCCAGCCGCCGAATGGGAAGAGGCCGACCGGAGGTCGCCACTGCACGCAGTCGCGCTCCAGCTGTAAGATCACTTCGCTGCTAGGGTCTGGGTGATGCCGTAGAGCGTTACTTTGGGATGCTTGGCGACCGCGCGGTACTCCCAGTCTCGGCGTACATCGAGTTTCGATAGCTCGGCGGAAAACTCTGCCGGTGCCGACAGGGTCCGCATCTTCTTTCCAACCATCTTCCAGGGGTCGTCGGGCTCGTACATTTCGGCAGTGCTTTTCTTCTTGCGGTACTCAAACGCGACATCGACACTCGACGCATCTCCAAGATCCTTCAATTGGGCGGACAACGTCGCTCCACGTGTTGCCCATTCAGCCCCGGCGCTGGTCACAACGACGGGTGGTCGCAAGCCCTCCCCGGCGTGGGTGATTTTCAACACGACGGGATTGGGCCAGTGGCGATCGTTGTAAAGACGCTGGGCGCGATAGGCGGTGATACGAAGCCCCGAAGCGCTCTGTTCAAACTCTGTCTTCGGAGTCATGTCGGGGCGGTACTCGAGCACGATCTCGTTTTGGCCCAGCACTCTTACCATTGTGTCGGCAGTCGCCTTCACCGACTTCAACGTGAACGTTTTTTGTGTGCCCCAGGCCCAATCCTCGTTCGTGACGAACGCATAGACGGTGTCGGCGTCTTTCGATTTGGTGAACCAGATGTCGCCCTCGTTGGTGATCACCCAGGGCCGCACCGCCAAAATCGATTCTTCGTTCACCAGGCGCCACAGCGCCATCTCGCGCATGCGCGCTTCTTGCTCGATTGGAATGTCGCCGTCGGGCTTCGGTCCGATGTTCAGCAGGAAGTTGCCGCCCTTGGCGCGAGTCTCGATCCAAGTCTTAATTAGGGTCGTGCCTGATTTGTAGTGCTCGTTGGTGCCGCGGTATTGCCATTGCGTGCCCATCGTCATGTTGCCTTCCCAGGCCTCGTCGAGCGGAACCCCCGGAGTGTACTGCTCGGGTGTCTCGATTTCTCCACGAGTAATGACGGTGTCGGGATCGAGCCGCCAGACAATATCTTTCATTTCTTTCACCAGCCGATTGCGCTCGATGGGCGAACCGGTCGGTGGATCAAAGAACACGACGTCGATCTTGCCGTAGTTCGTCATCAACTCTTCTTCCTGGGCAAGGTTGAGCTCGAGCAACCCTTTGTTGTTGGGCGGTAGCACCTCGGGCCGCAAGCGGCTGATCAACGTGCCAGAGCGGTAAAGATAGTGAAAGTCATCGGGCGAAAAATACCATCCGATGGCGATGCCCTCGGCCCTAAATGCATCGAACAACTCCTTCGTCACATCGCGGGCGTACGGCGTATTCATGATGCTGAAATCGGTGGTCTCCGTATCGAACATGCAAAAACCGGAATGGTGCTTCGCCGTAAAGACGACGTACTTAAAGCCGGCTAGCCGGGCGACGCGCGCCCATTCGCGGGGGTCGAAATTCTTGGGGTTGAACGAACGCGGTAGCTCAGTGACGTATCGTTCGACGTACTCTTTGTCGGCGCCGGCTAGCGAGTGGCTGATCACCGAGGTCACTTGGCTGTCGAGACTCCAATGAATGAAGAGACCCAAACCCAGATCGCGGAACCATTCGACGCGCTCGGGGTTGTTGGCCGCGCGTACTCCGAAGGCGAAAATAGTGCACAAGAGCAGTAGGGATAGTGATTGTTCGAGTAGCGATCGAAGGTTCATAGCAGACGGTATTGTGGCACAGGTGTACATGGGGTTCTTTCCAATTAGGATTTGCCGGAGAGGCGCTGACGCATTACCGTGGCGCCTTCGAAAGCTCTTGAAACCGTCTGTGCTTCGCCACGCGTCTTATGCTGAGAGGTAGGAGGTTCCCGATGCGTCTTCGAATCGTCGTTTGGCTTAGCTTAATCGCCCTCACCACTACACTTGCGATTGGTCAGAAGAAATCCCCGATCAACGGGCGGTGGGAGGTCAAGGTCGGCGCCCAGGTCTATCGTTTTACCTTCGCCGAAGACGAAGGAGATGTTTCCGGAACCGCGACTCTGCCGGATGGAAGCACCGTCGAAATTGGCTACGGCCTGATCGTCGGTCCCGACCTCGAGTTCAGCACTACCGAGAAAAACATCGAGTATGAATGGACAGCCGAAGTCTCTCGATCGGGCGTTAAGGGCGAGCGTTTGAATCTAGAAAACGATAAGACCGTGCAGTTTACTGGGAAGAAGAAGAACTAGGTTCGCCTGCAATCTTTATATGCGAATCTTGGCGCTCCTGGTTTTGCTCTCGGCGAGCGCTTTCGCTGAAGACTTGCCGTTCCCAAAACTCGTCGAATTATTTGAATACGACCGGTCAACAGCTGCGGAAATCGAGACCGGCCCGGTCGAGACCGTCGACGGGGTCGTGATCGAGAAGTACTCGTTCGCCGGCCCCGATGGAGGACGAGTCCCCGGTCTGCTGATTCGGCCTTCCGAATCCACTCCTGGACCGGTAATCCTCTATGGGCATTGGATGAAGCCAGGTTCGCCGTATCGGAATCACCAAGAATTCCGCGACGAGGCGATCGTGATGGCCCAGGCGGGCGCTGTCTGCTTGTTGCTCGACGGCCCGCTGGTTCGAGGCGAGGTCCCTGAAATAACCGATCCGATGGAAGGACAGGGGACAAGAGCCAAACTTCAAATGGCTCGTGAGTGGCGCAGAGCTATCGATCTGCTTGTCGAGCGCGACGATATCGATCCGAATCGCATCGCCTACGTGGGGCACAGTTTCAACGTGGGCGTCGGAGCCATGTTGACGGCGGTCGAGAGGAGGATCCATTCATTCGCCCTTATGGCCGCTAACTACACGCAGCGAGAGACAATCACTAGGCTCAGCGGGCGTGACGCGGCGACGATCGCAAGCTACTTCAACAAGTTTCCATGGGCCGACACAGTTCAGTTCAGCGAGCGTTCCGCCCCGTCTGCCGTATTCCTGCAGTTCGGCCGCCGCGACGAGCTAGTTCCGTCGGACGTCGCCCGCAAAGGGGCGGCGCACTTCAGGCAGCCGAAACGGATGGCGTTTTATAACGCAGGGCATGAGTTGGACGTAGAAGCGCGCGTGGACCGGGGCCGCTGGTTAGCTGGGCGGTTGAACTTGTCTGGGCTAGACGAGGCGGCTTTGCGGGCAATTCCGGAACTCCAGTAAAGCCTCGGGCGGTTGCGCTCGGTGGCGGTAGAAGAGGCCGTGCGCCACTAGCAGTCAGCGCGGCTAGTTCAGGTAATACGTGCGATACAGCGTGTCGCGCTGCTTCGGTACGAAGCCGGCCTCACGGATCATTCGCCGCAGGTCTTCTTCCGTCGCGCTGTGGCTCGCTCCCGCCTGTCGAACTACATTTTCCTCTAGCATTACGCTGCCAACGTCGTTGCCGCCGAATTTCAACCCGAGCTGACAAACTTTCAATCCTTGCGTCACCCACGAGGTTTGGATGTTCAGGATGTTGTCGAGGTACAACCTTGAAATCGCCAGCGTCGTCAGAAAATCGCATGCCGTGGCTTCCTCGCCAACTTTGCTGCCTAGCGGCGTGTTGTCGGGCTGAAATGGCCACGGGATGAATGCTGTAAAACCGCCGGTCTCCTCCTGGAGTTGACGAATCGTCTCAAGGTGGTTGACGCGATGCTCAATTGTTTCGCCGCAGCCGAACATCATGGTCGCGGTCGTCCGCATTCCAATCGAGTGCGCCGTGCGGTGCACGTCGATCCAGTCCTGGGTCGTGCACTTTAGCCTGGCAATGCGCACGCGCACCTCGTCATCGAGAATCTCAGCGCCGGCGCCGGGCATCGAGTCCATGCCTGAGTCGCGAAGACGAATCAGCGTGTCGCGAATGGAGAGGTCGCTGACGTCGGCGATCGTCAGAATCTCAGGCGCCGACAGGCAGTGTAGTTGCACCATCGGAAAGCGCTGCTTCAAGCGACTGAACAGATCCTCGAAATACTCGATATTCAGGTTCGGGTTAACGCCGCCCTGCATGAGCACTCCGGTGCCTCCGAGTTCGACGGTCTCTTGAATCTTGGCCGCGATCGTCTCGAACGGCAACACGTAGCCCTCTTCGTGACCCATCGGCCGGTAGAAAGCGCAAAAGCTGCAGTACTCAGTGCACTCGTTCGTGTGGTTGATATTGCGGTCGATGATATAACTCGCGATGCCGTCCGGATGCAGCTTCTCGCGCATCGCGTCGGCTTCCATACCGACGGCAATTAGATCGTCGCTCGCGAAGTAGTCGAGAGCCTGGGCCTTCGTCATCATCAGGTCACCTCAGCCCGCCACGGCTTGCTCGGCGAGAAACGGAATTGCAGGGCGGGGATCGACCAATCCCAACTCGGCGGCCAGTCGCAAGTACAAACGCATCGCATCGCGTTCGCGTTCACCAAGTCCGAAGCGGATGTGTTTCGTTAGGTATGCGCGCACCAGCTCGGGTGGAAAGTCGAGCCGCTCGCTCTTGACGCTAATGATCTCTTCTATGTGCTTTCTTCCGTATGATGCCGAATCGTTGAGAGTTTCAACCAGCGAGTCGTGGGCGGCAGACTTCTTCGCCGCCCAGACGGCGAACACCATCGGCAGCGAAGTCATCTCGGTCCACTCAGCGCCCAGGTCATAGACATGCACCGGCCGCCCGCGCCAACTCTCTAGTTTCGGATCGAGCCGCAGAGCGGGGTCGCCGATCACCAGTGCCGCATCGGCCAGCTCAAGCATTTCGTCGAGCCGCGGCGGATAGGGGCGCACGCGCGGGCGCAAACCGTGTTTACGCGCCGCAATAATTTGCGTCAGAACGACGGAGGTTCGCGAACCAATGTCGGCTGCGAATGATTCGATTTCGTCGAATGGCTTTTTCGAAACCAAGAGAATGCTTCGGACCGGGCCCTCACAAGCGATTGAGCACCCGGGCACGACAACAGTATCGGGCTGGCGCGCCAACTCTATGATCGGAATCAGGCCGACGTCGACAGAAGCCTCGCGTAGATTGTCCGCACAGACGGCGGGCAACTCGAAGCTCAGGTCGAAGACGCCTTGCTGCGGGCCGTGCGAGAGACCCCATACCAGCGGCGCGGTGTTGAGGTAGCTGACGGCGCAAACCCGTGTTTTAGGGGCCATAGGTCGAAATCTGATTGTATCAACTGGGCTTGCGCGCATATCACACTGCGTGACGGCGAAACTACGCGATAAGGCCGCCACTACTTCGTTGCGCTTGCTGTCATCGTCAACGTGGCGTCAAATACGTCTCCGCGCGCCAACTTTCGCTCGCACGTGGTGCAGAATGCGGGCCGTTCGTGTCTTCGCGCGGCCAAGCTATAATGACGTTCGCATGGCGTCTTCGATCGATCAAAAGGAGCAGAAGCTCTTCGGGCTGCTCTCCGAGATGGGGCAGGTGATGGTCGCCTACTCCGGCGGTACGGATTCCGCCTACCTTGCTTGGGCCGCGAATAAAATCTTGGGGGCTGAGGCTGTTGCCATCACTGCCGACTCCGCGTCAATCCCCGAGTCGCACAAACGAGACGCCGAGGATTTCGTCAAACGTTTTGGTATCCGTCACCAATACATCGAGACGCATGAGTTTGAAAACCCCGACTACTCGAAGAATGACGCGAACCGCTGCTTCCACTGCAAAGACGAACTGTTCGTCCGACTCGAGGAAGTCGGTACCCAACTTGGTGTCTCAACGATCATCTACGGCGTCAACAAAGACGACACCGGAGATTTCCGGCCTGGGCACCGCGCCGCGCAGCAACATGCCGTACGCGCGCCGCTGCTCGAAGCGGAGTTGACCAAGTCGGAAATTCGGGAGCTTTCTCGTCGCGAAGATCTGCCTACGTGGGATCGTCCGGCGGCGGCGTGCTTAAGCTCACGCATTCCTTACGGCACCGAAGTTACTCGTGAGAACGTGAAGCTCGTCGAAGCCGGCGAAGAGGCTCTCGCTGGACTCGGTTTTCGGGTGTTCAGAGTTAGATATCACGGTGAATTAGTGCGCATCGAAGTGGGTAGAGATGAGCTCGAAAAAGCGCTCAATATGGAGATGGCGGGCATCCTCACTGAAGTGTTCAAACGCTTAGGATTCAAGTACGTTACGCTCGATCTTGAAGGTTATCGACAAGGTTCTCTTAACGAAGTATTGGCACCGGAAATACGCGATTCTTTGTTCCCAATAGTGTCTTGAGTTTATAGCTTAAATTCGGGCAACAACTTCTGCCGAAGTTGTTCTAGGCCCTGTAAACAACGGGTTTGAGCCACTTCTGGAACAATATTGCCCTCCGACGATTTTGTTTGAATTATTCACTGCAATACGGTAATTACCTGTGCTACTATCGTCTCTGCCGGTCAGTTGGTCAACCAATGAGTTCCGTGTCGCGCCTGTCTTGGCGGTTCTCAAAAGTCGACCCTGAAGAGCTGCGCCATCATAAATTGATTTAAGGGTTCCTATTGGGGCCAAACCGCAACTCGGTCAGGTGGGTGGAATGAACGAGTGGGGACAGATCCTCGCGCAGATGCGCAACGGGACGAGCCGTGAGAGTTTTGAAAATTGGTTAGAACCGGTACGGTTCCGTGAGGTCGATCCAGAAGGGCGGCTGCGGTTAGCTGTTCCGAATACAAGCGCGAAAAATTGGTTGGAATCTGAGTACAGCTCAAAGATTCTCGCTACCGCCACGCAACTCGATCTAGGTCTCGCCTCGCTCGTGTTCGACGTGGACGACGGATTAGAACCACCCGTCCAGCAAGCCTTTAATTTTCAGCTCGCCGATCAGCGCTTTAACGACAAGTACTCTTTCGACAACTTCGTTGTTGGCTCTTGCAACGAGTTTGCGCACGCCGCCGCGCGCGCTGTCTCTGACAATCCCGCAAACACTTATAACCCGCTGTATCTCTACGCGGGCGTGGGGATGGGGAAGACCCATTTGATGCACTCCATTGGGCGCCGCATCCGCGATGAATTTCCGCGCATGAAGGTTGTTTACGTCTCGGCGGAGGAGTTCATGAATGACATGATCAACTCCATCCGATACGACCGTATGCGAACTTTCCACGAGCGGTTTCGTACCGCCGACGTCCTTCTCATCGACGACATCCAAACCCTGGGGACACGCGAGCGAACCCAGGAGGAGTTTTTTCATACGTTCAATACGCTGCACAACAGCGGCAAGCAGATTGTCATTTCGAGCGACTCAGCGCCACATGCAATCCGGGGTCTGGTCGAGCGCCTGAAATCTCGTTTTTCCTGGGGGTTGATGGCTGACATCCAACCACCAGACTTAGAAACTAAAATGGCGATTCTCGACCGCAAGGCGGAAGAGGCTGGAACCGAGCTGCCAGATGCTGTCCGCAGCTTCATGGCGACTCACCTCAACTCCAATATTCGCGAGCTTGAGGGTGCCCTTATTCGACTAGTTGCCACAGCCTCCGTCTCACGAACGGGAATCACGCTCGGCATGGCTCGGCAGTCGTTAGGTTCGATCGTCGCTGGAAATGAGCGCAAGGCAACCATAGCCAACATCCAGCAAATTGTCGCCACAAACTATCAACTCAGACCGTCTCAACTCAGGGAGCGATCAAACGCTCGCACGATCACAGGACCCCGCCATGTAGCGATGTATCTGTGCAAGAAGTTGACTTCAGCGTCGCTGCCTGAGATTGGTAGAGCCTTTGGGGGAAAACACCATACTACGGTCCTTCACGCCGTCTCCAAGATCGAGCGTGAACGCCGCACCGACGAAGATCTTGACACTGAAATCAACAACCTAACTGGTAGATTCGATTAGATATAATAGACAGTTCCACAGCCGTGTCTCTGGGATACCTGTGCACGACTGTGGAAGCTACGGATCCTTCAGGTCGCTGTGAATCCGGCCCGCAGTTTTCCACGCGCCTTGATAACTGTATACCTTTGATAACAAATAACTAAATTAGGTTTTCCACAAATTCACAGGCACTACTACTACGACTTTAGAATAAGAAACTTACCTTACCTCGGGTTAAACGAATACCTGAGACCAAACGAACGATAACCGAAAAGGACCGCGACTGATGGAACTCACGCTGAAAACCGGCGACCTCGTAAAGGAACTAGGGCTAGGACAGGGCGTCGTTGAAAAGAAAACGACGATCCCGGTTTTGTCGAATGTCCTGATCGAAGCTAGGGACGGTGAGATTCTACTTACCGCTACCGACTTAGAGCTGAGTATCCAGAGCTCTTGCCCAGCCGTTGTCAAGAAGGTTGGTTCGACGACCTTACCGGCGCGGAAATTGCTCGACTACGTGCGTCTGCTTCCTGACGCTGAAATTGCCGTAAGGGTCTCTGAGAACCACTCAGCCAATATCACCTGTGGTCGCTCTCGCACGCGCATAGCAGGCATGTCTCGCGAGAACTACCCGGAACTGCCGAAGATGCCGGCGGCGCTAACACAGATCCCTAGCAAGCTTTTGAGCAACGCGATTTCAAAGACGATCTTCGCCGTTGCGAACGAGGAATCGCGCTACACGCTAATCGGGGCGTTGCTGCTCATTCGCGAAGATTCCCTCGTGATGGTTGCCACCGACGGTCACCGGCTGGCGTACTACGAACAACCACACAAGTTCGAAGGAATTAGCGGCGAGGTCAAGGGCTTAATTCCTAAGAAGGCGATGGCCGAGATTGCCAAGCTTACGGCCGAGGGTGACGACTCGTCGATGGTCGATTTTGCATCAGACGAAAATCATCTATTTTTCCGCTGCGACAAACGCCTCCTGATTACCCGCAAGCTGACCGGACAATTTCCCGACTATGAGCGCGTGCTGCCGAGCGAGATCGGGTTTTCGGTTGAGATTCGCCGTGACGAATTCACTGCAGCGGTTCGTCGTGTCTCTCAGTTTGCCGATGACCGGTCCCGTGCGATTCGTTTGGAACTGGAAAATGGAGAGTTGAAGCTGGCCGCGTCAGGCTCTGAGGCTGGCGAAAGCGAAGAATCAATTCTAACTGAGTACGACGGCAAACGCATTCAGGTAGGGTTCAACTCGAGCTATGTACTCGACTTTCTCGGCACTGGCACAACCGACACAATCGAGATGCAATTTAAGGACGAGGAAAGCGCAGGGCAGTTCAAAATGCCGGGGCAAGACAGTTTTGACTATCGCTACGTCGTCATGCCGATGAGGATCTGATTGAGCGAGCCTACAAGAAATTTTTAACACCAAGCATGGCGCAAAACAAAACTACTGGCGAAGCGCAATACGGCGCGGATAGCATCCGAGTCCTAGAGGGCCTTGAGGGTGTGCGAAAGCGCCCCGCGATGTATATCGGCTCAACAGGGGAGATGGGTCTTCATCATCTCGTCTACGAAGTCGTTGACAACTCTGTAGATGAAGCTCTAGCGGGCCACTGTGATGAGATTCGAGTTGATATCCACATTGACAACTCAATAACTATCATCGACAACGGCCGTGGGATTCCGGTCGGAATGCACGCCAAGGAAGGCGTCTCAGCTGCGCAGGTGGTGATGACGAAGCTTCACGCCGGCGGCAAGTTCGACGTTAATAGCTATAAAGTTTCCGGAGGCTTACACGGCGTGGGTGTGAGCTGCGTCAACGCGCTTTCTCAGCAGCTAAAGCTAGAGATCTGGCGCGACGGACACACCTGGGAACAAGAGTACTCTCGCGGCCTCCCCTTGGGGCCCCTTGAGCAGACCGGTAACACGCGCAAGACCGGAACAAAAGTCACGTTCATCCCCGACACGGAGATCTTCACGACCGCTGAGTTCAAGCACGAAGTTCTAGCCACGCGTCTTCGTGAACTGGCATTTCTCAACGGCGGACTCAAGATCGTACTTAGTGACGACCGCATCGAGCGCGAACCTCAGGTGTTCCACTTCGAGGGCGGGATCGCCGAGTTCGTCTCCTACCTGAACCGAGGAAAATCGGCGCTACACCCCGACCCAGTACATTTTACCGACGAGCGAGAATTCATCGGCGGCACCGTCGCCACTGAGATCGCTCTGCAATACAACGATGGTTACCAAGAGAACATCTTCGCCTTTGCCAACACGATTAACACTGTCGATGGCGGCACGCATCTCACGGGTTTTCGGTCAGCACTTACACGAACCATCAACGCGTACGGCAAGAGTGCAAATCTTTTTAAGAACGCCAAAATCACCCTTTCCGGTGACGATGTACGCGAAGGCCTCACAGCCGTTATCAGTGTAAAGCTTCCCCAGCCTCAATTTGAGGGTCAAACAAAAGGAAAACTCAACAGTGACATCCAAGGTCAAGTCGTCGCCGCGGTTAACGAGCACCTAGGCGAATTCTTTGAGCGCAATCCGGCGGTTGCCAAGCGTATCGTCGGGAAAGCTATTGATGCATCACGGGCCCGGGAGGCGGCCCGCAAGGCCCGCGACTTAACACGACGCAAGGGTGCTCTCGATTCCGCCGGCCTCCCCGGTAAACTGGCCGATTGCCAGGAACGGGACCCCAGCCGCGCGGAACTGTTTATCGTCGAGGGTGAGTCCGCCGGAGGTACCGCCAAGCAGGGCCGCGATCGCCGTAACCAGGCGATCTTGCCGCTCAAGGGCAAAATCCTCAACGTAGAGAAAGCACGCTACGACAAGATGCTTGCTCACGAGGAGATCCGAGCGATGATCACCGCGCTCGGTACCAGCATCGCGACTGAATTTGACATCTCCAAGCTGCGCTATCACAAGATCATCTTGATGACCGACGCCGATGTCGACGGCTCCCACATTCGTACCTTGCTGCTGACGTTTTTCTTCCGGCAGATGCGCCAGCTTATTACCGAGGGCCACGTATTTATCGCGCAGCCGCCGCTCTACCGTATTAAACGCGGCAAGAAGGAAACGTACATCAAAGACGAAACTGAACTCACGTCGCAAGTTATCAATATCGCGACGGACGGCGTCACCCTCGAATATGGCCGCAACGGGACACCGGGTCTGATTCTGGAAGAAGACAGCCTACGCGACTACATCACCGAGCTCGATGATTACGCTCAAATGTTCACCCGCTTGGAGCGGCGCCTGCGCAATGCAAAGGTAGTCAATTTCCTAGCGAGCGCCGCAGTCGAGCTTGATAAAAAAGACCATTTCCAGGACAAAAAACACCTTGAGATGCTCGTCAAGCAGATGCAGGCGCTTGACCTCCAAGTAAGGTTGATTCCCGACGAAGAACATTCGGCCTACGCGATCGGTTTTAAGGAAGGTACCGACGGCGAACGCCTCATTGACCTCGAGGCTGCCGCCCAGCCAGAGTACAGGCGTCTACGAACCCTCTCGAAGCAGCTATCCGAGTTCAATAAGCCGCCCTTCATAGTCGTGGGCAAAAAGTCGACGAGCACGCTACAAGACCCGCTATCGCTCTTGAATCACCTGAAGAATTCCGCCATGAAGGATGCCTCCATCCAGCGCTACAAAGGCCTCGGCGAGATGAACGCCGAGCAACTTTGGTCGACGACGATGAACGCCGAAAGCCGCCGGTTGCTGCGCGTCCGCATCGACGACGTTGTTGAGAGTGAAGAAATTTTTTCGACCTTAATGGGTGAGAGCGTGGAAGCCCGCAGAAAGTTCATCGGCGACAACGCGCTGAACGTGAAAAACCTCGATATCTAGTCCGCGTTGCTAGCGTCGCGTCGCCTAGCCCAGACCGAGTAAATTGCTTGTCAAAGTTAGCGACCGCGACTGGCACGACGGCCGAAATCGTCTCGCCAAGCTCGGATCAGCGGTCGAAGTCCGGCGGTTTCGAGCCCAGCAGACAGAACACGAACATACGGTCCGTCAGACCCTCCTGTCCGTAGTCAAAACTAGATCTGGAGATGTCGAAGGCGTTCTCTCACGCCCCGGCGCTCCAGGCCGATTGGGTTCGCGCTCTCCGTGACGGCTATTGTTTAGGAGCACATACACTTTGGCGGCTATTTGGTGCGACCTTTCGCTTGAAAGGTCGATCCGGTCGTTTCGTAGACTTACGGGATTCGTCTTGATCGAGAGATTTGAATCACGTCCCGCTGGCAACGGGCGTTACGACCACTGATGGACTTACGCTGCTTCGCGCCAGGAGTAGCGATGATGCAGCCCGCCCAATCGCGGATAGGCAATCACCTCGACTTGCCGTGTCGGTTTGATTTCGATGGGCCGACTCAGCGGTGCGTCCTTGTCAAGCGAATCGTGAATGCGATCTTGCTGATAGTAGGCGATGTATTCGCGGACCAACCGCCGCAGGTGGCCTTCGTTGAGCGGAATGACATGGTCGAGAAGTTCTCGGCGACAACTTCCCACCCAGCGTTCGGCGATGCCGTTCTGCCACGGAGAGGCAACACTCGTCCGTTTCGGCTCAACGCCCGTCGCCTTCAAGAACGCGACGACTTCGGAGTTGAGCTTCGCATCTCGATCGAAGATGACATAGCGGTAGGGGACGGTCTCGGGAAAGGCTTCACGCAATTATTGGACGACCCATTCGGCACTCGGATGGGCAGTGACGTTGGAGTGAAGAATCTTACGTCGACCATGCTCGATGACAAAGAAGCAATAGAGCAGCTTGAATGTCACGGTCGAGACGGTGAAGAAGTCAAACGCCACGATTACCTCGCGCTGATTCGCGAGGAAAGTCCGCCAACTCTGTCCGGCATCACCGCGACGGCGGACAGTTCGCAGATAGCGAGCAACGGTTGGTTCGGATACAACGAAGCCGAGCTTCTGGAGTTCACCGTGGATCTTGGGAGCGCCCCAACTTGGATTCTCTTGAGCTAGGCGACGGATGAGCGCTCGGATCTCAGCTGTCGTCCTCGGCCTGCCGCCGAGTGAACGGGATCGCCATCGCCAGAATAGGCGGAAACCGCAACGCTGCCATCCGATGACGGTTTCGGGTTTCACGACGACGATGACCTCGGTCCAGCGTTTCCAGGCTCAGCTCATCGCCACCCAAAAGAGCCGATCGAGACGATTCAGCCGTAGGCGCGGACGTTTTCTCTTGAGGACGGCGACCTGTTGTCGCAGAGCGACGATCTCCAGAGCAACCTCTCGTCGACTACGCATGGTGGTTTTGGCAACTTCACGTGGCCCACTTCGGCGGTTTAATTTGGCCCCCCCTTAAGTCATTGATTCCTTTGCCTCTCGTTTTCGTTTTTGCGGGCTTTGGCCGGAGCGTAGGACAGAGTCCCGCAAAAACGTCCGCCGTCCTTACCCCCTCTTCCTCCTCTTCGCCAGCGTGCGGCGAAAGCGATACGACTCCTCGCCCGTCTCGATGATGTGCGCCCGATCGGTGATGCGGTCCAGCAGCGCCTTGCACAGCCGCGCGTTCGGAATCACCTTCGTCCACTCGGAAAACGGCAGGTTCGTCGTCACCATCAACGCAGCCTTCTCCGCCCGATCGGCGATCACTTGAAATAGAAACTCCGCTCCGATCTCCGCCATCGGGACATAGCCGACTTCGTCGATCGCGATCAGCTCGTAACGCAACCAACGCGCCAACACCCGACTCAACTGCAGTTGCTGTTTCGCCTCCACCAACTCGTTCACCAACGCCGCCGCCGTCGTGAACCGCACCCGCCGTTTCTGCCGACACGCCGCCACGCACAAGCCCGTCATCAGATGCGTTTTGCCCGTGCCACAATCGCCCAGAAACAAAACCGGCTCCGAGCGCTCGACGTACCCGCCTTCGGCCAACTGCGCCATCTCGGTTGCCGTCACCTTCTTGCTCTGCGTGAAGTCAAACTCCTCCAGCGTCTTCAGCCGCGGCAACCGGGCTTCGCGCAGCCGGCGCTCGATCGTGCGCCTCTCGCGATCGTCCACCTCCGCTCCCAACAACGTGTCCAAGTAGTTCAGCGGCGTTCGTCTCTCGCGCAGCGCCTCTTGCGCCAGCGACTCGAACTGCGCCCCCACCGTCGGCAACCGCAACAGCTTGCAATGTTGTTCGATCGCCTGCACCGTCATCGCCTCGCTTGCCGCCGTCATCGCACAGGCTCCGCGCTCAGCAACTGGTCGTAAACCGTCAGCGTCGGCAGCGCTCGGTCGAAACGCGCCAACTGTTCGACGACGACCTTTTGCGGTTGTTCGCGTTGCAGGTCCGCCGACAACAGTAGACTGCGCACCGCCGCCGGATCCCAACAGCCCCATTCAAGCGCCTGCTCCACCGCCTTGCGAAACCGCGCCCAGCCGTGCCGCTTGCCTTCTTGCAGCAACTCGATCATCTCCCGCGTGCCTTGCTGCTTGCCGTGACGGCTGATCAACTGCTCCCACAGCCGGTCATAACTCGACGGCCATCGTCCCGCTCGCCTCCACTGTTCCAGCGGAGTCGATCCGGCCAGTGCCCCCCGGCTTGTGTTCCAGCACATCGAGATAGTGCTCCAGGTCGAGCACCTTCTGTTGCCGGCTGTAGCAGCGCTCGTGCCGCGCCACTTCCTTGCCCTCGTGCCAAACTTCAATCCGCTCGGCGTAGATCTTCACCTGCGCCTTCTCTCCCGGCCGCAGCGGCGTCGAGTAGAAGTTTGTGCGTACTTTCACGCAACCGCTGGAGTCTACTTTCGGGAAGCTGGCTTCTTCGATCGGAAACCCTTCCGCCGCCAATGCCGGCAGATGCCCTTGCTCGATCCGCATGCGCGCGCCGACTGTTTGTGCTTGCCCTGTCACCGTTCGCGACTCGTCTCGGCGGCACGCCGCGAGCAGTTTCTCGGTGACTTCATCGAGCGTCTTCGCCACAGGCAACGGCACCATGTGGTTGCGCCGGAAGCGTCGCACTTCTCCCTCGACTCCACCCTTCTCGTTTCCTTTCCCCGGCGTACAGAACTCGGCGCTGTAGCGCCAGTGCGAGCGAAAACCGACAAAGCGCGCCGTCTCCTCTCGCCTCGAGCCTCGCAGCACCTTCTTCACCGCCGAGCTCAGGTTGTCGTAGCGCAAACGCTGAAATACGCCCCCGAAGTAGGCGAACGCCGCCTCGTGCGCTTCGAGAAACGCTTGTTGCGTCGCTCGCCGGTAGGCCTGATGAAACGCCGCTCCACTCGCCGGCGAGCGCATCACGAACACTTGCAACTTGACCCTCTCGGCGTCGTGCACAAACTAGGCTTCGTACCAGTCCACCTGCGCTTGAGAACCCCACGTGTAGCTCCGCGGCACGAACGTCTCGCGCTTGTCCAACCCCAGCTCGCGCTTGCGCTCGCGCACGTACTGGCGTACCGTCCGCTCCGCCACTTCGCAGCCGGGAACTTCCTCATGGATCCGTTCCCAGATGCGGTGCGCCGTGTGTCGCTGCTTGCGCGGCTGCTTGCGGTCGGCTTGCAAAATCTCATCGATGAATGCGCTCGCCGGAGCGAGCTTCGTTCGCGGCCTCAACGGCTTCTTGCGCGGCGGCGGCAAGGCGTTGTCGACCGCTTCGCGCACCATCCGCCGATGCACCCCGAACTCGCGTGCCACTCCTTTGATCGTGCCGCCGCCGCATTCATACTCGCGCCGTATCTGTTCGTATAACTCCACCTTCGCCTCCCAGGTCAACGCACTCCTCCATCGCCAAAGCTTCCAGCGATAGCAGAGTACGCGTCTGTCCTTCTACGGTTCTAGGGGGGGCCAAATTAAACTGCCGCAAGGGGCCAGTTCAGAGTACCGAATCCACCGTCGAACAATCCAGCCGGCATCTTGCTGCTCTTGTTTGCGCCTGCGTGGCTTTTCATCAGACGGAAACGATCGAGCTTCGCCGAGCGGACGTGTCTGTTTTTCGCTGTCGCGAGCTATCTCTACTGGGGCTACATGTGGGCATTCTTGCGCTACGGCATCCCGATGTTTTTGATCCTGACTTGCCTGGCCGTCGGACGTGCGGTCGAGTTCAGTCGTAATCGGCGTAGGCTGATCGCAATCGGAATCTCAGGCGGGTTGCTCGCGTCCCTGCTCTTCTCGGTCACCGTAACGGCGCGGTATGAAACGAATCTGCCACAGCTACGCTAGCTCGCCGGGCTGATGTCAGAAAGAGAGTTTTTGCTTGAAGCCAACCGAGACTACGCCGTCCTCGAAAAGCTAAGTCAAATCGCGCGTCCCGGCGAGCGAACGTTTAGTATCGACAACGTCAGCGTGCTCTATGCTCCCGATCCGGCGCTATTCACCTATGGCTTTTGACTGACCGGGACGCCGCGGGAGATACGGGGAGATACGGGACGGAGCCCCAATTCGAAGTTCAATCTAACCAGTAGAACCCCCCTCGGCCCCCACGGGTTTCCTGTTCCCCCGTCCCCTATTGCCCTGCTAACACCAGTTGACGCATCGCCCCCAGTGGATACATCCAACAGCGAATTCTATCATTCCTACGGCCCCCATACTGGCGATAACTAGTTGATTCAAAAGGTTTGTTCTGCTCCGCCTGATCGCCGGTCGCGAAACGGTCCGCAAATTGCGGTGTGGAGTGCAAACGGTTCGTGAGAACACGAAATAACGGACGGGTTGCCGTTCGCTGTAAAAGGGTTGCTTTGACAACGGTATAGGTGCATTCTGGCTGCAGCCGGGGAAGCGGCGGCGGGCAATGCTGGAGAGCAACCCGCCAAGGAATACCGGGCTGGAAACTCATCGAGACGATGAGCGCTCGGGGCGGGACATTCTCCCGCTCCGAGCAACTCCGCTGTCTCGATAGATTTCCTCATGCCTTAAGAAAACTCAAACTGCGGATTTCTGAGCTCTTCGCCCGGCGGCAACAACTGCTCGAACTCCTCCGGAGGCCGATAGCCCAGCGCCGAATGTAGGCGCTTTTGGTTGTACACCGCGTGGATAAATTCTGCGATCGAAGCTCGCGCTTCGTCCATCGATTGATACCTCTGTAGGTTCACCTCCTCGCTTTTGAGCGTCTTCATAAAACTCTCCACGCGCGCATTGTCGTAGGGGTTTCCCCGCCGGCTCATCGAGATCAGTGAGCCATGCTCTTCCAATAAGCTGACGTAAGCCCACGAGGCATACTGCGTGCCGTGATCGGAATGATGTACCAGTCCCGGCTTCGGCCGCCGTAATTCGATCGCTTTGCGCAACGCATTCACCGCCAATACGGCTTCTAGCGACGATCCCAATTCCCAACCAATTACTCGCCGTGAGTACGAGTCCATCACGATCGCCAGGTAGACGAACGAGCGGCGCATGCGCACGTAGGTGATGTCGGACTGCCAGAGCTGATTGAGCCCGTCGATTTGCAGGGTTTTAGCCCAGTTTGGGTACACCGCGCGATGATGATCCGAGTCTGTCGTCAGCACGTAACGGCGCTTGCGAATCGCCAACAGATTGTCGTTGCGCATCAAGCGCAAGACCTTCTTGTGGTTCACCGTGAAGCCTTGGCGGCGCAGTGCGGCTGTCACTCGACGGTAGCCGTAGCGGCGATTGGCGAGCGTAATACGCTGAATCCGATCGCGTACTTCCATGTTGGATTCGACAGGTTTGTCTCGCTCTAATTGCCGGTAATATCCGGCCCGGCTGACTTCTCCGAGTGCACAGGCACGCTCGACGCTGAGTCGGCCTTCAACGCGAATTTCGTCGACGACGCTGTAGAGTCGCTCGCGTTGCGTGCGACTTTGTTCGGCATCGCCGGTTTTAAGGCGTTGAAGGCTCGTTCGAAAAAATCCAATTCCGCCGCTTGTTGTCCGACTAGGCGTTCGAGTTCGGCGATCCGTTCGCCGGCCGGATCGAGCGACTCCAAGCTGACGACTTCTTGGCCGGGTCGAGGTCGCCCCTGGCGACGCTCAAGGCCTGCTCGTCCCTCCGCCCGATAGGTGTCGCGCCAGCGATACAACACGCTGCGCCGCACATCCAATTCACCGCTCAGTTTGACGATGTTCTCACCGCGCAGCATACGGCTCACCGCCAATTCCTTGAACTCCACGTTATACGAGCGCTGCTTCCTCACAACGCCCTTCTCGCTCTTCCCCATTTAGGACTCCTTCTCCATTCACTGAAAATTGTCCCTCTTTCCTTTGTCTCTGTTTTGGGGTCCGCTCCATAACCAATCGAAGTATCAGCAACTTAAAATGAACTCAGTGTTCACTATTTCGATATATTTCTTGCCTGCCAACCAGTTTTCGGACCCTCAGACAACTGCGGCCTGTGCCTTTCAAATAACCTTTCACTGATTCCACGTGACTTACGCCGACAGCCGCACAGAAACCAGCACACCGACCCTTACACTGGACACAGTGTCAATCCGTCGATTCTCCACCCATCGGACAGGAAAGCCACGCTTGCCCGACGAAATCCGAAATTTAGCTAAAACCCTGCCAAATTCGGCGACGTCCGAGTTCGGAGAGCTCCGGGGCACCCGAGCCACCGATGACAGTCGGAACAGGCTTGAGCGTATTCCCCACGCCGCCTCCGACTGGAACCTCCGCGCTACTGTAGTGGATCGATGCGGCCATCCGCCGGAGACCCTGTTGAGACCGATTGGCCCGTATTCTTCGCGGCCCTGGCTTGCTTGTGGCGGTGTGCGTCCCGCTGTTTGCCTTCCCTGCGCGCAGTGAGCAAGTCATCCAACAATTTTATGACCTGGTCACGCGCTACTTCGGGATCTTCTACCTCTGGGGTGGGGCGGCGGCGGTGCTTTTCTGTACCTGGCTTGCGGCGGGACGCTTCGGCAAAGTCAAGCTCGGCCCGCCCGAATCGCGTCCCCGATTCTCAAACTTCAGTTGGGTCTCGATGCTGTTTTGCGCGGGAGTCGCGACCGGCATCCTCTACTGGGGCACGATCGAGTGGAGCTACTACTACGAATCTCCCCCGTTTGGAATCGCGCCCCGCTCGGCCGAAGCCGTCAAGTGGGCGAGCGTATTCGGCATCTTTCACTGGGGACCGACCGGCTGGGCCTTTTACTGCATACCGGCGTTGGCAATCGGACATGCCTACCACTGCAGAGGCATTCCCCGTCTGCGCCTGAGCACGGCCTGTCACGCTGTGCTCGGTGATCACACCGATGGAGCCATCGGCCGGCTCGTCGATCTGTGTTTCATCATCGGCCTGCTGGGCGCGACCGGCACGTCGCTCGGATTCGGCACGCCCATGATCGCGGCGGGAGTCAGTCGAATCCTCGAGATACCGGAGTCTTATCAACAAACAGTCGCCATCGCGATCGTTTGCGCGCTGATCTTTTCCGCCAGCGTCTACCTCGGTCTTGAAAAGGGTATCCGCCGGCTCAGCAACCTGAATCTAAATGTTGCGCTCATGTTCTTAGCGTTCGTCGCAGCCGTCGGGCCAGCCGGGTTCCTCGTCGAGAAGGCGGCGGAAGCGGTGGCCACCGTGTTCACCGGCTTCATCTCGATGCACGCCCTCGCAGGCCCGCTCGACGGCGCCCACTACCAATTCGCCCGTGACTGGACCATCTTTTATTGGGCCTGGTGGATCGCCGTCGGCCCCTTCATGGGCGTGTTTATTGCGCAAATCTCCCGCGGACGAACCTTCCGGCAGATCATCATCGGTAGCATGTTCTTCGGCAGTCTCGGCTGCGCGGTGTTCTACTTGATCTTGGGTAACTACGCGCTATTTCAGCAATTGACTGGCGGTGCCGACATTGTTGCCGCGAAGACCGCATCCGGCGCGCCGCACGCGATTATTGCCGTGATTGCGTCACTCCCCTATCCCGCGCTCGTCGTCCCATTATTCTGTCTGATCAGTTTGACTTTCTTGGCGACTACCTACGACTCCGCTTCATACGCGTTGGCGTCGAGCGCGTCGAAGTCTCTTAGCGAACAACAGCCGCCTGCCCGTTGGCACCGGCTGTTCTGGGCGTTCATGCTGGCGCTGATTCCTACGGCCCTTTTGGCTGGGGATTCAGGCGCAGGCAGGCTTCGCTCGATCCAAACGGCTTCGCTGATTGCCTCCCTACCGCTACTGGCTATCTTAGTTATCATGGCGGTTTCGCTCGTGAAAGCACTGCGCGAGGATACTGCCTAGTGGTCACTCTCATGGACGGCGGCATGGGCCGTGAACTCGCCCGCCGAGGAGTCTCTACCCGCACCGGCCTGTGGTCGGCTCAGGCGCTAATCGAGGCGCCGGAAGTCGTCGTCGACACCCACAAGGACTTCATTGCCGCCGGCGCGCGCATCATCACCACAAACAGCTATTCCTGCGTGCCGAGCTACCTCGGCAAAGCTAACCAAGCGGACCGCTACCTAGAGCTGGCCGCGCTGGCAGGAAGCCTCGCTCGCCGAGCCGTAGAAGAGTCGGGCGCCGAAGTGAGGATCGCCGGAGGCCTCCCGCCGCTGTCAGAAAGCTACCGGCCGGACATGGTGCTCGGCGACGACCAGGCCCGCCCGATCTACGCCGCCCTCGCCAAGGCGCTAGAGCCCCACGTCGACCTTTTCTTGTGCGAAACCATGTCGAGCATTCGCGAGTCGCGCAATGCGGCAATGGAAGCGAAGGCGGCTTCGAACGGCAAGCCGGTCTTAGTATCCTGGACGCTGAATGAAGAGCCCGGCGCGGGCTTGCGCAGCGGAGAATCCGTCGCGAATGCCTTCATCGCCGTCGCCGACCTCGACCTCGCGGGGCACCTGTTCAACTGCACCCACCCTGACGCCATCGAAGCGGCGATTGGCGTGATCACCGGCCTCACCGACAAGCCCACCGGCGGCTACCCGAATCGCTTCGACGTCCCCGCCGGCTTTACCTTAGACAACGAGGTCCGGGTGCAAGAGCGCAAGGACTTCGGAACGGAGCACTTTGTCCAAGCCGCCCAACGTTGCATCGACAAGAGAGCAACTCTATTCGGCGGCTGCTGCGGAATCGGGCCCGAAGACATCGCGGCCCTACGAACGCGTATGCAATCCACGTAGCTCGCTAAGCCCGCCGATCGGCCTTGCTATTTCCGCCGAATTTCCCGCCGCTTGATTCTCGCCTACGAAACCCGAGGAGATCCGAGACGAGATCTAGATCTCCCAATTCGGGATCCGTCCCGGATCTCTTAACTGCCGTATTTGGGCGTGTAGTGCAAGGTAATTCGCTCCCACAAGCGAGTCGCGCGCTCCTCGCCGAAGCGAGCGACCAGCGGCTTGCGGCAGTGGATGTCGAGATTGTCAACCACCAAGTGAATCGTGCGCGCGTGGGGGTATCTAGCGGCGAGCTTTTCGATCACTTGGGCGAACTCCGCGCCGCGGCGAGTCGGTGTGGGATAGGTGAAGTGGCGTCCCGCATTCGGTTCGACAGAGCAGAACACATTCGCTGTGCCGCAGCATTTGTATTCGCTGGCACGTTTGGCGATTACGCCCGGCCGGGCCGCTCGGCGAGTGCGTACTTTGGCGTGTAGTGTGACAGGCTTTTCGTCAAGACAAACCACCGGTTCTTGCGGGTCGTAGGGCTTTTCGTACAGGGCCAAGACGTCTTCCATCTTTTCGATGTAGGCGTCGTTTATCTCAGGTAGGCACCACATTGTTTTCCCGCCTCGGCTTGAGGTCGTGGCTCTGCAATAGCACGCGGACGGTTTCACGCCCCAGTCGAGGCACAAGCTTTTATTTGACGACTTCTTCGGCAATCAGGCGAACATTCCAGCGCGCCATTCCGGCCGGTGTTTGGCGCAGACCATCGCTACGATGCGCTGTTGCGACGACGGGTCGAGTAACGGCTTCTTGCCAGGCCTGGCTTTATCGTAGAGCGCTCTGTCAAGGCAGCCCTGCCGGTAGCGGTGCGCGATGGCGCGCACCGCCTTGGGAGTGAAGCGCACCATCTTGGCGGCTTCGGCCCCACTGGCGCCGTCAGCGAGATGACGGATCGCCAGCGCCCGCAAAACGAAGCGAACTTGCTGCACCCCCGAACTCAGTACGGCGTCAAAAGTCTCTCGATCGTGACCGGAAACATTGAGACGCTGGGCTGGTTTAGGCATACTCAAGCATATTGTCTCTCACCCCTCATATCGAACCTTCCTATGCGGTAATGACACTAGCGGCTGAATCCATGGGCGTTGCAGCGACCGTCACATGCCGGAATTCTGCTTGTATGAGGGGCGTTTTATCTCACAGTCATTGCTGAAGTCATGGGTCGGGTTACACGGCCCATGCGGGTACAAGCACTTCCGGAGAGTCAACACTTGCGTCCGGTTTCGAATCGCCAGCGAATGGTTCACGTCTAAAGTCGAGGAACTTGCGTCCGAGCAAGTACAGTGAGTAATGTAGGTGGAAGCGATTCTGGGACACAATCTTTCGTCTCAACGGTGAGTTCGGCAAGTGTCAGAGTCCGTTTCGAAGCTCGGCAATTGGTCGTAAACAATTTTGTTGGACAAACTCACCCTCTGCGGCATTCTGTCCGACACAAAGGGTGATGTCCGGCAGCCGACAAGTCGTTGCTCTGAATGATTAAGGATTTAGCGGTGTCAGTGATGGGTCGCCTGTTGATTCTATTTATCGTCGTTCCAATGGCCGAATTAGCACTGCTGTTGCAGATCGGTCAGTGGGTCGGGATACCTGCTACGCTCGCCCTGATCGTAGTGACCGGAGCCGTAGGCGCATATCTGGCCCGCTGGCAGGGCTTCGGAGTCTTACGAAGACTGCAATCCGAAATGGCCGCGGGGCGAGTGCCCGCCGACCAGATCGTTGATGGGATGCTAATCCTAGTCGCGGGCGCGGTTCTTCTAACCCCAGGCATATTAACGGACGGTTTCGGATTTTTCTGCCTCGTCCCCGCCGGACGGACTGTTCTCAAGAGAGCTATCGCCCGATATTTGCGCCGGTCTGTTCAAGACGGAAAGGTCCGGGTATCGGTCGACTTCGGTGCGAATTTGCAGCGCACCTCGCCGAATGAAACGCACGACGTCATCGTGAGGACTGTGTCTAGGGACGATCCGGTCAAGTCAAAGAATCAATAGCTTAGGCTGTCATCGGGTCGTGTCCGAAATCGTCGTGAGAACGGCGGAGCGAAACTAGACCATAGAGCGGCGAATCGAAGCTGCTTTTGGGCGGAGTAAAAGTAGACCGTCCGAGTGGTCCAGCGAACATTCCTGTGGTGTTTGTGGGACACGAGAGGGATGTATCGCGTGGAGCTATACGCTCAAGTACGGCGCAGTGTCTTTGTCGAAGGGCTCAGTGAGCGCGAGGCCGCCAAACGGTTTGGCCTGGCGCGAGGGACGGTGCGCAAGATGTTGCGCTACGCCACTCCGCCGGGCTATCGGCGGCGCCAACCAGCGCAGAGGCCGAAGCTGGATCCCTTCACCGGAATCGTCGATCAGATCCTCAGCGACGATCAGGAACGTCCGAAGAAACAACGCCACACCGCAAAACGCATCTTCGACCGCTTGCGCGACGAGTACGATTTCACCGGCGGTTACACGATCGTCAAGGACTATGTTCGCGACAAGAAGCTCGGCGGGCAAGAGATGTTCGTGCCGCTGGTGCATCCGGCGGGCGATGCCCAGGCCGACTGCGGTGAAGCTCTGGTGGTCATTGACGGCGTACAGCGCAAGGCGCACTACTTGGTGGTCGATCTGCCGCCTAGCGATGACGCTTTCGTAAAAGCTTTCCCGGCCGCGACGACGGAAGCGTTTTGCGAGGGGCACAACGCAGCGTTTCGGTACTTCGGCGGCGTGCCACGCAGCATCCTCTACGACAACACGACCTTGGCGCTGGCGAGGATTCTGGGCGACGGCAGGCGCAAGCGGACCAGGGTGTTCAGTGAACTGCAGTCGCACTATTTATTCTCCGATCGTTTCGGGCGTCCGGGCAAAGGCAACGACAAGGGAAAGGTGGAAGGACTGGTCGGTTATGCCCGGCGGAACTTCATGGTGCCGGCGCCAAGGTTTCCAAGCTGGGAAGCGTTCAACGAGCAGCTCGAAGCGCAGTGCCTCAACAATCGTAAGCGGCGCTTGCGGCGGCACACCGAAACGATTGAGGAACGTTTCAAGCGTGACCGCCAAGCGTTGTTGCCCTTGCCGCCCACGCCCTATGACGCCTGCGACAAACGCACCACGCGGGTGACGTCGCTGTCATTGGTGCGCTATCGCGCCAACGACTACTCGGTGCCCACACGCTACGGACATCGCCAGGTGTTGCTGAAAGGCTACGTCGATGAAATCGTGATCTGTTGTGGCAGCGAAGAGATCGCGCGCCACCGGCGCAGTTACGAACGCGAAGAGTTGATCTTCGATCCGCTGCATTACCTAGCACTGCTGGAACGCAAGACCAACGCGCTCGATCAAGCGGCCCCGTTGGCGGGCTGGGAGCTGCCCGAACAGTTCCCGTGCTTGAGACGTTTGCTCGAGGCACGGTTGGGAAAGCCAGGCAAGCGCGAGTACGTGCGGGTATTGCGATGACTGGAGGACTTCCGATTCGAGCACGTTGCCGCGGCGGTGCGCCAAGCCTGCGAGTTGGGAGCGATTGGCTTGGATGCAGTCAGGCACTTAGTGCTGTGCCGCATCGAGCAACGGCCGCCGCGCTTGGACTTGACGAAGTATCCGCACCTGCCGGCAGCCCAGGTGGAGCAAACCTCCGCTGCGGACTATTTGGCACTGCCGGCACAAGGAGGGGGGTAATGGCGAGGTCGAAACTTCTGCTCGAAGCGCATTTGAAAGCGTTGCGGCTGCCAACCTTCCTGCGCGAGTACGACAAACTGGCGCGGCAATGCGCCGCCGAGAGCTTGGATTCGAGGAGCTTCCTGCAACAACTCTGCGAGCTGGAACTGCTCGACCGTGAACAGCGGGCCACCGAGCGCCGCAGCAAGGCCGCGAAGTTTCCCGTGACCAAGAGTCTGGACACTTTCGACTTCCCGTCCTTGCCGGCGTTGAACAAGAAGCTGGTGCTGGAACTGGCGCGCTGTGAGTTTATCGACCGCCGCGAAAACGTGCCGGCACTGGGTAATTCCGGCACGGGCAAAACGCACATCGGCTTGGCGTTGGGACTGGCGGCTTGTCAGCGCGGCTATCGAACACGCTTCACAACAGCGGCGGCACTGGTCAATGAGCTGCTCGAAGCCCGAGATGAACGGCGCTTGCTGCGATGTCAAAAGCAGTTGGCCAAGCAGGATCTGCTGATCGTCGATGAACTGGGCTACGTGCCGCTATCGAAGACCGGAGCGGAGTTATTGTTCGAAGTGTTTTCCCAGCGCTACGAACAGGGCTCGACGCTGGTCACCTCGAATCTGCCGTTTAACGAATGGACGGAGGTCTTCGGCTCCGAGCGGCTGACCGGCGCCCTGCTCGATCGCCTCACGCACCACGTTCATATTCTAGAGCTGAACGCCGAAAGCTTCCGTCTGATCCAGAGCAAGAAGAAGCGGGCTCACTCTTTGGGCTGACCCACCGGCCACTCGCCCGGTTTTCGTGGGACGGCCTCCACTACGCCTGGGCCGCCCTAAAGGGCGACCGCAGGCTCCGTTCCAGCCGTCCCACGAAAACCGCTACCCCTTCACCAACTGGTCTACTTTTGCTCCGCCGAAGTGGTCCAAATTTACTCCGCCCTTGACACCACTTCATCCTTGCTGATCATGCCACCGAAAAACAGCACTCAGGTCAAGGGGATGCTTCAATAATCTTGTTTTTTGTTCAAATCGCGCTCTAGTTTACGAAAACCTCGGCCCGTGACGGTTGCCTCTCCGACGCCAGGCACGTCGAGGCGGACGCCCGAGGATACCTTCAGTAGTGCGGAGGTCACATCTTCAGTTGGGTGGCGCACGGGTGCTTCGGTAGTCTGATCCGTAAACAATCCTGTCGTAAGGCGGTCGACCAACACGGCCGGCATCTCGCTGCCTTTCTCCTCCTGCCATTCCATCAGCATCTCCACGGCGTAACCAGCTCGATCAACATCTAGGGCAAGCTGTTGAAACCTGAACTCTTGGCTGGCATGCTGGCGGAACCACTGATCGTTCCAGCGGATGTAGAAAATGGAGGTTAGAGCGAACCCCAACACACCGAGGGGCAACCGACCGAGTTCCAACCACAACGCCACACCTTCCGTTGTCGTTGCTGGAAACAGTAGCGAGCGAGCAATCAGACTTCCTGACATAACGAGAAGAAGGACAAATATCGCGTGTATCGAGCGTCGTTTGTGCTGAGTCTCAGATGTAAGTTCGAATTTCTTAGAGCGACCCGAGAGCTTCTCTTGCAGCTCTCTACTTTGCTGCCGCCGAGCGTGGCGGGCGCTACGATCATCAAGGTCACGGCGGAGTTTATCTAGCTCCTGTGCGCGGGCTTCTACTGCCGCAGACCGCTCTTCATATTGGGCGTCCAGTGCTTTGACCTTCTCATCAAACGCTGTGGTTAGTGCCCGCTTGTGTTCTGCCGTCTCGGTATCAAGCTGCATTCGATAATCGTGCGTCTCTTCTACGATCCGCTGCGACAGTGCTTCCAGGCGCGCCAGACCTTCCTCGCGTCGTCGGTAGAACTCCGCTATTTCTGGGCCAAGAGCTCGCTCTATCGCCGCCGCGCGGTCCAGTGGACAGAACTGCCGTTGAATGGCCACGAGCGAGCGACTCAAGTCGACGAGATCAGGGTTTTGTGTGTCGCAGGAGACAGAGATTAGGTCACTATTCTCACCTAGGTCACGGCTGAGGTTCACCAGCAGTTGAAACGGATTGAATACGACACTTGCGTTCGTCCAAGACGCCCCGCCCGCCTCAGTCACGTGTCGCACAAGCGGCTGATTTTGGCTCTCAGACAGGCTAAACGTCTCCGAGAATTCGCCCATGACGAGGATGGTGACACTGCACTGTTCAGGATCTTGGCTCAACTCCTCAGCTATTGCCTTAAAGGCCTTCAGGATTGCTGCGTCGTCGGATGTGGACGAGTGGAATTGTGTTTGAGCCATATTAAACCCTCCAGGTTTAGTTGCAATTCATGTGGCCGCTCCGGAACGGGGGCTCGGCGACCACATAGATCGCAGACAATCTAAGCGTGGCACCAGCCGCGATCCTCTTTTCCAACTGAAAGATGAGCCTGAAGGAGAGAGGCGAAGCAGCTGCGGGTTGAGGGGGATTATAGCGTGAGTTGAGGTCGGCGGCTACAGCTATTTGTGGCTTCGTAGGGCGGGGTGAGGGGGATTGCATAAGGGGGAAGGGGCGGCAGCCCCAGTCCCCCTTTGCAGCCATCCCAGGCGAGACCCCACGGCCGTCTTCGGACGTGGGCCGGAGGAGCCGACAACGCCTCGGGTCGGGGCGTTGTCTAGCGCGTGCGCCAGCAGATCGCGAGGTCTTTGCAGACGCGTTGCAGTTCGTTGCGCTGAGCGTCGAGTTGCTCGGCAAACTCGGTGTCGGAACAAGTGTCCGCTCGCGCTTGGAGCTTCTTGAGCGAGCGATCCGCGCGCAGGCCGCGCTGCTCGGCGGGCAGGCTGAGCAGCTTTTCCCACGGCGTGCTCCACTCGGCGTACACCTTGCGCAACTTGCCGCGGCGGTCTCGGCGCTCGCTGGCGAAAGCGCATGGGCGATGAAAATTCAAGTACGGGTTGAGCCACTGGCGGTAGAAGGTGTCGATCGCCTGCGTCGCTTCCGAGGGCAAAAACTGGTAGCCCATCCACTTGCGCACCACCGCGCCGTTCTTGGTTTCGACCAAGGCATTGTCGTTCGAACGGCGCGCGCGAGACTTCGTAAATTCAATTCGCAACTTCTCGAGCAGTTTAGCGGTTTGATGGTTGACGAATTCGCTGCCATTGTCGGAGTGAAAGCCGCGAACGATAAATGGAAATTGTTCCAAAAGGCCTTCCAGCAAGGGAATGAGGTGATTTTCGTTGATGCGTTGGACGCAGCCGACGGCCTGCCACTGCGTCACTTCGTCGACCACGTTGATGCTGTAGGCGCCTTTTTCACCTTCCTGTTCGGGCGAGTGCACGGTGTCGATGCGCAGGTAGCCCGGACGTCCTCGCGGCTCGGGTTGGCGGCGTTCGCCGATCGCCACGGGTGTCGGTCGAGTCTTGTCGAGATGCAAACTGTGTCGCCGGTAGACGGCGCGTTTGCGCAAGTTGTAGAGGTGTCCCACCGACAGTTCGGCAAGGCGTTCGAACTCCTTGCGGTTGTAGATTTGGAACTCGCGCTGGAGAATGCGACGCGTCGCCGGCCCGGAGAGACGTTGCTGTACTTGGTCGACATGCGCCAGGAGAACGATGTCGGCGCGGCTGTACTTGGTGGGGAAGCGGCACCTTCGATAGGCTGTCGGCCGAACGCACTTTTCGCGCAAAAACTGCCCGATGAGGCGAGTCAATTGGGCGCGGCTTAAGCCGGTTAGCTTGCTCAGGAAGCGTCTCAACAATCCTTTAACCGAGCGCTTCTGGTCGGCATAATGATGCCTCTTCAGGACGCCTTCGACGAGCGCGTATTTATCCGCTCGACTTCCGGCCTGGAACTCGACGGACCCACACCCGTCGAGAAAACTCTCGATCTCATCGAGACTCACTGATTCGGCTTGCTGCACGGCGACTCCCATCGCCCGCAGTTTGCCTGTTCCTAATCGACCTTGCCCAAATTACCTCCAGGCTCATCTTGTGTTGGAATCACCCCTCCCTTCAGGCTCATCTTGTATTGGACAAGACGCTGAAAGCGAGAACCCTGCCAGTTAGGTTAGTATCGACCTATCGTAACGACGTCCCCCCTCTTTCAGTAGCGGGTCGGGTTAGAGTCCGACGGTGACTGTACTGCCATCCGCCATCAGTGGCCTTGCGTAGTGAGCAGGCGTCAGCCCACTCCAGCCCCTTCTTCGGTCGCTCCTCGTTGTACTCGCGGCGCGGTCGAGGACGGGGACGTCGAGCAGGCGGAGTTCCTCGATGATGCGGGGAAGGTGAAGCAACCAAGGCGGTTGTGGGGACAGTGGGGGTGGGACCTGTGGACTCTGTGTGCTCACCATCCCTGGCTCATGCTTCCCCGAAATCCGGTCGGCCCATTCTCGCACGCCGCCTTCCACAAGATCAGGAACCCAAGGCCGCCGAAGGCTTCATCTGTGTATCCGTCTGGTGAAAGGCGCTCTACCTGAGAATGGCGTCAAGAGATTGAATATCAGAGACATCGACTGTCGCACCTGCCAGGGCAAGATCGTAGCTCGTCTGCATATTCATCCAGTAAAGCGGCGTTGTCTTGAATGCTTTCGCCAGTCGAAATGCAGTATCCGGTGTTATCGACGTCTGGCCCTTTACGATGCGCTCTATACGCGTGCGGGGCACGCCCAATTTCTTTGCCAAGGCCCCGGCGCTCATCTCAAGGGGCCTAAGGTATAGCTCGTCCAGAACTTCACCAGGATGCAGCGGAGAAAGAATATCAGCCATTTCCAGCAATCCTCTAATGGTAGTCCACAACCTCGACTTCATCCGGTCCACTATCGCCCCAAACAAAGCAGATACGCCATTGCCTGTTGATCCGAACCGAATGTTGACCTTTGCGGTCGCCTGACAATTGCTCAAGACGATTGCCTGGCGGAAAGCGAAGATCTTCCAACTCAACTGCCGCATTCAATGCGGTCAGCAGAGCACGGGTTCGTCGAAGCAAGTCGCCCGGGAATCTCTTTGGGGTTTGCCCCCCAGCGATTTTCTCAGTCCGCTTATTCTTAAACCCTTGTATCACGTAATGATACTATCATCAAGACCGCTGAACATGATTGCTTCGCCGTTTGCGCGGCTTCTTTCACATCCATTTGCCAAGGGCGATCTGGAGAAAATCCATCGTTGTTTGTACAGTACGAGAAGAGACATGGGGATCGTTATCAGCTACCTGCAAGGCGACCGGGCGAATCGTCACAGGTGAGCCATGATCGAGCACTTGCGGGGTCGGGAGAAAGCACTGAAACCGCTCGGCTGGATTGGGGATAGACGTCCCGCTTCTGCGAATAGGAGCGGTTGCCGAGTGAGGCGTGCTGTCCCGGAGATGGCGCTACGCATCGAGAAGGCCTTTGACGTGAGCATGGACATGTTGCTGCGAATGCAGGCTTGGTACGACGCCTCGCAGATGCACGCGCAGGCAAATGAAGTCCGTGTCCGGCGGTATGTTCCGGCCGGACCGGAAACGGCCTTCTTGTTACCGGAGCCACAGTCTGTGCCACGGGTTTGCGAGCTGTACGCCTGGCTGGCGCACACAGAAGAGCTTCTCGACCGCCAGGCGGTCGAGGTGAGTGGATGTCATGGAACGCAGGTCCGCGAGGATTTCGTCAAGTCGATGAAACCAGGCGGGTTGGGAGGGCACAGCGGAAGCTCCTCCTCTACTACATGTTAGGGAGCGATCCGGCATTATGGCCTGCCGGGGAGCGGTGGGAGGGGGAGTTGATCGCGCATGATAAAGGATATTATCATTCACTAAAAGAAACACACTCGTGACCCACACCCCCGACCACCCGCCAGCCCTCGTTCCTCTCCCCCAAAACACCCGCCAGGTGACGGCCTTGCCCTCCATCGTGCGACGCGGAGGCCTGCCGACGCGGTATCGGCACACGCGACAAAGACGGCAACGGCGAGCATCAGTCTTATCATCGGCGCGCCTTCCAGTACTTTCATCAGATCGGCCCTCCTTTTTTGTTCCAGCAAGATGCCCCCCGACCTCTGCTCGATGGGTCGCCTTAGCTGTGGCTTCAACGCCCGCCGGAAGCCGTCTCGAAAGAGGCGTTCTCAGCTCCAACAGACCTTTGATGTGCT
>CBDBHI010000047.1:0-65114 GCA_965205595.1 Bryobacterales bacterium | reverse complement strand
TGCGGTATCTTGTCCGAGAATTTCGTATGGAGCAATGGCGTTGATTTGATCGTGACGGAGAAAAATCAAAGGGGACGGAGAGCCGTTTATCCGCAGCTGCGAACCCTCAACGGTTTTCTCGACTAGCGTTCCTCGGCTATTCAACTTAGCGCCCGCTCCGACCGTCGGCCCGTAATTGGTTCCGAATACGCTGATGAGCTGCCCAGGCGCAATTGGTCGTTCTAAAAAGTCGGCCGCGTTAACGACCGCGCCAATGGCACCGGGTGGTTCTGCGTCTATCGTCAGGGCCACTAGAAGGTCACGCCGGATTACCGGATCACTCGAGCGGAAGTTTAGTTGTGCGCTGTGCTCCGCGGCGCCTATGGCAGTCGGGTTTGCCACGACATCGAAGCTGGTTGATCCTCGAATAAGGGGCGGGTCTGTACTCAACCAATCTATTTCGACGCGGGGCCCGCCGCCTGTTCCCCTAATCGATCTACCATCGGTTGCCATTTGAACTTCGTTATCGCTAGTGATCTTTGCCTGAGTTACGACAGGAAGGGTGTCAGGAATCGAATAGTCAATTGAAATCTGACGTGGCTCCACTCGCGCGGCAGGGGCGTGTCCCGGACCGAATCACTGCCACATAGGCATTGCGAACGCAGTGATCGAAATCGACAATTCCTCCGAACCCGCAGGTCTGGTCGAATGTGTCTTGCGTCGTTGGGAGGTCGGCGCTAGTCGCGAGCATCGAAAGAACGAATGAGTGATTAGGGCCTTGGGCCAAACGGGGCAGTCCGACGGCAAACCCACCTCCCCACAGAGTTGCGTACGACAGTGCGCTGTCCGTCGATCCAGATGGGTCCAACAGCGCAAAGAACTCCCGAACTCCGAAGCGACCGAACGACTCCGCGTCGAATGCATCGTCAGTCAAGGGGAAGTCCGTTGACTCCTTACGCCCAATCACAGCCACCCTGCCGAGACTATCCACAATCGGCGGCGAGGAAAATGACGACTCATTCTTGGAGCCGCCAAGAAAAGTGCTCAGCTGTAGAGCAGCCGCCCCCACCGAATTGGGGTCGAATACAGTTACGAAGGCCTCGATGCCGCAGGAATCTGCGTCGTCGCGAGTACAACTGAAGTCTGGGGCGTTCGCGGTTAGCGGGAAATCTTTAGAGGCAGTCAATCCGGAAATAAAAAGCACGTCATTTGGCCCGACGGCGGCCTAAGTGTCGGTTTCGGGCCCGCTGCCGCCAAACCGTGCCTGATAGACGAGCGATGCGGCTCCGCTCAGGCTCGGGTCTAATCCGACAACCAAGATATCTGCACCATCGATGAATCTACAAGGGTCCCCGGTTACGCAAGGCTCACTCAAAACTTCGGCGAGGGGTGGGACACTGGCGTCTCTCGTGGAGGCCGCAACCCAAGGCATGTCATTCGAATCGAGAAGCAGTTGCGGTGATCGCATTTCTCCGAGAAACGTAGCGTATGTGAGTGCCTGGTCTCCTGCAATTTCGGGGTCAATTATCGAGTAGTGCCGTTCGGAGCAACGAGGGTTGGCGTCGCATTCGGGTCGATACGCGGACGGGGTCGGCGGCGGTATGTCCGTAGAAAATCCTGTGCTCAGAACGTGGAATCGCTGACGGGAATCGATCGCGACCAGTGGAGGAGCTCTCACAAAACCGAAGGTCGAGTACCGCAGCGATGCCGGGCCTGCCTGAAACGGGTCAACACAAGCAAACCATGATCTGCCGAGCCTTATTCGGTCGGTAGGGTCGGTGCTATAGGCGTTAGGGGTCACCGGAAAGTTCGCCGAATTCGTCGTTCCCCATAGCGCTGCCCGCCCAAGTTTGTCGATTGCCATCCCTCGTGGCAGATCACGCCCATCGCCACCGATGAACGTTTAGTAGATGAGCACCGATGGTCCCACTCCATCGAGATCTAGAAGTAGAAAGAAAGTTTGCTCCTGTAGACTCGTAGTGTTCGGTTCAGGCTGGAGAGAGTCCGGCGTGGTAATTAGATCTGCGCCGCGAATGCTACCCAGTAGGTAAACGTATCCTTGTGGTCCGATTTCGAGAGCGTTTATCGACTCGACGCAGGACGCGAAAAAACCCGAGTAGCGAAGCGCCTCCGAGCCCACTTGTGCGCCGTCGATCCTTGCAACGAAAAGCTGTTCAAACCGACTAGCCGGCCGCAAGCTGTCCGAAGTTACGGGGAAGTCCACGCCAGGGGCGATTCCGGCCAGAACGAGCGACCCATCGGGCAACGCCGCGGCCAGCACATCCCGGGGAGTCCCCGTTCCGCCGAAATACGTAGCAAACTCAAGTTTCTCGCCGCGAAGACAGCTCGCTAACACAGCAAGCAAGAAAACGTTCCGCACGATCACAGCCATTCACTCTCCGAGGATTACGAACACGTTACTTCTCTCGTGCCGTCCGACTCTGAGGAGAATCGGCACTGCGCCTCGCCGGAATGGATCAGCCGGAATGCGCGCATTCACTTGCAGTACGCCCCTAACGAGCCCAGGAGCGTCACCTGCGTACAAGACATCGGCCAGCTGGCCGTCAAATTCAACCTCCACTGAGAGAATCGGTCTGGAGAGTGGCGGCGAGGCCAGTTCGCCATCGACCGACGGTGGGTCCATAACACCAGCGCCCGTTCCAAACATCACCACTACAGAGCCGGGTGCGGCTGGATTTAACACCCCATTGATGGTGCCATCTTGATTTAGAATTGCGCCTTGGCCGCTGCCCGGAGAGTCTAGCGAAAAGAGCCCAGGAGCTGCGTCGAGGATTCGGACACGAGTAGGCTCATTTGTAAAACCGCCGAACTCGAGTGAAAGCGGAGGGGACTCGATTTGGTCGAAGCCGCCGCCGGGCGCCAGCCGAAGTGAGATCGTCGCACCCGCCGGAACGATGCCGTTTAGCTGGCTCTTCGAGACAAAGATTAAGGGAACCGGTATTCCATCGATCTTGACGCGCGTTCCACCCAGTTCCGTTGGGAACTTCCCGCCGCTCATTTCGGCGACGACAAGATCATCTGGTCCTAGATGATGGCCAAAGGCCGAAAAAATAGTTCCAGGCGCCAGGTCTCTTGTAAAGGCGGCTCCGTTGACCAGTCCGGTCGAGCCCCCAGCAAGCACTGGTCGCGGTGGAATTGGACAGCTCGAAGCGTCCCGCACGGCGCGGACCCGTCTGTTGTCGCCATCGACGAAAATGACGTTGTCGAATTGGTCTACGTCCAGATCTCGGACACGCGAAATCAGCGCAGCTCCCGCCGGCCCACCGTCTCCCGCATCGCCTAGCATTTGTCCACCGGCGACCGTCGCGACGTTGCCTTCAGGTGTCATCACTCGGAACCGTGGGCCGAGAAACCGCTCGGAAACGAAGATGTTTCCGCTCGTGTCAAGTCCGCAGTGCGCCGGCTGGCTCAGTAAGCGGGAAGCCAATTCAAGCCTCGGTTCCCAGCCCGTGTCGGGATGATAACGCCAGTACGTGGCGGCCGACGATCCCGACCGCATCGCCACGACTAGGTTGTCTTGCGAATCAACAGCGATTGCGAGAACTTGTTCCGCCCGAGACCCATCCGGAAGAATTGGCGAAGGCGTCTCAATAACGCCGTCGGGTCGAATCCGCCGTAACCAGATCTCCGGACGGAAGTCGCGGCGGCGGTTTACGGCGTAGATATTCCCAAGGCCATCAGCCGCGATGTCCTGGAGCTCCGGCACTCGAGACTCTGTCGACGGCCCCCCGTCCCCGCATGTTAAGGAACAAGACCCGTGGCGGGGCACCAGCGTCGAAAGAGCGCCATCATTTTCGACCCGTCCTAGCCAGCCCTGCGAGTCAGCGATAAGTAACCTGTTTGTCGAGTCCACCGCAATGTCACTGACAAACTGGAACTGCGCTTCCAAGGCGGACCCTGTCAACCGCGTTGGCAAAGACTCGCCGTTTCCGGCAAAATTGTGGATTACTCCGTCGGTATCGATCACTCGAATTCTATTGAGGAAAGCGTCATATACGTAGAGTTCGCCAGACCTACCGGGGACAGCCATCTGGACGCTAGCAAACCTGGCTTCGATGGCGGGTCCGCCATCACCTCTTCCCTTTCCGCGCCCGACTCCGGCTACCGAGGCCAACTGTCCGTCGGAAACATGCCAAAGGTGTTCGCCTCGAATCGCGTAGACGGTCGATTCAGTTTGCACTGACAGAGCAAAGAACAACCCCGGTTCCGCGACCGTTTCGACTGTCTCGTCGGTACTCAAGCGACGAATTTTGGCTTGGTTTTCCCAGTACACTCGACCCATTTGGTCAACTTCGATTTCGTTCGCGCGCTCACGTAAGTCTTCCCTAAATGTGCCGTCTGCGCCGCCCGACCCAGGTGCTATGTAGGTGTCGACAATTCCATCCGGCGAAATTTGGCGTATCCGCCCGTTTCCTTCCGTAAAGAAGATTGAGCCGTCAGGACCTACAGCGACATCTGTCGGTTGGGCGAGATCCGCTTCGACAGCGGGTCCGCCATCGCCGGTCGAGATCCCTCGGGATGGAAAGCGAGGCTGCGTATCGCCGGCGATCGTCGTAACTCGCCCGTCGACCGCGAGACGCCGTATTCGGTGAAACTCGCTAACGCTAAGGATCAGAGTCCCCGATGGATCGACTGCGAGACGGACAGTGCCAGACAACGCGCTTTCGAGCGCGGAGGCCTCTTTTCCAATTGAAAGATGAGCCTGAAGGAGAGAGGCGAAGCAGCTGCGGGTTGAGGGGGATTATAGCGTGAGTTGAGGTCGGCGGCTACAGCTATTTGTGGCTTCGTAGGGCGGGGTGAGGGGGATTGCATAAGGGGGAAGGGGCGGCAGCCCCAATCCCCCTTTGCAGCCATCCCAGGCGAGACCCCACGGCCGTCTTCGGACGTGGGCCGGAGGAGCCGACAACGCCTCGGGTCGGGGCGTTGTCTAGCGCGTGCGCCAGCAGATCGCGAGGTCTTTGCAGACGCGTTGCAGTTCGTTGCGCTGAGCGTCGAGTTGCTCGGCAAACTCGGTGTCGGAACAAGTGTCCGCTCGCGCTTGGAGCTTCTTGAGCGAGCGATCCGCGCGCAGGCCGCGCTGCTCGGCGGGCAGGCTGAGCAGCTTTTCCCACGGCGTGCTCCACTCGGCGTACACCTTGCGCAACTTGCCGCGGCGGTCTCGGCGCTCGCTGGCGAAAGCGCATGGGCGATGAAAATTCAAGTACGGGTTGAGCCACTGGCGGTAGAAGGTGTCGATCGCCTGCGTCGCTTCCGAGGGCAAAAACTGGTAGCCCATCCACTTGCGCACCACCGCGCCGTTCTTGGTTTCGACCAAGGCATTGTCGTTCGAACGGCGCGCGCGAGACTTCGTAAATTCAATTCGCAACTTCTCGAGCAGTTTAGCGGTTTGATGGTTGACGAATTCGCTGCCATTGTCGGAGTGAAAGCCGCGAACGATAAATGGAAATTGTTCCAAAAGGCCTTCCAGCAAGGGAATGAGGTGATTTTCGTTGATGCGTTGGACGCAGCCGACGGCCTGCCACTGCGTCACTTCGTCGACCACGTTGATGCTGTAGGCGCCTTTTTCACCTTCCTGTTCGGGCGAGTGCACGGTGTCGATGCGCAGGTAGCCCGGACGTCCTCGCGGCTCGGGTTGGCGGCGTTCGCCGATCGCAACGGGCGTGGGACGGGTCTTGTCGAGATGCAAACTGTGACGTTGGTAGACGGCTCTTTTTCGCAAGTTGTACAGCTGGCCCACGGACAATTCGGCCAGGCGTCGAAACTCTTTGCGGCCGTAGATCTGGAACTCGCGTTGGAGAATGCGGCGGGTGGCCGGCCCCGAGAGGCGCTGATGAACTCGATCGACGTGCGCCAGTAAGACGCTGTCGGCGCGTGTGTACTTGCTGGGAAAACGGCGCCGCCGATAGAGCTAGTCCCAGTCGTAGTTGAGGGTTGAGGAGCGGCGGTGTAGAGGGGCATTGTACTAGGCGACTTTCGGTTCGGCGGAGTCGGTTGGATTGAGGACGGCTTCGAGCATCCAGAGATCCTTATAGCCCATGATCTTGCGGAAGTTTTTCTCGGTATCCAGGAATGCCGCCGCCGCCCAACGGCGCACCATCGAAGCATCCTTCCAGCGCGTCACGCGACGTGTCCTCCGCCGCACGCCGGCGTTCGGACTCTCGACGATGTTGGTCGTCGCCAGACAACGATGCAACGACGGCGGCAATCCCAGGCGATTGATCGTGAAACACTCCTCGAGACCCTCGCGCAAACTCGCCGCCGCCTCGGGCCAGTCGCCCGCGTACCATTCGGCCAGCTTCTTGAGCCGCGCTTGACCGTCCTTGGCTTCGAGCCGCCAGGCCGCGCGGATTGCCGCTTTGGCCTGATCCTGTTCGGCCTTCGGCAGCCTGTCGAGAACGTTGCGCAGCTTGTGGGCGCGACAACGCTGCACCGGGGCGTCACCAAAGATTTTGTGCACTGCCGCGCGTAAAGCCTTCGATCCATCGAGTACAAAAAGCCTCTTTTTCGCGGGCGAGACTCCACGCTCGACCAAGCCTGTCAACAGGTCCTCGGCCGCCGCCGCGTTCTCCGTCGCCGCGTGTTGCAAGCCCAGTACGTGCTTGTTCCCTTCCGCGTCCACCCCCACGGCCGCTAAAACCGTGTGTCCCGAGAAAATCAGGCCGTCCACGTAGATCACCAGCAAGTCCACGTCATCGAAACGGCGCGCGAATAGTTCGTCGATTTTCTTTTCCGCAGCCTCGATGGTGTCGCGACTTATCGCCGATTTAGACACGCCGACGGTGTCGGCCATTTCGCCGATTACTCCCGCATACTGACGCGTCGAGACGCCTTTCATCAAGATATCCAGCATGCGCGAGCCTAGCCGCTCGTCGTCTTGCAGGGATTCGTAGGCGGGCACTTTGACCTCGCCGCCGGAGCGTTTGCGCAAGCGCGGCTTGGCCACCCGCAGCTTGCGATCGCTTAGATTCACGCGGCCCGATTGCCGTCCCCAGCGCAGCACGTCGCCGTCGCGCTTCTTGCCGGGTTGGGCGAGTTCGCCTCCGGTGACCTGCTGGGCAGAGAGTTCGAGCACGGCTTGGATGGCGGCGCGGCCGGTGACGTCGATGACCTCGTCGACGGCTCCCTGGCATTGTTCGATGAGTTCGACGAGGGGCAGCATGAGCTGCGCGTTTTGGCTGAGCAGACGCGTGAGCTCCTCGGGCCTCAGCCGCTGCTGCTTGGCGGAATCAAGAATGTGATACGGTTTCTTCACGGCGGTTCTCCTTTGTGGTTAAAGATTTGCTCGATTCTCCCAGAGAACCAAGCTTGAGAACCGCCGGCCCTTTATCCCCCAACTGAGCTCGGGACAATTTCCGCCGATAGGCCCTCGGACGGACGCAACGCGTGTGCAAGAACTGTCCGATCAGGCGGGTGAGTTGCGCGCGGCTTAAGCCCGTGAGCTTAGCGAGATAACGCCGCAGGAGACCCTTGACGGAGCGCTTCTGGTCGGCATAGTGATGCCGCTTCAAGACGCTTTCGACGAGCGCATATTTGTCGCTTCGATTGCCGCCCTCGAAGGCGACGGATTGGCACCCGTCGAGAAAACACTCGATCTGCTCCAGACTCAGCGATTCGGCTTGCTGCACGGCGACTCCCATCGCCCGCAGCTGCTCTGTTCCTGACCACCCAACGGATCCCCGTCAGGCTCATCTTGTATTGGACAAGACGGTCGAACTCAGAGCTTCCGCTGCCGAGCACGGTTTCAATGCGGCCGTCGGTGCCAACCCGTCGAATTCGAAGATTGCCCGAGTCGTAGAAGTACAACGATCCATCCGGGGCAAACGCCAGTGAGTCCGGACCGTCGAGCTCAGCCTGTACGGCCGGACCGCCGTCCCCCGAGTAGCCTCGAACCCCACTCCCCACGACGGTATGAATGATCCCGTCGGAGCCAATTCGACGAATCACGTCGTGATAGAAATCCGAGATCCAAAGAGCGCCGTCGGGCGCTATTCTCACGTCTCTCGGAAAAAACAGCTCCGCCGCTGTTACCGGCCCGCCGTCCCCAAAAACCGTTTTGCCGCCGCCGGCGATAGTGTCGATCGTGCAGACCTGCTGACCTAGTGTCGCCGGGACAGTGATCAGTACCAGGAGCAATAATTGCCACCAGAGTGCCACAGGATGTTTCCGCACACAGATTATTGCATCCCATGCTGTATGAATTCCATGCAAATGTGCGAGATAAAGCGTGTCGATCTTATGGTTTGAGGCGCCACAACGTGGCGAGCAGGATAGATTTACCCACTAGATCTCCAGTAGCCGACAAGGAAGGATTTGGCCCGTTCGGACTTTCTTCGGCTCACGTTCTGATGGGCGTCTTCGCGTTGAGCAGAAGGGATTTAGGGATCTTACACACGCTACCATCGGTCGCTGGCAGGAACGTAGGAGTGGGCCGCACATATGCCGTTCCCTGCAGTGCTGGTCTCCGCCTTGCCGCCCGAGCTCGCGGTCTCTTCGGCGGCGTTTCCTCCGGCTAGCGCGATGGCGCCTCGGCCGCTTCAAAGACGACTCCATCGGGTGCGAAGCCGAGCCCAGACACCTTGTTGGAACCACCTACAAAGTAGAGCTCGGTCGAGCCGCTTACTCGATTCCCGCTACCCACCGCCCATTCCTGAGTAGTACGGTAGGAGCAGATCTCGACGTTGCTCCCCACTGGCACGCGAGGCCAGAATTCTTCGATGGGTCCCCATACCGACTCACCGGTCTTTCGTATATCTTGGGAACGGAGTGGTTGCCCAAACCGCTCAAGGACCGTCGCCCGCTCCATTCCCACTGCGAAGTTATCGTGGCGAGGGAGTTCGTTGCACCCGTAGATTGAACACGCTGTTGCGAAGACTAACGAGAACGGGATTCGCAACGTACTATCGCCTTACCGCGTGGCGTGGCCTTAACAAGAGAGACCGCTTCCTCAGATCCTAGCGCCCTTCGATGCCTCGATCCCGACGAGTCAGAGTCTGGATCTCCGACCCTGAGAGTCTTCCAAGATCTTTTGATCATTTGCCCAAGGCACAAAGCAATTTAGCCCTGACGGTTGGGGCTTCGCGAACCGAACCAGACTTAGACCGCTGTATAGAGGACAGCAGCCCAGGCCGTCTCGGGCGATTCAACACTCAGTTGAATCGCGCGCCCGGTGGCCAGCGGACTAGCGCTTGCCTTCGCCCTCACTCGGCTCATAGCTCGCGGGGCGATAGGGGTTCTTGATTCCGAAGAAGCGCGCCGTAATCAGGTCGGTCTTTGACCGTCCGCCTTTCCAAAGATCCCACTTCGGATCGGCGTAACGATCAAAGAAATCGTGGAGACGGTCGCGAAGCCGCCGTTCCACTTCAGTCAGAATCGGGTCGCCCGAGCGGTTGAGCCTTTCACCGGCGTCCGACGCGAGCAGGTACAGCTCGTTTGGCCGCTGATGGATTCGCTCCACGTATTTCGCCTCGGCCGTGCGGATCGCCCGTACATTCTCGAACTCGTAGAAGACGGCGCTCTCCCAATCCCCTGGCGTCTCACCTTGGAGCATCCGGCTGAAGCTGCGTCCAGGCAGAGCAGGCCGTTCGGGGACTCGTGAGGCGAGTCCGATGTGCTCAAGCACCGTGGGCAGTACGTCATAGTTGGCGACCAGCATGTCCTCTCGCCGCCCCGCTGGGATAACGCCGCTGTGTCGAAAAATCATCGGAATCGACATCGTCCAATCGAATGCTGTAAGCGGACGCGTGTGATCTCCCATGCCCCAGAAGCCGCTGTGACCGGCCGCCAGACCTTGGTCGGCCAGAAAAACAACCAGCGTGCTTTGCGTTAAGCCCAGCTGCTCCAGCGTGTCGAGAATCCGGCCGACCCCGTCATCGATGCCGCTGATTTCGGCGGCGTACTTACGACGCACCTCGATATCGTGGAGCCAGTCGGCGTAGTTGAAGTTCCAGGGATGTGGCACATCGCGGGGAAACGATGCCAGCGGATGATTGCGGTAGTATGTGGCGTGCCGGTTGCGGATCGGTTCGCGCATCGCTTGGCCGAGCCCGTACGGACCGTTATAAGCCAGGTAGAGAAAGAATGGCCGCTGCTTGTTTGCCTCGATGAAGCGGATTCCGTGATCCGTCCAGAAGTCCGTCAGATAGGCCGGCTCGTTGCGGGTTTCCCCATTTTCTATGATCTCCTGGTCGTAGAAGCCGAGACTGTGTCCGTGAGGCTTTGTAACCCAATAGGTGAAGCCCTCCCAGGGATGCTCGTTGCCCCCGAGATGCCATTTGCCGCTCAAGCCGGCTACATAGCCCGCGTCGACGAGAATGCTCGGCAAGGTGTCGAACTCCTCGAGCATGTTGTAGGCTTCGGAGCCCACCTGGGCCGCACCGGCGCCGAGATAACGATGCACCCCGTGTTGGGAAGGCATGAGCCCGGTCAGCAAGCTGGCGCGCGTGGGGGAGCAGACTGCGTTGTTTGCGAAAGCGCGCTCAAATAACATGCCTTCGGCGGCAAGGCGGTCGATATTGGGCGTCCGGACGTCGCGGTTGCCGTAGCAGCCGAGTGTCCAAGCGCCGTGGTTATCGGTCAGGATCAGGACGACATTTGTCCGGCTTTCGGCAACGACGACTGTGACCGTTATCAGCCACAGGGTAAGTAGAAATCGCATAAGTTGCAATTGCAGAGCCACAAGGCTGTTGATTATAGCCGCTTCGGCTGCCTAGCGCGTACTAACGTCTTGTCCAATACAAGATGAGCCTGAAGGGAGGGGTGATTCCAACACAAGATGAGCCTGGAGGTAATTTGGGCAAGGTCGATTAGGAACAGGCAAACTGCGGGCGATGGGAGTCGCCGTGCAGCAAGCCGAATCAGTGAGTCTCGATGAGATCGAGAGTTTTCTCGACGGGTGTGGGTCCGTCGAGTTCCAGGCCGGAAGTCGAGCGGATAAATACGCGCTCGTCGAAGGCGTCCTGAAGAGGCATCATTATGCCGACCAGAAGCGCTCGGTTAAAGGATTGTTGAGACGCTTCCTGAGCAAGCTAACCGGCTTAAGCCGCGCCCAATTGACTCGCCTCATCGGGCAGTTTTTGCGCGAAAAGTGCGTTCGGCCGACAGCCTATCGAAGGTGCCGCTTCCCCACCAAGTACAGCCGCGCCGACATCGTTCTCCTGGCGCATGTCGACCAAGTACAGCAACGTCTCTCCGGGCCGGCGACGCGTCGCATTCTCCAGCGCGAGTTCCAAATCTACAACCGCAAGGAGTTCGAACGCCTTGCCGAACTGTCGGTGGGACACCTCTACAACTTGCGCAAACGCGCCGTCTACCGGCGACACAGTTTGCATCTCGACAAGACTCGACCGACACCCGTGGCGATCGGCGAACGCCGCCAACCCGAGCCGCGAGGACGTCCGGGCTACCTGCGCATCGACACCGTGCACTCGCCCGAACAGGAAGGTGAAAAAGGCGCCTACAGCATCAACGTGGTCGACGAAGTGACGCAGTGGCAGGCCGTCGGCTGCGTCCAACGCATCAACGAAAATCACCTCATTCCCTTGCTGGAAGGGCTTTTGGAACAATTTCCATTTATCGTTCGCGGCTTTCACTCCGACAATGGCAGCGAATTCGTCAACCATCAAACCGCTAAACTGCTCGAGAAGTTGCGAATTGAATTTACGAAGTCTCGCGCGCGCCGTTCGAACGACAATGCCTTGGTCGAAACCAAGAACGGCGCGGTGGTGCGCAAGTGGATGGGCTACCAGTTTTTGCCCTCGGAAGCGACGCAGGCGATCGACACCTTCTACCGCCAGTGGCTCAACCCGTACTTGAATTTTCATCGCCCATGCGCTTTCGCCAGCGAGCGCCGAGACCGCCGCGGCAAGTTGCGCAAGGTGTACGCCGAGTGGAGCACGCCGTGGGAAAAGCTGCTCAGCCTGCCCGCCGAGCAGCGCGGCCTGCGCGCGGATCGCTCGCTCAAGAAGCTCCAAGCGCGAGCGGACACTTGTTCCGACACCGAGTTTGCCGAGCAACTCGACGCTCAGCGCAACGAACTGCAACGCGTCTGCAAAGACCTCGCGATCTGCTGGCGCACGCGCTAGACAACGCCCCGACCCGAGGCGTTGTCGGCTCCTCCGGCCCACGTCCGAAGACGGCCGTGGGGTCTCGCCTGGGATGGCTGCAAAGGGGGACTGGGGCTGCCGCCCCTTCCCCCTTATGCAATCCCCCTCACCCCGCCCTACGAAGCCACAAATAGCTGTAGCCGCCGACCTCAACTCACGCTATAATCCCCCTCAACCCGCAGCTGCTTCGCCTCTCTCCTTCAGGCTCATCTTTCAATTGGAAAAGAGGATTTTCCGGCGGGAATCAGCCACAGATTGTCGACTGCGGTTTTGTAGACGACAGTATCGGCCTCTACCTCTTCTTCGAGAAACTCTCTGAGGCCCGTGTCGGACTCGACACTGAGTTGTCGGCTGCAATCGGGGCGGCGCATGTCGGCGTCAACCACCAACACCCGTTTACCCAACTGCGCCAGGCTACAGGCCAGGTTGAGGCTCAGCGTCGTCTTACCCTCTTGCGGTTGAGCGCTGGTAAACAATATTCGCTGGATCGAGCCCTCGCTGCCAAGTAAGACCGAGCCGCGAAGCGTCCGGTACGCTTCAGACAGTGCCCTTTCAGGCACCCAATTTGACTTTGAGCCGGCGGGTTCGAGCGAGACCTTTTTCTGCTCGTCACCCGCGCCGCGGGGAATTACCGCCAGCAGCGACAAGCCTGTGAGTTCGGCAACTTCGTCCGGGCTGCGCAGCCCGGCATGCATGCTCTCCTGCATAAAGCCCACACAGACTCCAATAAGCAGCCCGGCGCTCAGCCCGAGCGCGTAGTTGAATATCTTCGCCGGCCGCGCCGGTTCGTTGGGGACCTCGGCCCGATCAAGCACTGCGATATTCGAGGCGCGCAGCCCCGCCGAGATGACTGCTTCCTTCAAGCGCTGCAGCAATCCGTCGTAGAGCGCCCGATTGGTCTCCGCATCTCGCTTGAGGATGTTGTATTGAATGAAGTTGCCGTTCAAGCGATTGACGCTTACGCGCTGCTTGCCGGCTGCTGCAGCTAGTAGTCCCTGGCGGTTGTCGGCTAGCTGAAAACTCTCTTTGACGCCCTGCAGTAGCCGCTGGCGCTCGACCTCAATGGCCGACTCTATCGATCGGACTTCGCTTTCCGCTCGCTGTAGTTTGGGATAGCCGGGGCCGAATGATGTCTCAAGCGAGGCCAACTCACGCCTCGCGTCCGATAGACGGATATCAAGTTCCTCGAGCGGCGCGCTCGTCAAGCTAGCAGGCAACGTTCGTCCCGAGCGAACCGCATCTTCGGCTAGCATCGCGAGCGACTGTCGTTGAATGCGTTCGGCCTCAGCGCGGGTTAGCTCGTCCTCGAGCCGGGCGAGCTTCTCGGTAGTTACATCCTTGCGCTCCTCGAGAAACAGAATCGAGTTCGCGGTGGCGTATTCTCGCAGCTGAGTTTCGCTTTCTTGTAGTCGTTGCTCCAGCGAGGAGAGTTGTTCGCGCAGCCAGGTCGAAGCCTGTTGCGTGGCGTTCCATTTGGCCTCAAGATTGTGCTCGATAAATAGTTGCGTCAATTGGTTCACGACACGCGCGGATAGTTCCGGGTCGACGGATTCGTATGACACGTCGAGCAATCGCGTTCCCTTTGCGGGCGAGACTCCGAGGCGCTTCAGAAACCGTTCCATGACGTCGGGGTGAACCGATTGCGGATCGCCGGCCAGCTCGCTAGCGTCAATGCCGTAGTTGAGCTCACGCCGCTCGCCGAGCCCTTCAGCCGCGATCACGCGCTTGGCGAGAGTACGGCTTCGCAATACCTTGTATTGCGTCTCGAGATAGTCGGGGTGATCGGGAACTTGCTGCAGGCGGCCAGAATCGAACTCTGCAATATTTGGCTGCTCACGATCGAGCTGAAGCGTCGCGGTCGCGCGGTATACGGGCACGGTGACGTAGTTGTAGACACTCACAATCACGAAGGCGGCAGCGAGGGCCGCATAGACCGTCCGCCGGCGGGCGTGTAAGACGCGCCAATAGTCGCGCAATGAGAAATCGTCGTCGGGCGCTCCGTCAAAGCTTTGCGGTCCAGTGGCGGGGCTCTCTCGCTCGACGATCATCGGTCCGGGCGCGCTGCGCAGTTTTTCTGTGAGTTTCTGAAGCTTTTCGTCCATGATTCGTAGGTCGTTGCGCGCGGCTTAGCGTCGCCAGACCACAATGCCTGTTGCCATTTGAATGGCGGCTTCCACACCACGGTTCATCACGCTCTTAGCTCGGCTGTCGGGCACCCACAAGATATCGTCCATTTCGAGAACAACGTCTTCGCGTCGACCGCGCAGAATGTCTTTGAGCGCCACCGGTAATTCGTGTCGCTCGCTGCCGAGGTCTCGGATGACCACGGCGTTCTGCGGCGAAGAAAACTGGGACAAGCCTTGGGCCAGACTCAGAGCCCGCAGCACGGTCATCGGTCGTTGATCACGCACAGGGAACCCGCCGGCTTTTTCGACCGCTCCGACAACGTATACGACACCGGAGCGTTCGACTTCGACAACGTCGTGGGCGTCGATCGATATGTTCGTCGCTCGGCCCGGCCTGGCGAGCAACTCGCCGATGGAGATCGTCACCACATCGTCCACGCCGCGCTGAATCTTAATGCGTCCGCCCGCCTCTTCATCGAATCCGCCCGCCATCGCAATCACTTCGAGCAGACGACGCTCGCCCCGCAGTTGATAAGCCCCCGGCTCTCGAACCGCGCCGATCACCGTAACGGGCTGGCTCTGAAATTCAGCCACCGAGACAGTGACCTGTGGCTCTTTAATGACGTTCCGCCGGTACACCTCTTCAATACGGCCCTCTATCTCAGACGTCGTCAGGCCCGCTACCGCAACCGCTCCCACGAGTGGCAGCGAGATCTCACCCGCCGCCGAGATGAGTGCCTGGGTGTCCAGATCGTCGACCTCAAAGAAGCGGATGTCAAGAAGATCCCCGGGACCGCAGTGATAGGAGCCATGGACTCCGATGGACTGCTGTCCCGGGCAGGTGAGAACCACAATGAGGAGACAAATGATAAGCCGAATCACATAAGACCCATCGGCGTCGGTGGGCTACGACGATAGATTCACCCGACGGATCCTCGCGCCCAGCCCGGCGTCAGTTTGTCGACCAACCCCGCGCAAGAAATTGCCGAGTACGCATTTCGAACCACGTGGCCGCGAGTTAACCGACTATCTGCGAAAATTGAACTTCCGCGGGGTAAGATTACTGGCGTGCCGGAATTGCCTGACGTCGTCGTTTACGTCGAAGCGCTCGAGCAGCGAATCGTTGGGCAAGTTCTCGAGGATGTCCGCATCGTGAGTCCATTCTTGCTCCGCACCGCCGACCCGCCTCTTAACCATTGTTTTGGGCGAAAAGTGCGAGGCCTGCGGTGCCTCGGAAAGCGCATCGCATTTGGGCTGGACGACGATTACTGGCTCGTAATTCACTTGATGATTGCAGGTCGGCTGCACTGGAAAGACGTCGCCGCCAAGCCGCCAGGCAAACGCGGGCTGGCAGCCTTCGACTTCAGCAACGGTACGCTGATCTTGACCGAGGCCGGCACAAAGCGACGGGCGTCGCTGCATGCGGTGCGGGGGTCGGACGAGTTGGAAGCGCTCGACCCCGGCGGCCTTGAGGTGTTCGACTCTGACCTCGAAACATTCTCTGAAAGGCTGACGCGGCGCAACCACACACTGAAGCGCGCACTCACCGATGCGAAGCTTTTCAGTGGCATTGGCAATGCCTATTCTGATGAAATCCTGCACCGCGCGCGCCTGTCGCCCGTCGCTCTCACGCAGAAGCTTGACGCGGATCAGATCGAGCGCCTCTATCGCGCCACGCGGGAGACGCTTGCCGAGTGGCTGGAGCGATTGCGATCGCAGGCGAAAGAGCGCTTTCCAGAAAAGGTAACCGCCTTTCGCGAGGGAATGGCTGTCCACGGCCGCTTCCGGCAACCCTGTCTGCAATGCGACGCGCCGATACAACGGATTCGTTACGCGTCAAACGAAACAAACTACTGCGTCAACTGTCAGACCGGTGGACGACTGCTCGCCGACCGCGCACTCTCCCGACTACTTAAGAAGGACTGGCCGCGAAGCCTTGAAGAGCTTGAGCGTCGATAGCTCACTCGAGTACGTCTGGGTCGATCGCGACAAACACTCCAGGTTGCGACTTGACCCCGTCGACCTCGACGATGATCTCTAGGTTCCCAACCGGTACCGTCTCGGGCAAAATGATATTCCACTGATATAGGCCGGCCAGGCGCGGAGCCTGGCCGGCATAGAAGATCGACCACGCCGGAAGTTCCGCGCCATCGAGAAACACCTTCAGCGGATGGATGATTGGCGCAGCGAAGTTTGGAAGCTCACCGGCAAATACAAACGGTGCGGTTTGACCCATTCCAGTCCCAAACAGAATGATCACGCCGCCCGGCCTCGTCGGCGTCGCTCCGATTTCAAGGTCGCGGCCAACGAGGGTAAAGTCCGGATGAACTACTACGTTGAACAGCCCCGGCGCGACCGCTCGAATTGGAACATTCGCTGCGTTTACTGAAATTAGGTTCTCGCGGTTGACTCGCAGCCGCCATTCTCCGGGCTGCACGTTGTCGGGAATTTGCGCATTGATCTGGAATTCCGAGACGAAGTAGAGCGGCAGTCGCTGGTTGTTGAGCAGCACCGACACGCCGCTTAGGCTCAGGGGCAGTCGTCCGCCGGCCAAGTCGCTCGCGCGAACCGGCCTAGTGCGCAGCGATAGATCAATTCCGAAAATAGAAATGATAGCGTTGGGCGAGACGAAGTTTTGCGGAGCGGGTGTGAAGCTGGCGGCATTCACGACGCCCCCGACGTTGATAACTGGCGCGCGGCGGCGTTGGATGTCAGCAGCGAACAGCGTCGATGCAACCGCCAAGGTGGCGGCGAGCCGTATGGCTCTCACTTCCTAGGATTGTACGCTGCTCTCGATCAGCCTGAACAGAGCCTCAAAGTGCTTAGCCCATGAGAAGCGCTGGGCCTGCGCGGGCCCGGCCGCCGCTAGCGAGTTTCGCATCGTTTCGTCTTCGATCAGTCGCTCAGCTTGACGCGCGAAGTCTTTTGGGTCGAGGGGCGCGAAGAACGAAACATTGCCGCCACTGACCTCGCGGTGGGCTGGAATATCCGACGCCAGCACGGCACTGCCCTGCGCCATCGCCTCAACCAGCGTAAAGCTGAACGATTCGATATAGCCGGGGCAGATGACGATGTCTGCTTCCGCATAGAGGTCGGCAACGCGGTGATTTGGAGTCTCGCCGACGGTCAGGACGGTGCTGAACAGATCAAGGTCTTCGAGCAACTCGAATGCCTGCGTCGTATCGTACCCACCCAAACTGAGGCCGCGCCGAATGTCGGTAGTCAGCAGCAACTGAATCGGTGCCAGCGTGCGCTCGCGCAGCAACGCGATGCCGCGAAAAACTGTTTCAAAATTCCGAAAATAATTATAGAAGCTGACAATCAAGAACTTGATCTTGCTCGGGTCAGGTTTGACTCGGGACTTCGAATCGGGCTGGTGGTGCCCAAATGGCAGCACGTGCGCCGCCTCACCAGCCGCGCCGAGGTGATCTGCCATCGCCCGCGTGGGCGTCACGAGCACGTCCGCCGCGCCGGCGGATGCCAGCACCATCTCGCGTTCGAAAAAATATTCAAGTAGCCGCGTGTAGCGTTTGCGGTGGTAAAGTTCCGAGGCGTAGCGGTCGCTGAAATAAAGCGCATTCGCACTTATCAAGACCATCGGCAGCGGCGTTATTAGCGGCTGAACATTTCCCAAACAGACGATAGCGTCCGCTTTGGTTGCCCAAGAGCGCCAAGGCAGCACGAACTGCTCCCAGAATAGCCTCCCTAGATAGCCTCGAGCCGCCAAACCGCTAGCCCGCACCTGAAAGTCCGCCACTTTACTTGGCAGCACCTCAGCCAACGCGGGCGCGACCCAAATATCGCCGTGAAATTTTGCATGCGAGGGAACATGCCGCAACAAATTCAGCAAGTAAGTCTTGCCTCCGCCCGCCGTTGACGCAACGGCATTGAACACCAATTTCATTTCTTCTCGGAGTGTACGTACTATAGTGGCCCAGCTTGGGCATCTCGTCGATTGCGGATTATGATAAGGGGTTACCATGTTTGGTTTCTCGAATTCGATCAAACTCGAAAAAGCATTATTTGAGCGCGTCAAGCGCTGTGCAGAGGCGGGCGGTTACTCGTCGCCCCAAGAGTTCGTCGAGCATGTGCTTGATAGAGAGCTATCGCAAATCGAGGACGGCGCAACGGACGACGAGATTATGCAAAAACTGCAGGGCCTCGGGTACCTCGAGTAACCAGTGATCGTTGACTTGTTCAACGCCGCGCTGCGCGCAGCGGTCGCGGGCTACTCCCAGTTTTTTAGCCAGGTCAGCCCGAGGCTTGGATTCGTACTGATGTCGATTGCCATCGGCATCGCGATGTTGTGGGTTGTAGGGAAAACTTCAAATCAACCCGCGATTGAACGCGCTAAGAAACTGATGCAGGCGCACTTGCTTGAGATGCGCCTTTTTGGCGATGACCCCGGCCTGCTGTTGGCCGCTCAAAAGGACCTGATTCTTAGCAACTTCAAGTACGTCGGGCATATGCTCCGCCCGGCGCTTTTTTTGGCCCTACCGATGGTGATCTTGTATGGTCACCTCGACGCGGTGTACGGGCGTCGCCCACTGCGGGTTGGGGAAACTGCGCTCGTCACGGCGAAAGTCGTGCCCCAGCGCGGCGTGCCGGTTCTTAGCGCTTCCACTGGAGCCACGGTCGAAACCGCCGCGGTCCGCGTGCAGGCGGCCGGTGAAGTCAGTTGGCGAGTGCGAGTTATCGAAAACGGTTCAGCCGAGCTGACCCTGAAGTCGGCCGCTGGCGAGCTAACGAAATCCGCGCTTGCCGGAGCGAATTTCGAATACGTCTCGCAGCGCCGGTCGGGCAGATGGTGGGAACGCTTGCTGCTCGCACCCGGCGAAGATGGCTACGGATCGACCGGCGTCGAGTGGCTCGATGTGCGCTATCCGACGGCGGAAATTGGCTTCGGACCGTTTACGACGCATTGGGTCGTATGGTTCCTGCTCATCTCGATCGTCACGGCCTATCTTCTGAAGGGATTCTTCGGAGTGGTGCTATAGCCGTAAGGTGGTGAGAAATGCGGGCTAAGGTCTGCGCCTCGGCTTGAGCTTTGACCGCACCACAATTGGTGTGCCCTCGAATCCAAACGTCTCGCGCAATCGATTGATCAAATATCGTTCCAGTCCAAAGTGAAACGGTACCGACTTATTCGTGAAAAACACGAACTTCGGAGGCGCGATCGTAGGCTGCGTGACGTATGAAATTTTGGGCTTGTAGAAGCCTGGTACGGTCACCCGGTCGAAGTCAACCTCGGCCAAGAAGCGGTTCAGCGCTGAAGTCGGAATGCGTAGTCGAGAGGCGGTGTTTCCTTTCAATATGAGCGGAAACAGATTCTCAACGCGATCGCCGGTGAGCGCCGAAGCAAACGTGATCGGAGCATAATCGAGAAACTTAAGCTGTTCCTGGACGTGCAAACGAAAATCCGGCTGAGTCTTCGCACTCAGATCCCACTTGTTGACGACGACGACACAAGGCTTGCCGGCCTCGTGCGCGTAACCGGCTATGTGCGCGTCGAGCGCGGTGACACCCTCGTCGGGCTCAACGAGCAAGAGTGCGACATCGGCAAGGCGCAAGTGCCTGCGCGCCATCACCACGCTGAGCTTCTCGGCCATTTGCGTCGTTTTGCCTTTACGCCGAATTCCAGCGGTATCCACGAAAACGAAACGTCGGCCGCGCCGTACCACCTCGGCATCGACGCCATCGCGGGTCGTCCCTGGAATCGCCGAAACAATAGCGTGCTTTTGACCGGTGATGCAGTTCAGCAGAGTTGATTTACCCGCGTTCGGCCGGCCGAGAATTGCCACCCGAATCGGCCGCTCTTCTTCGCTGACTTCCTCGACCCGCGGAAATGCCGTGGTCGCCGAAAGCAACAGGCGCTCAATTCCGCGGCCGTGCTCGGCCGAAACTGGGACGACCTCCGGGAAACCCAATTCGTAGAACGACGCGGTTAGCTCGTCGAGAGCATCGGTGTCGCATTTATTTATCGCGACGGTCACTGCTCTTCCGGAGCGCCGCAACAAACTGGCCAAATCGCGGTCGTTAGGGGTTAGCTCACTGCGACCGTCGATGACGAATATCACATGGTCGGCCGTCCCGACCGCGACACGCACTTGGTCGCTGATGAGCTCCGGGAAATCACCCTCTTCGCCGAAAGTCATCCCGCCGGTGTCGGTGACCTCGAACTGCTTGCCCTTCCAGGTTGCGGGCAGCCGGATGCGGTCACGCGTTATACCGGGCTCGTCCCCCACAATCGAGCGTCTCGAACCGGTGATTCGGTTGAATAGCGTGGACTTGCCGACGTTCGGGCGCCCAACGACGACTAGCTGCGGGCGCTCGGCGGCGATCATAAAATTGGATGATAGCATCGGCGTCTCGGGGACTAACCTTCTAGTGGCGGTTTGCGCCGACGGCTGGTCATCCTGATCCGTCTGTGACAATGGAACCTGCTTTGTCAGCCATCCCCTCAGCGAGTCGAAGGACCCTTCGGGCCGGTACCGTCTTGTCGATTGCGATTGCGTTCGCGATCCACCCGGCGGTAGTCGGGCAAACACATCGCGACGTCATCTACTCGCACGCCGGTGGTGAAGCACTTTTACTCGATGCGCATGTTCCTTCAGGTGAAGGAGCGTACCCGGCGGCCGTGCTCGTGCATGGCGGCGGCTTTGAAGCCGGAGACAAGCAGACTTACATCACTTACATTTTCGAACCGCTCAGCGCTGCCGGATTTGTTTGGTTCAGCATCGATTACCGCCTCTCACCCAAGCACCAGTTTCCGGCGGCAGTCGATGATGTCGAGGCGGCGGTCGGCTGGGTACGTAGCCACGCGGCCGACTATAAGGTTGACCCAGGTCAGATCGCTTTGGTGGGCGAGTCCGCCGGTGGGCATTTGGTAAGTTTTGCTGGTGCGCGAAACCGAGTTGGTGTCAACGCGGTAGTAGCGCTCTATGGTATCCACGATTTCGTCAGTTTCTCGGCCCACTACAACGGAAGCTCCGATGTGACCGAGCGCTTTTTGGGTGAGCGTGATGTTACCGCCGCAACCGTTTCGAAGTTCGTTGCCGCTTCGCCGATCGCGCACGTGGGGCCGGAGTCTGCGCCGTTTCTGATGATTCACGGAACGCGCGATGAAGGCGTTCCATTCGAGCAATCGATCGCGATGTGCCAGGCTCTGCGGCGAGCTTCGAAGCTCTGCGACATCGTCGAAGTTGACGCCGGCCACGGCATGAATACTTGGGAGCCGGATGCTGCCTTGCACTTCTACAAGCGGCGCATGACCGACTGGTTGACTCAGGTGTTAACTCCCGAGAGTAGATGAATTTTCGGTCGCTATGCCGGCCAGTCGATAGTGGCGCGGTCGGCTTCGACGGATTCGAACCAATTATCGAGCTCATGAAGCATGCGATGCACCCGGTCGGGGTTCGCTGCCGCGAGGTCGTTGGTCTCGCCAGAATCTTCGGCGAGGTTGTATAGTTCCGGCGGTTCGGGATCTTGCGGTTTCAAGTGCGGAACCGGAAGAATACCGGCGATGCTTGCGGGATCTTCCTTATGCTTGCAATCAGCTTCAACGAAGGCCGCGGTACGCGCGACGTCTTCATCCGATTCACATAGATCGTTGCTGAAGAATCGCGTGCCCTCGATCATTGGGCGGACCATCTTCCAGTCGCCGTCACGGACTGCGGCGTTCGTGCCTACGTTTGGGAAATAGAAATTCCATTGCCAAAACTGCCGGGGCTCTCGCTGCAAGCGTCGGCCCAGCAACAACGCTGCCAGATCATGACCGTCGACTCGTGGGCCTTCGGGTCGCGAAACGCCGCAGACGGAGAGCAGCGTCGGCATCCAGTCGGTAAACTGCGTCAGCTCGTCTCGAAGCTGATTCGCGCGAATCCGAGCGGGCCAGCGAATGACCATGGGTACCCGAATCCCGCCTTCGTTGATCCAACCCTTGCTGCCGCGCATGCCGCGTTGAAGCGCTCGTTAAACGTGTCCTCGCCTTCCTCAAGCATGTAGGGAGGGTTGAAAAATGCCGGCCCATTGTCGCTGGTAAAGGCGACGATGGTGTTTTCGGCCAAGCCATCGCGCTCTAGCTTTTCTAAGATGCGGCCGACGCCCTCGTCCATGCGCTCGATCATTGCGTATGTCGTGGCGACGATGCGGTTGAAGCCCTTCGCGCGGTAGTAGTCGACGCGGTCTGCGTCCGCCTGGAAAGGTGAATGCGGGGCGCTGTAGGGCAGGTAGAGAAAAAACGGGTTTTTTCGATTGCGGTCGATAAAGCTAAGGGCTTCTTCAGTTAGCAGGTCGGTCAGGTAGGTCCCATCCGATGGCGCACTCGAATCGTTACGGCGTAGGTGGTAGCGAAAGTAGTCGGTCCAGCCGCCACAAAAGCCTGTGAATTCATCGAAACCCCGCGCGTTCGGCTCGTAGCGGCGGTCGAATGTTCTGTTGTGCCACTTGCCTACTAGGCTTGTGGCGTAGCCGGCCGATCGAAATGCGTCGGCGATCGTGACTTCGCGAAGGGCAATTCGATCGAGGCCGTGGATCTCGTGCTGCGTAATCGCACCAGTGCGATGGGGGTAGCGGCCGGTAAGCAGCGACGCCCGTGCGGGCGCGCAAATCGGCGACGCGGAGTACTGCTGACGAAAGCAAGTACCCTCGGCGACAAGCCGATCGAGGTGGGGAGTGTTCACGACACCGTCGCTAAAAACCCCAAAGTCGCCGTAGCCCATGTCGTCGGCCAAGATAAGAATGACGTTGGGACGTGAGGCTTGCGGCATGGTGTCGTTGCGGGCGGCGTGTGGCCCACGCGTGAGATTACTGCAGGGCGATTAGTGGAGCGATCACGAGAGCCACGATCGACATTAGTTTGATGAGAATATTCATCGAAGGGCCACACGTGTCTTTGAACGGATCGCCCACGGTGTCACCGACAACGGCCGCTTTGTGGCCGTCTGAACCCTTGCTCTCACCCTCGACTTCGCCCTGCTCGATCATCTTTTTGGCGTTGTCCCAAGCGCCGCCTGCGTTTGCCATGAACAGAGCCAGTAGAACGCCAGTGACTGTAGCTCCCGCTAGAGTGCCGCCGAGTGCGGCGGGCCCAAGTGAAAAGCCAATCAGCACCGGAGCCGATACTGCGATGACGCCGGGCATCACCATTTCCTTGAGAGCAGCGGTAGTGGCGATATCGACGCAGCGCGCGGCGTCGGGCTTGACGCCTTCTTCACCGGCGAGGAGACCTTTTATCTCGCGAAATTGGCGGCGAATTTCTTCGATCATTTTTTCCGCGGCGCGGCCCACGGCGGTCATGGTTTGAGCCGCAATGATAAACGGCAGCATTCCACCGAGAAGCAGTCCGATGACAACACCGGCGTCGTTGAGAGGAATTTCGATTGGACCGAGGTTTGCCGCCGCGCGCGCGCTGTCGACTGCCTGCGTGTATGCGGAAAAGAGAGCCAGCGCTACCAGCGCCGCCGAGCCGATTGCGAATCCTTTACCCATCGCCGCGGTCGTATTGCCCAACGAATCGAGCTTGTCGGTCACCGCTCGGACGTCCGGGCCTAGCCCGCACATTTCCGAAATACCGCCGGCGTTATCGGCGATCGGACCGTACGCATCGACACTCATCGTGATGCCGACGGTCGCCAGCATCCCGACCGCTGCGATGCCGATTCCGTAGAGCCCCGCCGAATCATTCGCGACATAAATTGCCAAGCAAATCATGAGGACAGGCGGAGCGCAACTACGGAAGCCGACAGCTAGCCCCTCGATGATATTCGTCGCCGAGCCCGTGCGCGAGGCATTCGCGATGCCCCTAACCGGGCCCATCGAAGTGTAGTATTCCGTAACAAATCCGATCGCCATGCCGGCAAGTGTCCCGGCCAGAACCGCCCAAAAGACGCTTGTTGCGATTCCCAGATATCCGACGACCATGTAACCGCCAACTAGAAACAGCACGGCTGCGAACCATGCTGAGTAGCGCAATGCCGCCGCCGGCCCCATGCGTTTTAAGACTTGGATCGACAAGATTCCGAGCAGCGAAGCGACGAGGCCTACCGCCGATAGCACTAACGGAAGCGCCATCAGCGAAGCTTGCAACGCGTCGCCGCCATGCCCGCCTTCCAACAGCGCAAGGCCGGCTGCCGGCAACGTTGCCGCGATCGCGAGTGTAGCTATCATCGAACCGACGTAGGACTCAAAAATATCCGCACCCATGCCGGCCACGTCGCCGACGTTGTCACCGACGTTGTCCGCGATGACTCCTGGATTTCTAGGGTCGTCTTCGGGGATTCCAGCCTCAACTTTGCCGACGAGGTCCGCTCCGACATCTGCCGCCTTGGTGTAGATGCCGCCACCGACTCGCGCAAATAGCGCGATCGAACTCGCTCCCATCGCGAACCCATTCAGATATACCGCCTCTTCAATTCCGGCGTAATACTGGGCAAAAAGGCCAACTCCGAGAAGCCCCAGGCCAGCCACTGCCAGCCCCATGACTGCGCCTCCGCTGAACGCAACGGTTAGCGCGGCGGGGGCGCCGTCGGTTCTCGCTGCCTCGCAGGTGCGCGTGTTGGCCAGCGTTGCCGACTGCATGCCAACATAGCCTGCCAGAACGGAACAAATCGCACCTGCGATGAAACAGATCGCCGTCTCGACGCTCAGCTTCCAAGCGATTAAAGAGCTAACAACGATCACGAACATCGCGAGGATGCGGTACTCGCGATAGAGAAACGCCATGGCGCCTTCGCGAATCAATCCGGCAACTTCTTGCATCCGGCTGTTGCCGGGTGAGCGCCTAACGACCGCCAAGAATGTGAGAACCGATGCCGCTAAGCCGACGGCTCCGACAACGGGTGTAATTGCTAATACGTTCACCATAAATGTTTACGGCGGAGCCGATCCTTCGTGGGATCCCCGTTCTTTAAATTCCGTGTGGTGTGCAAGGGATGGCAGACCAATTTGCGCTTGAGGACGAGAGCGGCAAGCACGGATTTCGCGACAGACGAATGCCTTCATGGCCCCTAATCCCAAAGGCTAGCATGCGACGCCACTTATATTCGCTTCTTCACCGATTGCAGCAAGAAGTCTGCCTATCCCTCTGCCTAACCGCCTTCTCAATCTGGCGGCTGCGCCCAGATTCGATGGAATACCGAATACGCTCGCCAGCCAAAAATAGCCGGTGACGTACTATGTGGGAATCGGCATTGCATGATCATCGGATTAACAGGGACGAACGGCTCGGGCAAAACCGTGAGCGCCAACCATCTTCGAAAGAAGGGGTTTGAGTTTCATTCGCTTTCGGACGAAATCCGCAATGCGTTGGCGGCCCTGGACCTTGAGCCGAACCGCGAGAATCTAATTGCCCAGGGCAATAGCCTACGGGCGGAGTATGGCCCGGCTGTGCTCGCCGAGCGCATCAAAAGGAAACTCCGCCCCGACCGCCACTACGTGATTGATTCGATTCGGAGCCCCTATGAGGTGGAGGCACTACGCGAAACCGGGGCATTCCAATTGCTTCATTTGGATGCATCAAGAGACGTCAGGTTCGAGCGCGTCCGGGCGCGTGGCGGCGAGCGTACTCCGGCGTCATTCGAGGAGTTCGTAGAGCAGGAAGAGCGAGAGATGGAGAGCGATGACCCATCGCATCAACAGCTACGCGCCACTTGGCAGAAGGCGGACGAGACGATTATCAACGGCGGAACTCTCGACGAGCTGACCGGGAATATCGACCGGATTGTCAGTGCCTGGCTGATGCAGGTTAAGCGTCCTGGCTGGGATGAATATTTCATGCAAATTGCCAAGATCGCGGCGCTACGGTCGAACTGCATGAAACGGAAGGTAGCAGCGGTAATTGTGAAGGACCGCCGGATTATTTCCACCGGTTACAACGGTACGCCACGTGGAGTGAAAAATTGTAACGAGGGCGGCTGTCCTCGCTGCAACTCCTTCGCCGACAGCGGCACCGCCTTGAGTGATTGTCTGTGCTCACATGCGGAGGAGAACGCTATCGTTCAGGCGGCCTACCACGGCATAAGCGTGCGCGACTCGATGCTCTACACGACGTTTTCGCCGTGTTTGATCTGCACCAAGATCATCATTAACGCCGGCATCGCGGAAGTGGTATTCAATATAGACTACCCGCTGAATGACGTCGCGCGGAATCTGCTCGTCGAGGCCGGCGTGAAGACACGCCAAGTGCATCTCACGTAAACGCCCACGCCGGGCCCTTGGGGAGAGGAGCCGGCTCTTGGTCGCTGTGACAGTCCGCGCTAATGTCTAAGTGCCCGAACGACCGCTGACGTACCCATATCTTTGAAGACATGGACGTCAGCACCAGCTTGCCAGGCCCGCTCGGAATTCTCGTACTCGCCTTCGCGGGTCATGATGAGAACTTTGCCCTCAAACCGATCGTGGCGTAATCTTTCGATGGCGTCGAGACCGGGGAGGACGGGCACATCGGCGTCACAGATTACGATATCGGGTGTCAGCAGGTCGCAGGCTTGTACCAGGGCCCGACCATCACGAACGCTCGCCACGACTTTGAAGTCGGGTTCGAGTTCGCGGCGAAGTCGTTCGCTGAACGTCGTTTGATCGTCGGCTACAATGACTCGGTTTCGCAGCATATTTGCCTCACGGCTTGGATAGCATTTCACAAGCCAATTAAGCCACTCGCTGATTTCACAGGAGTTACCGATCTGCTCAGATACGGCAACGGAAAAATCTCCCCAGGGAAATTCCTAGGGGCATGAAAAAACTACACTCCCATGGTCGACGCCGTCCGCCCACGCGATCTCGACACCAATGCTGTGGACGGGTCCGGGCTTCTACAACGAGAGTCTGAACCGCTCGGACCACTTACAGGCTCGATTGCTTGCGATCTATGATCGATGAATGGGCGATGATCGTTTTGTCGAACCCGGCGTTTCGCTGAGCCGGATTTATACCAAGAGCGGCGACGGGGGCGACACGAACCTAGTCAATGGCCGGCGGGTTGCGAAGGACGATTCCAAAGTAGAAGCATACGGCACGGTCGACGAACTCAACTGTTTCGTCGGCGCGGCGCTTGTAACGCTAAGCGATGCCGCCACGGCCCACCCGACACTCGGGCGGCTGGGCGAAACGCTGCTTCGAGTGCAGCATGAGTTATTCAATTTGGGTTCGCAACTCGCGACCGATTCAATCGAGATTGGAGAGAAGCAGCCCTGCGTCGGCACCGTCGAAATCGATCGGCTTGAGCGCGAGATCGACGAAATGAACGCCGATTTGCCGGATCTGCCCTCATTCGTGCTACCTGGTGGTTCGCGTCTGAATGCGGAGCTACATCTTTGCCGTTCTGTCTGCCGGCGGGCTGAGCGACGAGTCGTCACCATTGCGCGCCAGGAAGATATGGACCAGCCGCGTCGTTATCTTAACCGGCTTTCCGATGCATTTTTTGTTTGGAGTCGTTGGGTTTGTTTGCAGATGGATACCGACGAAGTGCTGTGGCGGCCGAACCAGCCGTGAGGTCGGGATTCACGAATGGTGCGAGATAATAGGCCCGATGATCGATCGACGAACTTTCTTCGCCACCACGGTTGGTGCCGTGGCTGCCGCCTGTAATCGCGGCAGCGGTAAACCCGTTGTTGGCGTCGTCCCGAAAGGGACAAACCACATTTTCTGGCAGACGGTTCACGCTGGCGCGCTCATGGCCGGCGACGAGTTTGGTTTTGAGATATTGTGGAACGCTCCGCAGATGGAGATCGACTCGAGCCGCCAGATTGCAATCGTAGAAAACCTGATCACGCGGCAAGTCAGCGGTATTGTGCTGGCTCCCGTTGATGAAGAGGCGCTAGTAACGGTGGTCGAGAGAGCAACCGACAGCGGGATTCCCGTGTCGATCTTTGATTCCGCTATCAAGACCGACAAGATCATTAGCTTCGTCGTAACGGACAACTACCTTGGCGGTGTAATGGCGGCCGATCGCATGGGTGAAATCCTCGGCGGCAAGGGCCAAGTCGGCGTTATCGGGTTCATGCCCGGCAGCGCCTCGACGATGAAGCGCGAGGCGGGGTTCGTCGATACGATTGAGAAAAAATTTCCTGACATCGAGATAGTGGGCGTCAAGTTCAACATGGCCGACAGGGCCAAGGCGCTCGCCGAAGCAGAAAATTTATTGACCGCGTTCCCCAACCTCGCGGGCTTCTTCGCTGACAATGAGTCGAGCCTAGACGGCACGGTGCTTGCCGTCAAGCAGCGCGGATTGAGCGGAAAGGTGAAGATCGTCGGCTTCGACGCCTCCGACACTTTGGTGGCCGAAATGAACGACGGCGTGATCGACTCGATCGTTGTGCAAGACCCCTTTAAGATGGGCTACGAGAGCACGAAGCAACTGGTGACGTTTCTAGAAGGCGGAACTCCGCTGGCACACATCGACTCGGGAGCATACCTGATTACGCCAGAAAACATTGACACGCCCGAGATGCAAGCGGTCGTGTTCCCCGACATCGAAAAGTGGCTCGGGCACCCCGCCGGCGGCCATTGATGTGAGCGAGCCCTCGCTGGCGACCGACGAAGTTTTCATGCGCCAGGCGTTGGCTCTGGCTGACCGTGCTGAGTCAGCGGATGAAGTGCCTGTCGGGGCGCTGGTTGTGTCAAACGGAGAAATCGTGGGGCGCGGCGCGAATCAGCCGATCGGCTCAGGTGATCCAACGGCCCACGCAGAGATCGTTGCACTGCGTGAAGCCGCGCGGCAGCTTGGCGGTTATCGCCTCACAGGGACGACTCTATTTTGCACCTTAGAGCCCTGTGCGATGTGCGCCGGCGCATTGGTGAACGCTCGGGTGCAGCGGCTCGTGTTCGGTACGCGCGACATACGATTTGGCGCCGTACGCAGCAAGTTTCGAATTGCCGACTCAGACCTGCTCAATCATCGGCTCGAGATTACAGAAGGCGTTTTGGTCGACGAATGCGTTCGCCGCTTGAAAGCGTTCTTTCATTCCCGTCGCGGATAAACGCTGCTGGTTAATGTGGCACTCAGCGCCGTTCCGATTCAGATCACTTGTCATTCGCCGCGACTTTCGTAGATCAATCGTTGGGCGCGAGCTACTCGGCAAGAGCCTGTTTTAGAAAATCGAGAACTGTATCCAGCTCCGCGTCGTTGTACTCTACGAGCCAGCGATCATGGGACCACGAGTCCGTTGCGTCGACCAAGATCTCGCCATCGTCGAAGGTTCTTAGAACGGGGAGTTCGGCGCTTAGGTCGTACCATCGCGAGGTGCCCGATCTGGCGGACGTTGCGATTGCGTGGAAAGCCTCGTCGGGTCCGTAACGTAGAGTCACAACTTTCTCCGAGCTCAGTTTTCGTAGCTCGCCGGCAGACATCGTTGGAATGGCTTCGAACTTGGGCGCGACGGCCAGGCCAAGACCGTCGAACGAGTGGCACGACCCGCATGGCGTTATGCGATTGGAGTCAAAGAACAGCTCTCGTCCTTTGTGTCCGAGCCATGGCCGCTTCGGATCTAACGATTCCTCTCGGCGTGCCGCCGCGACCTGCTGGATACTCAGAGCGTAACTAAGCACAGCCTGAAAATCTTCAAGCGTCAGAGTCGTTTCCCAACCGGGCATGCTGGTGTTCGGCACACCCTGCCGGAGAATTTGCGTTAACCGATCAAGGGGCAACCCCCTTCCGGCAATCGCCGGCGCTACCCCGGCCGTCCCGGCGGCTCCATGACAATTCTGATTGGCACAGGTCTTCGCGTATACTTGCCGACCGTAGCCCACGTCGGCCTGAGCGTATATCGGAGTCGCGCACACAGTCAACAAGCCCACTACCGACAGGTATCGACCCAGCGGCAACTGGCATCGGCGTTTCATCGTTCGTTCCGTTCAGGCAAAGCGAAGACGAAGAGCGTGCCGCCCGTAGCCGGTAGCTTCCGCAGCTCGGGAAACATTCCCCTCATCCAGGTGAGGATTGACCCCCAGCCGCTGGGAGTCGCGACGTACTGTCGACCGTCAACCGCATACGAAACCGACGAGCCGCGATGGCCCGACCCCGTGGGGAATGACCACAGTTTCTCTCCCGTGTTCGCATCGAGGGCAAAGAATTGGCCCTCCGTGTCACCACAGAAAACAACGCCGCCGGCCGTAGCCAAAACAGATGCCGCGATGATGTATCGATAGCTGTATTCCCACTTCTTCTCCCCGCTGACCGGGTCGAACGCAGCGACGCCGGACGGGAACTCACGGCCTGGCGCGGGCATAAACTTCCAGTATCCGCCTGAGTATGATTTACCCTGCCGCGCCTCCTGCTGACGGACATACAGGTCGTTACAGAATCGCAGCAACGGCACATACAAGAGCCCTGAATCGGGAGAGAATGCCGCCTGATTCCAGCTCTTAGCGCCCGCCACGCTCGGACAAATCATCGTCGCTGTACCCGGCGTTGGTTCGTTCCGGCCAACCAGCTTTCCGTCCTCGGTAATTCCCTCGACCCAGGTGATGTCTTCGACCATTGGCCAAGTTCCGATGTACTCTCCGTTTGTGCGGTCGAGCACCCAAACGTACCCGGTTTTGTTTGGGTGCACGAGCAGATTGCGCATTTTTCCACGGACGGGCAGATCGACAAGGATGGTCTCGTACGCCGAGTCGTAATCCCAAACGTCGTGCGGCACCTCCTGGTAGTGCCATCGCAATTTACCTGTATCGGCATCTAGGGCGACGATGCTGGCGGTGTAGAGGTTGTCGCCCTCTCGAGCCGCGCCGTCAAGGTCGGGAGCGGCATTTCCGGTGCCCCAGAAAATGAGGTCAAGCCCCGGGTCGTACGAGCCGGTCATCCACGGCGCACCGCCGCCGAACTTCCACGATTCTCCTGGCCACGTCTCATTGCCCGGCTCGCCTGGGCCAGGCGTTACGTAGAAGCGCCAGGCGAAACGCCCTGTCCTAGCGTCAAACGCTGTCAAGCTCCCGCGGTTCGCGGAGTCTCCGCCTGTGCCGCCAACTACAACGAGCTCTTTGACCAAGAGCGGGGCGGCACTGATATTGCAGCCGCACTGCGCCGGGTCTTGTACCCTGACACGCCAAACCTCTTTTCCGGTTCGACTATCGACCGCGACGACGCTATTGTCGAGCGTCCCCATATAGACCAGTCCGTGCCCAAAGGCAAGTCCCCGGTTCTGAGGGGCATATCCGACGTCTGTGGGACCGGTCGCGTCGTATCGAAATCTCCAAATCACTTCACCGGACGCCGCGTCAAGAGCGTAGATTTGATTGCTCCCAGTCGAGACATACATTACCCCGTCGATGACGATCGGAGTCGATTGCAACCCGCTCTGATAATCGCCGGTTTGGAACGCCCAGATCGGCACCATCTCCTTGACGTTGGCGGCGTTGATCTGGTCGAGCTTGCTGTACCGCCAGGCACTATAGTCGCCACCATAGGTCGGCCAGTTGGCCGCGGCGCCCTGGGCACTTAACGTTGACGGGCTATACAGGACCGCCAACGCCACAGCGAGGTAGATTGCGACCCTCAATGTGATCCCGATTCTTGCCAATCAGACACGCGTGAAATAACTGATAGCGATTTCTGAATTTCCGCGTGAATGTGAAGAGTTCCGATCGATTCGCCAATCACAATGCCGAGATTGTACCGCCCTCAGGGGCCACTTGTACTTAGACCGTCAACGGCGCCGCCGCCCGAGACTGACAGGAAGCAGAGCAGAGCGGCTTAGGGTTCAGGATTGTATTTGAAACAATGCGAACATTTTCCTCGCTCAGTCCCATTCGGGCACTGAGTGCCTTACGGGTCCCAGCCTTTGTTGAAGTGCTCGCGGGGCTCCGTTCGCGCGCTGGCCAAATAGTTCTCGATCTTCGCGATTATCTCTGGATTCGCCGCGGACACGTCCGCCGTCTCGCCAATGTCATGGTCGAGATCGTAGAGCTCTAGCGGTTCGTCTTTGCCGTCTCGAATTGCCTTCCAACGACCCATTCGCACCGCTTGGAAGACATGATCTTGGTTCGCGCCGAAATGCTCCCAATAGAGAAACTCCGGCGACGCCTGCTGCTCCCCCATGAGCGTGGGGACGATCGATGTCCCGTCGAGCCCCGCGGGTACGTCCGCCGCTGCCAACTCGGCGGCAGTGGGAAAGAAATCCTGGAAAGAAGTTGGCAATGAGCTCGTCGATCCGGCCTCGATGCGTCCCGGCCAGCGCACAATAAACGGAACCCGGATGCCGCCCTCGTAGAGATCTCGCTTTCCTCCACGAAGAGGCGCGTTGCACCGAAACACATCGAAATCAGCACCCCCACCGCGTCCTCGCTCAAGGCCGCCGTTGTCGCTGGTGAAGAAGACAATCGTGTCGTCGTCCAACCCCAGTTCGGAGATCAAGGCGAGCAACCTGCCGATGTCGCGATCCATACGCGTGATCATGCCGGCCAGCGAGGCGAACGGTTCCGCGGTATAGGCGTAATGTCCGGCCCGCAGTTCGATCTCTTTGAATCTACCGCGGTACTCGGCGATTGAGTCCTCGGGAACCAGGTACTCAAGATGCGGAATCGTAAATGGTACGTACAGAAAAAATGGCTCGGCCGCGTTTTGACGAACGAACTCGAGCGCCTTCTCAGCAATCACGTCGTGGGTGTACTCGACGCGTTTGCCATCGGCGTTGCCCGCTAGGGCGTACTTGCGATCGTTCTCCCAGAGATACTCGGGATAGTAAAAATGCGCATGAACCTGGTGTAGATAGCCAAAGAAATAGTCGAACCCATGCTCCCAGGGTACGCCGGGTGTATCGATGTTGCCCAGTCCCCATTTGCCGAATGCGCCTGTGCGGTAGCCGGCTTGTTTCAACACATTCGCCACCGTCGTATCGCCCGCTTGAATCGGATTACCGCCGCCGTTCGCTCGAACAGGAGCGTGTCCGCCGTGCAGGCCGGACATGAGTACCGATCGTGAAGGCGCGCAGACGGTCGCCCCGGCATAGGCGTCGGTGAAGCGCATGCCTTCCGCCGCGAGCCGATCGATGTTGGGTGTGCGAATGTGTTCCTGTCCGTAGGCGCCAACCTGGCCGTAGCCCAAATCGTCGGCCATGATAAACACGATGTTGGGTGGCCGCGACTCGTCGCTCGAAGCTAAGTTTCCGCCACCGCATGAAAACAGCAAAAAGGCCGGCAGCGCCAGGGAGAATATCTGGAGGAAGCGATGTTTCATTATTCGTCTGGTGGCATGCTACCAGACGAATCCTGCGCTGTCGCACAAATCATATCCGCGTCGACGAGAACCGCCCGCACCCCAGCCGCATCTCTAACCACGTGCTGAGGAATGCGGGCTACTTCTCCGAAGGCCAAGGCCTTTCTTCAAGCTGTGTACAATTCGGACCGGAGGCAACATGTCCGAAACCACTCGCAGAAAATTCCTGGCCAAGGCAGCTCTCGGTGCCGGCATTGCCGCCGCGCCCCGGCCCCAAGCGGTAGCCCAAGATTCAGCCAACAACCGCATCAATCTAGCGATCGTCGGCATCCACGGGCGCGGCCAGACACATATTGAGCAGTTCGGAAAGATCCCCGGTGTGCGCATCGCGTATCTATGCGACATCGACGAACGCCTCTTCCCCGAGTCTGTTGCGAAGATCGAAGCCAAGCACGGCTACAAACCGAAGACGCACCACGACTTACGCAAGGTACTCGAAGACCCGCAAGTCGACGCCATTACCGTCGCGACTCCCGACCACTGGCACGCCCTCCACACCATCTGGGCCTGCCAGGCGGGCAAAGACGTCTATTGCGAGAAACCGTGTTCGTACACCATCGTTGAAGGCCGCCGCATGGTCGAAGCCGCGCGCAAGCACGATCGCCTCGTGCAGGTCGGCCTGAACCGCCGCAGTTCGCCCAAGACCCGCGCCGCAATGGAATTCGTTCGGTCCGGTCAGTTCGGCAGCGTCTACCGCAGCAAGACCGCGATCTACAAGGGGCGCGCGTCTGTTGGGCGCGAGCGAGAGACGTCGATTCCGCAAGGCGTTCACTGGGACCTCTTCCTCGGACCCGCGAAGTACCGAGCGTTTAGCCCCAGCCGCTTTCACTACGGCTGGCACTTCTTCTGGGACACCTCGACAACCGACATCGGCAACACCGGCGTTCACAGTCTCGACGTGTTGCGATGGGGGGCAGGGCAGCAGGCCCACCCCGTAAAGATTCAATCATATGGCGGCGTCTATGTGTGGGACTCCGACCAAGAAACGCCGAACGTGCAGAACGCCGGTTTCGAGTATGCCGACGGGACGATCATGGAGGTCGAATTGACCAACCTCTACAGTCCGCCGTTCGATGGCGAGCGCAGTTCAGTTGACGTGCTGTACACCGATCAGGGCTACGTCTCTTCGTCGGGCGGCTGGAAGGCAATGCGGGGGAAATTTACGCCGCGCGACAAGACCAGCGACGTCGGCGTCGACGAGACGGCGGCCAACGCCAGCTTCCCATCGCGCGAGTATAGCGACGGGCCCGAGATTGTTGCTCCCGACGGTGACCGCGGCGAGCCCTTTGTGAACTTCATCGAGGCGCTACGCTCGCGCAACCGCGAGCACTTGCACTGTGAGATCGAAGAAGGGCATCTATCGACGGCCCTGGCACACCTCGCGAATATCTCGTATCGCACCGGGCGCAAGTTGATATTCGATCCCGACACAGAGACGTTCCCTGGGGATGATGAGGCCAATGGCTACCTGACTCGTGAATACCGCGAGCCGTACACATTGCCCGATCTTGTCTAGCCCGTTGCGGTCAACGTCCGGGAGAGGCCTGATGCGACCGACCAAGTATCTTGCTCCGCGATCAATACTTCGCTCCAATCATGCGGGCTAGTCGGCGGACCGCACGACATGGCGCTTGCCTTTGCCCCATATCGTGACCCGCGCTATCCTACCGTTTCCGTGGTGCGTCTGCTCACTACTGTCGTAGTAGCGGCGAGCGTCTGTCTTGCCGCCACTCCCCCAAAGACGAATGAAGTCGTGCAGAGCGTCATAGACGCAGTGTCTTCCGATAGTATCTCGCGGATTCTCGAGAAGCTCGAGTCTTTTGCGACCCGCCATACGTTTTCTGATACCCGCCACCCGACTCGAGGAATCGGCGCGGCGCGACGCTGGATCTACGAGCAGATGAGCAGCTACAGTCCGCGTCTACAAGTCCGCTACGACTCCTATCACGTCAAGAAAAAGGGCCGGCTCCAGACCAACGTCGAGATCGTAAACGTTGTCGGCGTGCTGCCCGGGAAGATCCATCCCAATCGTTATGTCGTCGTCTCCGCTCACTACGACTCATTGAACCTGCTGAAGGAGGATGCAACCGGGGCCATGCCCTTCTCGAAGAATCGAGAAAACGACAGTGAGAAAATCGCGGCCGCCGACGCGCCCGGCGTGGTCGACGACGGTAGCGGAACGGCCTCTGTCATGGAACTTGCTCGAGTGATGAGTCGATACGAGTTCGACAAGTCAGTCGTCTTCGTAGCATTTGCCGGCGAAGAACAGGGACTCGTAGGCAGTAGCCTCTACGCCGCGCGGGCGCGCGAGGATAAACGCACCATCGAAGCCGTCTTCAACAACGACATCATCGGCAGCGACACTGCCGGCGACGGGCGCAGAGGTGGCGATCAGGTGCGAGTGTTTTCGGAGGGGCCGGAGGATTCGATGTCGCGTCAATTGGCGCGCTACATCCGTCGAATGGGCCAGCGCTATCTGCCTTCGTTCAAGGCGGACTTGATCTTTCGACACGACCGTTTCGGCCGGGGCGGGGATCATACCTCGTTCAACCAGCAAGGCCACGCCGGCGTGCGCTTCACCACGCCGATGGAGCACTACTCCCATCAGCACACTCCGACCGATTTGGTCAGCAACGCTTCGATCGAGTACACAACGCGAGTCACTAGGCTCAACGCCTCTGGATTGGCGTCGCTAGCCCTAGCGCCGGCAAGCCCGGTTAACACGCTGCCGTCCGGCCAGCCCATGATTTCTCGCGGCCCATCCCGCTACGATGCCGTGCTTGCCTGGGATTGTAGTCTTCCAGCCCCCGACATCGCCGGATACGCCCTTGTGATGCGCAAGACAACGTCGCCTTACTGGGAGAAAGAGGTGTTCGTCGGCCTACAAGGTGAGCATCGCTTTCGCGGGATGTCGATCGACGAGTGGGCGTTCGGAGTGAAGGCGATCGATCGAGACGGCAACGAGAGCCTGGTCTCCCCCTACGTCGCCCCGGAGCGCAAGCGTGTCAAGTACGAGCTGTACTGACGGGTGCTGCGCATAGCAATGACCTGGGTTCCCCTAGGATGCGATTAAAGGTAGCGCTCAGATCCGGTACCCACACGCTTGTGCCACAATAAAGCCGCCATGATCTCAAGATCCGTATTCGCCTTTATTCTCCTCTCCGCAATCGCTTTTGGCCAGAAACCAAGTCCCATGCGGCCGGACCCGGACATGCCGCGGCCGATCGACGCCCGCGACTCTGTGTTCCTCGAAGAGTTGACCTGGCTGGAAGTTCGTGATGCCATGCGCGCTGGCAAGAAGACCGTTCTCGTCGCGACCGGCGGCATTGAGCAGAACGGACCGTACCTTGCGCTGGGCAAGCACAACTACATCCTGCGGGGCACAACCGAGTCGATCGCGCGCAAGCTGGGCGATGCTCTGGTGGCGCCGATCGTACCTTTCGTTCCAGAGGGCGATATCGACCCACCGACCGGGCACATGCTCTATCCGGGAACGATTTCGGTTCGGGAGTACACGTTTCAGTCGCTACTGACCGACATCGCCGAAAGTCTACGCGCGCACGGTTTCCGTCACGTGATCTTTCTCTCCGACAGCGGAGGAAACGTGGCCGGCATGAAAGCTGTCGCGGAACGGCTGTCGAAAAAGTGGCCCGCGGACAGCGCGACGATTCACTACGTGGCCGAATACTACGACTACCCAGACGTGAAGCGCTTTTTGGAATCGAAAGGCATCAAGCAGACCGACGAGGGCTTTCATGACGACGCGGGCATTTCCTCGCAGATGTTGGTGGTCGACCCCAACAGCGTGCGCACCCAAGAGCGTATGGCAAAGGGAAAAATGTCAATCAATGGCGTCAGCCTAGTGGCGCCCGAGGGGCAAAGAATCGGAAAAATGGTAATTAACTACCGGGCCGACCGAACGGTAGCAGCGATCCAAAGTGCGCTGGCTAAATAGGATACCCGTTAATAGTGCCGATTCAGTGACCGGCCGGCTGATGGATGCGGCAGGCGCCGTCAAGATGACACCCGCAAGACCCGAGGTCGGAATCAGCCGGCGGCTGTTTTCGTCGCCTATCGGGTTCTTGCGAACGACAGGCCAAAACGTCAACTGGTAACCGTTCGGAACCGTTTCATACGGTTGTGCCATCGTAAAATGGTGTACTCTTAGCACGTCCCACATACCGGCAGGGTTATACCGTCATATGGGACAGGTGCTTCAACGCCATACCATATTCAAGTACTCGACAGGGCATTTAGCATTCTCGATTCGCTAGAAGCTAGTGGAGTTGAACTCGGAGTCTCCGAACTCACCACCAGAGTCGGACTACAAAAAACCACGGTCCACCGCCTGCTGTCTGTGCTCGGGCAGCACCGCTACGTCGCGCAGAGCGACAGCACGGGCAAATACCGGCTGGGATACCGACTCTCTGAACTCGGCCGGAGCGTCACGGCGTTTCCAAGTCTCGTGGAGAAGGCAGAGCCGTTTCTCCGGCGCTTGGTCGAGATCTCGGGCGAAACCGCCCACGTCGGCGCACTCGAGAATGGGAGAGTTTTATCCCTCGCGGCCGTAGAGGGCACAAGGACGCTCAGGACACCCTCGACGGTGGGTCAGCGAACGCCGATGCATTGCTCGTCGTTGGGTAAGTGCCTGCTGGCGTTTCTATCCAAAGCTCAACTGGATGAGATTGTGCGGGCCCAGGGCCTAGAGGTATTTACGGCAGCGACGATTCGTACTCGCAAAGAGCTTGATCGGGAACTTGCGAAAGTCTGCAAGCAGGGTTTTGCAATCGATGATGAAGAGTACGAGTTGGGGCTCAAATGCCTCGGCGCGCCGGTGCGCGATGATTCCGGCACCGCAAACGCTGCAATAAGTATTGCCGGGCCGGCCAACCGGCTCAGCACCGAGCGCACCGCGATGCTGGCCCCTGTGGTCAAGCAGGTAGCGCAAGAGTTTTCCGTCGCCCTTGGATGGGTGGACGCGGAAATAGCAAGGCAGGGTGGGAACTCTCGCCAAAGTGGGGGCGCCGCGGATGACGCCTCCTAAGGGCCGACATCAGGGGTTTACTCACGTCGGCGCGAATGAGCGACCTAGCGGTGGCTCGAAAAGGAAAGATGAAAGAGGAAAAAATGCGCTTTAGATTTACAACTGCAGCCTTGGCGCTCACGCTCTTGCTGTTCTCAGCAACAGCTACGTGGGCCCAGGTAACCACAGCTACTCTTTTCGGGACCGTCCAGGACTCTACCGGTGCGGTAATTCCTGGCGGTGACGCAACCGTCACAAACGATGACACTGGCCTTGTCTACACTGCCCCAATCGGGGGGGCCGGTGGATTCGTGTTTAACGTACTGCCCACTGGGACGTACACGCTCAGACTAGAAACAGACGGCTTTAAGGCCTACGAAAGCACTGGCATCGCCTTGGCGGCGTCGCAGATCGTGCGCCAGACGCACACGCTCGAAATCGGCAACCTCACTGAGACCGTCACCGTCGAGGGACGCCCGCCGCTGGTCAGCACCGAGGCTTCCGAACAGACCGAGAGCCTGAACACCTTGAAGGTCACTGAATTGCCGTTGTCGCGCCGAAACGTCACGCAGATACTCAAACTCTCCAGCGGAGTGGATGTCGGCGGGGGCAGCCTGCGCATCAACGGCATGGGCAAGAGCGGCACCGGCGTAACGGTCGATGGCACCGACGCCAACTCGAATCCGTCAGAGGGCCGCGCTTTGGAGCAGTACGGCGGCCGCAACTACATGGATGTGATGAGCATCGAGGCCGTCGAAGAAGTGCAGATCATGCGCGGCATCATGAAGGCTGAGAACGGAGGAGTTATCAGCGGGACGATCAACCTGATCAGCAAGCAGGGCAGCAATGCGTTCCACGGCAGCGCGTTCGAGAACTACCGTTCTCACGTATTCAACGCACGCAATCCGTTCCAGACGAACATCAACTCCGACGGGTCCCAAGTGTCGAAGAACCGCGAAGTGTTCAACCAATTCGGCGGGTCGTTCGGCGGGCCCGTTGTGAAGAACAGGCTGTTCTTCTTCGCCACCTACGAGGGCTATCGTGAGACAGCCTCCCAGCGGGTGACCGGGACCGTTCCCAGCACGGCCCTGAAGACGCAGATTCTCCGGGCTTTGCCGTTTCAGCAAACAAAAACCCTTATGGATACGATTCCGGAGCCGAACCTATTGCTCGATGAGAACCGCGGACGGGTCGAGACGGTGGGCACCCGTTTGAGGAGAGAGAACCATCTCATCGCCAGAGCCGACTACCGCATCACCGACACGAGCAACCTTTCGTTCATTTATACGAGAAATCGCCCGTTCGGCGGTGATCCCCGCTATAACCTGAATCACGCCAACGACCGCGAGTACATATACAGAACGGATCGCACGACCATGAATTACACGAAATCCAGCGCCACCTGGGTCTCCGAGACCCGCTTTGGTTGGAACCATGCCGACATGGATAGACTGGATAATTTCTTTACGAACATCGACCCTGACGTTGGCGAGAACGTCGAGTTTCAGGGCCGAATTCCGAGGTTTCGACTCCGCGGCGTAGGCGGAACGCTAAACTTGGGCAGCGCCGAGGTCTTTGCCATGGATGGCAATACCTATACCTTCGACCAGAAAATAACCAAGAACATGGGTAAGCATACGCTCAAGTTCGGAGCGCGCTTTGTGCGCTACGGCGGCTCTCGGACGAACCCGGAGAATCCAAGGTACGAGTTCCTCAACGTTGAGGAAATGTTCTCCCAAACGGTCAATGGCGCCGTCATATCGTTTGGCTCCAACGGTCCGCATAATCATCGAATGTACGAGGTCGGCGGCTTTGTTCAGGACGATTGGCGGCTCAATCAGAGGCTAACGCTCAACCTGGGGCTACGCTACGACTTCTACTCCAACAACACGACCGAAGCCAAAAGCGATATCGCTGTTACGGCCAAGAACCTGGAGCTTCCTCCGGGGGCCGACTTCACGAACTTCGCCTTTGGCGGGCGGCGCCCCGTTAGCAGTCCGACCGACCACGATGGCTGGGTCAACCTTGGACCGCGGCTAGGTTTCGCCTATCGCTTGGATGAGGCCGGAAAGACCGTCATCCGAGGCGGGGCCGGCATCATGTTCGCCGCTCAAATACCGGCTGTGTTGAGGCAGAGCACCGCCGGACCGGATATTCCGTTCCGCGTTCGCTATAACGCGGCCGAGTCCGCGGCCTTGGACGTCAGATATCCGTTCACGAACGAGCAAATCATCCCCATCTCTCTTAGGGATATTCAGGCAAAGGGAACCGAGCTTGTTTTCTCGCTGATCACGCCCGACATCCAGAATCCCTACACCATCAACTACCAATTCAACATCCAGCGCCAGTTGAACTCGGACCTGATGTTTGAAATCGGATATGTGGGCACCCGCGGCATCAAGTTCCCCATGCACCGGCGCTTTAATTTGCCCGACCGGGCGACACAGATACGGCCCAACCCCAAGATCATACCGGGAGGCCCTTACTTTGTCGACATGGGCGAGAGTGTGATGAACCACTCGCTGCAGACTTCTCTGCGCAAGCGGTTTTCCAAAAACTTCTCGGGCGACTTCCACTACACCTACGGTAAGACAATCGCCTTTACCGGCGGCGATGTGGGCGTCTACTACGGAACGGATGCGACTTCCGGAGTCCAGGAGTTCAACAACCTTGCGATCGAGCGCGGCAACCCCGATTTCGATACGACTCATCGAGCCGTCGGCGACTTGATCTACGAGCTTCCCAAGTTCCAGGGGTCCAGCGGGGCGGTTAAAAACATTCTGGGCGGGTGGCAGATCGCCGGCATCTATTCCGGGACGACCGGCCAGCCGACCAGAATCACTCAAGGCTGCTCACAGTCTTGGCAGTGCCGGGCTGACTACGCCGGAGGCAATCTCTACGCGAGCGGAGGCACGACTTTCGGCAGCGCCCGTCCGGGCTCCCACCAAGACGTTCAATATCTCAATCCGGCCGCTTTTAACAAAATACCGGAGGTTCGCGGCATCGCCCAACGAGTGGGGAACGTCGGAAACGGGCTGGTCCGCAGACCCGGCCAATGGACTGTGGACTTTTCCCTGTCGAAGAACTTCACGGTGAAAGAATCCGTGCGGCTTCAACTCCGGGCGGACATGTTCAATGCCCTGAATCATGTCAACCTGGGATCGTTGCAAGGCAACATTGAGAACTCCGACTTCGGAACCCTCGACAGCGCCGGTGCTATGCGTCAGATGCAGATGGCGCTGCGGATATCGTTCTGATATGCGCATCATGGCAATCAATGTGCGGCTGACGTTCTGGCCCAAGCAATAACGTCAGACAACTACGGCGGGGGGGCGAGCAGCCCCCCCGCCTTTTCTTGACAGTAGCGAACGATAGAGGCCAGCCAGTTCACCGGAGCCGTCACCCAGCTTCAACGAATGAAAAAGGCCCTTCGGGCGGGGACTGGCACATGCGATTTCGCAATCTCCCCACCTTGACGAACCCTCGTGCTGCCTGTTCCCTCCCAAGCAGATGACCTAGCGAGTTTCTTCCAAGAATGATCTGGCCTTCGCCGGTGGCCCCACTAACCCGAAACTAGATTTTTCAAGCTGCCCGCCAAGCTACTTGTTGGACGAAACCCTTCGGAGTACCGAGCCGCGCCGCCTCGCGGTGCGGTCCTCTCTGCGAAGTGGGAAGAAGAACTTTCGGGCGGGAACTGGCACATGCGATCTCGCAATCTCTGCACCGTGACGAACCCTCGTGCTGCCTGTCTCCCCTACCAAGCAAGAGCCCTAAACCAGCGCCTCTTCAATGAGCTTCCCGCCATTGACCGTCGCCCGCTCCGGGCGGCCATTGTGCAAGAAAGTTAGATTCAGATGATTTAGGCCCATCAAGTGCATGATCGTCGCATGGATGTCGTGCACGTGATAGGGCTTTTCGATCGCCCGGAGGCCAATTTCGTCGGTCACGCCGATCGTCTGACCGCCCTTGATTCCCGCGCCGGACATCCACATCGTGAAGCCCCAGGGGTTGTGGTCACGGCCGTCGCCTCTTTCGTTGAACGGCGTGCGCCCGAACTCCCCGCCCCAGACAACCAACACTTCATCGTCCAATCCGCGCGACTTGAGATCGGTAAGAAGACCCGCAATCACTTTGTCGGAAACCTTGCACCACTTGGTGTGATTGCCCTCGATGTCGGAGTGCGCATCCCAGGCGCTTCCGCTGCCGCAGTAGACCTCGACAAAGCGCACGTCGTTTTCGACCAGCCTCCGCGCAAGCAGGCAATTGGAGCCGAACTTGGCAGTCTCTTCGTGCGGATCATCCAAACAGTAGAGTTTTCTGGTTGCCTCGGACTCGGCCGCGATGTTGACGACTTCGGGCGCTTCCGCCTGCATGCGGTAGGCCAGTTCGAACGAAGCAATACGGGCTTCAAGATCGTTGTCCGCCGGATGCTGCTGGGCGTGGCGCCCGTTCATCTCGTGCAGGAAACTCAGCTTACTCCTCTGCTGCTCATCGCCGATTGTTTTTGGAGGTGACAGGTTGAGAATCGGCGGTCCTTCTCGCTGAAACGGCGTGCCCTGAAACGTCGAGGGCAAGAAGCCCGCACTGTAGGTCTTCGCCCCCCCGACGATCGTTCGATAGTCGGTCAAGACGACGAAGGCCGGCAAATTCTCATTGCCTGTGCCGAGCCCGTAGGTAACCCACGAACCCAGCGCCGGCCGGCCGGCCAAAATCGATCCGGTGTTCATCTGTGACACCGAGCCGACATGATTGATCCCGTCTTGTTGGCATGACCGAATCACCGCCAGGTCATCAACATGTTCGGCGATGTGCGGATACCAGTCCGACACCCATAGGCCGCTCTCGCCGTGCTGCGCCCATTTGCGCTTGGGGGCCAATATCGTATTGGAGCCCGTGCCCATCGCCGTGATGACGCTGCCGAACGACGCCGGCATCGGCTGTCCGGCAAGTTTGTCGAGCGCCGGCTTGGGATCAAACAGATCAACGTGGCTTGGGCCGCCCTCCATGAACAGGAAGATGACCGACTTAGCCTTTGGCGCATGATGAGGCTTTTTTGGCGCAAGGGGGTCGTCTGTCGTCGCCGCCAGCCCCGGCAGCACGCCTGCGCTTTCCAGCAATCCGCCAAGGGCGACGCTCCCAAGGCCGCTTCCGACACGGCTCAAAAAATCACGGCGGGAGTTGGCCAAACGCTTGTGTCCCGTCGGCGGCGTAATGGTCGTCATGGTAGCCTCCCGCTAGAAAGCAAATACGAACTCGTTTGAATTGAGGACGGTATGAGTGAAATCGGTGAACGCCGCGCCCTCGGCCGGTGTCATCCCGGGCGGTAGAAACGTCGGCAGGGCGACAGGTTCTTCAGCGTCAATGCGGGCCTCGATGACTTTCGAGTGCTTCGCAAGAAACGTCAGAGCCGAGTCCTTCTCTTCGCCGTCCGCTGGACGCTGGAAGGCTAAGCGGTACGCAAGGTCAACTCTCTCTGCCGGGTTTTCACCGGCTGACTCGAGCACCCGGCCCGCGAACCGCTGTGCCCAATCTATCGTTACGTTGCTGTTGATGTACGCCAGGGCTTGCGGCGCGGTGATTGTGTGCTCGCGCCGCGCGCAACTCTCGTGCGAATTGGGCAGGTCCATCACTTTGAGCATGTGGTACGGCGAATTGCGGCGGACGAATACGTACGCGCTGCGGCGGTAGTGGTCGTCAGTGTTCTCAGACACCTCCCAACCGCCGCGCGGCTCGGGCATCCCTTCCGGCAGCGGCGGGAACACGCTGGGGCCACCCATCTTCGTGTTCAGAGTGCCCGCCACGTAAAGCGACGAGTCGCGGATCGTCTCCGCGTCCAGCCGCTGTGGACGGAAGCGCCACAACAGGCGGTTCATCGGCTCCTTCTTCTCCGCCTCCGCGTTTTGGTCTGACGACTGCTGATAAGCTGCCGAACTCATGATCACGCGGTGCAAATGTTTCACGCTCCAGCCATTCTCGATGAACTCGTCCGCCAACCAGTCGAGTAGCTCAGGGTGCGTTGGCTGATCGCCCATCCATCCAAAGTCGCTGGGCGTCGCTACAATCCCCCGTCCGAAGTGGTGATGCCAGATTCGATTGACCATGACGCGCGCCGTCAGCGGGTTTTCCGGGCTTGCCAACCAATTCGCTAAGGCTGTACGCCGACCGCTCGATTGCATGCCCTTGGGCGGCTCGTACGTGGCCGGTTCCGGGTTCAGGATAGTGAGAAAACCAGGCTCGACTTGCTCTTCCTTCGCGGCGTAGTTCGCCAAGGTCAACACGTGTGTCGGGGGCGCAACCGTATCGAGGTCCTTCATGCCTACCCCGATTGGCAACTCGCCAGGGTGCAGATGGCCGAATTCGTCTAACTTGGCCGCCAGCGCCTCATACTTTTCTTTCGTCTCCCCCTTGAATGAGCGGATGACTTTCTTGTCGGACGTCAAGAACTCCATCTGCCACACAAACTTGTGATACATCTGCGTCTGGAAAGGCGTGCGCTCCTCGACGGGAGTGTTCAGGAACACTTGGAGTTCAGGTGGGTAGCGCTCGAATCGGACGGCGATCGTCTCCTGCCGCTTGGGTTCGATCAGAGCTTGGATTTCGGCGCGGATTTCAACTGTCGCGTCCTCCCAAACGGCGAGTTTGCGCTGGTACGCCGCGTGCTCTTCCCGGCTCATGATGGGAATCGAGTCGTCGTGCGTAGTGTGCGCAAAGAACGCTTGCAGCCGGTAGTAGTCCTTCTGAAGGATCGGGTCGAATTTATGGTCATGGCATTTCGCGCAACCGACAGTCATACCCATGAACGTTAGAGCGACCGTGTCGGTAATATCCTGCAAGACCTCTTGCCGACGTTGAATCATATTGGCGCCGTTCGATTCGTCGGCGTAGTTGCGGTTGAATGCCGTCCCGATTCGCGCCCATGGATCCTCTGGGTACAATTCGTCGCCCGCGATCTGCTCCTTTACAAAGCGGTCATACGGCTTGTCTTCGTTGAACGCATTGATGACGTAGTCTCTGTAACTCCAGGCATTCGGACGCGTCTCGTCCGCTTTGAACCCCTCGCTCTCGGCGTAGCGCGCCAAGTCCAGCCAATGTCGCCCCCAGCGCTCGCCATAGTGAGGCGATTCCAGTAGACGGTCCACAACCTTCGCGAACGCTCCGGGTGAGGCGTCGGCCTCGAACGCAACGACTTCTTCAGGAGAAGGCGGCAATCCCGTCAAATCGAAATAGGCCCGGCGGATGAGAGTCCGCTTGTCGGCTTGTGGCGACAGCGACAGCCCCTTAGCCGCAAGCTTTTCAGTGAGAAAGGCGTCAACGGGCTGCGCCACCTTTGCCTCGCCGAGTGCCGGCGGTGCGGGCCGCTCGATCGGCTGAAACGCCCAGTATCCCCGGGCTGCTGCTGTGAAATCCTCAGCCGCCGGCTCGGCGGCGCTCCCGACGGCCAGAGTCAAAACGAGGGTGGATGCGAATCGTAGGCGAATGGTCACTTAATTACCATACTCCTTATATTCCAAATTTATAAGGTTACGAACTGTACGGGCAGCATAACGGCAGTCTGCGAACAGTGCCAAGCTGCTTGGCACTGTGGGCCATCTCGCTCTGGAAGTTCATGACAGCGGCTGACCTGAAACTTGATTTGTCGAGCTTCCAACCAAACTGCTTATTGGAAGAAACCCTTCGAAGTACCGAGCCGCGCCGCCGCGCGGTGCGGTCCTCTCTGCGAAGTGGGAAGTAGAAGGACTTTCGGGCGGGGACTGGCACTGGCGGTCGATGTCGACCCTCGCGAATTTCTGTTCGCTGTCCGAAAGCACCAAGGCGGTTAGCTTCATACCCGCCGGGTCGATCGCGACTGACTCAATATGCGTCTGCGAGCCCCAGTTCATCTGGGCGATACCGGCCGGTGGCGAAATATCGGCGCGAGCAACGCCCGCGAGCAACCCAGAGGGCGCCGCATCGGCAGGACCTTGTTCGACGACGTCAGCGCTCGCCGCAACAGCGAGCAAGACGGCTAGCGCAATCGTACGCATCTTTCGATTTCCTCTCACACCCAGTCGAACCTAGGCAGTTCGATCTGCTAAACCACCTCGATGGTGGCTCCGGCCGTACGAAAGTACAACGCGGCCACCAACCATGCCCGGCTCAACATGTGCCTGATCATAGCGGACTCGCGGCTGCAATCTACGAAAATCTTCCTCGCGAACCGCTATTCAACAGCTCGCGATACCCGGCGATCGTTCCGCGACAGAACTGCCGCTAGCTCAGCGTTGCTCAACGAGATGGAGCAGCAATCCGTCGAGGTCAGCGATCATCGCGGCACGGGTCTCCCCGAACGAATGGATCTCTTGCACGATCCGTACGCCCTCGCTCCGCAGACGCTCGACATGCAGGTCTAGGTCAGGTATCGAAAAACCAACGTGCTCGAGAACTTGGCCTTCGGAACTGACCAGCGGCTGATCCTCTCCGCAGCGCCCGAATCGGCATTGCCGAGTGTATGCCGACATCGCGCCGTTACCGTATCGGACCCTCGAACTCGGCGCCCGCAGCGTTCCCTGAGGCTCCAGGGACGGAAAACGCGGGGCTCCGAATTCGACTTCGCAAGGGGTTGGAATTTCGATTTCCTCAGCTTCGTCGGCCGCTGAGTTACGCCTCAGTGGTGGTCGCATGCCGAGATGCTCGATATACCAGCTCGCCGCGCACCACGGGTGCTCGTGGAAGAAGTGGATGTGATCGAAGCCGTGACGCGATTGTGGGCCACCAGCGGTCTCGACGAGTTCGCCGTCCGGGCCTATAAGGTAACCGAACCCTCCGGCCCTCGGTTCTTGCGGGCCCAATTCATCCATCTGCGCCATGGTCAGCATTTCCGGGAACCTTGATTCGCCGGATCGCCAGATCTCTTGTCCGTCCAGCGTTTCCCACAACGGCACCGTCGTGACGCCGGCCGCGTCGAATCGTTGCTTGAGTGACGTCGTGTCCACGAACATTCCAATGTGCCAGAAGGCGCTCTGCGGAATGCTACGGTGTTTCGCGGCGTCCCACTTGCCCGGAGCCGGCTCGTCGACCTGGTTGAAAACGTGGAACAGGTCCTGCGGAGGGTCGCTGCCACGAATGGTCGTTCGAAACGCCGGCTTGCCATCAAGCGTGGATGGCTCTCCGTTGGGCCACACCAGGTGATACCAAGCCATCGATGCGCTCGGGTCGATCACGTTAAGCCCGACATGGTGGAGAATCGGCATCGGAAGCTCAGCGGCCGAATTGTCATGAGTGTCCGCCACCGTTTCAGGTCCTCCTGAGGTCTGACATGCCGCGCCGATGACAAGCAAACTGGCTGCGACCGCCTGTGAAAACCCCGCCACGTATTGCCGCCGTGCTGAGGAAATTGTTCTCGATCGTTGCTTCATGCTTCCGTCGCCTGCTAAAAGATTTTGTCGCCCGCTCCGCGCAAGCATTGTAGTTCAGCCGCGTTAGCTGATGTTGGCGGCCTACGCCGCATCGATGTCGGACGTGAGCCGCGTATCCGGCGGCGCGATGTAACAGCCGAGGCTGTAACCCTCAGAAATCGAACGGGCCGTAGACTCTTCAAGCGCCGGAAGTGCGTACTTTGGATCCGATTGCGAGGCTATCCGGATCTCTCGTGGCTGACCGATTCTTATCTATCGATAGGCATAGCCTCCTCTAAAAAATGTCCGGAAATGCCCGGAAGTGCCCGGATTTGGCATGATTTGGCCGGATTTCTCTCAGATTTGAGTACCCGGATGAAGACTCGCTCGCGTGCTCGACTAGCTCAATCCACAGGCCCCATTTTGAATACCGCCGCGAGGCCGGATTTGGCAGGAATTTCATCAGATTTCTAGCCTCCGGGAAGGGCTGTCCGCACCCTCCCCGTATAGTGTAAGGCTCGTGCGTCCGGTTTTCCGTCCGCCGGATCGCTAGGTTGTTGATTTCAAAGACAAAAGAAATCTCAAAAGCCCGGTACGGGCCGTTTGGGCGGGTTTGGTCTTGGCCGTTGAGAGACTCAGTCGCGCCGTTTTATGGTCCTAGGTCTTAGGCGTTACGTTTGTTAAGGGCCCCGTCGCCTCGGGCCCGACCACGATTTATTAAAGCGGATCGGATTAGTGATTAGGATTAGTGAACTTTGAGGATGTGGGAAGTCTCATAACGCCAACGGGTTACAGAGATTTGCCCCCGTCCCGGCTCGCCCCTGTCCCGGCTCGCGCCTCTCTAGCAGGCCCTGTCCCCAGCAGCCCCCGCACATCCTGTCCCGCACAGCCCCGGATCTCCATGATCACACGCCAGGCGCGATAACGGGCATCGCCACAAGGAATTCCGTCAAAGGGCGGTGGCCCTAAATCGTGCCGCTTTGCGCCTTTAATAAGTGCAACAGGGTTTTTCGACGATCGTTGAATTGCCCATTCAACCAACCTACTGGAGGAAGATCATGGCCATTGAGTTTGAACTGCCAAAAAGTCTACCCATATTTCGGGTGTCGGCGCCGCAAGTCAATCTCACGCGACTGTACGAGGTAGCGGGAGCGCTGTTCGGGGTGGATGAGTTCTCAGCCCGGGAGCGTGGAACACGTCAAATCCTGGAGTCAGGATTGAAAGTCGTCGAGACGAACACGAACAGCGGCGGACTTTGGGCTGCGGACAAGGAGCGGCTCTGGCGACCGCAGATCAGGCCAGAGTTACCGAGCGACGAGGATGCTCAGAAACGAGCGGAAAGCATGTTCCGCGAGAACAAGCTGTTACCGTCGTTGCGTCCTTCCCAGCCGTTCGAGGTGGGCTTTTCTGGAATGGGAGCTACCTGGATGGCGATAGGCGAGGGGAATACGGACCGCGAAGTACGCCGGCTCGACACGCAGGTGAACTACGCCGTGCGATTTAGGCGAAACGATATCGACGTTCCTCTTGTTGGGGGTGGCGGCGGCTTTAAGGTGACCTTCGGCGATGGCGGCGAAGTTATCGGATACTCAGGCGTGTGGCGTGATGTGGAGGATGCGGAACTAGAGGCGGCGGTGATTGCTCCCGAAGTTTCGAAGGCGGAGTTCGAAAAGCTCGTATCCCAGTTGGAAATCGTCGACGTCGAGACCGATCTTGCCTACTACGCCGCGCCGATGCGGGCGAGCCAGACATACTTGTATCCGGTCTACGTCTACAGAGCAACAGCGCAGCTCAACGACGAGCGCGTTCCCCTTCGCGTCATCACGCTTCCGGCGACGAAGTTTGGTCCGTTCATGAAGGCGGCGGCACCCCAGCCCGTTAGGAACAGAGACACTCACCCGTCCGCCGCTCCGCGGAAGCCGATGGCGGCAGAAATTCAGCAGCAAGCGCGTCTGGCGGCGCGGACCACACGCGCATTGCGCTTAAACAATCCTTACGAGGCCGGAACTTCCTGGATCGGGTTGAGCGGTGGACTGTCAGGCAGCCAAAACAACGCGAAAGGATTTGTCGACGGATTGGCGGCGGACGGCTGGAATGTCAACTTCAATTGGGGTGACGGAGCCGCCTGGGAGTCCGATTGGCACCGCGAAGATGACCGCTGGGTCGACGCGGCCGATTTCGTGTTCTACACCGGGCACGCCAGCATGAACGGCTGGATGCTCAGCAACCCGGATGACGGTTTCCTGCATTTTAGTGAAGTCGGAAGCAATCCGCAAAGCCCAGGTGACCATTGGGGACAACAGGATCTGGAGTGGGTGATCGTCGCTGCCTGCGGTCCGCTCCAGGACGAAGTCATAGGCGCCGGTGGCGGGAACGTGCTGAACCGTTGGGGCGGCGCGTTCGACGGCTTACATCAGCTATTGGGATACGGCGGTATCACCTTCGACAACCAGGAGGAGGGCGAGACGGTCATCGAATACGCCCGTGACGGGGACCCGGTAATCGACGCCTGGTTCCGCGCGGCACGTGAGATTCAGCCGTCCACGAACGGCGCCTCGCCGCCGAACGGTCCAGACATCTGGGTCGGCGCGATGTATGTCTACCGCAACGGCGAGACGAGCCCAAGAAATGACCACATCTGGAAGCACGGGTCCGTCGCACCCGATCCCACATCACCAAATGTCCGCGTGTGCATGTGGACAACGACCTAGTCGGATTCAAGGAGGTAAGAAATGGCTACTAGCAAGAAGCCCCCACCGTTTCGCTTAACTCTCAAGGAGTCGCTCCGGGCGGAGAAGCTGCCCCGGCTTGTCGAACGCAAGGACGCCCGTGTTCGCCCGGCTAAGCCGCCGATCGCACCGCGGACCGTCCTGACGGCGCTGAAGAAAACCCCGGGCGCCGAGGCAGTCATCAGGCAGGCCCCGGAACTCACGAAGTTGCAACTCTGGCAGCCCGTTGCTACGTTCTCAGTCTGTCAAAAAACGGGAACGGCAACCTTCCTCGATATTTGGGACTCCGACCATTTCGACGGGTTCACCGATATGCAGCGTTGCCTGACAGATTGTCGGGCCTGGTTTAGCGCAAACGGGTACACGTTCTGGGATTCGGCCCAAACCAAGAGCGGTCGAGTCAACTGCTACTTCAGGGCGCCGACTACGGGGCTGTACGTATGCAACGTGCAACTACAGAGCCACGGTGGTCCGGCGACGGTGGAGTGTCTGGTCGACAATTCCAGCTTCGGTCCGTTGCCGTTCAACGGGACAATCAACCAGCCTCATACGGCGACGTTGGGCACCGGCTTTCACCACTTCCGGATTCGCCAGATGTCCGGCTCGTTCTTCTTCGTCAGCCTGACCGTGTGGAAGATCTGACCTGTTGGTCGCGCTGCTGCACGCATTCGGGAGATCCGCGAGATCCGGGCAATCGGGGGACAGGGCTATCATCGAGAATAGCCCCTGAAGGCCCCGAGAGAACGGAGCGTGCGCCGGGATAAACCGGCGGGAGGGAGCGGATGCGAGAGCCGCACAGGAAAGGCATAGCGAGCCATCCTGTCCTTGAGTCATGCGTGGACGGCGGTGACGTCTTGTCCAATACAAGATGAGCCTGAAGGGGAGGGCGATTCCAATACAAGATGAGCCTGACGGGGATCCGTTGGGTGGTCAGGAACAGAGAAGCTGCGGGCGATGGGAGTCGCCGTGCAGCAAGCCGAATCAGTGAGTCTCGATGAGATCGAGAGTTTTCTCGACGGGTGTGGGTCCGTCGAGTTCCAGGCCGGAAGTCGAGCGGATAAATACGCGCTCGTCGAAGGCGTCCTGAAGAGGCATCATTATGCCGACCAGAAGCGCTCGGTTAAAGGATTGTTGAGACGCTTCCTGAGCAAGCTAACCGGCTTAAGCCGCGCCCAATTGACTCGCCTCATCGGGCAGTTTTTGCGCGAAAAGTGCGTTCGGCCGACAGCCTATCGAAGGCGCCGCTTCCCCACCAAGTACAGCCGCGCCGACATCGTTCTCCTGGCGCATGTCGACCAAGTACAGCAACGTCTCTCCGGGCCGGCGACGCGTCGCATTCTCCAGCGCGAGTTCCAAATCTACAACCGCAAGGAGTTTCGACGCCTGGCCGAATTGTCCGTGGGCCAGCTGTACAACTTGCGAAAAAGAGCCGTCTACCAACGTCACAGTTTGCATCTCGACAAGACCCGTCCCACGCCCGTTGCGATCGGCGAACGCCGCCAACCCGAGCCGCGAGGACGTCCGGGCTACCTGCGCATCGACACCGTGCACTCGCCCGAACAGGAAGGTGAAAAAGGCGCCTACAGCATCAATGTGGTCGACGAAGTGACGCAGTGGCAGGCCGTCGGCTGCGTCCAACGCATCAACGAAAATCACCTCATTCCCTTGCTGGAAGGCCTTTTGGAACAATTTCCATTTATCGTTCGCGGCTTTCACTCCGACAATGGCAGCGAATTCGTCAACCATCAAACCGCTAAACTGCTCGAGAAGTTGCGAATTGAATTTACGAAGTCGCGCGCGCGCCGTTCGAACGACAATGCCTTGGTCGAAACCAAGAACGGCGCGGTGGTGCGCAAGTGGATGGGCTACCAGTTTTTGCCCTCGGAAGCGACGCAGGCGATCGACACCTTCTACCGCCAGTGGCTCAACCCGTACTTGAATTTTCATCGCCCTTGCGCCTTCGCCAGCGAGCGCAGAGATCGCCGCGGCAAGTTGCGCAAGGTGTACGCCGAGTGGAGCACGCCGTGGGAAAAGCTGCTCAGCCTGCCCGCCGAGCAGCGCGGCCTGCGCGCGGATCGCTCGCTCAAGAAGCTCCAAGCGCGAGCGGACACTTGTTCCGACACCGAGTTTGCCGAGCAACTCGACGCTCAGCGCAACGAACTGCAACGCGTCTGCAAAGACCTCGCGATCTGCTGGCGCACGCGCTAGACAACGCCCCGACCCGAGGCGTTGTCGGCTCCTCCGGCCCACGTCCGAAGACGGCCGTGGGGTCTCGCCTGGGATGGCTGCAAAGGGGGATTGGGGCTGCCGCCCCTTCCCCCTTATGCAATCCCCCTCACCCCGCCCTACGGGCCCCACAACGGGCTTCAACCTCAAGCCCCAATCCGAGCTATAATCCCTCCTGCCCACAGCTACCTTCGCCTGCCTCCTTCAGGCTCATCTTTCGATTGGAAAAGAGGCTTCCGCCGCCGTGGTGTCGCTTCGCCGGCAAGTGGTGAGAAATGCGGATTAGTGTAACTCCACTAGAAACAACGACATCGCCTCGAAGTGATCCGCTCGGCAGGCAGATTGAAAAAAACTTTGCCGATCGGGAATAGATTTTCGTCAAGTTGCGTTTGAATAGTGAGCGGTATCTCGCCCGGACGGGGCGGGCATCTCGACAGGTGGCCGTGAGTGCTATTTGGACACAAGTCGGATATCAACGAATTCGAAGCGCAGGCGCTGCCACACTGGAACGACCTCTATCGCACCGCATTGCGTCAATTGCGAGACGAGGCTCTCGCTGAAGATGTCTTGCAGGAAGCTTACTTAAAGGCTTGGAAGTCATTCCATCAGTTTCGTAAGGGGACCGACTGTCGAGCCTGGCTATTCCGGATCATGTTTTATTACATTCACGATCACCATCGGCAGTGGTTCAACACGAAAACCGTGGGCGAGCCTGAAGACCGCCTCTAGGCTCACTTCCCGCACGCGCCGCCGATGCCGGACGGCCTGACGGACGACGAAATTGTGAAGGCCGTTCAAAGCCTGTCCGACAACTATCGCGAAGTCGTGTTGCTCGCGGACGTGGAAGAATTTGGTTATAAGGAGATCGCAGAAGTGCTGAATCTGCCGATGGGAACTGTGATGTCGCGGCGCAGTCGCGCCCGCGGGAATTTGCGAGGTATTCTCGCCGGGGTTGCGGAGAGCTATGGAATTGGGCGGTCGACGTCCGGAGGAGTGCAATGAACGTGATCGATTTCGGTCAAGAAGAATGCAAGAAGGCCGCGAAGCTGCCCGATGCGTTTCTCAACAATGAACTTTCGGCGGAATCTGCTCAGGTCGTAGCCGAACACGTAGAATCGTGCGCGGATTGCGCCCGTGAAGTCGACGAACGGAGTGGGCTACGTAGCCGCGTCAAAGGCGCTCTAGGAACGCAGCAATCAAGCGCCGTCGAGGCACGATTGCGGAGCCGGATTCGCGAAGAGGCCGAGCGAGGCTCGTTGTGGGGCTGGAGGATGCCGCTGGCCGCCGCGGCGGTGGTTTTAATCAGAGTCATCTCAATCTCTCAGTGGGGATTTGCTCCTCGAGAAGCTTGGAGAACCGCTGTGGCGGACCAAGAAGGGCTAATCGATTCACTGTTCATGCAGGTATCGAATGTAATGCAGCCAGGTTTAGGCGACCACGTCCACTGCGCACACTACCGCAAGTTTCCCGTTGAAACTAACCAGCTGCTGGTGTCCCGATTTATTCGGCGTCGGCGGATCAGTTCGAGATAGCGGGCTTCGAAACGGACGAGTACTTGGCGTACGTTGTTTCGAATCTGGCCCGCAAAGGCAATCTCCAGATCGCTCAGGTGGTCGCGCCGCAGCTAGAAGAATTGATGCGGCGCAGCCGCGGCTGACCACTCGCTAGTTCATTACCGTCGTCGCCCGCATTTCTCGCACTTGGCAGGAGATGCGGTCGAGTTGGAATAAACCCTAGCGACGTTTCGTTTCCTGATTGATCAGGAATCGGAATCGATGTCAGCCGTCGCCATTGCCAACTCAATTGTCTTTCTCGTCGTCAGCTACGTTCTCTGCGGACTGGTGTTTGCCCTAGCGTTTCTCACTCGAGGAATTCACCAAGTTGATCCCGTGGCCAACGGATCGGGCATCGGTTTTCGTGCGCTGATCTTACCCGGCACGGTAGCGCTTTGGCCGCTGTTGGCCGTTCGATGGGCTCGCGGGGCGTCTCAACCGATCGAGCACAATGCTCACCGCGATGCCGCGAGCCGGGGGCAATCGAAATGATTCGGCCACTGAGGAAGCTGCACGGGCGAGCGTTCATCGGAATCGCGATCGTCGTGCCTGTTTTGATCGTCACCTCCCTGGCCAGTCGCGGACCGATAGCCGGCGAGAATGCGCTACCCAACGCCGAGGTCGCTGCCGACGATGCCGTCGAGGTTGTACTTGAGTCGTCCGGGCTATGGCGCTCACTCGACATCGTCACTCGCGTATTGACGCCAGGCGACGGTGAGTTTCAAGTTGAACTCTCGGCTGGCGAAATTTTACAGGCTCCAGATCTTTTGCTCTATTGGTCCGACGAAGATTCAGGCGGCCAGTTGCCCATGAATTCTCATCAGTTAGGGGCATACACGGGTGGGACCCGGCGGTTCGCGATGCCAACCGGGCTCGATCCGCGCGACGGCATGCTCGTGCTCTATAGCCTCGCCTATCGCAGCGTACTCGCAACAGCGGAGGTCCCTAGGAATGGGAGTTGAATACATCCCAGTCAGTTGGACTCCCGAGAAGAAGCGCTATGACCGCGTGCCGGCGTTATCGGTAGCCATTTACCTGGTCGCGTTTATCGGTATTGGAGCGGTCGTTAATCCGAACGAAACTGCCGAGTCACACCTGATTAGAGGGCTGGCCACGGGCGCCTTTCTGCTGCTGCATGTGATCTTGTCGATTGGACCGCTGCGCCGTCTTGACAGGCGGTTTCTACCGCTGCTCTACAACCGTCGCCATCTGGGCGTCACGATGTTCATCTTGGCGCTGGCACATGGAATTTTTGCCACTGAACAGTTCCACGCGCTGGGCGACGTCAATCCGCTGACGAGTCTTTTGGCGAGTAACACGCAGTTTGGAAGCGTGTCTGAATTTCCTTTTGAGCTACTGGGCCTTGGAGCGTTGCTGTTGCTGTTGCTGTTTCTGATGGCCGCGACGAGTCATGACTTCTGGCTTCAAAATCTGACTGCGCCGGTATTGAAACGACTGCATATGTTGGTGTATGTCGCCTACGTGCTGTTGATCGGACATGTGGCGCTTGGGGCTCTGCAATCGGAGCGCAATCCGCTGCTCGCGGCCTTGCTCGGGCTGGGTGCGGCGACCGTCATTGGGCTGCACTTAGCAGCAAGCCATCGGGAGCGACACGCGGACCAACCGCTGACTAGCAACGAGTTCGAGGGCTTCGTGGATGGCTGCGCGGTCCACGATATCCCGCAGAGTCGAGCGCGCATCGTTTGCTTCTCTGGGGAGCGGGTAGCGATCTTCCGTTACGGCGACAAAGTGTCGGCAATCTCAAACGCATGCCGGCACCAGAACGGGCCGCTTGGCGAAGGGGAAATCGTTGACGGCTGCGTCACCTGTCCCTGGCACGGCTACCAATACGATCCGGAGACGGGCGCTTCGCCTCCTCCATTTGAAGAGAGGGTTCCAACGTTCCGGACCAAGATCACAGACGGCCGGGTGCTGATTGACCCGCGTCCGCTGCCGGCGGGAACGCGCGTCGAGCCGTCCATAGCTCTCGAATGCAGCGAGAACCAGGAAGGAAGCTATGCCAAACCTATCGCCGCCACCCGGTGAATTCTATATCGGCTATGCCCCCGTCACTCCTCGCAAGCTGGCGGTGTTTCGGGGACGAGTCATCTGTTTGCTAGCTCTGTTGGCAGTGTGCCTGGCGGGGTCGATCGTCTTGTCACAACAGCCCTTCGTCGGGAGTTTGTTCGAATTTCTCGAGTACCGCAAGTTTCGAGGAATCGTAGAAGAGCAACCTTACCCGACGCTCTACTCGACGAAATGGGTCCGAGCCTTGAGTTGGGACGTTCGTTCATTCGTCCCGAGTATCAGGGGTCGTTTGCGCCCCTGCTGACTCTTTGGAAAGCCATCGGACGATACGTCGAATTGCATCCGAAGTACAAGACGCTTTTCGGGGGCATGCGCGTCAGCACGTGCGGTGGGGAACAATGTTCGCTAGTGCCACGGCACTTGGTCCTGCTGATATCCCAGTAAGAGAGCCGACGCTGGCTGGCGGCCGCGCAGAACGTCGATCAGGTGCCGGGTCTTTGCGGAGCTCGCTAAAGGCCGCCGCCTAGGCGGAATCGCCAATCGGAGTCTTCGCGGACCACCCTTCGGTTGCATCGACCGCCGGGACCGTACTCCCGCCGGCTCGCTGCCGAACTATCCGAATCAAACCGGCGATGCTGTCGGATTGCGCACCGGCTTGGCGGTTTAGCTCTCCGATTTGAAATGCGATGCGCCACTGATTGAACAGCGTTCGATAGGCCTCGATGACGCTGACTCGGGGGTCGTAGATGTGGCTCGCCTCCGACGTCACGCCGTTGAGTTCGAGGATGCGGAAGTTCCCTTCCATCAGCGCCTCGACCGACTCGCTGCGCATGTCAAACCGGCCGAAGTAGAACCCTGGCATCGCGTGGGCAGAGACGTCGACGGCTCGTCGCAGGGCTTCCGTTTCAAGGTCGCTACCGTCGAGAAAAATTGTCCCCCGACAGTGCGCGCCAATTTCTATAAGCTGAACGACCTCGCCGTCGGCTATCACGGATTTGCGATCGCGGGGGCCGGCCCCTCACGCATACTCTGCTTGGGATATGCATTCAGCAAGCAAATCGTGACGCCATATTCATTCGAGGCGAGCCAAGTCCCGCCGCCGTCCGCGTCAATCGGCGCGACGAACCGCACCTGATCGCGAAGGTAAATTTGGGGCGGCTGAGCTACCCCGCGAGTGCACTTTTCATCTCGATTGAAAAGCAGGCAGTAGCCGTCGTGGTCGGCGAGCCAGCTTACGGTGCACATGCTGCCGCCTCCGCCTGAAACCGCAGAGTCGATGGGGCTACGCCAAACGCCGCGGGCACCGAGAGCGACTGCAGACGGTCAATTGTCTCGGCGAGTCGCAACATTCCGAGCACGCGGTCACGCGCGACTGGTCGATCACGCTTGCGGGCGGCGTAGTCTACCTCGCCGTTCGTGACTCCGGCGATAAGGCAATCGAAGAATTCGAGGCAATGTCGAAGGTGGTTACCCGCGCTGTCGGTTTCGAGCGTCGCGGGCCGCGTCGAGTAGCTTCGATCGTCGACCGATTCCAGAAGCGTCAGGCCCTCAAAGAGAGTTTCCCGGGCTCCTTGCACGAGCTTGTGGAGGTTATTTTTCGCGAGCTGACTCCCCTAATAAATGATTCCGACTATGAAACGAATGAACGATCTTTTCTATTCCTTTTCGGCATGAGACTCTCTCAGTTCCTTTGGCCCGAAGTTTTCGATTCGTGGCCCGCGCTCCCCGGGCAGGAATGTCCCATCTAAGCGAGAATCTTGTACGAGCGGAATACTCCTACGAGCTATCGCGTTCTTCGTTCATAGCGCGCACATACGAGAGGCGTTCTAGCGGTGGTCGGAGCTGCTTGAGCTAAGCTCGACACGAGCGTTACCACCACATACATGGAACATTTGGGAATCACACTTCTCGCCCTCTTCGTTTTTGCCTTTGGACTCATTTCTAGAAAGCTGCAGTCGACATCGCTGACGGCGCCGATGATCTTTGCGGCGTTCGGAGTGATTGTCGGTCCACTTGGATTCCGGCTTGTTGAACTCGATACCGACAGCGAATTGCTTCGCGGTTTGGCTGAGGCAACTCTGGTGCTGGTGCTGTTTGCTGACGCTTCGGTCATCGACCTACAGGCGCTTCGCAAGAATCTTGGCGTACCGCTGAGACTGCTGGGAATCGGACTGCCTTTGTCGATTGCGCTTGGCACTCTGGCGGCTTCGGTGCTGTTTCCGGATTTGAGCGTGTGGCATGCGGCGCTGATAGCGGCTATCCTTGCTCCAACGGACGCCGCTCTTGGCCAAGCCGTAGTTTCGAACCCTGGCGTTCCGTCGCGAATCCGCCAAGCACTCAATGTCGAAAGTGGTCTCAACGACGGGATTTGTCTGCCATTCGTGTTTATGTTTCTCGCCCTCGCGGCGGGCGACCACTCACAGCCGCTGGCGTACTGGGCGGAGTTCGCGTTAGCGCAGCTCGTGCTTGGTCCGTTGGCGGGCATCGCTGTTGGCATCGCCGGCGCCAAGTCGATCAACCGTGCCGTCAGATCCTCATGGATCAGTCCGGCATTCCAGCGATTGTCTTCGCTGGTGCTGGCGCTGCTCTCGTTTTGCTTCGCGGAATGGGTTGGCGGCAATGGCTTCATCGCCGCTTTTGTAGCGGGTATCACCTTTGGCAATTCGGTCGATCCCGACGCCGGCGAAAAATCATTGGAGTTCGCCGAAGCTGAGGGGCAGCTGATCGGATTGTTTGCGTTTCTCGCGTTTGGTGCGGCCGGCATTTCACCGGCGTTCATGGAGATCGGTCCGACCGCAATTCTGTTCGCCGTCTTGAGCCTCACATTGATTCGAATGGTGCCCGTGTCGATAGCCCTATTGGGTGGCAACTTGGGCTGGTCGACACACTTATTTTTGGGATGGTTCGGACCGCGCGGCCTGGCGTCAATTTTGTATGTTTTGATTGCGGTAGAGAGCGAGTCTCTGCCCGCTGCTGAAGCTGTATTTTCCGTGGTTATGGGTACGGTGTTGCTGAGTGTGCTGCTGCACGGAATCACGGCCGGGCCGGGCGCCGCGATGTACGCAGGTCGCGTCAAACGTCGACAGCAGGAAATGCCCGTCTGCGCCGAAAACCAGCATGTGGATGAAATGCAGGCACGTCAACTTTTTAGGGGCTAGACTCGGCTCGGTTGGGTCGATTTCGTCGCAATTAGTCGGCCGCCTGTCACCTTTCGCACCCAGCGCGCTTTGGCTCGGCTCTCGAAAAGATTAGACTGAGAGATGAGAGGGCCTGGAAACTTTTGGCGCATGACCGCACAACTTATCGGTCTACTAGCCATTTCCCTTTCAACCGCGTCAGCTCAGTCGGGGGGCCGGCTACAAGGCACGGTCTCGATGAAAGAGACCGGGACCGCCATGCATGGCGTCAATGTTCTGATCGTCGAACTTGGCCTTAGCACTCAGTCTGATGACGATGGCCGCTATGAATTTCGGAATGTTCCGGCGGGAAATTACCACGTGGTTTCGCACTTGGATCACCTTTTCACCGAAGCAGCGCAGACAGTTACGATTAATGCGGACGAGTCAATCGAGCTGGACTTCTTGCTCTCGCTGACGCCCGAAAAATTCGAAATCACAGTCACTGCGGCGGATGAGCGGCAGACGGCGTTTGAAACCTTCCAGAATGCGAAATCGCTCGATACGTACGACCTCAATACTTCCACCGCCGCGTCGCTCGGCGAGGTGCTCGACCACCAGGTTGGCAGCGGTGTAGCCAAGCGCAGCTCCGGGCCGGGCAGCTCACGCCCCATTGTTCGAGGCTTCGACGGCGACCGCGTCCTGATCATGGAAGACGGCATCCGCAGCGGTACTCTTTCATCTCAGTCAGGCGATCACGGCGAGGTGATGAACACCGCTCAGCTCGAGCGCCTCGAAATCGTCAAGGGTCCGGCCACACTGCTCTATAGCGGCAACGCGATGGGCGGCACGGTCAATGCTGTCAGCCGTCATCACGAACATCACCGGCATCCGCACCAGGGTCTTCGTGGATTTGTTTCCACTAGCGGCGGGTCGAACAGTCGCCTTGCCGGTAGCAGCACAGGCTTCGAGTATGGCACCGGCAAGTGGATGATCTGGGGGCAGGGCGGCGGCATCCGCACCGGCGACTACACAGCGCCTGTCAAAGGGGAGGTTTTCAACTCCCGCACGAAAACAGTCAATGGCGGAGGGGGCTTTGGCTGGTATGGCGAAAAGATGTTTTTCAGCGCCGAGGCTAAAGTGGACGACGGTATCTATGGCGTACCGTCCGCCGTCGCGGACGGCTCTGATGAGGCACAACAGGAAGACATCGAACGTATCGGAATTGACACGCTGCGGCGAAGCTACCGCTTCAATTGGGGATTGAACAGCCTGGGTTCCGCAATCGAAACTTTCGTCCTCAAGCTGAGTTACATCGACTGGAACCAGGACGAGCTAGAATTTTTTAACGACGGCAATTCAGAGATCGGAACCGCCTTTCAGAACGGCCAGTTCGTCTATCGCGGCGTCTTTGAGCAGCGAAAGAAAGGCGCCTTGGAGGGCCGTTTCGGCTTCTGGGGCATTGGCCGCGACTTTCGAGCGAAAGGCGAAGAGGCGCTGACACCTCCAATCGATCAAAACGGAGTCGCAATCTTCGCCCTCGAGGAGCTCGAGTTCGAGCGCATCAAGTTCCAATTCGGAGGGCGTGTCGAAGCGCAAAAATACCATCCAATGTCATTCGAGCTCGGGGAGCAGCCGGGCCGGGCACCCGCACCAATCGACCGTCAATTCACTGGCGGCGCGGCGGCGCTGGGCTTCAATGCCGACCTTTGGAAGGGTGGCACATTCGTCGCCAACTATGCGCACAGCTACCGGCCGCCGGCGCTAGAAGAGCTTTACACCTTTGGTCCGCACCTAGGCAACGCTGCGTTCGAAGTTGGCGATTCGCTATTGAAAGCCGAACGTGGCAATGGAGTCGAGCTTTCCCTGAGACACAAGGGTAGCCGCGCCCGCGGCGAAGTCAATCTCTTCCACTTTGACTTTAGCGACTTCATTTTTCCATTCGCGACAGGAGAAGTCGTTGACAGCCTGCAAGTGATCGAGTTTACTCAGCGTGAGGCACGTTTTGCAGGCGCTGAGGCAAGCGCCGGGGTAGCGCTGAGAACGGACCTTTGGCTGAATTTGGGGATGGATTTCGTCGATGCTCAAGAAACCAGCTTGAACACGCCGCTACCGCGCATCCCGCCCTTACGCGGCAAGGTTGGCTTCGAGTACCGCCATGGCGGCCTGCTCTTGACACCCGAGCTGATTCTAGCGAGCCAGCAGCATCAAACTTTTACCGGCGAGACTCGAACGCCGGGTTACGTGGTTGTCAATCTGACGGCTTCGTACACCTGGGCACATCAGCACGTGGCCCAGCAATTTTCCGCGAACGTCTTCAACGTCGGCGATCGCCTCTACCGCAATCACTCTTCGCTGATTAAAGAGTTCGCCCCGGAGATCGGGCGGGGCCTGCGGGTCACCTATATGCTGCGGTTTTTCTAGCCCGCACTACTCAGCGCGGCGCGCGAGATACCGTTGGCCGATCCAGCCTTCGCCGGCCGATGGGTCCTCACTCGCATCCAACACTTCGAGGCCGGCATCCTGTAGGAACGCGATAACTGATTCCCGCGGAATTGCATGCATCTCGTAAATCTCGTAGCCATGCTTCCAACGGAAGAGCGTCGACAAGAGGCGCGGCGGCGTTAGCTTGTAAAACAGTCCCCGCAGGTCGTTTGAGTTTCCAATCGGCAATTGAAAATACAGCACTCCACCGGGCTTAACGACTCGCGCAAATTCACGCAGATAGCGCATTGCGTAGTCAGGCCGCACGTGCTGCAACGTTATCGCCGACAGCACCAAGTCGAAGTGAGCGTCGTCGAATCGTGACAGGTCTGTAACAGGGTTGTGATGGTAGCGGCAACGCTCGCCGTGGCGGTTGAAGCGGCGCGCCTGTTCGACCATCGACGCCGAAATGTCGACGCCGTCGGCCTCGTCAAAGTGTTCCGCTAAAGCCTGAGTCAGGCGTCCAACGCCGCAGCCGAAGTCGAGCGCTCGGCCACGCCCGGGCGTAGCAAACTTTTCTGTCCGGCGGAGAGTGCGCTCGATCTCTTGGCGGCCGGTTTCGAAGAATTCCTCCACCGTCCAGGCGCCGCCGCGACGCTCGGGCTCCGACAAGATCGCCCACAGCGCGTCCTCTTGGCCGAGCTGCTCCCACTGCTTGGCAAGCTGTTCGATGTTTGCCGCCATCTCGTAACAGCGTAGCGATGTTCGACAAAACGCCGATGAAAATAGAAGTGAGCGACGAGTTCGTAGAGATTCGAGGCCGAGTGGACGCTGAGTTTCGCAGAAACTCGCGGCTCCACAAGCGACGCATGAAGTGCTGCGTTGGATGTACGGATTGCTGCCACCAGCTATTTTCTATCTCGGAGTTCGAAGCGGCAGGGGTGTCAAGAGCAGTTGCGAACTTGGAGCCACGCCGGCGGAAGGAGATCGCTGTCCGCGCTGAGCTCTACATCGCCAAGCGTGAAACGATACTCCAGCAGCACGGCTACGTTGAAGGCGCGGGCAACCTGCCCAAACCGCACCTACGCCTGGCGTGCCCGCTGCTGGAAAACGGCCGTTGTTTGATCTACGAAGAGCGTCCGTTGTTGTGCCGAAAAGTTGGCATACCGATTGTTCATCCTACAGACCGCGCGCGCGTGGCGGCCTGCGAGCTGAATTTCCGCCCTGGCGAGACGTTTGAAGACGCACATCTGGTTCCCACTCAGACATCAATTCAACGAGACTGGACCCCGCTGCTAAGACGTTTCAAGAATTCCGGCGGGCAGAGCGAAGAACTGCCGATCACCGTGGCGGACGCCGTCCTGAGGGACTTTCGGCGCGCCTAATTTACCGAATACTGAACACTCGCGATTGCGGCCAGTAGTTCGCGATTGCCGGGGCGATACTCTAGCCCTTCTAAGAACTCATCGAGCGCACGCATCTTTTCGCCACGAGCGAGATAGATGCGCCCGAGATTGAGGCAGGGGTAGTGCCTAGCCTCATAGCGGGGGGCTCGCTTGGCCCGTTCAAACCAGGGGACCGCCTTTTCAGCACCGACTTTTCGTAAGAGATAAACTCCGATGTCGTTGTACGAATTGCCAAAGTTTGGATCAAGCTGGATCGCTTTTTTGCATTCGTCGATCGCCTCATCAACTCGCCCCAGCCGCGAAATCGCCCAGCCGCGATAGGTGTGACCCTCGGCGGTTGGCTTGATCTCTAAGCTCTCGTCGAAGCGCCGAATTGCTTCGAGGACATCGCCGCCGAGGAGCAGCTTGGCCCCCTCTTTCCAAAGTTTCTGAGCTGTGTCGATACTCTGCACTCTCGAAGCTTGCATGACAAGCTGGCGCTCATCATAGCAACTGAATTCGCTAATTCCGAGCCCCATTCTCCTTGTGCTTCTGGTAGGCCTTTTGGGTCTCGTCGTCGGGCGGGTAGACGCCGTATATCGAACGGCCCTCTAACAGCAGCTTTCGCTGAAAGTTTTCGAAGTCCTCTTTCGAGATCGCCTTGTCGAGCACTTCGTCGGCCAGGGCCGCTGGAATGACGAGAATGCCGTGGCGCTCACCGAGCAGCAAATCACCGGGGGCGACGGTGACATTCCCAATCCGCACCGGAGCCTGGTAGTCGACGCTCATCAAATTAGGCCGAACCGCGGCGGCTTGGCCGCGCCGCGTATAGACCTGCAAATGCATGCCCCCTAGCTCAGGCATATCGCGCATGCCTCCGTCGATGATCAATCCCGACCCGCCTCGAACCAGGAATCGCGTCGTCGTCACGTCGCCCGACACTGCCGAGCGAGTGTCGCCGCCGGCGTCGAATACCAGCACGTCGCCCGGCTGCGCCTCTTCGGCGGAAATGTAGTTGAGCTGCTTTCGACTGGAGTAAATTTCCTCGCGAAGGTCGGGTCTCGTGGGCAGGTAGCGAACCGTTCGCGCGCGACCAATTAACCGCCGGTCGGAATGCAGTGCGTCGAGTTCGTTGATGAAACAGTGCTCGTAGCCCTTTGCGACGAGTTGCGACCAGACGGCTTCTAGCGGCGCCCGCGCCAATTTGTCAAACAGAATCTTATCCGCTGGGCTCAGACGCTCGCGCACATAAGGGTGAACCTCGCGTTGGGGCAATTCGAGTTGGAGTTTGCCTTGACCCCACAGCCCGGCGGCGATCAATGAGACAAAGAGCAGTCGGCAGTACATGGTGTGGCCTTTCGCGGGAAGATTCCCGGCCAAAGTGTACCTCACGGGGCCAGTCCCGCAGCCAAAAACGCTCTGCTAGAATCGAGTTTCAGGCCGCCGACGATGCCGTCCGCAATTCCCGCCGAATCAAAAGTACCGTCCGAAGAATTTGCCACCCAGTGTCGGGGCCAGATGATTCCCCTCGACAAGTGGATCTCTTATTTCTCGGTCGTCCCGCTGAACGAAGGCGAACTGCAACGCCTCGTCTACGACCCAGCCTCGGCCATTCCGTCGAAGATGGCGGAGATCATTCCTAAGCTACGGATCGTGCTCGTACCGTTTCTAGAAAAACCACCTCGCAGCAATGGAAGCGGGTCTAAAGGGCCGATCATTTCGTTTCAGCTTCCAGCCAAGACAAAACGGATGGTTGCGGGCAACCTTGAAACGAACGGCGAAACGTATATTTTCCTCTCGATTCATGACGAGGACGTAGCCG
>CBDBHI010000046.1:0-11810 GCA_965205595.1 Bryobacterales bacterium | reverse complement strand
AATCACGACGTCGAGCGGCGCTGTGACTATCGCCGCACCCTGGGACATCACGCGTCTCGACCTCGACGCGCAGCAAAAGCCGGCGCGAATCGAGGTGCCGCCCCGTTCGAACTTCATGCAGTCCACCATTCCCATCGGACCAAACGTATCCATCTGGCGTCTTCGTGATCGGCTCAAGGTTGACGCCATGTCCTACGGCGATATCGAGGTCAAGATTGAGCACTCGCCCAAGCTCGTTTTGAAAACGTACGTACCACCACAGGATTGGCCGCTGAAGCCGCATCTCCGCGCCAAAGAAGTTGCCGATCGTCTGCTGGCTCAAAGGAGACAGCGTGAACGTGGCAAGCCCGCCCCAAGGCCTTCAGTCGCGTCGGCTGCTCCAAATTCCCTAAACCCTCAAAGCGAGGCGCTATTCGTTTCTGATGTACGCATGGTGAGCCTGACCGTAGCTGTGAGCGACAAGCAAGGTCGCCCCGTGACCGATCTCAACCCCAGGGAATTTACGGTCGAGGAAGACGGCCTACCGCAGAAAGTCACCGTCGCGACCACCGAGACAGCGCCTTTCAATATGGCGATCTTGCTCGATCTCAGCGGCAGCACAAGCATCGACCGCGGGCACATGCGGGCCGCCACGGTCAAGCTGATTCAACTAGCCGGCGAGAACGATCGGGTCGCGCTCTACGCCCTCGCGGGAGGGATGTTCCACACAATCACGAGATTGACGACCGACCACCAATCACTCATCGAAAGCGTTAACCATTTGCCGCGCGCGAGTGGCGGCTCACCGCTGTGGGACATCATCGCTCTGGCCTACGGCGAAGAACTGATCGATCACGAAGGCGAGCGCAACGCCCTGATCGTAATCAGCGACGGTATCGACAACCGAATTAGCAATCAAGACGCACCCTCGGCGATTACCGCCGACCGGCTCACGAACGCCGCGCGTGAGATGGACGCTCGCATCTACCCGATATTTCTGCGCTCCGGCGAGCGCTTCGCCCGCAGATGGTCGGCGAAGGCTCGTAGCCGCATGGAGACGCTCGCGGAAATTACAGGAGGGCGCTTGTTCCCGGCGCTTTCAATCGCCGACGTCGAGCCAGTGTTACCCATGTTGGCCGAAGAATTACGCAGTGTCTACTCGGTCGCGTACTACCCAGGCAACCAAACTTTTGACGGGGCCTGGCGCCGCGTGAAGCTTGACGTGGCTCGCAAGGATCTCGCGATTCGGGCGCGCCCGGGCTATTTCGCGCGCTAGGCGACCATGTAGCCTCGCTCGTCGCGAATTGCACTATACTCGAATCCTCGTATGTTGGAATCGAAACTTCTGCCCACTCGCCTCGCGCCGCGGCAGTACTCCGCGCTGATTACAGTCGCAATCGTCGCCGTTGCTGCTCTTGGCTTGGGGTGCTCACAGAGCCCGCAGTCAGAGCCACCGCCGTTTCAGCCAGTCTCAACCGTTGGTCAACTGATGCACGATGTTGTCTATCCGCACGCCCATCAAGTGTGGAAATCCGTCGGAACCATAGTCACTGTGGAAGGCACCGAAGAGATCCGGCCTCGAAGCGACGAGGAATGGGAGGACGTGCATAGCAGCGCAAGGACGTTGATGGAAGCGGGCAACCTCCTCATGATGGACGGTCGGGCCCTCGATAACGAAGCCTGGATGGAGCACTGCCGCGAGCTAATCGAGGCGTCCGCGACGGTCCTCAAATCCGCCGAAGCCTACGACGCCGACGCGGTATTTACTCAAGGCGAGTTGATCTACATCGCCTGCCAAAACTGCCACCGGGAGTACCGGCCCAAAGAGGATCCCAACATGTTCCGCACCCAATAGTTCTAGGAGTCTCTCCCGCGGAAAAAGAGACAACGGCGGTCGCGTAGGTGTGAACGAGCACCTTGAGCATCATCGCCGGATCGTGGTTTAGTCTGCGCACCATTACGAAGTTCGCAATGCCCCGGTCTGTGCCTACCAAGCTCACCGATATAATGAGCACTCGGTAATGAACAGCATGACGAAATATCTGCTTGGAATCCTCACAGGACTGGTCTTGGCCGTCTTCTTCGCGCTGTTCATCGGTGTCTTAGTGATGTTATTTGGCCAGGGCGGCCCGCCCGCTGTAGCATCGGATTCGATACTAGCGCTACGGCTGTCTGGCGACATTCCCGAGCATCTCGAGACCGATTTTTCCTTTGAGCAGTTTGGCGATAGCGACGGCGCGCCGCTCACCCTGTATTCGCTCACTGAGGCAATCCGGGCAGCGGCGGATGATGACGACATCAAGGCCATAGTTCTGGAGTGCCGTGGTTTTGGCGCCGGGTGGGCAAAAGCGCAAGAAATTCGCTGGACTATCGAAAGTTTCAAAGAGTCCGGCAAGCCGGTCTGGGCATATCTCACCGTTGCTGGCGGACTTGATTACTACGTAGCCTCGATAGCCGACAAAGTCGTCATCCAGCCCGAAAGCGTCCTTGATGTCAAAGGCCTGCGCGCCGAGATTTCGTTCTACAAGGGCGCATTGGACAAGCTCGGTGTGACTGCCGAGATGGAAAACGTCGGCAAGTATAAGAGCGCGGTCGAGCCATACTCACGGACCGATATGTCGGACGAGTTTCGCGAAGTAACGAACGCGATGCTCGACGATATCTACGAGCAACTACTCGTCGGATTCGCCGAAGGCCGCGGCAACGACGTCGCTCACTGGCGCGCTGTCGTCGACAACGGGCCGTTCTTGTCTATCCAGGCCCTGGAGTATGGGTTGGTTGATGAGGTTCTTTACGAGGACGAGTTTCGTGACAGCTTGAAAGACGAGCTAGGCCTCGACGAACTCAATCGAGTCAGCGCTCGACAGTATTACTCACCAGACTTCGCCGGCTTTGGCGGCGGCCGAAAGATTGCGATGGTTCACGCCGTGGGCACCATCCTGTCTGGCCAAAGCCAGAGCGATCCGTTCACGGGCGAACGGGTGCTTGGAGCGCGAAGCTTTATCAAGACGTTGGACGACGTTCGCGAAGACGACGAGATCGAGGCCGTAATCCTGCGCATCAACTCACCCGGCGGTGACGCGATCGCCTCCGATCAAATGCTTCGCGCGGTGCGGCGCTTGCGCGAAAAAAAGCCGCTGGTAATTTCAATGTCAAACATGGCGGCCTCGGGCGGTTATTACATTGCCGCCTCCGAAGATACGAAGATCGTTGCCTACCCGGGGACCTACACTGGCTCGATCGGCGTCTATTTTGGCAAGTTCAGTTTAGGCGGCCTCTACGAAAAAATTGGACTCAATAAAGAAATTCTGACGCGTGGACGTTATGCCGGAATCGACACGGATTTCCGGACGTTAACCGCCGGCGAGCGCGCGAAGCTACGTGAAAGTGTGGAATCGGTGTACAAGACGTTTGTCACGAGAGTATCCGAGGCACGCGGTCGCGACTATGCGGGCATCCACGAGATAGCTCAAGGTCGAGTTTGGTTAGGCACACAAGCTCTCGAAAACGGCTTGATCGATGAACTTGGCGGGTTTCAGCGATCCATCGAATTGGCTCGCGAGGCCGCCAGTATCGATGCGGACGAAGACATTCAAGTGATCAGCTACCCGGCACCGAGGAACTTTATCGAAGTTCTTTTCGAGCGCAACAGCCTCATTCGCGCCGCCCCGATAGCGAAGCTCGTGCGCTCTGAGTTCGGTGAGATGACCGGTTGGCCGGCACTGATGCAAGGAGGAATCCTCCGCCTGGTGCCCTACACACTAACGATTCAGTGATCCCGTGCGCGCCAGAGATCGATCGGGTAGCGCGGGCGGTGAAGCTAACAACCACGGATTTGGGATGATGCGCCTCTATTCGATTTTTCTCGCTCTCTTACTAATAGCTCTGACATCGCATGCGGAGGAGCAACTGGTTGAGGGCCGCCGCTCGGTAGTACTTGAAGGTAGCCAAGCGCGACTCGTTGTCGACATACTCGGTGGCTCGATCGTTGATTTCCATCTCGCTGAGCACGGCTTGAATCCGCTGCGTTGGGCGAATAATGGGCCCAGCGATGAGCCTCGGTCGATGAGTCACTTCCTTTGCTTGGATCGATGGGGACAGCCGTCGGAAGCCGAACAAGCGAATGGCATGCCGGGTCACGGCGAGGCATCGAAGGTGGCCTGGAACGTCGTTGATCAGCAGTCGACAGTCGTTCGCATGACCGCCGATCTGCCAATGGCGGGCCTCAAGGTTGACCGTCGCATCAACGTTGCGCCGAGCGGTCAATGGTTTCACGTGCAAGAGACCGTGACGAATGATAGAAAGCTGGGCCGCGTCTACAACATGGTGCAGCACCCGACAATTGGGCCGCCCTTCCTCGACAAGACCGTGGTCGTCGATTCGAATGCAAGAAAGGGCTTCATGCAGGGTGGCTCGATGCCGCATCCTGAAGAGCCGTCGGTAGCCTGGCCGATGGCGCTGAACGACGGCAAACTCGTCAATCTTCGATTTCTCTCCGACGATCACGATCCGAACGTCGTCTCTTACGTGATCGACGACGAGTTCGGTTGGGTAACGGCGGCGAACCCAGCGAAGGGGCTTCTGATCGGCTATATCTGGCGGACGGCCGACTACCCTTGGCTCAATCTCTGGCGTCGCGTCGAGAACGAAATGCCGCTGGCGCGAGGCCTCGAGTTCGGGACGACAGGATTGCATCAGCCGTTCCCAGTGCTGGTCAAGAAAGGTAAGATTTTTGGACGGGCGCTAGTGGACTTCCTCGACGCGTCAGAAAGCAAAACGCGCTCTTACGTTGGATTCTTGACTCCGATTCCCAGCACATACCAGGGTGTCGCCCAAGCCGACCTGTCAGAAGGGTCGCTTAGCCTAGTCGAGCGCGAAAGTGGGTCCGAATTGAAAGTTTCGATGCCTATCGAATTTTCTAAGGTGTCCGATCGGTGATGCCGCGGCCTACAGACGTGCGCCCCCGCGCGCACTCTCGACCGCCGCATGGTGAGAGATGCGGGCTATGCCCATTCAACTAGCCAAGATCGATCCGCCTCAGATTTATCTTGTCGTCGTCGAATACGCCGAGTCCAAAGTTCGACGCCAACTCGATGTGCTCGACCTGTGCGTTGAGCCAACGGCTATCGTCGTCCGGCTTGAGTAGCGCGATCGGCGCTCGTCCAACCTCGACCCGTTTCTTGTCAATCGCTCGCCAGCCAGTCTTGTCTAGCGCCACCGGATCGGTCGCAAAGTACATAGTCTTGTGCTCCCACGTGTACTTGCCGACGGTGCCTCCCGGACCGCCATGATAGGCGGCCTGTACGCCGTCCAATATGTGGAGCACGAGCTTTTCGCGAACGACGGGCAGATCCACGACGGCTGGAATGAAGATGCCGCAGGCGTTCGCTGTCGTTGAAGCATGGCTACGGCTAACGTTGTTTACCAGGCCGTGCGACATGTTCTTTAACGCAAGCGTGACGCCAGCCGACTGATGATGCTTCATCACACAAAGATTGATGACCTTGTTAACTTCTTTCGTCAAGAACTTGGCGACGTAGGAGCGCCGCGCATGAGCGTCGCTTAAGTCGTAGTCCTCCGCGTAGTCTGGATGCACGAGTGGCATCTCCATATAGACGTCGCGGTCGTAGCCCTCCATGTCGAGTTGAATCTTGGGACTCTTAGGTGATCCCGATGTCCAGCGAACTCCCTCGGGCAGCCACTCAACGAAACCCGCATTTTGAAACTGCTCGCCGTAGCGATCGTACGCGATGATGTCCCGGCGCGGGATACCAACGTGTTCGAGGGCGCGAATGATCGGGTGCAGCACTTCCGGAGCGGAAATGACGTGCGGCATTCCGACCGGGTTGAGCTTGATGCCGACCACATCGCCTGGCTCAAAAAACTTTCGCCAAGCATCGACTGCACTCTCAGCGCCTGTCAGCTCGCTCATGCCGCGATCAATCATGTTCTCGATGGGCCGCGCCTCGTAGGAGCCGGAGACGATGCTATTAGGGTGGTGGACGGCGACCACTCGGCCTGGGTACGGGCCTGGAATTCCGAGTCGGCCGCTGCCGCTGTTCTGGGGTGCCGCCTGAGCACGCGCAACCTTCGACTGCACAGCCGCCAGAGTCGCGCTCAAAGACGCGGCGAGGAATCCTCTCCGATCAAACGCCATGATGCTTGTTCCCTTCTCTGCCAAGGGCTTCCGCTTCCGATCGCCTTGCAAGGTGACTGGAATACCTATGCGCTGCCCATTCGAATAATAGCGAGTCAAGTCGGTGGAGTGAGCGATGAAACGAAAAATTCATTCCGCACTCTAGCTGACGAGGAGACTACTGAAACGGTGACTCGTAACTCAGGCACTACCCGTTTGATCACCTGATAGGTTTTCGTCGATGGGCTCAAGCGAACTCGATTCGACCGCTACGATGTCGCTCGGGCTCAAAGCGCGCGATCGAGGCATGCAACGCGATATTGCAAGAGCTATCGCCAGAAGCGCGGCACACCACTCCATCTGAAAGGCTAGGAGCCGTCGCCGACTCGCTGACCATCTGTACGGATTCTGATCTATTTACCATGCCGGCGGCCACTACTAGGTCGCCGGGCAAGCATCCGCGGCCGTGAGGGCGGCCCGGTCAGCCGACCACCGAGAGGGCGACGCGTTCGACGAAGATGGCGACGACCAGGAAGGCGCCGCCGAGCAGAGCGAGGATGCCGAGGGCGAAGAACCCGCTAAGGACGCGATTTTGGAAGGGTGCCGCCGAGCTGAGAGCGCCGAACTGGGAGGCGATCCGAACGGCGACGTAGACTCCGACCAACGCAGCGACGATCACGAGGGGCGGCGCGTCGTCGATCCAGGCAGAGCCGACCAGCGTTGCGGCGGCAAAGACACGCGGCAGCCAGGTGAAGAAGATCTCTTCGGAAGGGGCCAGTCGGGCTTCGAACGAGGCGAGGAATTCTTGCATGAGTTAGGGGTACTCCCTGGGTGCTCGGCCGCCCGGCTTTGGTACGTGAGCGGAAGTATAGCGCGTTATACTTGGTATTGACAAGTACTCTGTTAATATGGCGTGACGCGGCGGCGGATCGACGCGGCGAAGAGAGCCCGCCAAGTCGTCCGGACCAGAAGTCGAGTAGGTCAAGGGAGGCGCCTCGGCGAGGTCAGAATTGGTCCGAAGGTCTTTTCGTCGTGGCCTCGCCGCTTGCGTTTGGGGCCTGGCCGGGAGGATAGAGGTTCAACTGATTGACGGCCGGCGTGATCGTCTTTTTGTGGTCGGCCACAAGGGCGGTCAGTTCCGCGACGACTTCCGGGTACTGTTCAGCGATGTCGAATTGCTCCGATGGATCGATGTCCAAATTGAACAGCAGCGGGTTGGCGTGCTGCTCAGGCGGTTGCCCAGAGAAGCTGGCCAGCGTCGTGAAATGTGCTTTGTACGGACCCTTTCGAACCGCGAATACGTCCTGAAATCGCCAGAAAAACAGGTGCTCTCGAGGACTCGCTGCACCACTGAGTAGCGTCTCGCTGAGGTCCACGCCGTCGTAACCCCGGTCCCCAGGCAAATCCGCGCCCGCAAGCGCTGCCAGCGTTGGTAGGAAGTCCAATCCGGATCCGATCCCGGTCACGACCTTTGGTTCGATCTTTCCCGGCCAATAGAAAATGGCCGGTTCCCTCATACCGCCTTCCCAGGTTGTCCCTTTGCCGTCCCTGAGCAATCCGGCCGAGCCACCAAGCTGCTTCATAGCAAGCCATGGGCCGTTGTCCGAGGTGAACATGACCAGCGTCTTGTTGTCGATGCCCAGTCTTTCGAGCGTTTTGACGATCTCACCGACGCTCCAATCGATTTCCTCGACGGCGTCTCCGTACAGGCCGCCCTGGCTGTTCCCGTAGAAATCGTCCGATGCGAACAGCGGCGTGTGCGGCATGTTGTGCGCCAGGTAGAGGAAAAACGGCCTCTCGTGGTTGTCCTCGATAAACCGCAGCGCGCGCTCGGTATACCTCTTCGTGAGCGTCCATTGATCCGCCGGGCGCTCGATGATCTCCTCGTTGTCCATCAGCGGCACGTCCCAGTAGTTGATGTTCGGTTTGCGATGGAACAGCTCGAGCGTCCATGGTTCTTCAATGCCGCCAGGCATGTTCATGTCATTGCTGTAGGGAATGCCGAAATAGGCCTCGAACCCTTGCTGCATGGGTAAGAACTCCGGCTGGTGTCCAAGGTGCCATTTACCGATCGCAGTGGACACGTAGCCTTTGTCGCTCAGAAGCTCGGCAATCGTGATCTCATCCGTCGGCAAGCCTCCGAGCGAGGCCGGAAAAAATACGTGCTTTAGCGAATTCTCCCCGGCGACGCCGTATCGCATTCCTAGGCGACCGGTGAGGACGCCTGCGCGACTGGGCGTACAAACAGCCGCGGGCGCGTAGAAGTTCGTCCATCTCTGACCCTGGACGGCCAGACGGTCCAATGTCGGCGTGCGTATGGTGGGGTGGCCATATGCGCCCAGATCGCCGTAGCCGAGGTCATCGGTGAATACCAGAACGAAATTCGGCGGTCTCTCTTCCGCCTGCTCGGTGTCGCGGCGTTCTCCACAACTCAAGGTAGCCAGTGCCAGCGCTGCAATCACGATCTGCACTGAAAACCATCCCGTTCGCACTCCGGAAGGTCTCCACGACATCTTCTGTTTCTCCATTCTGAGGATCTCTCCGACATCCGGATTGTATGGACCGGACTTAATCAAGTGCCTTTCTTAAAGACCTCCCCCATCCCGCCGGCGGCGTGGCGCGCGACAATCTTGTATCGGCCGACCGTGGACCCTATCACGACAGGCCAATTCTAGCGCTCCGGAGCTTGCCGACGGATTGGTGGCGGAAACAAACGGTGCTCCGAGAGCATGCCGAAACCCCCGCTAGAGGACTTTAGTGCCCTATTGATAGGCCTTTGAGTGATTTCTGCCTGTCGCCCGTTGGGCGGAAAATAAATTTTTGGTGGCGATGCGTTGAAAAATCGAAATGCCGGATTCGGGACGATTCCGATGGGTGACAGGCCCGCGGCGGAAACTCGGCGAAACTCGATATCCCAATAGTCGAAGATCAAAGGGCGATCGTCCCCCGAATCCTTCACACCAGTATCGACCCAATCAGTTTCAATTGACGTCTTCGACGCGCACGGCCGAGGTAAATGGGGGGCCGCTGTGGCAGAAGATTGGGGGCGATCCCAAGAAGCCCAAGTGGATACAGACGCTCCACGGGTTGCGGTACAAGTTCGGGGAGTAAGCCAGAGAGGTCGCGCAAACCGCGCGAGAGCGTGCGTCTCACGTGTTCGTCAAGGGCGTCGGACGAGGCCGAACGCGGCAACGACCGCAGACAAACAGTCCGCAACCGAGCGACCAACTCGTGCAGAACATGCAGGGTGCGCGGGAATATACTATCGCTACCCGACCGTTCCCCTCTTACGACGGCTCGCGAGGCCGCTCAACTTGAAATCGCTATGAAGGAAACGATATCTGCCACAGCCATGCTCTTTGCCCTTGTCTGTGCGACAGGTTGCCGCGCGCCGAAAGAGAAGCCTAAGTTCGACGTATTCGAAAAGTCGATTGTGCAGTTGCAGGAGGCGATGACTAGTGGCGGCGTTTCCTCGCGACAGATCACGGAACAATATCTAGCCCGAATGGCGGCGTTTGACCAAAAGGGTCCGAGTCTCAGTTCGATCATCGCGATCAACGGAAGCGCACTCGATCAAGCCGAGGCTCTCGACCTTGAACGTACTGAGACAGGAGTGCGAGGACCGCTTCACGGTGTTCCCGTTGTCTTAAAGGACAACTACGATGTGGTTGGCCTGCCGACAACAGGCGGCTCGATCGCTCTAGCCAACTGGTATCCGCCAGACGATTCATTTCAGGTCGCCAAACTCAAAGAAGCCGGCGCCGTCATCATCGCCAAGACAAATATGCACGAGCTGGCTTACGGCATCGAGACGATCAGCTCGCTTGGCGGACAGACTCGGAACCCGTACGACCCCTCACGGAACCCCGGCGGGTCGAGCGGAGGCACCGGAGCTGCGGTCGCGGCAAGCTTCGCAGCGGCGGGTATGGGAAGTGATACTTGCGGCTCCATCCGCATCCCGTCTGCTCACCACGCCTTGGTCGGGTTGCGCGCGACACGCGGACTATCGAGTCGCGACGGAATCATTCCTCTTTCTCTCACTCAGGACATGGGTGGCCCGTTGACCAGATCCGTCAGATACCTCGCGATCATGCTCGACGCAACTGTCGGTGCCGATTCGGCCGACCCTACAACCGAGCTAAGCCGCAGCCGCATTCCTCCTACCTACACTGAGTTCCTCCAAGCTGGTGGGCTCAAAGGCGCCCGTATCGGCACGCTGGAGTTTCTGTTGGGGGCTGAGCCGGCCGACCGGCCCGTTCGCCAAGTGATTGGGTCGGCGCTTGAAGAGATGGAGGCGGCTGGCGCTGAGATCGTGGAACTCGATCTTCCCGATCTGCCAGATCTTCTGGACGGCAACTCGGTCCCCGGTCTCGAGTTTCGTGTGCACCTCGCCGAGAATCTCAAGACACCAGGCACGCCTGTGAAGTCGCTCTCGCAGATCCTTGACGCCGGCCTCTTCCATGAAGCGATGGAAGGTCGCCTACGTCAGAGGGTGGAATCGGCGGGACTCGACGACCCCGCCTACCTTAAGGCAATCGGGGTTCGTGACCTGGTTCGGAGGTTGATCCTCGGTAAAATGGAATCCGAACACCTTGACGCCGTAGCGTATCCGACCATTCGGCGCACGGCGGCGCTAATCGGTACGCCGCAACAAGGGACTAACTGCCAACTAGCGTCCGTTTCAGGGCTGCCGGCGATTGTTGTCCCGGCCGGGTACGCACCCGATGGAATGCCTGTAGGGCTGGAATTACTCGGTCCGGCGTGGGGACAGGTTGATCTGATCCGACTCGCATACTCCTACGAGCAGCGGACTCACCACCGGCGACCACCGGTATCCACTCCGAGTCTCTACGTTGACGCGAAGATGACTGGTGAGTGGGTCGCGACCGGTGCCGGCCACGTGCCGCCAGTTGACACCGAGGTCACTGCTCGGCTGCGACTCGATTGGAACCCTGTTACGTCTCAGCTTGACTACGATGCGGAGGTCTCGGGCGTCGAGGACGCCGATGTTCTTTTCATGCACTTGCACCGCGCGGAATCCGGCGGCGTTGGACCTGTGTCGGTGATACTCTCCGGTCGGGGTGAGGCGCGAACATCGGGAGTCGTCAGGCTGAATGCAGCTCAGCAGATGGCGCTAGACTCGGGAGCCTTCTACTTCGACGTGCATACGAGCGAACATCTCAGCGGCGTCGTCCGGGCTCAGGTCGCCCGACCTTGACGAGGGTGTCTCTCGGACGAGCGCGAAGCAGGCCACTTTGAGGTGCTTAGCCCTGTGCCCTAGCGCTGCGCTCACGCGCCCGACTACCTTTTCGGGTCATCGTTCGACCAGAGATGCGTAGCGCCCTGCTCGTGCGCATTGTTACCCCTTGTTGTCGCCGCATCAAGCGTGCCCAATCCGCCCTACTCAAAGCCCTCGACCAACATGATTTCCAGTTTACTGTTGAGGTGGGCGTACACGATAGCTCCCGCTTCGAATGATACGGTCAGTCCCCATTCTGGCAAGTGCTTCTTTGGGAGCACTTTCACAACTTCCGTGCGGCCGTCTTGAACGTCGTATCGCTCGATACGGAATGGGCTAGGCTCCGGGGCTTCGCTGATCAGCGAATAGACGATTGCTTGATCGAACTCGCCTCGGAACCGCGGCTGCCCGGAGACCTGCGAAAGCTTCGCTCGGGCGGCATAGGTGGGCAATCGC
>CBDBHI010000045.1:0-20863 GCA_965205595.1 Bryobacterales bacterium | reverse complement strand
ATGTCGCCTCGACTTCGGCTTTCAATCTTTCGAGAGTGCCAGCCTCGAGGAATGGATCGCGTGTTTCACTCCGCCAGCGTGCCAATGCCGAACTCAGACGCGCTAGTACTTAGTTGCGTAAGTTAGAATATTTACTGGCGAGGGGACGAGGGGCGACGACGGTCTTGGTCCATTCGAACGGAGTAGCCTTGGAGTTGTAGACGCGGACGAAGCTGTCGATGGCCTCGCGCACCTGCCGGGGGGAAGTGAAACTCGCCCCCCGCAAGGCGCGGCGGCTCAGAATCGAAAACCACACCTCAACCTGATTCATCCACGAACTGTAGGTCGGCGTGTAGTGAAAATGGATGTTCGCATGACGTTGCAGCCAGCGGTCATTTTTGGGCTTGTGAGTGTTCAAGTTATCCAAGATGATGTGGATCTCGCGGCCTTCGTGGATGGCCGCGATGTGGTTCATGAAGTCGAGAAACTCGCGACGCCGTCGGCGCCAATAGTGTCCGGCGATGATGAATCCGGTAGCCACTTCCAGCGCGGCGAAAAGCGGCGTCGTGCCGTGCCGCCTGTAGCCGTGCGAGAAGCCCGTCAAGGCCTTGCCGTTGGGCAAGCGTAGCCAGCCCTGCGCTCGCTCCAAGGCCTGGATGCTCGGCTTCTCGTCGACCGCGAGCACCACGGCGTTTTCCGGCGGGCTGAGGTAGAGTCCGACAATGTCGGCGGCCTTGCGAGCGAACTCCGGGTCGGTTGACAAACACCAACTGCGCCGCCGCCGCAAGGACACGCCGAGCTGCCGCAGTACGCGCCAGACTTGATGCTTGCTGACGTCGCCGAGAGCTTCCGCGAGCAGTTCGCCTGTCCAAGTGGCGTGCCCTTCGGGCGGAGCTTCGTCGAGTTGGCAGAGGATGCGTTTGCGCGTCGCTTGGTCGTACCGCGCGGGCCTGCCGGAACGCGCTTGATCGCATAATCCCGCCAGACGTTGCTGGGCGAAGCGGGTGCGCCATTTCGACACGCGCGCCGCCGGGGATCCCAGTTGCCGGGCGATCTCGGCGGTCGAGGTAGCGGCGGCCGCCAGCAGCACAATGCGAGCGCGCTCCACCATGCGCCGTTCGGACTTGTGGCCGCGCACCCAGAGTCGCAGCGTCTCTTCTTCCTCGGCGTTCAGTCGAATCACCGTTGCCGGTCTTGCCATACCGACATTTTACAGTTAAAGGCCTTACTTTCGCAAGTTAGTACTAGCTCAGACTGCTTCCCGGGTTCATCAGCTAGATTGCGAAACTCGTACGGATCGGTCTCGAGATCGTAAAGCTCGTACTCAGGCGGCCGGCGCATCCGCTCGTATGCGCTACGAACAACCGCAGTCGAGCTGAGCAGCAGTCGCTCGAAGTCCGGCAATTCGAGGTAGCGCGTCGCGGTAAAGTCAGCGCCCGGGTTGACCTCACCGGGCAGCAGATTGCGGATGAGTTTATATCGATCGTCGCGGACCGCCCGCTGGGGGTAGAAATTGTGGTTCGAGTGGACGTGATATTCGGTGAATAAGTACTGTCGCCATCGCGGCCTATCGCCTTCGATCAACGCTGCAAGCGAGCGGCCCGGTAGGCGGTCCAGCGGGTCGAGCGCCGCCGCGTCTAAGAAAGTTGGCAGCAAGTCGATGGTCGAGACTAGCTCGGCGCGCACCTGGCCCGATTTCATATGCCCCGGCCATTGAACGAGCAACGGGATCCGAACGCCGCCCTCATAGCTGGTGCGCTTTCCTCGAAACATGTCCGCCCCGTGATCGCCGATGTAGACCACCAGCGTCTGCTCAGACTTTCCGGAGGCCTGCAATTCGTCCAACAAATCTCCGATCAGCGAGTCGAGCCGAGCAATCGAGTTGTAGTAGTCCGCGGCATGTCCTTGCATCAGTTCCGACTCAATACCCATATAGGCCATCGGCCTCACGTCATCTGCGTCGAGCGGCTCTTTCGGCAGGCCGTCGACCTGGCGCAGGAACGGCCGATGCGCGTCGGGGTAGTTGACACTGAGGAAAAACGGTTCATCGCCGGAACCGAAGAACTCGGCCGCCTTCGAAGCGTAATCGCCTAGCTGCTTTCGCTGAAAGTTCGCGCTACTAATTGCCGCAAAATCGAACGGGAACGCCGACTCCGGATTCACGTGCAACTTGCCGAGAATTCCGCTGCGATAGCCAGCCGCTTTCAACATCGTGACGACGTTCGGCGTGTCGTCTCGATACATGCGGTAACGCCAGGTTGCCAACCCAATCTGCCCGTTCTGGTGAGGATAGAGCCCGGTAAGAAACGCTCCCCGAGACGGACTACAACCCGCCTGCGCTACGTAGGCGCGATCAAATCGCACGCCCCTCGCCGCAAACTCGTCCAAAACCGGGGTGCGAGCGTACGGGTCGCCGTATACACCCAGCTCGGGCCCGTTGTCTTCTGAAACGATTAGGAGAATATTCGACTGCTCGGCAGCGACTGAGCCGACCGTGAAGAAGGTCACGACAAAGAGTAGAGATAGCAACTTCATGCGTTGCGACCAGCATGCGCGACGGCAGATCATCGTAGTACCACAGTATTCTATCCGGGCATCGGCATCGACGGTAAGCAGTGCTGTCGACTGCATAGGGTCGGGAGGGCCGGTTCGTTTCTCTAACTAGACGCGTCAGTTGCGACGATGACTAGTCTCGCGAAGTGCGAACCCGGCTATGATGGATACGCCCAAGTTTCAGGGCGTCTCTATCAACATGCAACCTGCCGTAGCCGCGATCGCTTGCTTTGTCCTCTACTTCGTCGTTTACCGTTTTTACGCACGGTATCTTGGTTCCGCCATATTCCGGCTGGACCCCAACGCCTCCACTCCGGCGCACGATTTCAACGACGGTGTCGACTACGTACCGTGCAGCCGCCCGATACTTTTTGGCCACCACTACGCCTCGATCGCCGGCCTGGCGCCCATGCTCGGGCCCGCCATTGCCGTGATCTGGGGATGGCTGCCCGGCATGCTCTGGGTCGTCCTCGGGACGCTGTTCATCGGAGCGGTTCACGACTTCGGCGCGCTGGTCGTCTCGATGCGTCACAAGGGTCTCAGCATTGGCAAAGTCGCCGAAAACTTGATCGGCCGGCGGGCCAAGGGAATCTTCCTGCTGATCATCCTCTTCTTGATCTGCCTGGTTATGGGAGTCTTCGTGCGAACCGTCGCCGGACTGTTCACCGCCGCGTTCTACCCCGAATCAGTATTCCCCACGTTTTTCCTAATGGCGGTCGCCATGGTGATCGGCTGGCTCGCCTATAAACGTGGAGTTTCGATGAGCATGCTTACGGTGATCGGGTTCGTGCTCATGATTGGCTCGATCGGAGTGGGCCTCAACATCGGGCGTCCCGACCTCGCCGCCGAGACTTGGGTGCTGATTCTGCTGGTTTACGCCTTCGCCGCGTCGATCCTTCCGGTCTGGGCGTTGTTGCAGCCGCGCGACTATCTCAACTCCTTGCTGCTTTATCTTGGGCTGGCCGCAGCCTACGGCGGGCTGTTTATTTTACAGCCCGCCTTCGCCGCGCCGGCTGTCAATCCGAGCCCGCTAGACGCCCCGCCGCTCTTCCCGTTTGTATTTATCGTGATCGCCTGTGGAGCCGTCTCGGGTTTTCACGGGCTGGTGTCGTCGGGAACGACGTCGAAGCAAATCGACAAAGAAACCGACGCCGTGCCGATTGGCTACGGCGGCATGGTCGGCGAGTCGATGCTCGGTTTGTTGGCGGTCCTGGCATGCACCGCCGGTTTCAGCTCACGAGAAACATGGTCCGAACACTACGCAAGTTGGGGATCTGCAAGCGGCCTGTCGGATAAGATGCGGGCGTTCATCGACGGCAGCGCGTTATTCATCGAGTCGTTGGGCGTTCCAATTGAACTGGCACAAGCGTTTATCGCGCTTGTCGCGGTGTCATTCGCGCTGACCTCGCTTGATTCCGGAACGCGTCTGCTGCGCTACAACATCGAAGAAATTGCCGATTCGATCGGGGTCAGGGCTCTAGCGCAGCGCTATGTCGCGTCCACCATTGCGGTAGCTTTGATCGGCTTCTTCGCGCTTTACGAAATCCAAGGCCAACCGGCGGGTCTGGCGCTGTGGAGTTTGTTCGGCAGCACCAATCAAGTGCTGGGCGCATTGACGCTACTGACGATCTCGATTTATCTGCGCCAAAAGGGACGTAACTACTGGTATACGTTCGTGCCGATGGCGTTCATGATGGTCGTGACGTTAGTCGCGATGGTCATCGACTTGAACAAATACTGGGGCGGCGGCCAACTGTTGTTGGTCTTTATCGCGGCTTCGATTTTCGTTCTTAGTATCTGGCTTGTTGTTGAAGCCGTGCTTCGCTTTCGTAAAGACACGGTTTGGTCTTGAATTACCCGTAGAGGGTGACTGAGTGATCGGGCGATTCGTGAGTTCGCGGGCGCAGCACGCTGCGCCCCTACGCGATTCGCTCGATGTTTGTGACCACGAATAGCCAATTACCGTGCGGGAGATGGACCTTGATTCAATTAAGTTGCCGGGAACGACTAGCGCCCCCGGCGATTGTTTAGGCCTACCAGCCTAGGCGTAGGCCGAAGCGGAAGATTCGCTGGTCGAGGCCTTCGCGGCCGGTGTTTTGCATCGACGTCACTTGCCCAAACCGGCTGCTCGAAATGTCGGAGTTTGGATTGTTGAAGTGCGGTGTGTTCGAGAGATTGAACGCCTCCGCGCGGAACTGCAGGTCAACTTTCTCAGTGATCTGGAATTTTCGGAAGACGCCCATATCGACGTTGATCAGACCAGGTCCCCGAAGCACATTCGTGCCGCAGGTCCCAAAGCGTGGCGTGCCACCGACGTCAGCCGGATCAGCCAAGCCCGAGGGGTCCCACCACTGCTCCGGAGTACCGATCTTTCGTACGTCCGAAAGGCAATCAGCTAGCTGGCCGGACCCCTGGCTGTTGAGCGATCCCGTTGGGGCTCTTGGGGTTGAGGGCCTGCCGGTTCGGAACGACGCGAGGCCGTTGATTTGCCAACCGCCCAACACCGCAGCCGCCGGCCCACTGTTCGCAAACCGCTTGCTCTTGCCGAACGGTAACTCGTATGCATTCGATATGACTAAGTTGTGACGCAGATCTTGATTTAGCGATCCGTAGTTCCGGTCGTAGAACAACGGGTTCCGCACGATCGGCTGGGCGGTCGATCCTTCCGATGTATAGCCGCGGCCATGCGACCAGGTGTACGCCAGGTTGAAGGTGTGCCCGTTGGCGTAGCGGCGTTTAATTGTGGCTTGCAAGGCGTCGTACTTCGGCGTCCCCAAAGCTCCCCAAATCAGCGTGTTAGCAGTGCGTCCGGTGAGCTGGCGAAGAACTCGGCCGCGACTTCCGGTTCCGATCGGGCTCCAGTTTTGCTCAAGCCTCGCCGACTGGCGAATCGAGCGCGTCGCGACGTAGCCCGCCGACGCGATCCACGTGCCAACTTGCTTCTCCATCGTGAAGTTCCAGGACTGCACGTAGCCCCGGCTGTAGCTGCTATCGACCACCGCCACGTTCGCATTCAGTGGCATCGGAATCCTCTCTTGGTCGAGAGGAACAGCGGGGATGTCGGGGAATCCGTCAGCAAGAGTCGTCGAATAGGAACGCGAATTAGGAACAGGCAGCGCCTGTGAGAACTGCCTCGGCAGGTTTCCGCGAAGGTCGCGGCCCAGGTTAAACGGATCGTACGTGATGCCATAACCGGCGCGGGCCACAAGCGAGTCGGTCACGCGCCAGGCAATACCAATGCGCGGTGCAAACAGTTTCTTGCTCTGCGGCAAGTCACAGTTTCTGGGGATCGAGCCGATGCCGCAGACCAACATTTCATTGGTCATGGCATCAAACCGCTCCAGACCGCGATCCGGGCCAACCGGGAACGGGAAGTATTCCCAGCGCGTTCCGTACGTCAGCGTGAGGTTCGGTTTCATCTGATAGCGGTCGCGGATGTACAACGAGTATTGCGTCGAGCGGGTCTGCAAGTTTTTCCCGGTGAGGAAGTTGCGAGCGGCTTCGCGCGGCAGACCCAGCATGAACGACGCAATGGCGTTAAAGTCGTTAACGCCGGTGCCCGGGCGGCTCGAGGTATTGCGGCGGAAACGGAATCCGCCCGCGGGCGCGTCGCCGCCGGGGAAGTTAGCAACTTCCTGGTTGATATGGCTTAGGAAGTTGTCGGTACCGAAGCGCACCTCGTGCTTGCCCTTTGTCCAGTTGCCATTAAGAGCAAGCTGGTACTGGAAGTCGTGGCCGATGAACGGCGAAGTCGCCTGGTAGCCGAGGTTGCCGAATCCCGAGTCGAAGCGCATCCGCGGCATGCCGCCGTAGAACGAGCCGGCCTCACCTGGTACGCCATCGCCGTTCGTGCCCGGAATCCCGAGCACATCGAGTCCGATTCTCTGGTCGAGGTTACCGGCGAAGGCATTGCTATCGAGCAGCATTGCGCCGAAGTAGGCGTCGAATATCAGGTTCGGCTTTGCGACGTAAGTGGTCGAAAGCGTCCCTTGATAAGTCGGCCCGAAGCCGTTGTCAGTGCGGAAGTTCGTCGGATGCACTGATTGCCCCGAGAGGATTCCATAAGCGCCGGGGTTGACTTGGTCGTAGTAGAAGAAACTGAGACGCGCGAACGCCGTCCACTTGTCATTGATGTTGAAGTTCGTTTTGCCGTCAAGCTGATGGCGGTCAAAGGCGTAGGTGATGCCGGCAAGATAGTTTTGGTTCAATCCAAGCGAACCGGTTCCCGGCAAGTTTGGCAGATGCCAGTCGTTCGTCATGCCTGCGAGGATGCCGGCGGCGTTATCGATCCGAGATGTCGGAATGATGTTGTTGGCGAACGCTGTACGGTCACGTTCCTTGCCAATCGCAGCGGAAAACGGATCGAATATCGGCCGTGGCGAAGCGGAAAAGTCGCCCGCCCGCATGGCCGCGTCGGGAACCTTCTGAAGCCGCGTTGCATTGGAATGCTCGGCGGTGCGCTCATAACTCATGAAGTAGAAGATCTTGTTCTTCTGGATGGGTCCGCCAATGGTCGCGCCGGCTTGGTTGTAGATGAACTTGGGCTTCTGCGACAGACCTCTCTTGAAGTAGGGGAAGGCCTGTATCTTCTGATTGTTGTGATACCAGAACCCCGACCCGTGAACGGCGTTGGTTCCGCTCTTAATCTGCAAGTTGATCGCGGCACCGCCTGCAAGACCCTGCTCCGCGTCAAAGGAGTTCGTCACGACGTTGACCACTTCGATCGACTCCAGCGCCGGGTTGATGCCCTGCATGTGGGTCAGATTTGGGTTATAGCTTGATGCGCCATCGATGCGGACGTTGTTGTTCTGCTCGCTGGTCCCATTAACCGAGAAGCGCACGGCGCGAGTCGGGTTCGCCGGAACGGAGTGCGCGTTCCGCGGCGGCGAAAAGCCCGGGATCGTCTGCATCAGCATTTGATAGTTGCGGCCGAGCGGAACGGGGACGCTTTGCAAGTCAGTCTTGCTGATCTCGGCGCGAACTTCGGCGCGGTCCGTCTGAAGCCTCGCCGCACCGGCGACAACCTCGACTGTCTCTGTAACGGCCCCGATTTGCAGGCCGATGTCCACACGGGTAACGTTGTTTGCAGTGACCGCTACCTCCGTCTCGTTATGGGTCCGAAATCCATCGGACTGAACTTCGATAGTGTAGTTGCCAGTGGCCAGCGTCGAAAAGCTGTAACCACCTGCCGCATTCGACTCGCCCGCGCGCGTTGCGCCCGTTTCATCGTGCGTGATGTTGATCTGCGCGCCAGGAATGGCCGCGCCGGACTCGTCGGTAACGTTGCCTACGAGACCACCATAAAGAATCTGAGAATTTGCGGACTCAACATTGAGGCCGGCAACGATCAAAAAAGCCAGCAGCCAAATCCCTAAACGGCTGTAACGGCGAGAACTATTCAGACCCACAAAACACCTCCAAGTTAATTTGGTGATTCAATGCGCGGAACCCTGTGACCATGCCGATGTTGCCTAATGATACACCAACAAACGCGAGATCAGTCCGCAAACCCGGTTGAGTCACCTAGACGCGCTATCTTCCGAGCCACGGACGAGAAAACCGCGCTGATGGCCTAGTACTTAGTTGCGTAAGTTAGAATATTTACTGGCGAGGGGACGAGGGGCTACGACGGTCTTGGTCCATTCGAACGGAGTAGCCTTGGAGTTGTAGACGCGGACGAAGCTGTCGATGGCCTCGCGCACCTGCCGGGGGGAAGTGAAACTCGCCCCCCGCAAGGCGCGGCGGCTCAGAATCGAAAACCACACCTCAACCTGATTCATCCACGAACTGTAGGTCGGCGTGTAGTGAAAATGGATGTTCGCATGACGTTGCAGCCAGCGGTCATTTTTGGGCTTGTGAGTGTTCAAGTTATCCAAGATGATGTGGATCTCGCGGCCTTCGTGGATGGCCGCGATGTGGTTCATGAAGTCGAGAAACTCGCGACGCCGTCGGCGCCAATAGTGTCCGGCGATGATGAATCCGGTAGCCACTTCCAGCGCGGCGAAAAGCGGCGTCGTGCCGTGCCGCCTGTAGCCGTGCGAGAAGCCCGTCAAGGCCTTGCCGTTGGGCAAGCGTAGCCAGCCCTGCGCTCGCTCCAAGGCCTGGATGCTCGGCTTCTCGTCGACCGCGAGCACCACGGCGTTTTCCGGCGGGCTGAGGTAGAGTCCGACAATGTCGGCGGCCTTGCGAGCGAACTCCGGGTCGGTTGACAAACACCAACTGCGCCGCCGCCGCAAGGACACGCCGAGCTGCCGCAGTACGCGCCAGACTTGATGCTTGCTGACGTCGCCGAGAGCTTCCGCGAGCAGTTCGCCTGTCCAAGTGGCGTGCCCTTCGGGCGGAGCTTCGTCGAGTTGGCAGAGGATGCGTTTGCGCGTCGCTTGGTCGTACCGCGCGGGCCTGCCGGAACGCGCTTGATCGCATAATCCCGCCAGACGTTGCTGGGCGAAGCGGGTGCGCCATTTCGACACGCGCGCCGCCGGGGATCCCAGTTGCCGGGCGATCTCGGCGGTCGAGGTAGCGGCGGCCGCCAGCAGCACAATGCGAGCGCGCTCCACCATGCGCCGTTCGGACTTGTGGCCGCGCACCCAGAGTCGCAGCGTCTCTTCTTCCTCGGCGTTCAGTCGAATCACCGTTGCCGGTCTTGCCATACCGACATTTTACAGTTAAAGGCCTTACTTTCGCCAAGTTAGTACTAGCTCGCTGACCACTGACTTCCCGCTCGCGGCTCGGAAGCCTTCGTTTTTCGTCAGCGGCGTTGGTCCGCGAAGTTCAAACTCGAGACACAAGGAGGCTGTCTCATAGAAGAATCGTAAAAAAGGTGCATTCTGAATGTTTGGAGGTGGAAGGCGAGAAACTAGAGCGATGGCGACGCGTTATCGCAACTACAATCCGGAGCAGGCGCTCTTGCTGCCGCCGGCCAAACGCGCGGAGTGTAAAAACCAAGAATCCAATCGGACCCGCCTGCGGCCACCCTCGTCTCTCTTTCTACGTGACAGACTCCGAGCACAAACTCGGACCCATCGAGGGCTTAAGGATTTACCTTTTCTCGTGGGTCCGTTCTCGTCTCGACAGTAAAGGTTCGGGTTTTGGCCGGGTAGGTGGAATTAAAAACCTCGAGCGGCCCGCTGGTACGGGCGGCTCGGGGCGGGCCAGCACGCTCGAAGTCTTTGTCGCGCCAACTATGCAAATAATTTCGACAGCGTCCGAGGGAACCAGGCCAGGACGACGGGCCACGCGGCCCAACAAGTCTTGCCCGTCGTCGAGTTGGGTTTGCAACGAATCAACTTCGTCCGACAGCGCCGCGCTATCCGCTTGCAACTGCCTAATCAAACTTGTCCCTCGCGGATTCAGCTGGCCGCGAATGTGACCACCGCGGTTCGCCACGGTGTGAACGTTTACATAAAATCCCGCGGGATCGGCCAGAATCTCTTCAACCACAGCAAGCTGGTCCGCAGAATCTACCTCAACGACATTGGTGAAATTTCCCGCGCCCTGTGGATTCGTCATCTGGGGGGCCGCTAGACCGGACGGAACGACGACTCGTCCGCCGGTTCCGGCGACGCCGCGGTGGATGTGCAAGTTATTCACGCTTTGCTGGCCTTCAAACCGCCAGTTCACACGGTACGTGACGTAAGCTTTCGTCGCCACTCCACCAGCGTCTCGATCGACTCGGAACTGCACTTGTCCGCCGCCGACCGAATCGTCTCCGATCGCATTCGGTACGTTGCTCGAATTCAGCTCAAGCATGAACGAGACATTTTCCGTCTGCGCAAAAAGTAAACCAGGAGCGGCAACTAGTACCGCTAACAGAATCATTCGTTTCATATCAATTAACCCTCCTTGAAACTTCGAAGCCTCAGATGCGAGAGGCTGGTACGCAGGCGGAGCCCCAACTTTCCCCCACCCGCGGGAAGGTTAGCGAACCTTGACGCGGCTTGATCGGATATGTATGTAAGTTTTCGTACGTGTCCACAGGCACAGCAAGTTGGGAGGCAGGCCTGCGCCGTGCTGCCGCCAGCCCGCATTTTTCAGCACTTGACGGCGAGAGCACGCAATAGATGTGCCACTACTTACCTGCGCTCGATCGTCGTTGTCGACGGATTGCAAAGTCCGAATCGGTTGGAGCCTCATGTGGGGCGCACGGGCTCGATAACTTACAGGAAGTCGTTGTCGGGCAGTGGTTGCGGTTTAGCCTAGCCTTCCGACTTGTCGTGCTCTCGCAGCAAGTTACGCAAATCTTCTAGCTGACCGCGAAGTTTCTTTTCACGGCTGGATAGCGAGATGACGTAGCCGATGTGCAAGGCCCAGCCGATGCTAAACGCCGCCCATAGCCATTTCAGATTTTTGAGAACTTCGTCTTCCATGGTTTCCCCAGCTAGCTAAGTGCGTGGACCTGCCTGCGTAGCGCGTCTGTCTCGCGGCGCAATGCCTCGAGGCCGCGGCGGGACCTCACAAGGCACCAGAAAAGCATTCCTAGCGCAAACATCGTAAAAAACAAAACAAACGTCATTCTCGGATCGAGCGAGCCATCGCCGCCAATTACGGGCGCGGGATGTTGCGTTCGCCACCAACGGTTAGCCATGTAGACGATCGGCACATCAACCATTCCAAAAATCGAAACCACCGCGCAAACGACGGCTCTTTGCGTCGGTTCTGAAATCGATTGGCGCAAGATTAGATACGCAGAGTAGGTCAGCGCCAGGATCAGCATCGCAATCAAGCGGTGGTCCCATGCCCAGTAGACGCCCCAAATCGGCTTGGCCCAAAGGCAGCCCGTGATGATGTTTACAACAGCGAACAACAGTCCCACTTCGTTGGCGGCGACCGAAAGATCGTCAAACTTGTGGCGGCGATTAATTAGGTACACAATCGCCGAGACGCCACCTATGAAAAATGCCAAAAATGCGACGGCGGCGGACGCCACATGGAAGTAAAAAATTCGCTGCACAATCAACATCGTGGCTTCCATCGGAACCCAGATGAAGATCAGGTAGATAGCCGTCAAAACACTGATCGTAGTGATAGCGGCAAGTGGCTTTGGAACGCTTTCGCTCATGGCGAACACAGGTCCCATTGTAACCTGGGGTATCTCTGCGGGGATGACGAAACGTCAGGCGTCGAGCATCGCGGCCATGAGAGTTCCCTTGGCCGTGGTATGCAACGGGTCGGCGGCGACGCGTACTTCGGAGATCTCAATCCCAAGATCCTTGGCTGCTAGCACCTTCCGGAATTCGACATCAAAACTGCCCGCTTGCGACGTCCCACCGGCGATCACAATTGGCACGGCTCGGTCCATCGTAGGCAATTTCTTCGATTCGCGCAGTTCGCTCTCGAGCTTGTCGACGGCGGACTGAATCACGTCTTTGTAATAGACCGATAAAGCCTGATCGATGGTGTTCGACGACAAACCGTTCAGCTCGAAGCCATGCTCCTTGCGAATACGCACGGTCATCGGAGTCTCGCTGTTCACGTTCGCGGCGCTGTGATCGATGTAGTCCCCGGCGCGGTCGGTTGCAAAAGATAACACCGGCATCCCTAGGTAAGAAAAGCACATGTTGCACATGCCGCCGCCAAAGCTCACCCCGATTCCGGTGAAATTGGCGTCTTCGAGCTCCGCATAGACGACCGCCAAGCCTTCGTTGAGGCTGGTCACTTCGTAGCCGAGTTTCTCGAGGATTTGAGTCACCGTGCGCTCGTGGTAGATCAGATTACTTTCGTTAGAGCTTGAGGCCGACGGCACGCTGAAGCAGATCTTCTCGCCGGGCTTGGCAGTGCCGCACATTTTGCGAAGCGCGACCTCAATCATCTCCAGCGATTTGGGCTCATCAGGATTGAGCAAGCCGGTCTGCATCGGCCGACGAGTGTCGCCGCTGAGCATGTTGGCAAACTGCTCAACGCGATTGCCGTAAGCAAGAATGGCGTTGGTATCGACCTTGTGCATGATTTGCTCACGGTCGAGCATCTGTTCGGTGACCTTCGAGTAGGGCAGGGACACGAAGGCGTTTAGCTGTGACTCGAAATAAAAACGGTTGTCGCGGGAGGTCGCCAGCACGATTCGAATGGTTCCCATATCCAGGCCGCGGACCTTCGATGTAGTTGGGGCGACGATCGTCGGCTCCGGTTGAAATTGTTCAATCATTTACTTTTTCTCTGGCGCGGGCCCGGCGAGCCGTCCGCATAGCTTGAGAGGTTTTTCGATAAGCGGCTTGGCGCTGTTTTCGAAATTGAGCGAGCGTTTCTTGATGCTCATTCGCTTGAGCGTAGAGCGACGTTTGAGCTCGTCGCATGCCGCGCCAGATCTGGCCGCCAATTACCGCTACGAAGTCGTTGTCGTAGGTGAAGCCCCATTGGGCGACGCTGCTTAGACTTAGCTCGTAATTATTGGGCAGTCCAAGATCACGAAACGGGAAGCGGCCCGCGAAATCGGTGTGATATCCGATCCTCATGTTGTCCGGATTGACCGAAACCATCTCGTGCGTTACACAGTTCTGCTCAGGAATGTCGTACTCAGACCGCAGGACTTCGGTCAGCAGGCGCGCTGCATTGACCTGAGCCGGAGTGATGCGGCTTTCGGTAGGCGCATCCGGGTTGAGCGCCTCGGGGCGAGTCTCGAACGCCACGCCAATGAAACTGTCGTTGAGATTGAGATAGGCGCTCTCGTCATCGGCCCAGACGGAGTATCCAGCGTGAAAGGCAACCTCTTCGGCGGCGACTGTGCGATAGACCTGTCCAAAGCGGTCGATGACAAAGTTGTAGAGTTTGCCTTTTGCGACGAATTTCAGCAGGCCCCGGCCTCGGGTACGGATGAGGTCGTTGTTTTGCTTCTCAAGCGGGGGCGAGACCTCGCTGACGGTCGTGTGATAGACGATGCCCGCCGGCGCGGAACGCCAGGGATCATCAGCGAGCTCATCTGGGGCTCCCGCTCTGTAGACCTGGTAGAAGCGCTTGGCATTGCTCACCTGGTGTGCGTTTGAGATGCGCAGTCCGTTGCTATAAAGCTCGTTGTCCGCTTGCTGCTCGACTGTCCAGATTTCGAGCGCGGCGTGGTTTCGATCGAACGGCGAGTCCAGCGCCGGCTCAACCGTCACACTATCTGAATCCATTGGGGGCTGAACATTGGAGGACGGTGACGTGGCGACCCCGACTGTCATTAAGAAGCAAACGCTGAACGCCAACACCATACTTGGACGAACCGGCATTCTAAGGCCAGAGTTTGGCGCGCTTTGAAAGATGCAGGCTGCCTGAATCCCAAGCCGATCACGAACAGATAGCTCACTACGAATGCCAGGGGCGGCCCCAACTAGCTGGTCGAGTACTTGGTAGTGGCCGTAGCCTTCGGCGGCAAGCTCGGGGTACGGGCCTGAAAGGACCTCTCCGCAGGTCCGCACGAACTTTAAGCGCTCGACGGGGTCGGTGATCCGGGCGGAATGCCGCTCAATCATTCGAGTGATTTTCGGATCCGATATTAGATCCATTGTGAATTCCAGAAAAGTACTATTCATTCTAGTACTGGTGGGTCAGTACGCTACGTACGCACAAGACCCTAATGCCCCTAGGTAAGTTGCCTTGCTACCGACCAAAAAGGTGCTCGGAAGGTCGTGTTTAAACGAATCGTAACCATGAACGGCAGCGGATCGCCTAGATCGTTGACATGCTCTGCGATAAGTGGCATGCTCATGGGCGGTGGGCCCACCGCCAAAGGAGAAACTCCAAGTGAACTCGAAAAGTTGGCTCCCCCTAATAGGAGCAGTTGTGCTCAGTGCCTCGCTCGTTGTTGCAGCGTCGCATGACTCCCAGTTGAAGGCTGGCGCGGCGAATCTCAAATCCGCCGGCGTCTTAGCTTTCGGACCCGATGGGGTCCTTTTTGTCGGCGACTCGTCCGCCGGCGCGATTTACGCCCTCGACACCGCCGACGCCAAAGCAGGCTCGGGCAAGGTGAATGTGGAGGGGATCAACGTTAAGGTCGCCGCAATGCTCGGTAGCGCGCCCGACCAGATCATGATCAACGACGTTGCGGTGAACCCGATTTCGAAGAACGCCTACCTTTCCGTTTCGCGCGGACGAGGGCCCGACGCCACACCGGTAATTTTGCGGGTCGACACGGCCGGTAAGATTGGCGAACTTGATCTTGGGAACATTAAGCATTCAAAGGCAATGCTTCCCAATGCCCCCGACGCCGACGCAAAGGACCGCCGTGGCCGCAGCTTGCGTGCGGAAGCGATCACCGACATTCATTATGTTGACGGGCAAGTATTCGTTGCCGGTCTCTCGAATGAAGAGTTTGCCTCGAATTTGCGGTCGATTCCATTCCCATTCGAAACTGTCGCCGCTGGATCGAGCGTCGAGATTTTCCACGGCGCCCACGGCCGTTGGGAGACGAACTCTCCCGTTCGCACCTTCGTACCTTATTCGATCAAGTCCGAGTCTCACTTGCTGGCCGCTTACACCTGTACGCCGCTGGTCAAGTTCCCGGTTTCGCAACTGAAGCCCGGTACCAAAGTCGTCGGCACGACGATTGCCGAACTCGGCAACCACAATCGTCCGCTCGACATGATTGTGTATAACAAGGCCGGCCAAGACTACATCTTGATGAACAACTCAAGCCGCGGCGTCATGAGGATGTCGACCGACCGAATCGAGACGTACGACCCGATTACGGCAAAAACCGACGTCACTGGGTTGCCGTATGAGACGTTGGATCAGTTCAAAGGTGTGCAGCAGTTGGCACAACTCGATGACTTGCATGCCCTTTTGTTGGTGCAAACCGACGCTGGCGCGATGAACCTCGAAACCATCGCACTTCCATAAAGGTCTGGAATATTAACATAGGCGGTTCCATACGGGGCCGCCTTTTTCCGTTACGGCTAAATGCAGTTACAACCACCAAAGTTATTGAGACGTAGGCGGTCCGCTCGGCTACGAATTCGCCTGGCGCTTCTAGCGTTTTCAACCGCCTCGTTATTATTCGCCGAGTTCGCGGCCGTGTTTAGCGACGGCGTTGTCGTTGCGAGTGGTGTCGCCGCGGGTGGCCGCTTGGAACTGTTCGCCGAAGTTGGCTCGGCCGACCCGCCGCCGGTGATTGGCGAGCAAATCAAGGTTGACGGGGTGCCGGGTTTCAAGCCGAAGTATCCGCTCGCCGCCGGTATGAGCTATCGCGTGAGGTATCTGGACCCAAACGGAACCTTTCATCGCGATGCGTTCTCCATCCCCAAGGCGACGACACTGCCGTCCACACATCTTGAAGCGATTTATCCCACGACATCGCTTATCCCTGAGAACCAGCTGAAGTTCTACTTTCAATTTTCTGGGCCAATGGGCAGAGGGGATGCGTATCAACACGTCCACCTCGAGGACCCCGAAGGCGAGCGGATTTCGCTGCCATTTCTTGAGCTTGACCAGGAGCTATGGGACCCGAGCGGCACGCGGCTCACGATTTTCTTCGACCCAGGGCGGGTGAAACGTGGCTTACTGCCGATGGAGGAAGCCGGGGTGCCGGTCGAGGAAGGGAAGAGCTATAAGTTAGTGGTTTCATCGAAGTGGCGTGACGCCGAGGGACTGCCGCTGACTGAAAACGTCACGAAGGCGTTTCGAGTGACCGCGCCGGATCGGGAGCCACCCGATGTTACGTTGTGGGTTCTCGGTGCACCCAGCGCTGGGTCGCGCGACCCGCTTGAGGTTCAGTTTCCGGAGCCGATGGACCGCGGACTTCTGGAGCGTGTTGTCGAAATTGAGACGATTGGCGGCGCGGTTGTCGCGGGCACGGTTGCAATTGATCGGGATGAAACTCGCTGGCGGTTCACGCCCGACGAACCTTGGGCCGCCGACCGATTCTACGTAGCCGCGGCTGTTTATCTCGAAGACCTGGCCGGCAACTCTCTCGAACGGCCATTTGAAGTGGACATCTTCGAGAAGGTCGAAGACCGCATCGAACATAAGCAAGCTCGTATCGAGTTCGAAGTTCGCTGAGTTCTCGTCTAGTTTGCGGGAATGATGATGAGCGGTGATACGAAGCTGACGCGTCGGGCATCTTGTGCGCCCCGGCACGTCCCGCCCGTGTGGCATACTCAGTTTTCTAGGTGACGAAGGCCTTATTGTTAGCTGGGCTGGCATTGGCGGTGGTTCCCCGGACAGCGCCGGCTCAAGGCGTTGCGAGTTCGAATGCGAAGCCCGTGAAGACGGTAAAGTCGTCCGGGCTCCGTTGGGACGCCAAGTTTACCGACATAGCCGCGGAGGCCGGCCTCGATCTGCGGTTCACATCCGGCGGCGAAGATTCGAAGAATTACATCATCGAGTCGAACGGGTCTGGGGTGGCGTTTCTCGATTACGACGATGACGGCCGCATCGACATATTCTTGGTCAACGGCTCGTCTCTCGACGGGTTTGGTGACAGTGCGGCTCCGACGAATCGGCTCTATCGCAATAAGAACGGCTCAAAATTCGAGGATGTGACCGAGCGGGCGGGGATGGCGCGATCGGGCTGGGGCAGCGCCGTTTGTGCCGGGGACTACGACAACGACGGTGGGCTCGACGTGTTTGTCGCCTACTGGGGTGTGAACGCGCTTTTTCACAACGACCGCGAAGGCGCGTTTGAGGAAGTTGCGACGGTGGCCGGAGTGGCGGGCGGCGAAGACCAGTGGAGTTCGGGCTGCTCGTTCGTCGACTACGATCGCGACGGACTGCTGGACTTGATCGTGACCGACTACCAACAGTTCGATCTCGCCACGGCGGCTCCTCCGGGCGAGGCTTCGAATTGCGAGTGGAAGGGAATGCCGGTCTATTGCGGTCCGCGTGGCCTTCCGTTTGGCAATGTGACGCTGTTCCGAAACGAAGGCGATGGGACGTTTGAAGACGTCAGTGTGGTTGCTGGAGTGCGAGCGGTCAAGGATTACTACGCATTTACCGCGGTAGCGGCAGACTTCGACCAAGACGGCTGGCAAGATATCTACATTGCTTGTGATTCAACACCAAGTATTTTCTTTCTCAACAACGGCGACGGGACGTTCACGGATTTTGCCACTGAGACGGGCTTGGCGTTCAACGAGCACGGCTTTGAGCAAGGCGGCATGGGCATCGGCGTCGGGGATTTCGACAGGAACGGTTTGTTGGACCTGATCAAAACGAACTTCGCAGGCGACTACCCAAACGTCTACCAGAACCAAGAGGGCGGATTTTTCGAAGACATCGTGGTGCGCGCGGGCGTCGCCGTGAATCCGAACTTCGTCGGTTGGGGTGTCGAATACGTTGATCTCGACAACGACGGCTGGCAGGACATTTTTCAAGTGAACGGGCACGTTTACCCAGAGCTTGACCGGCAGTCGAAGGTGAACGAGACGTACGTGCAATCGAACTTGGTTTATCGCAATCTCGGGGATGGCGTGTTCGAAGAAGTGACAGCGCTTGCGGGACCAGGGCTGAGCGTCAAAAAGTCGAGCCGGGGAGCGGCCTTCGGAGACTTCGACGACGATGGCGACATCGACGTCGTCGTGATGAATATGGCCGAGACAGCATCGCTGCTGCGTAACGACCTGGACAACAAGAATCACTGGGTGAAGATCAAGTTGCGGGGGACCAAGTCGAACCGCTCGGCGATTGGCGCTACGGTGACGATCGAGGCGAACGGTGGTCAGCAGACGGAGGCCGTGTTGAGCCAGTCGAGCTACGTTTCACACAACGATTTGCGTGTTCACTTTGGATTAGGATCGATGGACAAGATTGACGGCATCACGGTGCGCTGGCCATCGGGAGAGGTTGAAGAGTTTCCGGCGACGGCCGGCGATCGCGTTTTGTTGTTGGTCGAAGGCTCGGGCGAGGTCACGGGGGTGGAATGATCCGTTGGGGGGATAAGTGCGCGTACGCTCTCGCATTTGGCATGCTGTTGCTGGCTCTGGAGGTAGCTTCGGCTCAGGATATCGACGCGCTGCTGGCGAGTGAGCGCGACCCGGCAGCGCTAACCGATGCTGGGCAACAACGGGCCGGGCAAAGGCAATTGGCTGAGGCTGAAAAGTTGTGGCTGCGCGCTGTCGAGTTGGCGCCGGACTATTTCCCTTCCCTATTCAACCTGGGGTTTATGCACTACTCCGCCGGAACGCTCGAGCAGGCCGCGGCATTTCTGGAGAAAGCGGTCTCCGCCGACTCGGGCGAGTTCAACGGCCACTACCTACTCGGACTGGTGCACCAGAAGCGAGGCCAATTGGACTTGGCGCTGCGGTCCTGGCGGGCGGCTCTTGATATTCAACCGGACAATTTCAAACTGATGCAGGTGATGACGGTGGAGTATGGGAAGGGCCGCTATCACACCGAAGCTGCCGAGATCTCGGAACGAGCGCTGGAGATGCTTCCCGAAAATGAGGATCTTTACTACCTAACTCTAAGCGCTTTTCAGGAGGCGGGCGACTACGCCGGCGGACTTAAGATTGCTGAACGGGTCGCAAAAAAGTTTCCTTCGTCGGCGCGTGCGAATTTTGAGTACGCCTGGTATTTGCAGAAGGACGGGCGGATCGCCGACGGTTTGCCGTCTTTGAAGAAAGCGATGGAGCTGGACCCTACGTACGAAGAGCCGTTTTTTTTTCTATGGTGATTGGCTAGTGGCGCAGGCACGACATGAAGAGGCACTGGAGCCCCTGCGAAAGGCGGTTTCGATTCGAGGTGACTATATCGCGGCCAGAATGAGCTTGGGCCGGGCACTTATGGGCCTGAACCGCTGGGAAGATGCGATCAAAGTGCTTGAGACGGCGTCGCGTCTCGAACCTCGGCATCCGCAGCCGCATTTGCTTCTTTCGCAGGTCTACTTTAGGCTTCGCGATCGGAAGAAGGCTAGCGCGGAAAAAGAGCTTTCTCTGCGATTGCGACGCCAAAACCCTACGTTTCTCGAAGCCGTGCAGACGCGGCCGTTTCCTGACTGATTGCTGCCGCCGTACGCTAGAGAGATACTCGCGCCAAAACACTCATGAAGCTTTCCGTAGTGATACCGGTCTACAACGAAGTCTCGACTCTTCGAGAACTGGTCGCGCTCGTTCAAGCAGTAGACCTGCCAAAAGAACTAATACTTGTTGATGATTTTTCGACCGACGGTACACGGGACCTGCTAACCGAAATCGAGCGCGAGTCCGACAATGTGCGGATTTTATTTCATGACCAGAATTTCGGCAAGGGCCGGGCGTTGCGGACGGGGTTCGATCACGCGACCGGCGACTACGTGATTATTCAGGACGCGGACTTGGAGTACGACCCGCAGGATTATTCAAAGTTGTTGAAGCCGCTGCTGTCAGGCAAGGCGGATGCTGTTTTTGGGTCGCGATTTTTGACGACGGATGAACACCGAGTTTTATATTTCTGGCACTCGCTGGGCAACCGCCTATTGACGCTGTTGTCGAATATGGCGACGGATCTCAATCTGTCGGACATGGAGACTTGCTACAAAGTTTTCCGAAGAGGGCTGATTCAGTCAATCGAGCTAGAGGAAGACCGGTTTGGGTTCGAGCCCGAGATTACTCAGAAAATCGCGAAGGCCGGCGCTCGCGTCTACGAGGTCGGCATCGCCTATCACGGTCGAACTTACGAAGAGGGCAAAAAGATCGGCATGAAGGACGGGTTCAGGGCGCTGTGGTGCATCCTCAAATACCGTTTGAAGCCACTCAAGCTGAGGTCGGCTGCATCCTAAACGGCGGTGTGCTTTGCGACGAGTTCGCGAATTTCCCTTAGATAACGCGGTACGGCGGTGAATGGATCTTCCTCGGCCTCGTATTCGAGTGCGAAGTACCCTCGGTAGCCTCCATCGGCGAACATTTTCACAATGCGATCCCAATCGGAGCGCTGCTTTTTGCCATCGGGCCCGCTGATGTTCACTTTGAACTGCGAGTTGACGGCGTAGGGCAGACACATCTCCATCTGGGTGTACGGGTCGGTGCGGAAGTTGCCGGTATCGAGATTGATGCCCACGTAGGGATGGTCGACGCGCTTGACGATCTCGATGATGCGCTTGGCGTAGAGAGTTATACCGCCGTGGTTTTCGAGTCCCAGGATGACGCCCTTTTTTCCGGCATAGTCGGCGGCGCGCTTGAGTATTTCAGACACCCACTGCGCGGCCTCGTCCTCGGACTTGTCTTTGGGGACGGTGCCGCCGAAGACTCGAATGTGGCTGGCTCCGAGGCGGTCGGCGATATCGACCCAGTGCATCAGCCAGGCGGCTTCCTGCTGTTGTTCGTTGGATCTCTCTTTGCACAGGTTCGAGCGAATCGCGATGCTCGGAATCTCGACGGCCGACAGGTAGGCCTTGCGGCGGAAGGAGGTCAGGAACGAGTCGAGCCCGGATTCCGGAAACCAGTAGACC
>CBDBHI010000044.1:0-18836 GCA_965205595.1 Bryobacterales bacterium | reverse complement strand
GATCCTCAACGGCGACTGGCTATACGAGGAGAAGCGCGACTATACGCCGGCGGAATGGCTGCAACAGGTCTCGGCCGCTCGAACGCCGCGCGTGGTCGAACTCGCCCCGACGATCGTTGGTGTTTGGGAGAACTACAAGATCTATCTCTCGCGCGGAAAGCCGCTGGCCGCTTGGCACAGGGAAGTGCCGTCGTTCTTCATGTTCGACGACCACGAGATGCTGAACGATCTGAACGGCGCCGGCACCCCGGGTCTGAGGCACCGCCGTCCGGTATTCCGCGACATCGGCCTCGAAGCCTGGGATGACTACCTCGGGTGGGCCGACCCGATCGGCTGGCAACAGGACATCCACATGGGTCGCGCCCAACTCAAGACCGGCAGCGATGTCCTCGTCGATGCACAGGCCGACTTCCGCGAGCTTAAGCAGGACCAAATTGGGACCCTCACAGTCCACTGGGGAACGCCCGACGCCGGCACGCCCGGAGCCGACGACCTGATCGGAGGCGACCCGAATGCCGGCGTCTATGCCGTAGGGGAGGTTCTCGACCGCAACCGATTGCGCATCTCTCCAGCGCCCAAGCATGACGGCGAGCAGTCCTACTTGTCAAGGGCGGAGTAAATTTGGACCACTTCGGCGGAGCAAAAGTAGACCAGTTGGTGAAGGGGTAGCGGTTTTCGTGGGACGGCTGGAACGGAGCCTGCGGTCGCCCTTTAGGGCGGCCCAGGCGTAGTGGAGGCCGTCCCACGAAAACCGGGCGAGTGGCCGGTGGGTCAGCCCAAAGAGTGAGCCCGCTTCTTCTTGCTCTGGATCAGACGGAAGCTTTCGGCGTTCAGCTCTAGAATATGAACGTGGTGCGTGAGGCGATCGAGCAGGGCGCCGGTCAGCCGCTCGGAGCCGAAGACCTCGGTCCATTCGTTAAACGGCAGATTCGAGGTGACCAGCGTCGAGCCCTGTTCGTAGCGCTGGGAAAACACTTCGAACAATAACTCCGCTCCGGTCTTCGATAGCGGCACGTAGCCCAGTTCATCGACGATCAGCAGATCCTGCTTGGCCAACTGCTTTTGACATCGCAGCAAGCGCCGTTCATCTCGGGCTTCGAGCAGCTCATTGACCAGTGCCGCCGCTGTTGTGAAGCGTGTTCGATAGCCGCGCTGACAAGCCGCCAGTCCCAACGCCAAGCCGATGTGCGTTTTGCCCGTGCCGGAATTACCCAGTGCCGGCACGTTTTCGCGGCGGTCGATAAACTCACAGCGCGCCAGTTCCAGCACCAGCTTCTTGTTCAACGCCGGCAAGGACGGGAAGTCGAAAGTGTCCAGACTCTTGGTCACGGGAAACTTCGCGGCCTTGCTGCGGCGCTCGGTGGCCCGCTGTTCACGGTCGAGCAGTTCCAGCTCGCAGAGTTGTTGCAGGAAGCTCCTCGAATCCAAGCTCTCGGCGGCGCATTGCCGCGCCAGTTTGTCGTACTCGCGCAGGAAGGTTGGCAGCCGCAACGCTTTCAAATGCGCTTCGAGCAGAAGTTTCGACCTCGCCATTACCCCCCTCCTTGTGCCGGCAGTGCCAAATAGTCCGCAGCGGAGGTTTGCTCCACCTGGGCTGCCGGCAGGTGCGGATACTTCGTCAAGTCCAAGCGCGGCGGCCGTTGCTCGATGCGGCACAGCACTAAGTGCCTGACTGCATCCAAGCCAATCGCTCCCAACTCGCAGGCTTGGCGCACCGCCGCGGCAACGTGCTCGAATCGGAAGTCCTCCAGTCATCGCAATACCCGCACGTACTCGCGCTTGCCTGGCTTTCCCAACCGTGCCTCGAGCAAACGTCTCAAGCACGGGAACTGTTCGGGCAGCTCCCAGCCCGCCAACGGGGCCGCTTGATCGAGCGCGTTGGTCTTGCGTTCCAGCAGTGCTAGGTAATGCAGCGGATCGAAGATCAACTCTTCGCGTTCGTAACTGCGCCGGTGGCGCGCGATCTCTTCGCTGCCACAACAGATCACGATTTCATCGACGTAGCCTTTCAGCAACACCTGGCGATGTCCGTAGCGTGTGGGCACCGAGTAGTCGTTGGCGCGATAGCGCACCAATGACAGCGACGTCACCCGCGTGGTGCGTTTGTCGCAGGCGTCATAGGGCGTGGGCGGCAAGGGCAACAACGCTTGGCGGTCACGCTTGAAACGTTCCTCAATCGTTTCGGTGTGCCGCCGCAAGCGCCGCTTACGATTGTTGAGGCACTGCGCTTCGAGCTGCTCGTTGAACGCTTCCCAGCTTGGAAACCTTGGCGCCGGCACCATGAAGTTCCGCCGGGCATAACCGACCAGTCCTTCCACCTTTCCCCTTGTCGTTGCCTTTGCCCGGACGCCCGAAACGATCGGAGAATAAATAGTGCGACTGCAGTTCACTGAACACCCTGGTCCGCTTGCGCCTGCCGTCGCCCAGAATCCTCGCCAGCGCCAAGGTCGTGTTGTCGTAGAGGATGCTGCGTGGCACGCCGCCGAAGTACCGAAACGCTGCGTTGTGCCCCTCGCAAAACGCTTCCGTCGTCGCGGCCGGGAAAGCTTTTACGAAAGCGTCATCGCTAGGCGGCAGATCGACCACCAAGTAGTGCGCCTTGCGCTGTACGCCGTCAATGACCACCAGAGCTTCACCGCAGTCGGCCTGGGCATCGCCCGCCGGATGCACCAGCGGCACGAACATCTCTTGCCCGCCGAGCTTCTTGTCGCGAACATAGTCCTTGACGATCGTGTAACCGCCGGTGAAATCGTACTCGTCGCGCAAGCGGTCGAAGATGCGTTTTGCGGTGTGGCGTTGTTTCTTCGGACGTTCCTGATCGTCGCTGAGGATCTGATCGACGATTCCGGTGAAGGGATCCAGCTTCGGCCTCTGCGCTGGTTGGCGCCGCCGATAGCCCGGCGGAGTGGCGTAGCGCAACATCTTGCGCACCGTCCCTCGCGCCAGGCCAAACCGTTTGGCGGCCTCGCGCTCACTGAGCCCTTCGACAAAGACACTGCGCCGTACTTGAGCGTATAGCTCCACGCGATACATCCCTCTCGTGTCCCACAAACACCACAGGAATGTTCGCTGGACCACTCGGACGGTCTACTTTTACTCCGCCCAAAAGCAGCTTCGATTCGCCGCTCTATGGTCTAGTTTCGCTCCGCCGTTCTCAGTAAGTGCTGCACTATCTCGTTGCTATTCCGTTCCAATACCCCTGTGGGGCGGAGGCAACTTCGCCAAAGCCGAACCAAAATCCAGGTGGCGCCTTAGGCCGCGAGTTGCTGAACACTGGCGCGACGTCGATCGATAAGATCTCGAACAAACAGGCCTGCTCGCGGGGGTGATTCTACCCCAAGCGGCTGATCACTAGCGGCTCGGAACATCGGTCGCAAAGCCGAATCACGTTTCCTGTACAATCAATGCAAATTCGGACTGGAGGTCGATGGCTATGAAGCACAAGTTCTACCTGGGCGTCGGGGTTCTCGGGGCTATCCTCTTACTGGTAGTCGGGTCGACCTTGCTGGAGATGTCCGCGGTGGAGGCAGCCGACGTCCAGGCGCCGGTCTTTGAAGTGGATCCGCTGTGGCCCAAGCCCTTGCCGCACCATTGGGTCATGGGCATGACCATAGGCTTGGCCGTGGATGCCCGTGATCATGTCTGGGTCGTGCATCGGCAGCAGTCGGTCGTCGCCAACGAAAGGGCTCTCACGCTCGATCCTCCGCTCGGTATGTGCTGCGCGCCCGCGCCGTCGGTGCTGGAGTTCGACCCGGGGGGCAACCTCGTCGGACACTGGGGCGGTCCCGGCGAAGGCTACGAATGGCCGGAGTCGAACCACGGGATCACAGTTGATTCCAAGGGGAACGTCTGGATCGGCGGCAACGGCCAGGAAGACGCGCACGTTCTCAAGCTCACCCAAGCCGGCAAGTTCCTACTGCAAATCGGTCATTCCGGCAAGACCGGCGGCAGCAACGACATCGAGAACCTCGGAAGACCGACGGAGGTCTCCGTGGACAGCGAGGCCAACGAGGTTTACATAGCCGACGGTTACGGCAACAAGCGCGTGATTGTCTACGACGCCGATAGCGGCGAGTACAAACGGCATTGGGGAGCCTACGGGAATGAGCCCGACGATACCGACGCCGGCCCATACGACCCGAAGGCGCCGCCGCCTAAACAATTCCGGTCGCCGGTGCACTGCGCGGCGATTTCGAATGATGGGCTCGTCTACGCCTGCGACAGGGTCAACGACCGCATCCAAGTGTTTAACAAGGACGGCTCGTTTGTGAAAGAGGCGTTCGTGGCCAAAGAAACCCTGGGTGGGGGGTCGGTGTGGGACATCGCTTTCTCGAAGGATCCACAGCAAACTTACATCTATTTGGCCGACGGACAAAACTCGAGGGTGCACATTCTGCTGCGCGATACGCTCGAAGTCTTGACGAGCTTCGGCGATGGCGGGCGCCAGCCCGGTCAATTCTTCGGCGTGCACAACGTCGCCGTCGATTCGAAAGGCAACCTGTACACTACCGAGACCTTCGAAGGCAAGCGCCTGCAGAAGTTCGTTTACCAGGGCCTGGGACCGGTGGCGAAAAAAGACCAAGGCGTCATCTGGCCAACTAGGTAGAGCGGGGTGTAGAGCGCCACGCTGACGACAAGCCGTCCGAGCCGACGATCCCGTTCTGTCCCAAAACTCGAACGTGGTCTAAGTGGTTTATTGGGTGCTGCCGTCATTCACTGTTGCTTTCTCGCCCATATCTCCTTCTGACGACAGCACTTACGCCCAATTTTAGCAATGCCAGAAGCTGTCAACGCCAAAATCGGCTGTAAGTGGCTGCGTGATAGGCACTTAAGCTCTTCTAGGCAACACCCGATGACGGAAGCACCGTTCATGTGATGGACGAGTGGACACGTTTCAGCAAAAGCGGAACCTACGGGGACCCGACGATCGCGTCGGCGAAGAAGGGTAAACCGATCTTCGAAGCTGTCGTCGAGGCCTTCGTCAGACTTGTGCGCGAGTTCAAGAACAGGCCGCGCGGCGAGCGCACGGACGATCACAAGGAATCACCGAAGCTGCCTTGAGTCGAAAGTGTCGTGCTCGTCGCGTCGACGACGCAGGCCTGTGATAATGAAGCCGACTTCCTCGCGATAGCAGTTGGAGGGTCCGTCATGGTTTCGAGCAGAAGAGCTTTTTTGTCACTACCGGCGATGGCGTTAGCCGCGTCCCTGCCCAATTACCGAGTCGGCATCACGACGAACACGCGCGGAGGCTGGGAAGACGATGTCTTTCTATCTTTCAGAGAAGCCCGCGAAGTTGGCTATTGCAACGTCGAGTCCTTCATCCACTACTTCAAGGACTACCTGGATCAGCCGAAAGTTCTCAAACGCAAGATGGACGACATCGGCGTCCGATTCGTCACCATCTCGAACGGTGGCGGAATGGAGATGGGCTTTGAAGACCCGTCGAAGCACGATACGCTTCTCCGCGATCATCTTCGCTTGGCGCTATTCATTCGCCACTTTGGATGCGATCACCTGAAGATCAACCTGGGGGGAAGACGGCCCAAGGGAACGACGGACGAAGATCTTCGCCACATAGCCAACGTCATCGGCGAGCTTGGTAAACGCTGCAAGGAGGAAGGTGTCAAGCTGGCGATCCACGCGCACATGTGGTCGAAGTTCGAGAACCGCAAAGAGATCGACTTCGTTTTGAATCACACCGATCCAACGGACGTCTGGTTTGTCTTGGACACCGGACACATTACTCTCGCTGGAATCGATCCGCTCGAATTGACTCGCAAACTCGGCCACCGAATTGTCGAATTCCACATGAAGGACACCTCGCCGGAGCACCGGGGCGGCGCGAAACAGCGAATGGGGCGGCCGGACGTGATGAAAGACCCGCCATTTTTTGAATTGGGATACGGTGGCGTAGATTTCTCCGCCATCAAGGCCCATCTCGACGAAATTTCGTGGCGTGGCTGGCTGACCGTGGAACTCGATTCATCCCCGTCGCGCGCGCCGAAAGACACCGCGCGGATCAGCAGGCGCTACATCGAGAAAAAATTAGACTTGAGCCCGGAATCCTTCTGCAGCTAGTACGTGGGCTCGACTCGGAAGGATTTCAGAGGGTCTCTTTGAAGAACTCAATCACCGTCGGCGCATGAGTCGCGTGCCCCCCGTCATGAATGTGATACCGGAAGTTTTCCGCCTTCCCGAGCGCTTCATATTGCGCCTCGTAGATTTTCTTGTAGTAGCGCTCGTATTGGCCGTGCGAAGCTTTGTCCTTCGGGCCGCCGTGCCCAGAGAGTAGCGGTCTGGGCGCATACGGTATCAGCAGTAAATTACGGTCGCCCAATCGAAACGTTTCAGGGATCACGTGGCAGATGTCGCCGATTCCCTCGAACTCGTCGGCCCCGATTTCGTCCGGCAAATAGACGGTCTTCGTGCCATATTCTGCGACCGCCTTGATGCGGTCATTGAGCAAGGCGGTCTGCATGGCGAGCCATCCCCCGAGCGAAACACCGGTCGCACCCATCCGGGTCTCGTCCACGCGGGGGTGAGTCGCCAGGATCTCAACGGCGGCGATCGACGCCATCAGTTGCACCGCGCGCACCTGTGAGCCCATCGCAAGCCGGAATCCCGTAATCTGTTCCTCGTCCACTCCGGCTGCGCCGTCGCGAGACATGTAGCCGCTATCCACTTTCTCGACCGCGACCGAAGCGAAACCGGCGCGAGCCAACCTCGCCGAGATCGCCCGCTGGTAGCTGTCCTCGCCGAAGACGAGGTCGTGCAACGGGTGCTCGCCGTGACCGGGGAACGCCGCGACGGCGGGATGCTTGCCATCACCGGGCGGCAAGCAAAGCACGATCGGAACTTGGTCGCCGGTCGCAAGCAGTTCGACGACGTGGGCTTCCATATCGACGCCGTTGTGAGTGAACCGCTTGACGACTCGGTCGCGAAATAGCTGACGGACCGGGCTGCGCTTACCCTTCGGCGACCGCACAACCCAATCCTCTAGGTGTAGCGCTCGTACGAGATCCGAGACGACATCTTCCTGAAATTGCGCAAACTGCTTTGGCGGAAGCGGGAAATCGGCTGCCTTGTATTTGCGATGATCGCGAAACTCGATCATCAACGATTCCACGGCCGGTCGCAGCTCCTTCGAGAAGGTCTCGGCCAAGGGGTCAACTCTCTGGGCGCTTAATGGCTCGCGCGCGATCGAAACGGAGACGAGAAATAGGGTGAACAACATGCGCATAGCAGCCCCAGCGTACAAGAAAATGACTGTCGCCCGATCTACTCCGGCTGTAAGGCAAGTCGATGTACGGTACTCTTCTCTACAGCTTCGCGGCTAAATGCCAGTTGTGAATATCGACCCTTGGCCCATAGCGGAAGAAGGTTCGCAAGTTCCATGTCTTCAACGTGGACGAAATATTCGATAGGGACGGGTATAGGAATAGAAATGCACTAGGTAATGCTAACCATCGGTTTAATGTCAAGTTTGTTACTCCGTTCTAGTGGGCGCTAAGCGTTTGACGCGGAGTGACCGCTCTTCGGCGAGACGGCCGTTGAAAACGGGCAATAGTCCTACAACGCAATCACCCCGGTCACGGTTGCCAAGTGATGTTAAGCGGAGGTTAATACTTGTAAAGTGCCGTGCAAACAGCCCTCTCGGCTGTACGATTTGGCACGCATTCGTTGTTGTTGTGTTGTGTTCTGACGCGGCCCTCAGGGAGCTCCCCTGGAGGGTCGTCTTGGAAATTCAGACGGACTACGGCCCGGGGGAGGCCAATTCCGACCAAAGGGACTGAGATAAGATTTGCATCCGTACGACGGCGCGCTGCGAGAGGCTCAGTCCGCCCCCTGGCGGTCGTCGGGACGATCTACACAGATGGGTCCGAAGGTCCCAATTGTCGCCGACGCCGTTCGCTTGACAAGGAGCACAGAAGGTCTAATTTCGCTCTGCCGCAGTCAATTTTCGATCGCTCTTGACGAATTTACGGAAAAGCGAAAAAACTGGAGTATCGTCTCGATTGACGGCGACTCATTTAATTTGGTATAAATCAGCCGCAAGAATTCTTTGACCGTAGTGCGAGGGCGCTGCCCTTGTACCGCAGGACGGAGGCGTTCGGTGCGACATTGCTACAGGAGGTGGGTTCATGCTGACCGTAGCTCGATTTTCACGGATATGTGCGACCCTCGTCGGTGCGGTTTCCTTGGCGGCTGTGATCGCTGCGGGGCAGACGATTGCCGGGTGCGACCTCGGCGCACCTGTCTCTCCAGGTAACGCCGCTCCCACGTCGAGCGAGTGTACCGGCGATGGCGGTTCGCTGGATTTAGGCTGTCTGGCTCTGCCGAGCACGGACCTCTTCGCGCAGCCGGAGTTTGACGTTTTCGCCTGGAACAGCTTCGTGGCGCTCAACTGGCCGGCAGTGATTCCCGACAAGAACAACTACCAGCGCGGCATCCCGAACAAGGGCCAGACGTTCCTCGACGCAGCGTCGACAGACCTGCTGGTTTGGGAGACCTACGCCGAAAAGCGAGAACTCTTTTTTCACGGTTTGACACCCGCCCCAGACCCGGGTCCCTGGAACAAGTGTGTTCAATACGGCATGCCTCCAGGTGGTCCTGAACACCGAACGGTGTGCGCCGGCCGAATCTCCGGGCGCACGCTGCTGCAGCCGGTGAAGACTCCCTTCGATGCGTTAGACGAAACGGTCGAGGTCGCTTCCGAAGCGCTCGAAGATCCGAACGTCTTGTGTCAGGGCCACACGCCGAACGCCTGTCCTGGGTCCCCATGCTGCAAAGTGAACGGGATGCCGGTAGGCCCTAGGGTGTGGATGGGTCGACCGACGACAGACGCGCCCCCGCCAGTGGGATCGAAGACGGGCGTGCAGCCGGTGGTCTACGAAGTCAAGGTGAATTACGACTTTTACGACTACGTGAGAACCAACAAATACTACGACGACAGGATCAAAAGCAATGCCGCACTGGCCGGCGTCATTAATCTGCCGGTAAGAACGAGCGCCACCCGTTTTCCGTCGGCGAGCTTTCAGCCAGCCAATGCGCCGAGACAATACAGCGCCTACGAATGCGCGCAGCAATATCCCACCAGCGTGGACCCTACTGGAAGCCAGCTTCCGTGTCGCTCAGGGTCGGTTCACCTCAAAGCAGCTTGGATCTGGCTGGCGGACAGCCTCGAGGACGTACCTGCCAAGGTCGCGGCCAAGTACCACATCTCCGAAGCCCGCTACTTTAAAGGCGAACAGGACGGGGCGGTCGAATTCGAGGAGGGGGCCTTCGGTCTCATCGGACTCCACATCATCCAGAGGATCCACACCCAAATCAAACGCACCAACCCGCGGCCGACCGTCCAGCGGGGCCAGACAAACGCGGTGGGCGGGGCGTTTGTATTCGCAACCTGGGAGCACGTTGACAACGAATCCGCCGGCTTCACCTACAGCAACTATCTCCCCCACTCCGTTCCCGATCCCTCCGCGGTCGCGGCGGGCTACTACCCAACACCGCCGAACGCTATCTCGGTGCAGCGAAAGTTCCCGATGTTGAATAGCACCTGTCAAGTGAACCAGCAAGTACACGCCGCCATCAAGAGCGAGAACCCCGACTCTGTCTGGTTGAACTACGCGCTCATCGGCGCTCAGTTTATACCGGCCGAGCAAGACGCCAATCCGATTGGGCAAACCTACTATCTCGCGAATTTGGTGATCGAAACCAACGACGGACTGCAAGAATTCCAAGGCCAACTCCCGCAACTGACACCGATCGCCAGCTACGACAGGGTGCCGGCCAACGAAACCTATCAGTACCGCCGGAACGGCGCCAACACGGCCTACCAGTACAAGTCACGAGGTAAGAGCTACCGAGGGACGAACATGGGGGGCTGCATGGGCTGTCACGGAGTCGCGCAGCTTAACGGTTCCGCCTTCAGTTACGTTTTGCTGTTAGGGCAGGCGGGAGCGTCACCTGACTCGGAGTTGAGTTTCGAAGTACCCACCGAGCCGCAATGATAAAAAGAAGCGCTACTGTCATGGAAACTTGGCCCAAAGATTGACTCGCCGCGAAGAAGGAGGAGGAACCCGCTCATGAGAAGGACGTGCTCGCCCCTCCTAAGCGCTATCACCATTGCGACGCTTTTTGCAGCCACGCCGACGTTTTTCTCTTGTGGGTTGGCAAGAAGAGGCAACGGCGCGATGGTAGCGGCGGCCCAGAATGTCGTCACACAGCGCAACAACAACGCGCGCACCGGTCTCTATTCGGACCAGACACTGAAGCCGTCGAATATCAGCCCCTCAACGTTCGGCAAACTGTTTTCGCTTCTCGTTGAGGGTTCAATCTTTGCTCAGCCGCTGTATCTCTCCAGTAAGAACATCAAGGGTGAAAGGCACAACGTGGTCTACGTGGCAACGATGGCCAACATGGTCTATGCCTTCGACGCCGACGTTGACGGAGCGCCGCTGTGGAAGAGGGACCTCGGTCCGCCGGTGGAGCTTCAGGCGCCGTGCTTCGGCTATACCGCCTACCGGGACGTCGCGGTACAGATCGGAATCACGGGGACGCCCGTCATCGCTCAGAGCGAAAAGAGCCCGCTCTATCTGATCTCCATTACGCAGAGCCCTCCGGAGACAAATCAGGATGAGGCGACCGACCCCACTCCTTACACGTTCACCTACACGCTGCACATGTTGGACCCGTTGACGGGTGAAACTATCAACCGCAACGATTTCGCGACGTCCGAATGCGTCAATGGGACGACCATTAGCAACAGCGGACCGTTTGCCCCCAACCTCCAGAACCAGCGCCCTGGCTTGCTGCACTTTCAGGGGCGCGTGTACGCCGCCTTTGCGGGGTACAACGATCGAAGCCCCTTCAACGGGTGGGTTCTGGGCTTCGATGAAGACACGCTAGAGCTGAACGCGGAATTCAACACGACATACCCGCAAGGCGGAGGCGGCATCTGGATGTCGGGCCAGGGTATCGTCGCGGACAGCGACTCGCTTTACGTAATGACCGGGAACGGCTATTACCGAACCGGCGTCTCCTTGAGTCAAAGCTTTATCAAGCTCACCCCGGACCTTGAACTCGTCGATTGGTTCACCCCTTGTAATCTGTTCTGCCTCAACGCGGATGACCTCGACCTGGCGTCGGGCGGTGCAACCTTGCTCCCGGACGACCTATGGCCGGGCAAGCAGCTGATTGTCGGGGGAGGGAAGGAGGGAAAGCTCTACCTGCTCGATCGCCAGGAAATGGGCAAGTTCGCGCGCGACGAGCGCCACATCCTGCAGAGCCTTTGCGTTGGCGGCCACTGCGGTTCGTGCGGTCACCCCCACGGCATCGGCGGGTCAAAGACGCCCACCTGCGCTCCAACAGGAGAGAACCCTTCGCCAAACTACGGCATACGGGGCACACCCGCCTACTGGGACGGCCCGGTGAGCGCTGCAACCGGCGGGAGCAATCCCCACATTTATGTCTGGCCCCAGCGGAATCGCCTGCAGGCCTACAAATTCAACGAGTCGAACGAGAAGTTCACCATCGCCGCCTACGGCGACGGACCAGACGCGCCGACGAATCCAGGAGGAATACTAGCAATCTCGGCGAACGGTCAGAGCGACGGCGTCCTGTGGGCCGTGACAGTCAGACCGGGAGCGACGAGCGCTAACCAGCACGTCGTGCCCGGCGTCTTGCGTGCATACGGCATCGAACTCGATCAACAGACCTCCGCCGTCACTCTGCGGCAGCGGTGGAACAGCGACTCCAACCCAGCGGACATGCTCGGGAACTTCCCGAAGTTTCCACCGCCAGTGATAGCGAACGGTAAGGTCTACATGGCGACCATGGGCAGCGTGAAGACCTTGGGAAAGCCGCCAAACCCGGCTCAACTCGTGGTCTACGGTCTTAAGCCACGCTGAAAAGCTCGCGGATACCGTGACTTGCGCCGCTCGTGTTAGCGGTTTTTGCGAATGGATCCATCCCTTCGTGGAAACCGCTTCCCAAGCGTCCGTGAAGAACCTCGGCACTCCCGGAGTAAGGGCGCAACATGTCGCGCCACTTATTCCGATCGAACAGACAATTCGATTGTTTCACACCCACTATTGCGCGCGGTTCAAACCGGGGCGCCATCGGCGTGGCGAAACGGTCCACAGCTTCACTTAGAATGATCTGGACGTGCCGAGGAGAAGCCGGAATTTGACTGAGCAGTCCCCATGAATAATCAATGACGTGCGCGAGGCAGCATCGTCAATCACACGGCTCTGCCCGGCGACCTAGAGCCACATCCCGTCGGCGAGGACCCTTAACCGCTCGCGCGGAGCCGTTCGCTCTAGGCTTGTCTGTCTCGTCTGGCAGTCAGTCCCCGTTGTAATTCTCCGTCGATTTAGATTAATTGGTGGCCACGGCAGCAGGTCCGATCGACAATTTCAGGTTTTCATGCCGAACGAAGCTTCGGATTGCTCTAGGCGTCAGATTATTCTTTCGCAATCGAAACTTAGAGTGTAAACTTGAGCAGTCGTGATCGGGCAGACAATCGGCCGTTATAAGATCGTCGAGAAGCTCGGAGAGGGCGGGATGGGAGTCGTCTACAAAGCCCAGGACATCCGTCTTGACCGAATCGTCGCACTCAAGGTTCTGGCTGCACACCTGCTGTCCGACAACGAGGCGAAAAAGCGTTTCGAACGCGAAGCTAAGGCGGCAGCCGCGCTGGATCACGCTAACGTCGCGACAGTCTTCGAAATTGGCGACGACAACGGCCGCTCATTCATTGCGATTCAGTTCGTCGATCGGCCGACCGTCGCGGACAAGATACAGCAACGGCCGCTCCCTCTAAATGAGGCACTAGACCTCGCGATTCAAGTAGCGGAGGGTCTGCAGGATGCCCATGAGAAAGGAGTAGTTCACCGCGACATCAAGGCGGCCAACATCATTCTCAGCAAGAAGGGCCAGGCAAAAATAACGGACTTTGGTTTGGCTTACCTCGCCGAACGGACCAAACTCACTAAGAGCGGTACGACGATGGGCACACCGGCCAGCATGTCGCCCGAGCAGGCACAGGGCCAATCCGTCGACCGCCGCTCAGATATCTGGTCGCTAGGCGTACTGCTCTATGAAATGGTCACGGGGCAACTACCATTCGCCGGGGAATACGAGCAGGCGATGACCTACTCGATTATCAATGAACACCCGGAGCCGGTTACGGCCCTTCGATCAGGGCTGCCTAAACACCTCGACGTCATCATCGAAAAAGCGCTAGCAAAGCGGCCGGATGAGCGATACCAGCACGTCGATGAGCTACTTGTCGACCTGCGTCGCATGCAACAGCCCATTCGGTCGTCAACGATTAGCCGTTCCCAGTCACGTCCGCGAGAGATTCGGCGGCGCGCGTTGGCGGTTACGGTGGTTTTGTCGGTCGCGGCCGCGACGGCTCTAACGTGGCTGCTAGTCCCCAGCCCCCAGCCAGTCCTACGGCCGCGGTTTCAGATGTTGACAGCCGGGGCGGGCCTGAGCGACTGGCCGGTGGCATCGCGCGACGGAAACTTGGTTGCCTACAGCTCGGATCGCGGAGTCGGGGAGAATTTCGACATTTGGGTTCAACAGGTGGGCGGCGGACAGCCTGTTCAAATTACCGATGATCCGGCACAAGACAGCGAGCCCGATTTTTCGCCCGATGGCAGGCTCGTTGCATTCTATTCGGATCGACAGCCAGCGGGGATCTATTTGGTCGCGGCGCTTGGCGGAAGTCCACGACTACTTGTGCCGGACGGCCGCGGACCGCGTTTTTCACCAGATGGGAGTCACATTGCCTACTGGATCGGCACCTTGCACTCCGACGATTCAAAAAGCTATACGGTCCCCGTTAACGGAGGTGTGCCCCAACAGATTCAGCCCGAGTTTTTTACCGCGCGCGAACCGATTTGGTCCCCGACGGGAGAGCATTTACTGTTATACGGCACACGGGAGGGCACCGACTTCGCGGAGCGAAACGTGGAGGGGCTACTGCCGGCGGGATGGTGGGTGACCCCATTTGGCGGTGGCGACGCGGGCAGCGTGGGAGCCTTGGAATTATTCGGACGACTAGGACTTGAGGTCTTGGGAGTCGCGGACTGGGTCGACGGAGCGCTCATCTTTTCAGTGCAGTCGGGCGGCGGAACTGGGGTGTGGCGGATCCAGATTTCGCCAAAAGATTTTCGGATCACGGGCGCGCCTGAGCCCCTAGTCTCCGGCAGCGGCATTGACACTCACCCTCGGCGCGCTTCGGGCGAGAGTTTGGTTTTCGCGGGTCTGCAACGCCGGGCCGACATCTGGGAGCTGCCCGCCGATCTGAATACGGGACGAATAACAGGTCCTCTGCGATCGTTGACCGACAGCGCGGCATTCGACGATTCGCCTTCGTTCTCGGTTTCAGCCAGTCGATTCTCCTTCCTCTCTAATCGTTCCGGGACGCGGCAGGTCTGGATGAAGGACATTGCGACCGGACGCGAGTCGCGATTGAGCTTCGCTTCGGCCATCGGCAACATCGCCGTCATTTCAGCTGACGGTTCGAAAATTGCATATCGCTACTTCGAGAACGGAGAGTCCACTCTGCGTATCGTCCCTTCGAACGGGGGCGTCGCCGAGCCCCTGTGCAACGAATGCGGCTACCCATTGGCCTGGTGGCGAAACGGAAGCAGCCGTCTGCTCAGCGAGCTATCCACGATTACCGCGCAGCGACGAAGCACGACGATCGCTGAGATTGATATAGAAACGCACCAGGTAACCCCACTGCTCGAGCACCCCGAGGAACGGACGTTCGACGCCGTCTGGTCCCCAGATGGGCGTTGGCTCGCGTTTCACACAACTCATGGCGAGAATCGCATCGTATATGTAGCGCCCTATGACGGTGCTACCGAAATTCCACAAGAGAAATGGATCGCCATCACTGATGGATTGGCTAGGGACCGCACGGGACTTTGGTCGCCGGACGGCAATCTGCTTTATCTGAATTCAAACCGAGACGGTTACGGGTGTCTTTGGGCGCAGCGCCTCGATCCTCGCACCCGGCAGCCTCTTGGAGAGCCGTTCGGGATCTATCATTTCCACTCAGGCCGGTACTCACAGCCGACGGGGGGCAGAAACCTCGCGATGACTGCGAGTGCCCTCGTCTTCGCCCGGGTGGAAACGACGGGAAACGTGTGGCTCATGGAGCCGATTGTCGACGATCGCTAGAATCCATGTCATCGACACAATTGTCCTGAGGGCACCATATTGCTAAGGATCCCAGTGCGGTTTTTGGCCTAAACCACGGTCGGAATTTCTCGCTATCAGCAAGCACAGCTAGCCGTCTTCCACTATTTCGAATCCACAACGTTCCATCACACCTCGGGTGACTGAGCCTCGGAGCCTTTCAAAGTGGTGCCGAGCAGCTCTCTTCGTTCCACTCTCACAACACGATCTTTGCGCCGTGTCTTGCTCACTTGACCGTAGAGACAGGCCGACCCAAACACGCGCCGCACGACTTTTTCGTAGAACCCAAATCCGTCCGTGGCAGTCAGCGGGAAACATACTGGATTCATGCGTCTAGCAACATCCCGAAACAGCGCCGGCGTGTTGCGGTAGCTACGTCTCCCGACGACTGTCGCCGGCCATAGCCGAGACCAGACGTCGATCGCAGCAAAGACCCAAAGCGGCTGTTACTTGCCACCGACGATCGTACGAATCTCATCTGCCTGCAGCTCCTCGACGTGCGGTCCCGTCATCTCTTGATCGTTGAATCGGCCACAACATTCAGCGGCCCTTTCGAGCCAGCGAGCGACCGTGTTCCAGCCAATTCGTTTCACGCGCGAAATGGCGGACTTATTCAGGCCTTCGACGCTGAGCGCAGCGACCTCGTCGAAGGTCGCGCGGCGATGCTGCAGTCGATGGTAAGGCGTCCCGGTGTTCGCGCAGAAGGTCCTGCCGCAGCTCCGGCAGCGAAAGCGACGCCGTTTTCCCCGCTTGGTCTTGTAGAAGCGGTGGCGAATGATGCTTGCGGCCGCGGCTTGTCCCGACAGCGAGCATTCCCTGTTTGCGCAGCTGAGACTCTTCATTGCTCCTGGACCGGTCAACGGCAGGACTGGTCACTCGAAATTGAGTCCTAAATCCTAGCAGCCAAGCGAGTTACGATTGGATCGCCAACAGTTAATGGCGGAAGCACCGGCCATACCGTCGGCGCGACAGGGCCTGACGACGGCCACCTCTTTGAGGTCGCCCGCCTGGCCCCCCGCGACAATTGGGTAAGCGACGATGCGCGTGCCGTCAGTCGCGTCGATGTTGTGTGAGACGTATAGCGTGTTCTCGTCGATGCTGAGGACGATGCCGTTCGCACCGCTGACGTCCGCGCTGAAGACGGCCGTCTCACCGTCTGGCGTGGCGCGGTAGACCGTCCCGTTCGGAGCTAGGCTGTCGTAGCCGTTGGGGGCGGTGAAGAAGATAACGCCGTCTGAGGCGACGACGATATCGTTGGGACCCTTGCTGGTTGTGGGGTCCGACTCGAAGTTTTCGGCTACGACAGTGACTTCCAGGTCAGGGCTGACTTTTAGTATTTGCCTTTCGCCGGTGGCGGTGAGGTAAATGTTGTCGTGCTCGTCGATCCAGAGTCCACCCGGACCTTCCTTCTCAGCGACGGCGAGATACTCCTTGGTCCCGTCGGCTTCGCTCCAAGAGACGATGCCCTTGAACGATCCGCGGGAGGTGAAGTATAGCGTTCCCTTCGAGTCTACAGCCGGGGCCTTCAGTGTTCCCCCAGCTCGGGTCAGAGGCAATCAGTTCAGCCTCTGGAAAAGGTGGACGTTCGGGTTCCGGGCTCGGCGAATCGAGGCTACATGCGGCAAAGGCCGCCAAGCAACAGACGAGTAGAGTTGTTGTCTTATTCAGCATTGCTTGCTCCTCAATTCACGAAAGTAGCTTTATGGGCCGGCTTCCGCCCGACCAAGTTTCTCGAACACGACCGATCCTGAGGCAATGCCTCACAAATTCTCGCAACGCTCACCCTCATGACCGCTCAGTTGCCTACACGCGTGCTTGTTTGAGTGCAGCGAGAACGCGCGCGTCGCGGAACGGTACTCGACGAATACGAACGCCGGTCGCATCGTAGATTGCGTTGGCGACTGCGGCTATCAGGGGTTTGCACGCTGTCTCGCCCGCTCCATAGTGAGGGAGATCGGGCCGGTCAGGCTTGGGATCTCCGTTTACCCACCACGACGTCTATTTGGGCGGGCGTGTCGGCATGCGTAAGAGTGGGAGAAGATCCCCAGTCCACACTCGTAATCATTTTGGTATTGAAGGTGACTTCCTCGTGGAGCGTGCGGCTCAACGAATGAAGCATGGCTCCTTCTAGGGTGCGGCGCAGCCCCTCCGGATTGATAACCAGTCCGCAATCGTGTGCGCAAACCAGCCGCTTCACCCAAACGTGACCGGTTCTGCGATCGACTTCAACCTCGGCAATCTCAGCGACCACGGTTTCACTGCGGAAGGTGTATGCGAAACCTCGCCCAGTGAGGATGGGTCCATCATCGAGCGGTTTGGGCGAGGGACGGCTGTCCCAACCATAAGCCTCCACCGCGGCGTTGATCACGGCGATGGACCGCGCCCGCTTGAACCCGTCGTCGTCGGAAGTACTTGCGCCGAGGAGTCTCAGCCGGAACTCGGCCGGGTCGGCTTTCGCCTCGGCTGCCAGTTCGTCGATGAACGATTCGCTGGCGAAGGTTTACCTGTGGGCCATCGGGATCGCGCAGGTTTCCGGTGCGAAGTGGCGTTTCGAAAACGAGAGGCATGCTCACGACCTGGGTAGTCAAACGCCGACTCGGGATGGCATACATATCCGAAGGCGTGGAGGCGCGGCCAGTGGACGGCTCCGATCGACCCATTCCCGCGAGCTGAGCAATCAGTACGGTATCGGGCTCGTTATAGCCGACGTGGTGGTAGTCGGCGGCTCGGGCATTGTACTCCCACGCGATCAAGTTACTCTCAGCGTCCAACGCTCCTCGCATCTTGAATGCATACGCCGGACCTTTGGTATCCCAGGCCGTCTCCTCGTCCCTCATCCACTGCACTCGAACCGGGCGGCCGACCTCTTTAGCCAGAAATGCCGCCTCGAACCCGGCGTCATCGGCGGCGGTGCGGCCGTATCCCTGGGGCCCCTCCATCCAGACGACGCGTACGCGATCCTGAGGCATCTGAAGAAACTCGGCGACGCCACGCCGCATCCCATACGACTTCATGTCATTGGAGTAGATCGTCATCTGCCCGTTCGACGGATCGGCAGTGGCATGGGCGGGCCCGATGGCGGTGTGGCCTTGGTACGGGAACTCGTATTCGGCTTCGACGACGTTGGCGGCGCTCGCCAGCGCCGCGTCGGGGTCCCCAACCACGTTCCGCTTGGGGCTCGCCGTAGGCGTGGCGCTACGCATGTAGCTGAAGAGGTCTTCTGAGTCCGGGAACGATGGTTTCGCCGGCTTCCCCCAGTTGACCTTGAGCTCTCTTGCCGCTTGAATCGCCTGCTCTTCCCGCTCGCAGACAACCGCAAGGTAGTTGCCCTTGCTGACTACCTTGACGAATCCAGGAATGTCTCGCACCGACGACTCGTCTACGCTCGTCAGCTTGGCGCCGGCAACCGGCGGCTTCACATTGCGGGCGTGAACCATCCCGGGAAGCTTGACGTCCACGGCCCATTTCAACGAGCCGTCCACCTTTGGCGGAATGTCATAGCGTTGAGGCGACTGGCCGACCATCTTGAGATCTTGTACCGCCTTTACTTTTGCCACGCCGGTTATCGCGTTGATGTTGTCACCCGTCAACGTGACGTTGAACCGTCTGGCGCCGATCAG
>CBDBHI010000043.1:0-18289 GCA_965205595.1 Bryobacterales bacterium | reverse complement strand
CTGACGTGGTCGTTGCGAATGACTCGGTCGCCCAGCAGCTATTTCTTAACCAAGGCGACGGTGAACTCGAGGAAGCAGCTCTATTTTCAGGGCTCGCCTACAACGAAGACGGCGGCTCATTCGCCGGCATGGGCGTCGATTTCGAGGACTACGACAACGACGGGTTTCCCGACGTTGTGATTACTAACCTTGCGAAAGAACTCTACGCCTTGTACCGCGCTGATGAGGCCGGGCTGTTCAGTTACGCGACCCGCCAAAGCAATTTAGCTGAAATCACCGCGGGCATGTCGGGATGGGGAGTCAAACTCGCCGACTTCGATCATGACGGCTGGAAGGACCTGTTTGCCGCCCAGAGCCACGTGCTTGACAACGTTGATCTGATGGAGGCCGGCCTCGTTTACCGACAGCCTCCACTGCTGGCAAGAAATGTCGCCGGGCGGTTCGAGGATGTTTCCCACGCGAGTGGCGATGTTTTCAAGACCCCCGTGGCGGGACGCGGCGCGGCGTTCGGTGATTTCGACCATGACGGCGACATCGACATCGTCGTCGGGGTGCTTGATGATGTTCCCCTGTTGCTGTGCTCAGACGGGGCGGAGCGATCGCATTGGCTTCAGATCCGGCTCGTGGGTAGCGCGAGCAATCGCGACGGCCAGGGCGCTTTGGTCACAATCGAGAGCGCGGCCGTCGGGAGGCAAGTCCGTACAGCAACGACCAGCGGCGGCTATCTCTCGGCAAACGATCCGCGACTGCACTTTGGGCTCGGCTCGGACGAGCGCGTCAACCGAATAACCGTTCGATGGCCCTCCGGCACAGTGCAGTCACTCAACGACATTGAGGCCAACCAGGTGCTCGAAATAGAGGAGCCACGGTCGTGAGAGTCGCTCTAACCCTCGTCGTGTTCTGCGCGACTCTCGCTGCGCAGACAGTCGATCCCTCGGTTGCCGGTCATGTCAGGCGAGGCGTCGCGGCTCGCGAAGCAGGTCGTCTTGAAGAGGCGCAGAGTGAGCTGGAATCGGCCGTCAAGAGCGCGCCGCGGCTCGCCGAGGCGCACCTGTTTCTAGGGCTAGTGCTTCATGAACGCGAGGACTTTTCCGGGGCCGAAGCGGCGCTCAGCATGGCGTTGTCGCTAAAGCCGGATCTGCCGGCAGCACGCGGGCTGCTCGGCTATGACCTGCTGCGCCTGGGCAGAGTCGGCGACGCGATTCCCGAACTCGAAAGGGCTCTCGAAGAGAACCCCAAAAACGCACAAGCGAGCGGATGGCTAGGGCAGGCATTTGTGAGATCCGGGCGAGCCGCGGAGGCGGTTATACACCTCGAGAAAGCCCGTGACGCCAGTCCAACGGACCCCGAGTCCGCATACTTCCTCGGCAAGGCACTGGCGCAACTTTCATTGGGCGCGCAGGCAGACTTGCTGGCGATGGCGCCTGATTCGGCTTACGCCCATCTCGCTGTCGCGGAAGACCACGACCTCAACGGTCGCACGTCAGAAGCCCTGAGCGAATACCGCCTGGCGATCGAGCGAAACCCGGCGCTGCCCGGAGTGTGGCCGGCCATTGGCGACATCGAGCGCGACCGCGGACGCAACGAGGCGGCAGCCAAAGCCTATCGCGACGGCCTTGAGGTCGAGCCAGAGGATCCGACGGTGCAACTACGTTACGGACTTAGCCTGATGCAACTGGGGCACTCGAGTGAAGCATTGCCCTATTTGGAGCGCGCCGCAAAAGCCGAGCCGCCGCCGGACGGCGCGTCGATGGCGCTAGGTAAAGCCCAGCTCGATCTCAATCAGCTTGCGCAAGCCGAGACTACCTTCCGACAAGCGCTCACTCTGGCCGCGGGCGACCAAGAACGCATGCGGGTTCACTATCAGTTAGCGCTGCTTTATCAAAAACAAGGTGAGAACGACTCAGCCCGTGAACATTTTCGCCATTTTAGTGGTCTGCGAGATCGATTGACCGACGACGAGAAGTAATACAGCCCAAAGTCCTTCTACCAACTCCCCGGTTAGGGCGAGTCATCGATCTACATCCCCCTCAAATAGGGGCCACCGACACTGTCTCGGAGTTCGTCGCAGCGAGCACGGAGTGTGTTGATAAGGTCTGCGTTGGCCGGGTCGTCCGCCAAGTTAGTGACCTCGTTCGGGTCGGATTCCAGATCGAAAAGCTGTTCGTAAACAGGGTTCTCTTCGAAGTAGCGGACGTACTTATGGCGCTCAGTTCGAACACCTTCGCTCTTTGGAATAGTTTCTCGCTCATACAGATGCTCGTAGAAAAAATCCTGCCGCCAGTCGACCGCCTCGCCGCGCAGCAGCGGGGTGAGGCTGCGTCCGCGCATCTGACTCGGGATTTCGACTCCGGCAAGGTCGAGCATCGTCGCCGGATAGTCGAATGTCAGCGCCATTTCGTCGACTGTTGAGCCGTGGCGCGAGCGGTCCAACCGCGGGTCGGCGATAATCAGGGGCTTGCGGATCGAGCCCTCGTACATCAGCCAGATGCCGGTCAGGCCGTGCTCGCCGATCATGATGCCGTTGTCGCCAGTAAAGATGACGACGGTGTTGTCGGCGAAGCCGCGACGCTCGAGTTCAGCGACGATGCGTCCGACTTGGATGTCGACGCCCGTGATCAGCCGGTAGATTCCTTTAATCATGCGCTGATACTTTTCAGCCGTGTCGTAGCGGCGAAACCAACGCTGGCGGCTCATCGAGACTTGAATGAAGGGCGGCAGCTTGTGGAAATAGCTGTCGTCGGGAATCGGCGGCGGCGGGATGACGTCGTCCTTGTACAGATTCTCGAGCTCCTTGTCGTAGATGTACTGATCGATGTGGTCGTCTTCCGGGTGGGGAGCGCTGAAGCTGACTGAGAGGCAAAAGGGCCTGTCTTGGCCGCTGGTCCTGATGAATTCGACGGCGTCATCGCCGTTGATCGTCGTCACGTGTTTGAGTGGACCGTCGTCCGGATCTACCGCTCCATACGGGTTTCGCGCGGGCATGTATACCGACGCTGGCTTGCGGTAATAAGGGTTGCTGGTGCTGCTGGCAATGCGCCGGCGGAAAAAGTCGAACATGCGGTCCGGCGCGCGCGGGTCGACCTCGACTCCGAGCTTGCCGACGAATCCCGTGCGGTACCCGGCCCGTTTCAACAGGGCTGGGTAGCTACGGTCCATCCGCTGGACGCTCATTGGCGGCATGGTGAAGGTGTAGCCGTGCTCGCGACGAAACTCCCCGGTGAAGACGGTTGCGCGGGTCGCCGCACAAATCGACGTTGTGCAGAAGGTATTGCTGAAAATTACGCCACGCTCGGCGAGCCGGTCGATGTTGGGCGTCTGAATGATGTCGTTACCCATGCAGCCGAGATGATCCCAGCGGTGGTTGTCGGTCATCAGGAAGACGATATTGGGAGGGCGAGAGGATTGCCCGGCGGCACCGCCGACGGCTAGACTGCCGGCAGCAGCTTTGGCGAATTGACGACGGCTTACTGTCGCGGCACTCATGGCGTCCGTAACGATAGCACCGGTTAGCCCGCGTCAGTCTATCGTTTGCTGAGTAGCAGTCCGTGGCAGGACTTGCGCGCCGGCGGCGATGATGCTGTAGCCGCCTTCGTCGGCCGAAATCATGTCAGCTCAATACGGAGCCGCCGGTGAATAGGACTCGCCCCCGAAGACCATGTCCGAGTAGTTGCCTGCAGGGATCGGGTCTACCGGAGACAAGGTGTACTGTTTAACAACATCCGCGTTTAGCTCGATCCCCAGACCAGGAGCTAGCAGGAGTTCGATTTCGCCCTCCTTAACCGTCAATGGTTCTGCGAGCAGGTCATCGATGAACGGGTTTCCGGTCTGGTCCATCTCGACCGTAATGGCGTGCGGCTGCGAAGCGACGAAGTGCATGTTCGCGGCAAGCGCAACAGCGTCGCTCCACGTATGCGGAGCGACGCGCAGGCCGTGTTCGCGTGCAGCTTCTGCGACGCGCAACGCCGCGGTCAATCCGCCGCAGCGGCAGCAATCGGGTTGGACAATCTGAACGATTCCTCCATTGATCAGCTCGTTAAATCCTTGCGGACCGAACTCATTCTCGCCGGCGGCCAGCGGGATATCGCCAAGGTCGGGCCGAAGCGCTACGAAGTCATCGGGGTTTTCTGGCAGGAAGGGCTCTTCGAGCCAAAACACCCCGGCTCGTTTGAGGTCATCCACGAAGCCACGCGCTTGATCGAGCGAGTAACGCGCATTGCCGTCGATCATCAAAGGGACGTCCGGCCCGACGGCCTTGCGCACCGCCACGAGTGCGGCGCGGTCGTAGCCGTGGTCCTTGCCGAGGCGCATCTTCATGGCGCGGAATCCGTTCGCGAGGTGGCGCTCAGCTTCGCGCTGTAGTTCTTCCACCGAGTCCTTCCACAAGAGCCCGCTGGCGTAGGCGGGTACGCGAGTCCGCTTCGCGCCGAGCAGCTCGAAGACCGGCTTGCCGGCGGCCTTGCCTCGGATGTCCCACAGCGCGATGTCGATGCCGCCCAGCGCTGACACCGCGACGCCTTTGCGGCCGTACCAGCGGGTGATGCCGTAGCAACGCTCCCAGAGTTTGTCGATCTCAAGGGGGTCCTCGCCAATCAGCAGGGGCCGCAATTGATCTTCGATGATCGAGCGGACGAGCCCGGGATGGGAGTACACCGAGCCGAGGCCGACAAGGCCCGAGTCGGTATAGACCCTGACGAGGCTCGTCAGTCTGCCAGTGCAAGTTCCGCCGGCGTAGCTGAAGCGTTTGTCGGCGGGGTATTCAAAGTGGAGGTTGATGACCTCGATGTCAGTGATGATCATGGCGTTACCAGAAGACGACGAAGGAAAGCAGCGCGCCCGCGAGAACGACGGCAACGCCAAGCATGGCGGGCAAGACTGAATCGCTTGGTGAATCGGCCGTCAATCTACCGGCCGCGAGCTGCGTATCGTGCAACCAGCCGGTTCTCTCAATGTGAAGCAGGCCTTGGGCCGGCTCTCTTCCGCGCACCGCTGTTACGGCCCCCATCGCGCCTGCGGTGAGCACCAGGCTCCAGATGGACGTCGCGAAGTTGTTGGCCATATTCAAGGGCAAGATGTCGGGCGCGGCTAATTTGAGAGTGCCGTATGCGATGCCGACCGTGAGCCCCCACGCGGCGCTCGAGCGGTGCGCTCGTGTGAACGTCCCAACCAAATAGACAGCCAGCAACGGAACGACGAACGCACTCACCCAATCGAGAAAGACCAGCAGCATACCCCGTTCTTGAAGCAGCAAGGGGACGAAGGCGAAAGAGCCCAGGATCACCACCGGCGTCAGATAGCGGCTGACCTTGAGGTAGTGCGAGTCATCCCGGTCGCCGACGAAGAGCCGTGCGTAGACGTCGCGAACGAGCAGCGAAGGCACGGTCGAGCCGATCGAATCGAACGTCGAGAATGACGCCGCCGCCACGCCGGCCACCACGAGCCCACGCAGCCCATCGGTCGTTAGCTCACGCACCAAAAGGGGGAAGATAGAATCGCGTACCTGTAGCGCCGCGTCGAGAGGCATCAAGCTCGGGTCCGGATAGAGCGCGCGGCCCATGATCCCGATCATTTGGTTGGTGAAATTGGCGACCAACAGGACAACACCCGATACCACCACAGCCATCTTCATGTCCCACTCGCTGCGCGCCCCGAGGAGCCGCATCGACTGCGTGTGGTTCACGATGGAGTACGCCAGGCCCATGATGATCCAAGCGCAGGCCACGATCCAGGCCGAGGTTGTCGTTCCGGCTTCAACATTGTCCGCGCCGGCGTGTAGGAACCGCGTTGCGAGTCCGGCTTCAGCGACGTCAAGCTTGGTCTCGATGCCGCTCCAGCCGCCGACGGCTACCCAGGCGAGATAACACAACCCCACGCTGGAAGCGACCATGACCACGCTTTGCAGCGCGTCGGTGAGGGCTACCGACTTGAGCCCGCCGAGCGCCGTGTAAACCGTGGCGAAAACGGCAACGGCGACGACCACCCACCAAGCCGAAGAGCCCCAGCCACACACGACCGCCAGCACTAAATAGAGCGTCGTGGAAATGATCCCCAGCACAAGCATGCGATAGAGCGCTTGGACCAGTGCACTGATCACACGTGCCGGGAGGCTGAATCGGGCTTCGAGGTACTCGGCGTTGGTGTACATGCCGGCGCGGTACATCTGTGGCGCCACGAAATGCGCAAGCAGAAGCCATCCGGCGGTCACCCCCACCCAGTTGGTGATGAAGTAGCTCAAGCCGACGGCGTAGGTGCCGCCGGCGTCGGCGACGAGGTCGCTCGAATCGATGACGGTGGCGTAGAGCGAGAGTCCGATCATCCACCAAGGCAGCGTGCGCCCGGCGAGGAACCAGTCGGCGCTGGTCTTGGTGTCGCGGCTCCGGAGGATTCCGTAAGCGATGATCCCGCCGTTGATGGCGAGCACGATTGCCCAGTCGAGAGCGGTCATCGGTTGGACAATATTAGCGAACTATCGCGCCGCCTGATCGCAGCATGGGCGCAAGTGAGATCGAATGGCGTTGTACTCGACGCTCAGCGCTATGTAAATGCCGCAGTCCACATGGTACCGGCCGGCGCGGAATCGCAAGCATCTCGTCATTTCCGGTCGTATCCGCCGTGCTCGCCCAGATCTACGGGCGCTATCAGTCGCGCCCCGGATCGGAAGCCACTGATATAACGCCCGTTGTTGGTCCTAAATGCCAATAACCAGGGTGTTGTCCTCTTTTCCCCGAATCTTGAGTTCGAAACAGAATGGGTAATTCTGTTGCACGGCTTGGAGAGGATTTCCTGCGGCTCGTCAGGAATCGAAACAGCGAGCGGAGGCCGGCGGGCCGCCTACCATGAGATGAATGCCGGTCGAAACGGACGCCTGTAGAAAATTCGGGGACGACCTAGTACTTAGTTGCGTAAGTTAGAATATTTACTGGCGAGGGGACGAGGGGCTACGACGGTCTTGGTCCATTCGAACGGAGTAGCCTTGGAGTTGTAGACGCGGACGAAGCTGTCGATGGCCTCGCGCACCTGCCGGGGGGAAGTGAAACTCGCCCCCCGCAAGGCGCGGCGGCTCAGAATCGAAAACCACACCTCAACCTGATTCATCCACGAACTGTAGGTCGGCGTGTAGTGAAAATGGATGTTCGCATGACGTTGCAGCCAGCGGTCATTTTTGGGCTTGTGAGTGTTCAAGTTATCCAAGATGATGTGGATCTCGCGGCCTTCGTGGATGGCCGCGATGTGGTTCATGAAGTCGAGAAACTCGCGACGCCGTCGGCGCCAATAGTGTCCGGCGATGATGAATCCGGTAGCCACTTCCAGCGCGGCGAAAAGCGGCGTCGTGCCGTGCCGCCTGTAGCCGTGCGAGAAGCCCGTCAAGGCCTTGCCGTTGGGCAAGCGTAGCCAGCCCTGCGCTCGCTCCAAGGCCTGGATGCTCGGCTTCTCGTCGACCGCGAGCACCACGGCGTTTTCCGGCGGGCTGAGGTAGAGTCCGACAATGTCGGCGGCCTTGCGAGCGAACTCCGGGTCGGTTGACAAACACCAACTGCGCCGCCGCCGCAAGGACACGCCGAGCTGCCGCAGTACGCGCCAGACTTGATGCTTGCTGACGTCGCCGAGAGCTTCCGCGAGCAGTTCGCCTGTCCAAGTGGCGTGCCCTTCGGGCGGAGCTTCGTCGAGTTGGCAGAGGATGCGTTTGCGCGTCGCTTGGTCGTACCGCGCGGGCCTGCCGGAACGCGCTTGATCGCATAATCCCGCCAGACGTTGCTGGGCGAAGCGGGTGCGCCATTTCGACACGCGCGCCGCCGGGGATCCCAGTTGCCGGGCGATCTCGGCGGTCGAGGTAGCGGCGGCCGCCAGCAGCACAATGCGAGCGCGCTCCACCATGCGCCGTTCGGACTTGTGGCCGCGCACCCAGAGTCGCAGCGTCTCTTCTTCCTCGGCGTTCAGTCGAATCACCGTTGCCGGTCTTGCCATACCGACATTTTACAGTTAAAGGCCTTACTTTCGCAAGTTAGTACTAGGCCGATGACATCGATGTCCCACTCTTCCTTTAGCGTCATCTTGGGAAGCTTGCAGCGGACCTCAGTACGGTCATTAGCGAACAGAGGAGGATCCTTTCGTTCACACTCGCCTTTGGACATGAGGAAGGACCTCAACTCGATTGCTGGATGAATGGAAAAAACAACTTCGACGTCCGTCGCGACGGGCGGCCCCAAGTTTATGACCGTCATTTTGAAAGTGATCTGTTGTCTACTGCTGACCCTGTCGGGACCTGTCAACTTGATCCTGACGTCAATGGCCTCTTCGACCACAGTTTCAGCCTCGGCTGACCCCGACCCCTCGATACGCGCGGTATTCACCATGATTCCGGGCTCCGCGGGGGCCCTCACCCTAAACACCTTACTCACGCCAACACCGGCAACCGGAACCGTACCCAGGTTGCAAGTGACTAGCGGAAAGGCCCGTTCGCACTGCGAGGGCATCTCGCCGGCTCTCGTTAAATTGGGCGGCAGCGTGTCTATCAACACCACGTTCTCGGCCACATCGGGGCCTTGATTGAAAACCTTGAGGGTGTAGAGGACCTGAGCGCCCGTAGCGACTTTGTCCGGCGGATCGGCGGTCTTCGAGATATTGAGGTTCGCCCCGGCTGTGGGCCCATCGGTTACGTCGACCGTGGCCAGCGCGGCATCAACGTCGCTCGCGCCCGTCGCATTTCTCACTCCGGCGACTACGACTCCGCCGTTCCACGCGACGCCGTCGGTAACTCCCATCCCCGGCACGTCTATCGGCTCTGATGAGACAGGTAGTACAAGGTCCCAAAGAGTGGTCTGAAATTGGTAGCTGTCGAGAAAGTCTAACAGAGCGGCGAGCAGTTTGAAGTTGCCGGTCCTGGCCGCATCAGCCGCTTGAATGATGATCAGGGCGACCACGCGCTGGCCCGCCGGCGTGTAACTAAGGTAGTGCAACGCGAGGGTCTGTTCGCGCCGGCCAAGACGATCAGACCGCAAGGCCGCGGCGGCGGATGAGGGGTCGAAGCGGGCGATCCATCCATTGGAGTCGCCAAGCGGGGTGGCTTGGTCGGCATCGGGGGTGACCGGAAAATCGGTTGAACTCGTCCCGCCGCCGAGCCAAACCTTGCCCGTCGGGTCAATGGCCACGGCGCTCGCAAAGTCATCGCCCGCGCCGCCGAAGTAGCTGCCGTAGAAAACTTCCGATCCCTCGGCGTTCAACACCGCGGCTACAGCGTCAGCGAAGTCGATCCCCGGAACGGGGCCGGGCTTCGGGTTTTTCTCCGGCTGGAAAGAGCCGGCGGTCGTCGGAAAGTCCGTCGAGTCCGACGCGCCCACGATCGCGACTTCGCCGGCCTCGGTGAGAGCGATCGCCGAGCACGACTCACGCCCGCCTCCGCCCACAAACGTGGAAAAGATCAGCCCCTGTCCCGCAGGCGCCAGCTTCAAAACGAAGTAGTCCTGCTCGCCTCGAAGAGTCTCGCTCAGAGCGCCCGCCGTGGTCGGAAAATCGGCCGAACCCGTCTCGCCGCCGATGAGAATGTTTCCCGCAAAATCAACCTTGACTGCTCGAGCCGAATCGGAGCCGGCGCCACCCAAAAAAGTTGACCATTCCAACACGTCACCGTCTGCGTTCAGCTTCGCCACGAAGCCATCCGAATTGCCCCCATGGTTCTGCTGCATTGCGTTCTGCAAAGGGAAGTCCGAGGAACTCGTGGTTCCGACTACGTGGACCCCGCCCGCCGCGCCAACAGCCAACTCACTTCCGCTATCAAAGCTCGAACCGCCCAGAAACGTTGCCCAAATCATGTTCTGTGCTGTCGAATCGAACTTGGCGATGAATACGTCCGTTACCCCCGCCGCGTTTGGGAACAAGGCGTTCCTAGTCGGGAAATCAGCCGATCGCGTACTCCCCGTCACGTAGATATTGCCCGCGGTGTCTACATCGACGGCATTCAGCCTCTCGTTATCACTGCCGCCGAAAACCGTTGGCGGCGAAACCACGGGATCGATGATCAGCGGCCGCGACGTGTCATAGTTTTCGATTTGGAATCCAAACTCGGCCGGGCCGGCGCGTACATACTCGCCTTCGACGAGCTCTCGGTCTTGCCCCGCTTGCTGATAAATCGTGGGTCTGTTGAAGCGCACAACGTCACCGCCGGCACGCACCATCAGCTCTCCGTTGGTGCCGAGGTCGATACGATCTCCGCCTTCAATCGTGAAGCGAATACGTCCGGGATCGGCTCCCGGATCGACGATGTAGTCGTGCTCGAGCCCGTCCGCGCCACGATAGTGCTCTACGTGAATGCCTGGATGAAGATTGCTCACCCGCACTCTGCGAAACACCATCAGGTTCCGCTTCCAGCCCGAGGGGTCGGTGCCAATGAAGTGATGCGTGCGTGTGGGCAGCGGGTCCACCCCTTCCACCACAACCTTCGCGCCCGATCGCGGAAACCTGACACGGATGGACGTTGATCCGAAAACGTCAACCACCATGCCGTCGTCCGTTACGAACATCGACCCGCCGGGAGTACGCGCGACGAATCTTACACTCGGGTCATATCGCCCTTCGTTCGCTTCGAAGTAGAAAGGTAGACTTGTGGCGGGCTGCGATACGCGAGCAGGCTCACCGCTCGCCAGACACCCGAAAAGAATTACACAGGAGAGAATACGCATTCCTGCCGCCATAGGTCCCCGGTGAATATAGCACCGTTGCGGTTACGATCGTCTCGGCCGTCTTGTCCAATACAAGATGAGCCTAGAGGTAATTTGGGCAAGGTCGATTAGGAACAGGCAAGCTGCGGGGCGAACTGGGACAGTCACCGTACAGACCATACGAAGCAGATTTACCGCCCCACCGTCGCCGCGGCATGCGTGGCCCGGCGCTTCGGACGCAGGGTACGGCCCGCGTTTCGTTCCAATCCCAAGACGAATTGGTCGCTACCCAACGGAAACCTCGAGTAGGTCGAGCGTCTGAGTTCAGCCGATGTCTCCTCGTCGACGGTAGCGGCTAAGTGAGCTTTCCAGTTCGCGTGCAATCCAAGCGAAGCCCATTTCGCGGCATCGATGATGGACCGCCGCCCAGGTCCCCGCGCATGTTCGACGGCGCTTGACCATGGGTATTCCTCCGCCGCCCCAACCAGACCGGCGCGAACTGGATTGAGGGCCACGTAGGTTAGCGCCGCGAACAAATGTTCCTGACCCAATGCACACGAATAAAAGCGGTTCTGCCACAGGTGGCCACTTCTCCGGTAGCGCTGACTGAAGTAGCGGGTGTAGCGCCAGTGGGCTTGGCCGAGCGCGCGCGCGAGCGAGGCGGAGTTTTCGGGGATGGCGATCAAATGCACGTGATTCGTCATCAGACAGTAACCCAAAACGGTAACCGCATGTTGCTCACAGCGCGCGCGAGGTTGATCCAGATAATGCCGTCGGTCTTCGTCTTGCAGGAAGGTTGCCTGACGGTTATTGCCCCGTTCGCCCCCTCTACTGGCTTGACGGCGGCAACCGTGAGGCCTATCAGTGGCAGTCACGGAAGCTAACGCCACGCAGTCGAATTAGTCAGCCAGGCTTTCATGTGTAGCGGGTTAGCCTTCGTGATCGGCAGTCAGCGCGCGAAGTTTACGCCGTATCGCTGACTGTTGTTGATCCGCCGTCATCGCTAGGCCAAGCATCAAGTTGGCGATACCGGCTAGACTGTCTCCAGCGATGACAAATTGAAGTCCCCGCTCGGCGGGTTCGCGCTAGCCGCGCCGACAGCCGAGCCTGTGACAAAGGAGACGTCCCATGAGCAGTCGGCTTACCAGCTCAATTGGCATTCTCGCGATCGTTTTGGCGGCGTCTGTCGCCGGACAGACCAATTCGTCTGAGTCAAAAACCTGGAGTCCGTCTCGCACACCCGACGGCCAACCGGACCTCCAGGGGCTATGGACGAGCGCCACTTTCACGCCGCTCGAACGACCCGCGCACCTGGCCGGCAAGGAATTTTTCACGGAAGAGGAAGCGGCTCAGCTAACGGAAATTTTTACCGCCGATGGGGTTGACCCGCTGGCGAGAACCGCGATCAATGAAGAGGACGAGGACAAAATTCGCAAACGGCTCCAGCAGACCAAAGAGAATATCCACTACGACAATGCGATCTGGCTGGCGACGGAGAAACCAAAGGGGCTATCGAGCAGACGAACTTCGATGATTGTCGATCCGCCGGATGGCCGAGTTCCTGCTTTGACGCCGGAAGCTAAGAAGCGAAAAGACTCGCTTCCGCGGACAGGCTTCGACAGCCACGAGACGCGGCCCCTGACCGAGCGATGCATCGTATGGCGGCACGAGGGGCCTCCGATGCTGCCGCCGTCATACAACAATATCCTGCAGATTTTCCAGGGCAAAGGTTATGTCGCGATTCTCCAGGAGATGAGCAACAACGGCCCGCGCATTATCCCGCTAGACGGCCGCCCGCACATCTCTTCGAACATCCGTCAGTTTCCCGGAGACTCGCGTGGCCATTGGGAAGGCAATACGCTGGTCGTCGACACGACGAACTTCACCGGCAAGACGCGCTTCTACGGCTCCGGCGAAAACTTGCATGTAGTCGAACGCTTCACGCGCGTCGACGCCGACACGATCCACTACGAGTTTACGGTCGACGACCCGTCGTCATGGACGGAACCGTGGAGCGCCGAATTTCCGCTGACCACGACCGAGGGCCCGATGTACGAGTATGCCTGCCATGAGGGAAACTACGACGTGCCGAATATCCTCCGTATCGCTCGTGCCCAAGAGCGGCAAGAGCGGGCCAAGGCGACAAAGCGCTAAGTTCTGTCGGAATTCTGTCGAAGCTTATACTCGGAACAGTAGTCATGCGAAAGTTCATTGCCTTGTTGTTACTTGCGGCGTCGTCTCTGTTCGCCGAAATTCCCTCCGCCGCCGACCAGATAGCCGCGAGCGTGCTCGCTGCTCCCGAGGAAAGTCGGGCTGAGGCCGCCGTGTTGGGCTACGCCCCGACAGGTAGTCTGGTCACGCTGCGAGAAGGCTCGAATAATCTGATCTGTTTGGCCGACACGCCGACCGACGAGAATTTTTCCGTCGCTTGTTATCACAGCGACCTCGAACCGTTCATGGCGTTGGGGCGCGAACTCACGTCCCAGGGGTACAAAGGCAAGGAACGCCACCAGATTCGCTGGAAACGAGCCGACGAAGGCCTGATCAAAATGCCGCGCAGCCCTCGTATGCTTTATGTGCTGACGGGCAAAGGTTTCGACTCTTCGAAGGGTGAAATCATCGAACCTTATTTGCGCTGGGTCGTTTATTCCGCCTACGCGACGCCTGAGTCAACGGGCCTGACGACCACGCCAGGTAATGCGCCTTGGCTGATGTACCCAGGCACCGCCGGCGCGCATATCATGGTCAGCCCGCCGAAGTAGGCGAATTCCGCGGACGGATCAATCCGTATTGAGGGCCACAAATCGGAATATCGCCGCCCCGGGAGTCATCGGCCTTTAAAATCAGCGACTTAGAGATTTTTTACCCAACATAGGCACAGCTTTCCTCGAAGAATGTCCGGATTTGTCCGGTTTTCTCTAAAAATCGAGTAACAGGAAGAGGTTCCTTCGCTTGCTCATCCCTGCGTACCAGCGGCGTTGTGCGGTGCGGGTTGCTTGGCTGTTTTTTCCCGAGGACAGCCACGGCCTAAACCTCGTTTGTCGCCCCCCCCTTACAGCTTTCGCTATCGGTATAGCTAGGCAATCGCCGTAGCTAGCTTGAGAACGGCGGAGCGAAACTAGACCATAGAGCGGCGAATCGAAGCTGCTTTTGGGCGGAGTAAAAGTAGACCGTCCGAGTGGTCCAGCGAACATTCCTGTGGTGTTTGTGGGACACGAGAGGGATGTATCGCGTGGAGCTATACGCTCAAGTACGGCGCAGTGTCTTTGTCGAAGGGCTCAGTGAGCGCGAGGCCGCCAAACGGTTTGGCCTGGCGCGAGGGACGGTGCGCAAGATGTTGCGCTACGCCACTCCGCCGGGCTATCGGCGGCGCCAACCAGCGCAGAGGCCGAAGCTGGATCCCTTCACCGGAATCGTCGATCAGATCCTCAGCGACGATCAGGAACGTCCGAAGAAACAACGCCACACCGCAAAACGCATCTTCGACCGCTTGCGCGACGAGTACGATTTCACCGGCGGTTACACGATCGTCAAGGACTATGTTCGCGACAAGAAGCTCGGCGGGCAAGAGATGTTCGTGCCGCTGGTGCATCCGGCGGGCGATGCCCAGGCCGACTGCGGTGAAGCTCTGGTGGTCATTGACGGCGTACAGCGCAAGGCGCACTACTTGGTGGTCGATCTGCCGCCTAGCGATGACGCTTTCGTAAAAGCTTTCCCGGCCGCGACGACGGAAGCGTTTTGCGAGGGGCACAACGCAGCGTTTCGGTACTTCGGCGGCGTGCCACGCAGCATCCTCTACGACAACACGACCTTGGCGCTGGCGAGGATTCTGGGCGACGGCAGGCGCAAGCGGACCAGGGTGTTCAGTGAACTGCAGTCGCACTATTTATTCTCCGATCGTTTCGGGCGTCCGGGCAAAGGCAACGACAAGGGAAAGGTGGAAGGACTGGTCGGTTATGCCCGGCGGAACTTCATGGTGCCGGCGCCAAGGTTTCCAAGCTGGGAAGCGTTCAACGAGCAGCTCGAAGCGCAGTGCCTCAACAATCGTAAGCGGCGCTTGCGGCGGCACACCGAAACGATTGAGGAACGTTTCAAGCGTGACCGCCAAGCGTTGTTGCCCTTGCCGCCCACGCCCTATGACGCCTGCGACAAACGCACCACGCGGGTGACGTCGCTGTCATTGGTGCGCTATCGCGCCAACGACTACTCGGTGCCCACACGCTACGGACATCGCCAGGTGTTGCTGAAAGGCTACGTCGATGAAATCGTGATCTGTTGTGGCAGCGAAGAGATCGCGCGCCACCGGCGCAGTTACGAACGCGAAGAGTTGATCTTCGATCCGCTGCATTACCTAGCACTGCTGGAACGCAAGACCAACGCGCTCGATCAAGCGGCCCCGTTGGCGGGCTGGGAGCTGCCCGAACAGTTCCCGTGCTTGAGACGTTTGCTCGAGGCACGGTTGGGAAAGCCAGGCAAGCGCGAGTACGTGCAGGTATTGCGATGACTGGAGGACTTCCGATTCGAGCACGTTGCCGCGGCGGTGCGCCAAGCCTGCGAGTTGGGAGCGATTGGCTTGGATGCAGTCAGGCACTTAGTGCTGTGCCGCATCGAGCAACGGCCGCCGCGCTTGGACTTGACGAAGTATCCGCACCTGCCGGCAGCCCAGGTGGAGCAAACCTCCGCTGCGGACTATTTGGCACTGCCGGCACAAGGAGGGGGGTAATGGCGAGGTCGAAACTTCTGCTCGAAGCGCATTTGAAAGCGTTGCGGCTGCCAACCTTCCTGCGCGAGTACGACAAACTGGCGCGGCAATGCGCCGCCGAGAGCTTGGATTCGAGGAGCTTCCTGCAACAACTCTGCGAGCTGGAACTGCTCGACCGTGAACAGCGGGCCACCGAGCGCCGCAGCAAGGCCGCGAAGTTTCCCGTGACCAAGAGTCTGGACACTTTCGACTTCCCGTCCTTGCCGGCGTTGAACAAGAAGCTGGTGCTGGAACTGGCGCGCTGTGAGTTTATCGACCGCCGCGAAAACGTGCCGGCACTGGGTAATTCCGGCACGGGCAAAACGCACATCGGCTTGGCGTTGGGACTGGCGGCTTGTCAGCGCGGCTATCGAACACGCTTCACAACAGCGGCGGCACTGGTCAATGAGCTGCTCGAAGCCCGAGATGAACGGCGCTTGCTGCGATGTCAAAAGCAGTTGGCCAAGCAGGATCTGCTGATCGTCGATGAACTGGGCTACGTGCCGCTATCGAAGACCGGAGCGGAGTTATTGTTCGAAGTGTTTTCCCAGCGCTACGAACAGGGCTCGACGCTGGTCACCTCGAATCTGCCGTTTAACGAATGGACGGAGGTCTTCGGCTCCGAGCGGCTGACCGGCGCCCTGCTCGATCGCCTCACGCACCACGTTCATATTCTAGAGCTGAACGGCGAAAGCTTCCGTCTGATCCAGGGCAAGAAGAAGCGGGCTCACTCTTTGGGCTGACCCACCGGCCACTCGCCCGGTTTTCGTGGGACGGCCTCCACTACGCCTGGGCCGCCCTAAAGGGCGACCGCAGGCTCCGTTCCAGCCGTCCCACGAAAACCGCTACCCCTTCACCAACTGGTCTACTTTTGCTCCGCCGAAGTGGTCCAAATTTACTCCGCCCTTGACATGGGCTGCTTCGAGACCTTTGGCGATTTTCTGGGCGATGTTTAGGGCCTCTTCCAGCTTGAGCGGGCCGCGGGCGATTTTCTGGTCGAGGGGCTCGCCCTCGACGAGTTCCATGGCGATGAAGGTTTGGCCTTGGCTCGAGTCGATCTCGTAGACGGTGCAGACGTTGGCGTGCGACAGCGCGGCGGCGGCTTTGGCTTCGCGCTCGAAACGCTTGCGGATCTCTTCGTCGCCCAGTAGATGGTTGGGGAGGAATTTGAGGGCGACTTGGCGGTCGAGTTTCGTGTCGAGCGCGCGATAGACCACACCCATGCCGCCCTCGCCCAGCTTGGCTTGGATTTCGTAATGGCTGATGTGGCGGCCTTCCACGGTGTGGTGATTTTAGCGCGATGGCGTGGCGCTGGTGTCGGAAGCCCCGCTCAGATTTACCCGCTACTCGGCATTGAGGGCTTTCCAGGCGGTTTCGTATGGCGCTAGGTCGGGCCAGGCGCCGTTTAGCGTTTCGAGGAAAGCCTTGATGGCGGTGCGGTCGGCTGGGGTTAGGGCTAGCGGGTCTAGTTCGGTTTCACCCATCGCTTGGTCTTTGGGCTCGTTGTAGAAATCTAAGACGTCGTCTAGCGTTTCGAAGCGGCCGTCGTGCATGAACGGTTCGCGAGTTTTCCAATTGCGCAGCGACGGCGTCTTGAACGTGCCAAGGTCGTAGTCGTCTTTGCTGATGGCCGAGCGGCCTGGGTCTTCTTTGCTGCCGGTGCCGATGTTGTGGAAGTCACCGTCGGTAAAGTTATGGCCAATGTGGCAGGTGGCGCACTGGCCCCTGGTGAAGAAGATGAGTCGGCCTTGTTCTTGCGATTCGTTGAAGACAGAACGGTCTCCCTCTAGCCACTTGTCGTAGAGCGTGGGGCCGGTGGTGAGGCCGCGTTCGAATGCTGCGATGACGCTCGTTATGTCGTCGATTCCGATATTTTCTACGCCGATCTTTTTTGAAGGCTCGTGCGTAGGTCTTGTCGGCGTTGAGGCGTGTGGAGGCATCGGCGTGGCTTAGGTCCATCTCGATGGGATTCTCGATGGGGCCTTTAGCTTGCTCCTCTAGCGAGGCGGCCCGGCCGTCCCAGAAGAAGTACTTGGCGTTGGCTAGATTGACTACGGTTGGGGCCTGCCGGCCCAATATGTCGTTGTACGCGCCTTTGCCCAGCGCCACACCTGACTCAAATCCCTCTTCGGGGATGTGGCAGGTCGCGCAAGAAGTATTTTTAGGACCGGAGAGGATTGGGTCGAAGAAGAGCTTCCAGCCAATCGCCTCTTGCGGGCTGATCGGAGCGGCTGCGAAGCCGAGCGACGATAGCAGCAGAAGACCGCAAAGACAGCGGCTAGCCCGGATGGTTCCCCAGCCGCCGGTGAAAGGGCTTGGTGGGGGACAGGCAACACGAGGGTTCGTCAAGCAGTGAAGATTACGAGATCTCATGTGCCAGTCCCCGACCGGGAGATTGTTCTCTAATCGTTAATTGCATTACAAATTTTCAGTTCTTGACGTAACGAATTAAGCCAAGTTTCAGGTTAGTAGCGCCACCGGCGAGGGCCGAAACAATCATGGGTGAAACTTCGAGAGGGCATCGGCTTGCTTCGGCTCGTTAGACACTTCGCGAGAAAGCGCGGACTTCCGTCCACGCCTCTGCTTCTGGTCACCGACTGGCGGATTTCTGTTTCGTTCGTTGGGAGGCGATGAAGTTTCAGGTCAGTCATCGAGGACTACACCCCAAGGCATTTCGCCCGTTGGAATCTTGGCGATCTCCTTGAGGGCGACGGTGTCAATTACTGAGAGATTCGAGTCGAGGCCGTTCGTCGCATAGAGGCGCTTGCCGTCTTTCGACAGCGCCAGTCCCCAGACGCGTAGGCCTACGTCAACGCTGCCTTCGAGGGCAAGCGTGTCGGGATTAAGAACAGCGATCGCGTTGCCTCGCCCCAGCGATATGTAGAGACGTGAG
>CBDBHI010000042.1:0-18643 GCA_965205595.1 Bryobacterales bacterium | reverse complement strand
ACCCGCGAGCACTTCGATATTTGTCGCCTGCTGGGAATTCGGCGGGGCATCACGGTATTAACCAAGGCTGATCTGGTCGACGAAGATATTCTTGACCTCGTCAAGCTCGAGGTCGACGAATACGTTGAGGGATCATTTCTAGAGTCCGCGCCAATGATCGCCGTGAGTTCGGAGACCGGCGAAGGATTGGACGAGCTTCGTAGCGCGTTGCTCGACGCAGGGCGCGAAATCGACGCAAAAACCGTACAAGGTTTTGCGCGGCTGCCAATCGACCGTGTGTTTTCGATGAAGGGCTTCGGCACGGTCGTTACGGGCACCCTGACGTCTGGAAAGTTAACAACCGAGGCGGAAGTGGAAATCCAACCGGGTGGCGGCCGAGGGCACATCCGAAGCGTTCAGGTTCACGGCGACAAGGCCGGCGCGGCGACAGCCGGACAGCGTACGGCGATCAATATTAGCGGCGTTGACAAAGATGATTTACGGCGCGGGCTGACACTCGTCGAGCCGGGACTGTTCCGCTCGACAAAGCAGTTCGACGCCCATCTCGAACTACTGCCGTCCGCCAAGGCGCTTAAACACGGCGCGCCAGTGCATCTCCACGCTGGGACTGCCGAGGCGGTTGGCCGCGTCTACCTTCTCGAACGGGAGGGCAGCAAGCCGGCGCTGGCGGCGGGTTCGCAGGGTTTCGTTCAACTTCGCCTCGACGCGGATGTGTTTGCCTTGCCGGGCGATCGCTTCATTCTTAGGCAATTCTCGCCACTGATCACAATCGCCGGCGGCGTGGTGCTCGACCCGATGGCTCCGCGACACCGCCAAAAGGACAACTGGCGACCGCTCCTCGAAGCCATGCATGCGGGCAGCCAGGCCGACAAACTCGAGGCCCTGGCTGAGTGCTACCCGCATGGAGTCGGCGTGGTCGAACTGATTGCGCGTAGCGGCCGGCCGGCTGAGGAACTCTCTGCCATCGCTGAAAGTTCATCGTCCGTAACTGTGATTCGCCGCGAGCCGTTGTGGATCGCCTCGACAACAGCGATCGCGGACGGCGAGCGTCGTCTGCTCGAGGCCCTGGCTGCATTCCACAAGAAAAACCCACTGCACCCGGGAGCGTCGACCGAAGCGATAAGAAGTAGCGAACTTAGCGAGGTTCCGGAAGTGTTCGCGAGCTACTTGATCGCGAAACTGTTATCCGCTAAGAAAATACAAATCGACGGGGAACTGATCCGCCTCGCGGGCCACCGCATCGTGATGCAGGCCGACGAGCAAGAGGCGCGCAACAAGATGCTGACGGGCTTCGAGAGTGCGGGGCTCAAGGTTCCGGGGCTGAAAGAGTTCTTGCCAACGCTCAAGATCGATGCGGCGCGTTCGCGTCGAATTCTCCAAACCCTACTGCGAGAGGGGCTATTGGTGAAAGTGACCGACGAACTCGTTTTTCACCGCGACGCATTGTCCGGGTTGAAGAAGTCGCTCTCGCCTCTTCGCGGCAAAGAGATCAGCGTCCCGGAATTCAAAGAACTCGCGGGCGTGAGTCGCAAGTATGCCATCCCGCTGCTTGAGTACTTCGATAAGCAGAAAGTGACTCGGCGCTCGGGGAACGTGCGGATTGTCGTCTGAATGGACTCACCCGGCTACGTTATCGACGTGAACATCCATTTGAGGATAAGGAATCCCAATCGCCGCACTATCGAGCGCGACCTTGATGTTGCGGGTTAGGCTTTGTTTCACTGTTCCGAAGTCACTACTGTTGACCCATACGCTAACGCGCCAATCAATCGCGGAATTTCCTAGACCCCCGAGAACCACGTCGGCGTCGCGATCTTCGATTTGCAGCGGCTCGGCCTTCGCGGTTTTCTCGAGTACGCGGCGGGTCTCGTCGATGTCGGCCTCGTATGCGGTACCCACCGAAACGTCGATGCGGCGCACATCGTGAAAGGAGAGATTTTCGATCGCTCCATTGAACAACTGCGAGTTCGGTATGGTGATGCGGCGATTGTCGAAAGTGTCAATGCGCGTCGTAAAAAGCGCAATCAGCTCGACCTTTCCAAATTCGCCGGCAGCACGAATGGTATCGCCCACGTCGAAAGGCCGAATCACCAGCATCATCACTCCGGCGGAGAAATTCGAGAGCGAGTTCTGGAACGCCAGACCTATAGCGAAACCCGTCGCCCCGAGTACGGCGGCGAAAGTCGTGGTCTCGACTCCGAACACGCTAAGCGACATCAGCCCGGCAATGAGCAAAATCGAGTAGCGCGTCAGCGTCGACAAGAAGCGACGCAAAGTCATGTCAAAATTCGCGGCCTGCAGTAGACGCAACAGTCGACCGCTGACCCAGCGAGCGACAATCGCGGCAACAGCTAACAGCAGCAGTACGCCGATCGCGCGCACCGCGTACTCGGTGACTAGGGCGATGGTTGATTCGTTAAGAAACTGGTCCATAAGACCAGCTTATGGCAGATCGAACAACATCACGTGCGCTGATTCGCTCTGCGAGTCGATTCGAAGCTCTGACTCGTCGCTTATCGCCGCCCCGTCGCTTGTTTCGAGCTGCTCTCCGTTGAGCGAGGCTCGGCCGCGCACTACCTGCAACCAGGCATGGCGGTTTGCATCAAGCGGATGAACGATCTGTGCCCCGGGGCCTAAATTGCCCAGATACATGCGCGCATTCTGGTGAATCGTGAGGGAACCTTCGGCGCCGTCTGGTGAGACGACGAGTTGCATTCTCCCCTCGCGATCAGAGGCTGGGAACGACTTCTGCTCGTAGCTTGGCTCGGCATTTTTCTTGTCGGGGTGAAGCCAGATTTGATAGAAGTGGGCGGCGTCGGTTTTTGAGGCGTTGTATTCACTGTGATATACCCCGGTCCCGGCACTCATTCGTTGCAGCTCGCCCGGACGAATCACAGATCCCGTGCCCATGCTGTCGCAATGTTCCAGGCCGCCTTCAAGCACGTAGCTGATGATTTCCATGTCTCGGTGCGGATGCGAACCAAAGCCTTGTCCAGCGGCGATTCGGTCTTCATTCATGACCCGCAGAACACGAAACTTTTCGTACTCCGGATCGTGGAAGGTATTGAAGGAAAAGGTGTGGTGAGTATCGAGCCAGCCGTAGTCGGCGTGTCCACGCTCGTCTGCCTTTCGTGTTCGGATCGTCAGGGCACCTCGATTCATCTAGTTAGATGACGGGTAAAGGATTACGTTGCGGATCGCGGATTCAGTCGATTCGCTAACTGGCGCCCTTGCCGCCCACGACCTTGGGGATCGACTGCAGCAAGATCTTCATATCGAGTGACAGTGACCAGCTATCAATGTACTCGAGATCCAATTTCATCCAGGTTTCGAAGTCTAATTTGTCACGGCCCTGAACGGCCCACAGGCAGGTCAGCCCGGGGCGCATTCTTAGGCGTCGCCGCTGCCATATCTCGTAGCGCTCGACTTCAGACGGCACGGCCGGGCGCGGGCCGACGAAAGACATGTCGCCCTTGAGGACATTCCAAAACTGGGGCCATTCATCGATTGAGTAACGGCGCAGAAAGCCGCCGACGCCGGTCAATCGTGGGTCGTCGGCGATCTTAAACACGGGCCCGTCTTTTTCATTGAGGTGCTCGACATCGGGGCGCAGTGCTTCGGCGTTGTTGACCATCGAGCGGAATTTGTAGAACTTGAAAACGCGTCCGTTGAGTCCGCAGCGGACTTGTTCGAAAATCGCCGGGCCCTTCGATGTGAGCCTAACAACGACGACGAGAAAAGCCATGGGAATGGCTAAGCAAACAAGACTCACGGTGGCTAGAACGATGTCGAAAATCCGCTTTGCCAGTAGCCGCAGCTCATCGCTGGGCGAAGTCGAGAACGTCAGCAGCGGCTTGGTGCCAAATCGATCAAAGTACATCCGGCTGTGGACGTGGGGGAAAAAATCGGCGACGAGCCGTGTCCTTACGCCGTGCTCGTCGCACAAGACGAAAGTTCCTTCGAGCTCGCGAAGTCTTTCGCCTGGAACCGCAAACACGACCTCGTCAATAACTTGCTCCTTGAGCAATCGCGGCAGCTCATCGAGCGGATACACAGGATACTGCTCGATGAGTTGCTGCGACTCGCCAAGCTCGCTGCCGCAGTCAATGATTCCCAATAGCCGCACGCCGTAGTGCTCGGCGGCCTCGAGCTCACGCGCCATCTCAAGGGCCTTTTCGCCGTCGCCAACGACGATGAACGAGGCCTCTGCTCCAAATGCCTTGCGCAGTTCGCCACGAAACCCGCCGGCGGCTGCGCGGTACGCCCCGAGCGCGAGAGCCAGATATCCAACAAACAGCGCAATAAATGGGCGACTGATGGGCGTTTCGAGATTGAGCAGATACAGCAGCGCCATCAAGGCGATCATCGCTACTACGATCTGCTGAATCGTGTCGACAACAGCTCGGCGGGCATTCCCGGTGTAGAGGCGCGCGTAGATACCCATTGCGCGGCCGACTCCGACCAACCCCAAGACAGCCGCGATCAAGATCAGCCATCGAATTGATGGATCGATCGAAAACTGCCGTAGCGGCAGCATCGCGCGGGTTTGATACGCCGCCTCGAAGGCCATCGCAGTCAAAACAATATCGGCGGCCGCAAAGTGGACGGCAGCGCGCTGTTGATGACCTGCAAACACGTGGAGATTCAGAATATCAGAGCCAGCCGGTGCGCTAGCATCATAGGCAGATGAACGACAAGCCAAACCCGAATGTCCGCGTCGTGGAGCATGAAGGTTATCGCGAAGAGTACGCCAACAGTGTCCAGGTGCGAGTCAACCTATGGGATTTTTTCTTACAGTTCGGACGGCTTAACCAAACAACGCCGACCGAGGTCGAGATCCGCGCATTCCAGGGAGTTTACTTAAGCCCACAACAGGCAAAGGCGCTACACACGGTCTTGTCGCAAAACCTGGCGCAGTACGAATCCGCGTTCGGCGAGATCAAGATCGATCCTTCGGCCGTGCAGACCGGAGCGGTACAGTAGCGTGCTTGCTATGATGCACCGCGAGGGTATTTTGATGAGTAAAACGATGTCGATACGCTTGGCTGTTATTTTCTTGGCGATCGGAAGCCTTTGGGTCGCGTGGACTCAGCAACGCAAGGGTGCCGCGCAACCCGCTGCTCTGTCGATCGAGAAGGTCGCGGATGATCTTCACGTCATCATTGGCGGCGGCGGAAATATTGGTGTGCTCGTTACGGACGAGGGCGTTGTGCTGATCGACGACAAGTTCGATCGCGATGTGGAGAACATCCTCGCGAAGGTTAAGAGCGTTACTAGTCAGCCGGTTCGCTACGTGATCAACACCCACCATCACGGCGATCATTCCGGTGGCAACGCCAAGCTACTCAAACAAGCGGAAATTGTGATGCACAAGAACGCGCGCGCAAACGTGCTGAAGAATTCCCAAGCAGGAGCGTCGCGGCTGACATTTAACGACGAGGCCTCCCTGTACCTGGGTGGCAAGGAGATTCGCGTGATGCACTTTGGGCGCTCCCACACCAGCGGTGATGCGGTCGTGTACTTCCCGCATCTCAAGGTGGTTCACACCGGAGATATGTTCATCCGCGGGGCCCCGTTTATCGACTATGGCAATGGCGGAAGCGCGGTCGACTGGGATCAGACGATCGGCCAAGTACTTCAACTCGACTTCGACACGGTTATTCCCGGCCACGGGCCGGTTGGAAAACGCAGCGATATGACGAAGTGGCGGGCAGACTACGAAGTCTTTCGCACTCGATTTAGTGAGCTTAAACGAGCGGGCAAGTCGGCGGACGAAATCAAGGCCGAGGTCAGCTTCGACGGGCTGACTGGCTGGGACTGGTCACGACTGCTGCTGCGGAGTCTGCCGGGTCTGTACCACGAGCTTTGAGCCGCGGCTATCCGTTCAAGACTTCGAGCGCCTTTTTGATGAATGGGTCTTCCGTGTCTTCCGGCACGGGCACGATTACTTGCGGACGGTCTGGCTCGTTTAGCTTCGGTCCGCCGCGTTGAAATTCACGAAACTTACGCAAGTCTCTCGGCGCAACGAGGTGGTTGGGCTCTAGGCCTTCGTCGTGTATCGCCTTGCCGTTGGGGCCGTAATACTTCGCCACCGAGAGTAATAGAGCGGCGCCGTCGTCGAGTTCGATAATTTCCTGCACACCCGCCAGACCGTAGCTGTTCTCACCTATGACATCCCCGCGAGAATTCTGAAGGATTGCCGCGGCGGCGATTTCAGCCGCACCAGCCGTTGGGCGGTCAATGATGAAGACCACCGGCAATGCGGTCAGCGTCGAGTCTTCGTCAGCCGTATAGGTCTTCTCAGGATATTTTTGACCTTTCGCCGAGGTAATGGTTCCGCTGTCGAGAAACAAATTTGCGAGCTGAATGCCGTCGCTAATCTCGCCGATCAAGCTGCTTCGAATATCAACTACCAGCTTCGTCGCACCACTCGACTCAAGCTTCTTGATCTCCGCGGCAATCTGCTTTACGTGTTTTTCAGTCAGCGCTTTGGCGGTTATGATCCCAACGTTGTCTTCAAGTATTTCCGATTTGACGTCTGGGAGCCGCACTGTCGTGCGCCTTAACTGGTGCTCCTTTGGAGAGTCGTAGTCATTGGCCGGGCGAATCATGACGTTGACATGCACGCCGGGCTCTCCGCTGAGCTTACTTAGCAGATACGCGGGTGGCATCATTCGAGTGCTCATTTCCTCTACAGCTTCGATCAGGTCACCTGCCTGGATTCCGGCTTCGTCCGCCGGCGAGCCGGGCAAAACCGCCATGACCGTGGTGTAGTTGACACGCTTGTGGACAACCATTCCGGTCGCCAGCCCCGTCCCGCCGTCGTCATTCTTGAGGCTTTCGAGATATTCCCCGTACTGCTCGGCTGACAAGTAGCTCGACTGGGGATCAAGATATTCGACCAGGCCCTGCAGCGCGCCCTCGGTGACTTTTGGGATATCGGGATCTTCGACGTAGTCGCTCTTGATTCTCGCGAGAACTTCGGTAAAGACCGCCAAAGGCCGGTAAGCGCCCTCTTTCTCCTCGCTCTTCCCGAAGACGGCCCCAACGACGAGCAAGACCGTCATCAAGAAGGAGCTAAATATGACACTGACCTTCATTCGAGAACCCATAATCGCCTCTAATCATACTACGCAGTTAGCGACCCTTTGGTTAGCAAGCCGTAGTCCGGCGGCGCGGAAGGACTACGCCTAAGGGCAATGCCAACTAGGTCCCTAAGGGCATTTACGGGAGGCCTTAGGTGTTGCACCTTAGATGCAATGACGAAATTTTGCCGGGGTTTGGCTACTGTTTTGGTTTCCGCTGGTCTGCTGTCGAACTTGGCCGCACAGGAGCGTGCCGAGTACGTTTCGGCCGTCCGCGAAAGCCACGTCGAGCGCCGCAGCGTAATCTCGGAACCGATCTCAGCCTCAACTCGCCGCTGGAAGCGCGCCTGGATCGGCAGTTGGGTTGCGTTCGCCGCCGCCAGCGTCCTCGACATGAGATCTTCGGCCGGCAAGCAAGAGCTCAACCCGTTGCTCCGCGATTCGCAAGGAAGTTTCAACACCAGACGAGCGGGGATACTCAAGGGCGCGATCGGCGGTGGCTTTTTCTTAGTCCAGCGACGGATTCTTAAGAAAAGCGAGAACGCTGCGCTTTATAAGACCTTTGCGATCACCAACTACTCCGCGGCCGGGGCCTACGGAGCTGTCGCGGCGCACAATTTCGGCGTCGAAAAGAAGTAGTGGTGGGCTGGGGGTTATTGGCCGGTTACCCAAATCGGTGAACCCCAGGCTACTTGTTTGTCCCGGTCGGCTTGGCGGACTCTTACGTAGTAGAAGTCGGCTTCTTCGCCGGGTTTGCCGCTGTCGGCGTATTCGAAATCGACAATCTTCGTCCCCGGCGTTTGGCCGTAGACTTTCTCATTGTTCTTGACGATTTCGACTTCGCCGATCTTGTCGGTGCCTTCGATGTGGACACGGAACTTTGGTGTTCCGGCGATCGTGACGTCCTCGCCCATCAGGTACTCGCGGTCGCCTTCGACGAGGCGAAAGTCGACGATGATGTTATCGGTCGCACCGTAGGTGTGGCGGGCACGAATAGCGTCGACTAGGCCGGTGCGCGAGTTTTCTTCGGCCAGCAGCATGGAGTATGACGTGTGGGTCGCGAGGTGGTCGGAGCTGGCCTGGACGCCCAAGCGATAACCCTTTTCCCAGGCGACGGATACCATGCCGTCAGGGCGGTAGCCGCCGTACTGCTTGGGCACGTCGTCCCTTGGCGCCGAACGCCAGCAGCCGTCGCACTCGTAGCTGTTGCGGTCGCTCTGATAGATCTCGACGATCGGTTCGACCTCGGGATCGTAGTCGCCCCAGTCCGTGCCCATGTCTGTACCGGACGTATGCGGCATCGCGATTGCTTTGTACTTGCGCAGATAGGCGAAGAAGCGTTCGGCGCCTTGGCGCTGGTAGGCCGTTCCCAGCGACCACTCGTAGTGTTGGTAGTCGAGGATCGGCGCGCCGCGATAGGGGAAGACGACGTTGCGGTGTCCGTTGGGGTACTTGATTGAACGCTCGTAGCCATAAAGCGGCACGAACGACGCGCCGACGCGAAAGATGTCGACGTACTTCTGGCTGCGGAACCAATCGTATTCGTCGGCAACGCCGAAGTTGTGTTCGGTGATGGCGATGAAGTCGAGCGCGCCGGGGTCGAGCGCGTAACGGTAGGTGTCTTCGGTGGAGCCGTCGTTGTAGCCGTCCCACGAAATTTCGGTGTGGCGGTGCATGTCGCCGCGGTAGATCTTGTAGCGCTTGCCGTTGACCTCGTAGACGTAGTCGCGAATGGCGGCGACGTCGGCTTCGCCGTTGGGATGAACAGGCTCGCTCGCGGGCATCTCGCGCCTAGGGCGGTTTGGCGGCTGCCGCGCTGCTTGGGCCGGCGGAAGATTGAAGGCCGAAAGTTGCGGGCTCACGGCATCGCCCGCTACCTCGGGGACACGCGCCGCGAAAACGTCGGGCAGCATGTTGACGAAGTCGCGGAAGCTACGGCGGTCGGTTGGGTAGGCGGCGACGAGATTTCCGTCGGCGTCGCGGGCGACGTCTACGCGCATGTCGTTGCGTCCGGTCGAGTAGGGCATCAGCATCATCGACGACCACTTGTTGCCGTCGTAGTAGCTGGCGTAGACCTCCCACAAGGCGTGGTGCGACGGGGTGCGCCAGTAGACGTTGTGCTGCATGGGGCGGCGATGACGGTAGAAGGCCCAAACGCGGTTTTGGCCGTCGACGGCGAGCTGTGGGTACTCGTAGAAGTTGTTGCCGGGGCCGGGCTCGGGCAGCGCGTCTTCGAGGCTTTGAGCCGGGGCGCGCAGTTGCCCGCCTTGGTAGACGGCCATGCGAATGTTGCGCGAGTTGTAGAGGCCCGTGGCATTGGCTTGGATGTCGTGGGGGTAGCCCCAGTCTTTGCCCCAGTTGATGCCCGACTCGTGCCACGCCAGCCAGATGCGGTCTTGGTTGTCGGCGGCTAGGGTGACGTAGGCTTCGAAACGCCCGGTGGTGGCTATGGCCTTGGGGCGGTCCCACTCGTTACCGGCTTTGCGGGCTAGGAAGATGTCGTAGCCGCGGGCTTCTGAATACTGGTCCCAGCCGATGTAGACGGAAGCGTTGCTGTCGGTAGTGATCGACGGTTCCCAGCAATTGCCGGCGTCTCGGCTGCTGACGCGGGTTGAGTCGCTCCAGCCGTTCTCGATGTCGAAGGACTTGTGGAATATGCCGAACTTGTTGCCGCGCGCGCCTTGCCAAGTGACGTGGATTCGTCCGTCGGGGTCGCGGGCGACCTTGTGGTGGATGTCGGGTTGCGAGGCGGTTGTCAGGCGAGTGATCGTGCCCCAGGTTTCGCCATCAAAGGCGCGGGCATAAAGGTCCCAATTGCCGTCGATTTGTTCGGACCAGACGACCCAGATCTTTCCCTCGGCATCTTCAGCGATGGCGGTGCGATAGACGTCGCCGCCTTCGGGACTGACGGCGTGGGCGCGATTAGTCTCGACGCCGCCGCGGCTGGGTAGAACGCGATCCGCGTAAACGCGATCGCTTCCGTCGGAGTGGCCGGTGTAGGCAACCCAGACGGTGTCATCTTGGGCAACGGTGACTGAGGCGAAATCATTGTCGGTGAGGCGCTCGGTGACGGGGCCGGTGTCGCCGCGTCCGATGAGCATGCCGTGGGGCGAATCGGCGACTTTGGCGCGCCCGTCGAGAAAGGTCTTCTCACCCGCCGTTGGGATTTCAGAGAGCGCGAAATCAATCTTGCCTTGTGTCGTCGTAATGCTCGCGCGGGTTGCGGATGAGCCTTTCAGATAGACATGAAAGCGCGGGGTGAGAAAGGTCTCGGGGTTGAGGTCTTCCAGAATATTGACGTCGTGGTTGCGGCGGCTAAAAGGGAAGGCCGGGCGGGTCGACATTTCCCAGCGCCGCGGCGGTTGGATGACGTCGCCGAGGCCCATTTCGTAGCCGATCAGCTCAACGAGTTCGCCGTTTGAAACTTCGATTTTGCCGTCCCAGTTGGTCTGAGTGCGGTCGCCGATTCCGAACGTGACGAGCAGGACGCGATCAGCGTCGGCAGGCGGGTTTCGCAGCGTCGTCTGCGTCGACGATTGGGCGAAAAGAGAGCCCGTCAGGAGGGCGAGAAAGACGAGGGTCCGGGTAGGTGCGCGCATGATGGAAAGCGTCTGTTCAGACGCCCATCGAGGATAACATGCGGGTCGGATTTCGAGGTGCCGTGGGACTAATCGCGAACTTCCGGGAGCGGTATTTCGTCGAAGAGCGTGACCGATATAGGGCTGTACTCAAGATGAGGTCCGACCCGATAGCCAGGCACCTTGAGTTCGTTGTGCGTGACCTCATTCATTTTTTTCTCGAGGTGTAATTGTGCGTGCTACAGATGTTTCGTATTTTGCGTAAAAAGGCCAGCCTTTGTCGAACACGAGCCGATCGACTTGTTCCGTTGTGAGTTCTACGATACGTCGCTCACGTTCCTCTTTACGTCTTTCTAAACTTGCGTTGAGCAATTTTAGGTGCTTTAGCTGCTCGGCATCTAACGAAAGTCCGAACAGCAGGCTACGGAGACCAGTGGCGTAGTGCAGAACAATGAGTGATATCGATACCAGTAGACCAAGAACTGAAGGCCAGACCAGACCTATCGCAGGTGCAAGTTCGTGCGTTAGATAACCGAGGAGTACTCCAAGAGCAATGGCCGAGCTCCCAGCGACAATCTCGACCCAGCGCTTCATCCCGATAAAGAGTCTATCGCGCCCGCCGGCAAATAGACCAAATCGCTGCGCAAGCTCTAGCCGGTTGATTCTGCCTGGCTCTTCGGTACGTTATCAAAGAAGTCGAAACGAACCTCAGAGAAGGTGCCTGTTTCAAGATCGACCGAACCTATTTGTTTGCCCTGAGCGATCTCGCGAGATGCCCATCGCAGTAAGCCAAAGGCGCTGCTAAATAGATCAAGTTTCTTGCCAAATCCTGACCTGGTCATTAACGCGTCGACTTCGGTTGCGTGCGTCTGATCGAATTCAACTATCAACTTTTTCGACATTGGGTCACCCGACTTGTCATTGGTCTTCAAAGCGATGCGTGAGGCTTCCGGCTCTCTTATCGGCCAATCTTAGCCCAAGACTAAGCCGGAGGTAAAGTGACGTCGATTCTGAGTAGAGATCAGTCTCCGTAGTGTTACTCACCGCTACTAAATGTCATCGTCGGGGCGGCTGCGACACATAAGTACGCCCGAACTGAAACCGGTGAGATACTCCGAGGGAGCGTTCTACCGCGGGCCAAGTTTGCCCTATGAAGAGCGGATGTCGCGACCGACTACGCAAGTCACCGAAGCTCCACCAATACTCAGAGCTAGTACTTAGTTGCGTAAGTTAGAATATTTACTGGCGAGTGGACGAGGGGCTACGACGGTCTTGGTCCATTCGAACGGAGTAGCCTTGGAGTTGTAGACGCGGACGAAGCTGTCGATGGCCTCGCGCACCTGCCGGGGGGAAGTGAAACTCGCCCCCCGCAAGGCGCGGCGGCTCAGAATCGAAAACCACACCTCAACCTGATTCATCCACGAACTGTCGGTCGGCGTGTAGTGAAAATGGATGTTCGCATGACGTTGCAGCCAGCGGTCATTTTTGGGCTTGTGAGTGTTCAAGTTATCCAAGATGATGTGGATCTCGCGGCCTTCGTGGATGGCCGCGATGTGGTTCATGAAGTCGAGAAACTCGCGACGCCGTCGGCGCCAATAGTGTCCGGCGATGATGAATCCGGTAGCCACTTCCAGCGCGGCGAAAAGCGGCGTCGTGCCGTGCCGCCTGTAGCCGTGCGAGAAGCCCGTCAAGGCCTTGCCGTTGGGCAAGCGTAGCCAGCCCTGCGCTCGCTCCAAGGCCTGGATGCTCGGCTTCTCGTCGACCGCGAGCACCACGGCGTTTTCCGGCGGGCTGAGGTAGAGTCCGACAATGTCGGCGGCCTTGCGAGCGAACTCCGGGTCGGTTGACAAACACCAACTGCGCCGCCGCCGCAAGGACACGCCGAGCTGCCGCAGTACGCGCCAGACTTGATGCTTGCTGACGTCGCCGAGAGCTTCCGCGAGCAGTTCGCCTGTCCAAGTGGCGTGCCCTTCGGGCGGAGCTTCGTCGAGTTGGCAGAGGATGCGTTTGCGCGTCGCTTGGTCGTACCGCGCGGGCCTGCCGGAACGCGCTTGATCGCATAATCCCGCCAGACGTTGCTGGGCGAAGCGGGTGCGCCATTTCGACACGCGCGCCGCCGGGGATCCCAGTTGCCGGGCGATCTCGGCGGTCGAGGTAGCGGCGGCCGCCAGCAGCACAATGCGAGCGCGCTCCACCATGCGCCGTTCGGACTTGTGGCCGCGCACCCAGAGTCGCAGCGTCTCTTCTTCCTCGGCGTTCAGTCGAATCACCGTTGCCGGTCTTGCCATACCGACATTTTACAGTTAAAGGCCTTACTTTCGCAAGTTAGTAGTAGCTTTCATGAACGCGATCAAGTTACCGGGGCACAAGCTCGTCAGCGGGAAGCTAGCCGAGCATGTCCTTGGCCGCCGCGACCACGTGGCGGGCGGAGATTCCGTACATGTCGAGCAACTCCGCCGGCTTGCCGCTGCGGGAAATTCCACGCACTGCGAGCTTGCGAACGTGCGCGTCTTCCTCGGCGAGGGCTGAGAGCACAGCGTCGCCGATTCCGCCATGGGCGTAGTGGTCTTCGACGGTGATGACTTTTCCGCCAGTGGCCTTGGCAGCCGTGATGAGCGTATCTTTGTCGATCGGCTGCACGCTGAAGAGATCGATGACTCGGGCGTTGATGCCGTCTTTGGCGAGTTCGTTAGCGGCGTCGAGCGCTTCGTAGAGCGTGACGCCGGCACCGACTAGCGTGATTTGGTCGCTGTCTGATTGGCGCAGAATTTTTGCCTTGCCGATCTCAAACGTTTCGTCGGAGCCGTAGAGAATCGCGGTCTTAGGGCGGCCCGTGCGGACATACGACGGACCGTTGATTCCCGCCACTAGTCTGATGGCGTGCCAGGCGCTCGTCGCGTCGGAGGGATAGAGAACCGTATAGTTCGGCAACGCGCAGCTCATCGCGACGTCCTCGAGGCCCATCTGCGAGGCGCCATCTTCACCGATCGAGATGCCTGCGTGGGTGCCGACCAGTTTGATGTTCGTCTCGCTAATCGCGGCCATACGCATGAAGTCGTAGCCTCGCGAGAGGAAGCACGCGAAGCTTGACGCGAATGGGATCTTGCCGCGGCAGGCCAGACCCATCGCCACTCCGATCATGTTCTGCTCGGCAATAAAGCCTTGCAGCAAGCGGCTTTCGTCGACGTTCGCAACCGTCGTGGTGAAGGTAGAGTTGCCGACGTCGCCATCGACGCCGACGATACGCTTGTCGACTTTGGCAAGTGCCTCAAGCGCGGCGCCGTACGCCTCGCGGGTTGCCACGGCTGCTCCGCCGACTTCGTAGGGTGACGCCAGCATCGGCTGCGGGCCCGCGCCGTTGCTTTCAATCGCTGCGGGCAGGTTCGGCTTCCAGTCGAGATCGGCGCCGGTAAGCTGCGCGTTGAGCGCGGTGAGAGCTTCGGTTTCCAATTCACCGGTGAAAGGTTTGCCGTGCCAACCTTCTTTGTCTTCGGCGAACGGAATACCCTTGCCTTTGTAGGTCTTGGCGAGAATCACGGTCGGCGTATCGCTCGACTCCATCGCCGTCTCGTAGGCATTCAGAAGCGCTTCGATATCATGGCCGTCAACTACCAGAGCCTGCCAGCCAAAAGCTTCCCAGCGCGCCTTGTGCGTTGCCATATCGTGCTCAAGCATCGTCGGGCGGGACTGGCCGAGACGGTTGACGTCTACAGTGGCGATCAAGTTGTTGAGTTTGTCGTGCGAGGCCATCGAGGCCGCTTCCCAAACCGAGCCTTCCGCGATTTCACCGTCGCCCATGAGCACGAATACACGGCGGTCGTTGCCGTCGAGCTTGCAGGCGTGCGCCATACCAATGCCGACGCTGAGCCCTTGGCCAAGCGATCCGGTGGCGACATCGACAAACGGCAACGTCGTCGGAGGATGGCCTTCGAGCTGGGAGTCAATCTTGCGCAGCGTCAACAGGTCGGCTTCTGTAAAGTATCCGGCCTCCGTCCAGGCTGCGTAGAGTACCGGCGCGGCGTGACCTTTGGAAAGGATGAATAGATCGTTTTCCTCGCTACCGGGATTATTGGGGTCATAACGCATCACTGAAAAGAAATGCGCCGTCATGATCTCGGCAGCCGAGGCGCAGGTCGTGGGGTGCCCACTTGCCGCCGCGCTGGTCGAGCGGACCGAATGGATCCGCATCTTGGTAGCCTTATCTCTTAATCCCGCAAGGGTATCCGCACTGAGCGCAACCGGCATGCTCCCGCCTCCAACTTTTTCTTCAATGTCTCGATACACCAAGGTCGCCATGGTTCTCTCCCTTGCGGGAGCCATCGGCGGATTTAGTGCGATTGATTAGCTTGACGAAGGACCACGCCCGATCCATCAGCCCAAGCCCAACCCTCTATCTTAGCTGGTCTACAGGTTGGGGGCACGTGTCGGAATTGAGAAACAGAGGTGTTTACAGCAGTCGGCGTCGCGGTTTGTTTTCCTGAAAATTGGCGAGGCTGACCTTCCCGGGGTGAAAACACCATCCGCGGCATATAGTAAGAATCAGGTGACGGTTTCAACACAATGCGCTCGATTCGACTCGCTCGAGTTGGACTGTGGCCGGACGCTCGAGCAGGTCGACGTTGCCTATGAGACCTATGGTGAATTGAACGAGGATCGATCAAACGCGATTCTAGTCCTACACGCCTTCTCCGGTGATGCTCACGCTGCGGGCATTAGCGATGAGAACGGCAAGCCGGGCTGGTGGGACAGTATGATTGGTCCCGGCAAGGCGTTCAACACCGATCTCTACTTCGTCATATCGTCGAACATTCTCGGAGGTTGCAGCGGAACGACTGGCCCCGGTTCGACCGATCCAAGTACCGGCCGTCGGTATGGCTCGAAGTTTCCTCCAGTTTCAATCGGCGACATCGTTCGCCTGCAGAAAAAGCTCACCGATTCGATGGGAATCGAGAAACTTCTTGCCGTCGCCGGAGGTTCGTTGGGCGGAATGCAGGCGCTACAGTGGGCGGTCTCTTATCCCGCCTACATAGCGTCGGCGATGCCTATCGCAACAACCCACCGCCACTCGGCACAACAAATCGCCTTCAACGAAGTCGGGCGCCAGGCGATTATGGCCGATCTCGACTTCGATCACGGCGATTACTACGAGTCGAAGCACCCGGAGCGCGGCCTGGCGGTGGCACGCATGGTCGGCCACATAACGTACATGAGCGATGACTCGATGCACGAGAAGTTCGGGCGTCGCCGTCGCAAGATAGCCGACAAAGACAGCATGTTCGAAGTGGAAAGCTACCTTCGCTACCGCGGCGAGCAGTTCGTCACGCGCTTCGACGCCAATTCCTATCTGGTCATCACGCAGGCGATGGACTCGTTCGATCTTGCCGAAGGTGGCGGGTCGTTCGGCTCGTGCTTCGACGGCTGCGATACACGCTTCCTGGTGTTGAGCTTCACGTCGGACTGGCTCTACCCCAGTTACCAGTCGCAAGAAATCGTGCGAGCGTTGCGCTCAAGAAATCTCGACGTAGCCTATGTTGAATTGGAGTCCAACTACGGCCACGACGCGTTTTTTCTGGAGGCTGGAGAACAGACCGCGCTGATCAGAGGATTTCTCGCAAACACCTTTCGGAGGCTATAGAGCGATTTCAAAGATTTCATAGACCGTCTCGGGATTGCAGTCGTCAAGATCGAGCGCAACGAAGTGTGGGGGCGGCTATCGCCTGCTTTCGCCGTCAGGTGCAGAGAAATGCGTGTTAGCCGGTGATAAAATTGTGGAACTCCGATGGCGGCCCCAGCCCGATCGAAGAAAGATCGGAGCCAGAGGGCTTCGCGAGAACCGTTGCCCTCGCGAACGTCCAACGAATCCAAGGCTTTCCCGAAGACCCAGCTAGTCTGGCTCGCGATCGTTGTAGCTCTGATCGTCCGCTTCACCGGCCTCACGAGCGATTTCCCCGTTCTCACTGACGAAGCCATCTATCTTCGCTGGGCGGAAATCATCGACCACCAGGGGCACTGGTTCATTTCGCTACTCGACGGCAAGCAGCCACTCGCTTATTGGATCTACGCGATCGTTCGCATGACCCTCGGTGGAGACCCGCTATTCGCCGCGCGAGGCATATCAGCCCTGGCTGGCGCCGCCACAACCGGGTTCCTCTATCTGATCGCAAAACGAGTCGCCGGACCACGAGCGGGCCTACTGACCGCCGCCATGTGGGCGGTATTGCCCTGGTCGCTAATCTACGACCGAATGGTCTTTACCGAGTCGCTTGTAAACCTAGCCGGAGCCGCCGTTGTCTACACCGCGCTGCTAGCTTTCAGCCACGAGGGCTGGAAGCACACCGTGATCTGCGGTGTAACGCTAGGCCTCGCTTTTTTGGTGAAATCGACGGCCCTGCTATTCATTTTCGCGATCGGCCTTATCGCGCTGAACGGCGCGCGGCGTCCTTTAGGCCTTCTAGTGGCTCGCCTAGCGGTGATCGCGGCGGCCGTCGTCGTGTGCTTTTTGCTCATGACGGCCGGCACGCCCGACGCCCCCACGTTCGCCACCGGAAATATCGTTCTGCACCACACCTCGAGATTCGCCTCGACCAGCGACATCCTGAACAATCCGTTCCGATACGCCTCGGAGCACTTCCCGCGCATCGCCACCACGCTTCCCTACTACCTGCCCTGGCCGGCGCTGATCGCGTCGATCGCGGCATTTGGATACCTCGTCTGGAAGAAATCAACCGCCGCATGGATCATTGTTGGCGCATCCGTCATCCCGCTCTTTATCCAAGTATTCTTTCTGACTGCGTTCACGACGCGCTTCGTTTACCCGCATGTCTGGCCGTGGCTGTTGGGAATCGGAGTTGCCGCCGATTCGCTATGGGAGCCGTTGACGCGCCGGCTTTCGCTCGCGCAAGCAAAGCCAGTCGCCGCGATCGCGGGGTTGCTGGTCATCGGTTCGCTAAGCGTCCAGTCGGCCCGCATCTTGATCGATCCGCAAGCCTCAATCGAGCCCGACGATTCCGGAAAGTTCTTCGGTTCCTACGTCCACGCGAGTTGGGGCGTACCGGCGGCTATCGACTTCATCCGCGCCGAGGCATCGCGCGAAGGCGGCCTCGTGCTACTGACCGACCCGTTCTGGGGAGTGCCCGCCGACATGGTTTTCGCGTATCTCAACGAGCAGAACAGCATCCGCATGTACGAAACTTGGTGGGCCCAAGTTGAAGGCCAAGACCACCCGCTGCTGCCGGCGGGCGAAGTCGACGTGCTCAAGTCACACTACGAACGCGTCAACGCCGGTAGAGTCGATTTTCGCGATGCCGAGCGAGTCTACTACGTCACCGACACGCACTACATGACGCCCCAAATGGTGGCTGCCCGCAGCCCCGGCGCGCAGCGGCTACGCTCTTTCCTCAAGCCCGACTCGGAAGAATCAGTGGATGTTTATCGCTTGAAGTGACTGCAGCGTGCTTTCGCCATCGCGTCGTGAAAGATTGCTGACGAGCGTTACTGGGCCGTCCAGCCACCGTCGATAACCACGTCGCTGCCGGTAATAAAGCCCGCGCCTTCCGAACACAGATATACGGCGAGCTGTCCGATCTCTTCGACCTTGCCCCAACGCCCGATCGGCAGCCGTGCAAGGAACTGCTTGTTCTTTTCGGGGTCTTCGATCAAAGGCTTGTTCATCTCTGTCGCGAACGGCCCCGGGCTGATGCCGTTTACCGTGATATTGTTCGGTGCCAGTTCCAGCGCCAAAGCCTTAGTGAAACCGAGCAACCCGGCCTTGGTAGAGGAGTAGCCCGTGCGGCTCGGCAGCGACACGTGCGACATGATCGAGGTCATGTTGATAATGCGCCCCCAACCCGTTTCTTTCATGCCCGGAACGAAAGCTCGCGACATCAGGAACGGGCCGGTCAAATTGACCCCCATGATCTCGTTCCACTCATCGAGCGAAAAGTCCTCAATCGACTTGCGATTGTTCATGCCGGCGTTGTT
>CBDBHI010000041.1:0-8385 GCA_965205595.1 Bryobacterales bacterium | reverse complement strand
CCGTGTCTTCTCGACCCGCTGGATCTGCTCTTTCGTCTGGCGCAACTCATGCTCGCCCGCTAGGGCGGTCTTTTCGAGCGTCTGCAACTCGGCTCGAACGGTCTCGAGGCGCTCAGTCTTTGATGTGATCTCTTGCTCGGCCTGCGCTGCTGCTCGCGATGCGCGGTCGAAACGCTGCTCCACCTCGACAATTTTCGGCACCAGCTCACGCAGTTCCCGTTTCAACACCAACGGGCCTGCCGAAGCCTTCGTCCCACCGCTTAACGTATAGCCGCGATAGCAGGTCCCATCCGGCATAAGAAAATAGCGGTCTGGATAACGAACCGCCAGGCCTCGCGCGACCTGAGCATCCTCGACCAAGTAACAGCAGCGCAACTTCGGCAACAGCGTCGAAGCCGACGCAGCAAGACCGTTAGTTAAACGGACATGGTCCGACAGCCGCCCTAAAACTCCCGTTTCCGGTCCCAAAGCCGGAGTTTCCGCCGGTATCGGCGATTCCGGGTGGACCAGAAACGTCGCGTGACCCTCAAGGTCGCTCCGCATCAACTGCACACCGGCGGCCGCTTCGCTCCAGTCGCTCACGACCACATATTCAAGTTCTTCGCGTAGGAATCCCTCGGCGGCACGCTCGTAGTCAGCGTCGACTTCGATATAGTCCGCTAATATTCCAATCGGCTTAAATCCGTCAACCGGCTGCCGCTCGACTGCCTCGAAAATCCCCTTGACCGACTCGGTCGTATAGGCCCGATGTGAAAGAATCTCACTGAGCGACTCGCGACGAGCGGTCAGCCGCGAAACATCGCCACGAAGCAGATTCGAATCCGCCAGATGTTGCTTGTGTTGCTGCTTGAGTGTCGCGATGGCCGCTTGAATTTCGTTGCGCTCGCGGGTTGTCTGCTCAATCCTAGTTTGCTCCGCATCGACCCGCTCGATCAGTTGTTTGTGACGTTCAGCGTACTGCTGTAACTCCTCGCCCGCGCCGGTCTCTTGCTGCCTCGCCTGCTCAGCCAGCCGGTCGTTGCCGGCCATGAACTCTTCGAGTTTCCCAACGCGACTCCGAGCGCCGGCAACTTCATTGAGAAGCGTCAGCGTCTTTGCACGGCCGGATTCTTCTTCCGCCTGCAACGCTTGCAATCCCTGTTGTTCGCTCGCAATCTCCGCATTCTTCGCCTGCAACCGTTGATTGAGTTCAGACGAAGCCGTCGCCGCAACCCCAACGGCCTGTTCGCCTTCGCCAAGCTCGGCGGTCAAGCTCGCAAGGCGAGTCACGATGCCGGCGATATCGATTTCCGCCTGTTCCTTGCGAGCCGTGTTCTCGGTTGCCGTGCGCGCCTGCTGGTCGATGCGGGCTTTCAGACGCTCCGCGTCCACCGTCAAGCGTGAAAGCTCCTCACGGGACTTATCAAGCTCAGCCTCCCAGCGCTGCTCATTGCCGCGCTTGTCGGCCACCTCCTGCTCCATCGCCTCGGCCTTGGCGTAACGCTCTTCGAACGCTTTCTCGGCAGCTTCCACGTCGGTCGCTAGGCGCCGGCGATCGGCATCCATTCGACGAAAACGGCTGGCCAGTAGGCGTGATAGCGCCTCGCCGAGCAATCCGCGATACTCTTCAAAACGCTCAGCCTTAGCAGCCTGACGCTTCAGCGAGTTCGCCTGCCTAACAATTTCTTGAAGAATGTCGTTGACGCGGTGGAGATTCTGCTTGGCGTTCTCGAGCTTCAGTTCCGCCAGTCTCTTCCTCGACTTGAATTTCGTAACCCCGGCAGCTTCCTCAATAAACGCGCGCCGATCCAGTGGACGCGAACTCAGTATCTGCCCAATTCGTCCCTGCTCGATAATTGCATAGTGGTTCGGCCCCAGCCCCGTTCCCATGAAAAGGTCGTGGACATCGCGCAGCCGAACCGTTTTGCCGTTGATGATGTAGCGGCTCTCGCCACTTCGAAACAGCTTGCGGCTCACCGTAATCTCGCCCGAGCGCTTACCCTGGGGGATTGGCGCGCCCATGGGACGATTTTGGGCGATCTCTTCGAGATACGAGTCAGGGTCAAGCAGCGTCAGCGTGACCGTCGACAATCCCGATGGCTTTCGGCTACGCGATCCGTTAAAGATCACGTCGTCCATGCGTTGGCCACGCAGCGATTTCGCCGACTGCTCACCGAGCACCCAGCTAATCGCGTCACTAATGTTTGATTTGCCGCAGCCGTTCGGTCCGACGATCGATGCGATTCCGTTTCCGGTGAACCTCAACTCCTCGCGGTCGCAAAACGATTTAAAGCCGAGTAACTCGACTTTCTTGAGCTTTAGCAATGACGCGTACCCCGCATTCACCTATCAGACACACAAACGCCCGGCGATGGGGTGCGGGTTGGGTTGGAAGGACTTTCAATCGGGGCTTGCACCGCGATCTAGCACCCCATCTGCGAGCGTAGTGTCATTGCTAGACTAGCGCAACTAGTGGAACATTGCAACAAGATTTTGTGGTATTTTTTTGGACACACACTAGATGTGGTTGTCAAGTTCCACATATGTAGTTTATTATCAGTCAGTTAAAATAGGATCTTCGAGCAAAACTTTATGCGAAACTTTTTTGCGATTGCGCTTCTAACCCTCTTGACTGCGGCCTGTGGGCGCCCAACGGAGGCTCCACAGGTGGCCGCGGAGCCCCACGAGTACCTCACGAACCTCCGCCAACTGACCTTCGGTGGACAAAACGCTGAGGCCTACTGGTCGCCGGACGGCCAAAAGCTGGTCTTCCAATCGACCCGCGACGGAGCCGAGTGCGACCAAATCTACGTCATGAACGCCGATGGCTCCGACGTCCACCGAGTCTCGACTGGCAAAGGCGCGACTACGTGCGGCTATTTCTTGAGCGACAACAAGAGCATCGTCTACGCCTCGACCCACCTAGCCGGCGACACTTGCCCGCCCCGACCAGACCGCAGCAAGGGCTATGTTTGGCCGGTCCACACCGGCTACGACATATTTTTGACCGACGAACATGGTGCGGAACCGACGCGCCTCACTGACGCCGAAGGCTACGATGCCGAAGCCACCGTTAACTGGAATACGAATAAGATCGTCTACACATCGAAGTCCTCGGGCGACCTCGAACTGTGGTCGATGAATCCCGATGGGACTGAAAAAAAACAGCTTACGGACTCGTTCGGATACGACGGCGGCGCATTCTTCTCGCCCGACGGCAGAAAGCTAGTGCTGCGTGCCAATCACCCCGTCGAAGGCGCGCCGGCGGACAAATACGCCGAACTGCTAGCCGCCAATTTGACGGCCCCGATGAAGATGGAACTCTTCATAGCCGGCGCCGACGGCAGTGAAGCGAACCAGATCACCGATTTCGGCTGCGCGAGCTTCGCCCCGCAGTTCACGCCAGACGGCGGGAGCATCATCTTTTCGTCGAACAAGAACAACTGCGATAGCCGCGAATTCGACCTCTTCATGGTTGACCTTGATGGCGCCAACCTCCGCCAAGTCACCAACTTCGGTGGCTTCACCTCGTTCGCCGAATTCTCGCCCGACGGCAAGCAGCTAGTCCTAAGCTCCGACCGCGAAGCCGAGTCCCGCTACGAGTTCAACATTTTCGTAGCCGACTGGACAGACCACCCGTAATCTCCTAGTTCAATCCCGAATCACAGACCGAACCGGCGTAGACGCTCTTCCCCGTACAGAAAGATCGCCTCTACAGCCTTCACAGAGGCAGAATCGATTCCACACTGGGGGCGATTCGGCGCCTGTCACAAATCGTGGAACGAACACAGCTCGACCGTCGAATTGGCCGGATTTGGCCGCCTCTGGCCGGAAAATGCCATCGCGCGCGAGGCCTTGAGGACTAGCTCCTGTTCCCTCCTTTTGGTCGCCTTGCTTGCAACACGTTCACGTCACGCTCCCCGGTTCCAGGATAAGACCTGTGTCAAGTGAATTTTGGGCTGAGCCGCCCGGACTCCCCGGGGTCTGCAACCCTGCTATGGAAGCAGGCTGTCGCCCGCCGCCAAGCCCGCATTTCTCGCCACGAGGTCAAGTCTGTTTCTAACGGGTGTAGAGCGGCAATGCCGCAGTGCGAGTCAACAGCCGGGGGCAATCAGCCCGAGGACACGAGACCGACGAAACGTGGCATCGAAGCGCCATAGTCGCACCCCAAGCGGGGCTTGAAGAAGACCGTGCCCGGTCAATTTTCGAGGGCTGCCGCCCTGGGCCATTAAGTGTTCACTATCGCCCCGGTCGGACAAAGGTAGAGTGGATCGACGTTGGCCAGGGGCTGGTGGCTGGAAGATTTTCGACGACGCGAGATTCGGCCGTAGTGGGAGATTCGCATTAGTGTGCGTTCGTTCCGCCAAGGCCGGCCAGGCGTCGCTTCTCCCGATCGTAGTGCAACCGAATTGTGCCTACGGACAGGATCATATCGACGAAATCTCTTGTAACCGAAATTGAATGTCTGTAATATTTTGGAGTGACCGTCACTTGTCAGGGTGATTCACCCAAGCTTATTCGACGATTGGAGGCCCAACATGAACGAACCAGTCCCGAGCTACGTCGGCAAGACATTCGATATCGACGACAACCTGTGTGTTATTCGCAACCCCAACAACATCGCTCAGTCCTCCAGGTACAAGCCCGGTGATGCAGTTCCTCCCGGTAATAGAGTGGGCGACAAGAAAGTCATTCCTTTGATGACCCAGGTCATGGTAAGCGGGGTCCGAACGCACGGAAATAGAGACGTCTATGTATTCGCTGAGCCAGCCAATGCGGACCCGATGATTCCGTCGGGTTGGACCCGCTCAACAAACCTCCACGGCGGCTTCATCAACGAATTGGTCGATTTCGCACCAGCCGAGTGGGACCTAGAGCCGCTGGGGAACAACTTCACCGTCACCAACAAGAAAGCTCTACTCCGCACGGGCTCTCTTCCCTTCAGGTCGCTAGGAACCACGGTTCCGGTCGGCACATACGTAATCGTTACAGCCAAATCGAAAGATACCGACCCCCGGGGCAAATTCGTCCGCGTCAGCCGGGGAAAGATAGAAAACGGCGGGATCACTGCAGTGGAACCGCTGGGGTAGACTTCCGCTTCGAACCTCGCACGAGGCTGTTCGCGGGTGTTTACCACCGAAGCCTGGATCAACAAGGAAGGGCCGAACGGGTGCTGGAAAAGGGGTAAGTTTATCGGTGCAAAGGTGCTCGTCAACATTGTAGGCACGGGCGGCCAGATGCAGAAAGTCACGCTAGAAAGCCTACCGGCGTACCTCAAGCTCAAGAACGGGGCCGCCAAGAAAAACCTCGTTCTTAGCATTACGAGCGGATTTCGCACTTTTGCGAAACAGCAACAACTGTTCGACCTTTTTCAGCAGGGACGCGGGAACCTGGCGGCCAAACCGGGACGTTCTAACCACCAACACGGCCAGGCTTTTGACCTCAATACCGGCGGATTCGATGGCAGCCCGATCTATGATTGGCTCAAGAAGAACGGTCCCAAGCACGGATTTATCCGAACCGTTAGTAAAGAACATTGGCACTGGGAATATCGGCCTGATGATGCCGCCCGACTCGCCGCCGTAGGTAGGTTCAAAACTTCCAACGTCTCTCGATAGAGGGAAAAGGGAGAAAATAGCGGGCAGCGCGCGTTTTCGAACCGAGGACGGCGAATCGACGCGGGTAATCTTCCGCTTGACTCCGCGTGGCGTGCGCCGGCCGCGAGTCGACGCATGTGCCGGTCCAAGCCCCACACGCCCTTTGCAAATTAGTGTGCCGTGCTACTCGATGCACCCACACGACAAGATCGAGTTCCCGTCCCATCGAGATTCGTTCGAGCCCGTACACAATCGGACCGCCGCCCGTGTCCTCGCCGAATCTTGAGTAGATACGCTATGCGTGTTCTTGGTGCGAGCAACCCGCAAATTCATCGACGGCGGTGTTTCCTTTGTAGCCGAGGTCTTCGTGGATGCCGGTTTTCGACGTGTAGTAGCCGTTCACGGTCGCATTTTTCATGATGGTGAAAAAACGTTCGAGTTCGTTGCTCGGGTTGTCTTCGTTGCGCGACATCTCAGCGACGATCGCATCCTGTTGAGAGGCGTCGCAATCGGCGAACTCAGTTTTGAAGCGTTTCTTCGTTAGCTTTGCGACCGCCTTCAGACCGCTGCGCCAATTTCGCTGGAGCGAGCGAGTGCCGTCGGCGACCGTAACGTCGATGTAGCCGAGCCACTTTTGCGGCTTTCGCTCCGGGCGAGTGATCATCGCTGGGCAGAATCACCTCCGTCAGGGCATCCAGCAATCGGAGCTGCGAATTCGAGAAGAATTCCGGCGTGTACGCGTCTTGCGCGGACGCAAGCTGAACGAGGCCGCCTGAACCTGGTAAGACTCCAGCGGCGACAAGCTTTAAGACTGTTCTTCGTTCCATTTCCACTCACCCCAGTTCCTTATTTCGAAAGCGCTCAACAATTCCGTCGGCCGTTCGCCACGACAGCGCGATATTCGTCAGCGTCGGATTCTTTTCCGGGTAGGCCGGGAACACCGAAGCGTCCGCTACGAACAGGTTCGGGATGTCGTGTGAACGGCCCTGTGTGTCGACCACTGATGTGCGCGGATCGGCCCCCATCCTAGTCGTGCCAACCCAGTGATTGAGATCAATCACCAAATCGCTAACCTTGACTGTCCCCGGAGTTTCGATGACCTCTCCGTCACCGGCGCGAATGATCTCTTCGCACTTTTCGACCATATCTTGCGCCATTGCGATGTCGGAGTCTTCGTAGTGCAAGTGCACGCGCGGCAGCGGCATGCCGTAGCTATCGCGTTGTTTGGGGTCGAGGTCGATAAACTTTTTCGACGAGGTCAACGTGGTCCCCTGCATGTTCATGCCGGCGTGGCCGATGTTCCATTCGCGCAGGGTTTTCTTGAAGGCGCTACCGTAACCCGGAGCCTTACGGATGACCGTGAGATGGGCGGTGACCCCGGCGCCGCATTGCACCTGGTAGGTGCCGTCAAACTTTGTGCTGGGCTGGTCCCAATACAGGCCCGTCAGTAGCGAGTGGTAGTAGCTGGTGCCGTCGTCGTTTGATGCGTCGCGACCGACAATCTTGGGGAAGAAGCCTCGCACGGTGACGCCGAAGTGGCTGGTGAGGTTTTTGCCGACTTGTCCGCTTGAGTTACCGACATCGGAAATCAGCATCAGGCGCGCGGTTTCGACGGCGCTGCACGACAGCACGACCGCCTTCGCATCGAGTTCATGAATCTGACCGGCTTTGGACTTGTATTCGATTCCAGTTGCCTGGCCTCCCTCGCTCGACAGGCGCACACGCGTCACCATCGCGTCGGTGAAAATCGTCAAATTCCCCGTTTCTTCCGCGAGCGGAATCGGCGTGTTGGCCGAAGTGTACTTCGCGTCGACCGCACAGCCGGAACAGTGTCCGCAGTAGTGGCATTTTTGGCGATGCTTCCATTCGGGTTTGTTGGGGGGCTCGGTCAGCATTGCCTTGCGCTGCGCGACGAACTCCATTTTTGCGCCCCTTGTTTTCAGCCGCTCCACGCCCAGACGGAGCTGTTCCTCACCGCAACGCATCGGCACGGGCTTGAGGAATTCCCCGTCGGGCATATTCGAGAGACCGTCGCGCTGCCCGTAGACACCCATCAGGCGTTCGGCGCGGCTGTAGTAGGGGGCAACCTCGTCGTAGGAAATGGGCCAGCGTTGGAAATCCAATGGCCCGAAGCGTAGCGTGTGCCCGGCCCAACAGATCGAGCGGCCGCCGAGCGCGCGGATCTGACCGTGGCCGGGCCTGTCGCCCACGGGAGTAAAATGCCCCCGCTCGAAATTGTCACGCCAAAAATTTGGGGCGCGCCGGTCGCGATAGTCGTAGGGCCAGTGGTGCCCGTCGTAGTCGACCCCGGCTCGAAATCGCGGGCCGGCTTCGACTAAAGCTACTTTCAATCCGGCCTGAGCTAGGGCGTAGGTTGCGATCCCTCCGCCCGGCCCGCTACCCACAACAATCACGTCGTACTTCTGTTCCGCCAAATGAGACCCCCCTAGTTTTGCGCTCTCAGCGCGCCTAATCGTTGTACCACCCCTCCGGCGGGGACGACACGTCTTCCTCAATATTACCGGGGCGGCGGAATTGCGCGGCAGACCCGCTACGCGGCGGAGGCAAACCATGTAATGATCGACATGCCGTGAGCCTGTGGAAAGCTTGCCCAGCGAGCTCTAAGGACTTGTTTATAGGCCTTAGAGTGATCTCAGGCGGTGGTCAGGCCGGTGCGAAAATTCTCCCTGGAACCGATGCGGAAGCCCGGAACAATTCGATATCACGATAGTTACCTTAGACGACACAGGGAGAGGCTTGTTTGTAAGCACCTGCGGCCTGCTGGGGTGTCGCACAGATTGTGCACAAG
>CBDBHI010000040.1:0-100676 GCA_965205595.1 Bryobacterales bacterium | reverse complement strand
TAAGGGGGAAGGGGCGGCACCCCAATCCCCCTTTGCAGCCATCCCAGGCGAGACCCCACGGCCGTCTTCGGACGTGGGCCGGAGGAGCCGACAACGCCTCGGGTCGGGGCGTTGTCTACCGCGTGCGCCAGCAGATCGCGAGGTCTTTGCAGACGCGTTGCAGTTCGTTGCGCTGAGCGTCGAGTTGCTCGGCAAACTCGGTGTCGGAACAAGTGTCCGCTCGCGCTTGGAGCTTCTTGAGCGAGCGATCCGCGCGCAGGCCGCGCTGCTCGGCGGGCAGGCTGAGCAGCTTTTCCCACGGCGTGCTCCACTCGGCGTACACCTTGCGCAACTTGCCGCGGCGGTCTCGGCGCTCGCTGGCGAAAGCGCATGGGCGATGAAAATTCAAGTACGGGTTGAGCCACTGGCGGTAGAAGGTGTCGATCGCCTGCGTCGCTTCCGAGGGCAAAAACTGGTAGCCCATCCACTTGCGCACCACTGCGCCGTTCTTGGTTTCGACCAAGGCATTGTCGTTCGAACGGCGCACGCGAGACTTCGTAAATTCAATTCGCAACTTCTCGAGCAGTTTAGCGGTTTGATGGTTGACGAATTCGCTGCCATTGTCGGAGTGAAAGCCGCGAACGATAAATGGAAATTGTTCCAAAAGCCCTTCCAGCAAGGGAATGAGGTGATTTTCGTTGATGCGTTGGACGCAGCCGACGGCCTGCCACTGCGTCACTTCGTCGACCACGTTGATGCTGTAGGCGCCTTTTTCGCCTTCCTGTTCGGGCGAGTGCACGGTGTCGATGCGCAGGTAGCCCGGACGTCCTCGCGGCTCGGGTTGGCGGCGTTCGCCGATCGCCACGGGTGTCGGTCGAGTCTTGTCGAGATGCAAACTGTGTCGCCGGTAGACGGCGCGTTTGCGCAAGTTGTAGAGGTGTCCCACCGACAGTTCGGCAAGGCGTTCGAACTCCTTGCGGTTGTAGATTTGGAACTCGCGCTGGAGAATGCGACGCGTCGCCGGCCCGGAGAGACGTTGCTGTACTTGGTCGACATGCGCCAGGAGAACGATGTCGGCGCGGCTGTACTTGGTGGGGAAGCGGCGCCTTCGATAGGCTGTCGGCCGAACGCACTTTTCGCGCAAAAACTGCCCGATGAGGCGAGTCAATTGGGCGCGGCTTAAGCCGGTTAGCTTGCTCAGGAAGCGTCTCAACAATCCTTTAACCGAGCGCTTCTGGTCGGCATAATGATGCCTCTTCAGGACGCCTTCGACGAGCGCGTATTTATCCGCTCGACTTCCGGCCTGGAACTCGACGGACCCACACCCGTCGAGAAAACTCTCGATCTCATCGAGACTCACTGATTCGGCTTGCTGCACGGCGACTCCCATCGCCCGCAGTTTGCCTGTTCCTAATCGACCTTGCCCAAATTACCTCCAGGCTCATCTTGTGTTGGAATCACCCCTCCCTTCAGGCTCATCTTGTATTGGACAAGACGCAGCTACGCTGGCCAGTCGAAATGTCCGGAAATGTCCGGATTTGTCCGGTTTTCTCTAAAACTCGCTGGATGGGGGCGACCCGCGATACTCACCATTTGTATTCCGTCAAACCCTACAAAGCAGAACGGGGAATTCCCGCGCTCACGGCGGCCAATCTCCAGACCCTATCGTGAATACCGCCCATTGGCCGGATTCGGCAGGGCTTTCCGCATCCTCCAGGTATAGTGTAAGGCCCGTGTGTCCAGCTTTCGGTCGACGTACCGATAGGTTGCTGATTTCAAAGGGAAAAGACATCTCAAAATCGCAGGACGGGCGGATTTGGTCTGTCGTTGGCGGTTGCAATCTCTGCAATCGGTCACTGCTATCTTGAGATCACCGTAAATCTATGGCATATAAAGAGTTCTCCGGGATTGCCCTTGTAGTCGATCCCCGCCGATCTGCGTGGATCGACCGTGGGCCCGGTCAAGGCAGCGCCTTCTACTGCACTATGGAGTTCACGATGACGCGCGCAGCGCCCTTCTCGAATGCCCGAGCTACGAAAACTGGAAAATCAGTAGCTCAAGCGGTCCCAGGTGATCCGATATGAAGTGCGTGGGGAACTCGACACGATGTCTTCATTAGTGTGGCGGCTCTCAGTCGTCCTGCTGTTCGTCGTGACCGCGCAGGCGCAGACCGAGTCGGCCGGCTTCGAGATGCCGATGACCCTGAGCGGCGGCGCGTTCGCGTCCCAGCGGCTAAGCGCCCGCCCAGGATCGGACTCAACGATCGCGGGGGGCTTGAGGGCGATCGCCTACCCGACGTTTCGAGTCAACGAACGCTGGTTCGCTTCCGGCGCGGTGTAGGTCCACTCGAGGCCGTATCTGTTCGAGGAATTTGAGCTGCACGGGAGCGGGGTCGAGGTCGACACGCTGCAGGCATATGTGGGATACGAGCGCTTCTGGGGTAATAACTATCTCACCGTAAAGGCAGGCCAACTCTCCTCGGCCTTTGGCTCGTTCTCTCTTCGCTACGACGATGCTGTGAATCCTCTCATCGACCTGCCGGCCGGGTATGGCTATTACTACGATTCGCAGGTTACGACGCTGGGCTTAGCCCGGAAATCTCACCAGGAAGTAGCGGAAAGCCGTCCACTCTGGCATAAACGTAGTTAAGACAACAGGTTGGAGCCAGGAGAGAACGACGTTCGCTATGACAGATTGTACGCAATCGGGTTTCTGTTTCGCCACTGAGTTTGCGCGCGATGTTGTCGCCCGTTTCGATGGCGGCACGATTACGACCGAGGCCGGTTCGCTACTGCCGCACCGCAGCGAGCAGAAGACCGGCATCCTGCGGCAGTTCGCCGACTGCTTCCGCGATTACCGCGATCCCGAACGCATCGAGCACAGCGTCAGGCAGCTCGTGCGGCAGTGCGTCTACGGCCTGGCGCTGGGTTACGAGGACCTCAACGATCACGACCAACTGCGCGCCGATCCGCTGCTGGCGATGCTCTCGGGCAAGGCCGATATCGAGGGCCTTAAACGCCGCCGCGAGCGCGACCGCGGCAAGGCCGGCGCCGGCAAAAGCACCCTCAATCGCCTCGAACTCACGGCCCCTGATGCCGACAAAAAATCGCGCTACAAAAAGATCACGCTCGACAGCGCCAAGGTCGATAAAGCACTCGTCAACTTCTACATCCAGCGCCAGCCGCGGCAGCCGGCGCAGATCGTGCTCGACCTCGACGCCACCGACGATCGCCTGCACGGCAACCAAGAAGGGCGCTTCGATCACGGCTACTACGGCGGCTACTGCTATCTGCCGTTGTACATCTTCTGCGGCGAACATCTCGTCTGCGCGCGGCTGCGCGAGTCCAATCAAGACGCCTCGGCGGGAGCGCGTGAAGAGGTCGAGCGGATCGTCGAACAACTGCGCGGGACCTGGCCCGAAGTCGCGATCATCCTACGCGCCGACTCGGGTTTCTGCCGTGAGGAGGTGATGAGTTGGTGCGAGCGAAACCGAGTCGATTGCGTGTTCGGCCCGGCCAAGAATGCGCGCTTGTTGCAACGGATTCGCAAGCCGCAACGGCGGCCTGTGGCCAGCGCTAAGCCGGCGCGCGTGTTCAGCGAATTTCGCTTGTCGCACGCTGCAGAGTTGGAGCCGCAAACGCCGCGTGGTGGCCAAGGCCGAGTGCCTGGCGAAGGGTAACAATCCACGCTTCGTCGTGACCTCGCTGAGTGCCGCGTGCAGGCAAGCACGCAGCTTGTACGAGGATTTCTATTGCGTGCGAGGTGAGATGGAGAATCGCAGCAAGGAGCAACAGTTGGACCTGTTCGCCGACCGCACTTCGACAACGCTGATGCGATCGAATCAAGTGCGCTTGTATTTTTCCTCGATCGCGTATTGTTTGATGCAAGCGTTGCGGGAGTTGGGGCTGGCGGGGACGAAGCTGGCGCGGGCGCAGTGTTCGACGATTCGGGTGCGGCTGTTGAAGATTGGCGCGCGGGTTCGAATGACAGTGCGCAAGGTGTGGATTTCGATGGCCACGGGCCATCCGGCGCAGGCCTGGTTTCAGGTGGTGTACGCCAATCTCGAGCGAGCCGGACCGCTGCGCTGCTGAGCGTGCCAAGCCGGCATTTGGACTTCAAGTATCACTGGAAGCACACAAGCCACGGCAGGGGCCTTAGCCCGGATATGCCTAAAATATGTTCGAAAACGTCTCCGAAGCCTACACCGAAGCGCTGCCGGAGCTGCTGGCGGCAAGCACTACCATTTGAGGCGGCGACCCGCGCCAATCACTCAAAAATCGGTTCCAAAACTGAAATCTGCCCCTCCCCGTTACAGCTGGTGAGAAATGCGGGCTAGGAGTCTGTCCCACAGAAACTTTGACCTACCACATGATGTAGCTAGATGTGTCCCTAGCCACTATATGCTGACAAAAAATCGACGATTTTCGTTCTGTGGGACAGACTCCTAGCGGACTCGTCAACGCAGCCGCGGCCACCGGCGCGATCCTGGCCCCCCCGCTCATCGTTTTCTTGTTCGAGATGTGGGGCTGGCGAACGGCCTTTATCTTCACCGGAGCCCTGGGCTTCGTTTGGATGTTTTTCTGGCTGCGCTGGTACTGGCCGCCGGCGCAACACGCCCGTGTCACCACCGAGGAAGTCGCATTGATCGAAAGCGGTCTGGCCGATGCCGGTCCGCCAAAGCGGAAACTGCGCTGGGGCGAGCGATTCCAATTTCGTCAAACCTGGGGCTGTTCATGGCGCGCATTGTCGCCGACCCCCTCTGGTGGTTCTATCTTTTCTGGCTACCCAAATACCTGCGCGAAGAGCGCGGCTTCACCATCGCCTGATGCTCCCTAGCGCCCTGATCATGCCGATAGGTCTGTTGATTAACTACGTCGAGTCTTCAACCGCCGTCGTCTCCATCATCTGCGTCGCTACCTTCGCCCACATGTCATGGAAAACCAACCTGATGACGATGACTAATGACATTTTCCCGACGTCAATCGTCGGCTCCTTGCGGCACTGACGCTTCGAGATGACGAGGCCGGCATCGAAGCTTTGAGCGACCACATCGAGCGCACCAAACTCAATCTGATTCGCGACCACGAGGAGTCGCTTGCTAACGCGCGCGGCTCAAACACCCACCAGGAGTTCATGAGCCTTGTTGCACGGATAGGGATGGAAACGGAATTCCCCCTTTCCCCAAGCGGTAGTGTCAGGCGATGCGTTCGAACACAGGCCGTCCGAGCGCGGTCATTGTGTTCAGGACTTTTCGGCCGAGTTGGATCTCCGTGATCTGCCTGGAGAAGCTGCGGGATTTGAGTTTGGGGCCGATGACGCTCTTCCAACGGCCCATCTGCGTTTCTATTCGGCTGCGCTGGTTGTACCCTGTTGCCGTCTGCCAGGCCATGCACCCGTTGCTGCGGATTTGGGCAATATGGCGATCCCGAACGGTCGCATCACGCGCCGATTGCAGGCGGATCACTGCGTCCTTTGGCGGCGGTATGACCACATCCAGGGTCTCCCCATACCGCTGCCTCAGCAGATTTCGTGTGGACGCTCCATCGTAGGCGCCGTCAGCCAGAAAGCCCGTGACCGGGGCATCCAGCTGATCCAGGAGGCTGGGTAAGGCTGTGCTGTCTCCAACGTTATCGTGAGTCAGAGCGGCGCAAACAATCGCCCCGCTGGCGAGGTCCAGTCCGAGGTGGAGCTTGCGCCAGCGGCGGCGTATTCCCTTGGTGTTATGCTTCTGCGCTAGCCATTCGCCCTCGCCGAAGATCTTGAGGCCAGTACTGTCGACCAGCAGATGGATAGGCACAGATCCTGCTTGCCTCATCACCTGAGCGATGCTCACCCCGTTTGCGCGCCGCGACAGCGTGGAGTAATCCGGTACCCGTATATCCAACCCCATGAGCGTGCCGATGGAACCCATAAGCCCCTGTGTCTGACGCAGTCCAAGATGGTATGCCGTGCGCAGCATCAGGCATGTCTCGATCGCCAAATCCGAGTATCTGCGCTGACCACCCCGTGACGTGCGGCGCGGCGCGCTCCACACACTTTGAGCCTCCTCACTGACCCAAATCGTGAGGTCACCCCGTTGGCGCAAGCTCTCGTTATATTCCGCCCAGTTGAACCCGGTACTTGTCCCGAGCTCAGTTGGGGGATAAAGGGGCGGCGGTTCTCAAGCTTGGTTCTCTGGGAGAATCGAGCAAATCTTTAACCACAAAGGAGAACCGCCGTGAAGAAACCGTATCACATTCTTGATTCCGCCAAGCAGCAGCGGCTGAGGCCCGAGGAGCTCACGCGTCTGCTCAGCCAAAACGCGCAGCTCATGCTGCCCCTCGTCGAACTCATCGAACAATGCCAGGGAGCCGTCGACGAGGTCATCGACGTCACCGGCCGCGCCGCCATCCAAGCCGTGCTCGAACTCTCTGCCCAGCAGGTCACCGGAGGCGAACTCGCCCAACCCGGCAAGAAGCGCGACGGCGACGTGCTGCGCTGGGGACGGCAATCGGGCCGCGTGAATCTAAGCGATCGCAAGCTGCGGGTGGCCAAGCCGCGCTTGCGCAAACGCTCCGGCGGCGAGGTCAAAGTGCCCGCCTACGAATCCCTGCAAGACGACGAGCGGCTAGGCTCGCGCATGCTGGATATCTTGATGAAAGGCGTCTCGACGCGTCAGTATGCGGGAGTAATCGGCGAAATGGCCGACACCGTCGGCGTGTCTAAATCGGCGATAAGTCGCGACACCATCGAGGCTGCGGAAAAGAAAATCGACGAACTATTCGCGCGCCGTTTCGATGACGTGGACTTGCTGGTGATCTACGTGGACGGCCTGATTTTCTCGGGACACACGGTTTTAGCGGCCGTGGGGGTGGACGCGGAAGGGAACAAGCACGTACTGGGCTTGCAACACGCGGCGACGGAGAACGCGGCGGCGGCCGAGGACCTGTTGACAGGCTTGGTCGAGCGTGGAGTCTCGCCCGCGAAAAAGAGGCTTTTTGTACTCGATGGATCGAAGGCTTTACGCGCGGCAGTGCACAAAATCTTTGGTGACGCCCCGGTGCAGCGTTGTCGCGCCCACAAGCTGCGCAACGTTCTCGACAGGCTGCCGAAGGCCGAACAGGATCAGGCCAAAGCGGCAATCCGCGCGGCCTGGCGGCTCGAAGCCAAGGACGGTCAAGCGCGGCTCAAGAAGCTGGCCGAATGGTACGCGGGCGACTGGCCCGAGGCGGCGGCGAGTTTGCGCGAGGGTCTCGAGGAGTGTTTCACGATCAATCGCCTGGGATTGCCGCCGTCGTTGCATCGTTGTCTGGCGACGACCAACATCGTCGAGAGTCCGAACGCCGGCGTGCGGCGGAGGACACGTCGCGTGACGCGCTGGAAGGATGCTTCGATGGTGCGCCGTTGGGCGGCGGCGGCATTCCTGGATACCGAGAAAAACTTCCGCAAGATCATGGGCTATAAGGATCTCTGGATGCTCGAAGCCGTCCTCAATCCAACCGACTCCGCCGAACCGAAAGTCGCCTAGTACAATGCCCCTCTACACCGCCGCTCCTCAACCCTCAACTACGACTGGGACTAGCTCGCCCAGTTGATCACCCGGTACTGCACCTTATCAAACTTGTGCCGGCGCGCTGCGGTGAACTTATGTGGCATTTAGACTACCCCCAGCGTTGAAAAAACCAATGATAAGACATCCTTCGGGATGATCCATGCAACAAGGTCTTGGCACATTTAGGACATTATCACTTGGCAGCGACAATCAGTGTAATTTGCTTGACCAGCTCAGTCTTGCGACGGTAGGATAGGCAAGTTTGCCGTTGACTGCCACGCCGCTACAGTGCGCACTGAGCTGGTTGGTAAATCAGCACGTTAGCAGACGAACTTGGAAAAAGTAGTTGGAGGAGTTATGTCAATGAAAAGCGCCAAGTCTCTGTTAGTGTCCGCGGTATTGCTCACGACGCTCGCGAGCGTTTCTTATGGGCAAAGTACCGCCGAGGTCAACGGAAGGGTCACGGACTCGACCGGAGCCGTCATCCCTGGGGCCCAAATCGTTGTTACGAACGTCGACCGCGAGACGGAGCGACGAACGACGTCCAGTGATGTCGGCTACTACACATTCACACGACTGCAGCCTGGCAACTTTGCGATCAGCGTCGAGTCAGAGGGATTCAAGTCCATCTCTCGCCCCGGGATCGTGCTCGAGGTCAACCAAAGCGCCCGCATCGATTTCATTCTGGAAGTCGGCGCCTTCACGGAAACGATTGAAGTGGTTGCGGCGTCGCCCGTGCTGGAAACCAATACCGCTCAACTCGGCACGGTTGTCGCCCAAAGGCAGATCTCGGACTTGCCGCTCAACGCGCGAAATTTTTCACAACTTCTCACCCTGACGCCAGGTGCGTCCCCTGTTAGCGTTTCGCAGAATCGCGGCGGCCAGCAAGCCCAATCCATCGGTATCCAGACCTACCCGGCAATCAACGGTCAAAGCAACCGCAGCAATCACTTCACCCTCGACGGCGTTTTCAACAGCGGACACTTCACCGGCACGTATCACGTCGCGCCAAGCATCGACGCTCTGGATCAGTTCAAGGTGCAGTCCCACAGCGACCAGGCCGAGTTCGGCGGCGTAACAGGCGGCGTCATCAATGTTGCCACCAAGAGTGGAACCAACGAGTTTCACGGAAGTGCCTTCTGGTTTCTCCGTAACGATGCTCTTGACGCTCGCGGCTTTTTCACTGCTGGCAAGCCGAGCCTGCGCCAGAACCAATTCGGCGGGGTTGTGGGAGGTCCAATCAAGAAGAACAACACGTTTTTCTTCTTCTCGTACGATGGGTATCGGCAGAACAACGAATCGGCTTCGCTAACGACGGTCCCTACACCCGAGCAACTCAGAGGCGATTTCAGCTCATTGGATCGTGCGATTTTTGACCCGTTTTCCACTAGGACGGATCCTCAGGACAGCAACAGGTTCTTGCGAGATCCTTTCCCTGGCAACCAGATCCCGAGCTCGTTGTTAAGTCCCTCCATCCAAGCCTGGTCGGAGGCGATCATTCCCGCTCCCAATGCCACGGGTTTTGCCGGAACCAATTCACGCAACAGTGAAGCGCAAAGGTTTCCCGCCGACAACTACAGCATTCGGGGTGACCACCAGTTTTCTGCTTCCGACCAGGTCTGGGTCCGCTATTCCTGGGGCGAGCAGACGAAGAGCAGGGCGCAGTCCCTCCCCGGAACGCGCCTCGAAACAGTGCTCCCCCCGAAGAACTTCGGCGCTCGGTACACCCACATCTTCGGACCGAATACGCTGGTCAGCGGCCTGTTCGGATTCAGCACTGTCACGACGAACGACGTTCGCATCTTGACCGACCAGGCTCTAATCGACCAGGGTTTCTTTGCGGGAATGAAGCCCGACGAGCTACCTGACTCCGACCTCAATAATTCGCTGACGGTCCCGGGTATGAGCGTGTCAGGTTACTTTAGCGTCGGCGCCCGGAATCGCACGCTGGGGCCCCAGAAGGCCTATCAAGGACGCGGAGACTTCACGCACAACTTCGGACGTCACAGCCTGAAGATCGGTGGGGAGTACCTGCTGTTGCCCTGGCAAAACATTCAGTCGGACTCCCGTCTCACTTTCAATTCCCCTCAAAGCGCCGACCCCAACAACGCCGGGAATACCGGCGATGGCGCCGCATCGTACGTACTGGGCGTTCCGGACGTAACTTTCCTGCACTTCCCTGATTTCGAGCTGGAGCTTGCGACGTACAACTTCTACGTGCAGGACTCCTGGAGAGCCGCTGATAAGCTGACCGTCAACCTGGGAGTCAGATGGAACATCTTCCGCGCCCCCAGCTATGTGAGGGATTTCCCATCGGCATGGGACTTTAATACCGGCCACTACCTCTCCGGCACTGACCGGCCGGGGACATGCACTCCCAATACTCCGTACGGTGCGCCGTGTCTGCCGACGAACTTGGACACCGAGTACGTCGACCAATGGGTGGATTTCACCGGGAGTCCCAAGGTCCAGGAGGACGACTATAAGTTGATCTCCCCAAGACTTGGACTAGCCTACCGTGCGTCCGACAGTACGGTCATTCGAAGCTCCTTCGGCATCTTCTATGACCTGATGGCGGGGGCCAGTCAGCAGGGGCAACATGGCGCCATAGGGAATGCGAACTGGCCCGCGGCGCGAGGAGTGACCTTCCGGGGTTTGAACAGGAACTTCGTCACCGTCACAGCCGATCAGCCTTTCGGTCCGAATCCGCTGGTAATCGCTCCGTCGCCCGCACGGATCGGAAACTTCACCTTCGACCCAAGGTACAAGAGGCCCTATTCGCTACAGTGGAACTTCGAGATCCAGCGACAGTTGCCGAGTCAGATGACCCTGACGGTTGGCTACGTCGGATCGCACAATGTACGCCTGTCGATCGGCGGCGAATACAACCTTGCGCTCGCTCCAGGTCCCGGCCCGGTCGCACCCCGCAAGCTTTGGCCGCACGCACCGTCGCCGTCTTATGACCGCAGCATCGGGCAGAGCAAATATCACGGCATGCACGTGAAGGCCGAACGCCGCTTCGCGTCCGGGTTGTCGTACCTGGTCTCCTATACCTGGAGCAAGTCAATCGACGTTGCTTCCTCGGCGCAATACCGGGAGAGCCTGTCTCTTCCGAATCCATACGACCCGAACAGTTCACGGTCGGTGTCGGGCTTCGACGTTCCTCATCTCTTCTCGGGGGCTTTCGTCTACGAGCTTCCCTTCGGCCCCGGCAGACGGTGGGCTAGTAGCGGGATCGGATCGAAGATCCTCGGCAACTGGCAAGTCAACATGATCATGAATCTTCGCAGCGGACAGCCGTTTACACCGGTAATGAATGTGGATGTGGCCAACATTGGGTCGCCCAACCAAGCCACGCGAGCACGGCCCGACCTGGTCGGGAATCCCGAAGTAAGCAACCCTGGTCCGGCAGCTTGGTTCAACAAAGCGGCGTTTGCTTCGCCCGCGCAGTTCACTTACGGTACGGCCGGAAGAAACATCCTGCGAACCGATTCCCAACAAAACTTTGACTTCGGAGTGTTCCGCGAAGACCAGATCAGCGAACGCGTGAAGACGCAATTCCGCGCTGAGTTCTTCAACGTCTTCAACCACCCGACATTCGGGATCCCGCAATTGCGGTTCACCAACCGAAATTTTGGCACCGTCAGTAACACGATCAGCATTGCCCGGCAGATTCAGTTTGGTTTCAAAGTGATTTTCTAGCGACTGTGGCAGAAACAGTTCTTGCGTGGCGGATGCGGCGTGAGATGCCAAGCTAATTAGTCCATAGGCTTTGTTTAACCGGGTGCGTTTTCTGCACCCGCAAGGGTTCAGTCAAGGGTTGCCCTGCTGGCGCGGCTTCGAGCGCCCTCGACTCGTGAAGCAGTTGACAGGCGAAGCTTCCGGCCGGTCCGGGTCCATGTATTTCGCAGGAGGTGATGATTAACTCATGAAACAAAGGACGATCTGGGTCAGCCCCTACGCGACGATTCTCTTCGTACTCGCCTTTCTTTGGCAACTGGCTCCTGCCACAGCCGCGGGCGACAAACCCAACGTCGTCCTCGTGATGACCGACGACCAAGGCTACGGCGATCTCGCCTGCCATGGCAACCCGGTCATCCAAACGCCGAATCTCGACAAGCTCCACACCGAGAGCGTTAGGCTGACGAACTTCCACGTTGGTCCCACCTGCTCCCCGACACGCGCGGCGTTACTCACGGGCCGCTACGGCAACCGCACGGGTGTTTGGCACACGATCATGGGCCGATCACTATTGCCTGGAAACGAGGTAACCATCGCCGAGGTGTTCGGAGCGAACGGCTACCGCACGGGCATGTTCGGGAAGTGGCACCTCGGCGACAACTACCCGATGCGTCCGCACGACCAAGGCTTCCACGAGGCTTTGACCTTCGGCGGAGGAGCAATCGGCAACACCCCGGACTACTGGGGCAACGACTACTTCGACGACACCTATTTGCGCAACGGCAAGCCTGAAAAGTTCCAGGGCTATTGCACTGACGTATGGTTCCGAGAGGCAATCAAGTTCATCGAAGCCAACAAGGAGCGGCCGTTCTTCTGCTACCTCCCGACCAACGCTCCGCACGGTCCTTTCCTCGTCGCAGACAAATACAGCAAGCCGTATAAGGACAAAGGAATTGAAAGCCCGCTGGCCGAGTTCTACGGCATGATCACCAATATCGACGAGAACATGAACCGTCTGATGCGAAAGCTCGACGAGCTGGGCCTTCGCGAGAACACGATTCTGATCTTTATGACCGACAATGGCTCGACGATGGGAAATCGAGCCTTCAACGCCGGTATGCGGGGTCAAAAAGGGAGCGAATACGAAGGAGGCCATCGCGTTCCGTTCTTCATTCGCTGGCCGAAAGGCGGGCTGGGAGGCGGCCGTGACGTAGACCGGCTGACCGCCCACATCGACGTCTTGCCCAGCCTGATCGAAATGTCTGGATTGAATAAGCCTCAAGGCGTAACTTTCGACGGCACCAGCCTCGTGCCGCTTCTCACCGGCAAGGCAAGCCGCTGGCCGGACCGCACCCTGATGACCGACTCCCAACGCGTCGACCACCCCATCAAGTGGCGCCGTAGCGCCGTCATGACCGACCGCTGGCGTCTCATCAACGGCAAGGAGCTGTACGAGATCCAACAAGATACCAGCCAAAAGGAGGACGTCGCTCCCAAGCAACCGGATGTCGTCAAAAGGCTCCGCCAGGCTTATGACGCCTGGTGGGCGGATCTCTCTCCCAGTTTCACGAAATACGCACACATAGCGTTGGGTGCCGAGGAATCCGATCCCACGTGGCTAACCACGCACGACATCCACGGCGAAGTGCTTTGGACCCACGGCCAAGTCGAGCGTGGTCAGCGGGCGGACGGCTTCTGGGCAGTCGAGGTCGCTGAAAGCGGACTCTATGAGATTTCCCTCCGCCGCTGGCCTCCCGAGGTGGACCGTCCTATCTCCAACAGCCTCACGCGCAGCCGCATGACCAGCCCCGGCCGAGAACCCCAAATGCTCACCGGAGTCACCGAAGCTCGCCTTTCAGTCGGCGGCGTGGACGTCACGCAACCTGTCCCGCCCGACGCCGCGGAGGTGAAATTCCGCGTTCCTCTTGAGGCCGGCGAGGCTCGATTGCAGGCGTGGTTCATCCATGGCCTCAACAACGGTGCCACTCATGGGGCATACTACGTCGGCGTAAAGCGACTTTCAAGGTAAGATGTCGATCGACGAAGCCTTGTTGCACGGATAGGGATGGAAACGGAATTCCCCCTTTCCCCAAGCGGTAGCGTCAGGCGATGCGTTCGAACACAGGCCGTCCGAGCGCGGTCATTGTGTTCAGGACTTTTCGGCCGAGTTGGATCTCCGTGATCTGCCTGGAGAAGCTGCGGGATTTGAGTTTGGGGCCGATGACGCTCTTCCAACGGCCCATCTGCGTTTCTATTCGGCTGCGCTGGTTGTACCCTGTTGCCGTCTGCCAGGCCATGCGGCCGTTGCTGCGGATTTGGGCAATATGGCGATCCCGAACGGTCGCATCACGCGCCGATTGCAGGCGGATCACTGCGTCCTTTGGCGGCGGTATGACCACATCCAGGGTCTCCCCATACCGCTGCCTCAGCAGATTTCGTGTGGACGCTCCATCGTAGGCGCCGTCAGCCAGAAAGCCCGTGACCGGGGCATCCAGCTGATCCAGGAGGCTGGGTAAGGCTGTGCTGTCTCCAACGTTATCGTGAGTCAGAGCGGCGCAAACAATCGCCCCGCTGGCGAGGTCCAGTCCGAGGTGGAGCTTGCGCCAGCGGCGGCGTATTCCCTTGGTGTTATGCTTCTGCGCTAGCCATTCGCCCTCGCCGAAGATCTTGAGGCCAGTACTGTCGACCACCAGATGGATAGGCACAGATCCTGCTTGCCTCATCACCTGAGCGATGCTCACCCCGTTTGCGCGCCGCGACAGCGTGGAGTAATCCGGTACCCGTATATCCAACCCCATGAGCGTGCCGATGGAACCCATAAGCCCCTGTGTCTGACGCAGTCCAAGATGGTATGCCGTGCGCAGCATCAGGCATGTCTCGATCGCCAAATCCGAGTATCTGCGCTGACCACCCCGTGACGTGCGGCGCGGCGCGCTCCACACACTTTGAGCCTCCTCACTGACCCAAATCGTGAGGTCACCCCGTTGGCGCAAGCTCTCGTTATATTCCGCCCAGTTGATCACCCGGTACTGCACCTTATCAAACTTGTGCCGGCGCGCTGCGGTGAACTTATGTGGCATTTAGACTACCCCCAGCGTTGAAAAAACCAATGATAAGACATCCTTCGGGATGATCCATGCAACAAGGTCCCCACGAAGAGGGTTTGCGCCATATCGAAACCAACAACGCCCTGAAGTGGGAATAGCGTGTCTTTATCTCTGCTTAGAATTCGTTCGCCGACCTTGGTCCCGAGGATGCGCTCTTCGCTTTCACCGTCCGTCTTCCTGACCTCCACCACATCTTCGACAGTGCGTAGCGAGAAGATGTTTTCTACGTCGATCATGAACGGGGAATGTGCGCTGTAAATCACTTGGTGCTCGGGTCTGAGCTCCGTGTTGATGTATCGGAGAAGATCCTGCTGTGCCTTGCCGTGAAGGGAGAGGCCAGGTTCATCAAGCAGCAAGAAGAGGTTGTCACCGTAGTTGTCCTTCACCTTGGAAAACCAAACCAGGAACGAGAAGAACCAGATGAAGCCCATGCTACGTTCGTCGAAGTTCACTGTAGCCCGATGCCGCGTGTTCTTGATGCGTGTGCTTAAGATAAAGCCTTCGTTCATAGGCGGGGGGTCACCCGGTTTGGCGCGGTCGTACCGGAAATTTACTTCTAGGTTCTTGTTCTGCGTCCAATACTCCTTGATTTTGTCTGTAAGGCTTGCCTCTACGGACTCAAGTTCCATGATCAACGTTTCCAGCTCACTGATGCCCTCAATTTCCTCCAAGCTGGTGCTTGTCATGTCAAGGAGTGCAAGGAAAATCTTGTCGGAGAACTTCAAATGGTTGGCCTCTTTTCGACTCTTCAGATCTGTTAGTGCCACCCGCCCGGGGAGTTGGTCGTAGACGTCGAAGTAGACAAAGAGGGGAAGCCGCGTCGTCAGCGCTTCTCTTACCGCTAACCCAACATCGCCGCCTGGGAACCGAGTCTGCATGTCTTCTAGCAGGGAAGCTTGTTTAGAGGTAGGTGAGTTCATCCCTGTGATGATTTCGACCAACCCGCTCACCGAAGTGGCCTTTCCAAGCGGGGCCTTCTCGGATGCGTTTAGCCTGGCCTCCTCCACCGCCCTCTTGACGATCGACTGCTCGTCAATCGGTATCGTCGTCCAACGCCGCTCGTTATCGTAGCCCTTGGTTACGGTCACTTGGTGCTCTTTGAAGTTCCCAGCACCGACCAACTCTTCCAGAAAGGCTACGTCCGCATCATCAAGCTCCCAGGTGGTCGTTAGGACGTTCGCCGGTTCCCGCTCCAGTCGCTGGCGGTCGGTTGCTAGATGCCGCCGCGGATACTCCCCTTCCGCGAAATGGGCCCGGTTCTTCTCAACAGGATTCAGTTTATAGAGAGCCTCCAGGAGAGCAGTTTTGCCAGCCTCATTCTTGCCAATCAGGCAGGTCACTTGGTCGACCCGAAACGCCTTGGAGTCCTCAACACACTTGAAGTTCTCGACTTGGGCCTTAATGAGTTTCATCTCGTAATTCCTCCTACTACAGGGCGCGAACTCGGGAGATTGGAGGCAGCCACCAAAGCCTGGTTCGGGGCCTTGGGTGCCCGGCGACTTGATCGATTTGGGTAAAGTGGTGTAGCGTTTTGGGCGGTGCTTCGCGGATCGTCTTCACCGGCCCGTCCAGGCCGCCGAAGACCTCACCGATCGGAACCAAGCCGTCTTTACGGTTCATGGGTTATTTCCTTCCATACCACTGTGTTGCGGTGGACCCCTGCCTACCTCTGCGCCTCCCCTAGATGCTAGCCAGAAGCTGCTGATCTAGGTATCTCGCCTTTGTCGCTGCAATTGAACCCCTCGAAACGCTTCGGCTTGCTCCAATGCAACGCTGCGGCGATCACCGAGGTCAATTAACGCATCAAGCACCGTAAGCAGCGCCTGCGCCTGGTCGGTTTGGAGCGGAAAGTTGGCGTCGGCAAGGCGTTGGACCGTCGCCGCGGTGCGAGCGGGAAGTGTGGTTCCAACCCAACTGCCCTTGGCATTGTCGATCGAGCCAAGAACAGCGTTCGCCTGAGTGGCAAACGCATCAAGGGGATAGGTAATGTCCGCCCGCTCGCAGAGTGTTAGGAACTCCTGCATCACATAGGACGACCAGCCGGTTCCAGTGACCAGCCGGGTCACGACCGGCATGACAATGCCGATCTGGGACCATTCGCCATTGGCAAAGCGTGCGGCTCCCGGCGCTTCCTTTTCAACGGCCACGAAGAGCAACGCTTTGATCAGCTTGGGCATATCGTATCCATGCACTTCACCAGCCCGGTAGCTGTTCGGATCGAAAATCCTATCTCGGACGACACGCTCGACGCATTCGTTCAGCAAGTCAAAGGTGTTCGCAGGAATCGTCGGTGCGTCGAGGACCTGCCGCGTAATCGTCATATCGGCAAATGGCGCAAGGACCGCCAAGCCCTCTTCATCATCAGTAAGGAAGGGCGCCAGAAACTCCTTACGTACGAACTCGGTCTCGAAGAACGGCGCGGCCCGAGCAAGCAGGTCGCCAAGGACGCTATTCCATTCGATCAGCTCAGTAGCGCTACGATCTGATGCTCGCTGACCTCCCCTCCGCCACAAGGGCATGAGCCGTTCCGCTGTCCACGAGACAAGTTGCTTGAGCGTGGTCTCCAACATTGGCTTGTAGACGGCTGACTGACACCACCTTTCGACGGGCCACAGCGGAAGCAGCTTTGCTGCAAACTGCGGGTGGAACAATGGATCCGCGTCTTCCCATTCAACTTGCTCTCCAGACCGGTCGAAGCGTGGCGTGCGCGTGCGCTTCGCTTTTACCCAGGCCGGCGGCACGTCAGTCAGCGGAGAATCAGTCGTTTGGTCCAAGCACTCAAGTGCGCGAGCGAGACTCTGCTCGCGCGCGTTCCTATCAATTTTGTCCTCGCGTTCGCCGTTCGCGTTAACCTCGAACCGGTAGTAGAGCGAGAGATCCATAGCGAGCTGGGCCGCCACCCACCGCACGTGCTCATCCGAATCCATAAAGAGACCGCTGAAAGCAGATTCCGCCACTTCGTTCAGCGAATGGGACGTAAGCTCAAAGAGCCGGCGCACTGAGACCTGGCGCGGCGCGTCTGAGCGGCGATCATGCACCAAGGAAGCGACCAGATAAATGGCCGGGTGCCAGGGTATCTTCGAGCCTGGGAATGTATCCTTCGACTCAGTCATGACGGCAATCCGCTCCATCACCGCCCACGCCCAATCGTAATCCGCTCCAGCGGCTGGCCGGAAGCGAAGGACGACCGCAGCGATTGCCGATATGGTCGTCTGAGCCGAGTACTCTCCTGCGTTGTTTCGCTCCACAAGAATGGTGGCGTTGTCTCGGTTCCTGGCGAACGCGATCGCATCTTCTAGGTTCACAGCGGTGTCGATCTTGTTCGCATCAAGCGACCTTATTGCCCACCCGATGAGGCCATACTCCTGCAGTGAGGTGGCGCTCTCCGTGATTCGTTTTTCCTGTACCGGCGTTAGCGGTTTTGACGACTCATAGGTGATCAAGACTTCATCATCGCCAGTCGCATGCTTGCGATAGTTCTTGATGTCGCCGAGCCCGGCCCAACGCTCTGCATCCTCCTTCAGGGAGGCCGTAGCGGCAAGATTGCAGCGAGATTCCTCAAATTCGTACGGTAAATTGTCAGGAAAACGGGCAAGCGCTTCCTTGAACCGCTCGCGCAAGCCATCGTGATTGCTCAACGTAAACCGCATGGCGAGTTCGCGCACCTCGCGCTTGCGGCTCTGCCGCGAGTCCAAGAACTCCTTTGCCTGTGCCTTTGCGCCCGTGAGGTGGGAAAGGACCCCGAAGCCGAACAAATCGAGGTTGCGCGTGGGCTCCTGAACGACCCGGGCAATGTCGTGCCCCCAAAGCCGCTGACAGGTCACAATCGGAAATGTTGCTTCCGACACGTCATAGGTTTCTAGAGCAAGGCGTAGCGCTAACCCTAGAACGCCGTAGCATTCGTTCCCTTCGACCACCGACCGAATGACTTGGTCGGTCTGCCGGCCACCTTCGATTTGCTTAAATGCCCAATAGCTAAGGCTGAGAAAGGCGCACCCTAGCGGCAGCGGTGCGAGGTATTCTATGAACCAGCTATATACATCCCAGCCTCCCCAAAACTTCTGTTTGCCCCACGGAAATTCGACGATGACAGGAATGGGGGTGCCCATGCGCTCGCGGTACAAGAGCTGGTTCTGGTGCCAACCCTTTGTTGCGTGGTTCGCTAGATCGCGCACGAGACTGAGCGCGGCCTCCGGCGTTTTCGCAAAGAGGCTGGCGAAGGGCTCATGCAGCGCTGATGGTGGATGGTAATACTGGTGATGCTGTGTAATCCCAACATCTTCAGGATCATAGCTGCCGCGAACGATCGGAAAATGCTGATACTGGAGTCTGCGCTTCTGGTCCTTCGTACGCTCATCCTCTGGGATGCTACGAATCCGCTCAAGCCGCTCAGAGTATTCCTGATGTTCGCGTTCCTCGCGGTCTTTAGGTAACTCTTCCATCAGTGCTGCCTTCGCGACGGCGATTACTGCCTCAGGAGACACATCCGCCATCGTCGACGTAAAACTCATCAGATCCCTGTAGGCTTTACTGCGCATGCGTTTGTTCTTAGCTGCGCGTTGGAAGAGAGCGAGCGCTGGGCCAGAGAAGGAACTCGCCGATCTCATGATGGTCGTGCGGAGGGCGGTTTCGAGGCTTGACCGTGCCGCACTGCCAAGCGCCTTCCGCAGGTCGCCCTTGAAGGCAAGGCCCTCAGGATACTCGGCGGTCTCCATATCGATGAGCCAGTTGTTGCATACTTCGATGATGGCCGTCGAGCGTGGGTTCTTGGTACCAGCGAGCATGTTCTGCCAGACGCTGAGAAGCTCGACGATGTTGGGCTGCAGCCGTTGCGGTAGCTTCGAAGCGAACGGAAGCAGCCAGTCCAAAAATCGCCCCCAGCTCTCGAAATCGGACGGCCAACTCAAGAGGTCCGCCATGCCGACTCGGTCGCCGTCCTCGATGGCGATTTCGGGATTCTGGAGAATGTACGGGTTAGGGATCGCATGCTGGGCCTGAAACCACACGAGCAGCTTCTCGAGGAGCACGTAGTCATTCTCGGCAAGAAGCGCTTGAAACTCCTGCTGCCCATGGGCGAAGGCGGGCGTGAATGGAGGAGCCGTCAGCCATTCGCGCTGCCATTGTGGCCGGAGCGGATGCTTTTGCAGATCACGGTAGACCGCCGACCATTTGCCCGGTGTGCCGAGCGCGTTTTGCGCCAGCAGTCCAACTACACGGCCAAGCAGCGGTGGCTGGCCCGCTTCGATGATGCCGCGTTTCCAATCATCGCCCAGCTCAATAAGTTGCCGGAAGAACACCCACTCAAAAAAGATGTCATGTGTAAAGGAGTGCGATGCCCCGCCATCATGATCGCGAATGAGGAGATCGTCCTTCAGTCCCGCGACTTGCGAGAAGGTAAAATCTTTGAGCATCGCGGCCCGGATATTCTTGCCGAGATTGCTGGCACCCTTTTCAGCCAGATCCAGTAGCGCGCGTTGCCGCGGCGGCACGGTCTCGTCGGTCGCGTCGTGACCAGCGCGGGCCCACCAGGCTGAAATGAGATCGACTTCGGTCTGCGGCGTTGCGCCATCGTTAGGAAAGCCTTGCGCGAGCACTGCTGCGAAGAACGGTCGCCGTGCAATCTCTCTAACACCCGCTGGGCCAAACAGCAGCTTCTGTAGGTTTGGCTTCTCCTTAGCGAGAGCCTCGGCTTCAGCGTCAGTGAACCCACCAATCGAAACATCGCCGATGCCTGTTCCCCCGTAGAAACTCGCTGGAAACCATGCGCGATAGGCCTCCAGTCCCTGATCGCGCGAACTAGCTAACGTCTTCCAACTGGCAAACTGATCGTTGGCTTCGATTACTCGCAAAATATCGGTGATGATACCCTTCTGATCCGGCCTAATACGATCGATCCCGTCGATGAAGAAAATCGGTGTTCCAGCGCTGCCAATCTCGGCCAAAATGTCGGCAATCATCCGGTGTTTGAGGCCGAGTGCGGCTGCGAAGGTTAGCCAGCTGTTTCCCTCAAGGCGGTCCGACTTCAGAAATAGAATCGGCCCGTTGGCAGCATCAACGCTTGCGATACGCTTCAGCATCGCCGACTTCCCGCATCCCGGAAGCCCGCTGAGATTGACGAGCCGGCACTCTTTCAGACGATCTCTGATGCTTTTTTCCAGAACGGGTCGTTTGACGCGAATGCCGGCGATCTCTTCTGAGACGTCGGCAAGCCCATCAGAGGAAAACACCCGCAGGCGGTCAATATCTTCCCGGTAATTCGGCATGACCTTGAGCCGTACGGCACCGCGAAGCTGTGTCAGTAATTCCTGCCGCGTCCACTTGCGGCTGGTCGCCGCCCCATCACGCGCAATCCGGCATAGTCTGTCGAAAAGTAAAAGGTCTTGGCCATCTGCGTTGACGGCAATCAGTTCTTGCAGACGATTGATGATCTCCGTTTGCATGATGCCGTGATCGACCAACGCATCGAATTTAAGCGCGACAAACTGAGCGTAGAATTCTCTCTCGTCATCGGGCGATTTGACGTCGATCAGCGGTGCGAACTCTTCGCGAAGCGATCGCTCGGCCGCCGCCGCCGCCGCGAATCGAAGGTCGAAGCTGTTGCCATTTGGGCTGCTCTTAGCCCACTCGATTAGTCGCTTGAGGTTACGAAACGGTTTGATTGCTACATTCTCAACTGCGAACCCGTAGGCATCTAGGTCGACCTGGAATTCAGCCATCTGGCGGGTCGCTACTGCGGCGGCCAGAATTTCTCGACAATCGGTGTTCGAAACTGCGGCAGTAATCCGCAATTGACGCTTAACCTGAAGGCTCAACACGCGGCGGGTGCCATCATCTATGAACTCAACGATGACGTCGTCCATCGGGTTAACTTGCGCCTGCTGGACGGCGACACTGGTAACGATCCCACTCTGGCCTGCCGCGCGCTCCTCGCGCAGAAGCGCGGCAAGATAGTAGGCTGCCACTCTGTCTTCGTACGTGAATCCCGCACCACCTGTAAGCTCAGTCGAAGTCGCCTGTTCTTTCCCTCTTGATATCACGGTATTCACTCATCAATGGTCGGTGGATTCATTAACGCATCAGTGGAGCCTTGTTGCACGGATAGGGATGGAAACGGAATTCCCCCTTTCCCCAAGCGGTAGCGTCAGGCGATGCGTTCGAACACAGGCCGTCCGAGCGCGGTCATTGTGTTCAGGACTTTTCGGCCGAGTTGGATCTCCGTGATCTGCCTGGAGAAGCTGCGGAATTTGAGTTTGGGGCCGATGACGCTCTTCCAACGGCCCATCTGCGTTTCTATTCGGCTGCGCTGGTTGTACCCTGTTGCCGTCTGCCAGGCCATGCGGCCGTTGCTGCGGATTTGGGCAATATGGCGATCCCGAACGGTCGCATCACGCGCCGATTGCAGGCGGATCACTGCGTCCTTTGGCGGCGGTATGACCACATCCAGGGTCTCCCCATACCGCTGCCTCAGCAGATTTCGTGTGGACGCTCCATCGTAGGCGCCGTCAGCCAGAAAGCCCGTGACCGGGGCATCCAGCTGATCCAGGAGGCCGGGTAAGGCTGTGCTGTCTCCAACGTTATAGTGAGTCAGAGCGGCGCAAACAATCGCCCCGCTGGCGAGGTCCAGTCCGAGGTGGAGCTTGCGCCAGCGGCGGCGTATTCCCTTGGTGTTATGCTTCTGCGCTAGCCATTCGCCCTCGCCGAAGATCTTGAGGCCAGTACTGTCGACCAGCAGATGGATAGGCACAGATCCTGCTTGCCTCATCACCTGAGCGATGCTCACCCCGTTTGCGCGACGCGACAGCGTGGAGTAATCCGGTACCCGTATATCCAACCCCATGAGCGTGCCGATGGAACCCATAAGCCCCTGTGTCTGACGCAGTCCAAGATGGTATGCCGTGCGCAGCATCAGGCATGTCTCGATCGCCAAATCCGAGTATCTGCGCTGACCACCCCGTGACGTGCGGCGCGGCGCGCTCCACACACTTTGAGCCTCCTCACTGACCCAAATCGTCAGGTCACCCCGTTGGCGCAAGCTCTCGTTATATTCCGCCCAGTTGATCACCCGGTACTGCACCTTATCAAACTTGTGCCGGCGCGCTGCGTTGAACTTATGTGGCATTTAGACTACCCCCAGCGTTGAAAAAACCAATGATAAGACATCCTTCGGGATGATCCATGCAACAAGGTCCCGGCACTGGGTAATTCCGGCACGGGCAAAACGCACATCGGCTTGGCGTTGGGACTGGCGGCTTGTCAGCGCGGCTATCGAACACGCTTCACAACAGCGGCGGCACTGGTCAATGAGCTGCTCGAAGCCCGAGATGAACGGCGCTTGCTGCGATGTCAAAAGCAGTTGGCCAAGCAGGATCTGCTGATCGTCGATGAACTGGGCTACGTGCCGCTATCGAAGACCGGAGCGGAGTTATTGTTCGAAGTGTTTTCCCAGCGCTACGAACAGGGCTCGACGCTGGTCACCTCGAATCTGCCGTTTAACGAATGGACGGAGGTCTTCGGCTCCGAGCGGCTGACCGGCGCCCTGCTCGATCGCCTCACGCACCACGTTCATATTCTAGAGATGAACGGCGAAAGCTTCCGTCTGATCCAGAGCAAGAAGAAGCGGGCTCACTCTTTGGGCTGACCCACCGGCCACTCGCCCGGTTTTCGTGGGACGGCCTCCACTACGCCTGGGCCGCCCTAAAGGGCGACCGCAGGCTCCGTTCCAGCCGTCCCACGAAAACCGCTACCCCTTCACCAACTGGTCTACTTTTGCTCCGCCGAAGTGGTCCAAATTTACTCCGCCCTTGACACTAACTTGCTGTTGGATTGCGGATAGTAAGGCGACGTTCTCACGTGCGTCATGCCCGAGATGCGGATGAATTCCTTGAAGTCCTTGGCGATAAACTGCGGCCCGTTGTCGGAGATGATCCGCGGTTGGGCCTGCGGATATTTCTCCTTGGCGGCCTCGAGGTCAGGATGGTTCGCTACTCCTTTCCTGTAGGGCTCTTGCATCCCCAACTTCCCGCCGGTTTATCCCGGCGCTTTCGCGCCGTACCCCGCAGGGTGTAGCATGGGACTCTAGAGCCAGGAGCAAGAATGCCCACGCTTGAATCTGTCGTGCGATGCGACCCGGACGTACTGGGTGGCACCCCGGTTTTTGCGGGCACGCGCGTCCCGGTCAAGAATCTGTTGGACTACCTCGCCGCCGGCGACAGCTTGGAGCGCTTCATCGACCACTTTCCCTCCGTCACACGGGAACAAGCGGTCGCGGCGCTGGAAATTTCCAAGGATTTGTTGACGTCGCGTGCGACTCCTGCTCGATGAATCGCTGCCTCGGCCGCTAGCTGACCTGCTCGTAGGCCACGATGTTCGTACGGTTCCTCAAATGGGCTGGGCCCGCTTGGGCAACGGTGCACTCCTACGACAAGCCGCCGCCGAATTCCACGCGGTCCTCACCGCCGACCAAAACATCGAATTCCAGCAGAACCTCAAGACGCTTCCCATCGCCGTCGTCGTTCTGGTCGCCGGTGTTCTTCAAGCGCTCCACACTCTCCAACCAAGGACCGTGGTGCGGGTAGGCACCTAACGTTTCGCGCTCACGCGCGAAAAATTACTCTAAGCGAGACCGTTGGTCCCGAAATCGGTAAGTTCCGCTCGGGATGATGTGGCGGTGGACGAGCGGTGAGATCCGCGCCAACGTCTTACGAGAGACGGCTTCGCCGCGGACCTTGGCCGTCCTCGTCGACTTCGTGCTGATGGGTTTCGATGTAGGCGGCCACGGCTGGCCGCAGTACTGCGTGACGCGGGCCGTGTTGCATTGCTTGATTCACAACTCGCAGTTCTTCGAGTGGCTGTCCTCCAGGGAAAAGAGCTGGCTCATGGCGTATGCCCGCCCCGCCAGCTCGGATCAGATCGAGGTCGCTTATGACAAAGCCTGCGAATTGTACGAAGAAGCGGAGGCTTTGAACCGCCGGGGGCGGTCGTAGAATGAAGGAGATCATCATGCACGATGAAATTTTAGGGGCTATCGGGTTCGCCGTCCCGCTGCTGCTGCTCGCTTGGTACGCTAACCGAATCCGCCACCCGGAGCGCTCTTGGCTGAGCGCGTTCTTGATTTTCCTGGGCGGAGTTGTCGTTTTCCCTGGCGCAGGTTTGGGTCTTGGGCTTCTCTGGTTTCGCACGGGCGGCGATGCGATCCAGGCGTTCGTTATGGGGGGCCTTTCCCCTTGGTTAGGCTTTTGGTTCCTGCGGCGGTTCCTACGGCAGGCACCCCGGCGGTGGAAGCAGCAGCCGCAAAGTGAAAACGCGATGCTCGAGCCGAGGCGCGAGTCACAGGACATTGCCGAACTCAAGGCAGACGTCAGCGCCCTCAAAGCCGAGATACGGGCGGGGAGGTCGTGATATAGAACGATAAAGGTTGTTATCGTTCCATATGTTGGATAAACTTTTGCCCATGAATCGCTCGCTTCAGCACTCCCCCACCTCCCCCCTGGCCGATGCCTTCCCGGCCCTCCTGCAGCGGGCGGGCAAAAACGCGCTGTTCGCCGCCGATGAGTTCTTCTCGGCCCGGCTCAGCAATCCTCATACGCGACGCGCCTATGCCCGCCCCGTGGGGCGCTTTCTCACCTGGTGCGAAGAACAGGGCATCGAGCTGCGGCAGGTCACGCCGGGCCTGGCCGGGCGCTTCATCGAGGAGCTGCCCGGATCGGACCCCACCAAGAATCTGGCGCTGGCGGCGCTGCGGCATTTTTTCGACGCTCTGGTGACGCGCCACGCCGTCGCTCTGAACCCGTTTTCCTCCGTGCGCGGCAAGAAACACTCTGTGGTGGACGGCAAGACGCCCGAGTTGGCCCCCGGGCAGGCTCGAGCATTGCTCGGTTCCCTGGACCTCTCCCATGTCGTGGGGCTGCGGGATCGGGCCGTGCTGGGCGTGCTGACCTACACCGGGGCGCGGGTGGGAGCCCTGGCGCGCCTGCGGCGCGGGGATCTGCAGGAACAGGAGACGCAGCGGGTCTTGCGGTTCCGAGAAAAGGGCGGCAAGCAGCGCGAGATTCCGGTGCGGCACGATTTGGACGGGTGGATCGATGCCTACCTCGAAGCAGGGAAAATCGACCTGTCTCAAAAGGCCGCGCCGCTGTTTCTGGCGGCGGATCGGTGGGGATTGGGTCTGGTGGATCGAGCCCTGACGGCGCACGGGGTGCGGCGGATGCTCAAGCGGCGGCTGGTCGACGCTGGGCTGCCGGAGATCATCACCCCGCACAGTTTCCGGGTGATGGTGGTCACTGATTTGCTGGGCCAGAACGTGCCCATGGAGGACGTGCAGTACCTGGCCGGGCACTCCAATCCCCAGACTACCCAGATCTATGACCGTAGGCGCAGGTGCGTCACCCGCAACATCGTCGAGCGCATCTCGGTGTAAAGAAAGGCCTTTAGTGGATAAGCCGCCAGAGGGGGGAAGGGTAGTTCTCTCTCGGAGGGGCGTTAGCCCCTATATACCTACCCCCCCTTCGCGGAAGACCGCCAGAGGAGACTTTTGAGCCAGTGAAGGGCGGGTCTGAGAGCTACTTCATGAGTGAAAGCTGCTCGGTCGGTGGGATTGCCGGTGTTGAGGGGTGAAGGATCAGCACGCCCGGAGCCGTGGTGTAGTTCAGGCCGGGCTAGGCGACCTTGATCTTGACCAGCTCGCGCAGAACCTTGCGGCAGAAGTTTTTGACGGTTTGCTTATCGCTCGCCTTGGAGGGGTCTAAACTGGGGTGGACCCCTGTAGTGAGACAACCTGCTAAGCAGGGTTTCCCCATTCGCTGAAAAAGGCTTGGCTCATGATGTATGTCTAGCCCGCTAGCGCGGAGCAGCTCGAGCTCGCCTACGAGCCCGCCTGCGAGTTGTACGAGGAAAACAGGGCAGCTTGAAGGGTCCCGCCCACTCCTGAACTCAGAGTGAGGGTGCCCGGGTGCTGGAAGCCTCCAAACACTGTAAAGTCCTGAGCATGGAGCGTACCTGTGAACCCCGTCCACGCCACAATCAGAAATCCGAGGAAATATCTCATCCGAAAATTATAATCAATCCATGTCGCCGTCCAACCGCCGCTGTACCAAAACAGGTGAGACCCCTGCCTGACCCCGGCGGGCAAAGTACGGAAGACCTCAAGTAGTGCAGGCTGGAGATGAGTGCCGCACCGGGACGGTTCAGCAGCGCGACGTACTTGCGGGCGCAGCCGAGCAGTCGCAGGCGGAGTTCTAGCGCGGCACCCATCGGAGAGCGGTGGGCTGATCCTCGCCGCTCTCCGATTCTTCGGTAAGGAGAAGGAACATGAGCTACATCGTGAGTGAAGTCTACGAAGTGTTCATTGCGGTAGTTACTGTCGTACTGCTGGCGTCGCTGTTCACCGGCGCAGTTGAGGGGCAGGGCCGAGCGCAGCAGCCGTCGGCTCAGGCTAGTAGCGAGTCGCCGGGGACGACCGACCGGCAGATCAAAGCACGGTTGGCCGCGAAGGCGCAGCGAACGCCCGCCCAGCGGAAGGTGAGTTCCCAGCTTCTGGATGCACGGCGGGCAGCCGTCGCCGCCCGCCGGCAGGCGAGGGGCGCAGCCCCCGTGGACGAGCTGGTGATGGTGGACATCCGGGCCGACGTCACGCCGGCGGTGCTGGCACGCATCCGGGCGCTGGGCGGCACGGTGATCAACAGCGTGGCGCGATACCGGGCGATTCGGGCGCGGCTCCCTCTGGAAGCCGTGGAAAAGCTCGCCACGCTCGACGCGATTCAATCGATCCGCGCTGCCGACGAGGCGGTTACGCGCGACCAGCCGACGGGGATGCCATCCGGTGCCCGGACGGATGCCGCGGGGACCCGCACGGTCAACACGTCCGAGGGTAATGTCCCCCACTAGGCGGCACGGGCTCGCGGTCCGCCAGATGTGAGATGCCTGCCGGCCCGTACGGGAAGTCGATTCAGAACACATGGGTAGCGAGATTCAAGGGCAAGTTCCACGATGCGTGTCCGAACCAGCACTCGTTCATCCATCTTGCCGCTGCCCGGCGCCGTATCGAAGCCTGGAAAATCCACTACAACCCCATTCGCTTGGCTTTCCCGCTTTTCCTCTCACAGCCACAACGGCGGATAACGTTGTCACCCATTCCTCACTCTCGACCTGAACCTAAACAGGGCTGGCGATATGTTCCAGACTGCCGGGAAATTATGAAGCGGCCCCGTGCGGCAGGAATCATGGCACGGGCTGACGCCGTCCCGTTGTGGGGACTGCTGGGGGCGGTGCTGGCCATCCTGCTGCTGGCCGGGCCCGCCGGGGCGCAGCAACCGCTGGCGCAGGCTGGCGGCGACTTGCCGGTGAGGGCCGTGCGGCAGATCGAAGCGCTGCTGGCCGCGAAGGCGCAGCGGACGCCCGCCCAGAGGAAGGTGAGTTCGCAGTTCCTGGAAGCGCAGCGGACGACTGCCCAGCGGGCGGTGAACTCTCAGTTTCTGGACGAGCAGCAGACGCCCACCCAACGGACGATGAACTCTCAGCTTCTAGATGCCCTGAGGACACCGCTACGGGAGCCAACGGCGGCCGGGACCGCCCTTCTCCAAGCCACGGATCCGTACGCCAAGGATGAACGGGTGATGGTGGACATCCGGGCCGATGTTACGCCGGCGGTCCTGGCGCGCATCCAGTCCCTGGGCGGCACGGTCGTCAACAGCGTCCCCAAGTACCGGGCCATCCGGGCGCGGCTGCCGCTGACTGCTCTGGAGCCGCTTGCCACGCTTGAGGCCGTCCAGTTCATCCGGCCCGCCGACCAGCCAATCACGGACCAGGTGCTGCAGCGCTCAGATGTCGCGCGGGCAGTCGTCGCGACAAGCAAGGTCAATACCAGCGAGGGCGATGTGGCCCACCAGGCGAACTCGGCGCGCACAACCCACAGCGTCGACGGCACCGGCACCGGCATCGGCGTGATCTCGGACGGCGTCGAAACGCTCGCCGACCGGCAGGCGACGGGGGACGTGCCGGCGCCGGTCCTGGTCCTGCCCGGACAGGAGGGCGGCTCATTTACATTGGCCTGCGGCGGCAGGAGCTCGGGAGCCGAGGGGACGGCCATGCTCGAGATCGTCCACGATCTTGCGCCCGGCACCAACCTGTTTTTCGCCACCGGTGGCGGCGGGCAGGCGCAAATGGCGCAGAACATCGAGAACCTCTGCGCAGCCGGTGCCGACATCATCGTCGACGACATCGGGTATCTGGGGGCGTCAGCCTTCCAGGACGACGTCATCGCCCAAGCGGTCAGCGCGGCGGCCGGCAACGGCTGTTACTACTTCTCGTCGGCCGGCAACGCAGGAAACCTGAACGACGCCACGGCCGGGGTCTGGGAAGGCGACTTTGCCAACGGAGGGACGCTGAGCCTGAACGGACTCAGCTACGGCGCCGTCGTCCACGACTTCGGCAGCGGCGTGACCGGGAACCGGATCACGACGAACAGCACCCGCCCCATTGTCCTGCAATGGGCCGATCCAGTCGGTGGGGCGGCAAACGATTACGATCTGTTCCTGATCGATGAGAACGACAACGTGCTTGCCAGTTCGACGAATACGCAGGACGGCACGCAGGATCCCATCGAGTTCATCCTAAGCTCGTGCGCGGCTGACCGCGTAGATACCCGCCTCGTCATAGTCAAGAACTCAGGTGCGTCGGATCGCTACCTACGTCTCAGCTACGCGCGAGAAGGATTGGCGATCACGACAGCCGGCCAGACCTTCGGCCATTCCGCTTCGCAGGATGCGATAGGCGTGGCCGCCGTCGATGTCGGGGATGCGAGCGGTGCGGGCGGCGTCTTCGACGGCACGGAGTCGGTCGAGACATTCAGTTCGGACGGTCCGCGGCGGATCTTCTTTGAAGCGCACGGAACACCGATCACGCCGGGGAACTTCTCTTCCACCGGCGGGCGGTTGTTGCAGAAACCCGACTTGGCTGCCGCCGACGCGGTTTCGACCTCGACGCCCGGCTTTTCAACGTTTCGTGGCACCTCGGCGGCGGCGCCGCACGCGGCAGCGATTGCGGCGTTGATGCTGGAAGCGGCCGGCGGTCCGGCCAACGTCACCCCGGCGGCGCTTCGCACGGCGATGACCGGGGCGGCGCTCGACATTGAGGCAACCGGGGTCGATCGCGATTCCGGCGCCGGGATCGTGATGGCTCCGGGAGCGGTGGATGCGGTGGACGTCGCTGTGGCAGACCGCAACGGTGCGCCGACGGTCTCGGGTACGATCTCCGACCGGACGCTGGCGCCGGGCGGCGCCGCTGTGACGATCGAGTTGGCGAGCGTCTTCTCCGATCCGGACAACGACACGTTGACCTACACGGTGTGGTCAAGTGACAACGAGAGGCTGTCGGTCTCAGCCGTGACGGGGACGACGTTCACACTGACGCCGGTCTCTCCTGGCCGCATGGTAGTGGCGGTGGTCGCGGCCGATCCTGAGAGCTTGATCGACGTGCTGACCTTCGTAGTCACGGTGACCAACGACACCCCGGACACGACCTCACCGACAGTGAGCAGTCTGGCCATCACCGCGAACCCCGGGGGGGATCAGATCTATGCGGCGGAGGACGAGATCGAGGTGACGGTGACCTTCAGCGAGACGGTGGTAGTGACGAGGACGCCGCGAATGCGGCTGAGAGTGGGGAGCAGGAACCGGACAGCCGGCTACCTGAGAGGCAGTGGCGCGGCGGCGCTGGTGTTCAGCTACGAGGTGGCCCTGGGGGACGAAGACACCGACGGGGTGAGCATTGCTGCCGGCCGCATTGACCGGAACGGCGGGACGATCAAGGACGAGGCAGACAATGATGCGGTGCTGGACCATGAAGCGGTGGCGCCGCAGGCGGGGCACAAGGTGGACGGGGTCCGGCCGGCGTTTCTGAGCGCGGCGGTGGATGACTCCTCTCTGACGCTGACCTATGGGGAAGCGCTCGATGGGGGATCGAGGCCTGCGCCGGGGGACTTCACGGTGGAGGTGGGGGGTACCGGGCGAAGCGTTTCCGCAGTATCGGTAAGCGGAAGCGTGGTGACCCTGACGCTCGATCCGGCGGTGGAGCACGGGGACACGGGGATTCGAGTGAACTACAGTCCGGGGACGCGACCGATCCGGGATGCGGTGGGCAACGACGCGCTCGCACTGAGCAACCGGTCGGTGACCAACACCACGGGGGCTCCCAACACGGCGCCGGAGATCACAAGTCCGAGTTCGTTCGATGTTCCGGAGAACCAGGCGCTGGTGAGGCGGCTGGCTGCGAGGGATGACGACCCGGGGGACGAGGTGACAGGCTGGGAGATCGTGGGCGGGGCCGACCGGTTTCAGTTCTCTGTTGCCCGCGACACGGGAGAGTTGAGCTTCCAGACAGCGCCGGACTTCGAGGCCCCCGGAGACAACGAGTATGAGGTGACAGTGGAAGTAAGGAGCGGGACGGGGGCGAGGGAACTGGAGGCCGAGCAGACGTTCACGGTCAGAGTGACGGACGAACGGGAACCGCCTGGTATCCCGGAGGCGCCGACCTTCTCGGGGGAGACGGCCGAGAGTATGACGGTCAACTGGAGCGAGCCGGAGAACACGGGGCCGCCCATCACCGACTACGACGTGCAGTACCAGGAAGGCGGCGGCGGCTTCACCGATGCGCAACACGAGGGGCCGGGGTTCGCCTTGACGCTTTCGGACCTCAAAGCGGGAACCGTCTACGAGGTGCAGGTGCGGGCTAGGAACGACGAGGGGACGAGTGACTGGTCCGAGTCTGGCGAGGGGATGACCGTCACGCCGCTGACGGTCGAGATAATGAGCGGGACCGAGCCGCCGGTGTCTGGACCTTTCACGGTGAGATTCAGATTTTCCGAGCCGGTGACGGGCTTTTCCAGCAACGACATCGAGAGCGGCCAGAATCCTGCCTGCACGGATGATCAGAACAACCCGGTGTTCTGCGACCCGGGGATCGGTCGACTGGATACGGTCGACGACCGGGTGTTCACCACTGCGGTGACGCCGCAGACCGATCGGGTGGCGCACAACTACACGCTGACGCTGACGATGCGCGGAGGGGCAGTGAGGTCGTCGGTGGAGAACAAACCGAACGAGGAAGGGGCGCTTGAGGTTCGGGTGGCGCCACCGGGAGTGACGGTGCCGATCTCGTCTCTGGGTCTGACGGCCAGCGCGGGTAACGCAGAGGTGCGGCTGAGCTGGAACCGGCCGACGGAAGACGGGGGCTCGGCGATCATCCGCTACGAATACCGATTTGCAGCCGCCGGTGAGGATTTCAGCGCATGGGAGAACGTGAGAGCGGGAACGCGCAGGGTGACGGTGGGAGGGCTGATTAACGGCAGGGAATACGTCTTCGAGGTGCGGGCGGTCAATGCGTTGGGCAAGGGCGAAACGGAGACGGTGAGTGCAACGCCCGATATCGTCGCCCCTCCACCCCCACCTCCGCCGCCACCACCTCCTCCTCCTCCGGCAAACAATCGACCGATGGCGGATGCGGGCCCGGACCAGACCGGCGTGAGGGAAGGCGCGCTGGTGACTCTGGACGGCAGCGGCAGCAGCGATCCCGACGACGATCCGCTGAAATACCGCTGGAATCAATACCGTGGCGAACGCGTGGCCCTGTCGTCCCGGGACGTGGTCAATCCCACCTTCACGGCCCCACAGGAACTGACGGTGGATGTGGTGCTGAGCTTCAGGCTGCTGGTCACCGATCCGAGCGGTCGATTCGATTCAGACACGGTGACGGTCACGGTGGAGCAGGGTACCAGCCCCCCGCAGACGGGAGATCAGATCTATTACTTCCCGCATCTTGCCGTGGGCGATAATTGGCAAACCACGATCACCTATATCAACTACTCCCGGGAGGAGGTGACCTGTCAAACCGATTTCATCTCCGATCACGGAAGTCCCCTGATGGTCTCGTTTGCCGAACTGGGAACGGTTGACAGCCGGACCGACGTTCTGCCGCCGGGGGGATCCGTTCACCAGGAGACCGACGTGGACCTGAGCGCTCCTCTGGCGCCAGGCTGGGCGCTGGCCAACTGCTCGGGGCCGGTGCAGGCCAGCCTTCTGTTTCGTCAGCACAACAGCGAAGGGATGCCCGTGGCGGAAGCCGGAGTCAATGCGGCGACAGTTCCGGCCACCCGCTTTGTCACCTTTGCCGAGCAGGGAGAAGGCAAGAATGGGACCGGAGTGGCCTATGCCAACCCTTCCGACACAGCGGCTCTGGTTACCTTTACTGCCCGGGACGCGGATGGGGAGGTGCTGGCTATCGAAGATCTGATGTTGCCGCCCAACTGGCATGGTGCGCAAAATATGCCGACCCTGTTCGATCTCAGCAGCTTTACCGGATCGCTCGAAGTCACCTCCACGGAGCCCATCGTCAGTCTGTCGCTCAATTTCGAAGCCGCCCCCGTATTTTCCTCCTTGCCTCCGGGAGAACTGGAAGCTGCCGCGCAGGGATCGACTACCTATTACTTCCCGCATCTTGCCGTGGGCGATAATTGGCAAACCACGATCACCTATATCAACTACTCCCGGGAGGAGGTGACCTGTCAAACCGATTTCATCTCCGATCACGGAAGTCCGCTGATGGTCTCGTTTGCCGAACTGGGAATGGTTGACAGCCGGACCGACGTTCTGCCGCCAGGGGGATCCGTTCACCAGGAGACCGACGTGGCGTTGAGCGCTCCGCTTGCGCCAGGCTGGGCGCTGGCCAACTGCTCGGGGCCGGTGCAGGCCAGCCTTCTGTTTCGTTGGTATAACAGCGAAGGGATGCCCGTGGCGGAAGCCGGAGTCAATGCGGCGACAGTTCCGGCCACCCGCTTTGTCACCTTTGCCGAGCAGGGAGAAGGCAAGAATGGGACCGGAGTGGCCTATGCCAACCCTTCCGACACAGCGGCTCTGGTTACCTTTACTGCCCGGGACGCGGATGGGGAGGTGCGGGCTATCGAAGATCTGATGTTGCCGCCCAACTGGCATGGTGCGCAAAATATGCCGACCCTGTTCGGTCTCAGCAGCTTTACCGGATCGCTCGAAGTCACCTCCACGGAGCCCATCGTCAGTCTGTCGCTCAATTTCGAAGCCGCCCCCGTATTTTCCTCCTTGCCTCCGGGAGAACTAGAAGCTGCCGCGCAGTGATCTGTCAGGTCAAGCCAGATTCCAGTGCAGGTAACCTCTACCACTGGCATTGGTGCATGAATCGGCGTAAGCGAGCACGCTAGCAACGGCGGAGGGTTCCGGTCCATCATGGAGATCAAGGGGGCAACGTCATGGCCGCAGGGAAGTCGAGAGCGGCCCCGGGCACGATCGAGGACGTACTGGCCGTAGAGAATGACGTTGTCCCATTTGATCGGGCTGACGTCCTGGGAGCAGGGTTGCGGCCAGGCCTTCCTTGGTGACAGCCTCCGCTCGCCCCGTCCCTCTGATCTGCTTGCTTGCCAATTGGTTTCGAGACGGAAAGATCATGGCCAGGTGTCTATAATAACGTCCGTCTTGATCGACGTTAGTTGACTATACAATGTTCTGGATACTATAGTCTTTAACACTCCGAAATAAACCCCATTTGACCTTTTCTTGGACGCCGCCTTGAAAACCGTCGCTTACCTCCGCGTCTCCACTCGTTCGCAGGACCTCGCCAACCAGAAGCTGGCGATCCTCGAGTTCAGCCAGAAACGCCGATTCCCGATCGACCAATTCATCGAGTCCCGCATCTCGTCGCGCCAGAGTCCGCTCGAGCGCCGCATCGACGAAATGTTGGGGACGCTCGAGCCCGGCGACCGGCTGCTGGTCAGCGAGTTGTCGCGGCTCGGCCGCAGCCTCTCTCAGGTGATCCAGATCGTGGAGACCCTGGTCCATCGCAAGATCCGCTTCAAGTGTACTCTCGGAGCGGCGACAGTCTTACCCGCACTAGCAGTGGGACTCGACCGACAATGTAAGATGCAGAAGGATCGAGGGTTCGACCGACCACAGCTGGACTCGGATCCAGATCATAGGCTCCTATGCAAGCGCAAGTGATTCTTCTGCTCGCGGCAAGTGCCTTCCAGCCCCAAATTCCGAAAACGTGGACGGACGATGCCGTACGGAAACTGGAAGTTCCGCTGGCCCAAGCTGAGTTCTCGGCCAGACATATCTCTGAGACAGATTACTACCGCACTCGGGAAAGAGTCATCCATCGTGGCTATCCCGTCTACCACCCTGACCGCGAGCCTGCGGGCTACTGGAAATGGCTGCACGAACGCGAGCCGGAACTAGGCTTCGACACCGCTAAGCTTCAAACGCGCGAAGCCTGGATCGCGGCCGGCGAGATCGTCTTCAATGCGCCGAAGTCGTTCGGTCCTGTCTTTTTTGGAGCCGATGACCTCCGCGATACAAGCTTCTACAAGGACACGGGCATGCCGATGTCAGCCGACGGTACGATTCCGTTTGCAAGCTGGGTCGTGCGTGAAAAAGGCACGGTTGAACTCGGCTCGATGGGCTGCAATACCTGCCACACGCGGGTGCTCCCGGACGGCACGGTCGTGCCTGGCGCGCAAGGCAATAACCCTGGAGATCGCCAAGGGGCGCGCATGCTCGAACGCGCCTCACGGTTTGCTGGTTCGGCAAAGATCCTCCAGCGTATCCGCCAGTTCGCCTTGCAGTTTGAGTTGCCATGGTTGGATAAAGATCTTAACCGGCAGGCCCGGACAATGCCGCTCGAAGATCTAATCGCGGCGGGGAAGGCGATTCCGCCGGGCGTGACGGCGCGCAGCTTCACCAGCATGTTCGTGCCCCCGCAGATTCCCGACTTGATCGGAGTCGAACATCGACGCTTCCTCGATCATACGGGTTTGGTGAGGCACCGGGGGCCAGCTGACCTGATGCGCTACTCATCGTTAGTACAAGACATGATGGGCTACTCCAGCTACGGAGATCTTGAACCGATGCGAACGCCAGCGCCTGGAAAAGGCGAACGCTTCAGTGACGAGCAGCTCTACGCACTAACGCTCTATCTCTACTCGCTGCGGCCGCCGCCGAATCCAAACCCATTCGACGAGAGGGCCAAGCTGGGCAAGAAGATTTTCACCAGGGAGGGTTGCGGAGGGTGTCACACGCCGCCACTTTACACCAACAACCGATTGATCGCCGTCGATGGGTGGGAGCCCTCCGCTGGGGACCGCAAGCGCTTCGATGTAATGTCACGACGCGTTGGGACCGATGCGCGGTACGCTCTGCAGACCAAGAAGGGGACCGGCTACTACAAGATCCCCTCGCTGAAAGGCGTCTGGTATCGCGGACCCTTCGAGCACAATGGCTCCGTGGCAACTCTTGAGGACTGGTTCGACTCCGCTCGGCTACGTGAGAACTACCGCCCGACGGGTTTCAAGGGACACAGTGTAGAAAGGCGGCCAATCAAGGGTCACGAGTACGGGTTGGATCTGGCTTCCGACGAGAAAGCCTCTCTTATCGCATTCCTGCGAACCTTGTGATCCGACACGGCAGTGCCACACTTCCGTCTGCGGAGGTTGTTGATGCCGCTTTCCAATTCGGATAGTGGTTCTTTGAACTAATGCTACTGACCAGAAGGGTCAGGCGGCTTTGCTTCGGGCCCTTTCTTTCTCAGCCTTCCATTCCACAAGCAATGCTGTTACGTTGTCCGGCGCACCGCAGGAAAAAGCCGCCTCAATCAGGGCGTCGCATTTCGCCTTCACTGCGGTGGGGCGTGTGAGTATCCCGAGAATCGCGCACCGCGATCTTTGAGGCCCGATCACCAGCTTTTGCTCCTCCCATGCCGTCAGCTACGACGAATGCATCAGCATCAAGCCCGTTCCAGACAAGCTCCGCAACGGCGTGCAGAGGTTTGTGAGAACGGCGGAGCGAAAGTAGACCGTCCGAGTGGTCCAGCGAACATTCCTGTGGTGTTTGTGGGACACGAGAGGGATGTATCGCGTGGAGCTATACGCTCAAGTACGGCGCAGTGTCTTTGTCGAAGGGCTCAGTGAGCGCGAGGCCGCCAAACGGTTTGGCCTGGCGCGAGGGACGGTGCGCAAGATGTTGCGCTACGCCACTCCGCCGGGCTATCGGCGGCGCCAACCAGCGCAGAGGCCGAAGCTGGATCCCTTCACCGGAATCGTCGATCAGATCCTCATCGACGATCAGGAACGTCCGAAGAAACAACGCCACACCGCAAAACGCATCTTCGACCGCTTGCGCGACGAGTACGATTTCACCGGCGGTTACACGATCGTCAAGGACTATGTTCGCGACAAGAAGCTCGGCGGGCAAGAGATGTTCGTGCCGCTGGTGCATCCGGCGGGCGATGCCCAGGCCGACTGCGGTGAAGCTCTGGTGGTCATTGACGGCGTACAGCGCAAGGCGCACTACTTGGTGGTCGATCTGCCGCCTAGCGATGACGCTTTCGTAAAAGCTTTCCCGGCCGCGACGACGGAAGCGTTTTGCGAGGGGCACAACGCAGCGTTTCGGTACTTCGGCGGCGTGCCACGCAGCATCCTCTACGACAACACGACCTTGGCGCTGGCGAGGATTCTGGGCGACGGCAGGCGCAAGCGGACCAGGGTGTTCAGTGAACTGCAGTCGCACTATTTATTCTCCGATCGTTTCGGGCGTCCGGGCAAAGGCAACGACAAGGGAAAGGTGGAAGGACTGGTCGGTTATGCCCGGCGGAACTTCATGGTGCCGGCGCCAAGGTTTCCAAGCTGGGAAGCGTTCAACGAGCAGCTCGAAGCGCAGTGCCTCAACAATCGTAAGCGGCGCTTGCGGCGGCACACCGAAACGATTGAGGAACGTTTCAAGCGTGACCGCCAAGCGTTGTTGCCCTTGCCGCCCACGCCCTATGACGCCTGCGACAAACGCACCACGCGGGTGACGTCGCTGTCATTGGTGCGCTATCGCGCCAACGACTACTCGGTGCCCACACGCTACGGACATCGCCAGGTGTTGCTGAAAGGCTACGTCGATGAAATCGTGATCTGTTGTGGCAGCGAAGAGATCGCGCGCCACCGGCGCAGTTACGAACGCGAAGAGTTGATCTTCGATCCGCTGCATTACCTAGCACTGCTGGAACGCAAGACCAACGCGCTCGATCAAGCGGCCCCGTTGGCGGGCTGGGAGCTGCCCGAACAGTTCCCGTGCTTGAGACGTTTGCTCGAGGCACGGTTGGGAAAGCCAGGCAAGCGCGAGTACGTGCGGGTATTGCGATGACTGGAGGACTTCCGATTCGAGCACGTTGCCGCGGCGGTGCGCCAAGCCTGCGAGTTGGGAGCGATTGGCTTGGATGCAGTCAGGCACTTAGTGCTGTGCCGCATCGAGCAACGGCCGCCGCGCTTGGACTTGACGAAGTATCCGCACCTGCCGGCAGCCCAGGTGGAGCAAACCTCCGCTGCGGACTATTTGGCACTGCCGGCACAAGGAGGGGGGTAATGGCGAGGTCGAAACTTCTGCTCGAAGCGCATTTGAAAGCGTTGCGGCTGCCAACCTTCCTGCGCGAGTACGACAAACTGGCGCGGCAATGCGCCGCCGAGAGCTTGGATTCGAGGAGCTTCCTGCAACAACTCTGCGAGCTGGAACTGCTCGACCGTGAACAGCGGGCCACCGAGCGCCGCAGCAAGGCCGCGAAGTTTCCCGTGACCAAGAGTCTGGACACTTTCGACTTCCCGTCCTTGCCGGCGTTGAACAAGAAGCTGGTGCTGGAACTGGCGCGCTGTGAGTTTATCGACCGCCGCGAAAACGTGCCGGCACTGGGTAATTCCGGCACGGGCAAAACGCACATCGGCTTGGCGTTGGGACTGGCGGCTTGTCAGCGCGGCTATCGAACACGCTTCACAACAGCGGCGGCACTGGTCAATGAGCTGCTCGAAGCCCGAGATGAACGGCGCTTGCTGCGATGTCAAAAGCAGTTGGCCAAGCAGGATCTGCTGATCGTCGATGAACTGGGCTACGTGCCGCTATCGAAGACCGGAGCGGAGTTATTGTTCGAAGTGTTTTCCCAGCGCTACGAACAGGGCTCGACGCTGGTCACCTCGAATCTGCCGTTTAACGAATGGACGGAGGTCTTCGGCTCCGAGCGGCTGACCGGCGCCCTGCTCGATCGCCTCACGCACCACGTTCATATTCTAGAGCTGAACGGCGAAAGCTTCCGTCTGATCCAGAGCAAGAAGAAGCGGGCTCACTCTTTGGGCTGACCCACCGGCCACTCGCCCGGTTTTCGTGGGACGGCCTCCACTACGCCTGGGCCGCCCTAAAGGGCGACCGCAGGCTCCGTTCCAGCCGTCCCACGAAAACCGCTACCCCTTCACCAACTGGTCTACTTTTGCTCCGCCGAAGTGGTCCAAATTTACTCCGCCCTTGACAATCCGCAAAGCGCGTGCCGTTTGGTTCCCCGGTGGACGCCAGTGGCGTCTTGCGGACTCTTACTTGAACACCAAGGTTCACGAAGAACTGCAAAGTCTGCTCGCCCGAGGCGGTGTTGTCGGAGGCAGTTCGGCCGGTGCGACCATCCAAGGTGCATATCTTGCGCGCGGCGATACCAAGACCAACACCATCATGATGGGTGATCACGAAGAGGGCTTTGGCTTTCTCACGAACGTCGCTATTGACCAACATCTACTGCGGCGCAATCGTCAGCACGACCTACTCGAAGTGATCCGGGCAAAGCCGCACCTGCTCGGAATCGGTATCGACGAAGACACCGCCATCGTCGTCAAAGGCAGCAAGTTCGAGGTAATCGGCCAAAGTTACGTTGCGATCTACGATTCGAAGCGAGCAATCGACACGGGCGGCGAGTTTTACTTTCTGGCGCCGGGCGATCACTACGATCTTGCGACGCGACAGCCGTTGCGTGAAAGCATGGAACTCGTTCCCCTCGAAAGGGTAGTTACGCGGCCATGATGATCGCGATCGCGGGCGCTTCTGGCTCGGGCAAGACAACACTTGCGGAGGCCTTCGTCGCAGATCTGCCGGCGGCCGCTTTGGTCTCAACGGACTCGTACTATCGCGACCTCTCGCACCTTTCACCCCCGGAGCGAACCGAGGTCAACTTCGATCATCCCGACGCCGTGGACTGGGAAACTCTGCTTGAACACTTGACGAGGCTGAAAACGGGTGGCTCGGCCGGCGTCCCGCACTACGACTTCAAGACTCACACCCGCCGCTCCGAGATCGAGCAGGTCGGCCCGTCGGAATCAACTATCCTCGAAGGCATTTTCAGCCTGTGGCATCCGCAGATCCGCCGTTTACTCGATCTAGCTGTTTTTGTCGACACGTCCGACGAAGTGTGCCTCGACCGGCGAACCTACCGCGACGTCGCCGAGCGTGGCCACACGCCCGAGTCTGTGACGCTCCAATGGGAGCGCCACACGCTGCCAATGTTTCGCCAATACACCTCACCAACTCGTGAACACGCCGACTACATTGTGGGGGGCACAACGCCGCCGCAAGAGCATGTACGGCGAATTCTCAATCTCGAATTGGTCAGCGCTTGACACGGGTGATCACGGATCCGCAAGAGGAATTACGAACCGGGACGCCAAGATATCCGGCTCAAAGAAAGCGGCGAAACGAACGCGATGTGCTGATGTTTGTAACTCTTGTAACTAATAAATAAATCAACATGTTACAGTTCTATTCTGATCCGAACCTTGATATTTCGAGCTGCCAACACGAGCTGCTTGTTGGACGAAACTTTCCGCAGTACCGAGCCGCGCCGCCTCGCGGTGCGGTCCTCTCTGCGACGTGTGCACCGCACCGCACTGCGGCGCGGCTCGGTACTGCGAAGCTCAACGTTGCCGTTCTAATATCTCAAGTTTCTCCCAGGAATGATCCGCCCAACCACGGAGGGCGGTGGCCGGGCTAACCTGTTACTGCAATCAATGAAACAAACCCAATTTTAACCACTCCAGCGACCATCATTTAGGCGGCTACTTCAGTCGTGGGCCGCGAGCTCGCTCGAACGCCAGCGGCCTTAGTGGATATTGAGCCGCCGGCCAGTTGAACAATGAAACTCAGCGCACTTGATCAGTCCCCCATCGCACACGGCGAAACGGCGCTCGATGCCGTGCAGCACACGATTGCTCTCGCCAAGCGTTGTGACGAACTTGGGTTTCATCGCTACTGGTTGGCCGAACACCACGCGACGAGCGCGCTCGCCTGCTCGGCGCCGGAAATCTTGATTGGGCGCGTCGCGCACGAGACCAAGCGCATTCGGGTCGGTTCCGGAGGCGTGATGCTATCGCACTACTCGCCGTTCAAAGTCGCTGAGAATTTCAAGATGCTCGAGCTGATGTACCCGGGCCGCATCGATCTCGGTGTCGGACGCGCACCTGGTAGCGACGGCCTCACGGCGCGAGCGCTGGCGTACGGCAACCGTCTGGGCATCGAATACTACCCGGCGAAAGTCAAAGACATGCTGGCCTGGGTCACGGAGACGACACCGCTAACCGAGAGCCTCCAAAGTATTGAGGCGACGCCGAAAACGTCGACTTTTCCAGAGGTTTGGGTGCTCGCATCGAGTATGGATAGCGCGATGTACGCCGCCCACATTGGTTTACCGCTCTCGTTTGCGCACTTCATCGAACCCAGACCGGCAATCGAAGTGATGCAAGCCTATCGTCGCGAGTTCCAACCGGAGCATCTTAAAGAGCCCTATTCATCGGTTTGTGTATTCGCGATCGCTCACGAAGATCCCGACCGTGTCGATCTATTTCGCCGCATGCGCCAACTGCAACGGATTCGCCGCGACCGTGGAATCCGAGGACCGATGCCGACCCTCGAAGAAGCCGCCGCTTACGAGTTCAGCGATGAGCAGCTCGAGGGAATGCGCACCAAGCGGTCGAGGCAAATCATCGGAAGCCCCGCTGAAGTCAAAGCGGAGATTGACCAGTTGGTCGACGCGACTAATGCCGACGAGGTGGTGATTCTGACGATTACGCCGTCATTCGAAGATCGGGTTCACTCGTATGAGTTGATCGCGCGCGAGTTTTCGACTTAAAACAAGCCATTGGGCTCGAGGCCTAAGTAGTACTGTCCCGCTGTGTCGTAGTGAGCGAGCCGCGCTTGAATCTGCTGAGTAATGGCGTGGACATCTTGAAACCGGCGCTGGACGGGGTTAGCCTCGAACACCGCGTTCGATCCGCAAATCTCGTAGGCAATATCTGTTACGTCAGCGGCCAACCGGGTCGCGTGCGTGCTCGCCAGACGGAGCCGGATTCTCTGGTCGACGGTGAGCGACCGCGAGCGCTGGGCTCCGGACCAAAGCTCGCCGACTGCTTCGTTTAAGAACGCTCGAGCCGAACCCCAAATTGCCTCGGCCCGGCCGACATCTCTCCAGACAACGGGCTTATCCCGCCGTAAATCTCGCTCAAGCCGCGCTCGATTGCCGCCGGCAAACTCAATCGCATCGTTAAGAGCCGTGCGCGAAACGCCAAGTGCAACCGAGGCGAAGCTTGCGGCGAACAGCAATACCTGAGGAATGACGTAGAGTGGCCCAGGCTCTCGAGGAGCAGTTTTCGGGTCCCAGATGCGTGAGGCAGGCACAAATGCGTCGACCGCCTCGAAGCTAAAACTGCCGGTCCCGCGAAGACCGTTGACCTGCCAGACGTCAATCAGCTCGACGTCCGATTTGGGCAATAAAAACATGCGGATCTCGTCGTCTCCATCGAGCGGCGCGATAGCAGTAAACCAAGTCGAGTGACGGCTGCCGCTGCTGAAATTCCAGCGGCCGCTCAGGCGGTAGCCGCCGTCGGCCGGCTGCACTTCCGCGCGTGCCAGCGGACCGTTCGCAATAATCGCGGTTGGTTCGCCGAGCACCTCTCTCGCCAGCGCCTCGGGCATCGAGCCGGCGTGCGTCGCGAACACCGCCGCCTGAGCGACACACCAAGCGGTGCTGGCATCAGCTCGCGCGAGTTCGAGAACGGCCGCCAGGAACTCAACGAGGTCAATCTCTCCGCCACCAACAGACGCAGGGGCAAGCAAGCGGAAGAATCCGGCGCGGGCAAGTTCTTCGACCAGATCGGTCGGAAGCGCGCGTTCACGATCGATGGTCTCAGCGGCCACGACAATGCCTGGGCGCAGCCGACGGGCGAGCGCCGACGGCGATTCCGCATGCGTCTGCTCAGGCGGCATCACTTAATCGTAGGCGCGACGAAAGCCCGAGACGCAACACCCAAATGCCCGAGACGTTTGCCATGATTGGAGCGATGAATTCCGTGACCGTCAGGCGTGGCGGCGCGGACCTCACGCGATCAGGCGACTCGGTTAGGCACTTTTCCGTCGATCGCCCAAAACACGTTGTCGATCGCTAGCTGCAAGCCGGCCTCCAGAGCCTCGGTAGTCACGCCTCCAGAGTGCGGCGTCATTACGACGTTCGGAAGTGCCGCTAACGGGTGGTTTTCCGGCAGCGGTTCAACGTCGTAGACATCTAGACCGGCTCCTCTAATGGTCTTTGCGCGCAATGCATCAACGAGTGCCGTTTCGTCGACAATCGGTCCGCGGGCCGTATTGACTAAAATCGCTGTCGATTTCATCAGATCAAATTGAGCCTTTCCGATGAATCCGAGGGTATCGGCTGACTGTCTCAGGTGAACGCTAACAACGTCACTTTCGCGGTACAGCTCATCAAGCTCGACAAGGCGAATTCCAATCTCTTCGAGCGGCTTGCCGGCGGGATTCATCGTCCAAGCGACCACGTTCATGCCGATTCCCCGCGCTATCCGAGCCGTCTGCAGGCCGATTGCACCGAGACCGATGATGCCAAGTGTCTTGCCGTTGAGCTGCGTCACGAAGCCGCGCGGCCACGCCCCTTTCTTAGTCTTGGCGTCGATGCGCGGGATGTCGCGCGCGACTGCGAGCATCAAGGCAAGAGTGTGTTCGGCCATTGCCTTGGCGGACACGGCCGGGGTATTGGTGACGGCTATGCCAAGTCGAGCCGCCGCCGCGAGATCGACGTGGTCGGTACCTGTCCCCCATAAAGACAAGACTTTGAGGTTCGGGCAGCTTGACAATACCTCATCAGTAAAGTCGATTGACGAGCGTATATTGATGACGTAGCGGGCGTCGCGGACGCGATCGAGCAGGACATCGGCAGAAGGCGGCAGATTGTCGTGGTAGCTGACCTCCGCGCGGTCCGTAAGTGACTGATAAGCAACGCTTGGGCCCATTACCGCCGGGTAGTCATCAGGAATTACAACTCTTGGGCGAGACATAGAGGCACCAGAGTACCATCGGCGGGCTTAACACTCAAAACGAACCCGCCTGAGAAAGTATTTTTCTGCTTCTATGTGAAACCGGCGGGGGAGGTTACCTCGTCCATAGATGATAGAGTTATTGATATATCGTCATCGAAACTTAAGAGGTAGGTTAGCTGTGCTAAAAAAAGTCTCGCGAACGGGTCAAAGGTTGCCGGGAAACGCCGGTGAGGGTGCTGTACCACCCATCGCAATCATCTTGTTAGTGGCGATCGCACTACTCGTCGGCGCAAATGTCTATTCGTTTCTTGAGATACGCGGGTTGCGCGGCGAGGTCGCCGAAAGACTCGTTATAGTCGACGAGAGACTCGCAATGCTCGATGGTAGCGTCGAGCGAACGTCTAGTCAGCTCGACTCGAAAGTCGGCGAGGTGAAAAACCTAGTCGCTGCGGCCGAAAAAGAACTTGATCAACGCGCCCGTCAGGCCGAGAGCCACGTGCTGGGCCGCACGAATAGTCTGGAGAAACGGCTCGACGAATCGTCGGCGGAGCACCAGGCAAGAATCGCTGCCGTGGGTGGACGGCTGGAGGAATTCGAAGCCGACACCGAGTCCAAAGTCGGGTCGCTTGATGGCCGCGTTACTGACGTCAAAAAAGAGGTTGACAGTACAAAGGCAGAGTTGGAGAAGACCATTGCGGAGCTGACGAGCGTTCGAGGCGATCTCGGTGTCCAAAGCGGCTTGATTGCGACAAATGGTGGCGAGCTTGCCGCGTTACGCGCCTTGGGCGACCGAGACTACTATGAGTTCGATATGGGCAAAACCAAGCAGCCCCAGAAGGTCGGACCAATTCGGATCAGACTGACCGGCTCGGACATGAAGAGAAATCGATTCTCTATTGAACTTTGGGCCGACGACAAGAAAATCGAAAAACGCCGCAAGACTCTACTTGAGCCGGTGCAGTTTTACGTTATGGGATCGCGCATCCCGTACGAGTTAGTCATCAATAAGATCGAGAAAGACGTTATCGCCGGCTACTTAGCAACACCCAAACAGGCCCCGCGCGGTTCCGGCGGATCGACTGAATAGCGCGCTTGCGGCAGCGTTTAGCTCGCCAAGCGCCAGCACTTGACACCTAGCTCATCAGGAGCTAGCGTTAGACCCGCTTGCTTGGCCTGATCCGTAGGTTCACTGACCAGCGGCGGCTCCGGGGCCGCGCGGTCGACCGCGCTTGGACTTGGCCGCGGCACTCGCAAGCGCCTGCAACTCGTGTTGCCGACTCTCGCCGAGGTCGACGATTGGAAGTTTGTCGCCTTGTGCGGTGAATGATTCCACCGCCATATTGATCAATTTGTGCTGCGGGGAATTCATCGAATTCTCAAGACCCTCGATCATCGTATCCAACCATTCGCGCTTGCCGTGAAGTTCTTTGAGCAAGCCATCAAGTGCTGCGTTCGAAATGCCTGGTTCTGTCATAATTTCGACTCCTATGTTTCCAGCATTCGTCGGAATTTGCCTGGAACGGGCGCTCTACCGGCGAAGTTTGAGGCTATCATCGGACAACTCCTTTCCGGGCCATTAAGGCGTAAAGAGTCGATAAAAATGTCAGCGGGCGGAGCACCTCGATCGACGCTACTCAGCCTGCTAGTCTGGTGACGCAATGGCACTAACACGACGACAGGTGATGGTTGGGCTCGGAGCGTCGGCTCTAACGACATCTTTTGCGGGCACGCAGGATAATCCTAAAAGACCGAATATTCTCTTCCTTCTAGTCGACGATCAGCGCAACCACACCCTCGGCTGCGCGGGGCACCCGATCGTAAAGACCCCGAATGTCGATTCATTGGCGCGCGACGGCGTCCGTTTTTCGAACGCTTTCGTGACGACTGCGATCTGCGCGGCGAGTCGGGCTTCGATCTTCACCGGACTAGTCGAGCGAACCCATGGGTACACCTTTGGCAAACCGCCGGTGTCGGTTGAACACCTCGCAAACGGCTACCCCGCTCAGTTGAAGAAGGCCGGTTATCGCACCGGATTCTGCGGAAAATATGGCATCCGCCCATCCCAAGACGAGTATTTCGACGAATTCAAAGCGATCAATCGCAACCCTTATCTCCACGAACAACCCGACGGTTCGCTGCGACATGAGAGCGAACTTTCGGGCGACTTTGCGGAGAACTTCATTGATAGCAGCGACGGCCCCTTCTGCCTGTCGGTAAGTTTCAATGCATCTCATGCCGAGGACCGTGACAAGCGGCCCGCGATCGGACACTTCCCTTGGCCAAAAGCCGTCGACGGCATGTACGAAGATGTCGAGATCCCAGTGCCTAAGCTTTCGAACCCCAAGTTTCGAGATGTGCTTCCCGACTTTTTCGGCGAGAGTTCGATGAATCGCCAGCGCTACTACTGGCGCTGGGACACACCCGAAAAATACACCGCCAACATGCGCGCCTACTTCAGAATGTTGAGCGGCGTTGACAACGTGGTTGGCCGAGTCCGGCGCGCGCTTGAGCGCAAGGGCGTTGCCGACAACACGATCATTGTTTATACAGGCGACAACGGTTACATGATGGGCGACCGCGGTATGGCCGGCAAGTGGAACCATTTTGAGCAGTCGCTACGTGTTCCCTTGATCGTGTACGACCCGCGCGTCAGTCAGCCGCTGGAATTCCGAGTTGTTGAGGACATGGCGCTCAACATCGACCTTGCGCCGACGTTTCTCGAAGCGGCCGGGGTCGACCGGCCGAGTTCACTCCAGGGCCACAGCCTGCTCGGCCACGTTCACGGCAAAGGCGTCAGCAATTGGCGGACGGATTTCTTCTGTGAGCATTTAATGGAAAACGAGGCGATCCCCAAGTACGAAGGCGTTCGCGGCGAGCGCTATGTCTACGCCCGCTACTTTGATCATGGCTACGAGTTCTTGCATGATCTCAAAGATGACCCCGACCAACTCATCAACTACGTCGAGAACCCCAAGTACGGGTCAATTCTCGCCAAGATGCGCCGCCGATGCGACGAGTTGAGAGACTCCTACGGCGGTGTATATATGCGCCCCGAAGCGTAAGCGTTAGAATTGGGCATCCGTTCCTCGATGATTCGAGATAGCTCATGACGCAGTGCACTCGTGTCCGATTCTTCCCCGCGCTTGTGGCGACGTTGGCGTTGAGTGCCGGCTGGTCGTGCGGAACGAACCCCGAGCCGCCTCCCAACGTCGTCATGATCATCTCGGATGACCATGCCTGGACGGACTACGGATTCATGGGCCACCCCGTCGCCACAACGCCCAACTTGGACAATCTGGCGGCGGACAGCATGCTCTATACCCGTGGTTACGTACCGCCCGTCTGCCGGCCAAGCTTGGCGCAACTCGCTACGGGGCTCTATCCGCACCAAAACGGAATTACCGGCAACGACCCTCCCGAGAATGGACTAGGCCCGATGAATAACGCCAAAGGCCAGGCACGGATGGTCGAGGTGTTTCAGAAAAATCACACCTTGCCCGAACAGTTGAGCAAGGAGGGCTACGTTAGTCATCAGTCCGGCAAGTGGTGGGAAGGGAACCCGCTTGACCAGGGCTTCAGCGCGGCGATGACCCATGGCGACCCCACTCGCGGCGGGCGGCACGGCGACGATGGTCTCAAAGTCGGGCGCGAGGGGATGGAGCCAGTTTTCGACTTTATCGACTCCGCCGGCGAGCAGCCATTTTTCATCTGGTACGCGCCGTTTTTGCCGCACACGCCACACAATCCGCCTGAGAGATTGTTGTCGAAATATACAGGACTCGACATTGAGCAGAACGAGGCAAAGTACTACGCCATGGTCGAGTGGTTTGACGAAACGGTAGGACAACTGCTCGATCATCTTGACCAAAATGGCCTACGCGAAAACACGTTGGTGCTCTACGTAGCCGACAACGGGTGGATCTCGCGACCCGACGGTCCGCGCACGGACGGCCGAGTTTGGACGCGAGCGAAGATGTCGCCCTACGAGATGGGAATTCGCTCGCCCGTTATGATTCGCTGGCCCGGCAAGGTCGAGCCGGGCCGCGACGACAAGACCCTTGTCAGTACGATCGATTTCGCGCAGACTGTTTTGCATGGAGCCGGCACCCAAGGGCCGTCGAATCTACCCGGTATTGACTTGCTTGACCGCGAAGCGCTCGCTCGTCGTGAGATGGTGTTTGGCGCGCACTACGCCCACACCGCGGCGGATGTCGATGACCCCGTCGCCAATCTAAAATACCGTGAAGTCATCCGCAATGATGGCTGGAAGCTGATCTTGCCGTACGAGCCGAACAAAGACGTACCCTTGATGATTCCGCCCGGCCAGGTGGACTGGGCCACGCTGGATCCTGAACTGTATAACGTTGTGGCTGACCCGCACGAAGAGCACGACCAGGCGTCGGAACGGCCCGAGATCGTGGCCGAGTTGCGAGCAGCGTTAGACGGCTGGTTGTCGGTGCCCGATTAATAAAGCGGACCGTAGCCCGCATTTTTCGCTGCGTCGTTATGGACTCCGGGTTAGTCCGGCCTTGGTTGGACGGACCATTCAGGGGAGAAACTTGAGATACCGGCGCCGTGAAGTTGCGCTTCTCTGTACCGAGCCGCGCCGCCGTGCGGTGCGGTGCACACGTCGCGGAAAGGACCGCACCGCACGGCGGCGCGGCTCGGTACAGAGAACGGTTTCGTCCACCAAGTAGCTGGGAGGGCGGCTTGAAAAATCAAGTTTCGGGGTAGAAATGCGGACTAGCCCGATTGCTCCGCCCACTGGGTTTCAATCAGTTTCCGCAGTACTGCCTGATCGATGTCCGCTGGTTTCTTGAAGTAGAGGCACGACTTGCCAATCTTGTATTTGCCAAGGTTGGCGAGCAATGGCTGATGGACCGAAATGTCGCACATCAGATAGACCGTCATGGCCGGTTTACGCGGCGAAAATCCGGTGATGAACCAGTCACCCTCGCGCCCCGATGCGTAGCGATAGTGGTAGTCACCAAACCCGACAATGCTTTCGCCCCACATCTTCGGCCGCGCGCCGGTGATGCCCTTCATCATCTTGAGCAACGCTCGCCTGTCGCGACCCTTCGCCTCGTCGTCGATCGCGTCAATTAATTGCTTGACGCTCGCTTTGTTGGGTTTGGTTTTCAGCTCCGCCATTGGCTCCTCTCAGATGGGCGCAATCTAACGAACGAACTGTAGCACTACGGCTGCAAACTGCACGCGATACGCGGGCCGACAGCACTGCAAATTGTTGAAGCTATGCCGGTTGCTGATGTTAGCCTATCGACTTAGAAAGGTTGAAAGCAGCAAGATCCGTGAGAAAGTTCGCACTGGGCCACCTAACTATGGGATTCGCCGCTGTGACGGTAGCGTGTTTGGTGGAATTCGCCTGGCTCTACGGACGATGGTGGCGTGGTGGCAGAGTGCGCGAGGTTAGTCTGTTTGCCGTCATTAGGCATAGTCTGCGTGGACTGGGCATCGAGATTGACGAGTCCGCGCCTTCGTTCGTCAATCACTATCGTGATTTTGCCGAATGGGATCAGATTGCCGCGTTCCTTAGAGATGCTATTTTCGTGAACTTGAGCCTGGCCCTCGTAATTGGGTTATCGCTTTGGGCAGCGGCCACGATTGGCGGCAAGCTCACGGCAGCGGCGCCTGTCATCCCAGAGAATGCCGTGCCGGCGCAAATACGAATCGCGTCGGCACTTTGTTTCGCAGTTTGCTTCGCTACGATCCCGACGCAACTTCTTGGCAGCGGCGAGTTCGAGGGATACCCACGGATCGTAGTCAGTGTTCCGATCTTCATCGCTGTGTTTTCCGCGCTTCTGTTCAGCTTGTTTCAGAACGAGCGGCGGTGGCGCCGGTTCTCTCGCATTGGTCTCGTTCTCACCGCGTCCGTAATGAGTGCGACGTTAGCGATAGCCGTGATCACCGGTAGTAACCAGAGCGCGACGCTTACGGCATACCAAATGCCGCGGGCCCAAGCACCAGCCAACGTATTGTTGATCTCGATCGACAGTTTGCGTGCCGATCATTTGGGCTGCTATGGATACCAACGCAACACGAGCCCAACCATCGACCTCCTTGCCAGCGAGGGCACCCTTTTTGAGACAGCCATAGCGCCGACTTCTTGGACGATCCCATCGCACACAACGCTGCTCACCGCCCTGGATCCGTTAGAACACGGCGTACGGACTTACTACACGCAACTGCATCGAGACACCGAGACATTAGCGGAGGTTCTAGCAGCAAACGGTTACCGCACCCTGGCGGCGGTCTCGGGGCCGAGTCTGGCGGCCAGATATGGATTCCATCAGGGCTTTGATGTCTACGACGATTATTCGGCGATCCCCAGGAATGGGGAGAATTTGACGGGTATCACTTCGAAACGGCTTATCGCTAGCGCCTCATCGTTGCTCGACGACTGGGCGGCAAATGATCGGCAGCAGCCATTTTTCTTCTTCCTGCACATGTGGGACGTTCACGAGCTCTATAACCCGCCGTCGCCGCACGACAAAACATTCGACCCGAGCTACGCAGGCGACTTCACGTCGGCGGACCTGTTCTACCGGACTCCCGAAGAGGGTGCCATCAACGAGGTAGATGTTGAGCACGTCGTGGCTCTCTACGACGGCGAGTTGCGGTACACCGATTCCCAAATCGCGAGACTCCTCGACAAGCTTGAAGAGATGGGCGAGATCGACAACACGCTGGTCGTGTTCACAGCGGACCACGGTGAGGAGTTCTTAGATCACGACGACTTTGGTCACATGAATACGCTGTATGACGAGGTGATTCGCGTACCGTTGATCTTCAGGTTCCCTGGCAGAGTGCCTAGGGGAAAACGCGTTGGTGGAATGGTGAGATTGCTTGATGTAGCCCCCACGATTCTTTCGCTTGTCGACGTCGAGACGAGCCCCGGTGAGTTTGGCACTCTCACGACTGGAGCGGCGTTTCAAAGTCACGATCTGTCCCCGGCGTTTAGCCAAGAAGCCGGAAACGAACCTCAGAATTTGGTGGCGCTCGGTGACCTCGAATGGACGGCAGGGCGTGCCTCGGTTCGAACGAACCAATCAAAACTCGTGATTAATACAAACACCCAAGAAGCCGTCGAATTCTATGACTTAGCCAGCGACGGGGCAGAGCAGCAGAACGTTCTGGCGGAGCAAGGCGAAGCAGCCGCGGCTCTACTTGCCACCTGGCGGGATTGGAACTCCCGGTTTACTCGAATCAATCTCGGACCTGAACGCAGGTCTCTTGGCAAGGAACTTGAAGACAAACTCAAGTCGCTTGGATACATTCAGTAACTGTCAAGGGCGGAGTAAATTTGGACCACTTCGGCGGAGCAAAAGTAGACCAGTTGGTGAAGGGGTAGCGGTTTTCGTGGGACGGCTGGAACGGAGCCTGCGGTCGCCCTTTAGGGCGGCCCAGGCGTAGTGGAGGCCGTCCCACGAAAACCGGGCGAGTGGCCGGTGGGTCAGCCCAAAGAGTGAGCCCGCTTCTTCTTGCTCTGGATCAGACGGAAGCTTTCGCCGTTCAGCTCTAGAATATGAACGTGGTGCGTGAGGCGATCGAGCAGGGCGCCGGTCAGCCGCTCGGAGCCGAAGACCTCGGTCCATTCGTTAAACGGCAGATTCGAGGTGACCAGCGTCGAGCCCTGTTCGTAGCGCTGGGAAAACACTTCGAACAATAACTCCGCTCCGGTCTTCGATAGCGGCACGTAGCCCAGTTCATCGACGATCAGCAGATCCTGCTTGGCCAACTGCTTTTGACATCGCAGCAAGCGCCGTTCATCTCGGGCTTCGAGCAGCTCATTGACCAGTGCCGCCGCTGTTGTGAAGCGTGTTCGATAGCCGCGCTGACAAGCCGCCAGTCCCAACGCCAAGCCGATGTGCGTTTTGCCCGTGCCGGAATTACCCAGTGCCGGCACGTTTTCGCGGCGGTCGATAAACTCACAGCGCGCCAGTTCCAGCACCAGCTTCTTGTTCAACGCCGGCAAGGACGGGAAGTCGAAAGTGTCCAGACTCTTGGTCACGGGAAACTTCGCGGCCTTGCTGCGGCGCTCGGTGGCCCGCTGTTCACGGTCGAGCAGTTCCAGCTCGCAGAGTTGTTGCAGGAAGCTCCTCGAATCCAAGCTCTCGGCGGCGCATTGCCGCGCCAGTTTGTCGTACTCGCGCAGGAAGGTTGGCAGCCGCAACGCTTTCAAATGCGCTTCGAGCAGAAGTTTCGACCTCGCCATTACCCCCCTCCTTGTGCCGGCAGTGCCAAATAGTCCGCAGCGGAGGTTTGCTCCACCTGGGCTGCCGGCAGGTGCGGATACTTCGTCAAGTCCAAGCGCGGCGGCCGTTGCTCGATGCGGCACAGCACTAAGTGCCTGACTGCATCCAAGCCAATCGCTCCCAACTCGCAGGCTTGGCGCACCGCCGCGGCAACGTGCTCGAATCGGAAGTCCTCCAGTCATCGCAATACCCGCACGTACTCGCGCTTGCCTGGCTTTCCCAACCGTGCCTCGAGCAAACGTCTCAAGCACGGGAACTGTTCGGGCAGCTCCCAGCCCGCCAACGGGGCCGCTTGATCGAGCGCGTTGGTCTTGCGTTCCAGCAGTGCTAGGTAATGCAGCGGATCGAAGATCAACTCTTCGCGTTCGTAACTGCGCCGGTGGCGCGCGATCTCTTCGCTGCCACAACAGATCACGATTTCATCGACGTAGCCTTTCAGCAACACCTGGCGATGTCCGTAGCGTGTGGGCACCGAGTAGTCGTTGGCGCGATAGCGCACCAATGACAGCGACGTCACCCGCGTGGTGCGTTTGTCGCAGGCGTCATAGGGCGTGGGCGGCAAGGGCAACAACGCTTGGCGGTCACGCTTGAAACGTTCCTCAATCGTTTCGGTGTGCCGCCGCAAGCGCCGCTTACGATTGTTGAGGCACTGCGCTTCGAGCTGCTCGTTGAACGCTTCCCAGCTTGGAAACCTTGGCGCCGGCACCATGAAGTTCCGCCGGGCATAACCGACCAGTCCTTCCACCTTTCCCTTGTCGTTGCCTTTGCCCGGACGCCCGAAACGATCGGAGAATAAATAGTGCGACTGCAGTTCACTGAACACCCTGGTCCGCTTGCGCCTGCCGTCGCCCAGAATCCTCGCCAGCGCCAAGGTCGTGTTGTCGTAGAGGATGCTGCGTGGCACGCCGCCGAAGTACCGAAACGCTGCGTTGTGCCCCTCGCAAAACGCTTCCGTCGTCGCGGCCGGGAAAGCTTTTACGAAAGCGTCATCGCTAGGCGGCAGATCGACCACCAAGTAGTGCGCCTTGCGCTGTACGCCGTCAATGACCACCAGAGCTTCACCGCAGTCGGCCTGGGCATCGCCCGCCGGATGCACCAGCGGCACGAACATCTCTTGCCCGCCGAGCTTCTTGTCGCGAACATAGTCCTTGACGATCGTGTAACCGCCGGTGAAATCGTACTCGTCGCGCAAGCGGTCGAAGATGCGTTTTGCGGTGTGGCGTTGTTTCTTCGGACGTTCCTGATCGTCGCTGAGGATCTGATCGACGATTCCGGTGAAGGGATCCAGCTTCGGCCTCTGCGCTGGTTGGCGCCGCCGATAGCCCGGCGGAGTGGCGTAGCGCAACATCTTGCGCACCGTCCCTCGCGCCAGGCCAAACCGTTTGGCGGCCTCGCGCTCACTGAGCCCTTCGACAAAGACACTGCGCCGTACTTGAGCGTATAGCTCCACGCGATACATCCCTCTCGTGTCCCACAAACACCACAGGAATGTTCGCTGGACCACTCGGACGGTCTACTTTTACTCCGCCCAAAAGCAGCTTCGATTCGCCGCTCTATGGTCTAGTTTCGCTCCGCCGTTCTCAAGTAACTAACCCGCATACCCCAGCGAGTAGTGACGTATGCAGATTAGCCGGGCCACCGCCCGCCTTGGTTGGGCGGATCTTTCAAGGGAGAAACTTGAGATACCAGAGCGGCGACGCTGCGCTTCGCAGTACCGAGCCGCGCCGCCGTGCGGTGCGGTGCACACGTCGCAGAGAGGACCGCACCGCGAGGCGGCGCGGCTCGGTACTGCGAAGCGCAGCGTCCAACAAGCAGCTCGTGTTGGCAGCTCGAATAGTCAAATTTCGGCCCAGCTATCTGTCAACGGCGCCCTAGTACTTAGTTGCGTAAGTTAGAATATTTACTGGCGAGGGGACGAGGGGCTACGACGGTCTTGGTCCATTCGAACGGAGTAGCCTTGGAGTTGTAGACGCGGACGAAGCTGTCGATGGCCTCGCGCACCTGCCGGGGGGAAGTGAAACTCGCCCCCCGCAAGGCGCGGCGGCTCAGAATCGAAAACCACACCTCAACCTGATTCATCCACGAACTGTAGGTCGGCGTGTAGTGAAAATGGATGTTCGCATGACGTTGCAGCCAGCGGTCATTTTTGGGCTTGTGAGTGTTCAAGTTATCCAAGATGATGTGGATCTCGCGGCCTTCGTGGATGGCCGCGATGTGGTTCATGAAGTCGAGAAACTCGCGACGCCGTCGGCGCCAATAGTGTCCGGCGATGATGAATCCGGTAGCCACTTCCAGCGCGGCGAAAAGCGGCGTCGTGCCGTGCCGCCTGTAGCCGTGCGAGAAGCCCGTCAAGGCCTTGCCGTTGGGCAAGCGTAGCCAGCCCTGCGCTCGCTCCAAGGCCTGGATGCTCGGCTTCTCGTCGACCGCGAGCACCACGGCGTTTTCCGGCGGGCTGAGGTAGAGTCCGACAATGTCGGCGGCCTTGCGAGCGAACTCCGGGTCGGTTGACAAACACCAACTGCGCCGCCGCCGCAAGGACACGCCGAGCTGCCGCAGTACGCGCCAGACTTGATGCTTGCTGACGTCGCCGAGAGCTTCCGCGAGCAGTTCGCCTGTCCAAGTGGCGTGCCCTTCGGGCGGAGCTTCGTCGAGTTGGCAGAGGATGCGTTTGCGCGTCGCTTGGTCGTACCGCGCGGGCCTGCCGGAACGCGCTTGATCGCATAATCCCGCCAGACGTTGCTGGGCGAAGCGGGTGCGCCATTTCGACACGCGCGCCGCCGGGGATCCCAGTTGCCGGGCGATCTCGGCGGTCGAGGTAGCGGCGGCCGCCAGCAGCACAATGCGAGCGCGCTCCACCATGCGCCGTTCGGACTTGTGGCCGCGCACCCAGAGTCGCAGCGTCTCTTCTTCCTCGGCGTTCAGTCGAATCACCGTTGCCGGTCTTGCCATACCGACATTTTACAGTTAAAGGCCTTACTTTCGCAAGTTAGTAGTAGGGCCCTACGAACCATGGGAACTCCGATATGAATCGATAGCCCATATTCGCGTACATGTAGTAGATGATCCCAGCGACTAGGCCGAAGAACAGCAGTACCGCCAGCATGATTCGGAACCATGGCAGCGATTTGCCTTCGCGCTTGAGTACGAGCAACCAGCTTGCCCCGATTCCAACGAAATAGAGCAAGATCATTGGCCCGGCAAATAGCGTCATCGTGAAGGGATCGCCGGTCGGAGTAATGATCGCCGCTATGACGAACATGATCAATATCGCGTAGCGAACGTTGCGCAGCAGAAACTGTGGTGTCGCGAGACGCATCAACGTAAAGAAGAAGATCAATACCGGGAGCTGGAAGACCAGCGCCAAACCGAGTTCCAGAATGATAAACGTGTCGAGGTACTCACTGACGGAAATGAATGGCTCGATCTGATCCATTCCGATGGTCAGCAGGAACTGCAGCGTTACTCGCAAAGCAACGAAATAACAGAACGCCCCGCCCAAGATAAACAGAGTTGCCGTTGAAAATATGAACGGCACCGCCCAGCGGCGTTCCTTCTTGTAGAGGCCCGGCGAGATGAATCCCCAAGCTTGATACATCAACCACGGCGCGCCTAAGAAAACGGCGGCAATGAGCGGCACCTTGATGTAGATAACTTGGAATTGCTCAAGCGGTTTCGTGTTGATGATTTTGAGCGCTTCACCGCTCGGCCCGACCATCGAAGCGGTGGCCGCGTAAAACGGAAGTAGCACGAGCCGTAACAGGTCCTGTGCAAATGCCAGACACAACAGATAGACGACGAACAACCCGCCGAGCGCCCGCAAGAGCCGGGTGCGCAGTTCGCCCAGATGGTCCATAAACGACATGCGCGCCATGCCGTCTTCATCTCCATCGTCCTCGTCTTCGTCGTCATCCGACGTAGCGGGAGGTTTGGGCGGCGGCACCGCCGCGACCTCGGGCTCAGGAACGACTACGGACTTCTCTTCTTCCTCCTCCGCCCGTTCCGCCGTAGCGTGGGGGTCGTCGTACTCGTAGTCAGACTCGTCGTGAAAGGGGTCGTCGTAATAAGTCGACGACCCCTGATTTGAGGAATCCGGCGGCGACCCTTGGGGGCTGTCCTCCCCGCTCGGACTAGCTTCAAGCTCGCCTTCGTCGGGACTGGTGCCCTTTGGATCTTTGTCTTCCGGATTCATCGAACGATACTCCCCTTCAAGCCGCTGCAAGCAGCAGCCGGGACCACAGGAATTCCTGAGGAACAGCTAGGCGGGCTTTGGCTCCGAAGCACCGACGTCAGTTTCAAGCGGTGGAGGTGAGACTTCGGCGACTTCGCTGGCGCCTTCGCTTGAGCTGTCTTCGCTCGGGGTTTCAGTAGCAGCTTCCGCCGCGCTGTCAGAGCCTTCCGGGCTGGGGGAGGCTTCGTTAGTTGGATCCGCGTTGGCCGCATCTGCCATCAGCGCAGTTCCGTTTGTCGTCGTTGAGTTAGAGGAAGTTGTACTCTTGACACCGTCGTCGTAATCGTACGCGTCGTGATAATCTTCTTCCCCATCGTCGTAGTACGACTTATCGATGTCCTTACTCACGTCAGTGGCTAGGTTCTTGACGTCGCTAGTTTCACGCTCGATGTTATCCATCTCGCGCTGAAACGTCGACTTCAATTCGTTCGACGCGCGTTTGAACTCAGCCATTCCTTTGCCAAAAGTCTTGCCTAGCTCCGGAAGCTTTTTGGGTCCGAAGATCAGCAAGGCCAAGACAAAGATGACTACAATTTCGCCCATTCCAAGAGGGCCCATGCGTTGACACCTACCTTTAGGAGTTCCGCAGAAGGTGCGGAACCGCCAATTTGATGATAGCGATGGCTCTGAATGCGGGTCAACCTCCAAAGAGGGGGGTGGTGTTGCCTAAAGGACTGAACGTCAGCGGCACCACACTATAATCGGAGGTCGCACAGGAGGAGAAGTCGACGAAATGAAAGCCTCGCGGATTTACGAAACTGGCAACCCTGACGTATTGCGTTACGAAGACGCGCCCGAACCCAAGCCACTGGGCAACGAGGTGCTACTGAAAGTGGGCGCGTGCTCACTCAATCACCTCGACTTGTGGGTCCGTGGCGGGCTGCGCGGGCTCAAACTAGATTTCCCGTGGGTGCTGGGTAGCGACGCCGCCGGCGAAATTGTCGAAGTCGGTGATCTGTGCGCGCGAGCCAAGGTTGGCGACAAGGTTCTCGTCGCACCCGGGCGCACACTCAGCTCGAGTTACGAAACGGCGCGCGGACGTGACAACTGGGCAGCCGACTACGGACTCTTCGGCTACCGCTACCCGGGCATGAACGCGGAATACGTCGCAGTTCCGGAATCGAATGTGCTTCCGATCCCCGCCGGCCTCAGCTACGAAGAGGCAGCGTCGGTGCCGCTAGTCTTCCTGACGGCGTGGCACATGCTGATCGGTATCGCGAACATTAAGATGCTCGAGGACGTGCTGATCATCGGTGGCTCGAGCGGTGTTGGCATCGCGGCGATCCAGATCGCGAAACTGTTTCACTGCCGCGTGATCGCGACGGCCGGTGGAGAGGCGAAACTCGCCAAGGCCAAGGAGCTCGGTGCCGATCACGTGATCGATCATTACGAGCAATCGATCAAAGACGAGGTTAGGACGATAACCGGTAAGCGCGGCGTCGACATCGTTTTCGAGCATGTAGGGGCGGCGACCTTCGGTCACTCGACGGCGTCGCTCGCGCACCACGGGCGACTCGTCACCTGTGGTGCCACGTCAGGTTTCGAAACGACGCTCAACCTGGGTCATCTTTTCGCGAAGCACCTGAGCCTGAACGGCTCATTCATGGGAACTATGGGAGAACTTTACGAGGTGCTCCGGTTCTTCGACAAGGGTTTACTTAAGCCCGTCATCGACCGTAGTTTCCCGCTTAGCGACGTTCGCGGCGCGCACGAATATTTGGAAGATAAGAAACAATTTGGCAAGATCGTGATCGTCCCCGAGTAGCCTATGCGCTGCGGTTCGCTTGGTTACGCGGACGCGGTCGAGGGGGCAAGCTCACGTTACGGCCGATGGCCATGAGCCCTCGACGATCCAGCGCATTGCTTCGTGGTTGCCGCCGGGCAATCTCGAACGAACCGTCTGGACGTATTCACCCCAGCCATACCAAGGCCGGTAGAAACGCCACTCGATGTTCAGATCGCGGCCCAGCCGCTGGATCATGTCGAGACTGAGATAGCCCATGCTGGGAACTGAATCGGCGCGAAACCCGTGCCGTTGTTCGGTTTCGCGATGGCCCTTCTCTACTGAAGCTTCGCCGTTACTCCAATTCGTGAATATCGGCGTGTCGATGATCACGACACGCCCTGCCCAATGCAGGCAGCGACGCGCCTCTTGAAGGGCCCGCCAATAGTCAACGGCGTAGTGGAACGCCTCGTTGAAAACGACTAAATCGAACTGATCGTCAGCCAGGGGAAATTGTTCGAGCTCCCCTCGAACCGTGGCGAACGCCCGACCCGACCCCTCGTCATAGTGACGGCAAGCGCCTAGTCCGTGACGCGGATCGGTCAACAGGTCAAGGGCAACGGGTGCGTGTCCCCGCTTTCGCAAGCGGTGAGACAGCCAAGCGTTGCCGGCCCCAGCATCGAGAATCTTCAACGGCCTTGCGGCCTCTGAAGTCAGTCGCTTCAAGATCGATCGTTCAAAAAAACGAAAACTGCGAGCGATCAGCGCCCATTTCTGGACTTGTCGAGTGCCCAGATTATTCGGAAGCGCCCGGTAGTGCTCTGGGTCGTCCGTGCCATAGTCCTCGGCGTTCCGAATCTTGAGGTACTCGGCGCAGGAGTTTTTGAAATAATTCTCGCGCTCGGCGCTCAACCCGTTGGGAACGCCCTCGACCAGCGCGGTTATCTCTTCGCACGACGGACAAGCCCATCCCGAGGCATCGATTGCATCCAGAGAGACCGTTCCTCGCAGGCAATTGGGGCAGCGAAACATCAACCGGGGTTTGGACCTCTCGTGGACACTAAGTTCACCGTTGTAGCAGAGTCGGCCCCGCAGCCAGGGCCGCGCCGATCTCGATATACTGGCCGTTGAGCCCGGCTTCTCGGGTTCCAACCCCCGGTTAGCCATGAACCGCGTTCGATTCGCACCTTCTCCAACAGGATTCCTGCATGTAGGCGGCGCCCGCACCTACATTTTCAACTGGTTGTTTGCTCGCTCGACCGGCGGCCAAATGATTCTGCGAATCGACGATACAGACGTAGAACGCAGCACTGACGAATCACTGCAGTCGATCATCGAGGGTCTCAAATGGTTGGAGCTGCCGTGGGACGAGCAGCATTTTCAATCCAAGCGAAATGATATTCACCGCCAAGCGGTCGATGCGCTCTTGGCAAAAGGCGCGGCCTATCGCGATTTCACGCCCGACAACAGCGATAACACCGGAACGGCGGCCGGCGAGCGGGTAGCTTGGCTCTGCAACCCCGGCATGCGCGAGTTGTCGCGCGAAGAAAGTGAAAGTCGAGCCGCCGCCGGTGAGCGCTTTGTCGTGCGCTTTCGAGTTCCACGCGAACGAGACGACGGCGTGCCGTTCAAAGATCTGGTCTGCAAAAAGCAGTTTCGGAAGTTTGCGGACATCGAAGATTTTGCGCTGGCCCGCTCGAATGGCGACCCGACCTATCACCTAGCATCAACCGTCGATGACGGCGAGCTCGGCATCACGCATGTGATTCGTGGACAAGATCACCTCACGAATACACACAAGCACATCTTGATTTTCGAAGCGCTCGGATATGACGTACCTCAGTTCGGCCACCTTCCTCTGCTGCTCGGCCCCGACGGGTCGAAGCTCTCGAAGCGCAAGCACGGTCCGGTAGTGAGCGTCACAACCTATCGTGACAAGGGCTTTCTTCCGGCCGCGTTCGTCAACTATCTCAGCCTCTTGGGTTGGTCTCCGAAGGACGACCGGCAGGTGTTGTCCGTCAACGAATTGGTATCGCTCTTCAAAACCGACGACGTCTTGAAGGCGAACGCTGTCGTGCAGTTTGACGAAAACTCTGAGCATGCCTGGGCCGACCCAAAAGCACTTTGGCTAAACTCGCAGCATCTGCGCGCGATCCCGGCGGAGCAACTACTTCCTCTCTTTGAACCAGAACTCAAGCGTGCCGGTTGGTGGAAACCGGAATTCGACGATGATCAGCGCGATTCGATTGTCGAAGCGCTCGACGCATTTCGCGAACGGTTCACGCTCACGACTGATCTCTCGCTGCGCTGCAAGGCGTATTTCGAAGACTCTTTTGATGTCGACGAAAAGGCTGCCGCCAATCTCGACAAAGAAGGGGCCCGCGAGGGGCTCAAGGAACTAGGCAAGCGGCTGGCATCGAGCGATGAATTTACTGAAGCGTCGGTCGAAGCGGTGTTGCGCGCCCTGGCTGAAGAACAGGGAGTTAAGCCCGGCCTACTCATCAACGGAGCTCGCGCCGCATTGACCGGCCAAGCAGTTGGTCCAAGCGCATTCAAAGTGTTTACGCTTGTTGGCAGACAACGGGTGATCGAGCGCTTGACGGCCGTGTAGACTTGCGCGAAAACGAACCATGCTGATACTTGGAATTGGAGGCTGGCTACACGACGGAGCCGCCGCGCTCATGCGAGACGGTCGGCTGGTCGCCGCCGTTGAAGAGGAGAAGCTCGCGCGGCAATCGCACCGGGCCGGTCTGCCCCAAAGAGCGATCTCATCGTGTTTGGCGATGGCCTCGGCATCCGCCGCGGACGTCGGTATCGTGGCGTTGGCGCGACCCTTGGCCACTGGCTCCGATAGCTCGTTTCACATACACCTAAAATCCGTCTTTCCAAACGCCAGGATGGTGATCATCGATCACCACGACGCTCATGCCGCCAGCGCATTTTTCGCTTCACCGCATGAGTCCGCGCGCGTCGTCACCCTTGACCGCCATGGCGACATGCGCTGTGGCGCCGTGTGGGAAGGCAATGGCTCACAGCTCGACGCAATCGAGGAACTCTATTCTCCCGACTCACCGGCCGCGCTCTACAGCCGAGTGACCGAGCTGGCCGGTTTTGCGGCGGGGGGCGAGGAACACAAACTGCAGTGGCTGGCGCTGCTCGGCGAAGCAAAGTATGCCGGACTATTCACTGAAATTTTGGGAGGCGAAGCCGCAACCTTACCGCGCCTCAACCAGAGCTATTTCGACACCGCGCGACCGACTCAGGGCGGATTCAGCGAAAAATTCTACCGCGAAGTCGGAATCGAACCCGGTGCGGAAGTCGACGAGCAGGTTCAGCGCGATCTCGCCGCTAGCGTTCAGACCGCTGTCGCCGATTGTGTCGCCCGCGTGGCCGGAGAAGCCGACCATTTGTGCCTCGCGGGGGGCCTAGCGATGAACACACTTCTGGTCGAGGCGCTAGAAACTGGTGGCAAGTTCGGCGATGTGTTCGTACAACCCGCCGCCGGCAATGCAGGCACGGCAATCGGCAGCGCTTACCACGCCTGGCACAAGGTCCTCAAGCGGACCGAGCGAGTGCCGATGGAAAACTTGTTCCTCGGACCAAGTTTCGAAAGCGAAGAGATCAAGCAGGTTCTGGAAAACTGCAAGCTTCGGATGCGCTATCTGATGACCGACACCGAGGTTATTGCGATGGCCGTCCAGCGATTGGCTGACAACCAGATCTTGGCGTGGTTTCAAGGTCGCACGGAGTTTGGCCCGCGTGCACTTGGCAATCGGAGTATCTTAGCCTCGCCGCTGAATCCGTATTCGACCGAAAACCTCAACGTCTACATCAAGCGCCGTGAACAATTTCGGAAATTCGCCGCTTCGGTACCTGAAGAATCAGCGGATGAGTACTTCGAGACGAGCGCGGCGGCTCGGCACCTGGCGACCGTTAGCCGTGTCAAGCCGGCCCACAAGAAGACGTTCGAGGCGGCGTTGTTAGACGGCGAGCGCATCCGCGTCCACGTCGTTCGCAAATCAGACAACCGACTCTACTGGGAGCTGTTACAGCAAGCGGGCAGTGTTAGCGGGCTTCCGGTGCTCTACAACACATCGTTCAACCTGTTTGGCGAACCACTCGTGAACGGTCCGCGCGCGGCCCTGCGTAGCTTTTACTCGTCGGGAATCGACTCGATGTTCGTCGGTCGTTTCTTGCTTGAAAAGTAACCGCCACCACCGGGCGTTTCGATCTTCAATCGATCGCCGGGCCGAACATCAAAACTGCCTTTTGCCGGCACGTCGGTGCCGTTCAAAGTGTTGCGCCCCGGCTGACCTGGTTCGCCGCCTTTGACGCCGAAAGGTCCGCGTTCACGGCGGTCAGAGAGTAGCGTCACCTCGGTGTCCGCCAAAAATTCAATCTCGCGAATCACCCCGTCTCCGCCTCGGTGCTCTCCAGGCCCGCCGCTATTCGGCCGCTTTGAGTAGCGCACGACGCGAAGCGGATATTGATGCTCGAGCGCCTCGACCGGAGTGTTGAGGCTGTTGGTCATATGCGTGTGGACCGCATCCAGCCCGTCCGCCGTCGGCCGAGCGCCGGCGCCGCCGGCAATCGTCTCGTAGTATGCGAAGGGCTGCCCACTGCGGGGGTCTATACCGCCCAGGCTGACGTTGTTCATAGTTCCCGAGCTAGCCGCCGGCACACTCTCTGGACAGGCTTCGAGCAATGCCCCCATCAGCACATCGGTGATGCGCTGCGACGTTTCCACATTGCCCGCCGCGACGCTCGCCGGCAGCCGCGCGTCACACACCGTGCCTGCACGGGTCACGACCGAAATCGGTCGCATTAAACCGGCGTTGTACGGGACGTCACCTTGTATCAAGCAGCGAAAACAATACATCACCGCCGAGTCGGTCACGGCGCGATTAGCGTTCACGCCGCCGCGCGTTTGCTGATCGGACTCGCTGAAATCCACCGTCACGGAGTCGCCGTGAACCGATAGGCGGCAAGCGATACGCACTGGCTGATTTGAAAACCCGTCGCTATCGAGGCAGTCTTCGAAGGCGTAGTCTCCATCAGGCAAGCCCTCGATTCGTTGGCGCATCAAATTCTCGGCATAGTCTTGCAAGTTCGCCATTTGGGCGCTGATCTTCTGGTGTCCATACTTCGCGAGCGCCTCGAGCAAGCGACGCTCGCCCACGCGGTGGGCCGCGACTTGTGCACCGAGGTCGCCGCGACGCTCCTCCGGCGTGCGTACATTCGCTAGGATCAGCGCGAGCAGCCCCTCGTCGTATTCGCCGCCACGAACGAGGCATATAGGCGGTATGCGCAATCCTTCCTGGTAAATCTCCGTCGCCAGCGGCATCGACCCTGGCTTCATTCCGCCAACATCGGCGTGGTGAGCGCGCGTGGCCAGGTAGAACGACGGCGCCTCCGAGTTGTCCGCATACACCGCGGAAACCGAAGTGATGTCGGGTAGGTGTGTTCCGCCGCGGAACGGGTCGTTCAAAAAGAAAATGTCACCTCGGCGGGGTTGCGCCTCGTCAAGCACGGCGCTGACTGAAGCCGGCATTGCACCCAGATGCACCGGCATGTGATCGCCCATCGCAACCGTCTGTCCGTTAGCGTCGTAGACGGCGCACGAGTAATCGCGACGCTCTTTGATATTGGCCGAAAACGCCGTGCGGCGCAGCACAATGCCCATTTCGTCCGCGATCGAAACGAACAGATTGAGAAAGACTTGCAGTTCTAGATTCATGCGGTTTCGGCGGGCGGACGGTCGCGCCACCACGACGCTAGAGTCGAGCCCGTCACGTTCATAAAGGTACCGAATATTGCCGGCGCCAGCGCGGCGGCGGTGCTCTTCAAGACGTTCGTTGCCAAGCCGACCGCCATGCCGCCGTTTTGCATGCCGACCTCGAAGGCAACGGTGCGACGGTCGGATTCAGAAAGTCCCTCCAGCCCAGCGCCCCAAAAGCCCAACAAGTAGCCGCTGACGTTGTGAAGCAGTGCCGCCCCCAATAGCGCCAAGCCGCTCTGAAGAAGTTCATCCCGCGACCCAGCGGCGATGATCGCCAAGATGAAGCAGATGCCGGCCATCGATACGGCAGGCAGCCCGCGGTCGAAAAATTTCCGGCGGCCGGCGATCAAACGATTGATGATCAGTCCGGCTCCAATTGGCAAGATAACGAGTTCAACGATTGACCACATCATCGTCGGAAAATCCAACTCGATGAGCCGGCCGGCGAGAAGCTTCATCGCCAACGGAGTCATCAGCGGCGCCGCCAACGTCGAGCACGCCGTCATCGTCACTGACAACGCTACATTGCCCTTCGACAGAAACGCCATGACGTTCGAAGCGACTCCTCCCGAACACGAACCGATCAGGATCACGCCGCTACACTAGCTAGCTATGAGGGTCGTCGCTTTGGCCGTTTTGGTGCTCACGCTGTTAACGGGTTGCGGCGGACGGAAACCTAAGCCGAGCCGTCTGCCGCCTCCCATGCCGGCTACGATTGGCACGACGCAACAAGGCATCGCGAGTTGGTATGGCCATCCTTACCACGGTCGCCGCACTAGCAACGGCGAAGTATACGACATGCGCAAGATGACGGCGGCACACTTGGCGCTACCGTTTGATACCTGGGTGCAGGTGACAAACCAAAGCAATGGCCTGACGACCAAGGTCCGTATCAATGACCGCGGCCCGTTCGTGAAGGGACGAATTATCGATCTGTCACAAGTGGCAGCAGAAGAGATCGATATGATCGGCTCGGGGACCGCCCAGGTTCGACTAGAAATCGTCGAGGGGCTCGCGCCCAGTTCGGCGTACGTGGTGCAGGTTGGGTCGTTTGGGCGGAGGTCGAACGCCGAAGCGCAGCTGTCTAACCTGAATCGCCTTGGCTACGAAGCAGAACTCGAAGAGGCGCAAACCAACGACGGCGTGCGCTTTCGCGTGCTAGTGGTGCCGGGCGACAGTGGAGATGGAGAAGCCATCGTTATCGAGTTGCGGGCGGAGGGCTTTGAGAGTTTTGTTCGCTCGCGGGTAAGTGAGCAGTAGAACGATCGCCATACGGTATCGGGTCCTTCACACCTGCCTGCTCAAATGCTCGTAGGCGCAGGACGCAACTGTCGCAGTGGCCGCAGGCAACGTCTGAGTCTTGATAGCACGACCATGTGGACTCCAGCGGCGCGGCTAGCTCGATTCCCTGGCGAATGATCTCGGCCTTTGACATTCCGATTAGCGGCGTTTCAATCGCGATCGACGTTTCGGGGCGTGTCCCGCACTCGACCAAGTGAGCAAATGCCTCGTAGTATTCAGGCCGGCAGTCTGGATAGCCGGAACTGTCCTGCTCTACCGCGCCGATAAAAATGGCGGTCGCGCCCAGTACCTCGCCCCATGAAACTGCCGCCGAGAGTAAGTGAGCGTTTCGGAACGGAACGTAGGTTGGTGGAATCTCGCCGTCAGAGGCTCCGCCGTCCGGAACGGCGATCGCCATGTCGGTTAAGGCGGATCCTCCGATCTGCGTCATGTAGCTCTGATCGATCATGAGGCGCCGCTGGATTTGGTAGTTATCAGCGATCGCTTCGAATGCCGTGCGTTCTCGTTGAGCGGTCCGTTGCCCGTAGGACGAATGCAGCGCAGCAACCTCGTAGCTCTCGGCGGCAATCGCGGCGGTGACACAACTATCCATCCCGCCGCTTAGCAGCACAACCGCGAGCGGTTTCGACTTGCCCATATAGGCCCATCATAAGAGCCGCGCCGCGCAATCGCGAAACGTTCGCGGAATGTGTACAATCAGCCATTCCCACGGTCGTACCGATCGCTACCATCCATGCCTCCCCTCGCCATTCTGGTTGTTTCAATTGCGGTCGTTCTGGTTCTGATCATCAAGCTGAAGATCAATGCTTTCGCGGCGTTGATTGTTGCAGCGACGACGGTTGGGTTGCTCTCGCCGAACATCTCGCTAGGCGATGTGATGGGCGAAGTCGCGGCCTCGTTTGGGCGCGTTTGCGGCGGCATCGGAATCGTAATCGCGCTGGCTGCCGTCGTCGGCCAATGTCTCATGGAGAGCGGCGCGGCGGACAAGATCGTACGCGCGCTGCAACGAATGATGGGGCGGGCCAACCCGGCTTTTTCGATGGTTGCCAGCGGATACATTCTTTCGATCCCGGTCTTTTTCGACACCGTTTTCTATCTGCTCGCACCGATCGCGCGTGCGACGCGCGTGCGTACCGGCAAGAATTACGTGCTGTATCTGATGGCGATCGCCGCCGGAGCAACCGCTACCCATGCGCTGGTGCCGCCTACACCCGGGCCTCTTGCGATGGCGGAATTTTTTGGCGTCGACATCGGCATGATGATCCTGGTTGGATTGGCGGTGAGCTTTCCGATGTCGATGGCGGGCCTCGCGTATTCGTACGTTCGCGATCGTCAGCTCAGTGTCCCGCTGCGTGATGCCCCCGGCGTGTCGATCGAGCAACTCGAAGAAATGGCGTTGCAAGACGAGTCAGAGCTACCTGGTCTGATCGAGTCGGTGTTGCCGGTACTGCTGCCGGTCATGCTCATCACCGTGAATACGATTCTCTCGGCGCTTGCCGTTGGAGGAATCATCGGATCCGTTGCAATGTTTGTGGGCAACCCGAACTTCGCGCTACTGGCGTCGATGGTTGTCGCGCTACGAACACTAGTGCGGCAGAAAGGTGGCTCGCTATTGGAGGTTAGCCCTTCGATCGAGCGGGCGCTGGCGTCGGGCGGTTTGATCATTTTGATTACGGCCGCGGGCGGCGCGTTTGGCGGAATGTTGGTCAAGTCCGGCATCGGCGACGAGATTTCGGGGACCGCGCAGTCGTTCGGGTTGCCGGCTTTGGCGCTGGCCTTCGTTCTCCCGGCGCTGCTCAAGTTGGCTCAAGGCTCGGGGACTGTAGCGATGATTACCTCGGCGTCAATCCTTGCTCCGCTGGCGGCGGAGGGTCTTCCGTTTCACCCGGCCTATCTGGCCTGCATGATCGGCTCGGGGTCGAAGCTAGGGTCTTGGATGAACGACTCGGGATTCTGGGTCTACGCCAAAATGTCGGGGCTCACCGAGACAGAGACGCTACAGACTTGGTCGATGCTGCTGATGGTGATGGCCTTCGCCGGCGGGACAGTTACGGTGATCTTGTCGACTCTGTTTCCGCTGATCTAGCGGCCCACGTGACTTCCGGCACGGGCTGCTATGCAACGCCTTCTAATTGCTCCGCCAGTTCCGCCCATTCGGTTTCGCGTTTTTGCATGAGTTGCTGGCGTTCTTCTAGATCGGTAATGACGCGCCGTCGATGCTTGTGATCGCGGCCGCTCTCGCCAAGCTCGGCTTGCAGCCTGGCGCTCTCATCTTCGAGCGACGCGATTTCAGTTTCGATCGCCTCGATGCGCTCGCGCATTTTCTCGGCTTTGATCGGGTTGATGCGCTTGCTCTGCTTGGGCGTGCCGTTCTCCGGCGTGTCGCCATTGGCGGCCGGCTTGGCAACCTGCAGCGCAGTCAGTAGCGCGTCACTAATTTCAGGTTCAGCGCTGGTCGCTTCTTCGCCTCGACGTTGGGTGGCCCACAGATAATCTTCGTAGTTGCCGTTATAGGTCTCGATCTGGCCGCCGCCGACAGCGAACACTTTTGTCGCTAGGCGGTCGATAAAGTAGCGGTCGTGTGAGACGAAAACAAGCGTTCCGTTGAAGCTGAGAAGCGCCTGCAGTAAAACGTCTTTAGCGCGTAAGTCGAGGTGGTTGGTGGGCTCATCCATCAGCAGGAAGTTGCTGGGTTTCACGAGCATCTTCGCTAACGCGTAGCGGTTGCGCTCGCCGCCAGAGAGCACCTTCACTCGCTTAAAAACGTCGTCACCGGAGAACAAGAAGCAACCGAGCAAACCACGAATCTGAGAATCGCTCATCTGCGGGACGCGCGAAGCCAGATCGTCGAACATGACGGCTTCGGGGTCGAGCTCTTTGTATTGGTCCTGCGCGAAGTAGTCGATGTCGACGTTGTGCCCGGCCTTGCGATGCCCGGCGGTCTGCGGATCGGTTCCCGCTAACACCCTGATGAGAGTTGATTTACCCGCGCCGTTTGCTCCTACTAGAGAGATACGGTCGCCCTTTTCGACGTTGAGCGTGACTCCCGAAAACACATGGGTCTCGCCGTAGCTCTTTGCGACGTCTTTGAGTTCAACAACCACACGGCCCGAGGCAGGAGGTTGCGGAAACTTGAAGGAGATCGTTTTCTCTTCGTTGGGAATTTCAATGCGTTCGATCTTTTCGATTTCCTTGATGCGGCTCTGCACCTGCTTGGCCTTGGTCGCCTGAAATCGGAACCGGTTAATAAACGATTCAAGCTGCTCGATGCGATCTTTCTGATTCTTGCTTGCCGCGCGCAATTGCACTAGGCGCTCTTCTTTGAGAATTTCGAATTTGGAATAGTTCGAGGCATAAAAATGCGCTCGCTTATTCCATAGGTGGACGATTTTGTTGACGGTCGTATCGAGAAAAAATCGATCGTGCGAGATGACCAGCAGAGCGTTCGGGTAGTCTTTGAGGTAGTCCTCAAGCCAGTTGCGCGCCTCTAGATCGAGGTGGTTGGTGGGCTCGTCGAGTAGCAGTAGGCTCGGTTTCTCGAGGAGTAGCTTGGCGAGCGCGATGCGCATCTGCCAGCCACCGGAAAACTCGTTGCAGGGTCGCTGCCAGTCTTGCGACGGGAACGCGAGTCCACCCAAAACCGTTCCGACTTGCGCCTCTTTGGTGTAGCCGTCGAGCACATGAAATCTGTTGGAACACCATTCATAGCGATCGATGACGGTCTGGTATTCGGCGCTCGTGTGATCGACTGCCGACATCTTCTCCGCAAGCTCTTCGAGTTCGCTCTCGAGCGCGATCGCCTCGTCGAACACTGATAAGCATTCCTCGAATACAGTGCGGCTGGAAAGTGTCAGCCCATCTTGAGGCAGGTAACCGATGCGGATTCCCTTTTGCATCGAGATGGAACCCGAATCGAGGTGCTCCATGCCGTTGAGGATCTTTAGAAGCGTCGATTTGCCCGCGCCATTGGCGCCGACAACACCGACGCGGTCGCCGGGGACGATCAGCCAATCGAGGCCGCTGAAGAGCACTCGATCGCCGTAGCGCATCTTGGCTGCGGTGAATTGAATCATGTACCTTTCAGTCTATCGAGACGGCGGCGGGTGCGATAGCGAGCGTCAAGGTCGCCGAGGTGCGGTCGAAACATCGCGCGATTACCGACGTCGACGGAGCGGCTAGGGCTTGACGAACGAGGGCTCGACAGCTCCTTCACGGTACCCAGGATTCCCGCATCGAAATCGTTCTCGCCGCTGGAATCTGTCGAGGCGTAAGGGTTGCCCCTACGTCCATTCCTATCACCGTTCTCTAGTTAACGGTAAATCGTTGCAATTGACTGAAAAGAAATATAACTTCGAGAATGTCGCCCAGACATTTTCATAGGAGATCAACAATGCCTGAAAACACCCCCAAGGTCGAAACGTCCGCCGCAGCCCGCAGGCTGCTCAAAAGCCGCGCCGAAACTCGATTTCAACTTGCCGTCGGAGGACTCAAAGCGGTCAAAAAACCGAATTCCACGTTTGAGAGCTTTGGCTGCGTCGGCTACCAGCCGCAACAGAAAAGGCTCGAAGCGGTCGTCTTCGTCCACGAGCCTCTTGGCTATAACGGCGATGTCTGTTCCGACGGGTCGCTTGAATACGTGCGTTTCTACATTTCTTACGACGATGGAGCCACCTGGATAGACGAAGGCGTGTCCGCGTTCACGGCCTATAACATTGCGGATGCCTCCGGGCGAGCGCGGCTAGAATACGCCGCATCACTGGAGATCAAGCCCAAGCGTCGGTTCTGTACGCGGCGAAACGTCGCAAAAGTCCGCGCGATTCTCTCGTGGAACGCTGAGCCGCCGGCGAATACGCCCGACCATGTGCCGCATTGGGGCGACATCCACGACACGTACATCCAAGTCGAGCCCTTCAAGATATTCAAGGTTAAAGATCTCATTAGTGAACTCGATATCAAGATTCCTGATGGGTTGACCCAGACGATCGACCTCTCGGCCGAAATCAATGTGGCCGAGCCAAAAGAGCTTTCGGCACTCGAGCTGAAGAAAATCTACAAGAACAAGGTCGAGCTGCACCGCTTTGCATTGAAAGAGATGCATCAGTTCGTCCAGCAGTCGTCTTCATCGGCCGTGTTCCTGCCGCCCGACCAGCCCGGCCTCTTCCAGCAGCTCGACGTCAATATCGAAGACATTCTCGTTCTTGTCACAGGCGACGGGAACACTAGCTACGAAGAACTCGAATGTGTGGGCCTTAACCCGCGGCAAGACCGTCTGGAAGGGGTCGTCCGCATCAAGCGCCCAAACGGCTTCTCGGGCGGGCCCTGCACGAAGGGCCTCTTTTCCAATCGAAAGATGAGCCTGAAGGAGGCAGGCGAAGGTAGCTGTGGGCAGGAGGGATTATAGCTCGGATTGGGGCTTGAGGTTGAAGCCCGTTGTGGGGCCCGTAGGGCGGGGTGAGGGGGATTGCATAAGGGGGAAGGGGCGGCAGCCCCAGTCCCCCTTTGCAGCCATCCCAGGCGAGACCCCACGGCCGTCTTCGGACGTGGGCCGGAGGAGCCGACAACGCCTCGGGTCGGGGCGTTGTCTAGCGCGTGCGCCAGCAGATCGCGAGGTCTTTGCAGACGCGTTGCAGTTCGTTGCGCTGAGCGTCGAGTTGCTCGGCAAACTCGGTGTCGGAACAAGTGTCCGCTCGCGCTTGGAGCTTCTTGAGCGAGCGATCCGCGCGCAGGCCGCGCTGCTCGGCGGGCAGGCTGAGCAGCTTTTCCCACGGCGTGCTCCACTCGGCGTACACCTTGCGCAACTTGCCGCGGCGGTCTCGGCGCTCGCTGGCGAAAGCGCATGGGCGATGAAAATTCAAGTACGGGTTGAGCCACTGGCGGTAGAAGGTGTCGATCGCCTGCGTCGCTTCCGAGGGCAAAAACTGGTAGCCCATCCACTTGCGCACCACCGCGCCGTTCTTGGTTTCGACCAAGGCATTGTCGTTCGAACGGCGCGCGCGAGACTTCGTAAATTCAATTCGCAACTTCTCGAGCAGTTTAGCGGTTTGATGGTTGACGAATTCGCTGCCATTGTCGGAGTGAAAGCCGCGAACGATAAATGGAAATTGTTCCAAAAGCCCTTCCAGCAAGGGAATGAGGTGGTTTTCGTTGATGCGTTGGACGCAGCCGACGGCCTGCCACTGCGTCACTTCGTCGACCACGTTGATGCTGTAGGCGCCTTTTTCGCCTTCCTGTTCGGGCGAGTGCACGGTGTCGATGCGCAGGTAGCCCGGACGTCCTCGCGGCTCGGGTTGGCGGCGTTCGCCGATCGCCACGGGCGTGGGACGGGTCTTGTCGAGATGCAAACTGTGACGTTGGTAGACGGCTCTTTTTCGCAAGTTGTACAGCTGGCCCACGGACAATTCGGCCAGGCGTCGAAACTCTTTGCGGCCGTAGATCTGGAACTCGCGTTGGAGAATGCGGCGGGTGGCCGGCCCCGAGAGGCGCTGATGAACTCGATCGACGTGCGCCAGTAAGACGCTGTCGGCGCGTGTGTACTTGCTGGGAAAACGGCGCCGCCGATAGGCCCTCGGACGGACGCAACGCGTGTGCAAGAACTGTCCGATCAGGCGGGTGAGTTGCGCGCGGCTTAAGCCCGTGAGCTTAGCGAGATAACGCCGCAGGAGACCCTTGACGGAGCGCTTCTGGTCGGCATAGTGATGCCGCTTCAAGACGCTTTCGACGAGCGCATATTTGTCGCTTCGATTGCCGCCCTCGAAGGCGACGGATTGGCACCCGTCGAGAAAACACTCGATCTGCTCCAGACTCAGCGATTCGGCTTGCTGCACGGCGACTCCCATCGCCCGCAGCTGCTCTGTTCCTGACCACCCAACGGATCCCCGTCAGGCTCATCTTGTATTGGAATCGCCCTCCCCTTCAGGCTCATCTTGTATTGGACAAGACGAGGGGAGCACGGAGTACGTTGCTTTCTGGGCCGATTTCAAGGACAACGGGACCTGGAACTATGTCGGAACGGCGGAAGTTAACGTTCATGACATCAATAAAATTCCAGAGGAAGGATTGGAGTACGCCGTCTCGCTTCCCGTCGACCTGAGCAAATATCGGCGTCCATGCGAAGACGGACCGACAGTCGTCAAGGTACGTGCGATTCTTTCGTGGAACATCGCGCCACCGCCGTTCAATCCCAACTATGTCCCCGTTTGGGGTAATCGCGAAGAGACGCTGGTCCACATCTACCCAGGACCGTCGTTGCCCCCAGGCCCGAGCGCGGTGATGTCGATCGTCGGTGGCATTCCGATAACCATGATCAACAACGCCGGCGTGACGACCAACAGCGCTGTCTTCGCGTTGAACGGTTTGCCCGCCGACAACCTCGGACGGCCATGTCCCTTCGGCGCGAGAGTTGTGGTGCAGGGGCCGCAGTTCCCGGGCTTCAAGTATCGTGTCCAAACGCGAGAATTCGATCCGATCACGGGTTGGAGCGGCTGGAGTACGGTGAAGACCAAGTTCATTGTCGTGAATCAGTTCGGGGTCGTCAGTTCGATCTTGCCCGATCCCACGACAGGAATGGTCTCGTACTTGAACTTCGTCGACAACATCAACAACACGCTAGTACTAATTTGAGAAAGTAAGGCCTTTAACTGTAAAATGTCGGTATGGCAAGACCGGCAACGGTGATTCGACTGAACGCCGAGGAAGAAGAGACGCTGCGACTCTGGGTGCGCGGCCACAAGTCCGAACGGCGCATGCTGGAGCGCGCTCGCATTGTGCTGCTGGCGGCCGCCGCTACCTCGACCGCCGAGATCGCCCGGCAACTGGGATCCCCGGCGGCGCGCGTGTCGAAATGGCGCACCCGCTTCGCCCAGCAACGTCTGGCGGGATTATGCGATCAAGCGCGTTCCGGCAGGCCCGCGCGGTACGACCAAGCGACGCGCAAACGCATCCTCTGCCAACTCGACGAAGCTCCGCCCGAAGGGCACGCCACTTGGACAGGCGAACTGCTCGCGGAAGCTCTCGGCGACGTCAGCAAGCATCAAGTCTGGCGCGTACTGCGGCAGCTCGGCGTGTCCTTGCGGCGGCGGCGCAGTTGGTGTTTGTCAACCGACCCGGAGTTCGCTCGCAAGGCCGCCGACATTGTCGGACTCTACCTCAGCCCGCCGGAAAACGCCGTGGTGCTCGCGGTCGACGAGAAGCCGAGCATCCAGGCCTTGGAGCGAGCGCAGGGCTGGCTACGCTTGCCCAACGGCAAGGCCTTGACGGGCTTCTCGCACGGCTACAGGCGGCACGGCACGACGCCGCTTTTCGCCGCGCTGGAAGTGGCTACCGGATTCATCATCGCCGGACACTATTGGCGCCGACGGCGTCGCGAGTTTCTCGACTTCATGAACCACATCGCGGCCATCCACGAAGGCCGCGAGATCCACATCATCTTGGATAACTTGAACACTCACAAGCCCAAAAATGACCGCTGGCTGCAACGTCATGCGAACATCCATTTTCACTACACGCCGACCTACAGTTCGTGGATGAATCAGGTTGAGGTGTGGTTTTCGATTCTGAGCCGCCGCGCCTTGCGGGGGGCGAGTTTCACTTCCCCCCGGCAGGTGCGCGAGGCCATCGACAGCTTCGTCCGCGTCTACAACTCCAAGGCTACTCCGTTCGAATGGACCAAGACCGTCGTCGCCCCTCGTCCCCTCGCCAGTAAATATTCTAACTTACGCAACTAAGTACTAGGCTGGTGGAATTCCGCCACGGACGACCTGGCTGAGGTCAAGCTGGACCTCTTCGACAACGCAGGCAATCCGATTCCGGGAGCCCTGCCCGCGGTCCAACGGGTCCAACTGGACAACACTGGCCCCAGCGCGTCAGTGGATATCCAAACCGGCCCAGGGAACTGCGGTAAGTTCCAGATTGGAGCGACCCTGCAAGGGCAGTTCGTTGCACGAGACGCCTACTTCGGCAGTTACAGTCTCGTAGTCAAACCGGGCGGAGTGAACCCTCCGGGGGTAGGCGTACCGAGCCCGAGTGCGGGCACGGTTCAGACGGCGATGGCGCCGGGCGACAACTGGACACTGGCCACGGCCGGCATGAAGCCATGCGGATACGTAATCGAGGTGCATGCGATTGACCGAGCAATCGTCAACAGCATCGCGAGCCGGCATCACGCGGGCGATTCGGCAGGCTTCTGTTTGGAGTAGCTCCAGAAAGAGCGACCTCAATTCGTTGCTGTCAGGGCGGACGTCATATGGCGTCCGCCCGTTTTTTTTGGAGTGCAGACCAGCAGATCGCAGGCAGAGTCATAATGTTTTCACCTTAGGTTTCGTACAGCACAATACTGATAGTTCCTTAGAGCGTTCTGATTTAATTTTGTCAAAGCACCCTTAATTAGGAGACGAAACATCATGCCTAAAAAATTCATCCTCGCCCTAGCGGTATTGGCGCTCGCCGTTACGCCGAATCTGGATGCCCAAGCAATGATCGGTTATGGCCACCAGGTGGCGAAAGCCGGCGCGATCGGAGCCGCTGTTGGTAGCGGGCTGGCAGGCGGTTTGACGAAGGTAGGGTCTACGCTCGAAGGTACGAGTTCACGGAAACGGTCGCCGCTGAGACGAGTGACGAAGTCGTCCACAATGAGCACCGGCACGCGTTCAGGAAAAATCGTAATCAGTGGTGGCGAGTTTGCGACCGTAGAAAAGGTCGACGACGTCGCTACACCGGCCGAAGATGGTGCCGAAGTGCTGGAAGCGCGCGCGCCGAAAGCCGTGCTGACTGGGCAAGAAGACAAGGCGAAGCCCGTTTTCGATACAAGCACGCAAGCGCCTTCACCGTCGCGCGGTCCGGCTCCCGCCTCTGCCAACGCAGATCAGGACGAGGCCATCGCCGAGAACGCCGCGCCAGAGCTCGAGCAGCCGGCCGCCCCGACGACGGAAGCCGCCGGCAATCCGGAATCACGTGAAGTGGCGAATAACGGTACGTCGTCAGAAGTAATCGCCGAGGGCCTTGAGGCCACCGAGGCGTCCACTGGCGATCGTGCGCAGGCCCCGGTAGAAAATACCGTTGCAGCGATCGAAGCGCCAGTTCCGGCGCCCGCCCCGTTCACATTCGACCAAGTTGAAATTGGTGGCTCCGTCCAAAGCATCATCGGTAGCCTCGGCCGCCCCTCAACTTCAATCTATGGTCTGGGGGGAATCAACTATTCCGAGAAGTATTTCTTCACCATGCAAGACGGCAGCCGCATGGTCGTGCTGGCGATTGATGGCGTGATTACTCGCGCCGGCCTCACCTAAGTCTTTCGTAGACAGCAAACGTTTCGCGAGCGGCCCGCTCCCAAGTGAACAGCTTGGCGCGGGCTGTTCCTTTCTCGACCAGTGAGCGCCGCAGCTCGGAGTCTTCGATTACCCGCTGCATTGCCGACGCGATGCTTGAAACGTCGCGGGGATCAACGAGCAGGGCCGCGTCGCCGGCGACCTCCGGCAGTGCCGAAACATTCGACGTCACCACGGGCAGTCCGCAGGAAAAAGCCTCTAGCACCGGTAGCCCGAAACCCTCGTCGAGGGAAGGGAAGAGCAGCGCCCGTGCCCGCCCATAGAGGGCCGCCCGAGTCTCAGCGGTAACAAATCCGGTTCGATGAATACGACGCTTCAGCGGGCTAGCCTCGATGCGGCGGTCGATTTCATCGCAGCCAAACCCGTCGGGACCGGCTAATACCAAATCGAGGTCGGCTCCGACCGCTTCGAACGCTTCGATGATGCGGATGAAATTCTTTCGCATCTGAATCGCCCCAACGCCCAGGAAGAACGGCCGAGCGATGCCCAGGCGTAACAGCAGTTCGTCCATCCGCTGCTGAGAAGGTTTAGCAATAGGGTCAACACCGTGATGAATTGCCGTAACTCGCTCGCTGGGAACTCCGAGCAGGTCGACCACCTGCTGAGCTGTGAATTGGGAAACCGCGATCACCTGGTCCGCTCGCTCGGCGGTTTCTTGCGCAAGCCTTGTGAAGCGCTGACGAAACTCGGGCGTCGAGTACTCGCTCGTCATCACGAATAAGTCGTGAAATGTCGCCACCTTCGGGCACGATAGGCCTCTCGGAAGTCTCTGATTCAGCCCGTGAAACACTTGCAGGCCGGAGCCCGTGATGCCAAGCGCAAACTCCTCGAGCAGGGCCCGCGAGCAATTCATCGGCAGCCGCTCGCCGAACGATCGAAAGTAGCGATTGCTGCGATAGAACAGCCGATACCGTTCGTCGCGGCGATGGGCCGTAATAGCGTCTATCAACTTCCGACAATAGACCGACACTCCTGTAGGCGGCCGGTCGAAGCTATGGCCGGCGTCGATGCCGATCATCTAGCGATTGCCTTCGCGACTGCCGCTAGAACCGCCGTCTCCGACGTTTCAGGCTCGACGGGAATCATTTTCACATGCGCCGGCCCGCTCGGCGTCCAGCGTTGCCTCATGCGTTCCGAGGCCGCGCCGGCAAACACCTCTACCACTGGTACGGCCAAGGCGGCCGCAAGGTGAGACGAAGCGGAATCGTAGCCCACGTAGCAATCACTGGCGGCAATCAATCCGCCAAACGCAGCGAGACTGCCCTGCCAAGTGACAAGCTGCGCGGGCGCGTCGCTGAGCTCCCCCGTCGTTCCCTGAAAGCGCTCGATGCGCTGCTCGACGCGAAGCTTCTCAGCGTCTCCCGCGCCGTAGTCGAGCACGATGTCATACCCCGAGCGTCTCAACGTTTCGAGAAGTTCGTCCTCAAATGCTCCCGAAAGCCGTTTTGACTCTCTGCCGCCGACTCCCAAGCTCACGGCGGCTACTGGATTGCTAAGCGCCTCGCGAAGAGCCACTCCGCGTTGTATATCTTCGCTCGAAAGTGCAACGCGCGGATTCAGATCGTCTGGGTCTATTCCAGGGAGTACCTCGCCACACCAGCGCGCCGTGACGTGTCCGATCGTCTCGTCAGATCGCCCGCCGAAGCTTCGGCTCTCGAAGAACCGACAGTTTGTGTCGGAGTCGCCGGCAGGCAGAACGCCCAGTTGAGTCAGTCGACTGTCTGGATCGAGAATCACGTACTCCCCGGGAGCCAGTCCCGCGATTGAGCCCTCGATCACACGGCGCGTCTCAAGCCAAACTTGCAGACGGTCGGCAAACGAGGCTCCACGCGAATAGGAAACCGGCAGTTGTCGCACGCGGTCGCTCCCCGCAAAGAATGCCGCACCCTTGGGCCCGCCAACGAATTCCACGCTAGCGTGTGGAAATGAGCGTTTCGCGGCTTCGATCACAACGCTCGTGACTGCGATGTCGGCACCGAGTGTAACCCGCGAAAGCACAAGGACTTTGCGCACGCCTTCGCACGGAAAATCTAGTGGATCGGCATGGCGCAGTTGGCGTGAGCGGGTAGTTAACTTCGCGGGCGAATCGTAGCCCAGCCGCGCCAGCTCGGTTGCAACCGGACTGCCGTCCACAAAGACACACTCGGCCATGAAGTCCAAATATCTGTCGCAGTCAGCCGCATCAAAAAGATCCGACCAGGGTTCGATTACTTCCGCAAAAATGGTGCGTGTGGCATCCGCCGCGACACTGGGATCGGACGACAGCGCGAGTTGAGCGAGCGACCTAACCGCTTCGCGCCAGGGCAGGGAAGCGCATGGTTGCGACAAGACAACGGCAGCGAGTTCCGATCGAGACACTCGTTCCAGGATCGCGAACGACGACAATCATCGGCAACTGCCCCAAACCCGTCCGTAAGGAAGTTATGTGCGCAAGTTCTTGGCAAATCCGGCGTGAGTTGCGTTTGAGCCGCGCGCGCGAGCAAGCGGTTTCCTCGAATGGATCAATGCCTTCGAGGAAACCGCTTGCTCGCGCGCGCGGCTCAAACCCGAGATCTTCCGCGGCAACGGAGCGCACCCGCGGGGTGTCGCGAGTGTATTTCCTAAGAAAACATAGATGGCCTACTTTTACAGGCGACCAAGCATTGCAGACACTCGCAAAGGATGCTTGCCGACGGATCAGGGACCGCCTACGCAAATGCGATTGGCCAGAAATGCCGGCTAGATTGGAAACAGCGACGTCTGAACGGGAATTCCGTTCGATCCGCCCTCGTAGCTCTTCAACTTTCTATAGAGCGTCGAGCGGCCAATCCCCAACATGTGGGCGGCGGCATTTCTGTCGCCGCGGGTCAGTTCGATGGTGTGCAATATGTGACGCCGCTCGAGCTCGGCAAGCGGCAGGACTTGGCCCCGGCGATCAACCCCCGGGGTGGTGCGTTCGGGCGCATCACGCAAGTCATCCGGCAGATCGTCGGGCTGGATAACTGGGTCTGACTTCATCACCACTAACCGACGCACGACGCTCTGTAACTCCCTAACGTTGCCCGGCCAGTGGTAGTTGGTGAAGGCCCGCATTGCACCGTCAGAGATTGTTACTGCGTGAACCGCGTCGCGTGCGACGAAATGACGCACCAACGCCGGTACGTCCGACCGTCGTTCCCGCAGAGGGGGGACAGTGATCGTGATGACGTTTAAGCGGTAGAACAGATCCTTGCGAAACCGTTGTACTTCCACCTCTTTGGCAAGGTCGCGGTTGGTCGCGGCAAGCACGCGCACTTTCACCGAAGTTGGCTCGATCGCACCGATTGGGCGTACCTCTTGTTCCTGCAACATTCGCAGCAATTTCGCCTGCATGCCGATCGGCAGCTCGCCAATTTCGTCGAGAAACAGCGTGCCGCCGTCGGCCGCTTGCACAAGGCCGACCTTGTTTTCTATCGCGCCGGTAAACGCCCCCTTGAGATGCCCAAACAGTTCGCTTTCCATCAAATCGCCCGCCAGCGAGGCGGCGTCAACGGGGAGAAATATTTTCTCTGACAGTACCGACTCGCTGTGCAGCGCGCGAGCTACTAATTCTTTACCGACGCCGCTCTCGCCAACGACGAGCACGGGAGAGGAATCGTGCCGAAGTTTCCGAATCTGACGGCGAACGGCCTGAATCTCGGTAGAATTGCCGATCAACCCGAAATCATCCTCGGGGGCGTTACATTCGACTGGATGCGTCGGAAACGTCAAAACAGAGCCTGCATTTTTATTATTGGAGAGCCGCTACCCCACATTGTGTTAGCAGCCATAAAAATTTCGGAGCTAGTCCCAGTCGTAGTTGAGGGTTGAGGAGCGGCGGTGTAGAGGGGCATTGTACTAGGCGACTTTCGGTTCGGCGGAGTCGGTTGGATTGAGGACGGCTTCGAGCATCCAGAGATCCTTATAGCCCATGATCTTGCGGAAGTTTTTCTCGGTATCAAGGAATGCAGCAGCCGCCCAACGGCGCACCATCGAAGCATCCTTCCAGCGCGTCACGCGACGTGTCCTCCGCCGCACGCCGGCGTTCGGACTCTCGACGATGTTGGTCGTCGCCAGACAACGATGCAACGACGACGGCAATCCCAGGCGATTGATCGTGAAACACTCCTCGAGACCCTCGCGCAAACTCGCCGCCGCCTCGGGCCAGTCGCCCGCGTACCATTCGGCCAGCTTCTTGAGCCGCGCTTGACCGTCCTTGGCTTCGAGCCGCCAGGCCGCGCGGATTGCCGCTTTGGCCTGATCCTGTTCGGCCTTCGGCAGCCTGTCGAGAACGTTGCGCAGCTTGTGGGCGCGACAACGCTGCACCGGGGCGTCACCAAAGATTTTGTGCACTGCCGCGCGTAAAGCCTTCGATCCATCGAGTACAAAAAGCCTCTTTTTCGCGGGCGAGACTCCACGCTCGACCAAGCCTGTCAACAGGTCCTCGGCCGCCGCCGCGTTCTCCGTCGCCGCGTGTTGCAAGCCCAGTACGTGCTTGTTCCCTTCCGCGTCCACCCCCACGGCCGCTAAAACCGTGTGTCCCGAGAAAATCAGGCCGTCCACGTAGATCACCAGCAAGTCCACGTCATCGAAACGGCGCGCGAATAGTTCGTCGATTTTCTTTTCCGCAGCCTCGATGGTGTCGCGACTTATCGCCGATTTAGACACGCCGACGGTGTCGGCCATTTCGCCGATTACTCCCGCATACTGACGCGTCGAGACGCCTTTCATCAAGATATCCAGCATGCGCGAGCCTAGCCGCTCGTCGTCTTGCAGGGATTCGTAGGCGGGCACTTTGACCTCGCCGCCGGAGCGTTTGCGCAAGCGCGGCTTGGCCACCCGCAGCTTGCGATCGCTTAGATTCACGCGGCCCGATTGCCGTCCCCAGCGCAGCACGTCGCCGTCGCGCTTCTTGCCGGGTTGGGCGAGTTCGCCTCCGGTGACCTGCTGGGCAGAGAGTTCGAGCACGGCTTGGATGGCGGCGCGGCCGGTGACGTCGATGACCTCGTCGACGGCTCCCTGGCATTGTTCGATGAGTTCGACGAGGGGCAGCATGAGCTGCGCGTTTTGGCTGAGCAGACGCGTGAGCTCCTCGGGCCTCAGCCGCTGCTGCTTGGCGGAATCAAGAATGTGATACGGTTTCTTCACGGCGGTTCTCCTTTGTGGTTAAAGATTTGCTCGATTCTCCCAGAGAACCAAGCTTGAGAACCGCCGGCCCTTTATCCCCCAACTGAGCTCGGGACAATTTCAAATTTCGTGTAGTGAGGTTCACTCGACGCACGTAGAGAAATGCGCGCCAGTGCCCTCGTTGGAACATTGCAGGCCGGCTGGCCTGTTAGTTGACGGGGGCGTTTCGATACACTGTTTGGGTCATGGATAAGATTGGACTCAAACGCCTGCATCACGTGTCATTTGCGGTTTCAGACTTGGCGGCATCCAAGCGATTTTTTGGTGAAGTGCTCGGTCTGCCTGAAGACGAACGTCCCGACTTCAACTTCGCGGGAGCCTGGTACGCCATTGGGGACCGCCAGCTTCACTTGATTGAAGATGCGTCCGGGGGCAGGGAAATTCGAGAGAATATCGGGCGTTCAGATCACATGGCGATGGAGGTCGCCGATCTCGATGTCGTCAAGGCGCGGCTCAACGAGTTCGAGATCCAGTTCGCCGAGGGCAGCAACGAGCGCCTAGGAATGAGCCAGGCATTCTGCAGCGACCCAGACGGGCATACCATCGAGTTCGTCCGATACCAGCAATAGTCCGCACGTCGGCCGCGGCCACAAACTAAAACAGCCGCAGCCGCGCTACCCTCGATGGGCGGCGCGGCGCGGCTGCATTTAAAAAATCTAACGCGACGGGCTAGAAGCTGGAAACAGCGGTTGCTTCGTCGTCATGCGTCTCGAAAACTGTGTACAGCTTGGTGATCTGTAGCAAATCTTTGACCTTAGATTGGACATTCAGAAGTTTTACCGTGCAACCTTTGCCAGACGCAGTTGAGTAGGCTGAGACCAACTCACCGAGACCCGAGCTATCGATATAGCTCACACCTCCCAAGTTCAAGACCATCTTGGTGGTGCCGCCGTCGAGTAATCCACGAACGGTGTCGCGGAGTTTCCCTGAAGCTTCACCGAGTGTGACGCGGCCTGACAAATCGACGATTGTGACGCCCTCCACTTCGCGAATTCCTGTTGACATACTCATCGAATTCTTCCTCCTAGTAAACCTAGAGCTTCTCTCATTAACTTTGTTGGTCGCTCCGGTACTTTACCAAAACAACTTTCGTTCCGGACTCAATCCCAGGTCCCACGTCGACTTCATCAAAGAAGGCGCGCATCAGCAGCAATCCCCGCCCAGACGCCTTGAGAATATTTTCAGCGTCAAGCGGATCAGCCACCTGTTCCGGGTCGAACCCTTCTCCCTGATCGGCGATAGTGACGCGGAAAGCTGAATCGTCAATCGATGCTTCGAATGACACTGTCTTTTCGCGGCTATAGCCGTTTCCGTGCGTCACTGCATTTGCGACGGTCTCGCGAACCGCCATGCCGATGTGGTCGACCAGTTCTTCAGCGAATCCATTGAGCTGCGCCAAGCGCTGCACAATTAACTCCGCTGCCTCGATACTGTCCAGCGTGCTTTCTAAGTTGAGCGAAAGCTTTCGAGCGTCTGTCATCGAGGACTAATTGAACGGACCGGTGGCATCAGCTGAAACCAGCAACGAACCCGCAAAGATCGCACACCCACACAGCCAAAGTCAAGGAGATAGTTGGATTGTCAGGCACCGCATGCCGAGGCGTAGGAAGCCCCCGTTGGCGCTACGATAGGGAGGCTCTAACTGGAGGAAATCGACCATGTTGATCCGCTACCTGACATTCCCATTGATCGCGCTCGCGCTTGCCTGCTCCGCGCCTGCTCCCGAACCTGAACTTGACCACGGTGCAGGTACAGTCTTGAAGGTCAGCGACGCCCTCGATGCGATTATTCCCGCCGACTTCAAAATTGAAAAACTGGCCGACGGTATGGTTTTCACTGAAGGACCGCTGTGGATCAAAGACGGCGGCCCACACCTAATTTTTAGCGACGTTCGTGGCAACAATATCTATCGTTGGAACCCAGGCGACACGGCGGCATCGATCTTCCGCGCCAACGTGTTTGAAGGCGATCGAACCGGAGGAGTCGGTTCCAACGGACTGAATCTCGACCGCCAGGGGCGCATCCTGGCCTGTGAGCACGGCAATCGGCGCATTTCGCGCTTCGAAGACGATCAGTGGACGACCGTAGTCGATAACTATCAGGGGAAAAAGCTCAACAGCCCCAATGATCTCGCTTGGCACTCGAATGGCTGGCTTTATTTCACCGACCCCCCGTACGGTCTCGAGAAACTTGAGGAAGACCCGGAGTGGATGGGTTTCAACGGAATATTTCGCCTCAACTACGAGAGCGGCGACGTAGAGTTGCTCGTCGACGATCAAACTCGCCCGAATGGCATCGGGTTCTCACCCGACGAAAAGACAGCTTACGTCGCCAATTCCGACGCCGCCAAAAAAATATGGATGGCCTACGACGTGACCGATGACGGGCAATTCGCTAACGGACGAGTTTTCTACGACGTGACTTCAGAAACGGCCGAAGGAGCGCCCGACGGGCTCAAGCTCGATAAGAATGGCAATCTCTATTGCACGGGCCCGAGTGGCGTCTGGGTGTTTAGCCCCGACGGCACCCATCTGGGTACAATTCGTCCCGAAGAAGTTCCTGCAAACGTGGCCTGGGGCGACGACGGGAAAACGCTCTACATGACCGCAAGAACCGGCCTCTACAGAATCAAACTTCTCGCTGAGGGCTCGATGCCCGCCGACATGTAGTCGAGATGCAGTGGGACACGGAATGCGCAGGGAATGACCGCAATTGCTGTAAGACCGCTGTCGGGAGCCGTAGGTGCCGAGATCGACGGCGTCGATCTTGCTTCGGCTCTGAGTGACGAAACGTTCGCCGCTATTTATCAAGCGTTCAGCGATCACGGTGTCTTGGTCTTTCGTGATCAAACGCTCACCGAGCTAGAGCATACGGCGTTTGCTCTGCGTTGGGGCGAGATCAACATCAACCGCTTTTTTACAGCAGTCGACGGCCATCCGACCATTGCGGAAGTTCGCAAAGAGCCAGACCAACAAGTCAACATTGGCCACAATTGGCACGCCGATCATTCCTATGACACCGTCCCGGCATTGGGTTCAATTCTCTACGCACGCGAAGTTCCCGACTTCGGCGGCGACACTCTGTTCGCCAGTATGTATCGGGCATACGGAACCCTTTCGCCTGGGCTGCAGCGGACACTCGAAGGCTTAAAAGCGTTTCATACCAGCCGGCACGTGTTTGGCAATCTAGGCGTAGAGAAACCGGATACGATCTCGCGTGTCGGCAATGCCGAGCTAGCCACGCAAGAGGCGGTTCATCCAGTCGTCATTCGCCATCCGATCTCAGGCCGCAAAGCGCTATACGTCAATCCGGAATTCACGGTCCACTTCGATGGCTGGAGCAAAGAGGAATCCCAACCGTTGCTCGACTTCCTCTATCAGCACGCGTGCACCCCAGACTTCACCTGCCGGGTTCGCTGGGAAAAAGGCTCACTAGCCATCTGGGACAACCGTTCGACTTGGCATTGCGCCCTCAACGACTATCAGGGTCGGCGCCGCTTAATGCATCGAATCACCGTTGAAGGAGTCCCGCTGACGGGAGCTGTGGACACAGGGGCTGAGCCCGGAACCCGGTGAGCGCCTCGATCGGCCCGCACGGGCGTCGACGGTTGATTCAACTTAAAAACGCCCAAACTCCCAGCGAGTCGAAGTGCCGAATTAGATCTATCGCCGCCACTGCGCACCCTCGTCTAAGTTGATGACCTAGCTCGCGGTGCAATAATGTCCGTCTAATGGCGAACGAACAAAAACCGCTACGCTCCCAGGAATGGTTCGGACGAAACGACAAGCGTGGATTCATCCACCGCTCGTGGATGCGTGCCGAAGGCTTTCCCGATAGCGTCTTTCAAGGCAAGCCGGTCATCGGCATTTGCAATTCCTGGTCGGAACTGACGAACTGCAACGTTCATTTGCGCGGTGTCGCCGAGGCGGTCAAACGTGGCGTCTGGTCGGCCGGCGGCTTCCCGCTCGAGTTTCCGACGATTTCACTCGGCGAGCCCTTCATGCGGCCATCGACCATGATGTTCCGCAACCTCATGGCGATGGATGTGGAAGAGTCGATTCGCGCCAATCCGCTCGACGGCATCGTCTTGCTCTGCGGCTGCGACAAGACGACGCCGGCGCAGTTGATGGGTGCCGCCAGCGCGAATCTCCCTTCGATCATGGTCACCGGTGGCCCGATGCTCAATGGAAAGTGGCGCAATCAAGAGCTCGGATCCGGGACTGACGTTTGGCGCTATTCGGATGAGCTGCGGGCGGGCCGTATCACACAGGAAGACTGGTCTGAGCTGGAATGCTCGATGTCACGTTCGGCCGGCCATTGCATGGTCATGGGAACTGCTTCGACGATGACCAGCTTGGCCGAGGCGATGGGCATGACCCTCACCGGCTGCGCCAACATTCCGGCGGTTGATTCGCGCCGCTACGAGATCGCGCAACGCTCGGGAGAACGCATCGTCGAAATGGTGCGCGAGGACTTGCGCCCGACACAAATTCTTACGCGCGAAGCCCTGGAAAATGCTATCCGCGTGGACATGGCCATCGGCGGTTCGACCAACGCCATCATCCACCTCAAAGCAATCGCGGGGCGCCTGGGGATTGATCTACCGCTTGACCGGTTTGACGAAATTTCACGCGAAACGTCGGTTGTCGCCAACATCGCACCGTCGGGCAAATACCTGATGGAGGATATGTATTACGCGGGTGGCATTCCGGTGGTGATGAGCGACCTGCTTGATCAGCTGCATGGCGACGCGCTCACGGTGACGGGTAAAACCATCGCGGAGAACGTTGCCGGCACTCAGTGCCACAACCGTGACGTCTTGCTGCCGCGAGACAAGCCGCTGCAGGCTTCCGGAGCGACCGTGGTTCTGCGCGGAAACCTTTGCCCGCGCGGCGCCGTTATCAAGACCAGCGCCGCCCATAGCGAGTTCCTTCAGTACACTGGCCGGGCTGTCGTGTTCGAAGACCAGCAAGACCTGATGGAGCGCGTCGACTCGCCCGATCTTGAGGTCGATGCGAGTTCTGTTCTAGTCCTCAAGAATGGCGGCCCAATCGGCGCCCCAGGCATGCCGGAGTATGGCAACCTGCCGATTCCGGCGAAGCTTCTCAAGCAGGGTGTCGAAGACATGTTGCGCATCTCTGACGCGCGTATGAGTGGAACCAGCTACGGCGCCGTGGTGCTGCACATTACTCCCGAATCAGCAGTAGGTGGGCCGCTCGCCTTGGTGCAAAACGGCGATGAGATACGGCTCGACACCGCGGGCAGGCGTCTTGATTTGCTTGTTCCGGAAGAAGAGCTTGAGAATCGTCGTGCCGCCTGGCAACCTCGTGAGCCACACTACGATCGCGGCTACGGAAAGTTATTTCTCGACTCGATTACGCAGGCGGACGAGGGTTGTGATTTTTCGTTCTTGAAAAGAACCGACGGCAAGGAGAAAACGTTGCCGCCTGCGTACTAGCGCGGCCAAAGGTTCCGGTCTCGGCTGCCGATAAGAACTCTGTCAGGCGCTCCGGCGCCACACCGAGTCGGTATTGCCACGTTTGTATCAACCCGCCCTGACGCCTGCTCGACCCGCTGCGTCTCAGCCGGCCACCCTCCGCGAACGCCTGCTCAACGCAGTCGATACAATGCCGCCTCTGCCGACGGTGCTAAACGAACTGCTCGGAGTCTTGAACCGTCAGGACGTGACGGTCGGCCAAGTCGCTGCCCTGATTGAGCGCGATACCGTGCTGAGCGGAAGTGTTTTGCGCTGCGTCAACTCGGCCTACTACGGGCTGCCGTCGCAAGTATCGTCAATCCGCCACGCCGTTACTCTGCTGGGATTTGGGTCGGTCAGAAATCTCGCAATGGTGTTCTCGATGCGGCGCATGGTTTCGAAGAAACAGCCGCCGGCTGCGCTCTATGCCGCATACTCTCAGCACGCGCTTGCGGTTGCAATCATGACGCAGTTTTTGGCGCATTTCACGCAATCGGGTGAAACCGAGGCAGCGTTCGCGGCAGGCCTGTTTCACGATATTGGTCACCTGCTGATCATGACCACAGTTCCCGATGCGATCCCACAAATTGACGCCAGGCTTGAGTCGGCCTCCTACGACATCGAAGCTTGCGAGCAACACGCTCTCGGGATCACACACACTGAGCTGGCTGAGGTCATCTTGACCGAGTGGAAGTTGCCGGAATCCATTCTCGCCGCAGCGCGGCAGCACCATCAGCCTGAAGAAGATGAATCGCTTGGCGACACCGGCGGCGTATCGCTTCCACGACTTGTTCTTGCGGCTGACGTCTACGCCAAATCACAGGGTTTGTCGCTATTTAGCTCGATGCTCGTGGATGACGCCGCTTCCGAGGCTGCGTTCGAAAAGATCGGCCTCAAAGAACGGTGGTCCGACCTAACCGAGAGATTCCAAGGGCAGTTCGAATCCATCCGCGACAGCATCCATTAGCTCTCTGACCTGGCGCACGCTAGTCAATCGGCTGCGCTATTCAAAAAAAATTAACGCGTAGGTCGTCATTGGTTTCAGACGCAGCGCCAACTGTGGCCTGAAGGGTGCAAAGTCGCTAGTGCTTTCGTGAGCCGCTGTAGTAACGAACTAGCAAGGCAAGATCCCTAAAACGTGCCTGAAAACAGGTCGTGCGGCCCCCTACGTACCGATTGGGGCCGTTCCGGGACGTCGACCGACGACAGCGGGTTAGGACTAATTCCCTACACCTAGGAGAATTCCCTAGTACGAAAGTTCGGTACTAAAATTTACTTGCTAAGTAGGTCCACTTAGTGATTTACTTAGGGGCAACGAAACAACCACAGGCCGCTGTGACGCTTAGGTCGAAGGCCGCCGATGGTGTTATTAGAAGCCGCACGTGAGCATACTTCTCCAGTTCGTCTACCTCCAAATTCTAGATATTCTAACGACGATGGCGTTCCTGGTGCAGGGCGTCGGGGAAGCGAACCCAGTAGTTCGCTGGGCGATTGCGATCGCGCCGAACGCCGTGACTGGTTTGGTGATAGTGAAGCTTTTTGCGATCGGGTTTGCCTTGATCTGTGTATATCGCTCAAGCCTCTTTTCCAATCGAAAGATGAGCCTGCAGGAGGCAGGCGAAGGTAGCTGTGGGCAGGAGGGATTATAGCTCGGATTGGGGCTTGAGGTTGAAGCCCGTTGTGGGGCCCGTAGGGCGGGGTGAGGGGGATTGCATAAGGGGGAAGGGGCGGCAGCCCAAGTCCCCCTTTGCAGCCATCCCAGGCGAGACCCCACGGCCGTCTTCGGACGTGGGCCGGAGGAGCCGACAACGCCTCGGGTCGGGGCGTTGTCTAGCGCGTGCGCCAGCAGATCGCGAGGTCTTTGCAGACGCGTTGCAGTTCGTTGCGCTGAGCGTCGAGTTGCTCGGCAAACTCGGTGTCGGAACAAGTGTCCGCTCGCGCTTGGAGCTTCTTGAGCGAGCGATCCGCGCGCAGGCCGCGCTGCTCGGCGGGCAGGCTGAGCAGCTTTTCCCACGGCGTGCTCCACTCGGCGTACACCTTGCGCAACTTGCCGCGGCGGTCTCGGCGCTCGCTGGCGAAAGCGCATGGGCGATGAAAATTCAAGTACGGGTTGAGCCACTGGCGGTAGAAGGTGTCGATCGCCTGCGTCGCTTCCGAGGGCAAAAACTGGTAGCCCATCCACTTGCGCACCACCGCGCCGTTCTTGGTTTCGACCAAGGCATTGTCGTTCGAACGGCGCGCGCGAGACTTCGTAAATTCAATTCGCAACTTCTCGAGCAGTTTAGCGGTTTGATGGTTGACGAATTCGCTGCCATTGTCGGAGTGAAAGCCGCGAACGATAAATGGAAATTGTTCCAAAAGCCCTTCCAGCAAGGGAATGAGGTGATTTTCGTTGATGCGTTGGACGCAGCCGACGGCCTGCCACTGCGTCACTTCGTCGACCACATTGATGCTGTAGGCGCCTTTTTCGCCTTCCTGTTCGGGCGAGTGCACGGTGTCGATGCGCAGGTAGCCCGGACGTCCTCGCGGCTCGGGTTGGCGGCGTTCGCCGATCGCCACGGGCGTGGGACGGGTCTTGTCGAGATGCAAACTGTGACGTTGGTAGACGGCTCTTTTTCGCAAGTTGTACAGCTGGCCCACGGACAATTCGGCCAGGCGTCGAAACTCTTTGCGGCCGTAGATCTGGAACTCGCGTTGGAGAATGCGGCGGGTGGCCGGCCCCGAGAGGCGCTGATGAACTCGATCGACGTGCGCCAGTAAGACGCTGTCGGCGCGTGTGTACTTGCTGGGAAAACGGCGCCGCCGATAGGCCCTCGGACGGACGCAACGCGTGTGCAAGAACTGTCCGATCAGGCGGGTGAGTTGCGCGCGGCTTAAGCCCGTGAGCTTAGCGAGATAACGCCGCAGGAGACCCTTGACGGAGCGCTTCTGGTCGGCATAGTGATGCCGCTTCAAGACGCTTTCGACGAGCGCATATTTGTCGCTTCGATTGCCGCCCTCGAAGGCGACGGATTGGCACCCGTCGAGAAAACACTCGATCTGCTCCAGACTCAGCGATTCGGCTTGCTGCACGGCGACTCCCATCGCCCGCAGCTGCTCTGTTCCTGACCACCCAACGGATCCCCGTCAGGCTCATCTTGTATTGGAATCGCCCTCCCCTTCAGGCTCATCTTGTATTGGACAAGACGCAAGAATGCGGCTGTTGAGAGGCGTCAACTATTTTTTTGCCGCACTTGTCGTCTGAAACATGCTGGTGATCATCATTTCATCACCGACCTTGGCGGCCGTACTTTAAACGAGCTACCGCAGCAGATTTTTGGCGATCGTTTGTAGCTGTACGTTTGAAGTTCCCTCGTAGATTGTGCCGATCTTTGCGTCGCGATACAGCTTCTCGACGGGATAGTCTTTCGTAAAGCCGACGCCACCAAATAGGTCGACGCACTTTGCCGAGACCCTTACTGCCATTTCGCCGGCGTAGTACTTCGCCATTGCGGCCTCGGTGAGAAACTTGTTCCCACTATCCTTCAGCCGACCGGCGTTGTAGACGAACAGCTTCGCCGCTTCGACTTGGGTTGCCAGTTCAGCGACCTGGAATTGAACCGCTTGGAAATCGGCGATACGCTGTCCAAACTGCTTGCGCTCTTTGACATATTTGATCGCATGCCCGAGCGCGCCCTCGGCGAGCCCCAGCATTTGGGCGCCGATCGCGATACGTCCCTCGTTGAGCGTGTTGATCGCGATCTTATAGCCCTTGCCAACCTCGCCCAACACATTCTCTTTGGGAACGCGGCAGTTGTCTAAAATCAACTCGCAGGTCGAAGATGCGCGGATGCCGAGCTTGTCTTCCTTCTTCCCAACTGTGAAGCCCTCAAAGTCGCGTTCGATTAGGAACGCCGTGATTCCGCGATGCCCCGCTTCTGGGTTGGCGTTTGCGAACAAGATGAAAATCTCAGCTTCTTTGGCGTTCGTGATCCAGAGCTTGCGTCCGTTCAGCTCAAAGTGATCTCCCTTGTCGACCGCCGTAGCCTGCAACGCGAACGCGTCGCTCCCCGAGCCCGATTCTGACAGCGCATAGCAGGCAACCGTATCGCGCGCCAGCCGGGTCAGATACTTTTCCTTCTGCGCGTCGGTTGCCCAGCGGATAAGCGCATTGATAGCGAGCGTATTCTGGACGTCGACAATTACCGCCGCGGCAGGGTCGACTTGCGAAAGGGCCTGCACCGCGAGGAGAGAATTGAAGAATGTTCCGCCCTGGCCACCGTATTCCTCGGGGATCTCGATAGCCATCAGGCCCATCTGAAACAGCTTTTTCAGAATGTCACTCCGGAACTCTCCGGCCTCGTCCATCTCGCGGACGTAAGGCCCAATTTCGTTCCGGGCGAATTCAACTACGGTGTCGAAGAATAATTGCTCATCCTCGCTGAGGACTGTCAAGGCCTGTTGCGACATGGTGTGTGGCTACGCTACGTGATGCTCGCCGGCGGGGTCATCGGCTTCGATGCCGTCTTCGGCTTCTTCGCCGAAGTAGACGATACGACCGCAAGATTCGCAAGTCAGCACGCCGTCGCTGAGATTCCTCATATCGAGCAAAAACTGCGGGCGTAGCACCACGTGGCAGGCTTGGCATTGGGACCCAACGATGGCCGCAATTGCCGTGCCGCGCGATTTCTGCACCCGGGTGTAGAGTTTCAACAACTGAGCATCGACTTGCGCTGCGAGTTCCGCCCTAGAAGCTTGCTCGGCGCTGAGAAGCTTCTGGTCGGCGGCGACGCGCGCCTTGGCTTCGGCCACTTCAGCAGCGACTTTTTCGCTCTCAACCTGGAGTTCGCCTTGCGCTTGCGCGACGTTTTTGTCGAGCGCCTCGGCCTGCTCCATCATTTCGAGAATTGCGTCCTCGCTATCACTAATCTTGCCAGTCGCGAAATCGATTTCGTGTTGGAAGGCGCGGTACTGTTCGTTGGTCTTGGCACCGCCCATCTGGTTCTGTAGCCTCGAGATCGTCTCTTTGAATCCCCCGATTTCGCCTTCTAGGCGCCGCCGCTCTTTCTGATTTTCGGCAAGCGTGGCCTGCGTCGCGGCTAACTGTTGTCTATGGGAGGCGAGCTTGGCTTCGATTTCGGCTACGTACTTCGGTAGCTGAGCGATCTCAGCGGAAAGCTCGCCAATTTGACTGTCACAAGTCTGAATTTGGCGGACTATGGAGAGATCAGAAGGCATAAGTGCCGCGGCTCATCATGGCCGATTCTATCACGCGCACCCTAATCCGCCTGCGCTTCCCAACTCCGGCCGTAGGGAAGTTCTGTACGCAAGTTCCGGGCAAATCCGGCGCGCGCGGCTCAAACGCGAGATCTTCCGCGGCAACGGAGAGCACCCACGGCGTGTGGCGAATGTACGTCCTAAGAAAGCATGAATGGCCTACTGTCACAGGCGACCACGCATTGCACGCACTCGCGAAGGGTGCTTGCCGACGGATCAGTGGCCGTTCAACTCTGAGCCATGATGCGCTAGGCGCGGCTACTATAGAGGGCTGTGGCCGATTACACTGACGAGCATGCCAAGGCCGGCATTGATGCCAAGCTGCCGGAGATTGAAACTTGGCGAAACCAGTATCCGGGCTACACGATCACGATTGAGATTCCCGAATTTACTTCGGTCTGCCCGAAAACCGGTCAGCCCGATTTTGGCAGCTTGACTCTGACCTACGAGCCCGGCGAACAGTGCCTTGAACTCAAGTCGCTCAAGCTGTATCTACTCGAGTACCGCAACCTGGGTATCTTCTACGAGAACGTTGTCAACAAGGTACTCGCCGACATTGTCGCCGCGACCTCACCACTATGGGCAAGGCTCGAAGGCAAGTTCACCCCGAGAGGCGGTATTCGATCGACGATCACAGCCGAGTACCGCAAGCTATAATTCCTCTGTCTGTATAAACGAGGTAAGGATGAAACGAATTCTAGTTTTGGCTACTTTGGTAATTTCTTCAGTGGGCGTTACGACCGCAGTTGCCGCTGACGTGGTATACCTGCCCGCGGAGAAGGTGGCGGCTGCCCGCATGAAGCCGGGGCCGATGACGTCCGGCGACGATCATGTCGTGATCATGAGCCGGCGGAACGAGGGTGGGAAGGCTGAAATTCATAGCGAACAGACGGATGTCTTCTACGTCCTTGAGGGTTCGGCGACGTTCGTGACGGGCGGAACGGTCAACGGTGCCAAGAACACAGGGCCCGGCCAGCAACTCGGTGATTCGATTACCGGCGGCACGACGCATAACCTCTCGGTAGGTGACGTGGTTGTCATACCGAAGGGCACGCCGCATTGGTTTAAAGAAGTGCCGGACTTAGTTGTCTACTACGTCGTCAAGGCTGTCACGCCCGGCGCCAAGTAGTCTATTGCGTCGGCGACAACGGAGTTGGAGTCAGCCGCGTGATCTGAATGGCGGAGCGATCCATCAGCGTGGGGATTCGCAGGCTGAAGTCGTTTTTCCAGCGATCACTTTGGTAAACAGCTTCGTATAGACGCTCGCGCTCTTGCTCGCTCGCAAAGCGTCGCATCCAGACATAGGTGCTGTCGTCGTCTTCACCACGAAACGCAGCGGTTATCACCATGCCCTGGGCGACCTGGAACGGGATGATCTCCTTTTCCATAAAAGTCACCCATTCGTCCATTTTTCCCGGTAGAATTTTGTACTGTCTGAGTTCGTAGAAGGCCATGTAGCGTCTCCCTAGCTCGCCGGTATCTCCGCCCATTGTAGGCGGCGCTGCCGCAGGCCGCCAAGCTACTTGTTGGACGAAACCGTTCGCGGTACCGAGCCGCGCCGCCTCGCGGTGCGGTCCTTTCTGCGACGTGTGCACCGCACCGCACGGCGGCGCGGCTCGGTACCGCGAAGCGCAACTTCGCCTCGCTGGAATCTCAAGTGTCCCCCTTGACTGATCCGCCCAACCAAGGGGGGCGGTGCCCGGGCCAACGCGAGTCGCGGTTGGCCCCAGCCGCATTACTGATAAAATTTCGTTTAGGCTCGGCGTAAGCCATCCCTCGGCTACGTTGGTCTCGATACTCCCTCAAGCGGCCGTCGTGCCCCTAATCACCCTTGCTCGAAGTCGTCACCATATTCCTGGGTGCATTCCTACTGTTTCAGGTGCAGCCCATCATGGCGCGCTTCATCTTGCCGTGGTTCGGTGGGGGACCGTCGGTTTGGACAGCGTGCATGCTCTTCTTTCAGACCATGCTCTGGGCGGGCTACGCCTACGCGCATGTAATCGGAAGTCGGATGCGGTTTTCGCGGCAAGCGACCCTGCACATTGCTCTGCTTGCGATCTCGCTTCTGGCTCTGCCAATAGACCCTGATACGTGGAAACCCGACGGTTCCGAACAGCCGACGGCGAGAATTTTTCTGCTTCTACTGGCCTGTGTCGGGTTGCCTTACTCGTTGCTTGCGGCTACCGGACCACTGATTCAGCGCTGGATCGCGGCAGCCGATTCGAATCGCGCGGTCTACCGGCTTTATGCTGTTTCGAATGCCGGGTCGCTGCTTGCGCTGGCAAGTTATCCGTTCGTAATTGAGCCTTGGATGCGGCTGCGGGTGCAAACCGGGACCTGGTCGATTGCCTATGCAGCGTTCGTGCTGTCTTGTGGAGCACTCGCATTTCGAGCAATGAAGCTATCGGGCACGCCCAGACGCGACCCCGATGTACGCTCGTCGCCGAAGGAAACTTTGCGCTGGGTGGCGCTGGCGGCCACGGGCTCAACACTCTTGATCGCGACAACGAATCAGATGTCGCAAGAGGTCGCCGCGGTGCCGTTCTTGTGGGTGCTGCCGCTGGCGGTGTACCTTCTGACGTTCATCATGTGTTTTGAGAGCGACCGCTGGTATCGGCCAACCACCTTCGCCTGGACCCTAGCCGTCGTTGCCCCCTGTGTGATGCCACTGCTGACATCCGCGGGTGGGCCGTTGAGTCTTCAGGTCATCGGTCATTCGCTGGCGCTGTTCGTGGGCTGCATGGTTTGTCATGGGGAGCTGGCACTGTCGCGCCCGCCGCCGGGCCGCCTGACTTTGTTTTACCTCGCTCTGGCCGCTGGCGGAGCGCTAGGCGGTCTCTTCGTCGGTGTCGTCGCTCCGCTAATATTTAGTGGATACTGGGAATACCAATTGGCACTGATTGGCTGTTGTCTATTTGCGCTGCTAGGTCGAGCCCGGCGCGGCGAGTGGTCACCGCTGCCGGTGTCGCGCGCTGTTCGCGGTCCCGCCGCAGGGCTCATGCTGGCGATCTTCACAGTGGGATACGCCTGGTCGTTGACGTCTTCAAAGGCGCTCGTCAATCGCGACCGAAATTTCTACGGCGTCCTGACGGTGAGCGAGCAGAATTTCGGTGCTGGGGCCGAGCGCATTCTCACTCATGGCAGTACCGAGCACGGCACACAGTTCACTGAAAATTCACGGAAGCGAACGCCCACCGCTTACTTTGGACAAGGCAGCGGAGTGGAACTCGCATTTCAGCGGGTCCGCGATGTGGCGAAAGGACCACTTCGAGTGGGAATCATAGGACTCGGCGTGGGCACGTTGGCGGCCTATGGCCAGGCCGGCGACGAGTTCGTGTTTTACGAGATCAACCGCGCCGTCACCGAGGCGGCTAACGATTCGTTTAGCTACTTGAGTGACAGTCCCGCCGAGATCCGCATCGTGCACGGCGACGCGCGAATTAGTCTAGAGCAAGCTCTCATGCAAGGCGCGAGCGAGCAATTCGACTTATTCGTCGTTGATGCGTTTTCAAGCGGCGCTATCCCGACGCATTTGCTAACGGCCGAGGCCGGAAACGTGTATCGGCAGCATATAAGATCGGGCGGCTCAGCCGCATTTCACATCTCGAATCGATTTCTTGACCTCGCCCCCGTGGTGAGCGGACTTGCTGCTGAGATGGGGATGAAGTCCGAACTGAAGGACTCCCCCGGCGATGAAACCAGAGGACTCAACGCTTCAACTTGGATGCTGCTGTCCCCTGGAGAAGAGGCCTCCACCGAGCACATTAGCTGGACCGACGATTTCGCCGCACTAAGCCAGGTTCTCAAATAGCGGCTCGGTGATACGCTAACCAAAGGACGCTGGAGTTCCTTCGAAGTCCGTAGCTGCCGCTCTCCTTTTGAACGCGCATTCCTCCAACGAGGCCAACGCTGCACATGCGCAAATCGTGCGCTCCGCCAGTGTTGTCAGTGCGGCTGTCCTACTTAGCCGAGTCTCTGGACTAGCACGCGAAACCGTTTTCGCCGGACTATTTGGGTCCGGCTTGGCCTACGACGCCTTCGTGGCCGCCTTTCGCATTCCGAACTTACTTCGCGATCTTTTGGCCGAAGGCGCGCTTTCATCGGCGTTCGTGACAACGTTTTCGCAGACGCTCTCGGCGAACGGAAAAGGGGCCGCCCACGATCTCTCAAACCGCCTTGCCACGCTGCTGGTTCCGTTACTTGCGCTGATCTGTATATTCGGCGTTTTGTTCGCTCCTCAGCTCGTCGGGCTGCTGTTTCCCGGCTTCGCGCAAATCGACGGCAAGATGGAGCTCACGGTTACGCTGACGCGAATCATGATGCCGTTTCTGCTCTTCATCGCGCTGGCGGCAAAAGCGATGGGCGTGCTCAATTCGCAAGGACGATTTGGCATTCCGGCGCTTGCGTCGGCGGTTTTCAATATCACGTTGATCGCAGCCGGACTCTTTCTCGGCTTCGTCGTGGGCCCGTCGCTCGGGATCGAACCCATTAAGGGGATGGCGATCGGAGCGTTGCTCGGCGGGATGGTGCAGTACTACTTTCAGGTGCCGGAACTCCGGCGATTGGGATTGCGATTTCGTCCAACTTTCGACTTCGCCGACCCCGCGCTGCGACAGGTCCTCCGCTTGATGGGTCCGGCGGTGATTGGCGCGGCGGCCGTACAAGTGAACGTAATGGTGAACAGCATCTTCGCGTCGGAAATCACCGGGCCGTCGGGCGACGTCATCAACGGTCCGGTAGCTTGGCTAAGCTATGCGTTTCGTTTTATGCAGCTCCCGCTTGGGCTGTTCGGCGTGGCCATCGCTTCGGCGACGCTTCCGACGATTTCGCGTCATGCCGGTTCTGGGCGCATTGCCGATTTCCGAGAGACGCTGTCGCGGTCTTTGGGTCTCGTGTTTCTGCTCACCGTGCCGTCCGCCGTCGGTTTAATCGTACTGAGCCGGCCGATCGTGGGAGTGATTTTTCAACGCGGCGAATTTTCAGCCAGTGACACGGAGCAGACGGCTCTCGGACTCTCTTATTACTGCATCGGGTTGGCGGGATACGCCGCCATAAAGGTATTGACGCCCGCCTTCTATGCCCTCGACAACGTGCGTATTCCAGTCGCGATTTCAGTATTCTCGATTCTGTTGAACTATGGGCTGAACTGGATGTTTTTGAAAGAATTCGGTTGGGGCCATTGGGCGCTGGCGCTCTCGACATCGCTCGTTGCGACGCTGAATTTCCTGCTGCTATTGAGCTTCATGCGAGCCAGGATCGAGGGCATCGAGGGCCGCCGGCTGCTTGAGGGCGTGCTCAAGATCTCCGTCGCGTCGGGCGTGATGGGTCTGGGCTGTTGGGCGACCATGACGGTCATCAGCGCGGAGTTTGGCGAAACCTTCTTGCCGCGGCTGCTGACATTGCTGGTGGCGGTGCCGTTGGGAGCGGGGTCACTTTACGGGCTCTGCCGACTAATGAAACTTCCTGAGCTGTCGCTAGCCGAAGAGGCGATTTTCTCGCGATTCCGCTAACCTCGCTGAGATGAGAAGGACCATTCGAACGAAAACAACAGTGCCGTAATCGTAAGGGGCTGTGAAAAACCCTCGATTAGCTCTGCGGTCGTTCGAGGGGGCGACATGTCGCCCCCCTACAGCTTTGATAACACGCAAGTTACTTGTAGGGGCGCAGCTTGCTACGCCCGATTCTCAAGTTAGGGGAGGTTTTTCACAGCCCCTAAGATTGCGACCACCCCACTGAGCGTCGCCTCAATACCAACCTACTGACATACCCAGTTTCTAACCTGATCGATCCGGCGCCGCTTGTGGCGCTGCCAACCCAGTGAATCGTTAAAAAAATGGTACGGAGAGGGGGACTCGAACCCCCAAGAGATTGCTCTCACTAGCACCTCAAGCTAGCGCGTCTGCCAGTTCCGCCACCTCCGCATGTCTGGGGGCAGTTGTCGCGTTGGTTATTTGCGACTATTGCTCGCTTTCGGCCGCGCTTTCGCCACCCGCGGGCACCACTTCAACTTCTTGTATTACACCTTCAGGCACGCCGCGTTGGACCGGCGCTGGAGCGGCTGGGCTCGGCGACGGCGTCGCTTCGCCTTCTTCGCTGCCAATCCCGCTTCGCTCGATGACCGACTGCCCAGAGCCGACCGCTTGGCCCTGATGGATTCCCAACGTGATCGAGGTCAGCATAAACAGCACTGCCGCCCCAGTCGTTGCCTTTGAGAGGATCGTGGCCGCGCCGCGCGCGCCAAATGCCGTCTGCGACCCCATTCCGCCAAACGCGCCAGCCAAATCAGCCGCCTTGCCGCTTTGTAGCAGTACGACAATGATCAAGAAAAAGCTCACCGCCACATGGAGAACAGTCAGTAAGATCAACATTGTTTATTCCTAACTTCGCTCGACCATCCGCCACCTAGCAGTTCACCAGCTCCGCGAATGACTTTGGTTTCAAGCTGGCTCCACCCACCAAGGCGCCGTCAATTTCGTCGCGCGCCATCAATGCCTCGACGTTCTCAGGTTTTACGCTGCCACCGTAAAGGATTCGCAAGCTTTCCGCAACGTCGCCCCCGAAACGATCGGTGACTAACGAACGCAGAATGCCATGAGCTTCGCCGGCGATTTCGGGTGTGGCGCTTCGCCCCGTCCCAATCGCCCAAACGGGCTCATACGCAACGATTATACGAGAGAACTGCTCGGCGGTCAAAGCTCCGAGTCCGGTGGTGAATTGCTCACGCAATACCGTCGCGGTGTTGTCAGCTTCTCGTTGCTCTAGCGTTTCTCCGACACAAACGATTGGTGTCAGACCGGCCTCAAGCGCCGAGAGTGTTTTTAGATGGACGGTGCCATCTGTTTCTCCAAAAAGCCGGCGACGTTCGCTGTGCCCGATAATCACGTGGCTGCATCCGATGGCTGTGATCATGCCGGCCGAAATTTCGCCGGTGAAGGCGCCTTCGGCTTCCCAATGAAGATTCTGTGCGCTGATCTTGATATCGCTATCTTTCGTTGCCTCAACTGCCGCTGCCAAAGCCGGCGCCGTAGGAGCTATCACGATCTCGCGGCCGGTCGAGGCAGCGACCAACGGCTTCAGCTCCGCGAAGAACTCCGCAGTCTCGACAGCCGTCTTAAACATCTTCCAATTGCCGGCAATGACTGGGGTACGCACACATCCTCCGCTGTAACTAAGAAAGTCGGATCTATTGGGGTTGCGGTCGGGAATGCGACCACGATTCTCAGGATACTACAGCATCTGATATCGAAATGACGCCGATCCGTCCGTTCGTCGCAGGTGACTTCAATTGGTTCAGCAAAGATGAGGCGAACCCGACGCGACGGAGCTTGGCTATGATCCGCCGGCACGGATTCATCACGCTATCCGCGACCACGCGGTGCACGGCCGATTCTTCGCGTACATCGGCCGCTCGGACTCACAGATTCGTAGAATGAAGACCGTGCCGCAATCCGCAGCAGCCGAAAGATTCTTGCAGTCAATCGATCGCTGGTTCCAGGTGTCGTTGCTGGCGCTGCTGTTGAACGGTTTGGTTGGTCTTTGGGCCGCCGGACAAGTCGACGCAGTGTCTGCAGCCGCACTTATAACGGCGTTTGGCATTCGGGCCTGGTTGCTGCTGAGGGCGAAAGCGATTAAATTCCCGAGGCGACCGGCCACGGTTCTCGTGGTTCTGGTTGTCATCTTCTATTCCCTCGATCTGTACTATCTCGGCGGCGATTTTATTTCATCGACAGTGCGGTTGATGTTGTTGTTTACGGCTTTGAAAGTCGTGATTGCTGAAACGGGCCGCGACTATTTTTATCTGGGAGTTTTGGCGTTCTTGCACCTGCTAACGGCCTCGATGTTCGTCGCGGGACCGGGTTACATGGTGATGCTCGCCGGCTTCGTGGTGACCGCCATATTCTGCTACTCCAGCTTCTCGATGCGCCGCTTGGGCCAGGCCTCCCCGCGCGTCGCGCTCAGCCACGGATTTGTACAGAATTTCCGCATACTCGGCCGCGTCGGTTCGTTGGCCGTATTCCTGTCGTGCGAAGTGCTTGCGCTGAGCCTTGGGCTGTTTCTTGTGCTACCTCGCACGATGGCCGACGCGCGCATTTCACCTTTCAGCCGCAGCTACAGCGTCGGATTCTCAGACCGAGTTGATCTTGGTCTGACCGGTTCGTTGCAACAAGATTTCAGCCCGGTCATGCGCATCGAATCGCTCGATGGCATGTTAGTTGGAATGCAACGTTGGAGGGGCGTGGCGCTGAGCCTTTTCGATGGCGTACGCTGGAGCCGGGCCTCACAAGAGCCCACTGAGCTGAAGCTATCGAGTGAAGGCTTTCATCCGGTTTGGAAAGCCCGCCGTCAGGGTCAAGATCTAAGACGGCTGCATTACAGCGTCACCGTGGAGCCTCAGCCTTTCCGAGCGGTATTCGTTGCGGGCGTACCGGAATTGATCAGAGGTGGCTTTCGGCGGCTGTGGCAGACGCCTAGCGAATCGCTGCTGGTTGAAGGTGGCTCCTCATCGCAAGGATTGCGCTATGAGGCGACGAGCTGGATCACCGACCCGGATTCGATTTCTCCCCGGCGCGCCGTCGAGCTGTACTCGAAGCGTTTCGTCGAGCTCAACCTAAGCGTCCCTGAAGGTATAGACCCTCGGATCGGGCAGACCGCACTTCAAATTGTTGGACCGCGGACGAATTCACTAGAGCGCGCTCGCTCGATCGAGAGCTATCTGAAAACCACGTTCGGATACACGCTCAGTCTGCCGGAGGAGCGGGCGGATGACCCCTTGGCGCAGTTCCTGTTTGAGCGGCAAGAGGGGCACTGCGAGTACTTCGCTTCGGCGATGGCGGTGATGCTACGCACGCTGGGAATTCCCGCCCGGCTCGTAAACGGGTTCGCCGGCGGTGCCTACAATCCGCTGTCCGGCATGCATGTGATCCGATCGAGTGACGCTCACAGTTGGGTAGAGGCCTACATTCCGCGCTATGGCTGGCTGGAATTCGACCCGACACCCGTCAATCCCGACGCAGTTGCCGGGCCCTGGCTTTCTCAAGCCTGGATGGTCTGGGACGCGCTGCAATCGGCCTGGTTGGATTGGGTTGTCGACTATGATTCTGGTCGCCAACGAGAGCTTGCACGAGGATTCGCGCAGCGCTCCGAGTCGGCGGCATTATCCGCTCTACTGTCAGTCGACGCGATTTACCAGTGGGCGCGATGGTTTTGGAAGCGCTTGACGACTGGCCTTGAACTCGAGCGTCCCTCACTTGACCCGGATGCGGAGCCGCTAATGGTGTGGCTTACTGCGATCACAATTGTTGGTGGCGCAGTGTGGCTGTCGATTTGGCGATTCCGATCGGGCCGAGCGAGTGGGCGAGAAGAGTTCTCCAGCGTCAAGTTATATCGACGGGCCATTCGTGTTTTGGAACGCGGCGGCGTCAAAAGGCGTGATTCGGAAACGCCTCAGGAGTTGTTAGCAAGGGTGTCGGACCCGCACCTGCGCGGAGTGATGACGGACGTTACTGCTGCGTACTTAGCCGCTCGCTTTCGAGAAGATCGAAGTGCCGAGAAGCGGCTGGAAAAATTGGTTAGCGCGGTTGAGAGTGAGCGTGGGACGCCGGCGTAACTTCGCCATTTGACCGAGCCGAATTCGAACGTCCAGCACACACGTCATCGTT
>CBDBHI010000039.1:0-55202 GCA_965205595.1 Bryobacterales bacterium | reverse complement strand
GAAGATCAGGCAGCTCATGGAACTGACGCGCATGGATAGCGTTTTCGAAATGTACGACAACGAGCCCGACGCACTGAGCAGTTTTTATTCGTAGCCCACATTTTTCGCCACCTGGTGAAAAATGCCGGTTAGCCATCTCTTCGCATCAGGCTATAGCTTTGCGCCGTCGGTCCGACGTCAGGCTGAGTAGCCATAAACACCGCGATCTCAGCTATGTCGTCGGGTTGCTTAATCCACTCTCCACTGGTCAAAAACGGCGTTCCTCTCCCTGCCTCGGTCGCTCCTTGTTCAACGTCTTGAGTAGCCCGCGTCCGCACCGGACCGGGGATAAACTCGTTAACGCTGATGTTGAACTCGACGAGTTCCTGAGCCAAGACGCGAGTTAGCATCCACACGCCGGCTTTGGCTACCGCGTATGAAGAGTTTCCGTTCGCGCCACGATGACCCATTCCCGAGCCGGTAAATAGAATCTTCCCCGCCCCTCGGGTTTTTAGGTAGGGGATCGCCTCGCGCGCGCAATAGTACGCAGCAATAAGGTTGAGTTCGATCGTTGCTTTCCAGCCTTCCGTGCTGCCCTCATCGACTCGGCTTCGATCGAGACTTCCGCCGGCATTTAGAAATGCGATGTCGAGGCCGCCGTAAGCCGCGACGGCTGACTCGTACATCGCGCTCACGGAATCGAGGTCGGTGACATCAGCGCGAACGGCGATTGCATTGCCACTGGCTGCTCGAATTTGTTCCACTGTCGCTTCAATTTCATCCTGCGAGCGGGCGGCGCATATTACGCGAGCGCCCTCTTTGGCGTAGGCACGGGCGATCGCCGCACCGATACCTCGGCCTGCCCCGGTGATGAGTGCGACTTTGCCGTCGAGTCGTTTTGCCATAGCTGACAGGATAGCGGCGACTAGTCCGCATTTCTCACCACGTGGCGAGCGAAAGTGCGTGAGAGGTGCGTCAATACGAGGCGGGCGACGGTTGGCGCGCGGAGGCGTACTTGACAGTCCGTCGAGCACTCGCGATCGAGTGCAACGTATCTAGATTGAGATACGTAGTGGCGCACCTATTGCGTGCTTTCGCCGTCAGGTGGTGAGAAATGCGGGCTAGCGATTGCTCAGCGGTCGCGGCCGGCTGCGACGCGCGAGATGGCGTTGACCAACTTACGGAATGGGATACGGTCCATCGATTCGATGGGCACGTACTCACCGCGGCGGAATGAGCTGAAGTGCCAGCGCCGCAGTATTGCCAAGTGCTCGGACTTTTCGGCGGGCTTTGCTTCAATCCATTCGCTCGATTCGAGCAATTCTCGAACTTTGGCGTCGAGCGAAACCGGGCGGTCCGCGTCAGACTGCAGATTGAGCGCACTGCTGGATTGGAAAGAACCTTTGTACAGCAGCGTCAACTCTACCGCCGCGGGCTCGGCCGAGCGCTGGACGACGACACCATGAAACTCGTCGAGGTCTCGCGCAAGTTCATCGCTCAGGCGCAAGGCATCCTTGACCTTCGAGAGGCGCTCGTGTTCTTTCGCGGCGGCTTCGAACTCCATTTCGCTGCTCGCGGTGTCTCGGGCTTCTTCGATTTCTCGAACAAGCGACTGCCCACCCGTGTTTAGAAATCGCAGCACGCGCCCGACTTCACGCTGGTAATGATCGTCGCTACATGCGGCTTGGCAGGGCCTGATGCATAGATCCATCTCACCGTAGATGCACCCTGGGTGGTCGGGGCTGGGCTCAAGATTTTCTTCGCAGCGCCGGATGCCGAAAAAGTCAAGAAAGGCATTCTCAAAACGCTCGGCGGCGGCGCGGCTCCGGAATGGTCCGTAAAACAGCGCGCGCGTCGCGGTCAATTTGGTCGTGATAAAGGTGCGAGGGAAGCGATTGTTGAGATGAACTTTCAGGAATGGCGGGCGCCGTAGTTTAAGAAATCGCTGGTAGTCGTCGGGGCGATGCGAGCGCGAGATTTGGTAGAGCCGCCAGTCGGATTCGAACTTCGACCCAGTCGGCTGGTAGTAGACTGTTCGAGCAATGTCACGAAGATTCAGTCGCTTGGAGTTTTCATTCTGCGGCGCCAGCAGGCGTGCCAAACGTTTGCGGAGGTCAGCAGTGCGCCCGAGGTAGGGCGGCCCCTCGTTGAACTCGATCAAGAAGACGCCGGAGATCGCCGGCGCGGCACACAAGTCCTCATCCGTTTCCCAGCTGTCGAGCGTATGTGCCGGAAGCATCAGAGCACCGAACCGCTAGAGTATCAGGGTGTTTTCGATTGACGCCGCCTGCTTCACCACAGTCTTGGTTGGACTCTTCGTGGTGTTTCGCCGGGCGGACCGGCGTGGCTCGTTTCCCCCGGCGGGGTGGATTGCGCTGGGGATGATCCTGCTCGCGGAAGTGCTCGTTTATTTCGCCATTCCCGGCGTCGCGACTGTCTTCATGCCAATCGCTATGACGGCCTACGTAGTGGCGGTCGACTCAGCCGTGTACGCCGTGCGTGGGCGCTCGCTGATGCGAACGAATCCAGACGCATTCGTCTGGATAGCGACGCTGTCGATTTTCCTGTGGGTGATATTCGAGATCTACAACCAGAGCATCGCCGCCTGGCACTATGGCGGATTGCCCAACAACGAGTCGCGCTACTTGCTACTGGGTTGGTCGTTTGCGATGATCTGGCCGGCCGTGATCGGAACCGCCGATTTCCTCCGCGCCACCATTTGGCCGGTGCGCACCGAGCAACCCCTCGCTGCGATGCGTCCCGTGGCGCTTTGGGCTGCGCTTGGCATCGCCTGTTTGGCATTGCCCGCCGTATTGGCGCACGTTGACAGCGGCGTGCCCCTATTCGCATTGGTTGTGCTCGGTTCATTGGCCCTGCTCGACCCGCTCAATTGTCGGGCCGGTCGGCCGAGCGTTTGGGGTCACTGGCAGATGCTTTATTCGCTGCTCTGCGCAGGGACAATATGCGGCATCACCTGGGGTTTTTGGAATGTTCGTGCCGCGGCAAGAGTCTACTCGACCAGCGCGGAGGTGTCTCTGTTCGAGTTGACGCTTGCAAGCTTTCTGCCGATGGCTTTGTTCGGTCCGGCAGCATTTGCGGTATACGTCTTCATCGCTAGCCGCTTGAATCTGCCCGTCTACGATCTCGACGCTACTCGGGAGTAGTCGTAAGCGCCTGCGAGTCTTCGACCAGTCCGCCATCGGTGATCGTGTCGCTGGGATGATTGATCACGCTTGCGCCTTCGCTCAGTCCTTCGACGACTTCGCTCGTCAAACCTCCACGCCTACCCACCGTCACGCGTTGGAGACTCGCTACGACGCCGTCAGTGCGGAACACGGCCCAATCCCCTTGAACCCGAAATAGCGCGCTCGAAGGAAGCTGCAACACATTTTGCCCCTCCCAGGTCACAAAGCGGGCTTCCACTCGGTACTGGTCGCCCAGGTTCTGCCATTCCTCTTTCGGCGAAGTGATGTCAACGATCACGAGCACCCGCTGCTCTTCCACGCCAAGCGCTGAGATCTTCGTGAAGGCGACTGGCTCGACCAAGCGGACGACGGCTTCGAGTGGTTTCGGCCCTCCCCAGCGTTCGAGCAACACGCGCATGTCCGCGTCGATCTGAACGGCGTCAGAGGAAAGCACCTCGACCTCGACCTCAAGGCCATCGGGATTGGCAATCTCGACCAGCGGTTGCGACGCTTGAACGACCGCGGCGCTTTCCTGGTAGATTTTCAGGATTCGACCTGCGACCGGAGACCTTACTGTCACTGTTTCAGCGGACCCTCCCGAGGCGGCACTATCTGAATACTCGAAGGCAACCTTGGCGGCGGCAACTTCCGATTTGGCCACATCGACTTGTTTCTCCGCGGCATTTAGCAGCGCCTTTGCCTTGCGCTCGTCTGCCTTGGCGTGGTCGAGCCGCTCCGATGCGAGTACGCCGGACTCGACCCCTTCTTGTACCCGCGGAAGTTCGACTTCCCAGAAACGCACGTCCGAACGCGCGGTCTCGACGTCTTCGTGAGCTTTTTCGACGGCTGCTTCGGCGACTCCTAGGCGTGCACCGGCCTCCGCGCGGCTACGGCCGTCGAGCGCTTGCGATCGCAGCGGCCGGAGCCTAGCCAACGTCGCTCCGGCCCGAACCTCATCGCCAACGTCGAAATTCAAGCGGCTAAGAGTTCCGCCGACTGGGGCCGAGACCACAAAGCGGTCTGCGACGCGGGTCTTCCCCTCTTCGACGATCGTTTCCTGCAGCGGTCCGCGACTGACCTCAACCGTTTCGACCAACACCGGGCGCGGAGCGAAGCTGTAGTACACAGCCGCCGCTGCGACGGCGAGTATCACCAGAGTAGTTAAGATTTGTCGAATTCGTTTCACCGACATCTACTCCCGTGTCTTTAGTACGCCCACTAGGTCTAGGTGGTTGATCTTTTGACGAATGACGATTCCCGACAGCAGAGACGACAACAGAATCACCACTGCCGCGTAGCCAAATGTTCGTGGCGCCAGTACCAGAGGGATTCGGAAAATGTCCGTTTCCATGGATAGTATGAAAAAGGTTGACAGGCCGCTTCCGAGAGCCGCCCCGATTGGCAGAGATAAGAGCGTCAAGAAGCCCAGTTCCCCCAGCAGAATGAATGACGTTTCGCCACGCGTGAACCCCAACACGCGCATGCTGGCCAACTCCCGGCTGCGCTCGGATAGTGTCACTCGCGCGGTGTTGTATACCACTCCAAAAGCGATGATTCCGGCCAGCAGCGTCGTTATACCGGCGAAAACCAAAATCTGTTGATCCATCATATCTTGCATGTTCGCAATCGCCTTGTGCCGGATCTCCGTGCCCGAGACGCGCGGCATTTCTTTGATGCGCTGGTAGATTTCAGATTCGTGGCGTTTGTCGACGGCGAGATAGACACCTGACAGCGCGCTACCCTCGCGCATAAAGCGGTTGAGTTCGTCACGGCCCATGTAGCCGGAGACCCCTAAAAACTGATTGATCGTTCCGGCAAGGGGAGTCTCGATCACCGGACGGGCACCCTCTAGCACCTCTACCGTCACGGGTTCGCCCGTCTGGGCATTGAGCAGGCCGGCCAAATAGTCTGTCAACACGAGACCTCCGCTTGATGGGTTAACCGGCTGCAAATTCTCGTCGAGCGTACGATGTAGGTCGGAGTCGCGCGGCAGGCCCAGAATCGCGGTGCGGTAGGTACGATGGCCCACTCGCAGGCGAACCGGCACCGCCCGAAAACCCTCTGCGTATTCGACCCCTGCCATGCGCTGCAGGTCGAGCAGCGCCTGGTACGAGGTCGGTTCGTTGAAGCTAACCGTAATGTCGTCTCTCTGGGCCAGCCAATATTGCACGTCGATCATATGGTCGATTGAATCGCGAAAGAAAAGCCCCATCATTAAAATCGCGTAAGCGGCGGCAATGCCCGTCGCGGTAAGCAGAGCTTTTACCGGGCGGCGCTCGAGATTGCGAGCGATCATCCGCATCGGCTCAGAGTAGAGCTTTCCAAGTCCGATACGTTCAAAGATCGTTTGCCCGTAGCGTGCCGGGGGCTCGGGCCGCATGGCCTCTGCGGGCGGCTGTAGCGCGGCCCTCCGCACGGCGAAGATCGTACCGGCGAACGACGCACCCAAAGTGATGACAGCGGCCCAGACGGCGACGCTTGGCTCGAGACGATAGAGCATCTCGGGGAATCGATAAAACTCGACGTACAGCTTGCTGAGACCCTGGCCCATCCAGACCCCGCCGGCAATGCCTATCAGCAATCCAACGAATGCGATCATCGCGACGAATTGCAGGTAATGCAGGCCGACCGCAAAGTTGGAGTAGCCGAACGCCTTGAGCGTCGCGATCTGCTCGCGCTCAATCTGGAAAAGCCTACCAAACACGATGTTGAGCAGAAAGGCCGCGACGCCCAGAAAAATCGTGGGATACATAGTCGCCATGCTTTCGAGTTGGCGAAATTCTTCGTGCAGAAAACGATGAGAGAGTTGGTCCTGACGCCCATACGCGCCGAGCGATCCGTATCGCGCGAGCAAGTCGTCGAGGCGATCGATAACATCGAGCTCATTGCCACCGGATTCCAACGTCAGGGCTAAGGTGTTGAACGCTCCGTCCATGTTGTAGGCCGTGGCCAACGGTTTTTCCGCCATCCACAAGATGGCGTAGCTCTTGAAATCGGGAATCATCGAGCCCGGCTTGATTTGGTTTACGAACTCTGGTGAAAGCGCGATGCCGACGATCGTGAGTGTTTTCCTGCGGCCATTGACGATCGCCGAAAGAGAGTCTCCCGGCATCAGAGAATGCGCCTCGGCAAAAGCCTCGCTCAAGATCACCTCGTCGTCGCGAAGCGGGTCGACGAAACGGCCTTCGCGCAGGTAGAGCGCATTGAGCCGGCCCTCGTTTCCGCCTGAAACTGAAATCAACATCCCCGTCGCCAGGTCGGAGTAACCCTCGATGTCGAGATTGACCGGTGCGACGACACGAGTGTCGACCTGGTCGACGCCGGGAATTTCTCGAATGCGGTCGGCGATACTTTTCGGCGCGCGTTTGAGCGACACGAAAACGTCAGCAAATCTGTACTCGGCGTAAAACGTAGACTGCGTTAACTTCAAACTGTCGTACGTACTTACGGCCATCACGAACGTGGCAACTCCGCTGGCGACGACGAGCGCGATGGCGAGCGCCTGGCCGCGCATCGCCCACAGCTCGCGAAAAAGCTTCTTCGTGAGCGGACTCACCAGCGAATCTCCGTCGCGGCCTTTTTTACCGCATTGCGGGCTTGCGACGTGATGCGGCCGTCGCGCATCTGCAATACACGGTCCGCCATAGCGGCAATGTCGGAGTTGTGAGTGATGATCACCGTGGTTGTGCCGATCTCGCGGTTAGCACGCTCCAGCGCCGCGAGAACAACTCCGCCGGTGTCGGAGTCCAGCGCGCCAGTAGGCTCATCGCATAGCAGTACGGATGGGTTCTTGGCGACTGCTCGGGCGATAGCGACGCGCTGCTGCTCCCCGCCCGACATCTGGGCCGGAAAGTGATTGGCCCTGTCGCCCAATCCAACGAGCTTGAGTGCGTCAGAGGGGTCCATCGGGTCGACTGCAATCTCGGTGACTACCGCAACGTTCTCGCGCGCCGTCAGACTCGGAATGAGGTTATAGAACTGGAAGACGAAGCCGACGTACTTGCGACGGTACGCGGTCAATTCGCGCTCGCGTGCAGCCGTGAGTTCGGTCCCTCGATACGTGACGCGGCCGCTAGTGGCGGTGTCGAGTCCACCCAGGATGTTTAAAAGGGTGGACTTCCCTGAGCCCGACGGCCCCAACAGCACGACGAGTTCACCCTCGTAAAGCTCAAGATCCACGCCGCGCAGCGCCCGTACCTGCACCTCGCCCATGTCGTAGAGCTTGGTGAGGGCGGTAGCCTCGAATACCGTTACGGGGTTTGACGCCACGCTTGACGAGTTCGCGGGCAACTCTTAGTTTCAAGGATATCAACCGTGTTTGCCGCTAACCCCGTCCTCCTCCGCCAACCACTCCAATATTCGAATCAATTGACCCACCCGCTGCAGGTCGTCGCGCAAATTCTGTAACGAAGCGTCAATCTGTTGCGAATCGAGTGAGTCGCCCTCGACGGGCTGGTGAAGAGCGGCTATGCCAAGGTCAGATAAGCGATTGATTTGTCCTAGCTCTCGGATCTCCAAAAGTGTGCAACCTCCAGGACACTACGCTCCTCAAGGTTTTGTTCGTTTCACAGCGGCGAACAATAATCCATAGTACCGGTACTATCATCAAGTTGCAATCATTTTCTGATCGATCGTCGATCTCAGTCGCCATATAGCCCCTGAATTTGTTCCGAAGAGTACATTGGCGGCGTGTAAAACCTCGAAGCCCCACGTAACCATAGCCATCGCAGATCGCGCCGTATATTATGGGTTCGTACAACGCTGCGTTGCGGTACCCTGTTCCCAACCCCACTCCACTGTTCTTGAAAGGAAAACACATATGTCTCGAATTCTCCGTTTGACGGCTCTTGTAGCCCTCATTGCGCTAGTCGCAACACTCCCATTGGCCGCGGCGGGCGGCGCCTACCGCGATGAAGCATTGGCCAACCTCAAAGGCCTCGAAAGCAAATACACCGACCTCGCGGGTGCAATGGCTGACGGCAAGTACACCTACCGCCCCGCCGACGGCGTGCGCTCGGTGAGTGAGTTGTATCTCCATGTCGCAGGCGCCAATTTCGGCCTCGCCGGGGTATTTGGCGCGGCTCCGCCGGACGGTTTCAAGTTTGCCGGCTACGACAAATCCACTACGGACAAAGCCGAGATTGCAACGAAGCTAGCCGCATCGTTCGCCCACATGCGCGGCGCGATCGAGAAGCTTGCCGATGGCGACGAAGAGAAGGCCGCCAAAATGTTCGGCCAAGACACCACTCTGCGTGGCGCGCTCGGCATGGCCCTTGGTCACCTGCACGAGCACCTCGGTCAAGCGATCGCCTACGCCCGAGTCAACGGCACGACACCGCCCTGGAGCGAGTAGTTCTCAATTCTTCGAGGGGGGCGCAGCGCGCTGCGCCCCCGCTTGTTTGCTAACGTTTCTGTCAGACCCCACCAGCAGTCGCAAGGAGGAGCCCGTGTTGAAACGCCTATCCGCAAGCGCCATCGTCGCCGCTGCCTCTATGGTTTTGCCCGCGGCAAGCGCTCAAAGCCTGCCTCTCGACTCCGCAAGCGGCCTTACCCTCCACAACATCGTTGCCGAACCCACGACTCTCGGCGGCCTAGCCGGACTCAAGATCACTGCCGACCCCGAGGTTGTCAAAGCGACCGCTGTCAAACGCAAGATGATGCTCGCGGAAATGCAAGCTCGCGGCGAACGCCCGACCGGTCCTGGATCTTTCGAGGGTCTACGAACCAACCACCTCGCTATTGTTGACGGCGTTGAGTTCAGCAATGGAACGATTGAGCTTGAACTAGCGGGCTCGCCCGCGCCCGGAGCACAAGGCGGAGCCCGCGGTTTCGTCGGAGTTGCCTTCCGGCTGAACGACGACAACGAAGCGTACGATTGTTTCTACCTACGGCCAACTAACGGACGAGCGGACGATCAAGAGCGTCGCAACCACACCGCGCAGTACGTCTCTCACCCCGATTGGACCTGGTATCGCTTCCGCGGTGAGACTCCCAGCAAGTACGAAACCTACGCCGATATAGCCCCCAACGAGTGGATCAAGGTGAAAATCACGGTCGACGGCGAAAAGGCTCGCCTCTACGTTAATGGAGTGACGCAGCCAACGCTTGTGATCAACGACGTCAAATCCGGAGCCAACGCGAGCGGCGAAGTCGCTCTATGGATCGAGGGATCGACCATTGGCCGCTTCCGCAATTTAAAGATTACGAACTAGACGCGTCAGCAAGCCCAAGCCGCGTGATACCGTCTCGCAGCGCATGCAAGGTCCGGCGCTGCCAAGAAACCGAGGCGCGGACGGAAGTCCACTCTTTCAGCCAAACCATCTACCAAACCCGAAAAAAAAGCGTCGACTTCCGTCCGCGCCGCCATTAGTCCGGTTCGAGCTCATCGAGTGTATAAGGGCGGGTGTGGCACGTCCGCCTCACCTCAGGCGCCCCCGCCACAGCACTGTGATACGCTGGCAACGGAATCGAACGCAAATGAAACGCCGTGACTTTATCCAGCACAGCCTACTCGGCGCAGCTTCTGTTGCCGCGCTTCAGAAGCGCCTCTACTCGGCCACGCCAAGCGGCTATAGCGAGTCACCGATACGCCGTTTCGCCAACGATACGGTCACTCTTGGACCCGACGGCCTGACGCCGTCGCGTCTGGCGATGGGCACCGGCACCAGCGGCTTCCGCGGCTCGTCGAACCAAACCCGCAAACTCGGCGTTCAGGGAATCACCGAGCTTTATCAGTTCGGATTCGACAACGGCCTAACGTTCTGGGACACCGCCGACGGCTACGGTAGCCATCCGCATCTCAAGAACGCCCTCAAATATGTCCCCCGCGAGCAGGTCACCATCATGACCAAATCGCAATCGAAAACCGCGAAAGCGATGCGTGACGACATCGAACGTTTCCGCAGCGAGTTAGGAACCGATTACATCGACCTGCTGATGCTTCATGCCGTCCAAGAAGCGGACTGGCCCGAGCAACGCGCCGCCGCTATGGAAGTGGTCAACGAGTACAAGCAAAAGGGCATCATCAAGTCACGCGGTATTTCCTGCCACTCGCTGCCTGCTTTGAAACGCGTCAAGAACGAAGAGTACATCGACGTCGACCTGGCGAGAATCAATCCCGTCGGCGCCCGCATGGATGCCGATCCGGCAACGGTCATTGAAGAGCTTTGTCAAATCAAAGCGGTCGGCAAGGGCGTCATCGGCATGAAAATTCTAGGCGAAGGCGTGATGCGCAACCGCGTAGGTGAAGCTCTGCAGCACGCGCTCGCGCTCGACTGCATCGACTGTTTCACCATTGGCTCCGAAACCCGTTTCGAGCTCGCCGATCTGATCCAACGAATTCCCGAGGCATCTACCCTCGGCTGGAACGCTTAGAAAGGAACTGTATGGACACACACCCACTGTGGCTGTCACTAGCGCTCGTAGCCTTCGGCTGCGGAACCGCTCCCGACACCGCTGAAGCACCCGAAGCGATGCAAGAACCCGAACCCACCGAAGTTGCCGCCCTCCAAGAGATGGATGTCGAGGACGTCGCAAAACGTCTCGCTGACGGCGAAGACATCTTCTTGCTCGACGTGCGCCGTCCCGACGAAATCGCGGAACACGGCGCCATCGAAGGCTACGTCAACATCCCCATTGAAGAGCTCGAAAACCGTCTCTCGGAGGTGCCGAGGGACAAGCCCATCGTCACCTATTGAATGCGCGGAGGACGCGCCTCCCGTGCGGGGGACATACTTCGTAGCAACGGCTACACAGCCGAAATCCAAACCGGCGGAATCACCCAATGGAAAGAGGGTGGACACGACACGGTGAAACCCGAGTAGTAATAGCCCGCATTTCTCACCACGTGGCGAGCGAAAGTGCGTGAGAGGTGCGTCAATACGAGGCGGGCGACGGTCGGTGCGCGGAGGCGTACTTGACAGTCCGTCGAGCACTCGCGATCAAGCGCAACGAAGTAGTGGCGCACCTATCGCGTGCTTTCGCCGTCAGGTGGTGAGAAGTGCGGGTTAGCCGACGGCGTCAGAGACCCGTCGCCGTAGAAAGCAGCTTCAACCGCGCCGCCCGCTTACTGAGCAGGCAGCATGTTGCGAATGGCCGCAATACGCCAACCATCGGACGTGCGCCGCGCCAGGAACGTGCTCCACATACGGCGCGGTTCGCTGCCTTGCGATCCGCTGATGACGTAGCGGGCGTCGGCGAGGGCTACTGTCGGGGTGATCAAGCGCACCGTTTCTACAGTTAGCGTGCGGGTCCCGGGCCGCCTGCTGGAACTGCCGAGCATTCCCTTCACCAGGTTGGCTCGCCCACGCCGCCAAACGCCTGATGACGGCAGTTGGTCGGCGTCTTCGGTAAAGAGGGCGTCGATGGCCACGGGGTCGCGGCTCTCCCGTGCGGCTGAGTACTTGGCGACAAGATCCTTCACGGCTTTTTCCTCGTCGGAATCAGCCGCCGCGCAGGGATTCGCGCCGACGAGCAGCATCGCGAACAGAATTGATAAGACCTGGAAGATTCGCATTGAGCTTGTCCTGCTTCATTACTACCACGTCCGATAGACTGTTGCGATGAAAACAGCACTTGTGACGGGCGCCAGCCGCGGAGTCGGACGTGGTGTTGCGACTAGTTTGGCAAGTGCGGGTTATCGCGTTTATGCAACCGGCCGCACGGTCGAGCGTGTCGACCTCCCATCGGAGGTGATTCGGATGACCTGCGACCACACCGACGACACTCAAACCCAGGCTGTCTTCAATCGTATTGCGGCGGATTCAGGCGGTCTTGACCTGGTCGTCAACTCTGCGTGGGGCGGCTACGAGTGCGTTTTCGATCATGGCGAATTTACCTGGGGATTACCGTTTTGGGAACAAACCGAAAAGCGCTGGTCGACGATGATCGACGCCGGTGTCCGAGCAGCGTTCGTGGTATCCGCACAGGCGGCTCGGCTAATGGTCGAGGCCAAGGCCGGACTCATCGTGAACATGAGCTATTGGGCAGCACAGAAGTACCTGGGCAACACTGTCTACGGCATAGCGAAAGCGGCGACCGACAAGCTAACAGCGGACACAGCATCCGAGCTGAAAGAGTTCGGTGTCCATGCCGTCTCGCTCTATCCCGGTTTAGTTCGAACAGAGGCGGTCCTACAGGCCGCTGAGTCAGGAGCGTTCGATCTTTCAAACAGTGAAAGCCCGGAGTTCATCGGTCGAGTGATCGCCGCGCTCGCCGACGATCCGAAACTAAGCGCAAGGTCTGGTCAAGTTCTCGTCGCGGCGGCCGTTGCTCGCGAACTGGGAGTGTTAGACGTTGACGGCAAGCAGCCCAAGCCGCTGACGTTCGAGTCGGCCTAGGCGAATCGAGCTATGCTCGAAGCGATATGATTCGCTTGCTCTTGATTGCACTTGTTGCCGCCGGAATGTCAGCGGCCGCTCAACCCGACTGGTCCGCCGCAAAGCAAGAGGCGCTCGACACCCTTGTCGGCTTGGTAAAACTCGACACCTCGCAACCCGCCGGCAACGAAATCCTGGCGGCGACGTATCTGAAGGCCAAGCTCGATTCCGAAGGAATCCCGTCGGAAATCGTCGAGTCGAAGACCGGACGCGCAAACCTGATCGCCCGCCTAAAAGGGAATGGCTCGAAGCGCCCGCTGCTTCTATTGGGTCACTTGGATGTTGTTGCGGTTGAGCGCGACGAGTGGTCGTTTGATCCCTTTGGTGGAGTTGTCAAAGACGGCATCCTATACGCCCGCGGTAGTGGCGACGACAAGGGCGTCGTTACCGGTTCATTTCAAGTAATTCTGATGCTCCATCGCGAAAAGGTCGAACTCGATCGCGACGTAATCTTTCTAGGCGTTGCGGACGAGGAAGCCGGTGGAGTCGAAGGGATCACCTACCTGCTCGACAAACATCGCGATAAGATCGACGCCGAATTTGCAATCAACGAAGCCGGCAAGGGAGTCTTCGACCGCGCAAACGAGTACGTGCGATTCGAGATTCAGACTGCCGAAAAAACGCCGCGCCGAATCAATTTGAAAGCCGCTGGAACGTCAGGCCACGGCTCGATCCCGCTAAAAGATAACCCGGTGGGCTCGCTGGCTCGCGCCGTAGGGCGGCTGTTCGACCACGAAATGCCTCCACGCTTTAACGAGACTACGCGCGAATATTTTCGCCGCCTTGTAGAGATTTCCTCCCCTCAGCAGGCAGAGATCTTCCGCGCGGTGCTCGAAGCCAATCCAACCGCCGAGGACTACGAACGCCTTCGTGATCTCTCGCCCGTCTACCACTCGATGGTGCGGACCTCGATCGTGCCGACGATCTTCAACGGCGGCTATCTGAGGAATGTGATTCCGTCCGAAGCCACCGCCACCGTCGATATCCGAGCCCTGCCCGACGAGGACCCCGAGCGGCTATTCTCGTTGCTCAAGCGGATCATGAACGAGCCGACCGTCGACCTAATCCCGCATCCCCAAACTCGTCCGTCCCACGAGCCGTCATCGCTCGATACAGAGGTCTTTCACGCTTTCGAGAATGTCCTGGAACGCATGTACCCAAGCGTTCCCGTCCTCCCGACTATGTCGACGGGAGCGACCGATTCCGCCCAGCTACGCGCTGCGGGGATCGCGAGTTACGGCTTCGGTCCGGCCAAGCCCGAGTGGGACCTAGCCGGCGGAATTCACGGCAAGGACGAATACCTGCACGTCAAACCATTTCAAGACTACGTAGAAATCTTGTGGAACGTAGTCGTCGAACTTGCCGCAACGAGGTAGCCCCGTCAGGTTTTGATAAATGCGGCCGAGCCCGTCGATTCGACCCTATCAAGTACCAACTTGGCGAGAGCCGAAATAAATAGCTCCGAGTCGTTCAAACCCGTCATCGTTTCGAAGTGCCCGATTTCCCATCGAGCGGCATCGCGTCGAGCTTCGATGTCTATCTCCGAGAGAGTCTCGATGTGGTCGGAAACGAATGTGATTGGAATCACCAGCACCGCCCCTTCACCGTCGCGTCCCAACTGTTCGAGCGTCGGCAAGAGCCCTGGTTCCAGCCAACGTCCTGGGCCGACCTTGCTCTGGTAACAAAGCGTGTGCCGCAGATCGAACGCGCCGCGCTCGACGACAAGTCTGACCGTTTGCTCGATCTGCCGCTGGTAGGGGTCACCTGCCTCGACAAATTTCACTGGCAGTCCGTGGGCACTGAAAACTAAATGCGGTCGGGTTCCCCGGGGAAACCGCGCTAGAGCCTCACGGACGCGACTCACAACCGCATCAATGTAGAGCGGCGCATCAAAGAAAGACTCAACGAGAGCCGTCGGCAAATCCAGACCCGCCAGAGCCGCGCAACGCCGCCACTCGTTCTCCGCGCTTCCCCTAGTAGCCACGGAGTACTGGGGGAACAGGGGCAACAGGATCAGCCGATCGCAGCTCGCCTCACGGATGCCTTCAATAGCGACCGTGCTCAACGGTTTCCAGTAGCGCATCGCGATGCATACGCGGGCATCAATGCTCTCCTGAAGTTTTTGCTCAAGCGCGCGAGCCTGGCGCTCGGTGTGTTCGCCGATCGGTGACCTGCCGCCTATTTCGATGTAATTTCGGCGAACTTTTTGAGCGCGCAATTTCGCGATCGTGCGCGCAAAGATTGGTCGAACGATGCCGGCCAGTGGAAGGTCGAAGATATCAGGGTCGCTGAAGAGATTGCGCAGGAACGGCTCAACTGCGTCAAGCGAGTCCGGTCCGCCGAGCTGGAACAAGACAACTCCGATTCGTTGGTCGCGGCCAGCCATCTGCGTTTGCTGCGGCAGTTTATTGACCTGGTCCCTAGCCGCCGAGACTGATCATCTCGATTTTCTTTACGGTGTCGGGGTGGTAGCCCTGCGGAGACTCAATGGCCGAGAGTCGCTGCTCAGAGTAGCGGTCGATGCGCGCGGTCCAAACCGACGTTACGAACTCACGAATCTGATCATCTCCGGCATCCGATCGCAGAAGAGATTTCAAGCTGTGTCCGGTCGCCGAAAACAGGCACGTTACCAGCCGGCCGTCCGCAGTGATGCGAGCACGCGTGCAAGCCCCGCAGAACGGCTCGGTGACGGAAGCGATTACGCCAACCGTGCCGCTGCCGTCGGCGAACGCATAGTCCGCTGAAGGTGCACTGCCGCGCGCAGCCGACAAAGGCAGAAAGGAATAGCGCTCGGCGATCTTTGCGAGTATCTCGGCCTTCGGCACGAGCTTCTCGGCGGTCCACTGGTTAGCGTTGCCAACGTCCATATATTCGATGAACCGAATCTCATAGCCGCCGGCACGCGCGAATTCGACCAGCTCGAGTATCTCGTGATCATTGACGCCGCGTTCGATCACTGCATTTAACTTAATGGGGTCGAATCCGGCATCCCGAGCCGCCGCGATGCCGTCGAGCACTGGTTGCAATTCCGCCCGCTGCGTCATCGTGGCAAACGTCTCGGTGTTGACCGAGTCGATACTAATCGTGACGCGGTTCACCCCCGCCGAGCGCAATGCCGAGGCCCGGCCGGCAAGTAAAGCGGCGTTGGTTGTGAGGCAAATATCTTCGATCCCGTCGACCTCGGCCAGCATCGCCACCAAACGGTCGAGGTCTTGGCGCACCAGTGGCTCACCGCCGGTCAGTCGCAGCTTCTTGACACCAAGTCCCGCGAAAACTCGCGCCAGGCGGGCAATTTCTTCGTAGCTAAGAATCTCGTTCCGAGCGATCCAGTCGTACTCGGCGAGCGGCATGCAATACGTGCAGCGGAAGTTGCAGCGATCGGTGACCGAGATCCGCAAGTCCTCAAGCGGCCGCTGCAATTGGTCGACGATCACAGCGTTTATTGTAGCTTCGGCCGGTCTCGCTGACCTGAAACTTCAACTCGTCGCAACGACCGAAACAGGAATCCGCCGGTCGGGGACTGGCACATGAGATCCCGCAATCTCCACAGCTTGACGAACCCTAGTGTTGCCTGTCCCCCCCAATGCCTTTCGGAGTTTCACCGATGAATGACCCGGCCCCCGCCGGCGGCCCCACTAGCCCGGATATCCCCCCACCCGCTTTCACCGGCGGCTGGGGAAATATCCGGGCTAGGTTTGTATCTCGCGGGCCCAATCTCGATTTGCGAGGTACCAGTCGACAGTATTCTGGATGCCTTGCTGAGGTGTGGTTTGGGGTTCCCAGTCCAAAAGGCGCCGTGCCTTCGAAATATCCGCCCACGTTGCGGGAACGTCCGCGCGATGCATCGGCTCGTAGCGCACCTCGGCCGATTTGCCAAGCGCTTCTTCGACTATCGCCAGAGCATCGTTCAGCACGACCGGCGTGTCCGAGCCAAGATTAATCACTTCGTACCCGAGTGGCTTCAAACCGGCGACGGTTCCACGAGCGATATCGTCGACATATGTGAAATCGCGCGACTGCGTGCCATCTCCGAAAATGAGTACGGGCTGACCCTCGTTCACCCACTGGATGAACCGGAACAAACTCATATCCGGTCGACCCGCCGGCCCGTAAACCGTGAAGTAGCGGTAAACCGTGACGTCAATTCCGTAGAGGTAGTGGTAGGTGTAGCACATCGCCTCGGCGGCCTTTTTCGACGACGCGTAAGGGGAAAGCGGCCGGCTAGTGTCAGCGTCTTCTGAAAAGGGTTGTGGGTTGTGAGTCCCGTAGAGGCTCGAGGTCGATGCCAGCAAGAATTTCGGGACTTCGTGCTCTTTGCACAACTCCAACAGGTTGAGCGTGCCAGTCGTATTGGTGGATATGTAAACCCATGGGTCGGCTACGCTTTGGCGAACCCCAGCTCGCGCGGCCAGATTGATGACACCGTCGAACTGGCTCGCCCCAAAGACCCGAGCAAGCGACTCGCGGTCTTCGATATCAGCGTCTACGAACTCGAATCCGTCGCGACGTTCGAGTTGTTCCAACCGCCAGTGCTTCAGCCGAGGATCGTACGCGTCGTTGAGGTTGTCGATGCCAACCACCCCGTCACCACGATCGAGCAGCAGCCCAGCCACCCGCGATGCAATAAACCCCGCGGCTCCAGTTAATAGGTATTTAGCCATTAAAAAGCCTCATAGCCGGACAATTCGCTCATCCGCGATGCCCTTGAGCGCATTCCGTGTATCGACCACGATGCGGGCCGCCAGTACGATTGCCTGGTAGTCAACGCCATCGTGCTTCGCCAGAATCACACAGCAGTCGGACTCGTTGACGGACGTTTCGAGCGGGCGACGCTCAACCACCGAGCCCGCGATCGCCAGCTCGGCGACATAAGGGTCGCTAAACGAAATTTCCGCGCCGAGTCCCTTCAACAACACCGCGATATCGACGGCCGGTGATTCCCTTACATCGGAAACGTTCGCTTTGTAGGCCACCCCAACCAGGTGAATGCGTGAGCCGCGAACGGCCTTGCCGTGATCGTTCAGGGCATTCTGGATTTTTCGGACCACGTGCTCAGGCATTGCGCCGTTGATTTCCGAGGCCAGTTGAATAAAGCGCGGCTCCATGCCGACCTGTTTCGTTTTCCAAGAAAGATAGTGGGGATCAACGGGAATACAATGCCCGCCCAGTCCCGGTCCGGGGTAAAACGGCATAAAGCCGAAAGGCTTCGTAGCCGCGGCCTCAATTACCTCCCACACATCGATACCCATGCGGTCACACATCAGTGCCATCTCATTTGCGAGCCCAATGTTGATCATCCGGAAGGTATTTTCGAGCAGCTTCACCATCTCGGCGACGCGCGTGGAAGTCACCGGCACGACCTCATTCATGACTTGCGAGTAGTAGCTGGCTCCCATCGCGGTGCAAGCTTCGGTCACCCCGCCAATCACTTTCGGTATATCTCGTGTACGGTACGTTTCATTCGCCGGGTCAACGCGCTCAGGCGAGAAGCAAAGGAAAAAATCCTCGCCGACATCAAGCCCCGAATCTTCCAAAATCGGCAGAATCGCTTCCTCGGTCGTTCCCGGATAGGTTGTCGATTCGAGGATCACCAGCATCCCGGGATGCAGCTGCTCGGCGAGCGCGTCGGCGGCCTCGAGGACGTGGCTCAAATCAGGATCGCGAGTCTTTCGCAGCGGAGTTGGCACGCAGATGCTGACCGCATCGCAGTTTCGAAGCACCGTACTATCGGTGGTTGCCGTGAGCTTTCCCTGAGCAGTGAAGCGCTCAAATAGTTCCTGATCGACGTCGGCGATGTAGCATTCGCCCGCATTGATTGCGTCGGCTTTCGCCGCATCGGAGTCTACACCGGTCACCTGGAAACCGGCACGCCCCAGCTCTACGGCGAGCGGTAGCCCGACGTAGCCCAGGCCGACGACAGCGGCTTGCGCCTCGCGTCGTTCGAGCTTTGCGGTCAAATTTTCAGCGACGGTCATGCGGCTTGATCGTTGAATTATCGCACTCAGGCCGCGCCGTCCTGAGACACGCCGAGGCCGAATGACTCGCGTGTCGGCCCAGATCTCTCGATCGGCAGTTCTTGTGCATTTCGACAACTGCCGATAATTCAGCTATTTGCATATCGTCGCGGAATCTGGAACAGTTTGGCTGCCGGATTGCATTTAGTGCGTCTGCCGTCCGACGCATTCGAATGCTGGGAGCGTTTTTAAGGTAGGCGGATACCGGTCGAGGGGCTTCCAGCACAAGAGGGTTTCGGGCGGCAAATCCCGCCACCTTCGTATCACGCTTTCGAGCTACTGAAGCGTCGGGTCATTTTCCGTGGCCGGCTGATTCCCGTAGTGGTGCCGGACCACCGTCGAGTGATCCGTATAAAACGTGCGCGACCCCGTTACCTCAAACGCCTGAGGGTCGGCATTTACCGAATATCCGGCCGGCGTGCCGATCATCGTATAGACATAGCCTTGGTGTAAACCGGCGGCAAGGCTTTCTGGAATTAAGTCAGCAGCCGATGGAGACGCCGAGGCGCTTCCGGGTGGCGGTCCCAACTCAGACAGCGTCGTCGCATAACGACTAAAGGTCGAGAAATACTGCACTTGGGCTGTGTTGATCGTCTGACAAGCGCGAATCGCGGCAAGCTCGTAAGCTGAGCGCCGCGCCGAACCTAGCTTCGGAATCGCGATAGCCGCCAAGATCAAAATGATCGCGATTACGATCAGCAGCTCGATCAGGGAAAAGCCCCCGCGGCTTTTGCGATTTCTGTATTCGTCCATGCCGATTAGTCCTTCCGTCCGCTCAGCCCTCATTGTAAAACTGTCGCCGCGGATATTCGACTCCACAAAGTAAGACGCGCGAACCCGGCAATCTGTGCAGTCCTCGCTCAATTTCAGCGCTCCGGCTCGAATGCTTGCGTGGCTTCGACATCCGCGCACTCTCCTAAGTCCGATGCAAATGTTTGCACCGCGCTCCATCCGGAATCGTCTTGCGTTTCGATTGCGTATCCGCCGGAATCAGCCTCCGCGATCCGCCAGCGAGCGCTAGCCGGGTTTGGAATCGGTTTGCGAAGGCGCGGCCGTGTGCTCGTAATCCCTCGTAGCGACCAGACTCGGCCCCCGTTGCGAGTTTCGAATCGCTCGTACGGATCGGCGGCCAAGGCGCCACGCTCGATGAGCAACTCGCCGATCTCCGCGTTGCGAAATGACATAGCGATCGGCAGCCCTGAGCGGAACTCGTCGGGGTCCCACAGATTTCGCTTACGCCATTTTTTGCCTCCGTCAGTGGTCAACAAGACAAAGGGGAGGAAGGAACCATTCTGGTCGAGCTGCTGGCCCGCCGCCCAACCGTGGTCTTTGTCGGCGAATTGCACGAATTCAATCGAAGCGGCACCAATCCGTGGGAATACCTCCTGCCAGTTTTCGCCGCCGTCGAAGCTTGCGACTAGAGCGGATGAGAGGGTCGATTCGCGAGTGAATGTTGCTCCCCCCAGGAAAACGGCGTCGTTCGTAGCCGCTGAAGCGATCCACTCGAGATACACCGGGCAAGGCCGCGATTCGCCACACGAGAGGCCCGCTCTCACGAAATGCGCCTCGTTACATTCGAGGGGAAGTTTGTACGGCTGGGCGGCGACCGTCGCAATTGCGACAACTGCTGCTAGGCATTGCGGTAAGAACTTCAAGACGACCGTTTGATTCTATCGGTTCGGGGACCCGATAGCGATTCCGCGACCCCGGCGGCTTGACCCAAGGCCGCCGAGCCCGCGAGTTTTCGACCTTGGCCGCTAAGGTTGCCAGATCATTCGGGCGAGTTCGGCGACAGACTGTGCAGACGACTCGCTGACTGCCGTTCAAGGGCTCTCGGCAATGGCGGTGGAATTGCGAAACGCGGTTGACGCTGCTAGACCGCAACCACAAGTAAGAACGAGACGGCTCGAGGCCGCTCACCTCCCAGCTCCGTCCGTAAGCGACTATGTCAAGCGTTTTGTGGAATCCAGGTATTTTTGTCGCGGGCCATGGCGTTGAGTGCGACGAGGAGTTTGCGGGCGACGGCGATGACGACGACCTGTTTCGGCTTGCCGGCCGCTAGGAAACGTTCCCGAAACGCCTTCATGTGAGGGTCGCTACGCGGCGCTGCTCGCGCCGCCATGGATAACGCTTTCCTTACACGACTGCGTCCGCCGACGATTCTGCGTTTGCCGCGATATTTGCCACTGTCGCACGCCATCGGTGCCAGTCCCGCTAGGGCGGCAACTCGGCCACCACCGCCCACGCCGTCTTCACGCCGACACCCGGCGCCGTTTGCAGCTGCGCGATTCGCTCTCGCTCGTCTGGCAGCTGCTGCAACGCCTGCTTGATCTGTTCCTCGATCACTTCGATCTCTGCGCTGTGCGCATCGATCATGCGTTCCATGCTCTCCACGACGTCCGCGCTTGGCTCTTGGTGGATACGCGTACGCAATTGCGCTCGTGTTCCCACGAGCGAATCCAGGTAGTGCATCAGATGCCTTAATTCGCGGGTTTCCGGGCTTGCCAGAGGGGTCACGCGCGGCTCGAGCCGCTGCCCGTAGAGGGACAGGATACGGGCGTCGAGCTTGTCCGTCTTGGCCAGGTATCCCATCGAACGCGCGAAGTCCCGCACGCGTTTGGGATTCGCGACAACTCCTTGCAGTCCGGCGGCTTCGAGGGCCTCCCAGACAGCGACTTCCAACCCGCCGGTGGCTTCCATCACGACCAGTTCCGCGTTGTGCCGGACGAGTTTGGCTGTCAACTTGGCGAGTGCTTTTGGCGCTCGCGGCCTACGGCCGCTTGCTTCTTTTTTTCCATTGAGAATGAAGAAATCGACGATGTCCTTGGACCTATCGATGCCGACGATAACGGTTGTAGAATCAGTATGCATACTCGGAGCACCCTTCCTTGCAAATACGGGCTCGATGGCCCTAGCGACTATCCGGGATTTTTCGATCGAGGCACGCGCTGCCGCTCCAGCTTACGGACGGGCTCGAAGCCCTTGGAAGTATGCACGAGCTAACATCGCGCTGTGAGGAGCCGGTTTTCACCGGCTCCTCACTTGCCTCTTCCCTAGAATTCCACATACAAGGATGTTATGTAGGCAAGTTCCGGGCAAATCCGGCGTGAGTTGCGTTTGAGGCGGTAGAGTAGGGGAGGGTCCCGCAAGCGGGCGTAACCTCCCCGCTCATCGAACCGGACGTGCGGATTTCCCGCATCCGGCTCTTCCACAAGCTCTCGCCTTGGGCATGCGCGGGTCGAGACTAGTGCGAGCTGTTCAGCTCCAGCAGCCCCTGGCGTTGGAAAAAGGAATACCAAGGCTCGTCCTTCGGCGGTCGAAACCGGCGCTGTCCCCGCCGTCGCAGATGTCGCATGAAACGCCACCGCACGTACCAATCCAGCTCTCAGTAGGCGCCCCGCGGATAGCCCCTCGAAAAGTAGTTCGCCCAACCTCTCATCTGTCGGTTTAGCCGCTCGATCAGTTGCGGCAACGGCGTGTGCGATTGCGACCCTGAGATCATCTCCCGCAGCCGTTCCCTCTCCCGCGCGATCGACTTCTTCGACGGACTCACGTTCAGATACTTCCACGCTCGGCCGTGCCGGTCGCGGTCCCATCGAAACAGGTAGCCCAAAAACTCAAGGCTCGCTCCCTCTTCCCTCAGCTCCACCACGCGGGTCTTCTCCCGGTTCAGCTTCAGCCCCATCCAGACTTCCAACTTCTCCTCAATCAACGCTTCCAGCGCTACGTCCCGCCCCCTCATCATCACAACGAAGTCGGCGGCGTATCGCACCAGCTTCGCGCTCCCGCCCCTCGCGCCGGACTCGCCCGGTGTCTGAGAAACACCTTGTCGAACCCGTGCAAGTACAGGTTCGCCAACAACGGAGAAAGCACTCCACCCTGCGGCGTTCCCTTCCTGCTGCGTTCTCCTCGCCCTTCCCTTCTCCGCGCTCGCCCTCTTCCACCACCGGCGCTTCCAGCCACAGCCGTATCCGCTTCACGACACTGCGATCCGCGATCCGGTGCCGCACGCACGCCAGTAGTTTCTCGTGAGGTATCGAGTCAAAATAGCCTTCTAAATCCGCGTCATATACCGCTTGATATCCAGCTTGAATATGTCCACGAATCTCCTCCAGCGCTTGCTGCGCCGAGCGGCCCGGCCGAAATCCGTACGAACAATCTTCAAAGTCGGCTTCAAAGATCGGCTCCAGGATCAACAATGCGGCCATTTGCACCACCCGGTCCCTCACGGTCGGAATGCCCAGCGGGCGCTTCTTCCCGTTCGCTTGCGGTATCCAGACACGGCGTACCGCTTGCGGTCGATAGCTCTTGGTACGCAGTTCGTATCTGCAGATGCGATACGTGGAGTTCATCCACCAAGCGCCGCGCGCCGCCCTCTTGCGCTTCGATCGCTGTGATCGTTACTCGTCGATCGTTACGGAGCCGAGCCCGGGACCGCCCGCTTTCGCGCGCAGCCGTCGCCATGCCGCTTCCAACACATCGCGCCGATAGATCCGGTCGTACAAAGCGTAGAACCGAAACTCCGGCTGCTGCTTGGCCTTTTGGCCCAGCTTCTGTCTCAAACGAGAGAGTTTCTCCGGCATCGCCGGGCTAGCAAGTGGAATCTTTTGAACATAAACGGCTCTCCCTTCTGTCGCAATCAGCATGCTTGTCTGACTCCGTCAGCATGAAAGCGCCAGGGCCCCTTCGCTCCACTCGCATTACCGAGCTTCGTCGCTACTATGCGCCCCTCCGACTCCCGCACCAGCCCCTGCACTGGTTATGCTTTCCCTGCGCCGCGTGGCGAGAAATGCGGGCTAGCAAGTGGAATCTTTTGAACATAAACGGCTCTCCCTTCTGTCGCAATCAGCATGCTTGTCTGACTCCGTCAGCATGAAAGCGCCAGGGGCCCCTTCGCTCCACTCGCATGACCGAGCTTCTTCGCTACTATGCGCCCCTCCGACTCCCGCACCGGCCCCTGCGCTGGTTATGCTTTCCCTGCGCCGCGTGGCGGACCGTTCGTTTCCGAACGGCTCACTTGCCCCTGCGGGCCTCCGTATCTCTCTCAGCACAAGGGTCCTCGTTGGATCTTTCGACGCGCGCTGTCCGCATCTAACCCGGAGAGTCCAACGGCTGCAGATGTTCGCTGCTTCACCGCTGGTTGCAGGCTTCCCCCTAGTCGGCGGCTTGGCCACTCTCAACTTCCTTAACGAGGCCTATCTGCGATTCACTTTCGTTACGGCTCACGTGTTTGCCTTCTCGGGCTTCGCCCGCCTCGGCCACCAACAGCAGTTACCCGCTGAAGGCGTCCTCCGCGAACGCCGAGTCGGCTACGGGGGTGAACGAACGATTCCCACGATGAACTCCTTTCAGTTCACCAGATTCGCCAGACTTAGCCTGGCACTCCGCGCGCCGGCAAGCGGTTTCCTCGAAGGCATTGATCCCTTCGAGGAAACCGCTTGCTCGCGCGCGCGGCTCAAACGCAACTCACGCCGGATTTGCCCGGAACTTGCCTACATAACATCCTTGTATGTGGAATTCTAGGGAAGAGGCAAGTGAGGAGCCGGTGAAAACCGGCTCCTCACAGCGCGATGTTAGCTCGTGCATACTTCCAAGGGCTTCGAGCCCGTCCGTAAGCTGGAGCGGCAGCGCGTGCCTCGATCGAAAAACCTCGGATAGTCGCTAGGGCCATCGAGCCCGTATTTGCAAGGAAGGGTGCTCCGAGTATGCATACTGATTCTACAACCGTTATCGTCGGCATCGATGGGTCCAAGGACATCGTCGATTTCTTCATTCTCAATGGAAAAAAAGAAGCAAGCGGCCGTAGGCCGCGAGCGCCAAAAGCACTCGCCAAGTTGACAGCCAAACTCGTCCGGTACAACGCGGAACTGGTCGTGATGGAAGCCACCGGCGGGTTGGAAGTCGCTGTCTGGGAGGCCCTCGAAGCCGCCGGACTGCAAGGAGTTGTCGCGAATCCCAAACGCGTGCGGGACTTCGCGCGTTCGATGGGATACCTGGCCAAGACGGACAAGCTCGACGCCCGTATCCTGTCCCTCTACGGGCAGCGGCTCGAGCCGCGCGTGACCCCTCTGGCAAGCCCGGAAACCCGCGAATTAAGGCATCTGATGCACTACCTGGATTCGCTCGTGGGAACACGAGCGCAATTGCGTACGCGTATCCACCAAGAGCCAAGCGCGGACGTCGTGGAGAGCATGGAACGCATGATCGATGCGCACAGCGCAGAGATCGAAGTGATCGAGGAACAGATCAAGCAGGCGTTGCAGCAGCTGCCAGACGAGCGAGAGCGAATCGCGCAGCTGCAAACGGCGCCGGGTGTCGGCGTGAAGACGGCGTGGGCGGTGGTGGCCGAGTTGCCGCCCTAGCGGGACTGGCACCGATGGCGTGCGACAGTGGCAAATATCGCGGCAAACGCAGAATCGTCGGCGGACGCAGTCGTGTAAGGAAAGCGTTATCCATGGCGGCGCGAGCAGCGCCGCGTAGCGACCCTCACATGAAGGCGTTTCGGGAACGTTTCCTAGCGGCCGGCAAGCCGAAACAGGTCGTCGTCATCGCCGTCGCCCGCAAACTCCTCGTCGCACTCAACGCCATGGCCCGCGACAAAAATACCTGGATTCCACAAAACGCTTGACATAGTCGCTTACGGACGGAGCTGGGACGGGGTGCGCTCCCTCAAAGTACCCAGGGTTCCGCTTACGCTGCGTCTTGGGCTAACGTTCTGCTAGAAACACTCCGGCGAGGACTACGGTACCTCCGATCGCGAGCGCAGTTGTCACGGGCTCCTCCAGGAACACTGCTCCTATTACGACCGCGATTGGCGGTTGCAGATATTGGGCGCTGGCGATCCGCGATGCCGCAACGTAGCCGAGGGCCCAAAAGTAGAGCAGGTAGGCGCCGACGGCGGAGGCGACTGCCATAAAAAGCAGCGACAGCCAGCCCTCGGCCGGGACCGCGGCGTAGTCGAATTCCCAGCCCGGCCAAATGAGCGTTGGCCCCGCGACTAGCGCCCCAACCGTATAGGCTACGCCGATAAAAAGCTCGGCGGGATAGCGCGCGCGAAAGCCGCGACCAAACACGGTCACGCAGGCGAAGCCCATCGTCGCTCCGAACGTCAGCAGATCGCCAAGGAGGGTGGGCGAGGCTCCGGGAATACGCGAGCCATGGTCGAAGCCCAAGATGACAACGCCGACCGCCGAAACCAGCATGCCAAGCAGTCGCGGCTTCTTGAGCTTTTCCTGCCCGATTAGTATCGCCAGCAATAGGATCGTAATTGGCAACGTGGCGTAAATGATCGACGAGTGCGCGACGCTTGTTCGCGATAGCCCGGTTAGGTAGCCGAGCTGGTTGCCAACGTGACCGAATAACATGAGCGCGACGAGCTTGATTCGGTCACCCGGAAGGATGGAGCGAAAGCTGATGCCGCGAAACAGCAGGACAATGTTCATTACGAGGCCCGCTGCAACGAGGCGGAGCGTAAAAAATAGGACCGGCGGAAAATGCCGGAAACCGACCTTTCCGATGGGGCCATTCAGCGTCCATAGCAGGACTGCCGTGGCGACGGCGGCGTAGAGAGCGAGATTGCTGGGGCGCGGTAGAGCGCGATTGTCTGACGTCAAGTCAACTCATCTCTGCGTTCTGTCAGGGCTTCGATGCGGTCGCGGTCGAGTTCGTACCCCAGGCCGGGCGCCGAAGGGGCGGCGATGGTTCCGGTCGGCGATACTTCGACCGCCGGGGAGATGATGTCTTGCTTCCAGTAGCGCTGCGAAGCGGCGACGTCACCGGGTAGCGAGAAATTTTCCAGCATTGACATAGCGATGTTGTGCGCGCGGCCGATGCCCGCTTCCAGCATTCCGCCGCACCACACCGGGATGGCGTTCGCCGCGCAGACCTCATGGACTCGCCGGGCCTCTCTGAACCCGCCCACACGGCCTAGTTTGATGTTGATAATGCGACATGCCCGCAGGCGAATTGCCTGCTCGGCGTGGTGCGCGGTTCGGATGCATTCGTCGAGACAAATCGGCGTTTCGAGAGACTTTTGAAGTTCCGCGTGATCGATGATGTCGTCGTGCGCGAGCGGCTGTTCGATCATCATCAGGTTGAAAGCGTCGAGTTGTTTGAGATGGTCGCGGTCGGCCAGGGTATAGGCGGAATTGGCGTCGGCCATTAGCGGTGCGTCGGGGAAGCGTTCGCGTACTTTAGCGATGACACTGATGTCCCAGCCGGGCTTGATCTTGATCTTGATGCGTTGGTAACCGGCCGCGAGTGCTGTTTCAATGATGTCGAGCAGCTCGTCGATCGAGTCTTGAATTCCGATTGAGACTCCTGAGTTGGTTTCGCCGCGCGTGCCGCCAAGATGCTGCCAGAGGGGTTTGCCGAGCTTGCGCGCCTCGAGTTCCCAGCAGGCGGCCTCGAGTCCGCCGCGTGCCATGCGGTGGCCGCGCAGGTGACTGACACGAGCCGCGACGTCGGTTGCTGACTGCATGTCGGCATGCAGAACGCGAGGAGCCACGTAGTCGCGCAGTACCATCCAGGCGGCGCCGACCCACTCCTCGTTGTAAAAGGGATTTTCGCCGCAGGTGACCTCTCCCCAGCCGACGGCGCCATCGCTGTCTTCGACTTCGACGAGAACGATGCGTCGTTCGTACGTTCGCCCGAAACTGGTTTCGAAGTGGTGCACGAGCGGCATTCGGATCTGCCGTAAATTGATTCGCTCGATTTTCACGATGAGGCCATGCTAGCAGCCCGTGGTAAAAGTCACGCGACCCACGGGACTTTTACCACGGACTGCTAGCGCTTCTGGCAACGAGGACAAAAATGGGTACTTCGGCTGGCTACGATCGTTCTTCGCAGTGGTGTTTTGCAGACTTTGCATGGTTCGCCCGTCTTGCCATAAACGTTCGTCTGAAGTTGGAAATAGCCCTGCGAACCTTGACTGTCGACATAGTCGCTGATCGTTGAGCCGCCCGCTGCGATGGCGCTCTTCAGCACGCGCTGGATTGCCGCGTGAAGGCGCTTGGCGCGTTGTGGACCTAGCTTTGCCGCGCTGAGCTTTGGGTGCAAACGCGCGAGGAACAGCGATTCGTCGGCGTATATGTTGCCTAGGCCACGGAGGAATTCTTGATTGAGAAGCAAGGCCTTGAGCTGTGAGCCACGACCCTTGATGCGCGCCACGAAATCAGCGGCGCTGATGGCGAGGGGCTCGGGCCCGAGTTCACCAAGCCGCCGGGGCAACTCGCGCGACCATTCCCAGCGGCCAAACTTTCTGATGTCATGAAATACGATCAACGGCCCGGACTCCAACTGCATGACGGCGCGGGTGAATGGACCGGGCTCCGCATTCACTAAAAGGTTGCCGGTCATGCGTAGATGAATCACCAGGACTGAGGTCTCACGGCGCTTCTCGAGCCGGAACACGATGTACTTGCCGTGGCGATCGAGCTTCTTGATTCGCTGTCCGCGTAGATTTTCGATTGTCGCGTCTACATCACCGGCGCAGGTGCGCGACCAGCGAAATTCAACGGCGGCGATGCGCTTGCCCTCAACGTGAGGGGCGAGGCCGCGAACGATCGTCTCGACTTCCGGTAGCTCGGGCATTTTTTTGGGCACTGAGCTTGACGGCTCAGAGATGGTCTTTGAAGTATTGCTCGATTGCGCGATACAAATGCAGCCTCGTTTCGTGACCGCGAATGGAATGCGTCTTGCCAGGGTAAACCTGCAAGTCGTAGGGCTTGCCGGCCTTTGTCAGGGCGTCGATAAACCGATAGGTGTTTTCGATATGGACGTTGTCGTCTGACGTTCCGTGCACGAGCATCAGCCGGCCGGAGAGATTTGCCGCGGCCTCGATGATTGAGGTGCGCTGGTACGCGTCGGCGTTCTCGCCAGGGAGTCCCATATATCGCTCGGTGTAAATCGAATCATAGAGGTGCCAATCGGTTACGGGGGCGACGGCGACGCCGGCCTTGAAAACTTCGGAGTGAGTTAGGGCGAAGCAGGTGGACGAGCCGCCACCGCTCCAGCCCCAGATTCCGATGCGGCCGGAGTCAATGAACGGTTTTTGCTTGAGGAACTCGATGGCGGTCAATTGATCGCGCAGCGCCGTGGGGCCGTAGTCTTTTGCGAGTGCGGATTCGTGCCGGTGACCTAAGGCCGACGATGCGCGGTCATCAATCTGGGCGACGACAAAACCCTGGGTTGCCAGGTAGTGGTGAAATAATCCGCGCCCGCGGCTCATCCAGGCATCGCGAATTGTCGGTGCGGCGGGTCCGCCGTAGACGTACACGATCAGCGGATACTTCTTTGCGGGATCGAACTCGCTTGGTTTCAGAATCTGAATGCGGATGCTCTCGCCGTCGGACGTGGCGAGTTCACTTATCTCGGGCTTGCCCAAGGCGAACTCGGTTAGATCGGGCGGACTGTAAATGCTATGTGTTATCCCGGAAGGTGAGTCCACTAGACTGATGGCCTGCGGCGTTTCGATCGAGGAGTACGTATCAACGTAGACAGCCGCCGCCGGAATCGGGCCCGGTGCGTGAGTGCCCTGTCCGTTCGTTAGCTTTTGACGATCACCTCCGGACAATGGGATACGAAACAGATCGGCACCGAGCGGATTAGACTCATTCGAAGTGAAGAAAACCGAGCCGTCGCCGCCGGAGTCGTTCTCGACGACGTCGACGATTGCTCCGACCTGCCAGCCGCCCTCGGTCAACTGCGAACGAAGCGCACCGTCGACGCCGTAGTGGTAGATGTGGCGGTATCCACTGCGCTCCGACGTCCATAGAAATTCTTTTCCCTCGGCTATGAACTTCAGGTCGTCGTGGACGTTGATCCAGTAGTCGTCGCGCTCGCTGAGAATCGGGTAATAGCGATTTTTCTCGACGTCAAACAAGCCGAGTTCGAGGTTCTGCTGCGCGCGGTCGAGCGTCTGGACACTGAGCCGGTCGCTGTCGGCCCAGCCAAAACGCGGGAAGTATTCAGCCGTCAGGGGGAGCCATTTCGGGCGTGGACGTTTACGCTTCGAATCTACGCTCACAACGCCGATGCGTACTGACGGATTCGGATCGCCAGCGCGCGGATAGCGCTGCAAATCTATCCCTGGCGATGGGCCTAGTAGCGAAGGAATCGGGTAAGTTGGAACGCGGCTCTCGTCCATCTCGATAAACGCAATTTTGAGCGAATCGGGAGACCAGAAGTAGCCGCTGCGGGCCTGGAATTCTTCCTGGTAAACCCAGTCGAGGGCTCCATGGAGAATCGTTTCGGTGCCGCCAAACGTTAGCCGGCGCATCCGACCCGATGAGGTGGGTGCGATCCAGAGATCGTTACGGCTGATAAAAGAAACCCAGCGGCCGTCGGGCGAACACTTGGCATCGGCGGCATCAACGATCTGAGGGACCAGCGCGCGCATCGAGCCCTTTTCGGTGTCGTAAAGAAATAGCGATCCTGAACCGCTGAACAGTATCGTTTGTGAATCGGAGCACCAACGGTAGCCGGCCACGGAGTAGCGCTGGCGGCGTTCGCGCTCTCGTTCGTCAGAAGTCGCGCGGTCGGTTGTCGGCGCCAGCTTGGAGATTTTCTCGGCCTTGACGAGCAGTGATTTCTTGCCGTTGGCTGTCTCGATCCGCCAAAGGTCGCGCAAATCCGGGTCTTCGTCTCGCTGCAGCAGGTAAGTGACGAATTTTCCGTCGGGCCGTTTATGAATCCCGGAAGGGGGTGAACCTTCAATGCCTTGACGCGAAAAGATCTTTTTGAGAGTGAGCTCTTCGGCAGAGCCAAACGATGGCAATGTCAATAACAGCAGCGCGGCGAGGACGATCACGCTGAACCCACCATCGCCGGCAGTGCCTTGCCAATCTCGTCGTGAACCACCAAGTCGGCAAGTTCATCGAGCGGGGTTTCTTCCCGATTGACGATGATTAGGCGAGCGCCGGCGCGTTTCGCAATCTCGGGTAGCGACGCCGCGGGTTGAACGACAAGCGACGACCCTACTGCAATGAATAGCTCGCAGTTTTCTGCGGCTTGCCGGGCTTGTTGCATCACGTCATGCGGCATCGACTGGCCGAATGAGATTGTTGCCGGCTTGAGCAAGCCATCGCAGAGTCGGCAGCGTGGCGCTAGCTCTCCGGCCTCGACGCGGGCGCATGCCTCGTCGGAGCCGATTCGGTCGCCGCAAGTCAGACAGACGGCCTCGGTAGTCGTTCCGTGAAGCTCAAATACAATCTCATTTGGGAGACCGGACTTTTGGTGTAGCCGCTCGATGTTTTGTGTGATCAAGGCTTGTAACTTTCCCTGCCGGTGCAGGTCTACAAAAGCATGGTGACCGGCATTGGGCTGAGCCTTTCGCATTTCAGGCCATGAAAGTAGTTTCTGACTCCAGTATTCGATTCTGTCAGCCTCATTTGAGACGAATTCGTCAAAGTAGATCATTCGACGGCGCGACCACACGCCGTTGGGACTGCGGAAGTCTGGGATTCCTGACTCGGTCGAGATGCCGGCGCCGGTGAAGCCTACGATTCGCTGAGCTTCGTCGATCCATCCGCGAGCGGTTTCGAGGCTCATCGGCGCATGCTAGCACGGTGAGACCCGATATCGACATGCCGCTCAACTCCCAGCTCCGTCCGTAAGCGACTATGTCAAGCGTTTTGTGGAATCCAGGTATTTTTGTCGCGGGCCATGGCGTTGAGTGCGACGAGGAGTTTGCGGGCGACGGCGATGACGACGACCTGTTTCGGCTTGCCGGCCGCTAGGAAACGTTCCCGAAACGCCTTCATGTGAGGGTCGCTACGCGGCGCTGCTCGCGCCGCCATGGATAACGCTTTCCTTACACGACTGCGTCCGCCGACGATTCTGCGTTTGCCGCGATATTTGCCACTGTCGCACGCCATCGGTGCCAGTCCCGCTAGGGCGGCAACTTCGCCTCCGCTCAGTTGGCCTAGTTCCGGCAACTCGGCCACCACCGCCCACGCCGTCTTCACGCCGACACCCGGCGCCGTTTGCAGCTGCGCGATTCGCTCTCGCTCGTCTGGCAGCTGCTGCAACGCCTGCTTGATCTGTTCCTCGATCACTTCGATCTCTGCGCTGTGCGCATCGATCATGCGTTCCATGCTCTCCACGACGTCCGCGCTTGGCTCTTGGTGGATACGCGTACGCAATTGCGCTCGTGTTCCCACGAGCGAATCCAGGTAGTGCATCAGATGCCTTAATTCGCGGGTTTCCGGGCTTGCCAGAGGGGTCACGCGCGGCTCGAGCCGCTGCCCGTAGAGGGACAGGATACGGGCGTCGAGCTTGTCCGTCTTGGCCAGGTATCCCATCGAACGCGCGAAGTCCCGCACGCGTTTGGGATTCGCGACAACTCCTTGCAATCCGGCGGCTTCGAGGGCCTCCCAGACAGCGACTTCCAACCCGCCGGTGGCTTCCATCACGACCAGTTCCGCGTTGTGCCGGACGAGTTTGGCTGTCAACTTGGCGAGTGCTTTTGGCGCTCGCGGCCTACGGCCGCTTGCTTCTTTTTTTCCATTGAGAATGAAGAAATCGACGATGTCCTTGGACCTATCGATGCCGACGATAACGGTTGTAGAATCAGTATGCATACTCGGAGCACCCTTCCTTGCAAATACGGGCTCGATGGCCCTAGCGACTATCCGGGATTTTTCGATCGAGGCACGCGCTGCCGCTCCAGCTTACGGACGGGCTCGAAGCCCTTGGAAGTATGCACGAGCTAACATCGCGCTGTGAGGAGCCGGTTTTCACCGGCTCCTCACTTGCCTCTTCCCTAGAATTCCACATACAAGGATGTTATGTAGGCAAGTTCCGGGCAAATCCGGCGTGAGTTGCGTTTGAGGCGGTAGAGTAGGGGAGGGTCCCGCAAGCGGGCGTAACCTCCCCGCTCATCGAACCGGACGTGCGGATTTCCCGCATCCGGCTCTTCCACAAGCTCTCGCCTTGGGCATGCGCGGGTCGAGACTAGTGCGAGCTGTTCAGCTCCAGCAGCCCCTGGCGTTGGAAAAAGGAATACCAAGGCTCGTCCTTCGGCGGTCGAAACCGGCGCTGTCCCCGCCGTCGCAGATGTCGCATGAAACGCCACCGCACGTACCAATCCAGCTCTCAGTAGGCGCCCCGCGGATAGCCCCTCGAAAAGTAGTTCGCCCAACCTCTCATCTGTCGGTTTAGCCGCTCGATCAGTTGCGGCAACGGCGTGTGCGATTGCGACCCTGAGATCATCTCCCGCAGCCGTTCCCTCTCCCGCGCGATCGACTTCTTCGACGGACTCACGTTCAGATACTTCCACGCTCGGCCGTGCCGGTCGCGGTCCCATCGAAACAGGTAGCCCAAAAACTCAAGGCTCGCTCCCTCTTCCCTCAGCTCCACCACGCGGGTCTTCTCCCGGTTCAGCTTCAGCCCCATCCAGACTTCCAACTTCTCCTCAATCAACGCTTCCAGCGCTACGTCCCGCCCCCTCATCATCACAACGAAGTCGGCGGCGTATCGCACCAGCTTCGCGCTCCCGCCCCTCGCGCCGGACTCGCCCGGTGTCTGAGAAACACCTTGTCGAACCCGTGCAAGTACAGGTTCGCCAACAACGGAGAAAGCACTCCACCCTGCGGCGTTCCCTTCCTGCTGCGTTCTCCTCGCCCTTCCCTTCTCCGCGCTCGCCCTCTTCCACCACCGGCGCTTCCAGCCACAGCCGTATCCGCTTCACGACACTGCGATCCGCGATCCGGTGCCGCACGCACGCCAGTAGTTTCTCGTGAGGTATCGAGTCAAAATAGCCTTCTAAATCCGCGTCATATACCGCTTGATATCCAGCTTGAATATGTCCACGAATCTCCTCCAGCGCTTGCTGCGCCGAGCGGCCCGGCCGAAATCCGTACGAACAATCTTCAAAGTCGGCTTCAAAGATCGGCTCCAGGATCAACAATGCGGCCATTTGCACCACCCGGTCCCTCACGGTCGGAATGCCCAGCGGGCGCTTCTTCCCGTTCGCTTGCGGTATCCAGACACGGCGTACCGCTTGCGGTCGATAGCTCTTGGTACGCAGTTCGTATCTGCAGATGCGATACGTGGAGTTCATCCACCAAGCGCCGCGCGCCGCCCTCTTGCGCTTCGATCGCTGTGATCGTTACTCGTCGATCGTTACGGAGCCGAGCCCGGGACCGCCCGCTTGCGCGCGCAGCCGTCGCCATGCCGCTTCCAACACATCGCGCCGATAGATCCGGTCGTACAAAGCGTAGAACCGAAACTCCGGCTGCTGCTTGGCCTTTTGGCCCAGCTTCTGTCTCAAACGAGAGAGTTTCTCCGGCATCGCCGGGCTAGCAAGTGGAATCTTTTGAACATAAACGGCTCTCCCTTCTGTCGCAATCAGCATGCTTGTCTGACTCCGTCAGCATGAAAGCGCCAGGGCCCCTTCGCTCCACTCGCATTACCGAGCTTCGTCGCGACTATGCGCCCCTCCGACTCCCGCACCAGCCCCTGCACTGGTTATGCTTTCCCTGCGCCGCGTGGCGAGAAATGCGGGCTAGCAAGTGGAATCTTTTGAACATAAACGGCTCTCCCTTCTGTCGCAATCAGCATGCTTGTCTGACTCCGTCAGCATGAAAGCGCCAGGGTTCCCCTTCGCTCCACTCGCATTGACCGAGCTTCTGTCGCTACTATGCGCCCCTCCGACTCCCGCATCGGCCCCTGCAAGGGTTATGGATTCCCCTCGCCGGCTTGACGACCTGCGCCTCTACGAGCGCGCAGCCCCCCTGCCGATGCAGGCCTCCCAGGTTCCTGACGAATCTTTCCACGCGCGCTGTCCGCTTCCACCCCGAAGAGTCCGCCGGCTGCTTGTGTTCGTTGCTTCACCGACGGTTGCAGGCTTCACCCTACGCGACAGGCCGGCCACTCTCGACTTGCTAACGAGGCTCTCGAACGCGGTTCACTTGCGTTACGGCTCACGTGTTTGCCTTCTCGGGCTTCGCCCGCCTCGGCCACCAACAGCAGTTACCCGCTGAAGGCGTCCTCCGCGAACGCCGAGTCGGCTACGGGGGTGAACGAACGATTCCCACGATGAACTCCTTTCAGTTCACTAGATTCGCCAGACTTAGCCTGGCACTCCGCGCGCCGGCAAGCGGTTTCCTCGAAGGCATTGATCCCTTCGAGGAAACCGCTTGCTGACGCGCGCGGCTCAAACGCGAGATCTTCCGCGGCATCGGAGGGCACTTGCGGGGTGTCGCGAATGTATCTCGCAGGAAAACATGACTGGCCTACTGTTGCAGGCGACCAAGCAATGCAGGCACTTGCGAAGGACGCTTGCCGACGGATCAGGGGCGGCGGGTCGAGTGACAATTTGTTGCTAAGTCGGGCAGAATCAAAAGAGGTCTTGTACTCAGGCCGCTCTCCATACGCTGTGATCGTACTGAAGTTTGGCGGGAGTTCCCTCGAGAGCCCCCAGGCGGTGAACCGTGTTGCCGCGATTATTGGCGACCGGGCATCGCTGCATCCCGTGGTCGTGGTTTCGGCGCTCGGCCGAACGACTGACCGCCTGCTTGACATTGCACACGCAGCGGTCGACAGCAACGCGGATCTAGTCGATCGAATTTTTTCCGAACTGCGCCGCTTCACCTTCGACCTAGCGCGAGCGGTGTGTCCAAAAGACCGGCTCGCCGCTCTAGAGACTGTGCTCGGGGAACACTTTGAAGAACTGTCCGCCATCGTCGGCCGGATCGCTGGTGGAGAAACACTTGACGCGCCGAGAATCGATCAGATCTCGGCCTTTGGCGAACGCATCTCAAGCCTGATCATCACCGAGGCCTTAACGAACAACGGGCTTCGCGGCGAGCATGTTGACGCCCGTAGCGTCATCGTCACCGACGACCGAAACGGGCAGGCAGCGCCATTGTTCGAGGAGACGCAAGCGCGGTTGGTCCGCGACGTGAAGCCTCTGGTTGAGCAGGGCAAGATTCCAGTGCTCGGAGGGTTTATTGCGTCGAACCGCGCCGGCGAGACCACCACGCTCAGCCGCGGCGGCTCCGACTACTCGGCTGCGCTGATCGGCGGCGGGCTCGGAGCTGACGAAGTTCAGATATGGACCGATGTCGATGGCGTGATGACCGCTGACCCGTCTTTAATTCCTTCGGCGAGCAGCATCAAAGTCATGTCGTTCGGCGAAGCCTCGGAGTTAGCCTACTTTGGGGGACGCGTGCTGCATCCGGCGACCATGCTGCCCGCCATTGAGCACGACATTCCGATTCGAGTGCTCAATTCACGAAGCCCGGATGCAGGGGGCACGCTGATCGTCAAAGAGGCCGAAACCGCCAGCACGGTCGTCAAGTCAATCGCCTACAAGGAAAGCATCACGCTGGTCGACATTCGCTCGACGCGCATGCTGATGGCGCACGGCTTCTTGGCCGAGATTTTCGGAGTGTTTGAAAAGCACGACACCGCGGTCGACATGGTTTCGACATCGGAGATCAGTGTCTCGCTGACGGTCGACAAGCCGGAGCGGCTGCCTCAGATTCTCGAAGATCTCGAGCATTTCGCTCAAGTCGAGACAAGCGCCGGCCGCGCCATCGTGTGTGTCGTCGGAGAAGGTATTCGCTATACTCCCGGCATCGCCGCCAAGGTGTTTGCAGCGCTCGACGGTATCCGAATCGACATGATTTCCCTGGGAGCCTCGCGGCTCAACATTGGCTTTGTAATCAGCGAAGACGATGTGGAACAGGCTGTCAACTTACTTCACTCGACATTTTTCGACGCCGCGAACGAGGACTGATGATGACTGAGGGAAACAAAAATCTAGCGCTAGTCGGGTACGGTCGCATGGGTCGTCTGATCGAAGAACTGGCAGCTGACTGCGACTTTGATGTCGCCCTGAAGCTCGACGAATTCAACAACCAGAACGGTGTCGGGATGACCGCCGAAAACTTTGAGTCGATTGACGCGGCGATCGATTTCTCGATTCCGTCGGTAGTCGCGGACAACGCCGTTCGGCTGGCGGAGCTTGGGGTGCCGACCGCCATCGGCACGACCGGCTGGCTCGATCAGCTCGAGCGCGTTCGGGCCGCGGTCGAGCAGCATGACGGCGCTCTGGTGTATGGCGCGAATTTTTCAGTCGGAGTGAATGCGTTCTACCGTATCGTTGAGGCCGCGTCGAAAGCTCTGGCCGCGCAAGAAGACTACGATGCGTTTCTATACGAGGCGCACCATAAGTTCAAACTCGACGCACCGTCGGGAACCGCTCTGCGATTACTCGATGCGATGAAGGAGGCCGGGTACGATCGTCCCGTCGACGTCGCGACGAATCGAGTGGGCCACTTCCCAGGGATCCACGAAATCGGTTTCGATTCGGAAGCCGACACGATTCGAGTTACGCACACCGCTCGCAGCCGCGCCGGCTTTGCGCGCGGCGCACTGAAAGCGGCACGCTGGATAACGGGCCGCAAGGGCCTTCATGAGTTTTCGCAAATCTGGGATCAGATGTAGCGGGCGACTTACTTCGTCACCAGATGGTTTGCGTTCATCCCACCGCAGCCATCTTTGTGAAACGGCCGGGGGCAGCCGCCGATGTAGCAAGTCTTGCCACTGTAGCCCGCTGGGTTGACGAACGATACCCACTCGGTCACTTTTTCTCTGACGGCTTCGGGAGCGGCGTCTTGCTTGGCGATCATGTAGTTGCTCAAGCCCCAGATGGTTCGCGAGACGTTGCACGAGCAGCAGCAGGTATACGCCGAATTGTCGCTGCAGCAGGGGGCCGGGATCGCCTCAAGCGCGACCTTCTTCACCGCCTCTTGCTCGGGGGTCAGCTTGATCGTGAGTTCCCACTCCATGAACTCGCGAGACTGCGCGTCGACGTCACTAAAGTGGATTTCGGCCGATAGGTTACAGCCGTTGAGGAAGACGCCTGCTGCTCCGGCGGTTAATCCCAAAATAAAGTCACGACGCGTGGCCCGCATGGGTCTTAGATTAGCGGATCTCGCCGCTCGCCCACCCAGCCAGCCGAGATCGCTATGCTGTCGGGACTGGAGGTAGCTATGGGAGATGGAACTGATCGCGATCGAGTGGCGATGGTAACGGGAGCTGGTAGCGGCGTCGGGCGTCACTCGGCGTTGGCGCTTGCCAAGGCCGGCTACTCGGTAGTGCTCGTTGGGCGGCGGCCGGAAGCGCTCGAGGAGACGATTGGACTGGCTGGAGAACTCGGGTCGAGCATGGTTGCGGTTCCCGCAGATGTGGCTGACCCACAGGCCGTCGGCGCAATTTTCGCGCGGATTCGCGAGCGCTTCGGTCGGCTCGACGTATTGTTCAACAACGCGGGACGAGGTGCTCCGCCGGTTCCGCTTGAGGAGCTGAGCGTCGAAGTGTGGCAATCCGTTGTCGACGTGAATCTCACTGGAATGTTTCTATGCATCCAACAGGCGTTCCGGCTGATGAAAGAGCAAGACCCGCGGGGTGGGCGGATTATAAACAACGGCTCGATCTCGGCGCATACGCCGCGCCCAAATTCGATGCCCTACACCGCCACCAAGCACGCGGTCACCGGCATGACGAAGTCGGCCGCGCTGGACGGTCGCCCGTTCGATATCTGCTGCGGACAAATTGACATTGGCAATGCGTCGACTCCCATGACAGCTCGCATGGCGGACGGCGTCGCGCAAGCAAATGGAAGCGTCGCGGCGGAGCCGACCATCGATGCTGATCATGTTGCAAACGCGGTTGTCTACATGGCGAATTTGCCTCTTGACGCCAATGTCTTGACCATGACGGTGATGGCGACGCAAATGCCATTTGTTGGGCGCGGATAGAGTCAATGCCGAAGCAGCGCTATGAGACAATTTCGACGTGAAGGGGACTCTCGCCCGCATTTCTTGGCACGTGACGGCGAAAGCACGCGGCAGGTGCGCCACTACTTCGTTGTGCTCGATCGTCGTGCTCAACGGACTGTCAAGTACGCCTCCGCGCGCCGACCTTCGCCCGCCTCGTACTGACGCACCTCGCACGCACTTTCGCTCGCCACGTGCCAAGAAATGCGGGCTTACCTACACTGCGATTGTTGTTGTTGCCCTAACCGCGGCTGTGCTATCCGCAGTGCCCAAGAAATTCAGCGATCCGGCCCTGCCGAAGGCATCTGAGCCCGACGATCGCGCAGCAGCAAAGCTCAAGCCGAATCCGCTAGGCACCTTTCGTAAAGCGCCGAAGCCACTTTCTAAGGACGCCGAAACCACGGACTGGGCGGATTTTTTAGGGCCGGCGCACAAACCAATCTCAGCGGAAACGAAGATCTTACAGTCTTTTGGCAAGAACGGCCCGGCGCTCGTTTGGGAGATGGCCAAGGGCACTGGCTACAGCTCGCCCGCTATCCAAGGCGACTACCTCGTGTACCTTCATCGCCAGTCGTCGCAGGAGGTCGTCGAAGCGCTGCATCCGGAGACGGGCAAGCGATACTGGCGGCATCTGTACGCGACTGATTTCGAGGATCGCTACGGCTACAACAACGGCCCGCGCGCAAGCCCCGTGATCGCCCGCGAACGGGTCTACACTTACGGCGCCCAAGGTGTGCTGCACTGCCTGAATTTGGCAACAGGTCAAGTACTGTGGCGTCGAGATATTGCCAAGGAATTCAAGGTGCCACAAGACTTCTTCGGGGTCGCGAGTACGCCACTCGTGGAGGGCGACAAGCTTATCGTCAGCGTCGGTGCTCCCGGTGGACCGACCGTCGCCGCATTCGATCTCGAAAATGGCAGGATGCTTTGGGGGGCCGGTGAAGAATGGGGCCCGGGCTACGGGTCGCCAATTCCGGCAACCGTTCACGGCAATCGTCGCGTCTTCGTTCTGGCCGGTGGCGAAAGCAACCCGCCTAGCGGAGGGCTGCTGGTGATCGACCCCGCGGACGGCTCACTCGATTTCAGCTTTCCGTGGCGCAGTCGAAGCTACGAGTCGGTCAACGCCTCGTCGCCCGTCATCGTCGGCGATCGTGTGCTCGTCTCGGCGACCTACCGTGCGGGTGCGGCATATCTCGAGATGGACTCAGACGGTGGCTATTCCGAGCTCTGGCAGAACAAAGATTTCGATCTGCACTGGACTACGCCGATCTATAAGGACGGCTACTTTTACGCATTTTCCGGCCGAAACGAGCCCGACGCCAAGCTCACATGCGTCGGTGCCGCCGGCGGTAAGACGGTTTGGAGCGAAGCGCTCGAATGGGACGAGACCATCGATGTCGGTGGCGAGCCGCGAAAATTGTCGGCCAGTCCCCTGCGCGGAAACCTTCTACTAGTTGAGGGGAAGTTCCTTGCGCTCGGCGAGCACGGACACCTGCTGTGGCTCGATCTTTCTCCGCAAGGTCCTAAAATACTCGAGCGCACCCGGCTGTTTCTAGCGCGCGAAAGCTGGAGCCCTCCGGTGCTTAGTCGCGGTCTGCTGTATGTCAATCAGAATTCAAGGGGAATGGCGCCCCGTACGGGTTCGCGGCTACTTTGTTATGATCTGCGGCGGCCCTAGTACTTAGTTGCGTAAGTTAGAATATTTACTGGCGAGGGGACGAGGGGCGACGACGGTCTTGGTCCATTCGAACGGAGTAGCCTTGGAGTTGTAGACGCGGACGAAGCTGTCGATGGCCTCGCGCACCTGCCGGGGGGAAGTGAAACTCGCCCCCCGCAAGGCGCGGCGGCTCAGAATCGAAAACCACACCTCAACCTGATTCATCCACGAACTGTAGGTCGGCGTGTAGTGAAAATGGATGTTCGCATGACGTTGCAGCCAGCGGTCATTTTTGGGCTTGTGAGTGTTCAAGTTATCCAAGATGATGTGGATCTCGCGGCCTTCGTGGATGGCCGCGATGTGGTTCATGAAGTCGAGAAACTCGCGACGCCGTCGGCGCCAATAGTGTCCGGCGATGATGAATCCGGTAGCCACTTCCAGCGCGGCGAAAAGCGGCGTCGTGCCGTGCCGCCTGTAGCCGTGCGAGAAGCCCGTCAAGGCCTTGCCGTTGGGCAAGCGTAGCCAGCCCTGCGCTCGCTCCAAGGCCTGGATGCTCGGCTTCTCGTCGACCGCGAGCACCACGGCGTTTTCCGGCGGGCTGAGGTAGAGTCCGACAATGTCGGCGGCCTTGCGAGCGAACTCCGGGTCGGTTGACAAACACCAACTGCGCCGCCGCCGCAAGGACACGCCGAGCTGCCGCAGTACGCGCCAGACTTGATGCTTGCTGACGTCGCCGAGAGCTTCCGCGAGCAGTTCGCCTGTCCAAGTGGCGTGCCCTTCGGGCGGAGCTTCGTCGAGTTGGCAGAGGATGCGTTTGCGCGTCGCTTGGTCGTACCGCGCGGGCCTGCCGGAACGCGCTTGATCGCATAATCCCGCCAGACGTTGCTGGGCGAAGCGGGTGCGCCATTTCGACACGCGCGCCGCCGGGGATCCCAGTTGCCGGGCGATCTCGGCGGTCGAGGTAGCGGCGGCCGCCAGCAGCACAATGCGAGCGCGCTCCACCATGCGCCGTTCGGACTTGTGGCCGCGCACCCAGAGTCGCAGCGTCTCTTCTTCCTCGGCGTTCAGTCGAATCACCGTTGCCGGTCTTGCCATACCGACATTTTACAGTTAAAGGCCTTACTTTCGCAAATTAGTACTAGCTCCATTGTTTGCAATTCTGATTGGGCTTGAAACCAGCAGATGTCCGCCGAAAGATCAACCGCACCAGAGGCGAACCCTATTGCATGGCCGACATCAACACCCGTGTTGTTTTCGATTTGCTGGCCGGTAGCGATCTGCTTGCATCTAGCAGCGTCGGAGTTAATCGGCGCCTACCCGGTGGTAGCTACGAACTTTTCGGAGCCAGGCTGGTTCGTCTTCACGGTACTTTACGCGACGATACGCCTGCTCGCAGTGTGGTTTGGCTTGTTCTTTTTCGTCGGCATTTTGCCGTACATCTTATGGCGCATGCCGTTGCATATCGCATCCATATGTTGTCTTGCGATCGTACTTCGCTCGACACTTCCCTCGCGTTCACCTAGCGACATTCTTAGGTCGTGGCCGCTTGCGCTAGCTGTCGTAGCGGCACTTGGGGTCGAGCGATATTTGAAAACAGAGCAGCGTCAAGTTTGGGTCCGGCTGCCGATTGTCTTGATGCTCGTGACGGTAACGTCCGCGCTGCTATTTTGGGTCGCTCAGTTCCCGATGAAAGAGGCTGCCGGTCGCGGGCCGATGCTGTGGGCAAGTGTCACCGTGGCCCTCACGGCATTAGTCGTCGCGTTTGCGTATCGTTCGACTCGCCTACACTGGCTCGCGCCGGCGTTGTTCACTATGGGGGTCGCGTTCACTCCGACAGTGCACGCTCTGCTCAACGAGAATTTTAAAATAGAAGAACACACAGCGCCAATCGGCGAGGAGCCTACGCCACCAGTAGTGGTCTTGATTTTGGTTGATACGCTGCGCGCCGACGCGCTCTCCTACGCCAACCCGGCTGCCAATAGGACTTCGAACATTGATGCGCTCGCGGCGGATTCCGTGGATTTTCGCAACGCGATTTCCCCCTCACCGTGGACGCTTCCGGCGATGAACGCAATGATGAGCGGTATCGCGCCGCTTTGGCGGCCTACCGACTATCGTTACCTTGCGCCCGACACTCAGAACTTGGCCGAGTATCTTGAGGAGTTCGGTTATAGCAACCGCGCGATTATTGGGAATTTGTTGCTGGCCCGCCCGCAACACGTAACCGACGGATTTTCGAGAATCGATACGTTTGCAACGTCGCAGTTCGGGCTCTCAAAGATCGTGACTTCCCTCGAAGCCAGACTTCCATCCAAATATTTCGAGGGCGGCACGACGGAGTACCTTACCAATCAAGCAATCGACTGGATCGGCGACGCGATCGCCCGTCCGTCATTTCTTTGGCTGCACTACATGGACCCTCATGAACCCTACCATCCTCCGCTAGATCTGATGCCGGCCGGCTGGGAACCGAAGCCCGGCTATTCAATCGAGGATGTCATCGAGACAAAGCCGATGTATCTCGCCGAAGTCGGGCATGTCGACCGTCAACTCGGACGCTTTGTGAATGCGATGAAAGAGGCAGGCATTTACGATCAGGCGCTAATCATGTTCACAGCCGACCATGGCGAGGAGTTTTTTGAACACGGAGGTCTCCAGCATGGCCACTCTTTGTACCAGGAGTTGGTCCATGTGCCTTTCTTGATAAAGCTGCCGCGGCAGCGAATCGCGAAACGAGTCGACAAATTCGTGACGACTCAGGCGCTTCTGCCCACTGTGCTGGATCTTGTCGGAATCGAGACGACGAGGGAACCCGGCTGGGTTGAAAGTCTTCTCGCTCTGATTGAGAATTCCAGTGCTTTGGAATCAGAGAATCCGATCGTGACTGGTGCAACGTTCAGGGAACGGACCGAATCGCAGTGGGCCGTGGTGCTGAGCGGGATGAAGTACATTCATCGAGTCGACTCGGGGCGCGAGGAGTTGTACGACTTACGGCTAGATCCACTTGAACAGAACTCGCTGACCGAAAGCCATCGTGAAGTCGTTGTTCGCGCTCGCGAGATTCTCGCCGAACACCACGCATTCGGGACCGATATGCTGCGCAAGGAAGGCTTTGCGGACCACGCGATCGAGGAGGAGTTGCGTGAGCGAATGCGGTCGCTGGGATACCTTCAGTAGCCCGAATAGAGCCGCAATTTATTTGTCAATCGGCCGAAACGTACCAACCGGTTCGACGAGGCTGAGATCTTCAGCCAGCACGACGGCGCACTCGTCGAAAAGTTGATTCAAGATTGGCGACACCCGCTCGATTTTTCCTTGCGAGATTGGCAGTCCCAACCCCTTGGCGGCTGCCAGCCAATCGTGATCACTTGCGCTACTTCCCATTTGTCGAATTCCACGGTACCATTTGTCTCAGTGAAGGCCCACACCGAGTACCTGACTTTCCACACGGAACGCCCTCGGGAGTACATCAACATTACGCCCGAAGTAGCCGCCGCGCTTGGCAAGAGCGAGATTCGCGAAGGCATGGTCCTGGTGTCCGCGATGCACATCACTTCCGCCGTCTATGTCAACGACGCGGAAGAAGGTCTGATCGCCGACATCGATGAATGGCTCGAAAAGATAGCTCCGTTCCGCATAGACTACCGCCACCATCTCACTGGGGAGACCAATGGCGATGCCCATCTCAAGAATCTCGTGATGCATCACCAGGTCATCATCCCGGTGACCGCCGGGAAGCTTGACTTCGGGCCGTGGCAGCAAGTTTTCTACGCGGAGTTTGATGGCCAGCGAGACAAACGTCTCGTGATCAAAGTCATGGGAGAATAATTCTCTCGCCCCTGTATACGAATGTCCCAGACCCTGGCACGCCTCTTTCGGCAAACAGTTTCATACGACTCGCCAAGCACCGTTCTGACGAAGGCGGACGGCAAGTACGGCCCGGTATCTTCGCAAGAGTTATATCGGCGCGTGTGCCGGCTGCAGCTGGCGTTGCTCGACGTGGGTCTCGTGCACGGTTCGCATTGCGCACTACTGTCTGAAAATCGCTGGGAATGGGCCGTCTCGGACTTCGCGATGATGACGACTGGAATCGTCAGCGTTCCGATATACCCAACGCTAACGAGTGAACAGATCCAATACCTGCTCGAGCATGCCGAAGTGCGCATTATCTTGCTTTCGACGGCGGAGCAGCTCGACAAGATCGTAAAAATCTGGCCCGCTCTGCCGTTACTAGAGGGCGCGATCGTTTTCGACCGCATCGATACTGACGATGAGCGGATCATTTCAGTTGGAAAGCTGATCGGTAGCGATCCGCTGCACGACCTTGAGCGCGAACGTTTCGAGGCGGCGATGAGCGCGGTTGAACCAGACGACCTAGCAAGTGTGATCTACACTTCGGGCACAACAGGCACGCCTAAGGGCGTGATGCTGACACATGGAAATTTCGCCTCCAATGTTCGCGATTCTCCAATCGACGTAGACGAGAGCGACGTGTGTCTGTCGTTTCTTCCGCTCTGCCACGTCGCCGAGAGAATCGCCGACTACGTGTACTTTGAGCGTGGCGCCACGGTCGCCTACGCCGAGTCGATCGACGCCGTCCCCCTCAATATGAGGGAGGTGCGCCCCACTATCGCCGTCGGGGTGCCACGCTTCTATGAGAAGGTCTACGCGCGGGTGATGGCCGCGATGGAAGATGCGTCACCCCTTAAGCGCAAGCTCTTCGATTGGGCTGTTGCCGTTGGCAAGGAAGCGACGCCGACGAAGCTTGCCGGGCAGCCCCTCAGCGGTGCGCTGCGCTGGAAATACCTGCTCGCCGACAAGCTGGTATTTGAGAAATTGCGCGGACGGCTAGGCGGGCGCATGCGGATGTTTATCTCGGGAGCCGCGCCGCTTGCGCGCCATTTGGCCGAATTTTTTTACGCAATCGGACTTCCGATCTGCGAGGCATACGGCCTCACCGAGACGTCTCCGCTGATCTCCTCCAATACGCTCGACAATCTAAAATTCGGCACGGTCGGACGCCTGATCCCGAACGTTGCAGTGAAGATCGCCGATGACGGCGAGATCCTAGTGCGCGGTCCGAACGTCATGCAAGGCTACTACAAGATGGAAGAGCAGACCTCGCAAGTGATGAGCGATGGTTGGTTCCACACGGGCGATATTGGCAATCTTGACGAGCAGGGCTACCTGAGCATTACTGATCGCAAAAAGGATCTCTTGAAGACGTCCGGCGGCAAGTACATCGCTCCCGCGCCGATCGAAAACCGTCTGAAGCGAAGCCCCTTCATCGCCACTGCCGTCGTAATCGCCGAGCAGCGTAATTTCGTTAGCGCATTGATCATCCCGGAGTTTGAGAAGCTTCGAAGTTGGGCCGAGACCGAGAACATCGCGTTTGCAAACAATGAGATCCTCGTAGGGTATTCGAAGGCCCAGGCGCGCATCATGGAGGAAGTCGCACTTTGTTGCGAGGACCTACCGCGTTACGAGCAAGTCAAGAAGATCGCCGTGCTCGACCGCGAGTTCACGATTGAGGCCGGCGAGATCACTCCGACGATGAAAGTCCGTCGCCGCGCCGTCGAGTCGCGGTATAAACAGCAAATTGAATCGATCTACTCGTAACGGCCGCGACCTGCCGCGACGTCAGAATAGTTTGAGAACTCTGCTTGTGAATTGCTCGCTACGTCATATTGTCTTGCTGTTGCTGAGCGCCGCCGCGGTGGCAACCCCGCTGCACGCCGAAGATGCATTCCCGTTGCGCGCGATCGAGTTCGAGGGAAACCAACATTTTTCCAACGAGGCGTTGGTGGCGTTGACCGGCCTCGAAATAGGCAGTCCGGTTCGGGAGGGCGACTTCAGAACGGCATTGCGCCACCTCCACAACGCCGGCGTCTTTGAGCGACTCGAATTCAAGTACTCGCCGCTCGACGGCGGCTATCGCGTAACGTTCGTCGTTGAAGAAGTGCTGGAATTATTTCCGGTGCGATTCGACGGATTCGACGTACCCGATGAAGAGGTTCAACGATTGCTTGCTGAGAAAGTCCCATTGTTCGCCGATCGGGTGCCGCCCACCGGGCCGATGGTCACGATGATTGGGAACGCGCTACAGAACTGGTGGAAGCAGCAGGGGAACGAAAACAAGGTTGAAGGGCGCTTGGTGCCTATCGGGGATAACGAGTTCGAGATGCTGTTCGGCCCACGGCAGAAGACGATGAATATCGCCTTCGTCCGCTTCGATAACTCCGGCGACCTGGGGTCGTTAGAGCTACAACGGAAATTCAACCAAGTAGCGATGGGCGAGACATATACCGAGGCGCGATTTAAAGAATTACTACATTACAACGTCAGACCTCTCTACGCCGAGATCGGCTACATGAACGTCAAGTTTTGTCCCTGTGAAACCATGCCTGATCCGGACACAGAAGGTCTACTCGTACAGGTTCATGTTGACCAAGGTGAGACCTACAAGACCGGCGAAGTCGCTTGGCCGCAGCCGATGCCAGTCGATCCGCGAAACTTAAGCAAAGTCAACCAAATCGTTTCCGGGAGTACGGTCAACATGACCGCGGCCTACGACACAATGGCCGCGATCACCGAAAGCATGAAACGCCAAGGATTCATGAAAGCTCAAGCGACGTTTGAAACCGACGTTGACCACGAGGCCAAGCTGGTGGACTTCGATATCGAAATCATGACCGGGCCGAAATACACGTTCTCGCGGTTGGTCGTCCAAGGCCTCGATCTTCTCTCCGAGCCGGCAATTCGAAAACGTTGGGGGATGAAGGTGGGGGCGCCCTTCGACATCCAATATCCTGCTTTCTTTCTAGAACGCGTTAAGGCCGACGCGATGCTGGAAAACTTGAAAACAACCGACTGGCACCTCAACGTCGATGAGATCAAGAAGACGGTAGATGTCGCGTTAGTCTTTAACGGAAATGAGCGAGATAGAACGCTCGCCCCAATCATCGAGAAGCCTAAAGACCCGTTCTAACGGGCCGGGCGCGGCTCAGTCTCCGGCTCCAAGCACTTGTAGGGCAGATTCAATCTGCATTTGAAAAGCCGTGGTCGGTTTAGCGACCTTTCGTGCCGGCGGCAGCGCGTCGATCGCGTTCAACGCCGCTTCGTAGCACCGACGGGCTTCCATCTCGCGCCCCGCGGCAACCAGGACTTCAGCTCGTTTCGACTGGTAGCGTTCCGGACGTAACCAGCGCTGCACGGTAGCCAACCTTGCAAGCGCGTCGTCGAAGCGCCCAAGTTCTGTCTCGTACGCTATTGCCTTGTGCTGCAAGGTAATCAATGGCCCCAGCGCCTGCACGCCGGCATCAAGAGCGGCGACCGCTCGTGGCAAGCCGTCGTCGAGTGAAGCCAACGCGGCTGCCCACTCTAGATAATTCTCAGGTGTCGGCTGCGTGCGAAGGGCGACGGAGGCCTCATAGTCGGCTACCGCGTCGGGAGCTCTTCCGAGGTTCACCAGCGTCCGGGCGCGTACCCGCAACGCCTCACGATGGGCAGGCTTGTGACGCAGGAACAGTTCGATCTCCGCCAATGCCGGGCCGGCCTCGCCGCGCTCCAGCAATACTCGCCCGCGATAGAAATGTATGGCTGGGTCGCCGGGCGAAAGCAACTCGACTCTACGGTAGTCCGCCAGCGCGGCGTCCCAGCTTTGGTTGTGTCGATGCAGCTCCCCACGCTTCAAATAGAGAGTGGAGTCGTTCGGCTGATCATCGATTCGGCCATTCAAGTCCGCGATGCGCAAGTCGATATCTGGGTGCGCCAAGGCTGCCGGCGCGCTAGTTAGTAACGCGCAACAGATCACGGCTAGTCAAAACGATTGCACTAAGGCACCAACACCGAATCCGAAGTTTCAACATTTGCCGCCGAGTCATACGTCGACCCTGCCGCCGAAACGCCTGTAACTGTTACTACAAACTCGTCTCCAGATGAGGCGTTCTGTTTGGCGGTTTTTACATTCGCCGTGCCGCTTCCGTCCGTCGTGTCGGACGGAGTGCCGACGGGCGAACCGTTCAGCGTCCAAGCGGTACTGACGACCGCGCCAGAAACGGGGCTACCGTTCTGGTCGACTATAACGATCGCAGCGTGGCCCTCATAGCGAGGACCCTTCTTGACGGTACTTGGGCTAATACTCGCAACATGTACCGTGTTTCCGCCACCGGAGGTCACAACGGCGGAACCCTCATTGGAGTTGCCGGACTCGTTCCCACTTGTATCAAGCGCCGTGACCACGTAATAGTAGGTATCCGCGACCAGCCCGGAATCGTTATAGCTGGTTCCGCCTACGCCGGACGCGACGAGACCGTATCCTCCGCCTGAAGTCGTCGAGCGATAAACCGAGTAGCTCGCAAGGTCGCCCTCGCTATTTGCGTTCCAGCTAAGGCCGGCCGACCCCGCGCCGCCCGTGGCGGTCAGACCGGTTGGATTTGTCGGTGGGTTCGTGTCTACCGTGCATGAGCTGCCGTCAGAGCCAATGCAATCGAGGCTTTCGACATTCGAACCCGCGTCGTAGTCGAAGCCTGCGATCGAAACGGAAATGACCGTAATGATGAACTGGCCGCTTTGCGACTTTCGTACCTGGTTGCTGTCGACTGTCGCCGCGCCGGTACCACCAGTCGATTGGCTATCGGAATCGCTCGCCAATCCGCTCCACTGGGTGTTGACGGTGGCCCCAACGACGGCAGCGCCATTTTCGTCAACGATTCGCACAATAGCTCGCCCAAATCGATTCTTCTTGGCGTTAACCAACGAAAGCGAAATGCTATCGACATGCATAGCGGGGTTACCCGCCGAGTCGGTCGTCGGGTTGACCGCGTTACTCGCGGCCGACTCGTTCCCGGCGGCGTCAAGCGCCGTGACTTGATAGTTGTACGTTGTGCCCGCAGTGAGCCCGGTGTCGCCGAAACTCGTGCCCGCCACTGTCGCCACAACCGCCGCATCGCGATAGACGCGGTATTCGGTGACGCCAACGTTATCGGTCGAGGCCGCCCAACTCAAGTCAACGGTCGTTTCGCCGATCGCGTCGACAGTCAAACTTGCCGGCGCGGTTGGCGGGTCTGTATCGGACGCAGGCATCGAATAAATTACCGTTAGCTTGGGCCGAACCGATGCTGTCCCATACTCGCTCGAGCGAATGTCTCCGCCATTCGAAGATGTGGAATCCGCGATGATGATGCCGTGATTCGAGCCCGGACTATCAACCCAACCCTGCACCGCGGCAACCCCGTCGACATTGAGGGCGATCGGAATATTTCCTGTCGCGGGAGCTGTAAATGCCCCCAACACCGCGGTACCTCGGTCGAGCGTTCCTTGCGCGCCCGCGGCCTGCCATGGGACGCCGGACGATGACTCATTCCAAGTTGCCCCTAGCTCACTCCAAGCGGTCTTTAGCGCGAAGAGCGAATACACACTCGTCGTAGGGTCAAACGTTTCCAAGTTAATCGTTGCCGATTGAACAACCGATCCACTCGGGATCGCGCTCATGTCGAAACGCAGAAGCGGCGCTAAGTCGACCCCCAACCCGTCGTCGCCATCGACCAAAAGCGTCGCCGATGAGCCGAAATTTGTAGTCGCGGCCCCTTCGGCTAGGTACGTGTCACTCGCGCCCGCGTAGCTGTTGACACCCTGCTGGAACTCGATCGTAGTCGTATCGACGTACTGGAAAACTTGTTGGCTATTCACAGCAATCGGATTGAGCGCGACGTCAGTCACGTTATTCACCGTGAGCGTATACGTGACGCTGCTGGTCATCGAACTCGTCGTGAGGTTCACGGTGCGTCCGTCTGGATCGAGAGTGGCCGCCGTCACCGAGATCCCGCCGTCGATCGAGTAGTTCCCCGGCGTCTCGGCGGAGGACTGCTCGACGCCCTCTGAGAAGACAACTTCGACGTTAGTTGCGCTGCCCTCAGCCGCTACGCTGGTCAGCGTAGGCGGTGTTAGGTCCGGACCCTTGAGAATCGTGAACTCGTCAGCAACCGCTCCGCTGCTGTCGAGATAGACTGCATCCAATCGATTGTCGTTAAAATCGAGCACCATCGAGCCAAGCAGGTTCAAGTTCACAACCATTGCCGGATGGTTGAGCGCGCCGCCACTGATCTTTCCTGACGCGCCCGCAACCGCGAACACCGCGCCCGCATGGGGAACGGCGACCGCGTCGAGCTTTTGATACGCACCGTCACCGGTCTCAGCGCCATCACCCGCGTTTATCTGGTTCGACGAGCTGAAGGTCGTCGAAACTCCGTAGTGCCCGTCGATCAAATACGAACGCTCATAGGAGTGGCTATGCCCTGGCAGCACCAAATCGACACCGTACATCTCTAAGATCGGAAGCGCGTTCTGGCGCATGTCGATCAGTCGGCCCTCGGTGTCTGAATTGTGCGAGCCCTTGGTGTAGGGTGGATGATGCCAATAGGCCACAACCCAGGGCTTGTCGTTCAGCAATAAGTCGCTTTCGAGCCAGGTCATCATCGGCCCGGTCGGCGAGCGGTCGGTGTCGTACGAGTCCAGGCAGATGAAGTGGACATTGCCGCGATCAAACGAGTAGTAGGCTTCGGTTCCCGACGGTAGTCCGCCTGCCTCGCCGGCGATTGGAAACTCGAAAATGTCGTAATAGGGTCCGGATCCCGTCAGCGGCAACGCCTGTGAGTCCGCCGAGTGACCATCGTGATTGCCCAGCGTCGCCCAAAGCACCGAGTTCTTTAGTACCTGCGGGTACATATCGAAAACGGCCTGCTGGTATTCGGCGTCTGTGCCGTCGTTGTACGCATTGTCACCAAGCATGATCCACAGGTCCGTGTCTTGGCCTGCCGCGTAGGTGAGATAGCCATTCCTTACAGCCGCCGCGTTTGCGTCTTTGGTCCCGGAATCGCCAAGAACCCAAGCCCGAAACTGCGTCACCGCACCAGGCGTCGGCGATGTGACGAAAAAATGAGTCGAATCGCCACCCGCCAACGTCTGGGAGGTCGAACCGATGGAGTAGAAGTATTTTGTCTCGGCGGCGAGGCCCGACACCGCAACGCTGTGCTCGGTTGTAGACGCGCCCGTCGGCGCCGTCAGGTTGAGGTTTGACGAACTCAACCCGTACTTGACAACCCCATCGGTGGCAACATCAGTGCGCCAACGCACGATGACGCTGCTATCGGTGCCCTGCTGGAGATAAGGCCCCCGGACCAATGTGGCCGCGCTTGCGGAGAAAATACTAAGTGAAACAAGGATCGCGAATAATTGATTGCGTAAATATGCCATGGCAATAAGGGGGGATGCTCCAAAACTAACACCAAATCGTGGTACGGACAATACAACCAATTGGCTATGCCGCGCCGGGGGTGGAGAGCCGGCTATCTGCCGCTAGCGAATACTACGGTCTTGAGTGTTCGGGCAACAATCATCAGGTCAAAAACAATCGATGAGTTTTTCAGATAGAACAGGTCGTACTCAAGCTTCAAGCGAGCGTCCTCGACACTCGCCGCGTAGGGATGACAGACTTGAGCCCAGCCGGTAATCCCTGGGCGAACCGAGTGGCGCTCATCGAAAAACGCAATCTGCCGGCGAAGAACGTCTACAAACTCCGGTCGCTCGGGGCGCGGTCCAACAAAGCTCATTTCTCCACGAATCACGTTCAGGTACTGCGGAATTTCATCGAACCGATACTTGCGAAGGAAGCGGCCGATGCGGGTCACTCGAGAATCCCCCTCCGAAGCCCAACGCGCGCCATTCTTCTCGGCGTCACAGCGCATCGTACGAAACTTCAGCAGATCGAATTGCCGGCCATTGCGGCCAACCCGACGCTGCCGGTAGAGAAACGGAAATCCGTCGTCGACCACGATCGCGGCGGCGACGGCCAGCATTACGGGAATCGAGGCCGCCAACCCAACGGTAGCCAGCACCACGTCGCTGCCACGTTTGAGAACGCTCGTCATCCGACCGCGCCGGAATCCTTCTGAAAACAGGAACCACCCGGAACCCACAGTGTGGAGAGGGATTCGTCCTGTCAATGCCGCCAGTGTCGAATTGGCGTCCTCAATTCTGAGTCCCCGCGTCCGCAGCCGAACGAGCGATCGAATCGGCAATGTGTCAGCCTCATCCGGATGCACGACCACGATGCGTCCGACGCGGAAATTTTTACAAATGTCTTCGATGTCGCTGTAGTTTCCGAGTACCTGATGCGCGGCGACCGAGCGCTCGTCTAGTGTGCCATTCGACAAAAATCCCTCGACTCGCATATTGAGGTCGTGGCGATGGCGAATTCGTCGAGCTACCGCTACGGCCGTCTCATCCGTACCCAACACGACCACCCGTTCCGCGGGCATCGCGGTGACCGATGCGGCATCAAGCGCCACTCGCAACAGCCACAGAAGGAGCACACTCAACACTAGAGCCGAAGCCAATACCGTCCTGCCGATTCGAAGCCCTGGAATCGCGAAATACAGAACGGCCAGTAGGACACTGGCGGCAAGCGTTGTCCGGCCCAAACGATAGACATGGTCGAGCCCTGTGGAACCCGGCCCTGCCGACTCCCTTCCAATGAAATAGCCGCAAAGCTGGAAACAAACAGCGACGGCGATCAACTGGAACGCAAATGCGGGCATCGCGGTGAACGAATCAAACGCGACACCACGCCCGCCGGCGTATGCCCAAGTAGCGGCGAACAATGCGATCGCCAGAACCGATCCGTCGACAAGCGACAGGCCCACGGTCGCGGTCTCAGCGCAAAGTACTGGTTGAAAATGCGAATCATCTACAGGGCCGACGGACGGATTACATCCCGGGCGCAAAAATCAAGGTTTAGGAAGCTTGGCGAGACCAGCCAAGCGAAAGAGCCACGAGTCGGCGACGTGGCGGGAGCTACCCTCCGGCTCTTTGCCGAGAGCCGGGAACGAACTCAATAGTCTACTCTTATTCGAGCCCAGTTGGGTAGCGGGGGCTACGCTGGGGTGCGCGACAAGAGAATGATGATTTGCGGGTTCTCTTTTTTTGCGCATTAATCCTTACGTGGTAATACGTTAGGATAAGGAGGTGCGTGATGACCGATTCTCTCGTCGCGCTGGAACGTCAACGAAAAGCCATCCTCGCTCGGATTCTCGATCTTGGTGACTTCCGCAGCGGTTCGATCAGCGCCGTCAGCGGACGCTGCGGCAAACCGTCCTGCCGCTGCCACCAACCCGGCCAGCCCCCTCACGGCCCCAATTACCGCCTGACCAAAAAAGTCAACGGCAAAAGCGTGAGTGAGACCTTTTCCTCGCCAGCCGCCCGACGCAAGGCCCAACGCGAAGTCGACACGTTCCAGCGTTTCCGCGAACTGAGTCGGCAATTGCTTGAGGTCAACGAACAGATCTGCCGTCTGCGCCCCGTGGAGGAAGACAGCGAGTTGACGCCGCGGGGAAAAAAACGGCCGAGGCGATCCAACAAGAAGTCGCCGCGGAAGTAGGCCGACTGCTACGAGTCGTGTTCGCCGCGCGGCGCAAGTCGGGCGTGCTCGATCTCGGAGCGGTCGAGCAAGCGACGCGCGACGCCCTGCATCAAGCCGGAGCGGGGTTGATCGAAACGCTTTTGAACGAAGACGAGCCGGCGGAACCGCGACTGCCTTGCCACTGTGGCGAACAGGCGCGTTACGCCGGCAAGCGCTCGAAGAAACTTGTCACCCTGTTGGGCCCGGTCGTCGTCGAACGCGCCTACTATCACTGCAGCCGTTGTGGCGGCGGCTTCGCGCCGCGCGACCGAGAACTCGCTGTCGAAGCGACGCAGTATTCGCCGGGCGTGCGCCGCATGACGGCGCTGGTCGGCAGTGAAACTTCGTTCGACCGCGGCCGCGTGTTGCTCGACGAATTGGCCGGAGTGGAGGTAACGGCGAAGGCGGTCGAGCGCGAGCCCGAGGCGATCGGCGAAGATATCGCAGCCCTCGAACAGGTCGAGATCGAGCGCGCCGTGCAGTTGGAACTTCCGGAAGTATGCGCGCCGGAAATTCCGATTCTCTACATCGAGATGGACGGCACGGGCGTGCCGACAACGGCCGCGGAGACACGAGGGCGCAAGGGCAAGGATGGCGGCGCAATCGAGGACGCCGCCGCTTTCGGCCGACGCATCTGGCGTGAGGCTTGGCGACGGGGCTGGAGCCGGGCGCGCAAGAAGGTCATCCTCGGCGACGGCGCGGCCTGGATCTGGAATCTTGCGCACCAATACTTTCCCGGAGCGATCGAGATCGTCGATCTGTTTCACGCCCGCGAGCACCTGTGGGAGTTGGCCGCGGAGCTGTATCCATCAGACGAGAGCCGGCGTCATGGTTGGGTACGGCGCATGCGCAAGAAGCTCGACGCGGGACGCATCGCACAACTGGTCGCGTCGTTGCGCGCGATTGAAACCGATGATGCTGAGTTGGCGCATCAAGTGGCGCTGGAGGCGGACTATTTCGAGCGTCATGCGGGGCGGATGCGGTACGGCGAGTTTCGGCGACAAGGTTTGTTCGTGGGCTCGGGAGTGATCGAGGCCGGCTGCCGCACAGTGATTGCGTCTCGATTAAAGCGATCGGGCATGTTCTGGAGCCTGCGCGCCGCCCATGCCATCATTGCCCTGCGCTGCTCCCGCCTCTCCAACCACTTCGACGACTACTGGGAAACTCGCACCAAAGCCGCCTGAACGTCACAATTTTGTCGCACACCCGCCAATCGGGCCGCGTGAATCTGAGCGACCGCAAGCTGCGGGTGGCCAAGCCGCGCTTGCGCAAACGCTCCGGCGGCGAGGTCGAAGTGCCCGCCTACGAAGCCCTGCAGGACGACGAACGGCTGGGCTCGCGCATGCTGGATATCTTGATGAAAGGCGTCTCGACGCGTCAATATACGGGCGTAATCAGCACTATGGCCGATACGGTCGGCGTGTCGAAATCGGCGGTAAGTCGCGACACCATCGAGGCCGCGGAGAAGAAAATCGACGAGCTATTCGCGAGCCGTTTCGATGACGTGGACTTGCTGGTGATCTACGTGGACGGCCTGATTTTCTCGGGACACACGGTTTTAGCGGCCGTGGGCGTGGACGCGGAAGGCAACAAGCACGTCCTGGGCTTGCAGCATGCCGCGACGGAGAACGCGGCGGCGGCCGAGGACCTGTTGACAGGCTTGGTCGAGCGTGGAGTCTCGCCTGAGAAAAAGAGGCTCTTTGTGCTCGATGGATCGAAGGCTTTACGCGCGGCTGTGCACAAAATC
>CBDBHI010000038.1:0-45590 GCA_965205595.1 Bryobacterales bacterium | reverse complement strand
GATCTGTTCGCAGACCGCAAGCAGTACCCACTCGCCCAGCTCATTGATCAGACCCATTTCCTCTGCTTCGGAGAGGAACCCCTCTTTTCCAATTGAAAGATGAGCCTGAAGGAGAGAGGCGAAGCAGCTGCGGGGTGAGGGGGATTATAGCGTGAGTTGAGGTCGGCGGCTACAGCTATTTGTGGCTTCGTAGGGCGGGGTGAGGGGGATTGCATAAGGGGGAAGGGGCGGCACCCCAATCCCCCTTTGCAGCCATCCCAGGCGAGACCCCACGGCCGTCTTCGGACGTGGGCCGGAGGAGCCGACAACGCCTCGGGTCGGGGCGTTGTCTAGCGCGTGCGCCAGCAGATCGCGAGGTCTTTGCAGACGCGTTGCAGTTCGTTGCGCTGAGCGTCGAGTTGCTCGGCAAACTCGGTGTCGGAACAAGTGTCCGCTCGCGCTTGGAGCTTCTTGAGCGAGCGATCCGCGCGCAGGCCGCGCTGCTCGGCGGGCAGGCTGAGCAGCTTTTCCCACGGCGTGCTCCACTCGGCGTACACCTTGCGCAACTTGCCGCGGCGGTCTCGGCGCTCGCTGGCGAAAGCGCATGGGCGATGAAAATTCAAGTACGGGTTGAGCCACTGGCGGTAGAAGGTGTCGATCGCCTGCGTCGCTTCCGAGGGCAAAAACTGGTAGCCCATCCACTTGCGCACCACCGCGCCGTTCTTGGTTTCGACCAAGGCATTGTCGTTCGAACGGCGCGCGCGAGACTTCGTAAATTCAATTCGCAACTTCTCGAGCAGTTTAGCGGTTTGATGGTTGACGAATTCGCTGCCATTGTCGGAGTGAAAGCCGCGAACGATAAATGGAAATTGTTCCAAAAGGCCTTCCAGCAAGGGAATGAGGTGATTTTCGTTGATGCGTTGGACGCAGCCGACGGCCTGCCACTGCGTCACTTCGTCGACCACGTTGATGCTGTAGGCGCCTTTTTCACCTTCCTGTTCGGGCGAGTGCACGGTGTCGATGCGCAGGTAGCCCGGACGTCCTCGCGGCTCGGGTTGGCGGCGTTCGCCGATCGCCACGGGTGTCGGTCGAGTCTTGTCGAGATGCAAACTGTGTCGCCGGTAGACGGCGCGTTTGCGCAAGTTGTAGAGGTGTCCCACCGACAGTTCGGCAAGGCGTTCGAACTCCTTGCGGTTGTAGATTTGGAACTCGCGCTGGAGAATGCGACGCGTCGCCGGCCCGGAGAGACGTTGCTGTACTTGGTCGACATGCGCCAGGAGAACGATGTCGGCGCGGCTGTACTTGGTGGGGAAGCGGCACCTTCGATAGGCTGTCGGCCGAACGCACTTTTCGCGCAAAAACTGCCCGATGAGGCGAGTCAATTGGGCGCGGCTTAAGCCGGTTAGCTTGCTCAGGAAGCGTCTCAACAATCCTTTAACCGAGCGCTTCTGGTCGGCATAATGATGCCTCTTCAGGACGCCTTCGACGAGCGCGTATTTATCCGCTCGACTTCCGGCCTGGAACTCGACGGACCCACACCCGTCGAGAAAACTCTCGATCTCATCGAGACTCAGTGATTCGGCTTGCTGCACGGCGACTCCCATCGCCCGCAGTTTGCCTGTTCCTAATCGACCTTGCCCAAATTACCTCCAGGCTCATCTTGTGTTGGAATCACCCCTCCCTTCAGGCTCATCTTGTATTGGACAAGACGAACCGCGCCGGGCGCAGCAACTCGCCGTCCGATCGGCGCCAGCGAACCAGAGCCTCGGCATTGCCAATGGATCCAGTTTGCAGCGTGACCAGCGCTTGATAGTGCATCACCAACTCATCGCGACTAAGCGCGCGGCGCAGGTCGTTGCGAAGTTGATTGTTCTCGATCGCATCGTCGTACATTTCATCGGTAAAGAGGCACACCTCTCCCGAGCGAGCCGCTTTGGCCCGGTACATCGCTGTGTCCGCGTGTCTGACTAGCTCCTTGCTATCGCTGAACCGGGCTCTGCTAGTAACGATCCCGATACTAGCCCTGACCAATACTTCGCGCTCGCCGATCAAGAAGGGCGATGACAGCTCACGCTGAATCCGATTGGCCACCAAGAGCGCCTCGTCGGGGCCGGCGACTCCATCGAGCAAAACGACGAACTCGTCTCCGCCCAGGCGCGCCACCGTGTCGCGCGCCCGTTGGCATGAGCGGATTCGGCCCGCAACGCTGGCGAGCACCAGATCGCCCGCCAGATGCCCCAAACGGTCGTTAATTAGCTTGAATTGATCGAGATCTAGAAAGATCAGCGCAAATTCGTAATTTTCGTTTCGCGAGCAGCGCTCAATCGCCTTGCGCAGTTCGATATTGAAAAAGGTCCGATTGGCCAGACCAGTCAGGCGGTCCCTTAACGCGTCATGGACCAGGCGATGTTCAAACTGCTTGATTCGATCAATATCTGTTTGCGAGCCGGCTACGGTAACCGGCGTATCGTCAGATCCGAAAACAGCCTGGCCCCGGCAGTGGACCCAAACATAAGTTCCATCCTTTTTGCGAATCCTATAGACGTTTTCAAACTTTGCTGAACGCCCGCCGATATGCGACTCAAGGTCAGTCCGGAATCTTGCAAGCTGGTGCGGGTGTATCAGGTCGAGCCAATCATCCAAGCCTTCGCCAATGTCGCCCGGCTCGTGTCCTAACATCGTCGCCCAGCTCTTCGAGACCGACAGTTTGTTGGTCTTCACGTCCAGGTGCCATAAGCCATCGTTCGACGCATCGACAGCAAGCTTCCTGTGCGCATCAGGGAATTGTGGCTCAATCGAGGGAGGCTCGGATGCTTGCTCGGCAGGCTCACTGTCGAGTAGTCGCTCCGCCTCAACTGCCTGCGATTCGACACCAGGCTCTGGTGTCTGTTCGGCCCCATTCAACGAGCGAAAAACGATGAATGCGAGAGGGAAGCCGACGGCAGCTAGCAGCATACTCAGAGTGGGCACGGCCTGGGCCACAACCGCCAGCCAGCTGATTGCAGAGAGAGCTGCTATCAGGGCAAAGCCTCTAGACGAACGAGTGAAATAGGGCCCGCATGCGACGATAATTGCGAACAACGCGGCGTTGTTTGCAGTTCCCTCGCTGGCGAGCCTCGCGGTACCGTACGCGGCAACACAACCAAATAGAACAACTAACGCGCGATCGACTTGTGTCGGTTCGGAAAATTTACGATTCAGTAGCCAGTAGAAAAGCCCGAACACACATGCCAAAGCGATCTCCGCCACTAGCAGAACTTGGCCTGTGGCAACCGGGGCGGACGCCGCCCGCATGGCGGCGAGAACTAGAAATAGTCCCGCCCAGAAGGGTAAACCAACGCGTAGTCGCGCGTAGGCAGCCTGTGTATTACAGACAGGTCCAGAGTATGAGTCGGCGGCCCCCAACAACCTTAGTGTTCCACTAAGGTCAAACTCGCTCTACTAGGTGTTCGCCCTATAGGGATAGTACGTTAGTTCGATTCCGGCTATGTCAATCCCTTCCCGCGTACCTTCGGGTGACGATTGTAGAGCTGCCGTCGAAACAGTTCGGGCGATCACGCGCCTATTCCGCCGTTAGAGCCGCGCCGCACCTATCGCGGAGTATACGATTTTGAATTACCGTTCCTACTGTTGTGAATCGAAAACGACCCGTCCGGCTGAACCGTGGCTCTCAACCAATGTCCTTCGCAGTCATCGGTTTCTCCGAGGTTTGCGATTTGACGCTCATCGGGGTTGTGCTCGTCGTCGCTCTCGACCGCGCGGTGGACCTGCCAGAGGTCTTGGAGCGATGGTGCTGACGTTAAGAGTTCATAGGTCTCCGGCCTGCCACCCTTGCGCGGGCCGTTGTTCATCACTGCAACCAGTGGTTGGATCGCGGCAATATGTGCCGGAGCACCCGACATATTCATGCCGTGATGAGTCACCTGATACAAATCGATTTCTCCAAAAACATTACTAGGGCAGGCGGTCTCGATCTCATAGTTCCAAGTCAAATCGCCCAGATCCAAAAATTCGAAATTTCCCATTCGAATCATGAACCCCACGCTCTTGCCGTTTTCGCCCTTATCGACTTCTTTCTGAGTGGAATCCCGACACGCAACGTTGGGGCCCCGGTCAACAATAGGCTTTGACAGGAATTTCCTGCCGGCCGCAACGAACATAAACTCGGTATTCTTCAAGCGAAGTCGTTCCCCCGGCCGCACCTGCATACGGTTACCTTTCGCGGTCGCGAGGTAGTTTTCCCAAAGCGCGTCGGCGCGCTCATTCCAGCCGATTTCGACACTGTCGCCGTGGTCGACATATTTCTTTATCGATACTAATTTTGCCAATGCGGGCACGCCGCCGGCGTGGTCCCGATGAAAGTGCGACGTAATGAAGTAGTTGAGTTCCTTCTTTCCCACTTCGTTCTCAAGAACATCGGCGATTCGCTTAGGGTCACGATCGTCGTAGCCCGACCAGCCGGCGTCCATTAAGATCGTTTCGTTGTCGGGCGTCACGATGAGCGTGGCGGCGCCGCCCTCCACGTCAATCCAATAGATTTCTAACGTATCCTTGGCAATCGCGAAGCCTGAGGCGAGCAGTAGAACTAGAAGCAGTCGCATACAGCCCGTATCTTAGCTAACGGCGCGTAGCCCGTCTTGTTCAGCACGTGGCGATCGAAATAGCGGCGCGCCAATCGCCGTCTTTCGCCGACAGGTGGTGAGCAATGCGGGCGAGTCCCTACCGCCGCCGAATCGCATCGCGAGCTTCTTCCTTCTCGATAGCCTTGCGTTTCTCGTCACGCTTGTCGTGCAATTGCTTACCCTTCGCGATGGCGAGTTCGACCTTTACGCGCCCCTTTAGTAAATAGACCTTGGTCGGAATCATGGTCTGACCCTTTTCGCTTGTCTTCCGCGCCAGCCGATCAATCTGCTTCCGATGGGCCAGTAGCTTGCGGCGAGTCGTGGGCTCTTGTTCGTCAGCTCGCGCGTAACCGTACTGACTGATGTGAGCATTGAATAACCAAAGTTCGTTGTCTTTGACTGCAGCGTAGGAGTCTGAAAGCTGAATCTTGCCGCTCCGACAGGACTTGACTTCGGCTCCGGACAGCACAATCCCAACCTCGAAGTTGTCGCTCAAGTGGTAGAGTCGGCCCGCCCGTCGATTGGCCGCCAGGATCTTGATGCCTTCCGATTCCGCCATTTCTTCTAAACGATCGGAGTCAGGCAGTCGTCAAACTCTATGTAGACAAGTCTCATGCACACGCTCCCCCTCAGAATGGCATGTTCCTCAAAACCGGTGCGGTTCCTCGTACTGCTCGTTGTTACGGCCCTCATTTTCTCTCAACCCGTCGAAGCCTCGGCCCGAAAGGCTCGTGGCCTCTACGATAAAGGGCGCAAAGCGGAACTCGCAAAAGACTACGACGCGGCAGTTGAGTTTTTCGAGCAGGCCAGCATTGAGGCGCCCAAAGACCATCGCTACGATCTCGCCGTCCGGCGGATGCGCTTCGTGGCCGGCCAAACCCATGTCGATGTGGGACACCGATTGCAAGAGCAGGGGCAACTCGAGGAAGCACTAGAGGAGTTCCAGCGCGCCCTTGAAATCGACCCCGCCTCGGGCGTCGCCTCCCAAGAGCATCAGAGAACGCTCAAGCTATTGGAGGATCGCGACAAGTCCAACGACGACGGCGAGAGTTTTGACGTCGAGAGTGCCGGTAGCCCCCTTGAGGCAGATCGGCTTCAGCGCTCGCAGCGTGTCAAATCGCTGATGCAGCCGGCCGAGCTGGCGCCCCTCTCTACCGAGCTAATCGACATTATGCTCACCGAGAATTCCAAAGTCGTATACGAAACGATCGGCAAGCTAGCGGGCATCAACGTCTTATTCGACCCGGAATTCAGCGACGAAGAAATTGAGATCGAGATCAAGAACGCGACGCTACAAGAAGCCCTCAACTATGTGGGCCTGATGGCCGGCGCGTTCTGGAAACCAATCACCCATAACGCGGTCTTCATAGCCGACGACAACACGAATAAGCGTCGCGATTTCGAGGAAGAGGTCGTCAAAACCATTTACTTGACCAACGTCGCGACGCCCCAGGAGCTCCAGGAAATTACGACGGCCATTCGAGGCTTGACCGATATTCGCCGCATGTTTCCGGTCAATTCCATGAGCGCGATCATCCTGCGCGGCTCGCGCGCGAAAGTGGCCTTAGCGGAAAAGGTGATGCACGATGTGGACAAGCCGCGACCCGAGGTGATCATCGACGTTCTGGTTCTCGAAACATCGAAGTCGAACAATCGAACTCTCGGCATTACGCCTGTTTCTGGCGGCGCAAACGGCTTGCAGTTCCCGGGCACGTTTACCGGGATCGGATCCGGAGGTGCCGACGGCGCAGCCAGTGCAAGCGTGCCCTTGAATCGGCTGCGAGATATCGCCTCGGGCAGTTGGGCCACGACGCTACCTGGGTTTCAGGTTTCCGCCCTGTTCAACAGCTCAGACACGAAGCTGCTTCAATCCCCGCGGATTCGCGCGGCTGATAACTACAAGGCCGACTTGAGAATCGGCGATCGCATTCCAATCGCAACCGGTAGCTTCCAGCCCGGCGTCGGAGGAGTCGGCATCAATCCGCTTGTCAATACTCAATTCAGCTACACCGATGTCGGCGTTAATATCGCGCTGACTCCAAAGATCCATTCCAATCGCGAAGTTTCGATGCACGTCGAAATCGAAATCTCGAACGTGCGAGACTTTGTCGACATCGGCGGCATCTCACAGCCGGTCATCGGTCAGCGCACAATCCAACACGACGTCCGCATTCGCGAAGGTGAGGCCAACGTCATCGGTGGGCTCCACCAATCGCAGCTTTTTAAGACCAAGTCGGGCGTACCGTTTCTTGGCGAGATACCGATCATTGGGCGGCTATTCAGCTCGGACGAAGTTCAGCGCTCTGAAAGCGAGATCCTGATAGTCCTGATTCCGCATATCGTCAGAATGCCCGGCATCGACGCGTCGAACTTGCGGGCGGTCGCTTCTGGTACCGATCAAGTATTCCAGGTTCGATACGAACCGAAGGCGAACGGGAAGTCAGCGCTGCCAGATCTTGCGAACTTCGATGAAGGTACCGCGGACGAGCCCGAAGACACTCCAGAACCCGCGGCCGTGGCCACTGCGGTCGAGCCCTCGACAACCACGGTTGACGAGCCACAGCCGGCGGAAGCGACGACCGTCGAGCCGGCGGCGCAAGCTGTAGTGGAAGCTGCTCCGGCCGCAGCCCCAACTGCCCCAGCTCCGGCGGCGGCCCCGGCAGTAGCCTCCGGAAGCGGGCTGCGGCTTAGCCTCAATCCGGCCGCGCCGACGGTAGCTGTCGGAGCGGAACTGACTGTTACGCTGAGCGTCAACGACGCAGTTCAACTCTTCAGTTTGCCGATGCGAGTGCAGTTCGACCGGGAATTCTTAGAACTCACAAACATCAGCAAGGGAAGGTTTCTTGAGGGCGATGACGCCAGCGATGTCATTTTCTCGAGGACGATTCGTCAGAGCAACGGTCTCGCCGCGATCAACATTTCGCGATTTCCCGGTACCGGAGGCGCGGACGGCAGCGGTGCACTCATCAGTCTTACTTTCAAGGGAGTCGCCCCTGGCCAAGCGAAGCTGCGATTCGTTCCGACAGGGCCACGAAATGCCGACACGGAGGTGCTCGAAATATCGCCTCTAGCCGTCGATTTCCGGGTGGAATAGAGCGTGACGGGATCAGCCGCCAACACAAAGAGCATCCAAACCACGATGCGCCCGACGCGCCGGCTCGCGAAGCGCTACGCACCAGGCGCGGCAACGGCCGGGTTAACGCTAATCGAGCTAATCGTCGCGTTCACGTTGCTGCTGATTCTGTCACTAATGGCGCTACCACTCGCAACGGTGAAGGTCAGACGCCAAAAAGAGCGACACCTACGAGAGGCTTTGTATGACATGCGCAAGGCAATCGACCGCCACAAGGACATGGCGGACGCGGGAAAACTCGGTGAACTCGACCCAGACAATCACGGTTATCCCGAAAGTCTCGAAGTCCTAGTCGAGGGAGTTGAAATTGCGGAAGGCGGCGGGGGCTTACCGGGTGCGGGTGGCGGTTTAGGGCTGCCGCTCTCCCAAGGTGGAGGAATGAATCAAAGGCAAGGCGGAGCGTTCGGATCGAATTCATCGTTCGGCGGCTCATCTGGTTTCGGCGGCGGCGGAATGGGTGGCTCCGGGTTTGGCGGTTCCAATCGAGGTTCCAGCATGGGCGGATCAGGATTCGGAGGGAATCGCCAGTCGTCTTCCGGCGGCCGGTCATCCGCGTTTGGGGGTTCTGATGGAATGTCTGATCCGTTAGACAGCGAGGACGCTCCGAAAACGGTTCGGTTCCTACGCAAAATTCCAATCGACCCAATTACTGGCACCGCCAATTGGGGAATGCGCTCGATGTCCGATGACCCGGGCTCGATGAGTTGGGGCGGCCGCAACGTGTTTGACGTATTTTCCCTGAGCTACGAGCTTTCCCTCGATGGCACCCCGTACTACGAGTGGTAACGGCCGATGACTAAACGTAGCGGATTCACACTTGTCGAAATGATGGTCGTGATGGCCATTATCGTGACGATATTGGCAATTGCCATTCCTTTTTACTCGACGGCGCTAATTGCGGCGAAGGAAAGCGTTCTGCGTTCGAACCTCTTCACGCTGCGCTCAGTCATTGATCAGTACACATACGACAAGGAATCGCCGCCGCAGTCGATTGACGAACTCGTCACCGAAGGCTATCTGCGCGATGTCCCAATCGACCCTTTCACAGAGTCCCGCGATAGCTGGGAGGCAATCGTCGAAACAGGACCGAGCGGTGAGTCCGGGTTGTTTGACGTCAAGAGTGGATCAGACAAAGTCTCGCGCATGGGCACCCCATATAACGAGTGGTAACGGCCTGAAATGCGGGCTAGAGCGTTTTCACCGAACGCATAGACCGCTTGCCCCACCATCAAGCCAGTGAAATTCGGAGGCGCGACCGTAAGGAAGTGCGGTGGCGAAGGAGATTTCTGGAATACGTTGAATCGGGTCCTGCTGATCAGTCCTCAAAAGGACCAGACACAACAGACCCAGTTCACCCTTCGCAGTCAGGTGGTGAGAACTGCGGGTCAGACTCGGGAATCTAGTCTCCAGTAGTTGCCGGCGTCAACACTTATTGTTCACGAACGGTCTACGAGTTCGCTGAAAATGCTCTAGTTCGAGGTCGGGATCGTGCGCCCAACGCTGACCGCCATTCTTTCGATTGCGTCGAGCACCGTTTGCTCAACGGTCGGTTCGAACAGCCCGTAGTCGACGTAGAGACCTCGAGTTTCATACCCGCCTTCCGCCAGCACCCTGGCCGTTGGGAGGTAGCCGAAAACGTCGTTGTTGTATCCGCTGACCCACAGATTGAGCGGACCTAGTAGGCGCTCAGCGTTGACTGCGTAATCAACAAGCGTTTCGCCACTATAGGCCACCAACGTCAGGTCTTGGCCAAACTGCCATAGCGCAAACGGCGCGCTGTAGGTCTCAAGCAACTTTTCACCCCGATCGAGTTTCTTCACCGCGCCCTCGACAAAAAATCGCCGGTAGGACGCGGCACCTGGGGCCATCGCTTCAATTTCAGCGCGCGAGTACTTTTTCAGTGGCAATGCCACGCGCTCGAATTGGGTCTGCAGCGGACCGCCCACGCGCCGCAAGTCGCCTCTCAAAACCCGCATGACCTCTTGCGCCAGCTCGCTGCCATGACGCCTCGCCAGATCGAAGGTCCCGCGCGGATTGGGGTTCGCATCGCCGGCGCATCCCGTCACAAACATCGCCTGAACGCCCGGCTGGCGCTCTTCCAGAAACTGCTGCGCAAAGCCCGCATAGTCGCCGCTGATGCGCATGTTCCCGCCTGTCAGCGTCGTGTTGTGCGCCGCCGCGCCAAACACGACTGCGCGAGGAAGCCCGTCGGCGCCGTCCACCCGCAACACCGGGACCGAACGGTCCGCCGCGCCACGGGCGTTGGTGCCAAGAATGACGCCCCTCTCGGTGAACTCACGGCGGTTCATGACGAAGTTCGCTACTCCCTGACCCCACGAAAGGTTGGCGGGCCGCACGTCGCGCAGCGCCTTCTGGCCGGCCGCAACGATTTTGTCCTCAAGCACTGCGATGTAGATGTCGATCATGCGGCGACTCTCGGCGCTCACCCCGTTCAGCATCGACCCGGCAACCAGCGGCCCCGAGTGGGTATGCGAGGCGTTGAACAAGATGTCTTCGCGGGCAATACGATCGCTTTCGCCTAGGCGGGCCGCCATACGCTCGGAGCGCTCGTTGGTGAATCCGAGAATGTCGGCGGTGATTAACAGTGCGCGTTTGCCGGCGTTGTCTTCGATCGCGAGGGCCTTAGCAAACAGCGGCTGCTCAACAGCCTCAAACGGCGCGTCTCGACCACCGTACCCGCCCATGGGGACCGGCGTTTCAGGGGTAATATCGACCGAGGCCAAACCGACTTTCCAATCGGTCGGCTGCTGCACCTCGAGAGTCGACACACCCAAAAGGGCAAATACGCAAAAAAGTCGCATGGGATAAGAGTACATCCCCCGCCGACGCTACGGAATCGGCGATTCCGCGATCAAGCGCCGGTAGGTCTGCCGGGCGTGATCGTAGGCGGCCCTTGCGGCTTCGATTTCGGTGTCGCGAATCCGAGGCGCTTTCTGCGTCCAGCACTGGTTGACCGCTGCAAGTGCCCACTCGCCACTGCGGCGCGAAGCACGAATCGGCTTACCGTCAACGGTGACGAATATCGGATTGGTATGCGACGTCATCGGAATGCGCAGGGCAACCCATGAGCTACGCTCGACCTTGGTTTCGAAGGTGATGTCGCGAACTAAGCCGTCCGCTCGAAGGGTTTTTGTCTCGACGACCTGACCGTTAATAACGAGTTCGACGGGGACATCGCCAGTCTCGGGGATGCGCGCGCGCTCGACATCCCAATAGGGTTTTTGGTCATAGCGCAGTTCGTGAAACTTGGGGTCGGGATGGGGATCAAGCATCGCCGCCGCCTTGACTTCTATCGACAAAGTATCGCCGGCGGCGGCAGTCACATGCGGAGTGCCCGAGCCCAGTTCGACGCCATTGACCGCGAAATCCATCAGATGGCTTTGGCCATCGCCGACGTATGCGGCACCCACGCGAACGCCCTCAATCCAGCCCGGGTAGCTAAGTTCGTCGAGTTTTACATAGCTGCGCCCGAGCCCGACTTTCTCCTGATAGATACAAGGAAAATCGGTCTCGCCGGAAATGCGCGTCTGGAACCCCAGGTTGAGCGTGTGATACCAGATGTTGAGTTCCCATACGGAAGGCGTGTCGACGGTAGAGATGAAATCGATCGCGTCGGGGTGGGTGACGTCGACTATGTATTCGTTGGCGCCGATGCCATCGAAGCCGGGGATTTCATAGTTGGGGAGATCGTTGCTGGTGACCTCGAGGCCCCAGCCGGAATGCGAGAACCCGGTGACAGCGCCTTGCGACTTGCCCCACTTCAGAACCGGCAGGTCCCACGAAGGCCACTCATCGACGCGGGTGGTGTTGGGATAGTCGTCTTCGCTGAGACCCAGCAAGACGAGGTGGCCGTTGTGGCTTGACGGGAATCCCGAGACCTCGACGTCGTAGTGCATCACGCGCTCGCCCTTCGAGAGCGGGTGATCTTGACTCGAGAAGAACTGCTTTTGGAAATACCACGATGGCCCCCAGGTCAGCACCGCGCCGATGTTGAGATTCTCGCCTAAGATCTGGCGCAGCATGGCTTCGGGCTTTACGCCTTCGGTCGGGTTCTTGTAGTGCGCGCAGCCTGAGGCGTGGACATGATGGTCGCCCGACCACCAACCGTACTTCGATGGATCGATCCAGCGCTGCAGTTGCACATCGATGCGTTCAGGGGACTGGGCGGTTACAGAAAACTCTTTGGTCCGTGTGTAGAACTCTGGTCCGCCGGTGTTCTCGACGGTGTAGTAACCGGGCGGAAGGGTGATGCTTTCGCCGTCGGCGCGATAGACCTGCTGTTGGAATGGAAAGTCCGGCTCGAGGCGTTTTGACGGATTTGGATAGATGCGGCCCTGGCGGTCCCTAATCAAAAACGAGGCGATGGTCGGTTCACCATTTTCGTCACGTACACCAAGCTTGATCGCGCGCGTGGGCGCGCTATTGAAAACGACCACCATGTCATTTCGAAATCCGATGTCTTGAGTTCCCTGCCCTACGTCGAAGGCAAGCTTGGCCGAGCGACGGCCCTTGTCTCGACTGTAGACCTGCAAGATTTCGTACTCAACCTCAAGCCCGCTCAGTCGCGCCGCCATCGGCGCAAGTTGGTAGATCGCGATGTCCGCCCAGCGCTCTCGAACATCCTGCTGAGTCAGCTCCATCGCGGGCTCTTTTTCACCGCGAGACTTAAGTGATGTCGGCCCGCTGTTGGGACTGTGAACCTGTAGCGCAGCCGTGACGCCGGCCTGATTGAGCACCTTGACGAGAAATAGTCGCGTGCCATTTTCAATCACATCTGCGGCGCCGGCGCCCTGGTTCACCTTGACGCGGCTCTCGGGATTGATTTCGACCTCGGCAAGGACGAAGGGTTCTAGAATCTGCTGCAGTTTGCGGGACGCGGCCGCTTCGTCCTGCATCGCGACCGCTTCATTGATGGCGGTTCGCACTTGCGGCGAGAACGGCTGCCCCAGATAACTCAGCGCGGTTTCGAGTCGGCGGATCTGTTGGGCGAGAGGTTGGAGCTCAACAGCGGGTTGCGCCCAAATAGCTGTTGACCACGTCACGGCCAACATGAAAATGGCCACTAGGCTCTTATGCATTTCGCACCTCCTACTTCGTGCACGGGCAACCGAAATTCAATCGCCGTCAATAGCATACGCCTGATTGCGCCGCACGCGAGGCACCAAATTCGTCCATAGGGAACTTATGTACGCAAGTTCTGGGCAAATCCGGCGTAAGTAGCGTTTGAGCCGCGCGCGCCGGCAAGCGGTTTCCTCGAAGGCATTGATCCATTCGAGGAAACCGCTTGCCGGCGCGCTGTGAAAAAACCTCCCCCAACTTGAGAATCGGGCGTAGCAAGCTACGCCCCTACAAATAACTTGCCTGTTATCAGCGCTGTAGGGGTGCGACATGTCGCACCCTCAGACGACCGCAGAGCTAATCAAGGGTTTTTCACAGCCCCTGGCGCGCGCGGCTCAAACGCGAGATCTTCCGCGGCAACGGAGCGCACCCGCGGGCTGTCGCGAATGTATCTCCTAAGAAAACATGAATGGCCTACTGTTACAGGCGACCAAGCATTGCAGACACTCGCGAAGGATGTTTGCCGACGGATCAGGGTCCAGACTACATTGTTCTTCTGAGCCCGTTGCTATGATGTGAGCAAATCGGTTGCAGCATGAGAAAACTCGTCATTTGCGCCGCTGTCGCGGGTCTTTTAGTCGGCTATTTTGCATTCGCGCAGACGCGCCGATCGCGCGCCGACCTGGCGAAGCTTCAACGGCAGGTTTTGAACTGGCAGGTTGTCCGCCCGGTTGTTCGCGGCACTCGCGCCGCGGTGGCGGCAGGCACGCCATTGGTTTCGCAGGCGTCGATGCGAGTGCTGCAATCAGGCGGCAACGCTGTCGACGCCGGAATCGCCGCACTCTTCGCCGGTGCTGTGACAGAATTCTCACACTTTGGGTTCGGAGGCGAAGCCCCCCTGCTCATCCGCACCCCTGACGGCGAGGTCCACTCGATTTCTGGTCTGGGTACGGCGCCCAAGTTGATGACCCGCGAGTTTTTCGTCAACCGCCCCCGTAATCCCGAGCTTGACGAAGAAGCGAAGCGGCGCGACCACGAGAACGGGCCAATCCCGTCGTACGGCATTTTACCGGCGCTCGTGCCCGGGATGGTGGACGGCGGGCTATTGGCCCTGAAAGAGTTTGGCACTCGTTCGTTCGCCCAGGTCATTCAGCCCGCGATCGAATATGCCGACGGTCATCCAATCGACGAGACACGGGCCGGATCAATCGCGCGTGCCAGTCACTTTCTGAAGCTTTTTCCGACTTCGCACAGAGTTTTTACCCCTGAAGGGCGCTCCCCGCGGCCGGGCGATGTTTTCCGGCAGCCCGATCTCGCGCGCACCCTGCGGAGCATGGTAGACGCTGAGAAGAAAGCACTTGCGGCGGGCAAGTCACGCAACGCGGCAATCGAAGCAGTTCGTGACTACTTTTATCGCGGTCCGATCGCGCGAGAAATCGCTGACTACGTTGAGCACAACGGCGGTCTTCTGCGCTACAACGATTTTGCGGACTTTCACCTGGAAGTTGAGCGGCCGCTGTCGACAAGCTACAAAGGTTACGAGGTTTACAAGGCCGGATTCTGGACCCAGGGCGCGGTAATGATTGAGGCACTCAACATACTCGAGGGCTACGAATTGCAGACTCTCGGCTGGAACTCGCCCGAGTACATCCACTACTTGGTTGAAGCACTCAAGCTAGCCTACGCTGATCGAGATAGCTGGTACGCCGACCCCAAATTTTCAGCAGTACCACTAGAACTCTTAACGAAAGATTACGCGTCATCCAGACGCGACTTGATCAACCCGGCGCAGTCCTCTAGGGTCTTTCGTCCGGGAAAATTCGGTATTGGGGCTCCCCCGCATCCTTCGAAATTCCCTGGTCAGCTTCGACCTCTTCCGGACGCATTAGCGTCGAAAGACACTACTTGCATAAACGTCGCGACGCAGGATGGAATGATGTTCTCAGCAACGCCTTCGGGCGCATGGATGCCGTCCGTGATCGCGGGCTCAACCGGCATTCCACTGACCCAGCGCGCCCAGAGTTTCTTGATCGTGAAAGATCATCCCAACGTCGTGGCCCCTGGCAAGCGGCCTCGGATTACCCTGACGCCCACCCTGGTGACACGCCAAGGGGAGCCGTTCATGGCACTCTCGACACCTGGCGGCGACCAACAAGATCAGGCTCTTCTTCAGGTGCTGCTGGCGTCTATGTTGTTTAATTTCAACCCGCAAGCGGCGGTCGAGGCTCCTCGGTTTCAAACAAAACATCTTGTTGCAAGCTTTGACGACCACGCCATGGAACCCAACAAGCTACTGCTTGACGATCGCATGCCGAACATCATTTTCGAGCAGCTCTCAGCGCTGGGGCACGACGTCGAACGTCGCGGGCGCTGGCAAAGTGGCTCCGCGCCAACGGCACTAAAAATCCTACGCAACGGAGTGATCGAGGCAGGTGCCGATCCGTACGCATTTCGCTACGCTGACGCTTGGTAAGCCGGTCCGCAGCTTAACTGTACGACATCATAAAAATCTTCACAAAAAATTCACGCTCTAGGGAGTAAAATCGGTTGACAGGGAAAGCATTTTCTCATCGAAGGATGAGCCTGAAGACGGGGGTTGGGGCTTTTTGAGTCGCTGGGGCTCCTTTCGGGCTTTTTGATTTTGAGTTTTGGCAAGGAGAGAATCGTCGTCGGGGTTGTGGGATTGTGGGAATCGCGGAGCGATTTCCAAGGGCGGTGGGAAACGAAGGGAAACCTGGTTTTGGTTTTCCTCGTTTTCCATCGTCCGTCATTTCCACAGCCCTCTTCCTGCTGTTCAGCACGGCGTGTTCGCGGAACGGAAACTGGCAAACAGCTTCTGCTTGGCTCGCTGCATCCGGCGGGCCGCCGCCGTGTCGCTTTCGGCCTGGGCAATGCGGCCCAGAGCCTCCAGCCTCTGCCCTGGCTTGAGATAGCTGGCGGCCTCGGGCAACTTCTCGAAAGATTCCCAAGGCGTCTGGTAGTGGCGGTACACCCGCTTCTGCTTGCCTTTGGCGTCGGTCTTGATCTCGGGCTGTCCGCAGGGCCGGTGGAAGTTCAAATAGGGATTGAAGTGCTGTTGGTAGAAGCGCTGGATGCGCCCCGCGTGCGGCGCCGCGATGTACGTATATCCCATGTGTTTGCGGATCACCGCGCCGTTTTTCGATTCCACCAAGCCGTTGTCGTTGGAGTGCCGCGGACGCGACTTGGTCTGTTCGATCAGCAGCTTGTTCAATAGCTTCTCCACCGTGCGATTGAGGAACTCGCTGCCGTTGTCGGAATGGAAGCCGCGGATACGAAAGGGAAACTGCTCGATCATGGCTTTCAGCAACGGCTCCAGCCAGGCTTCACTGATCGCGGGCGTGGCGCCGACCACTTGCCACTGGGTGACTTCATCCACGGCATTGATGTGGTAGACGCCCTTGACGCCATCGCGAGCCCCTTGATGCACCGTATCCACTCGCAGAAAGCCGGGTTGGCCTTGCGGGTCGGGCCGGCGCCGCTCGCCGATCGACACCGCCGTGGGCCGGGTCTTGGTGAAATGCAGCCGCCGCTGGCGGTAGGCTCTGCGCCGCCGCAGGCGATAGATCTGGGCCACCGAGATCCCCGCCAGCCGCTCGTATTCGCGCTGCTGGTACTGCTGGTATTCCCGCTCGAGGATCTTGCGCGTGGCCGGGCCGCTGAGGGTTTCGTGGGCCTCGTCCACCGCCGCCAGCAGTTCGACGTCGGCGGGCGTGTACTTGCGGGCAAAGCGATGCCGCCGGTAGCGGGCGGGTTGGAGTTCTCCGCCCTGCCGGTACTGCTGGATCAGCCGCGTGATTTGCGCCCGGCTCAGTCCGGTCATCTTGACCAGATACTGCCGCAGCAGCCCTTTGTCGGCGCGGTTCTGGCGGCTGTAGCCGTGCTGGCGAAGCGTGCGCGCCACCCACGTGTAGATCTCGGCCCGCCCTTTGCCTTTGAATCGAATCTCCTCGCTGGAGTGGAGAAACTGCTGGATCTGTTGCAGGTTCAGCTTGCTGGTGTTTTGCACTTGGATAGTCAATTCCCAGCATGCCCACTCCCCGATCCTTCAGGCTCATCTTGTGTGAGAAACAAACTCCTCGTTCAGACTCATCTTGCATGAGACAAGACTGGGAATGGTTTTATAAGTATCATTACTTCCATAACTAAGTTGCTCAAAACGCGCCTCTCTAGAGCGATCAGACAGGGAGGCGGCGCGGGCAAAGACAAAGATGATTTACGTCGTTCTAGCTGTGCCACTGTTAATCGGCCTGTTCCTAGCGCATCATGCGATTGGGCTAAGCGGTGGCGGAATTGAGGTCGATCTGCAGAAGATCGAAGAATGCCGTGTTTCGCCCAAGAATTGGAAGATGCTCGACCGTCAAGAACGGGTAGAGTATCTCCGCAAGCTGAGGGCAGACTTTTCGTTCGTCTGGAGAGTCTGCAGGATGATGGCTCCGATGATGGAAGGTTCGCACCGCAGCTTGCCATTGATCCGCATGTGGGTGGACTTCCACACTGCTTATCTAAAATTGACGTTATTTCAAACGCAAGGTGAGTCGCTAGTCCAATCGATGACGAATGTGCACAGCACAGTAGTTGACGTGGTCAGCGCGGGCCTAACCGAAGTGGCCGCCGGCGCCTGAGGCCGCTCGCCGCACGCCGCTCAATTGCTGGACGAATCCGGTTCTTCCTGCTCAGGCTCTTCCGCGGGCTTCAAAATTTCTTCAATGGCCCGTTGGATGTCTTGGGCCGGCGCTTTCTCGACTTCATACGTTGTCGGCTCCCCCACGCGCGCTGCGTACACTCGTTCCGCGTCGGGTGAAGACACCACCACCTTCTCCGGCTCCGCGCCCTCTTCCGACGGCGTCACCTCGGCGTTTATCACAGGCTCGCTAAGTCCGTAGCGAGCCTGATCCGCGGCGTTGTCGGATGGGAATTCCGTCGCCGTCAGATTCCGCAGGCCGTCTAGCAACGTTTGAACCTTTTCGCCCTCCAGCTCTCGGTCGCCATCGGAACTCAACAACCATTTGTCTTCGGCCTTGGTAATTACGACCGTTGTCGAGCCATCGCGGACCTCGATCTTCGCCGGGTCGGCGAATCCGAAGTCGAACACCTTCTTGTTGCGGAAGTCGCTAACCGGCTTGTCGAAACTTTCAGCGAGGGTGGAAGCAACTTCGTAGACTCCGGCCTGGTCAGAACTCTTGGCATAGAATGTGTCGCCGTCTTTTGCAACGGTCAGCGCGTGCGAGCCCGAATCGTCGACGATTTCGACAATCGCTAAGGGACTCCCAAAGTTGTACACGCCGCCGCTCTCGGTTTCATCCAGCACGCTGGTCATCTCGGCGGTTCGAGCAGCACGCACCAGATCGCCGATCGTAAAGTTGTCTCCGCGAAGCGGGCCCGGCTTGAGGATCTGCCAATCGTCACCACTCTTGCCAAACTCGATCGAGCTGCTGCCCGCGGTCACAGTGACTCGCGAGATCTTGTCGTCGTCTACCTGCATCAAGTTCTTGTCGCGCAAGTCGAAGATTTCTTTCTCAAACGATGTCTTGTTGTAGCTGTAAACGGTGAACAGCCTTGGATCGTCCTTGATCCTGGCGAACACTCCCGACCCGGTCGGCGTCTCCTTTCCGAACCAGACTTCGCCCCCTGGGGCATCCTTCAGCTTGTAGCTCACCTGCAAGCCAGGGCTATCCAATTCGTAGGGTGACCAGTCGAGCACGTTTTCGGAGACGATGCGGTCTGCGTTGAGCGATGCCAGGCTGGTGATCATGAATCCGATCGACGACGAATCGCCGGGGATGTCGATTCCCTCGCCAAAATCCCACGCATCGTCGTCGCCTCGCACGACGGTAACTGTGTCGTGACCGGCGCGCGTAACGGTAACTTCTTCGATCGAGTCTTCTTCGACCTTGACGATCGTCGGAGCGTCATCGTCCGTGGGCGGTGGATTCTCACGCGTATACCAGACGGCGCCGCCAAGCACCGCGAGCACGACAACAGCTACCAGTAACGGATTCGCTTTCATTGCAACCGCTCCGAAATTTCGCTGGGCGGGTTAGCGCCGCCCCCACCAGGACCAAATTCCGCTGACGATGATGATCAGCGGCAGCAGCAACAGGCTGAAGAGAAATACGCTTTGCATCTGACTTTCAGTCAGGTCGATCGGCGTGCTTTCGGGGTCTTTAGGACGAATGGAAATCAACTCTTCGTCCGAAGTCAGCCAGTTCAACATATTGAGGAACAGGTCGTGATTGCCACCGCGCCCCAGACCGTAGTTGCTGGCGAATCGCGACGAACCCATCACCACGATGCGGCCCTCGGGCTCTTCGTCATCGGCGCCGATTTCCTCGGCTGGCTCTTCGGCCTCGCCGGGATCCGCCGGCGCGTCGGGAACGTCGAACGTCGCGGCAACACCAAGATTGACCGGGCCTTCAATTTCGGCCAATTCGTTGCGCACCAAAACGCCTTCTGAATCGGTATCGAACGACGTCGTCGAGAAGCTTGACCGGGAGGTCTTCAAGAGCTCCTCGATATTCCACCCCGTTGGAACGTCGTCGGCTTTCTCCACGCTGCGTGACGCGGGAAAGAGCGTGGCGACGTTGCCCATCACTGACACGATTGGGTGCGACTCGTAGTCGGCAACCATCGGTGTCAGGGGTCCGCCGCCAAACATCTGCCCGATCGGCGACTGATCGATAACGATGTCGTCGTTGACCTTGACACCCCATCCCGACAGTAATTCCGCGAGTTCCGGACTCGAGGGCTGACGCTTGCCGTTAGCATCGGGCAACGAGGGGTTCAACAGGAATAACACGCGCCCGCCGGACTCGACATGATTCTTCAAGGCCGCGACCTCGGGTTCAAAGTATCCGGTCGACGGGCCGGCGACAATGAGCACAGTGCAGCTAGGCGGCACCGACCCGGACACGAGTGTGACGTCTTGGTACTCGTAGTTGGCGTCTTCAATCGCCGTGCGCCCGTTAGAAAATCCGTCGCGGTCGGTGTCGTCGCTCGCCGATTCGCCGTGACCGGTCACGAGGCAAGCGGTCTTTTCTTGACCCTTCAACGCCGTGATTATCGCGTTGGTAATTTCTTGCTCGGTGGTGGACGAAACCTCTTTACGATTGCCACCGATATCGAGCACCAACGTGCCGTAGCTGCGTACGTTCATTGCCTCGGTCTTGAGCGGGTCTTCGTCCGGATCGACGTACTCGACGTTAACCTTAGCGGAGGCGTTTTCGTACCGCAGCAGCATGTCCTGCGCGGCCGGGAAATTCAATTTCCGGTCAAAGTAGAAGATGTTGACGTCGCGGTCGAGATCGCCGAGGATCTTGATCGTTTGATCAGAGAGGCTATAGAGCTTCTGTTCAGTCGAATCATACGTTTGGTTGTACTGGCTCGAGAGCCAGTTCACCGCCCCGAGAATCGCCACGAACACGAGAACATAAACACCGGCGTAGCTGCCGGATTTCAATTGTCTTGACTGGAGTGCGCTCATCGCCGTTTCTTCCTTACGCTCTCCAGCGCATCGATTCGATCGAGCGCTTGCTTAGAAACACACCGAGCGAGATCGCGCTGATGAAGTAGACCAGGTCTTTGAGTTCGATCACGCCTTTTGAAAACTGCTCGAAGTGAGGTGAGAGCGCCAGAAATTCACACAAGTCACCGAGTACCGACGTGCTAAACGAAGAGGCCCAGTTGAGCACCCACAACATCAACAGCACACCAAAGGTTAGGGCGCCGGCGACGATCTGATTCTTCGTCAGTGTGGACAAAAACGTGCCTATCGAAATCATCGCTCCGCCCATCAGAATCAGTCCCAAGAGCGCAACCAACATCGGCTTCAAATCCGGGGATGAGTAGTAAAACAGAATTGACAGGTTGATCATGGCGACAACGAGCATCGAACAGAAAAGCAGCAATGCGCCGAGCCATTTTCCAATGATGATTTCGTAGTCGTTAAGCGGCGACGTTAACAGCAACTCGATGGTGCCACTGCGCATTTCTTCCGCGAAGAGCCGCATCGTGATCATCGGGACCAGAAACAGCAACACGATACTCATATTGCCGAGCGACGGCGCCACAACGAATTGATTGATGTTCAGAGGCGGCATGCCCTGGCCTCCGCCTTGCATGGCAGCTTGCGCGCTGAACTGTACGAAATACGCCAGGCCCGTTGAAAAGAAATAGCCAAAGATTACAGCAAACATCGCCAGCACGATGTAGGCGATTGGCGAGCTGAAGTAGACCTTGAACTCGCGCATGGCGATGGTCATGACGTTTCTCATTCGCTTACCTCCTCGCTCGGCTCTTCCGTATCTTCGACCGCTTCAGCGTCGGGCTCTCCAGGCTCGGCAACTACGGGGTCTTTACTGGTTAGCTTGAGGAATACGTCTTCGAGACTCAGGCCGAGGCTCTGCATGCCGTAGAGTCCCCAGCCAGAGCTGACTACGGCGTCCGCTAGCCGGCGCGGAATCTCGGGGTCTTTTTCGGCTTCCACGCGCCATCCCAAGCGGGTCCCGTTGCCTTCGCACGATACGGCGGTTACGCCGGAAATTTCCTCCAACCGACGCCGTACATCGTCCTCTGGGCCGTCGATTTCGAGCTTCGTCGCTTGAGCGCCCTGCAGTTGCGCGGTCAGATTTTCAGGTGTGTCGCTGGCCTCGATGCGGCCCTCGCTGATAATGATGACGCGGCTGCAAGTGCCGGAAACTTCGGGCAGAATGTGAGTGCTGAGGATGATGGTGTGTTCGCCCGCCAGTGAGCGAATGAGCTCGCGCACCTCGATAATCTGCTTCGGGTCGAGGCCTGAAGTCGGTTCATCAAATATCAACACCTCGGGGCTGTGGATCAGCGCTTGAGCAAGGCCCACACGCTGCCTGTAGCCCTTCGACAGCTTGCCAATCAGCTTGCCTTTGACATCGCCGGTCGAGGTACGCTCAAGCACGGCGTCGACTCGGTTTGCGACGTCAGCGCCGGCGATTCCCTTTATTTTCGCGACGAACGCCAAGTAATCCCCGACCTCCATCTCGGGGTAGACCGGTGGCAACTCGGGCAGGTAGCCGATGCGCTTTTTGAGTTCAATCGGATCTTTCTGAACGTCATAGCCGGCGACAGTCACGGTGCCTTCGGTAGGAGGCAAAAAGCCCGTCAGAATCCGCATCGTGGTTGTCTTCCCGGCGCCGTTAGGACCGAGGAAACCAACGATTTCGCCTTTTTCGACGCTAAAACTGACGTTCTTGACTGCAGTCGCGGGGCCGTAACGTTTGGTTACGCCTTCAACTTGGATCATATGTTTTACTTGTTTCGAACTAAAGGGCCGACAGCCCGAGAGTGAACTGTCCGCAGAGCCTTCCGGGCCCCTATAAGAGAACAATTATCGCATAGGGGGGACCTGTCAACGGGGCGCGGTTTACGCCAAAGTTCTATTTGTGATGGTGCTCGTGCTTCTGTGTCGCCTTGTAGATCGCCAAGTCAGGAATGAAACAACCAAGCGCCTGGGTTTCTGGAGTCTTTACGGGATCGCCGGCAAGGGTGGCGTCGATCGCGTCCCTGAGATCATGGACCGTGACGAAACGACGAGGCTTACCGAGGGCGGCGTAGAAATTATTGATGCGGCCTTGGTAGAGCACCGAGCCGTCGGCGGAAACTAGCGCCGCTTCGGGCGTCACCTTGGCGTTGATTCGCTTGACGAGCGCGTGCTCAGTGTCGTGGATCACCGCGCAGCAGTCGTGGCTGTACTCCCCGATGTGCTTGCGGATTGCCTCTTTTGAAATCGTCGGGTCGATATACACCAGGTAGCAGCCAACGTCCTTAGCGGCGTATTCGTCGCAGATTCGATTGATCTCCGGAGCGTACTGGTTCGAGATCGGACAATCGTTAGTGATGAAGTAGAGGACGTTGGCGAATTTCGACGAGCCATCGAGTTGGTCGTGGGTCTCGCCGTCAATGTCGATAAGCGGAGTCGCCGAGAACGCGGACACACAAGCAACCAGCAAAATCACCGCGAGCCGCATACGTACTTATATTAAGACGGAATTGCGCGCCGTGACTGATCTCAGTGTGACTTCTGAAAAGCGAGCGACCTTCCAGCCCGCCTCGGCTCGAACCAACGTGAGGCTTTCTTTGGTGCTCTTCCGCGATTCGTATTTGGTGACGAAATCGATCGTGACGTACGGTCCACCGGCCAGATTCGGCAGAGTTTTGTGAAACTGGGTCGCCCGCGGCGTACGTTCAATGAGCTTTCCGTCGCGACGCTGAGCGGTACTGACTCGAGCAAGACAGCTCTGTTCATCGTTGGCGTCTCGCAGCAAATCGGAGGCATCGAGCCACGCTTGGGGATAGTCTTGCCGGTCGAGATATTCCAACCAACCTTCCGCGCTATGGGTGGCAGATACGATGGATTGGCGCTCAAGGCTGGTGGCACGGTAGAGCGTCCGACGCTTCTGATGCACCGTACCGGCGATCGCGCCGGTGATCAAACCGTAGCTGCTGAATATCACTCTACCGAGAGCGCCCTCTCCGCCCTCGTTGGGTCCGATGTCGGCGACTGCGCCGACGACAAAACCAGTCCCTCCGCCAACCAGCACGCCCCAACCTAGACCACGCAGCCGGCTCACCGAGTCAATCTTGAGGGCGGTCCTTCGCTGCACCGTTACGTCACGGCCTCCGCGCCGCAGCGTTAAAACTTCAGAGGACACTTCCGCGAAACGGCCCCGCGCTCGGCTATGGTCCATGAGCGTAACTACGAGTTTCGTTCCGGGGCGAATCCCCTGAAGATCTCCCCAAGCTCCGCGAATGACTTGGGCCTCGATCGAGAGGCCCAGAAGCGCAACTAAGACAGCAAGCCGAGCGAAACAGCGGCACTGATACGCCGGGCGTGAGGCACCCCGAAAGCTGCGAGTCATAGCTGGAACCCCGGGCGCCGATATGGCGCAAGGAATCGTCAGTATAGGGGATCGGTCCTTTTCACGATGGCGCTGACGCGAGCGCCTACTTGTTTGCAAGAGCTGGAGCGTCGACACGCTGGAGGTCGACCAGGTAGAGTCAAGTTTTTTCGAAGATGAGAGTCGCTTCCCGACCGGATCGGTCGAGTTTGATTGCACCCTGCTGATGCGCGGGATTGAGCATGAGTGGCACGGACGCGGGGATTTGGGTTGCCGCGATCCGGCTAACTAACCCGCAATTCTAACCACGAGGCGAGCGGGTTGTTGGGCGCTATCGAGACGAAGTACGCTTCCGCCATGCCGGCGTCGGTGTGGACTTTTAGAAAGGTCCAGCGAGGTTTGACTTTGAACAGCTCAAGCCGGGTGATACGCAGTTTCTCACGCGGGGCGAACTCCGCGCGGTTTCCAACTCGCTCCTGGGCTGCAAGGTACGGTCGCGAGACGGCGGAGCCAAATGCATCCACGGCGCCGGTGAGAAATCTACGGCGAGTCACAAAATCCATATCGCCAACGAGGCTACCACGTGGGGTATCGGGTACAGCGTTACCTCGATCCGTCTGTAAGCAGTCGACACCGGCTGACGGCGCGGTGTATATACGCGAACTACGGACCCCGAACGATTTCTCCACTGATACTCTGATTGCACCGTGCGGGTGCGGAGTCGGTCGGTGTCTAGAAAACGAGGCGTGGACGGAAGTCCACGCTTTCCGCTGGCTTGGTAAAACTTCGAATGAAAGCGTGGACTTCCGTCCGCGCCTCGGTTGATCCGCTTCGAGGTCAGCGCTTACTTACGGGCGGATTTGGGGCGTTACGGGGCCCAAGCACGGCCGCGCCGACAAGCACGGGAGGATCGCTACTCAAATCCGTCCGTAAGCGACTATGTCAAGCGTTTTGTGGAATCCAGGTATTTTTGTCGCGGGCCATGGCGTTGAGTGCGACGAGGAGTTTGCGGGCGACGGCGATGACGACGACCTGTTTCGGCTTGCCGGCCGCTAGGAAACGTTCCCGAAACGCCTTCATGTGAGGGTCGCTACGCGGCGCTGCTCGCGCCGCCATGGATAACGCTTTCCTTACACGACTGCGTCCGCCGACGATTCTGCGTTTGCCGCGATATTTGCCACTGTCGCACGCCATCGGTGCCAGTCCCGCTAGGGCGGCAACTCGGCCACCACCGCCCACGCCGTCTTCACGCCGACACCCGGCGCCGTTTGCAGCTGCGCGATTCGCTCTCGCTCGTCTGGCAGCTGCTGCAACGCCTGCTTGATCTGTTCCTCGATCACTTCGATCTCTGCGCTGTGCGCATCGATCATGCGTTCCATGCTCTCCACGACGTCCGCGCTTGGCTCTTGGTGGATACGCGTACGCAATTGCGCTCGTGTTCCCACGAGCGAATCCAGGTAGTGCATCAGATGCCTTAATTCGCGGGTTTCCGGGCTTGCCAGAGGGGTCACGCGCGGCTCGAGCCGCTGCCCGTAGAGGGACAGGATACGGGCGTCGAGCTTGTCCGTCTTGGCCAGGTATCCCATCGAACGCGCGAAGTCCCGCACGCGTTTGGGATTCGCGACAACTCCTTGCAGTCCGGCGGCTTCGAGGGCCTCCCAGACAGCGACTTCCAACCCGCCGGTGGCTTCCATCACGACCAGTTCCGCGTTGTGCCGGACGAGTTTGGCTGTCAACTTGGCGAGTGCTTTTGGCGCTCGCGGCCTACGGCCGCTTGCTTCTTTTTTTCCATTGAGAATGAAGAAATCGACGATGTCCTTGGACCCATCGATGCCGACGATAACGGTTGTAGAATCAGTATGCATACTCGGAGCACCCTTCCTTGCAAATACGGGCTCGATGGCCCTAGCGACTATCCGAGGTTTTTCGATCGAGGCACGCGCTGCCGCTCCAGCTTACGGACGGGCTCGAAGCCCTTGGAAGTATGCACGAGCTAACATCGCGCTGTGAGGAGCCGGTTTTCACCGGCTCCTCACTTGCCTCTTCCCTAGAATTCCACATACAAGGAAGCGATGTACGCAAGTTCCGGGCAATCCCGGCGTGAGTCGCGTTTGAGCCGCGCGCGCGGCTCAAACGCGAGATCTTCCGCGGCAACGGAGCGCACCCGCGGGGTTTCGAGAATGTATCTCCTAAGAAAATATGAATGGCCTACTGTTACAGGCGACCAAGCATTGCAGGCACTCGCGAAGAATGCTTGCCGACGGATCAGGGTCAAGTCCGTCCGATTGGGGGAGGGGGCCTCGTGTGCTCCTCAATGTACCGAGGTTTGCCCCCTCGGCTAACTCATATGTCATCCCCAGCCGGGGGTTCAAGACCGCTCGAAGCGCTTTCGTGCTCTCTCGTTGGCTCGAGCGAGTTTCGTCTGGCTGGCCATCCGAAGCCGCAATGGCGAAGCTGGTACGAACGGAGGAATTTGGGGTACCAACTTCCTATTCCTCAATGGCCGATGTCTTCGAGCAGCGTCTGCCGGAGTTCTGAGTCGGTCTAGCCGGCAATCTGGCTGGACAAATGCCCGCTGTGAGGCGCTCACGCCGCGTAAGACGCCACGTTCCATGGAAATTTGGCAACTCGGATCTTAGCCGGAAGGCGTGCTAAGAGCCGGTTCGATGATTCGCGTCCTCTGCAGCCGGGTGATCTTACACTAGTACTTAGTTGCGTAAGTTAGAATATTTACTGGCGAGGGGACGAGGGGCGACGACGGTCTTGGTCCATTCGAACGGAGTAGCCTTGGAGTTGTAGACGCGGACGAAGCTGTCGATGGCCTCGCGCAGCTGCCGGGGGGAAGTGAAACTCGCCCCCCGCAAGGCGCGGCGGCTCAGAATCGAAAACCACACCTCAACCTGATTCATCCACGAACTGTAGGTCGGCGTGTAGTGAAAATGGATGTTCGCATGACGTTGCAGCCAGCGGTCATTTTTGGGCTTGTGAGTGTTCAAGTTATCTAAGATGATGTGGATCTCGCGGCCTTCGTGGATGGCCGCGATGTGGTTCATGAAGTCGAGAAACTCGCGACGCCGTCGGCGCCAATAGTGTCCGGCGATGATGAATCCGGTAGCCACTTCCAGCGCGGCGAAAAGCGGCGTCGTGCCGTGCCGCCTGTAGCCGTGCGAGAAGCCCGTCAAGGCCTTGCCGTTGGGCAAGCGTAGCCAGCCCTGCGCTCGCTCCAAGGCCTGGATGCTCGGCTTCTCGTCGACCGCGAGCACCACGGCGTTTTCCGGCGGGCTGAGGTAGAGTCCGACAATGTCGGCGGCCTTGCGAGCGAACTCCGGGTCGGTTGACAAACACCAACTGCGCCGCCGCCGCAAGGACACGCCGAGCTGCCGCAGTACGCGCCAGACTTGATGCTTGCTGACGTCGCCGAGAGCTTCCGCGAGCAGTTCGCCTGTCCAAGTGGCGTGCCCTTCGGGCGGAGCTTCGTCGAGTTGGCAGAGGATGCGTTTGCGCGTCGCTTGGTCGTACCGCGCGGGCCTGCCGGAACGCGCTTGATCGCATAATCCCGCCAGACGTTGCTGGGCGAAGCGGGTGCGCCATTTCGACACGCGCGCCGCCGGGGATCCCAGTTGCCGGGCGATCTCGGCGGTCGAGGTAGCGGCGGCCGCCAGCAGCACAATGCGAGCGCGCTCCACCATGCGCCGTTCGGACTTGTGGCCGCGCACCCAGAGTCGCAGCGTCTCTTCTTCCTCGGCGTTCAGTCGAATCACCGTTGCCGGTCTTGCCATACCGACATTTTACAGTTAAAGGCCTTACTTTCGCAAGTTAGTACTAGCTCGAATAATTCAAGGAGGCGGTTGAAGATGATCTTGACCTGAACGCTAATATCGGCCGAAATCGAGCCACCAACAATTGTCATCAGACCGACCAGCATCGAATATTCGACCATGTCCTGGCCACTCTCATCCGACCAAATACGGGCGCGTGCAAAGTACTTTAGTAGTGTGTTGCTCATGGCTGGGGGGGTACCTTTGTTGGGGTGATTGTATTCGGATTCTCCCTTGTGCTCAATCTGTCGTTAGAAGCACCCTCTGTACCGCTATGGCCATATGCCATTTCAGTCGCCCGCTGGGGCAGGCGGGGGTGCGCGTTTCTAGCCCGCGTTGTGCACAAGGACGACGGTGACGTTGTCTGGAGCGCCTCTTTCGAGACTCGCCTCGATCAGAGCGCCGGCTTGCTCTTTGATTTCGGAATTTTCGTCCAGGGCTTTCACCAGCGCGGATTCCCCCGCGATGCCGTGTAGCCCGTCGCTGCACAACATTAGTGTGTCGCCCGAAACAAACTCGATCTCAATTTTATCGACGTCAACCAGGTCTTCCGAGCCAACCGCCTTTGTCAAGACGTTCCGAAACGGGTGAGTCTTAAGCTGTTTGTCGGTCAGACCGAGTCCTCGGCCAATTTCGTTGACCCACGAGTGATCGGTCGTCAGACAGTAGAGCTCGCCCCCCGTTCGCAGATAAACGCGGCTATCACCGACACTGACAATATGGGCCGTTCCCGACTTCACGATCGCAGCGACGACGGTGGTTCCCATGCCCTTGAGGCTCGGGTTTTGCTCGGCCTCCCAACGAATGTTTCGGTTGGCGAGATGAACCGCCTCAACCATCGTGTCGACGGTGCTCGCTTCTCCGGCATGCTTCATTTCAGCGACCATCACTTGAACGACGATTTGCGAAGCTCGCTCGCCAGCCTGCGCACCGCCCATGCCGTCGGCGACAACATGGAACCCGAGTTCGGCTAGCGAGGCGAAACTGTCCTCGTTTTTCGATCGAACTTGCCCGACATGCGTTAGCCCGAATGAGTCCATCATGCTGAGCTGTCCGAGGTTAACACAGCATTTGTGGTGTCCCGATCCCGATCACTAGCCGACTTTGAGACGTCGGTGACTGTGCCGAGCGTTCCATCGACTGTGAGTAATGTCCCCGGCAAGGCCGCCTCGCGCCGAACGATAGCAAACCCGACGACCTTTTGGAAGGTTGGCGAGAATAGCGCCGAAGTCATGGATCCCACGGTGCGGTCCTCGAGCTGGACGTCTAAATTTGCCGGAACTGTTGGTGTGTCGAGATGCAGTCCGACCAGTAGGCGGTTGACTTGTCCCTGCGAGCGCACGCGTTCGACGATTTCTTGGCCTGTATAGCAGCCCTTGGTAAATGAAACCGCGTTTAGCAGTTGTGTTTCGTGGGGGATGTTCTTTCGTGAAAAGTCGATTCCGTAGCGAGGAATGCCGTTTTCGGCGCGTACGATTTCAAATGACTCGTCAGTAGCTTCGACGACGCCGGCAGTTGTTAGCTGAGCTGAGATTGCCTCTCGCTGCTCCCGGCCCCCGCTGAGCCAATAACCCTCACCGCCGATCAGCGAAGCGCGGACAACACGAAGGCCATTCGCTTCGCTGAAGCTGAGATTGCTCGTCGGAGGCGGGTCGCAAAACTGTGCTACCGCCGCCGCGGAGTTCGGGCCGCATACTTCGATAAGAAACGTGTCGTTGGTGACGTCTTCGAGCGTGACGTCGTCCATGATGATGAAGCTTTCAAGATGCGCCCGGAGGCGCTCACGAACGTCGGATTCGCAGTCGATGAGGACGTGATCTTCCGCCACGAATACTCGCGCGTCGGACTGGATCTGGCCCTGAGGGTTGAGGAAAAATGTGTATTCGGCTTGGCCCGGAGCTAGACCCTCGAGCGAGTTGGTCGCGATCGCGTGCAGCAGGCGGAGGCGGTCGTCGCCTGTGGCTCGTAGCCGGCCACACGACGAGATATCGCGCCAAGCGGCTCCACTATGTAGTGCCTGATAAGCGTGCACGGGAAAGCTGTTAGCATACCAGCGATGATTCACGAGATTCTGCCAGTTGGGAAATTACAGTGCAATTGCTCAATCTTTGGCGACGAGTCGACGCGCGAGGCGATCGTAATCGATCCTGGCGACGATCTCGATCAAATCGAGGCGATCATCGCTAGACACGAGCTGACAGTCACGGGAATTGTAATCACACACGCCCATATCGACCATATTGGTGGAGCGGCAAAGCTGCGATCGAAGACCGGAGCGCCCGTCTATATGAACGAGAACGATATCGCTTTGCGGGATATGCTCGACACTCAAGCTTCATGGCTTGGGGCGCCGACTCCCGAAAAGACCGAGGTCGATGTAGCGGTTAAAGATGGAGACACGATCAAACTCGCCGAATCGGAGTTTCAGGTGCTTCACACACCGGGGCACACGCGGGGCAGCATTAGCCTACTTGTCGCGTCAGAAAACAAGCTCATCGCAGGCGACACGCTGTTTATGGGTTCGATTGGCCGGACTGACCTACCGGGTGGGAATACCCGTCAGATTTTTGCTTCGATCAAAGACAAGCTTCTGCCGCTCGATGATTCCGTCGAAGTGACTTGTGGCCACGGACCGGGGACTACGATCGGCCGAGAGCGGGATCAGAATCCGTTTCTGCGGGAGCTGTAACGAGGCTGTCGCCTCCGGCTCGTTTACAATCGCCGAATGGGCAAGAAGATTCTGATCGTCACCGGGGACGCCGGCGAGAGCTACGAAGCTCTTTACGCGTACCACCGCTTTCTTGAGGCCGAATTTAATGCGGTAGTGGCGGCGCCGACCGCCCGCAGACTGCATCTCGTAATGCACGACTTCGAGCCGGGCTGGGACACTTACGTTGAGCGTCCGGGGTACGGATTAGAGGCGCAGGTCGGCTTTGACGATGTAAACGTTGATGAATTTGAGGCCGTCTTGCTGTTGGGCGGGCGCGCTCCGGAGTTCTTGCGCCACATTCCGCGGCTGATAGAAATCGTCAAGGAATTCGATCGGCAGGAGAAGTGGATCTTCTCGATTTGCCATGGTATTCAGATCCTCGTCGCGGCCGACATGATCGCGGGCCGCACGGTTACTTGCTACGAGCACGTTCGCTCGGAAGCGGAGCGGGCCGGGGCGACCTACGCTACGAGCGAAGCCGTCCGGGACGAGCGCATTGTGAGTGCCCAGACTTGGCAGTCACATCCCGAATTCTATCGTGAAGTATTTCGTTGTCTGGCCGAGGGCTGAATTGCCTCGGGCGCATCGATGCGATCTAACGGGAGTCGCCGGAGCGAGTAGCCGACCGTTAGGGCTACGATCGAACCCGCCCAGAGGTAGTGACCAGCCATCAGATCGGCGGTTGAATCAAAGAACTGCCAGGCGACGGCGGACCCAATTGCAGCCAGTACAAATGCCTGTCCGGGCCACAGCCGTGCCGGTATCGGCATGCCGCGCGACCACGAACGATACTCGGCAACGATCACGTATAGCGCCATCGCGTTCGCGCCGGTTCCGAACAAGCCCCAAAAGCTTCCATCGAAGAGATAAGCGATGCCAATGACGCAACTCCAGGCGCATTTCCAACCCCTCATCATTCCCACCATGTCGGTGTTGAAGTCGACCGCTGTCAGCAGAAACGAAAGCGCGTAGACGGTTCCCGAGAGAAGGAAGATCTTGTTCGATAGCTGGAATTTTGTCGGCATCGTTTTCATCTCCTCCCGCGTCATGCTCGAACAGGGTGCTGTGCAGCCCGCGGGGTTAACTCTTCGACGGCGCTTCGTACGTCTTCGACACTTGCGTCGGAGGCAAGCGGCGCGCCAAAAGATACGGTTACCGGATAGGGGATTCGCTTCGGTAATTTCTTGAAGACCTTGCCCTCTGAAAAGCTGAAAATACTGCCCCAAACACCGTGCAGTTGCACGGGAATGATCGGCACATCGAGCCCTTCGGCGATTCTTCGGAAGCCGGGGCGGAACTCCTGCATCTCTCCAGTACGTGAGATTGCGCCTTCGGCAAAGATTGTGACGACGTGGCCGGCTTCGAGCTCTTGTCGGGCCGTGGCTATGGCCTGGTCGACTACCTCTTTGTTCTTCGCTTCGATCGGGATCGCGTTCATGCGCTCGAGTACCCAACGATACGGCTGCCTCTCGAAGTGTGGCTTGTAGATCAGAAAGCGCACAAAGCGTTGCACACAGCCGCCAACGAGAAATCCGTCGACGAACGAAACGTGGTTCGAAATCAGCAGCGCCGGTCCTTTCCGAGGGATGTTGCCGCGCCCTACGATGTTGATGCGGTAGAAGACGTGCGTCGTCATCCACAGGGCGAAACGAATCATGTAGTGCGGTACAAGATTCATCACGACGAAGGTTGCGACTAGGGTAAACAGTCCACCAATCGCGATCACGTTCGAGGCAGAAAGGCCCACTAGACCTTGCAGCAGCCAGGTGACGCCGGCCGCCAGCAAAACCGCGGCGGTCGTCGCGAAATTGGCGGCTGCCAGTATGCGGCCACGTTCGCCGGCTCCGCTCTGCTGCTGGATGAATGCCTCAAGTGGCACGACGAATAGACCCGCGGATGCCCCGGCGAGCGCCATCAGAACCGCCGAGGCGCCATACGACCACGAGCCCAGCCCCAGCACCGTCAAGAAGACACTCAGCCCGGCCGCACCGATCGGCACCAAGCCCAATTCGACTTTTTCTCCCGATAAGCGGCCGGCGATCAAGCTGCCGGCACCGATGCCGGCAGCGACCGCCGTCAGCAGCAGGCTGACGCCAAACTCGTCCGCCCCCAAGATCTCACTGCCGTATGAGAGAAACGCAATTTGCAGCAGTGCGCCGATAAACCAGAAGTAACAACTGCCGAGCACCGCCAGCCACAAGTTTCGGTCGGAGCGCAGCCGCTTGACGCCCTCGGCAATTTCACCCCACGGATTCCAGTTGAATGGCTTTTTGGAAGAAGGCGTGGGAACCTCAGCAATGAAGAAGCTCGCTGCGAAACCGGCGGCCGCGACTGCTGTGAGCAATAGACCGATTAGCCAAAGCTGCCCGGTCCACTGAGAAAACAACAGTCCGCCGATCGCCGTGCCGCTGACGATGGCAAGAAATGTCGTCATGTTGACGAGCCCGTTGCCGCGCGACAGCCGTGTCTCGGGAAGCATTTCAGGCAAGATGCCAAATTTAGCGGGGCTAAAAAACGTCGACTGCAGCGACATCAAGAAAAGGACGACGAGCATCCAGCGAACATCACCCGCCGCGAGAGCAGCGCAGGCAGCCAGCATGGCCACAATCTCGAACGACTTGACGCCCACTAGTACGCGCTTTTTGCTATAAACGTCGGCCATGTGACCGGCGTAGCCCGAGAACAGTAGGAACGGCAAGATAAAGAGCGCTTGCGCGAGCGATAGGTAGCGAGCCTGTTGCTCGACCGCCACGGCTCCGACGATCGCGAGGGAGACGATCATCTTGAAGACGTTGTCGTTCAGCGCTCCTAGGAATTGCGTCGTTAGGAACGGCTTGAATCCAACTGTTGCGAGAACGTCATGAAATCGACCGCTGTGAGTTTCGTGAGTCATCTTCTCGGTCAGCGCAAGAGGTAAGAGTGCACCTTGGGTGCCAATCCAGTTCTAGTCATAAGCTATTTATTATCAGTGAAGAGTTTGATTGTAGGTAGACGCCATCGTGACATTTATTGTAATGGCGTGGTCATAAAATGACATACTGATTGCGTGATGCCGATCGCGCCAGGGTCAGAGGCGACGTTCCTTGAAGCGGTTTCGCAGCTTGCCTACTGTAACCCGTTTTCGTTCGATCGTATCCGTCTTGAACGGATTGCCCTTGGTGAGCGGTTTCGCGAGGGCGAGCCGGCGTGGAGCTTATCGGTCGACGACCCAGCCGGTCCGCTAAAGAACGGTGAACGGATTGCGCGACAGCTCGCGGATTTGCTGCCGGCACTACGTGAGCGCAACCGCAACGGCGACCGGGACTCGCGCCGCGTCTATGAAGGCGCGGTTCTCTACTACCTCTACTACCTCTACTACAGCTACTCGCGGAAGATCTATCGCGATCCGGAAGAGGTGCACGAGGGCCAAGACGGGCGGGCCGACGGACATTCGTATGAGAACTACGTTGCCGAATGGAACCACTACTTCTCGGGGCCGATCGAGCCGCAGGACAGCGCGGCGCACGTCTTCGCGATCTTCTACCAGATGCGTCGAGCATTTTTCGCGATCTACCGGAACATCGTTGGCAAGTCGGCGTCCGCGGCGCGTCTTCGACAGGCTATTTGGCAATCGATTTTCACTCACGATATGCGGCGGTATCGTCAAGGGCTCTATCGCCGGATGGGTGATTTTTCAACGTTGATCACTGGGCCTTCGGGCACGGGCAAGGAGTTCGTGGCGCGGGCGATTGCCTATTCGCGTTACATTCCATTTCAGCCGCGAACACAGACTTTCCAGGTGGACCCGGAAGAGGGTTTTTATGCCGTCAACCTCGCCGCGCTGTCGCCATCGCTGATCGAATCGGAACTTTTCGGACACCGTCGCGGTGCGTTCACGGGGGCGGCGACCGATCGCAAGGGCTGGCTGGAGATTTGTCCGTCTCATGGCACGGTCTTTTTGGATGAGATTGGAGACTTGGAGCCGACACTTCAAGTCAAACTTTTGCGGGTGATTCAGACGCGAAGCTTCCAGCGCGTCGGCGAGACGGAGAGTCGGGAGTTCCATGGCAAGATCATCGCCGCCACAAACCGCGACCTGGGCGCCGCGATTCGGCGTGGAGAGTTTCGTGAAGACTTTTACTACCGGATTTGCTCCGACCTAGTCGAGACGGTGCCGCTGGCCGAGCAGCTTGCGGAGAACCCCAAAATCTTGCGCCAACTGGTGCGTTTCCTTTCGAAACGAGTTGCGCCTGAAGCGTTTGAGGAGATTGCTCTAGAGGCTGAAGCCTGGATCAAGGGGAATCTTGGAGTCGGATATTCATGGCCCGGCAACTATCGAGAACTGGAGCAGTGTATTCGAAATATCCTGTTGCGGGGACGCTATCAGCCAGTCACGACCGCCGCCGCGGACACTTTCGTTGACAGATTTCGCTCGGGCACGCTTGAGGCCGAAGAGCTTCTTAACGAGTATTGCGGGCTCGTGTATTCACAAACAGGTAGCTACGCCGAGACGGCCCGCCGACTCAAGTTAGATCAGCGCACCGTTAAAGCGAAAGTGGAGAAGGCTCGGGAATCAGCTTAACCCGGAAACGCCGTACTCGGCCGCTAGCACGCTTAGGGCTTTTACCGTGCCATCGGGGACTGGGATGCCGTTGGCGCGACGTTCCTGCTCGGTGCGTAGCTCGGGCTCTCCGGGCACCAGGATCTCATCGAAACCAGGCGCCAGTTGACTGCTCTTGACGTATTCAATCAACGACTCGACGTCGAGCGAAAAGTCTTCGATTCCGCGAAGTCGGTCGACATCAAGTACGTGCATCAGGAATGAGTTGCCGATTCGCTTGGCGTCGGGCCGGCTGCAGCCCGCGCCGGAGATTGCGCCGGCAAGGATGTCAAAAGCTAGTGCGAGTCCAAAGCCCTTGTGCCCGGCGATGGGAAGTAGGGCGCCCTGTGGCGGGCCATAAAACTTTGACGCGTCCGTCGTCGGGTTTCCATCGGAATCGATTATGCAGCCTTCAGGGACCGGTTTACTCTCGACGTTCATGTTGCGGATTTTGCCTTCCGCGATCTGGCACGTTGAGATGTCTAGAATGATCGGCCGTTCATTCTTTCTGGGGATCCCGATTGCGATCGGATTGGCGGATAGTCGCCGCTCGATACCAGCGAAGGGCGAGAGAAGCCGTCCGGCGCCATGGGTGTTGATGTACATTACCGCCGCTAACCCCTGCTCGGCAGCCATTCGCGGGTAATCGCCAAGTCGCCCGAGGTGGGTGCAGTTTCGTCCCGAGACGGTGGAGGTTCCGCTTTTGCGAGCCTTTTCGATCGCGAGTTCCATGGCGCGGCGGCCCTGGACCTGACCGAATCCCCAGCCACCATCGATTACCGCGAAGGCGTCGCCCTCGGCCACTACTGTGAAAGGCGCGCCGGGTACGAAATCACCGGCCTTGATCCAGCGGAGGTAAGAGTCCATTCGCATGACGCCGTGCGAGTCGTGTCCGGCCAAATTTGCATCGACTAATGCGTCAGTGACGACCCGGGATTCCGCCGGAGAAACGCCGGCTGCTTCGAATACTGAGGCGCCGAACAAGCGGAGTTGATCGTGGGTAAATGTCGGCATGGGAGCCCGTAGAGTAACAACAGCCGACGCGACGCGCAAAAATTGGTACCCAAATTTTAGCCGCGAAATTTCTCGTCAAAGCGCAAGATCGGTATATTGATACTTGCGGAGGTCTAAACTCGTACAAGCGAGTCGGGCGCGACCTAGACAATTCAACTGAGGAGCAAAATTATGGGTTTACACATCGGCGAAGAAGTGCCAAATTTCACCGCGGAAACAACTGAAGGGACGATTAACTTTCACGAGTGGATCGGAGACGGCTGGGCTGTCCTCTTCTCGCATCCGAAGGATTTCACGCCCGTCTGCACGACAGAGCTTGGCTCAGTCGCGGGCCTGCAAGATGAATTTGCGAAACGCAATTGCAAGATCATCGGGCTCAGCGTTGATTCGGTTGCCGACCACACAGAGTGGTCTAAGGACATTGAGGAAACCCAAGGCCATAAGGTCGGTTATCCGATGATCGGCGACACAGACCTGGCGGTTGCCAAGCTCTATGACATGATCCACCCGACGGCAACGGGCACTGCCGAAGGGCGAACGGCGGCGGACAACGCAACCGTGCGTTCGCTGTTCGTAATCGGTCCGGACAAGAAAATCAAACTCATGATTACTTACCCGATGACGACAGGCCGCAACTTTGCGGAAGTGTTGCGGGTGCTTGACTCGATGCAATTGACTGCGAACCACAAGGTTGCGACGCCCGCGAACTGGCAGCAGGGCGATGACGTGATCATCGTGCCGTCTGTTTCGAACGAAGCAGCCGCTGAGAAATATCCGGGTGGATGGAAGTCGCCGAAGCCGTATCTGCGCATCGTTTCACAGCCTAAATAGTGGAGTGGGTAGGGGACACGAAGGTTCTTCTTAGTCCGTTCGGCGTTTCGAAGGCCAGCCACCGGCACCGATGGCGGCGACCTTTAGCTTCTTGTTGGGGGACTTGTAGACCAGTGCTTTGAGCGACTGAACGGCGCTATAGCCGGCGGCGGGAACGGCTCCGGCCAGCCGGCTGCCAAAGAAAGAGTACCGTCTCGAAATTTCCAGTGCCGCTATCGAAACAAGAGCGGAACTAGGTCTTCGAGGTATCCTCGCCAGACAGGCCGGCTATGTCCCCCAGTGGTGATCTTGTAGCTGTGCTCGACGCCTTTCTGGTCTAAGAATTTATGAAGAGCTTGGTTGCCCTCGAGCAAGAAGTCATCCTCGCCGATAGCGATCCAAAGCAGGTTTATTTCTTCGTTGGCTTTCTTTGCGTCGTCAGTCAAAGCGCGGATGGCCGGATTCTCCTGGACTCCTCGCGTGGATGCACTGAACGCCGCGACCCAAGCGAATAGATCCACCCGCCCCAGCCCAGCATGGAGGGACTGTCCGCCACCCATCGAGAGTCCCGCGATGGCGCGAGCTTCGCGCTTCTTGTTCACGCGATAACGTTGCTCAATCAGTGGAATTACGTCGTTGGTGAGTTCTTCGACATATAGTTCTGTGTTGCCACCCACGCCGCGGCTTCTGCGATCGGCGAAGCTGACGGGGTGCCCATTAGTCATCACAGCGAGCATGCTCTCGGCCTTACCCTCGGCGATGAGGTTGTCTAGAATCAGATTCGCTTTGCCCAGTTCGCTCCAAGTGCTCTCGTTTGAGTTTGGCATTCTGAATTGGCCCCTTTCGGCGCCCTGATTTGGCCCCCCTAGAACAATCAACGGATACTCTGTTTGCGGGAATCGCCCGCAACGGAGGAACGAATTGGACTGGAGGAGCAAAGTGGAACTATTCGAAGAGATTCGACGCGAGTACGAATTCGGCGTGGGGACGATCAAGGGGGTGGCGCGCAAGCTGGGCGTGCACCGGCGGATGGTGCGCGAGGCGGTAGCCAGCGCGCTGCCGCCGCCGCGCAAGAAGCCGGCGCGACGGCGCGCCAAGCTGGCGCCGGCGGTGGGGTTCATCGACCGCATTCTCAAAGAGGACCGCAAGGCGCCGCGTAAGCAGCGTCACACGGCGCACCGTATCTGGAACCGGATACGGGAGGAAACCAGTTGCGAAGTGGCCGAGCGCACGGTGCGGCAGTACGTTCAAGAGCGCAAGCGCGAGTTGGGATTGGAGAAGCGCGAGACGTTCGTGCCGCAAAGCTACGACTGGGGCCAAGAAGCGCAGGTGGACTGGTACGAGTCGTGGGCCGAGATGGACGGCGAGCGCGTGAAGCTGCAAGTGTTCACGATGCGCTCGATGGCGAGCGGCGCGGCCTTTCATCGCGCCTATCGGCGCGCGACGCAGCAGGCGTTTCTGGAAGCGCACGAGCTGGCCTTGGCCTACTTTGGCGGGGTGTTTCGGACATTGAGGTACGATAATCTCTCTTCGGCGGTGAAGCGGATTCTGCGCGGCGCGCGACGCGAGGAGACGGCGCGCTTCGTGGCTTTTCGTTCGCATTGGCGCTTCGCCTCCGAGTTCTGCACGCCGGGGAAAGGCAACGAGAAAGGGGGCGTGGAAGGCGAGGTGAGACGTTACCGCCGCAACCACTGGGTGCCGCTGCCTGAAGCCAAGACGCTGGACGAGCTCAACAGCAAGCTGCTCGAAGGCTGCCGCGAAGACGAAGCGCGCACGGTCGCCGGACGGGCGCAAACGGTCGGCGAGGGAATGCTGATCGAACGCGAGCGGCTGTTGGGGTTGGCGGCGGAAGGCTTTGAGATCGAAGTGTCGAGCTTCCCGAAGGTTGACGCGACAGGCTGCGTCAAGGTGCGCACGAACTTCTACTCGACGCCGCTGCGTCCGGGAACCAGGGCGCAGGCGAAGATCTACGCCGAGTCGGTCGAGGTCTGGCACGAAGGTCGTCGCATCGCGCGACATGAGCGCAGCTACTCTCGGCAGCAGAAGATCTTTAATTTGGAGCATTACCTCGACGTATTGGCCCACAAGCCGGGAGCGCTGGCGGGCTCGACGCCGCTGGAACAATGGCGCCAAGCCGGGCGTTGGCCGGCGAGCTACGACACGTTATGGGCGAAGTTGATCCAGCGCCATGACAAGCAAGCGGGGACGCAACAGATGATCGAGCTGTTGCAAGAGGGCAAACGCCACGGTTGGGACAAGCTGAGCGAGGCGATCGAGAAAGCGCTCGAGTGCGGCTGCTGCGATCAGGCGGCGGTGCGTTACTTGCTGACCTCGCAGTGCCTCGAACGGCTAGCTCAGCCGCCGCTGGTGGCGCCGGAGCTGGAACGCTTTGAGCGGCCCTTGCCGACGCTGACGAACTACGATCAGTTGCTGGCGGCGGAGGCGGTGCAATGAGCGCCCGCAAATCCAGCGCCCCCAACGAAAGCCTGGCGGTGCAGGCCATCCAACAACAGTGCAAGCTGCTGCGGCTGCCGACGGTGGGCGCGCAATTCGAGACGTTGGCCAAACAAGCCATACGCGAGAGACAAACGCCGGTCGGCTATCTCGAAGCGCTGCTAAGCGCGGAGTTGGAAGAGCGCGAGCGACGTACGGTGGATCGTCGCTTACGCGAAGCGCGGCTGCCTCGCATGAAGACGCTCGAGGAGTTCGACTTCTCCGAGACGAAGGCGGTCTCGGCCCCGCAGCTAACCGAGTTGGCCGAAGGCGGCTACATCGAGAGTTCGGAACCGATCCTGTTTCTCGGCGATTGCGGCACGGGCAAGACCCACCTGATGACGGGCCTGTGCGTGGCGGCCTGCCTGCAGAAACGGCGGGTGCGCTTCACCACGGCGTCGGCGCTGGTCAACGAACTCGTCGAAGCCAAGCAGCAAATGCAGCTGAGTCGAGTGCTCGCACGCTGGTCGCGCTACGAGCTGATCGCGATCGACGAAGTGGGTTACGTGCCGCTGGCGGAGGTGGGAGCAGAGTTCTTGTTCCAAGTCATCGCTGATCGCGCGGAAAAGGCGGCTCTAATGCTGACGACCAACCTGCCGTTCTCCGAGTGGACAAAGGTGATTCCGAACGCTCGGCTATGTAAGGCGCTGTTGGATCGCATTACCGACCGCGCTCACATCATCGAGACGGGCGAGGAGTCCTACCGCTTTCGTAGGACGCTGGCGAAGAAGAAGCGAGGGCGGTAGCAAGGAGGGCGCTCGTTTTTGGGGACATCGTCCTGCGCTTCGCCCTTCGGGCTCCGCTCCGGACCACGTCCCCAAAAACGAAAGGAGGTGACCTGGAATCAATGACTTAGAGGCCCGTTTACAGGGGGGCCAAAATAAACCGCCGAAGTGGGCCAAGTGAAGTTGCCAAAAACACTCGTTATCGCCGGAGCCATGAAGCAGATATAGCGTAGGGTAGCTGCCTCTGCCAGCTTCATAACCTGGCGGCGTGTATACGAAAACTCGTCGCTCTCGGTCGGTAGTGGACGAGCGAAAGTGGTGGATGTGCAGATCGCCATGCGGGCGCGCGGTCCAGTCATAGGCTGTCGATTCGGGGGCTGGTACTTCGACGAGGCTGGCCGCACCTCCGTCCCAGAGCTTCACGCGGGGATTGTGAGGGTCGAGGACGCTGACGCCATCGATCTCGTAGTTGTGTAGCTGTAGATTTGAGGATCGACCGGTCCCAACGGTGGACCGACCAGACGCCATCGTCGTCACTTTTCATCGCAGTCGGCTCACCGGCCCACGGCGCGTCAAGGATAGCTTTTCGATAGCTCCGGTCCTTTCACCCGAAACGTGATGCTGCGATCGGCGTGAACTTCGGGCGACTTGATGCGCGGCGTCCGTGGCTGAGCGCTCGCTATCGAGGAGCTGAGGAGAGCGAGTAAGAAAAATCGTGGTTGTGATTATTTTCATGAAGCCAACTCCGGTGAATGTTTGTGCAACGTACGTTCGTTTGGGATCTTGTTGTGGAAATTAGTTTCGCCAATCAAGGCCACTCAAGATGGTGAAATTGTACCGCTCGAAGAAATTCCGGGCTTTTGATCGTTGACGGTCGGAGCCGAATGGTCATGCCGCGGTAGTTCTGTTCGTGAAGGAAAACGAAGCGCTTATCTAGATCGCCCGCACCCTATAGACAGTTCGTCTATCCTGGTCCGATGAGCTCCCGGAACTTTCGCGGCGACTGGGATTGTGGGACTCGCTGGCGATTGTCGTCGGCACGATTATCGGGTCGGGCGTCTTTATCGTCCCCGGATCGATCGCTCGCGAGCTGCCATCGGGGGAGTGGATGTTGGGCATCTGGCTGGCGGCCGGCGCTCTCTCGCTTTGCGGCGCCCTGGCCTTTGCCGAATTGGGCGCGATGTTGCCCCACGCGGCGGACAGTACGTCTACCTGCGCGAGGCCTACTCGCCGCTGTGGGATTTTTGTTCAGTTGGGTCTTGCTGCTGGTCGTGCGCTCGGGCTCGACGGCGACCTTGGCTGTAGGTTTTTCGATCTACATTGGCTACTTCGTACCGCTGTCACCCCTGCTCGAACGGCTGAGTGCCGCCGGGGTCATTCTGCTGCTGACGGCTCTGAACTACCGCACCCTGATCGGAGGCGCGCTTGTACAAAACGCTACGACCGTGCTCAAGGTTGCCGGCCTCGTGCTCGTCGCGGTTGCGGCGCTTGGCGATCAGGCGCAGCCGGTGGTGGAAACTGCGACGGCGCCCTCCGCATTTGGCTTGAGCCAGATTGGCGTGGCGATGATCGCTTGCCTATGGGCTTACAACGGCTGGTATCAGGCCGGCTTTGTCGCGGGTGAAATCAAGGACCCCCATCGCAACCTGCCGATCAGTCTCGGCGCCGGTGTCGGCGCGGTGATCCTGCTCTACATGTTGGCCAACGTCGCTTACATGAACGTCCTGACGGTGGACGAGATCGCAGCGACGGACCGCGTGGCGGCGGTGGTGGCGGAGCGTGTCTTCGGGCCCGCTGGCGGGACGATTATCTCCGCCACGATCCTCATCTCGATTTTCGGCGCGCTCAATGCAGGCATTCTGGCCGGCCCGCGCGTTTACTTTGCTCAGGCGCGGGACGGGCTGCTGTTTCGTCAGTTTGCCGAGGTGCATCCGCGCTTCGAGACGCCGGCTCTGGCGGTTCTGCTACAGGGTGTCTGGGCGGCGATTCTCTCGCTCAGTGGCTCCTACGTGGGCCTGTTTTCGTTCGCGATGTTCGCCGGCTGGATCTTTTATGGCCTCGCCGTGCTGGGCGTAATCGTTCTTCGCATCAAGCGGCCCGAATGGGAGCGGCCGTATCGCATGTGGGGCTACCCTGCGACGCCGCTACTCTTCGCTATTGCTTCGCTAGGGCTCGTCGCCAATACTCTGGTCACTCAGCCTCTGCCGTCACTTGCGGGATTGGCGCTCATCGCGAGCGGCCTGCCGGTATATATCTGGATGCGGCGCAGCCAGGATCAGCGGACCTAGTACGCTGTGCCGCAGTGCCCTGTCTATAGCTCGATGGGCCCGGCGCGCTGACGCGTGCGGAAGTTGCCAAAGTTTCGAAGCTCTACCCCGTGGTGCTATCGCAGCTCCTGCATGGAGACTTCGGTGGCGGATTCGGAGTGCAAGTGCGATTTGAACCTAACCGCTACGCGGTGGGTGGCAGCGAAGCTGTGCAGGGCAAGCCAAGCAGTGGTGGTCGGCTTGGCTGAGTCAAGAAGAATCCGTCATCATCAACGGCATCTGTCATCAAGCATCAGTCGAGCAGGATACGGGGCGTCAGCAACGGCCGACGCTGGCCGCGGTGGTGCGAGCCTATGGGGAGGAGTATCTCGGACAGACTCCGACTTCGGTTCAACAGCGCCGTGCCCTGACAGACATCGCAGCGTGCCGCACGCCGGCGCTAGGCGGCCACGTCTACGAGTGCGACGAATGCGGTCAGCGTAAGACCAGCGGCAACCCCTGCGGCAACCGGCACTGTCCGCAATGCCAAGGCGCGGCGCGAGCACAGTGGCTCGAGAAGCGGTTACTCGATCTGCTGCCGGTGGTCTACTTCCACGTCGTGTTCACACTGCCACATCTACTGGGTCCGTTAGCGCTGCAGAATCCGCGCGTCGTCTACGGCATCCTGTTTCGCGCCGTCGCCGAGACTTTGCTCGAGCTGGGCGAGACTCGACGAGCGGCTCGTTTCGGCTTCCTGGCCGTGTTGCATACGTGGGGGCAAAGCGTCGAGCATCACGCGCACCTACACACGGTAGTTCCCTCCGGCGGCATCGCCCTGGACGATTCGCGTTGGGTGCGTTTGAAGGGCAAGCGCTTCTTCCTGCCGGCGCGGGTGTTGCGTCATCTCTTTCGAGCGAAGGTCCTCGACTACTTGCGGCAAGCCTTCCTCGGCGGCGAACTCGAGTTTCACGGTCGCATCGAGCATTTGGCGGATGAGGGCGAGTTCCGATGCCTGCTAGCGGCGACCAAGCGCAAAGCTTGGGTAGTACATGCCAAGCCCCCCTTCGGCGGACCGCAGACGGCGTTGGGCTACCTGGCGCGCTACACCCACCGCGTGGCGATCTCCAACGAACGGCTGCTCTCGATCAAAGATGGTCGCGTGTGCTTCGCCTACAAGGACTACTCCCAGCAAAGTCGACCACGCGAGATGACGCTCGACGCCAACGAGTTCCTGCGACGCTATCTGCTGCACGTCTTGCCGCGGGGTTTCGTGCGCATTCGCTATTACGGGTTCCTAGCCAACTGCCATCGTCGCCAAAAGCTGGCGCGGGCTCGCGAGTTGCTGGCGACTCCCGCACCTGAAGCAACCCCCCCGAACGGCGCCCGCGTCCTGGTCCACCGCTGTCGACGTTGCGGTCGGGGACGCATGCTGTTAGTCGCAACCTTCGACGCGGAGCTACCCGCGACGGTGATTGTCTTCGACAGCTCTTAGCGCCATGTCCTCAACCACGCCTCTCGTCGTTCGTGACTGGCCCGTCGTAGGCGCGCCAAAGCTGTGTCCGGCACGCTCATTCGAGCTTCTTCGGCCTTTCCAACAAGGTCCAGATTGGCCTCAGATCCCCGCAAAAGTGCCGCAACGGCGAGAGTCCAAGATCTTGAACAGACTCTTTGCCGCTCCCCCGAGAGCACCCCAGACAATAGAAACCCCTAAGCCCGTTCGGCTCCGCGGTTAGCTTCAAATCGTTGTACCGCTTGCGACAACTTTCCCGTTTGGCCACGCTCCTCCTGTCACGTCGCCAGCGGTACAACACTCAGATTTTTCACGACAGTGATGTTCCCACGGGCTCTAGCTCGTTCGTTCTGAAGGAGTTAACACTTCTGGGTCAAGGAGGGTGTGCGACAAAATTGTGACGTTCAGGCGGCTTTGGTGCGAGTTTCCCAGTAGTCGTCGAAGTGGTTGGAGAGGCGGGAGCAGCGCAGGGCAATGATGGCATGGGCGGCGCGCAGGCTCCAGAACATGCCCGATCGCTTTAATCGAGACGCAATCACTGTGCGGCAGCCGGCCTCGATCACTCCCGAGCCCACGAACAAACCTTGTCGCCGAAACTCGCCGTACCGCATCCGCCCCGCATGGCGCTCGAAATAGTCCGCCTCCAGCGCCACTTGATGCGCCAACTCAGCATCATCGGTTTCAATCGCGCGCAACGACGCGACCAGTTGTGCGATGCGTCCCGCGTCGAGCTTCTTGCGCATGCGCCGTACCCAACCATGACGCCGGCTCTCGTCTGATGGATACAGCTTCGCGGCCAACTCCCACAGGTGCTCGCGGGCGTGAAACAGATCGACGATCTCGATCGCTCCGGGAAAGTATTGGTGCGCAAGATTCCAGATCCAGGGCGCGCCGTCGCCGAGGATGACCTTTTTGCGCGCCCGGCTCCAGCCCCGTCGCCAAGCCTCACGCCAGATGCGTCGGCCGAAAGCGGCGGCGTCCTCGATTGCGCCGCCATCCTTGCCCTTGCGCCCTCGTGTCTCCGCGGCCGTTGTCGGCACGCCCGTGCCGTCCATCTCGATGTAGAGAATCGGAATTTCCGGCGCGCGGATACTTCCGGAAGTTCCAACTGCACGGCGCGCTCGATCTCGACCTGTTCGAGGGCCGCGATATCGTCGCCGATCGCCTCGGACTCGCGCTCAACCGCCTTCCCCGTTACCTCCACTCCGGCCAATTCGTCGAGCAACACGCGGCCGCGGTCGAACGAAGTTTCACTGCCGACCAGCGCCGTCATGCGGCGCACGCCCGGCGAATACCACGCGCAGCACACCAGCTACTTCCGCGGCGACTTCTTGTTGGATCGCCTCGGCCGTTTTTTCCCCCGCGGCGTCAACTCGCTGTCTTCCTCCACGGCGCGCAGACGGCAGATCTTTTCGTTGACCTCAAGCAATTGCCGACTCAGTTCGCGGAAACGCTGGAACGTGTCGACTTCGCGTTGGGCCTTGCGTCGGGCGGCTGGCGAGGAAAAGGTCTCACTCACGCTTTTGCCGTTGACTTTTTTGGTCAGGCGGTAATTGGGGCCGTGAGGGGGCTGGCCGGGTTGGTGGCAGCGGCAGGACGGTTTGCCGCAGCGTCCGCTGACGGCGCTGATCGAACCGCTGCGGAAGTCACCAAGATCGAGAATCCGAGCGAGGATGGCTTTTCGTTGACGTTCCAGCGCGACGAGAGAATCGGTCATCACACACCTCCTTATCCGAACGTATTGATACGTAAGGATTAATGCGCAAAAAAAGAGAACCCGCAAATCATCATTCTCTTGTCGCGCACCCCGGTTAAATCGCGTCGCCTCTTTTCCAATTGAAAGATGAGCCTGAAGGAGAGAGGCGAAGCAGCTGCGGGTTGAGGGGGATTATAGCGTGAGTTGAGGTCGGCGGCTACAGCTATTTGTGGCTTCGTAGGGCGGGGGTGAGGGGGATTGCATAAGGGGGAAGGGCGGCACCCCAA
>CBDBHI010000037.1:0-112305 GCA_965205595.1 Bryobacterales bacterium | reverse complement strand
CGCAAGTCAAGGTCGGAGTGGTCGGCACTGGCCGAAGAGCCACGCGCGTGGGCGGACACTTCGCCAAAAACGACGGCGCACAGTTCGAAGCGCTCGCCGACATCTACGATGACCAGTTAGACAATTACCAGAAGGCGATACCGGCCGCTAAGGAAGCTAAGCGCTACGGCTCGATCAAAGCGCTGCTAGACACCAACGTCGACGCTGTCTATATCGCGACGCCGCCTTATCTACATCCCGAGCATTTCGAGCTTGCGGTCGAGAGCGGCAAGCACGTCTTGCTTGAAAAGCCGGTTGCTGTTGACCCGGCCGGTATCCGCCGCTTCCTCGCCGCCGCGAAAATGATCAAACCCGGGCAGACGGTGATGGTCGATTTTCAGCAACGCTGGGGTAACGACTATCGCGAGGCTTACGATCGCGTCCAAAACGGCGAGATCGGCGATATTCGCATGGTTCGCTCGGCCTGGATCGGCAGCGATCTTCCACGCCGTAGCGGCCACTCGCCGGAACAAGAGGGTGTCCGTAACTGGCTGTTCTACAAAGAGCGCTCCGGTGACATCATGGTCGAACAGAATTGCCACAATGTCGACGTCGTGCGTTGGTTTACGGGCGTCCACCCAGTCGCCGCCTCGGGTTACGCCGACCGCTCAGTTCGCACCGACATCGGCAATATCGTCGACAGCCTTGCTGTGAATTACAAGCAACCCGACGGCAATGTCTACACCCACTCGGGCAACCAGATATGCGGGCGCGGCGGCTACCGCGATGTGGGTGAGTACTTCTTCGGTACGAAGGGAGTACTGACAACTTCGCGAGGCGGTTTTGCAATTTATCACGAGGGTAGCTTAACGCCAACTGTTGAGCGCAAGACCTCGGGCGATATCACCGTCGATCTGGTGGCGCGTTTCGTCGACGCCATCCAAGGTAAAGCCCCCGCCGTCAACATGGCGCAAGAATCAGCCGAAAGCACGCTGACCGCGATCATGGGCCGCATCGCCTACGAAACTGAAAAAGTTCTCACCTGGGACGAAGTCTTCAACATGTAAGCGCTGCTACGCGCACTCCTGAAGTCGAGTTCCGGTTTCTGCCGCGGGAGCTTTAACAATTTCGGAAGCCTTGCTCTCAGTCGCAACGGCCTCGCCGACGAGCCATCCAAGCCGGGCGGTCAAGCCGAGAGCAAACGCGCAGCTAAACATCCACGCCCCGGTAGACATTCCGCTCCAAAGGGCTTCGAGGCCCGGCTTTGAAATGCCAAGAAGCGTGTACATTGTCGTTTCCATTCTGAAGTGCCTCCTCGCTGGTTTGGTCTGTCATTCGACTAAGCAAGTGCCGGGCCAATCACGCAACGATCAGGTCAACTCATTGAAAAAAAGCCACTTCGCACGACGCCCGTGATCTCGGCGTGCAACCGGAAGCGCAAATGTGTTCACGCTGGTTGACGAACGGCAATTGCCGTTGTCACCGCGTCACCAAATGAGCTTCGGGTCGACTGCGGCAATCTGACGTATGATGTCGTGGTGATGCGATTCCTACTGCTCGTTGTTACTCTCTCCGTTAGCCTCATAGCCGGCGAAATATCCGTCGTTTCTCCGGAGTCAGTGGGCTTGTCGGCCGAGCGTCTCGCTTTGGCCACCAAGGCCATGGAAGAGGATGTCGCCTCGGGACGAATCGCCGGCGCCATCGGCTTAGTCGCCCGCAAAGGCAAGATCGCTTACTTTGAGGCACGCGGCAAGTCGAACCGTGAAGCCGGCGCTGCGATGAGCGAAGACACCATCGTCCGTATCTATTCCATGTCGAAACCGATCACTAGTGCTGGGCTGATGATGCTTTTTGAAGAAGGCAAGTTCCGCCTTAAAGACCCCGTCTCCCGCTACATCCCGGAGTTGGAAGGTCTAGAGGTGCTCACCGACAGTCGCGGCTTCCCCGGTGACCCCGGGCGCTCACGGCGCGAGCCCGCTAGGCGTGAAATGACGGTTCAAGACATCTTGCGGCATACCGCGGGACTCACCTACGGCTACTTCGGCGGGACATCCGTGGACAAGCTCTATAACAAGAAGCATCCCCTTTACTGGGATGGCAATTTGAGAGACATGGTTGACCGCATCGCCGACCTGCCGTTGCTATATCATCCTGGCGAGAAATTTCACTACAGCATTGCCGTCGATCTCCAGGGCCGACTAATCGAAGTGCTCTCGGGCCAGCGGTTCGACGAATTCCTCCAAGAGCGCATTTTCGACCCGTTAGGTATGCCCGACACCGGATTCAACGTACCGTCAAAAAGCCACGATCGATTCGCCCAACTCTATGCGCCCGCCGGCGGCGGGAAAATTAAAGTCGCCGACCGCGAAGACCGCTACATGAAGCCGGGCACGTTTTTCTCGGGCGGCGGCGGCCTTGCATCCACGACTCGCGACTATTTGCGTTTCTGCCAAATGATTCTCAATGGCGGCGAGTTCGAAGGCAAGCGCTATCTCGGGCGCAAGACAGTCGAGCTGATGACAACTGACCACCTGTCTTCAGTTGAGACCGAGCGCATTGAGAATACAGGCTACGGATTTGGCCTGGGTTTTGCCGTCCACGTTGACCAGAGCGCCAGCGGCGCTCCGGCGTCGGTGGGCGAATACAATTGGGGCGGCGCCGCGGGCACCAAGTTTTGGATCGATCCAGTCGAGGAAATGATCGGCATTTACATGGTGCAGATTATTCCCCATAGCGGACTGCGCTACGGCAACCTGTTTAAGCAGTTCGCGTACCAGTCGATTGTCGATTAGATTGGAATTTGACGCCGCGCGGCAACCGGGAAGAATCTGCGAATGCCCCTGAGGATTGGAGCCGCACCTTGCTCGTGGGGTGTTGAGTTTCCCGACGACCCGAATAACCCGCCCTGGGAGCAGGTTCTTGATGAAGCGAAGGAAGTCGGCTACGGCGGCATTGAGCTAGGTCCGGTTGGCTACATGCCCGAGGACAGCTCAGTGCTCGGCGATGCGCTCGGTTCGCGCGGCCTCGAACTCGTGGCGGGAGTCGTGTTCCGCCCGTTCCACAACCCCGATCGATGGGACGACGTCATAGACGGCGTGAAGCGAACCGCGCAGTCGCTGACCGCGCACGGTGCCGGCCGCATGGTTTTCATCGACAGCATCGCACCCGCTCGCGCGCCGTTCGCGGGACGCTCCGGCGCCGCGCCGCGTCTCCAAGGTGCGGACCTGCGGAGCTTCATCGAGCGTCTAACGGTTGCGTCGAAAATCGGCCATGAGGAGTATGGCTTGAGCGTGTCAATCCACGCGCACGCCGGCGGGTATATCGAATTCGAAGATGAGTTGGATGCCGCGCTCGATGCGATTGATGAAGATCTGCTCAAGGTCTGCTTAGACTCGGGTCACTGCGCCTATGCCGGATTCGACCCAGTCGCAGCGTACAAGCGCCTCGCCGCCCGAATCGACTATTTGCATTTTAAGGACGTTGATCTGAAAGTCCGCAAGCACGTAGTCGACGAAAGGATCGGCTTCTACGATGCTTGCGCGCAAGGAGTTTTCTGCAATCTGGGCCGCGGATGCGTTGACTTCGAAGCCCTGAAAGAATCCATCGACGCAACGGGTTTCGACGGCTGGGCCACGATCGAACAAGACTGCGACCCGGCCGGAGAAACGTCTCCCGTGGACGACGCTCGGATCAACCTCGAATTTCTGCGGTCAGTAGACTTGGCGGCAGCGCCGGACGTTTAGTAGAGGCGGAAGAACGTTTCGTCCACCGGTTGTGCCGCTAGGCGATTGGTCCACGGGGCCGCTTTGTCGTCTACGATCTGGCAGAGCCCTCGAAAGCGCGGCAGGACAAGATCGGAGACCAGCCGATCTCGTTGCGATTCCGAAGCCGTGATGACCTCGCGCCAAACTGCTCGGCCCGCCAAGAACCCAGAGCAGCCCGCCTCGCAGGCTATCTCCAACTGCGCCTTGAACGAGTCATACGGATCTCCGGCCGAAAGCAGAGCCCACGGCACCGGACACGCCGCGTCCAACTCCGAGCAGGCCGCACGCCAGGCGTCGTGCGAAGGTTGGTGCCGAACATCTAGTGGAAATGGGAGCTTCAGCACGTCGGGCCCGAGCGCACCTAAACGCCGCGCGGTTTCAACTGTCATTCGACGGCGTCGGCTCGCATACTCAGCCGACCGCGCGTCTGTCGCCGGATCAAGCGGATAACCGATCGGCTCAAGAAACAGCGGAATATCAAAGCGTCGGCAGTCGGCCACTACAGCCTCGACCAGTTGGTCCTGCCGCGCCGTCGCCGTGCCTGCATCCGGATGGTAGAAGATCAACATCTTGATGCCCGATGCACCGAGCCGTGCCGCCTTTTCGACGCCCCAGCCGTTCAGCAAGGTAGTCTGCCGAGCATGCGGATCGCCTAGGTATCCTTGCTCCTCGATTGCAGACAAGAAACCGATGGCGCCGGGCAGCTTGCTAGACGAGATCGCCTGGGCGGCGCTGTACACCGGGTCGAGCAGCACACCCGACGCGAGTGTTCCTACTCCACGCAACACGGCCAACTTAATGTCGGTCAGCGCGGACGCCGCAACACCCTCGGGGTCAGCGGCGTCAATCATCGCGCGCATGGAATCGCGGTGATCGACCGCCAATATCTTGAACCCTCCCCGCGCATCAGCGAGGGTCTGTATGCGCCGGAACTTGCCGGGACTGACCGTGATCACGAGTCGCTCGTTGTTTCCGGAAACACAGGAAGCGGCATCGGGTTCGCCTCCCAGTCCTGACGTATCCAGGCAAACTTCGGATCGTCGTGGGGAGGGCGGGCGCGCTCGTCATCAAGCAAATCGCCTGCAAGATAATTCAAAAAATAAACTTTACAGTTAGGAGCAGCGGCCGTCGAGTGGAAGCCTTGGGTCACGAGAACCAAGTCGCGGTCGCCGACGGCGAACGATTCGTCGAAGTCTTTGTCAACGCGATAATTCCGGTGGAAAGCAAAGCCGTAGTCCGGGTCGGTTCGAAAGTAATACGTTTCTTCGAGATAGGCCGACTCTTGAAAGCCGTCGTGGCAATGTGGCGGCCAGCCCGACCAAATGCCGCCGGGAACGTATACCTCAAACAAAATCAGACGCTCGGCCGGGAGCGGATGCGCCAATACGTGATTCACCTGTCGTAGCGCCTGACCACCGCCACGCACTTCGGAATGCATCTCGGCCGGGGAAAACATCCGTACCGGGTACTTGCCCTCGGCCGGCGCTCCGCCCGTAGCTACTTCGCAGTCGCTATTCGCTTCGACGAGCACCTCGTGCCCTGGCGGAACGTACACGATGTGAGGCATTTCCGAAAATACGCCCTTGCGCGAGACCTCAAACCGCTCGCCGCCAACAGACACACTGTAAGAGCCCTCTAGCGGGACGATCGCAACTTCGTCATCGCCGGTAGCGAACTCCAGGCGTTCGCCGGTGTTGAGTTTGTTGACGCGAAATCGTAAATAATTCCAATTTGCGGACTCGGGAGTTACCTCAAGCGCGGTTGAGGCCGCGCGGTCAGATCGTATTCGATGATTCATAGGGTGCTTCTCGGCCCATCTTACTGTAGGGCCGGAAGTGGATACGGACACAGGCTGGTTTGATAGCGGAGACCTCGTTCGAGGTGCAGCTACATCACGTGTCGAGGCATCGGTTGCGCCAAGTGCGATAGCAACGACTCGCTATGGCGGATGCGCTCAAGCTCGTCCCGCGTTGATCGTCGCAACGAGCGCAACGAGATCTCGATCGCCTCTGTAACGCCATCGATCGCTTCGAGTTGCTCCATCCGAAACCGTGCCAAACCCCGCAAATCCAATTCGCTGTCTAGCGGGCGAGTGGTCAAATGCTGCCGGATGCGGAGAATTTCTCGCTCGATGCCGTTGAGATCATTGCGCTCGAGAGCTCGCAGTAGTTCTTCGATCGAGCCTTTGCAGGTCTGGTAGAGTTCCTCAACATTCGTCATCGCTTGGGTTACCTGGTAGCGGTCTTGCGCCGCAAGGTTCTTATCGGAACCTCCCCGGCGGATTTAGCTTCAAGCGACAGATGACAAGTATCCGCCTCACCGACATATATCAGGTTTAGGAAGCGGCCCATACACCATCGCCAACTTCGCCCCGATCTAATTCTCTGTGAGGTGGGCTCCGCCGGGCAGTCCACTGAGAGAAAAAGCGATCGATGTCTGAAATCTCCAGCCTCTTATTGGTAGGAAGCGAACAGCCCTACCACCGACCCCTAGTTCACCGCCTCAAGTCGTGGTCGCAGCGTGTCGACCAGGTCGAGACCGCAGCCGACGCCCTTCGCCGCCTCAAGGGGCTGGACTACCAACTCGTACTGGCCGCGGGCCGCACTCCCGACCTATCAGCCGAACGGCTGGTTGAGGAAACGCTACGAGCGGCGCCAAACGTGATTATCTTACTGATCGCGACTCAGCCGAATCTCAGTCACGCCTTTCGAGCCGCACGTCTTGGCGCGTCAGACTACCTAGTCGCCGATCCGCAATCGGCGTTCGATCCGCAGGCCGCCCAGAAGCTTTTTGAACGTGTGCGCGAATCGTACCTGCGTTCGCGAGCCGAAGCTAGCCCGTCTTCAACACTCGAATCGGAAGACGGCACGCTAGCCCAACTTGTCGGCAGTAGTCCGAACATGCGCAGGGTGAATCATCTGGTTCGGTTGATCGCGCCACGCCAATCCACCGTGCTGATCCATGGACGCACTGGGACTGGCAAAGAGCTGGTAGCCCGAGCTGTCCACAGCCATTCCCAGCGCGCCAAGAAACCGATGGTGATGGTGAACTGCGGCGCGATTCCGGCGAACCTGATGGAGGCTGAGTTTTTCGGACACGTGAAGGGGGCTTTTACTGGAGCCGTCTCCGGCCGAGTCGGACGGTTCGAACAGGCGGATGGAGGAACAATTTTTCTGGACGAGGTCGGCGAGATGCCGATCGAAATGCAAAGCAAGATCTTGCGAGTGCTGCAGGAACGCGAATTCCAGCGCGTAGGTTCCTCGGAAACTCGCAGCGTAGACGTACGCGTCATCGCCGCAACGAACTGCGACCTGAGCGAAATGGTGAAGCAACAGACCTTTCGGGAAGACCTCTACTATCGCCTGAACGTCGTGCCGATCACGATCCCCAGCCTGACCGAAAGGGTGGAAGACATCCCGCTGCTCACCGAACATCTGCTCGCCAAGATTTGCGAAGCCGAGGAGTTGCCATTGCAACGAGTCAGCCGCGAGACCTTGCAGCGCTTACAGGAATACAGCTGGCCCGGCAATGTTCGGCAGCTGGAGAACGCCATCGCCAAGGCCGTCGCACTCTCAGGTGACCGCCAGGTGCTCTTCCCCAGCGACTTTCCGCTGCCCGCTGCTCCACTTGCGGGCCCCAATTCCGTTGTGCCCGAAATTCGCGTCCCGCCCAGCGGCCTCGACTACGACGGAGTAGTCAACCAGATCGAGCACAGTCTGTTGCAACAAGCTCTCGACATGACCGATGGCAACAAAAAACGTGCGGCTGACTTGCTGCACATTAAACGAACAACATTCGCCGCGCGCTGGCGCAGCGTCCAAGATTGCCTCGAGCTAGCCCACTAGGAAACCAATATGCTTGGCCCCCAAACACATTTAACAGCCCGCTACATGGACCTGCTCTCGGTCACACAGAACGTAACGGCCGCAAATATCGCAAACGCCGACACACCCGGATACCGCACGCTGACGTTCGATTTTCAGAGTGAGTTTCAGCGTGCGCTTGAGAACCCGCGAAGCCACGATGGAGAAGCCCCAGCAGTCTTCGAGGCGGGCCTCTCGGCGGTAAAGAACGATGGCAACGACGTGGTGCTGGAGCGCGAGCTGCGGCTGATGTCGGAATCAGCGATTCGCTTCCGGCACGCGGCCCTAATGCTTCGCGGCGGCATACGCAGCATCCGTTCCGCCATCCAGGAGGGACGCGGCGCAATCGGTTAGCCCGACGCCGCTAAGCCGCCATGAGCCTCTTCAACGCAATCGACGTCAGTGCCAGCGGGCTCGCCGCACAGCGCGCGCGCGTCGAATTTCTGACCCAGAATATCGCCAATGCCGAAACCACTCGCACGCCCGAGGGGGGGCCCTACCGCCGCCGCTCAGTCATCTTCGAGTCGCGCTCATTTGCGACGAGTCGATTCCAGAACACGCTCAATCACGTGAACGTCCTCAATCACCAATGGTTCGGCTCCCCGTTCCCGGGAACGAGCGAAATTCAGGGCGTCCGTGTCGGTGGCGTGGTGGTCGATCCGAGCGAACCCGAGCTTCGCTACATGCCCGAACACCCTGATGCCAACGAGTTAGGGTACGTGGAATTTCCGCCCTTTAGCCCGGTCCGCGATATGGTCGATCTGACGGCGTCGGTGCGTTCGTACCAGGCCAACCTGTCAGCGATCGAGTCCGCTAGGGACATGATCAACTCAACCATCGAGCTAGCGCGAGGATAACGCAATGGACGCCATCCAATCCAGCCGTCTAGCGGCGCTTTCGCCGCTGGAGCAAGTTAACAAAAGCCCCGACGCCGAGGCAGGCAATTTCAAAGAGCTGCTCGCCGACGGCATGAACCGAATTTTCGAACTCGAAAAGGCAGCCGACACGGAGGTCCGCAAACTCATGTCGGGCGAACCCGTCGAGTTGCATCGAGTGGTGATGGCGGGCGAGGAAGCCAGCCTGGCGTTCGAACTCATGATCGCCATCCGCAACAAGGCGGTTGACGCCTACCAAGAAATCATGAGGATGCCGGTTTAGCGCCAAACGCCGATCATGCGAATGATGGCTCGCCCAAACGATGGAGCGCTACCTCGAAATTCTAAGAAAGTTCCGCGATCAACTGGTCGAATCGTGGGCCAAACTGAGCCGACGCAATCAAATCATCGTCGTGGGCTCGGCGCTAGCCGCAATCACCCTGCTGAGCTTTTTTGTCTGGAGTATGCGCAGCGTGGCCTATCGCCCGCTATACGCCGACCTTCCTGAGAACGATGCCGGAGCGGCCGTTCGCCGCCTGAGCGAGTTACAAATTCCGTACAAACTAGCGAACGGCGGGACGACGATCCTCGTCCCTGAGCCCAACCTTGACGAGCTGCGGCTGCAACTGGCGTCCGAGGGGCTCCCCGAGCGCGGCCGGCTGGGCTTCGAGCTGTTCGATCAATCGAATTTCGGCGCGACCGAGTTTGCCGAGCAGGTCACTTTTCAGCGAGCACTTGAGGGCGAGCTTGGGCGCACCATCACTTCGCTCGAAGAGGTCAAGAACGCCCGCGTCCACCTGACATTACCCAAGCGCTCAGTATTCCTCGACAGCCGTCAACCGGCAAAGGCGTCGGTTGTACTCGAGTTGATGCCGAGCGCCGAGCTGACTCCCGAGAAGACCCGAGCGATAACCAAGCTCGTTGGAAGCGCGGTGCAGGACTTGCCGCCGGAAGCAGTGGTCGTGATCGACACCAGTGGAAGGCTTTTCGTTCAAGACCGCAGCGAAGCCGAGAAGTACACCGAAGAACAGATTCGCTATCAGCGTGAAATCGAAAGAGAGATTGTCCGCAAAATCATCGAAACGCTAGAGCCCAATGTCGGCGCCGGGGGCCTTCGCGCTAACGCGGTGGTCGAGTGTGACTGGGATAGCGGCGAGCAGACCGAGGAAATCCTTGACCCCGACGCCGTCCTCATGACAACCCAAACGTCGTCGGAATCGACAGATTTGCGCCTGCCGAGTGGCGCCCCCGGCACTGAGTCGAACTTACCCCGAGACCCAGCCGACCCCGACTCAGACCCTCGCGACGTATCACGTTCCGTCCAAACGCACAACTACGAGACCAGCAAAACCGTCACTCACATGAAGCTCGAACGGGGATCGATCAAACGAATGTCGGTCGCCGTCTTAGTTGACTACCGTCAATCGCTCGACGAGGACGAGAGAAAGATTGTGCGGCAGCCGCGGGATGCTGACGAACTCGATGCTTTGCGAGATCTCGCGGCCGCGGCGGCGGGCATCGTCCCGGAGCGCGGCGACCAGCTTACGGTGCGCAGCTTGCCGTTCACAATTCTCGAGCCGCCGCTAACACTGCCGGCGCCGCCCCTTGACCCCTCTGATCAGCTCTTGTCTCTGGAGTGGTTCACAAAATACAGGATTCATTTAGCTCTCGCTGTGATTCTCAGCGTGCTATGTGGTGCGCTGGTGTGGTGGATGCGCAAACGTCAACGCGCAAAGGCGCAACGGGCCGAGCGCGTAGCCGCGCTCAAAGCCGAGGACGAACGACAAGCCATACAGTCAGCGCGGGACGCGGAAAGCCGCAAACTTCTCGAAGACGAGGAGCGGCAACTCAAGGGCCTCGAAGCTCCGGTTGGTTCGACCAAGGCTCGGGTCCTCAAGAAACACCTTGAGGAAATGATTGCCGACAACCCGCAGCAGTTCGCAAAGCTGCTCCAGGGATGGATTCGCGAGGAATAAAAAAAGGTAGTTACCGATGGGCATCAGCAATTCCGAAAACGAAAATGAAGTCTTTAGTGGGCTGAAGAAAGCAGCGGTCATCATGGTCGCACTCGACTACGAAGCCAGCGGCCAGCTGTTTCGATACCTACCGGAAACTGACGTCCAGGTGCTTAGCCGCCACGTATCTAAGCTCGAAGCGGTCAACGCCGAGCGAGTTGAGCAGATCCTCGGCGAGTTCCACGAACTGGCGTTGACGCAACAGCATCTCACGACCGGTGGCGTCGAGCATGCTAAACGCATGTTGCAGAGCGCGTTCGGCGCAGAGCGGGCGCAGTTTCTAGTCAGCAAAGTTGTCAAGTCAATCGGATCAGACTTCCCAACCTTCGACGCCATCGAACGCGCTGACCCTAGCCGCGTCGCAAAATTCTTGCACGGCGAACACCCGCAGACGATCGCCCTCGTCCTCGCCTATATAAGCCCAAACTCCGCTGCCGGGATGCTAATGGCTCTACCTCCAGAGACGCGTGCCGACGTCAGCATGCGCATGGCCCAGCTTGAGCAGGTCTCACCGGAAGTCATTCGCCGAATTGCCGAAATTCTCCAGCAAAAGGTCGAGTCTCTCGGGCAGTTCAACCAGGAAACTCAGGGCGGCATTCCGGCGGTCGCCGAAATGCTCAATCGCCTCGAAGGCCAATCCGGCCAAGAGCTGCTTGAACAGATTGAAGTTGAGAACAAGGATCTAGCCATCGAGATCCGCAACCTGATGTTTGTGTTTGACGATTTACTACTGATCGACAAGATGGGCATGCGCGAGATCCTCACCCGAGCCGACAAGCGACAACTGACGATCGCACTCAAGGGCGCTAACGAAAAACTCCGCGAGCACTTCTTCGAAAATATGTCCGAACGCGGCGGCGCCATGGTCAAGGAAGACATGGAAGCCATGGGACCAATCAAGATCGCCGAGGTCGAAGAATCTCAAGCCGCCATCATCGAAGTCGTCCGGCAACTCGAAACCGAGGGCGTTCTCAGCCTGCAAGGTGCGGTCGGTGAACAATACGTTGTCTAGCAGTGAACAGGGCGGGCGTAGGGGCGTACTTTGCCGCGCCTGGAATCTCGGCGCTGGTGCGTTCCGGCAACGACCACGGACCTTCCGTCCGTGGCTCGGTAGCGCGCGTCAACATGACGAGCACCGGTCTTGTCTTGGGATAACCGGGCCGCGGTCCGAGTCGCGTTATGTCTAGGCTCATTAAAGCGCCGGACGCCTCGATGGTTCAGCCCTACGACTGGGTGCCGGTCGGGGCTCTCGACGAGCAAGGTGTTCACGAGTATCGGCCCAAGCATCTCGACGCCGACGGCAAGCTGATGGTCGAGGAAGTGCCGGAACTCGAACCCGAGACGCCGCCCCAGCCGGCGCCGCCGCCTCTTATTGACCTTGACGAAGTCCGCAAGGAAGCCTTTCAACACGGCTTCTCTGAAGGCGTCGAAAGCGGACGCCAAGAGGCTGCGCAAGCTTCAAGCAAAGAGTTGCAAACTTCGCTAGAAGCGTTACGCGGAGTAGCCGCGGAACTCGCTGGGCACAAAGACGCCCTACGCCGTGACGTCGAGCGCGAGCTCGTTGAGCTCGCATTCTCGATCGCGAGGCGAATCATCCGGCGCGAACTCACCGTCGACCCCTCGACAACAGTGGGTATCATCCGCTCGTGCTTTGAAGAGTTTGCAGCCGCGGAAATCCGGCGCCTCGAGGTTCATCCCGCCGACGCCGGCCTCATCTCGAGTTATCTCGATGCCCAACCGGGGCCGGTTATCGACATCGTTCCCAACGAGTCAATTCAGCGCGGCGGCGCGATCTTCGATACTGCGCAAGGTCAGCTCGACGCGCGGCTTGAAGCGCAAATCAGCGAAATCGAAAATGGGCTTGCCGACCGTTGGACGCCGGGGGGAGGCACGGGATGAGCGACCATCTGCGCGAAACCCTTCGCGCCTACAGCGCTCGAGTCGATCGGCTCCAGCCAATCAAGGCGCTAGGAATCGTGACCAACTTCGCGGGCCTTCTCGTCGAGTCAGAGGGGCCCGTGATGGCCATCGGCGAGCTCTGCGAGATCGAGACCGACAATGGTCCGGTGCGCGCCCAAGCGATCGGTTTTCGAAATGGAAAGGTCCTTTCGATGCCGCTAGAGGAGCTCACCGGCGTCTCGATCGGAGCCCGCATTGCCGCGCGGCCGTCCGAGTCGGATGTACGCGTCGGCCCCGAACTCTTGGGCCGCCTGATCGACGCTTTTGGTAACGCGATCGACGACAAGGGCCCGATCCACGCAAGCGGCTACGCCTCACTACATGCCGCCGCGACGGGGCCTCTTGAGCGACACGCCATCACCGAGCCAATCTCTACCGGCGTCCGCGCCATCGACGGTTTTTTGACCTGCGGACGCGGCCAACGCATCGGGCTGTTCGGAGGGTCTGGTGTCGGCAAAAGCACTCTGCTAGGCGCGATTGCCCGAGCCTCAACCGCCGACGTCAATGTCATCGGCCTAATCGGCGAGCGCAATCGAGAGGTCGGGGCGTTTCTCGACGACGTGCTGGATGATGAAGGCCTGAAGCGTTCCGTTGTCGTGGCCGCCACATCCGATCGGCCCGCCCCGGTTCGAGTGCGAGCGACACATCTCGCCACCGCCGTCGCGGACTACTTCCGCTCGCAAGGCAAACACGTGCTGTTAATCATGGATTCGCTAACCCGATTCGCTATGGCCCAGCGCGAAATCGGACTAGCAGCCGGCGAACCGCCAGGCCGCAAGGGCTACACGCCCTCGGTATTCCAAGCAATGCCAAAAGTTATCGAGCGCGCCGGCAATTTCGGAACGGGCTCAGTGACCGCCTTCTATACCGTGCTAGTTGAAGGAGACGACCTCAATGACCCAATCGCCGACGCCGCACGTGGACTGCTCGACGGCCACGTTGTCCTCTCGAGGGACCTCGCCGCCGCCAACCATTTCCCGGCGATCGACGTGCTCGAAAGCATCAGTCGGCTCGCAAACCGGGTCGCGTCCGCTGATCATCTAGCGTCGGCATCGAAACTCCGAGACGCAATGGAAGCCTATCGGCGCAGTGAAGATCTCATCAACCTCGGCGCATACACCGCCGGCTCGAACGCCCGAGTCGACTCCGCTATCCGCGGCCGCGACGATCTGGAAGAGTTTTTGTGCCAAGACCTCACGGCCGGAGAGACGCTTAACAGCACCGTCGAACAACTCGTCTCGCTGGCAAAGTCCCTGTAATCAGAGCGCGGCGCCGTGAGAAAGTTCAGGTTTGCCGGAGACGCCCTACTCAGGCTGCGCCAAAACCGGCTCGACCGAATCGCTGCCCAGGTCGCCGCGGTTGAACTGCGACGATCGTCGCGGGACCGGCAACTCAGTCAATTGCAAGCCGCCGTAGGAGGCCTGTTCGGAAACGTTCCAGTCGGAGAAACACTCAATGGCGCAAACCTGCGCGCGCTTGAAACACACCGAGCCCACCTAAACACGGAGATCAAAAACTGTCACGCGCTAGAGCAAAATGACCTGCGCTCCCTCGCAACGCTGCGCGTCGAACTAGCGCAGGCCCGCCGCCAGACGCGCTTGTTAGAACGCCTGAAAGAACGCCGCTTAAGAGAGCACCAAGCACAACAAGACCGCGATGACGAAGCGGAGCTAGCCGAGATCACGATCCTCCGCTGGAATGCGCGAGGGGGCAACCGCTAGGTCGATACTGACCTCCTTTCGAAGGCACGGGTGTGAGGAATTCCTCAGCAGGGCCCACCCTCTTTTCCAATTGAAAGATGAGCCTGAAGGAGAGAGGCGAAGCAGCTGCGGGTTGAGGGGGATTACAGCGTGAGTTGAGGTCGGCGGCTACAGCTATTTGTGGCTTCGTAGGGCGGGGTGAGGGGGATTGCATAAGGGGGAAGGGGCGGCAGCCCCAATCCCCCTTTGCAGCCATCCCAGGCGAGACCCCACGGCCGTCTTCGGACGTGGGCCGGAGGAGCCGACAACGCCTCGGGTCGGGGCGTTGTCTAGCGCGTGCGCCAGCAGATCGCGAGGTCTTTGCAGACGCGTTGCAGTTCGTTGCGCTGAGCGTCGAGTTGCTCGGCAAACTCGGTGTCGGAACAAGTGTCCGCTCGCGCTTGGAGCTTCTTGAGCGAGCGATCCGCGCGCAGGCCGCGCTGCTCGGCGGGCAGGCTGAGCAGCTTTTCCCACGGCGTGCTCCACTCGGCGTACACCTTGCGCAACTTGCCGCGGCGGTCTCGGCGCTCGCTGGCGAAAGCGCATGGGCGATGAAAATTCAAGTACGGGTTGAGCCACTGGCGGTAGAAGGTGTCGATCGCCTGCGTCGCTTCCGAGGGCAAAAACTGGTAGCCCATCCACTTGCGCACCACCGCGCCGTTCTTGGTTTCGACCAAGGCATTGTCGTTCGAACGGCGCGCGCGAGACTTCGTAAATTCAATTCGCAACTTCTCGAGCAGTTTAGCGGTTTGATGGTTGACGAATTCGCTGCCATTGTCGGAGTGAAAGCCGCGAACGATAAATGGAAATTGTTCCAAAAGGCCTTCCAGCAAGGGAATGAGGTGATTTTCGTTGATGCGTTGGACGCAGCCGACGGCCTGCCACTGCGTCACTTCGTCGACCACGTTGATGCTGTAGGCGCCTTTTTCACCTTCCTGTTCGGGCGAGTGCACGGTGTCGATGCGCAGGTAGCCCGGACGTCCTCGCGGCTCGGGTTGGCGGCGTTCGCCGATCGCCACGGGCGTGGGTCGAGTCTTGTCGAGATGCAAACTGTGTCGCCGGTAGACGGCGCGTTTGCGCAAGTTGTAGAGGTGTCCCACCGACAGTTCGGCAAGGCGTTCGAACTCCTTGCGGTTGTAGATTTGGAACTCGCGCTGGAGAATGCGACGCGTCGCCGGCCCGGAGAGACGTTGCTGTACTTGGTCGACATGCGCCAGGAGAACGATGTCGGCGCGGCTGTACTTGGTGGGGAAGCGGCGCCTTCGATAGGCTGTCGGCCGAACGCACTTTTCGCGCAAAAACTGCCCGATGAGGCGAGTCAATTGGGCGCGGCTTAAGCCGGTTAGCTTGCTCAGGAAGCGTCTCAACAATCCTTTAACCGAGCGCTTCTGGTCGGCATAATGATGCCTCTTCAGGACGCCTTCGACGAGCGCGTATTTATCCGCTCGACTTCCGGCCTGGAACTCGACGGACCCACACCCGTCGAGAAAACTCTCGATCTCATCGAGACTCACTGATTCGGCTTGCTGCACGGCGACTCCCATCGCCCGCAGTTTGCCTGTTCCTAATCGACCTTGCCCAAATTACCTCCAGGCTCATCTTGTGTTGGAATCACCCCTCCCTTCAGGCTCATCTTGTATTGGACAAGACGGTCGCCCGCTACCCTGCGATAGAATCGTTAACGTTTTCAACCTCCACTGGAGTCCCGAATGACACGCCGCTTGACGATGGCCCAGGCCACCATAGAATTCCTGAAAAACCAGTTCGTGGAGCGCGACGGCGAACAGCAGCAATTCTTCGCCGGCTGCTTCGGCATCTTTGGGCACGGCAACGTCACAGGCCTCGGCCAAGCGCTGCACCAGGACCAATCTTTCCCCTACTACCTGTGCCGCAACGAGCAGGCGATGGTTCATACGGCCGCCGCCTTCGCCAAAATGTCGAACCGCAAACGCACCTTGGTCTGCACCACGTCCATCGGCCCCGGTGCGACAAACATGATCACTGGCGCCGCCGCCGCCACCATCAATCGCGTTCCAGTATTGTTGCTCCCCGGCGACACCTTTGCTCGCCGCAACGTAGCGCCAGTGCTGCAGCAGCTCGAATCGCCATCCAGCCAAGACATTTCAGTCAACGACTGTTTCAAGCCGGTATCACGCTATTGGGACCGCATCCAACGCCCGGAACAGATCGCCACCGCGCTGCCCGAGGCCATGCGCACGCTAACGAGCCCAGCCGAAACGGGCACAGTCACGTTGAGCATGCCGCAAGACGTGCAGACCGAAGCGTTTGACTACCCGGCCGCGCTTTTCGAAAAACGCGTCTGGAAAGTGCAGCGCCCGCGGGGAGACGCCGAGAGCCTGCGAAGCGCCGCCGAGTGGATCCGCGCGGCCAAAAAGCCGCTAATCATCGCCGGTGGCGGTGTCATCTACAGCGAGGCCACCGAAGCCCTTTCGAGCTTCGTATCGGCAACCGGGATCCCAGTCGCGGAGACGATGGCGGGAAAAGGTTCGCTGCGCTACGACCACCAGCAAGCGCTGGGCGGCATGGGGGTGACGGGGACTCCGGGCGCAAATATCATGGCCCGTGACGCTGACTTAGTCATCGGAATTGGCACTCGCTACAGTGATTTCACCAGCGCATCGAAGACTGCGTTTCAAAACCCCAACGTTCGTTTCATAAATATCAATGTCGCCGAGTTTGACGCCTTCAAACACGCGGCGCTACCGGTAGTCGCCGACGCAAGAGTCGCCCTGACCGAGTTATCGGCCGCCACCGCCGGCTATCGCGTCGACAGCGATTACAGCGAGCAAATCAACAACCATCGCGCAACCTGGGAAGCCGAGGTCGACCGCATCTATAACCTCCAACATGGCCCGCCCATTAGCCAGGGCGAAGTCATCGGCGTCGTCAACACTCTCTCGGGCGAAAAAGACGTCATGATCAATGCCGCCGGAAGCATGCCGGGCGACCTTCACAAACTTTGGCGCACCCGCGACCCCAAGGGCTATCACCTCGAATACGGCTACTCAACGATGGGCTATGAAGTGGCCGGCGGACTCGGCATCAAAATGGCTGACCCTAGCCGTGATGTGTACGTCCTAGTCGGCGACGGCTCATACCTGATGCTGGCGCAAGAGATAGTCACCTCGGTTCAAGAAGGCGTAAAACTCAACATCATCGTTGTCGACAATCAAGGCTTCGCAAGTATTGGAGGCCTAAGCGAGGCCTGCGGCACCGCGGGCTACGGCACTGAGTATCGTTTCCGCCAAAACGGCGACTTGAGCGGGGCGAAAATCCCGGTCGACTTCGTAGAAAATGCGCGTAGCCTAGGAGCCCACGCCGTGCGCGCCACAACCCGCGCCGAACTCGAAGACGCCATTCGCGCCATGGCCGGCCATGACCGCACCAGCGTTGTCGTTATAGAGACCGATCGCGAACAACGAGTCAGTGGCCACGAATCTTGGTGGGACGTTCCGATCGCTGAAGTCTCAGAGATCGAGGCCGTCCAAGCCGCCCGTCGAGACTGGGAAGCTGAAAGCAAGAAGGAGCGCTACTACCTCTAATGTCGGCGAAATTAGACGTCACCATCCTGGGCCGAATCGGCTACGACCTGTACTCTGAAGAACCGCACGTCGCGCTAGCGCAAGTCACTCGCTTTTCCCGATATCTTGGCGGATCAAGCGCCAACATGGCGATCGGCCTAGCCCGGCTGGGCGCAAACGTCGGCATCGCGGCCGCGGTCGGAACAGAAGCGCTCAGCGACTATCTCGTCGAATACCTGAACTCGGAGAACGTCGACACACAGCACGTCAAACGAGTCCCAGGTGTGCTCCCCTCGCTCTGCCTCACTGAAATTTCGCCGCCAAACCACTTCCCGCAAGTGTTCTACCGCAACGATCCGGCGGACACCCAAGTCGACCTCGAAGACGCGGCCCTCGACTACCTCGCTTCTGGTCAACTTTTCATCACAAACGGCACGTCTCTGTGTGCGTCGCCGTCGAGAGAGTCAACCTACCAAGCCATGGAAGCAGCCAAAGCGGCCGGCAGCCGGGTGGTTCTCGATGTCGACTACCGCTCAATGTCGTGGCGCGGACCTGGCGAAGCCGGCCTAGCCATCCGACTCGCCCTGCCGCTCGTCGACGTTCTAATCGGCAACGACCTTGAATTGAAATTGGTAAGCGGCCTCGAGAGCCTCGACGCAGCCGTGGAACACCTGCGGCCAAGGGTCCCGATGCTGGTTTCCAAACTAGGCGAGGCCGGGACCCGTGTGTGGACCCAAAATGGCCCGGTCTTCATGCCGCCCTATAAAGTTGATGTCCTGTCGACTATCGGAGCAGGTGACGGTTTCGCGTCAGGCTTCTTGTACGCTGTCTTGCAGGAAAAGTCCATCGAAGACTGCCTGCACTACGGCAACGCCGCCGCGGCAATCGTAGTCAGCCGCCAAAGCTGCTCAGAGGCAATGCCCACGCTCGATGAGGTCGAAACAATGATCCGCGACCAAGGCTAGTCGACCGCCTGAGTTCCCTGCTCCTCGATTTCGCCCTGCCCGGCACGAATCAGTCGCTGCTCGCGACTTGCGGCGCTGCCTTCGGTCAACTTGTCGACGCCATCGGCCGTTAGGGCAAGCAGCCCAGACGTCAGCCGAACCACCCAACCCTTCTCCCGCAGATACCACATATGAAAACCAAGCTGATCTTGACTGCAGCCGAGTTTATTCTCAAGCTCGATCACTCCGAGCCCGGGCTCATCCACTTTGCGCCGGCGGGCGACGTAGAGCATTTCCAGCATTTCTTGCTGTGTACGAACGTCCGACCCTACATCAAAGTTTTCCGAGCTTGCCTCTTCGAAAATTTCGTCGATTCGAAGCTTCTCTCGGCGCCGTCGTAGATCAAATTCCTCACGTAGTTTCAGATCCGTCAAAGTTTTATGCGCTTCGGTGACGGATCGAAACTGGTCAGGGTCACCTGTGTCGGGATTATCTGGGTGGTAGCGCTTCGCAAGCACGCGGTATGCGTAGTCAATGAGCTCGCTATCCGCCGTCGGACTTACCTGAAACAACTCGTAGTAATCGCAGAATTCTTTTTCGGCCGCAACTTACCTTCTAAGCTTTCTACCGTAAACCAAATATAGCTTGGACAACCGTTAACGCTAGCCGACCTGAATCATTCGGCGGCCGAGCATAAGATCCTAACACCCAGCACGACACGGACGATGCCGGCCAGACACATGGCATGCTGTGTGAAATGACCGAGCACGAGCAAGAGTCTCTGTTCCGGGTGTTGAGCCTGCTGGCGGACGGACAGCGAGACGATGCCGCGTCGCTGTATTTCGACGTCGTCTCGCGATCACGTCCCAAGCAGATCGGACTTACCAAAGGATGCGGAGCGGCGGCCTTACAGTGCGGCGATTTCGCCGGGGCGCTACGATTCGGCCAAAAGGCGATCAAGCAAGCTCCTCGCGACGAAGAGGCTCACCAAATTCTAGGCCTTGCATATCGACGGCACCTCAACTTTTCCGATGCCGCGGCGAGTTTTCGGCGCGCGGTGCAGTGGAAACCCGACTTCGTTGATGCCTGGAATAACTTGGCGATGACGCTCGAAGACCTCAACGATCTCGAGGCGGCGCTCGAAGCGGTCGACAGCGGCCTCGCAATTGAAGACGACGACATTGACCTGCTCAACCTCAAGGGTTCGATCCTTTGTTCGATGGGCCGGCCCGACGAAGGAATCGCCGTTTATCGCCAGACGCTCCGCGGCGAAGACGATCTCGCGTTTGTCCGCATGAATATCGGTGAGGCTCTGCTGCAGACCGGCCAAACCGCGGAGGGTTGGGAAGAGTTTTCATACCGCACGGAGCTGTTGCCGCCGCCGCCCGTCGATACGGAGCGGTGGGAAGGTCAGGATCTCGCGGGTAAGTCGATTGTCGTTTGGCATGAGCAAGGCCTGGGCGATAGCATTCAATTCAGCCGGTTCTTGCCTGCCCTGGCCGATCAGGCAGAGAGCGTGACGTTCGTCAGCCAAGAGCGCGTCATCGCACTGCTCGAAACTCTCGACGCCAAGATCGAAATCACCGAGACCACCTATCGCCCGTTTGATTTTCAGTGCCCGCTGCTGACTTTAGCGCGCTATCTCGAATCGGCTCGCGAACCGCCCTATTTGAAATCCACCGGCTCCGCGCATCCCATCGTCGAAAAGACAACCGGCCTTAAGGTAGGTATCGTCTATGCCGGAAACCCCAACAACCCGACCAATAGGCGACGCTCAATTGAACCGAGCCGTCTACGGCCCCTGCTGAAAGTGCCAGAAGTGTCGTTCTTTGATCTTGGGACCGACGACCAGTTGAGCGGGCCGAACGTGCATTCGATCGGAATAGAAATCAACAACCTGACCCGTCTCGCCGCCACAATCGAATCGCTCGATCTGGTGATTACCGTCGATACGCTCGCGGCTCACTTGGCGGGGGCGCTAGGAATCCCAGTATGGAATCTTCTGGCATTCTCTCCGGACTGGCGTTGGGGCTTGTTGGGCGATCGCACGAAATGGTACCCCTCGATGCGGCTATTCCGCCAGACCAAACCTGGTGATTGGGCCGGTGTGATCGACGATGTTCGGGTGGAGCTATGTGCGTTGGCACAGGCCGGAGCGAATGCGGGACAATAAGAGTCTCGCGACAAATGTCCGACGAACCTCAACTTTCAGCGGCAGCAAGCGGCGAACCGCCGGCTTCAGCACCACAACCGAACGGCTCGAGTGTCCAGGGCGAAGACCAGCCCAAAGCGTCAGCGTGGCATCGCGTCCAGCTAGCGCGTCATCCCGAGCGGCCGCATTCTCTCGACTACATCGAGCGGCTCTTTGAGCGCTTTCACGAAATTCACGGAGATCGAAACTTCGGCGACGACTCTGCGATCATTGCCGGGTTTTGCTTCTTCCTGGGCGAGCCAGTGATGGTGATCGCGCAACAAAAGGGCCGCCAGACGAAGCAGAAACTTCATCGCAACTTCGGCATGCCCAAACCCGAGGGATACCGCAAGGCGCTGCGTGCGATGAAACTGGCTGAAAAGTTCGGCAAGCCGATCCTCACGTTTCTTGACACTCCGGGCGCTTACCCGGGGATCGACGCCGAAGAGCGTGGCCAGGCCGAGGCGATCGCGCGCAACCTCTACGAGATGGCGCAGATCGAAGTTCCGATTATCGCCACCTGCATTGGCGAGGGCGGCAGCGGCGGAGCCCTGGCACTGGGGGTCGGCAACCGCGTCTTGATGCTTGAAAACGCCGTCTACAGCGTGATCTCGCCCGAAAGCTGCGCGGCAATTGTCTGGCGCGACGCGGGCAAGGCCGAGTTGGCCGCCAACGCCCTGAAGCTAACCGCTACCGACTTGACGAAGCTCGGCCTCGTCGATGAAATTATTCCGGAGCCGGTCGGCGGCGCCCACAATGACGTCGACCAGACCGCTCGCAATCTAGCGGACGTGCTTACGCAGAACCTCAACGAGCTCAAGAGTCTCTCGCCTGAGGAACTAGTCGATGATCGCTACGCAAAGTTCCGGGCGATGGGCGGGTTTTTCGAAGAAGCCTCAGCCGAGCCGGGCGAGTAGCGATCAGCTGGCGAACAGTTCCGGTTCCGCGCTTGGGAGATCCGGGTCCAGCAGCTTAAGCATCCGATCGCTAGTCTCATCGACCTTTGAGCGGTAGGTCTCAAGATCCTTTCGCTCGGAAATTAATTGATCGGCAATGTGCAACGCCGTCAGTACCGCGACCCGATAGCTATCAGAGGTCTGGACGCGGTCGGCGATATGATTCATTTGTTCATCGACCAGCCGAGCGACTTCGCGGGTATGCTCCGAGTTGTCGCCCTTTAGGTGGTAGATGCGGCCAAATATCTGAACTTCAACGCTTCGGTCGGATGCCATGATCCTCCCCTTCTGTTTAGCCCAGCCCCTCAACTCGTTCCAACAGTGACTCAATTCTGCGTCGGACTTCGCCCTGTTGCGCGTCCGAGCCACTAGTCAACGCCCGCAATTGCGTGATCTCACGCTCTTTCTCTTCAAGCTGCCCGCGCAGCTTTTCCGCCTCTTGCTCGGCTTCCTGATGAAGCGCTCGCTCGCTGCGAAGCTGATCAACGATCTCTACGATGCGGCTCTCCAGCCGTTCGAAAGCGTTGATATCAGAGGTCTCGTCAGTCATTTCTAGGCCCTGCGGTTTCACTACGAGAACCGCTTCCTGCCCCCTATCCTAGCCCAGTTCGGAATCCAACTGAAACAATCTATGTCCATTTTGTTTTTGATCTTCTGCAGTGCGCGACCCAAGCCGCCAGGTGGACGCAATTGGGGCTAGCATAGATAATTCCCCAACGCCATGGAAACTGACTTCCTAATTATCGGTGCCGGCGTGGCCGGCCTCAGTGCAGCCATCGACGTCGCCGAGGCGGGCCGCGTCCTGATCCTCACCAAAGACCGCCTCACCGAGTCCGCCTCGGAGTACGCCCAGGGCGGTATCGCCGTCGCGCTCAGCGATGATGACCGCGTCAGCCTCCACGAGCAAGACACGCTTCAGGCCGGTGCCGGGCTCTGCGACGCCGGGGCCGTTCGAACGCTAGTCGAGGCGGGACCCGAGCGAATTCAGCGCTTGATCGACTGGGGCGTCGAGTTCGACACCCACGGCGGCAAGTTGTCATTTACCAGAGAAGGCGCGCACAGTGTCAACCGCGTTTTGCATGCCGACGGCGACTCAACCGGCCGCGAAATCGCTCGCACGCTGTTCCGCAAAGCTCGATCGATCGAGAATATATCCTCACAGAGTTTTTCAGCCGTGGTCGACCTGCTCATCGAAGACGGGCAAGTTTGCGGCGCGCTCGCCTGGCGAGAGGAAAGCAGAGAATTAATTCCGGTCTACGCCAAAGCGGTGTTACTTGCAACTGGTGGACTTGGACGCGTCTACCGCGAGACCACTAACCCCGACGTCGCCACCGGCGATGGGGTGGCAATGGCCTATCGAGCCGGCGCCATGATCTCCGACATCGAAATGGTGCAGTTCCATCCGACCGCGCTATTCCTCGAGGGCGCGCCACGATTTCTGCTGTCGGAGGCACTACGCGGGGAGGGGGCCGTTTTGCGCAATGCCGACATGGAACGCTTCATGTCGCGCTACCACGACCAGGAAGAATTGGCGCCGCGCGACATCGTCTCGCGTGCAATCGTAAGCGAGATCCACCGCGTCCGCAAGGGCCCTGTCTACCTCGACCTCACTCATCTCGAACCCGCGTTCGTTTCTAAGCGCTTCCCGCGAATCTACGAGACTTGCAAGCACTACGGCGTCGATCTCGAGTTGCAGCCGGTGCCCGTGCATCCGGCGGCACACTACGCGATGGGCGGCGTCAAGAGCGACTGCGACGGCGCGACGACGATCTCCGGCCTGTATGCCGCTGGGGAGACAGCTTGCAACGGAGTGCACGGCGCAAACCGGCTGGCGAGTAATTCCCTGCTTGAGGGCCTTGTGTTCGGGGCTCGAGCAGGCGAAACAATGAGGCAACATGCCGGCGACAAGCTACGCCATCGAGAGCTGGGCGTTAGGCGTCCGTCAAGCCCGCTGCCGGCAAACGCCGTCTCCGACCTGCGCCGCTTAGCCTGGCGACACGCCGGGATCGAGCGATCGGGCGACGGTCTGCGAGCTGGGTTAAACGAGCTCAACCGAATCTCACCGACATTTGAAAAAGGTCTGGCGCGCAATAGCCGCCACGGGTTCGAAACCGACAACTTGTACCAAGTCATTCGGCTAATCACCCGCTGTGCGATCGCCCGAGAAGAGAGCCGGGGCGGCCACTACCGCGCAGATTTCCCCGAGGCGCGCAAGGAATTCCAAAAGCACTCGCAGATCCGGCGCGGCCACGAAGTTGAGTTTGTGGACGTAGCTTAGGGTCTGGGCAAGGATTTGCATTCTCGACCATTCCTACCTAGTTTTGACGCGGCATGGTTGGGCCACCGTCTCCCAAGGGGTGGCCAACTTAATCGGTTCGGTCGAAGTTTCCAGCTCAGCGATCTGTTCGCGCAAGCGCTCAATTCTCGACTCGGTCGTCGGATGCGTCAAGAGCATGCTGTAGGAGCTACCGGGCAGCACATCCCCGAATTTGTCGAAGATCTCGACCATGCCAATGGGATCGATTTTTGCCGCCGCCATCAACAAGACCCCCTCGCGGTCGGCTTCGTCCTCTTCTGAGCGCTGATGCGCCAACACACCCAATTGCGCCATGCTCTCGAATGCCCCGAAACCGCCGCGACCAATGCCTGCATGGTCATGTTTCGGAACATCGAACGCGTCGTGTGGCGGAAGTGCGCGTGCTGAATCTCGTGCGCCAACACTCCGGCCAGTTGTTCGGGGGTTTCGGTCAATTTCAATAGTCCGTCGCAAATTACGATCCGCCCGCCCGGCATGGTAAGCGCGTTGACCGGTCCCTTTGCGATCAAGACTACGTAGTTGTAGCGTCGCGCGGGAAGCGCTTCGATCAGCCGCTGCGCAATCGCGTCGACCGCTTTGCGCTTGTCAACATCGAGGCAAAGGTCTTCGTCGTCGGCGACCCATGGCATTACCGACTTTTCCAGCCGCTCCTCTCACGAGACCGGCACCATCGCGGCCAACCCGATCCCGACCACTTGCGCGCCCCAAAGATAGAAGCCGGCGATGAGCAGCACCACGCCGACGGCCGCCAACAGCGTCTGCTTAAGGCCGATACGGCTCAGCGGCGTTTCGGCGAATTGCCTGTTTGAGAGTTCGGTGCGTTGACGCAACGCGATCAAACGCGTCCGACCCCTCATCGAAACGACCAAGCCAAAGATAAAGATCCCCCAACGATAGATACGTCTCGACGACATCGGCATGGAAGTCGCCAAGCCTCTGTCGCCGGATCGCAAGTGCCCGCGTCAGATAAGCCTCCGCCTGCCCGGAATCGTCACGGCCAAGGGCGGCTTCGGCGAGCAGACTGAGGCAGTCTGCGATTTGAGTATCTTCGGTACCCTCGACCGCCGCAAGCGTTTCGTGGAGTTTTTCGGCGGCTTGCTCATACTCACCGAGTTCGAGCAGAGTTTTGGCCAAGCTTACTTGCAGCTCGAATTGAGAGTCGAAGTCGGCGCCCTGCTCGCGGGCGGCTTCGAGGGCGCGTTCGTAGGCGTCTTGCGCGGACTCGCGATCGTACTCATCGACGTAGCTGCTTGCCTCGTCGCGAAGTTCCTGCCAACCCTGGTCGTCCTGCGCGAATGCTAATACGGCGAAAACAGTCGACACAAAAAGTAAAATAAAAGACTTTTTCAACACCGAGTTCAGCAGTTTAACAATCGTACGACCAAATCGGTTCCGCCGATCGCTCGATTCACCAGGCTCACGCAAGGCGCAGGATCGCAATTTGCGTTCTTCGTTAGGGCGGCTCGTGTGTTCCAGGCCCCTACACTTCACCTGGAAGCATTCCGCGGAATTGCAAGCTACATCCGTTTGTGGCAAGGTAAGTGTGCAGTCCTAGGAGGATTCGATCATGAGCCGTCTATCCGTCACTCGTCGTGAATTCATTGGCACCGCCGCGGTCGCCGTCGCCGCACAGGCAAAGGAAAATAGTCTTCCGAAACGGGCTTTGGGCAAAACCGGATTCCAAACTTCGATCCTCGCGATGGGCTGTGGAAGCCGGCTGGCACTTTACAAGACCCGCGACAAGGGAGTCGAGGCGCTTCACATGGCCATGGATAGCGGCATCAACTATATCGATACCGCGCACGCCTACGGCGGTGGTAATAGCGAACGTTGGGTTGGTGAGGCGATCAAGGGGCGCCGCGACGGCCTCTTCATAGCCACCAAGACCGAGGCACGTACGGCGGACGACATCTTTAAGGTCGCCGACGAAAGCCTCGAGCGCTTGGGCCTCGACCAGATGGACTTGCTCCATATTCACAGCCTTTTGGGACCTGAAGATTTGGCCAAAATCGAAAAAGAAAAAGTCATGGAGGCGCTCTACAAAGTGCGCGATCAAAAGATGGCCCGCTTGCTTCATCGGCATCACGTCGCACACTGACCCCACGACACTCGCTGAGGCCCTGCGGCGCTACGACGTCGACTGCACGCAGATGGCGCTAAACGGCGCACTGCAAGGAATGCAGAGTGGACCGGGAAAAATGGTTGTCAACCCGGCAATGACGACAAGCTTTGAGAAGGTCGCCCTGCCTGCCGCCGTCAAGAAGGGCCTTGGCATTATCGCCATGAAGGTCTTCGGTCAAGACGACATCATCAGCGCGAAATCAACTCCCGCGCAACTTCTGCGGTACTCCCTATCCTTACCGGTTTCGGTGTGCACCATGGGCGTGCCGAAGCACGAGTTCCTGCACGCCAACCCAGCCACGGCGCGTGCCTTCAAACCACTCAGCAAGGGCGAGATGGAGGACTTCTCCGACAGCACGGCGGCGCGCTACAAACTGGCGCTGGATCATCGCTTCCAGTCCCACGAAGACGTCTAGCGCCGGCAACACACTAAACTCGAATACGTGCTCGTAGCTGGAATCATGAGCGGCACGTCGCTCGATGGAATTGATGTCGCCCTGGTCGAAATATCCGGCGAGGGTTTTTCACAAGAAGTAAAGCCGGTCGCCTTTCGGTCAGTTCCGTACCCGCGCGGAGTAGCCCAGGCCGTGCTCGGAATATCAAACGCCGAAGCGCAAACCGGACGGCTCAGCCAGCTCAACTTCTTACTTGGGAAACTTTTTGGCGAAGCCGTCGTCGAAACCTGCCGTCACGAAGGGATTCCGCTAGAGCAACTCGAACTTGTCGGGTCGCACGGTCAAACCATCTATCACCAGGCGGTCAGCAGCGATGTCTGCGGGTTCCAAGTAGCGAGCACGCTGCAAATTGGCGAGCCCGCTTTGATAGCCGAACAAACTCGGACCGCCGTCGTTGCCGATTTTCGCCCCGCGGATATGGCCGCCGGAGGCCAAGGGGCGCCGCTCGTGCCCTACGTCGATTACCTGCTCTATCGTGACGCCGAACTCAACCGCGTGGCGCTAAACATCGGCGGCATCGCAAACTTGACCGCGATTCCGGCGGGTGCCGATAGTGGCGTGGTGATCGCATTCGATACCGGTCCGGGCAACATGGTGATCGACGCGCTGGTGGCGCAATTCTCCCGAGGCCTGCTGCGCTTCGACCGGGACGGCCGCATGGCTCGCCGAGGCAGCGTCGACGAAGACCTGCTAGCCGAGTTACTGGCAGCACCGTACTACCGAGCAGCGGCCCCAAAGAGCGCGGGACGCGAGCAATACGGCGTGGATTTCGTGGCCAATCTGCTTTCCCGAGGAATTCAGCCGGATTCTCTGGTGGCCACCGCCACGGCGCTCACGGCGCGTTCCATCCAGGTGGGCATCGATCGTTTCGTGCGGCCAAAAATGCCGATCGACCAATTGATCATCTCCGGCGGCGGATGGCGCAATCCCGAAATCATTCGTCGAATCGCTGAAGCGCTGCCCACCACTGAAGTGCTTTCGTCAAACGCCTTTGGCATTGATAGCGACGCCAAAGAAGCCATCGCTTTTGCGGTATTGGCACACGAATCGTTCCACGATCGGACGTCAAATTTGCCGTCCGCAACGGGAGCCTCGCGGCCGGTGATTTTGGGGAAACTGGTGCGCGTATAGGAGCCGGGCACGACGACCGCAGCCCAGCGAGCCGCTGGTAACCTAGAAGTCCCACCATGAAAAAGTTATTGGCCGCTAACCGCGGCGAAATCGCGATTCGCGTCATGCGAGCCGCTACCGAAGTAGGGCTGCGCACGGCGACCATCTATTCGCACGAAGACCGCCTCAGCTTGCACCGCTTCAAGGCTGACGAGGCCTACGAGGTAGGTGGCGACAGGAGCCCCGTCGCGGCGTATCTCGACATCGACGGCATCGTGGCCCTTGCGAAGGAACGCGAGATCGACGCGATCCATCCTGGGTACGGTTTTTTGTCAGAGAACCCGGCGTTCGCGCGAGCCTGTGCCGCGGCGGGCATCACGTTTATCGGTCCGCGGCCGGAACTGCTCGACCAATTGGGCGACAAAACGGCGGCCAGACGCTTAGCGCAAAAGGCGGGAGTGTCGATCGTACCGGGAATCGACGAGGCTGTTGAAGACCCAGCCGAGGCACTCGAAGCAGCCAAGCAGGTCGGCTATCCGCTGATGATCAAAGCCGCGTTCGGCGGCGGCGGACGGGGCATGCGGGTGGTCCAATCGGCTCGCGAGTTGAAGAGGAAGCTGGAAGAGGCGCAGCGAGAAGCGCGACTGGCGTTCGGAAACGGCGCCGTATTTATTGAGCGATTCGTCGCTAAAGCGCGACACATCGAAGTGCAGATTCTTGGGGATAGCCACGGCTCGATCGTGCATCTTTACGAGCGCGACTGCTCCGTACAGCGGCGGCATCAAAAAGTCGTAGAAATTGCCCCGGCCGGGAACATCTCAAGTAGGCTGCGTAACGAGCTTTGTGGCGCGGCGGTCTCTCTAGCGAAATCAGTCGGTTATGTGAATGCCGGGACTGTAGAGTTCTTGGTTGACGCCGATACCGAAGAATGGTTTTTCATCGAGGTCAACCCGCGAATCCAGGTCGAGCACACTGTGACGGAAATGGTGACCGGCATCGATCTGGTACGCGCTCAAATTTTAGTCGCGCAGGGCCACCGGCTTCACGAAAAGCCCATCGCGATGCCGCCCCAGGATAAGATCGAGACTCGGGGTTTCGCGGTGCAGTGCCGCATCACGACTGAAGATCCCGAAGACAATTTTTCGCCCGACTACGGCCGCATCGAGACATACCGCTCCCCGGCCGGTTTCGGAATCCGCCTGGACGGAGCAAGCGCCTACGCGGGAGCCGTTCTCAGCCCGTCGTACGACTCGCTGCTGGTGAAGCTCACGGCGTGGAATTCGACTCTGGAGGGTGCCTGTGACCGCGCTGACCGAGCGCTACGTGAATTTCGAATTCGTGGCGTAAAGACGAACATTCAGTTCCTTGAGAACGTCGTCAACAACAAGGATTTTCGCGCCGGTAATATCACCACCCGGTTCTTAGACGAGACGCCCAAATTATTCCACTACACGCCGCGGCGCGATCGCGCCAACCGTATTCTTTCGTATGTCGGCGATGTCATCGTCAATGGCAACCCGACGGTAAGCGGCAAGCCGCGGCCCGCTACGTTCGAGACGCCTGCGTTCGTTCCTTATGAACACGGTCGCGAATCGGACCCGGGGACTCGCCAACTTTTACAGCAGTTAGGCCCTGAGAAATTCGCCGAGTGGGTTCTCAAGCAAAAGCGGCTGTTAGTTACCGACACGACGTTTCGTGACGCCCACCAGTCGCTGTTGGCTACACGCGTCAGGACCTACGATTTGCTCGGAACCGCCGAGGCAGTGTCGCAGCGACTACCAAACCTGTTCAGCCTTGAAATGTGGGGTGGCGCGACGTTTGACTGCTGCTTGCGGTTCCTCTACGAAGATCCGTGGGAACGGCTCCGGCTGCTACGTAACGCGGTTCCCAACATTTGCTTCCAGATGTTGCTGCGTGCTTCAAACGCGGTGGGCTACACCAGCTACCCCGATAACGTGGTGCGCGAGTTCACGCTCGAAGCATCGCGTCAGGGTATCGATATCTTTCGCATCTTCGATTCGCTGAACGACGTCAGCAACATGAAAGTTGCGATCGACGCTGTTCTCAAGACGGGATCGATCTGCGAGCCGGCGATCTGCTACACGGGCGACATTCTCGACCCGACACGCCCAAAGTACAGCTTGAACTATTACGTTGAACTTGCTCAAAAAATGCAGGCAATGGGTGCACACATTTTGAGCATCAAGGATATGGCCGGCCTATGTCGGCCCTATGCGGCGACTCAACTCGTAAAGGCTCTCAAGCAAGAGACCGGCCTTCCGGTGCACTTCCACACGCACGATTCGAGTGGTCTCAACGCATCCACATTGCTAAAAGCCGCCGACGCCGGCGTCGATATCGTTGACGCCGCCAATGCCGCGCTCTCTGGTTCGACCAGCCAACCCAATCTGAACTCCATCGTCGGATCGTTGAAAAACACGAAGCGCGACACCGAGCTCGATGACACTGCGCTGGGAGATTGCTCGCTCTATTGGGAAACGGTGCGCAGCTTTTATATGCCGTTTGACAACGCGCCACGATCGGGAAGTGCCCGTCTCTACAAGCACGAGATTCCCGGTGGACAATTCACCAATTTGCAGCAGCAGGCGTCCGCGATGGGGCTGGCCCACCGCTGGCGCGATGTTGAGGAGATGTACGCCGACGTGAACCAGCTTTTCGGCGACATCGTTAAGGTGACGCCATCGAGCAAAGTGGTCGGCGACATGTCACTTTACCTGTTGGTAAAAGGCATGACGTGTGATGACGTGCGAAAACTGCCCGTCGGTCACTCGGTGGATTTCCCTGACTCGGTCGTCGACATGATGAGGGGCTCACTGGGCAAACCTCCTGGGGGCTGGCCGAAGAAAATCCAAAAAATTCTGTTGAGGAACGAGGCTCCGATTCGAGGGCGCGCGGGTGCGAAACTGCCCGCGGTTGATTTCAAGGCTGCAACTGCTGCGCTGGAGAAGAAAATCGGTCGGCATGTCAGCCACAACGAGGTGCTCAGTTATCTGCTGTACCCGGAAGTTTTCAAGAAATTCGCGGAGACCAGACGCAAGTACGCCGACGTCGCTGTTCTGCCAACGCCGGTGTTTTTTTACGGTCTTCAGCAAGGCGAGGAATGCGCCTTCGATATCGAGCCGGGCAAAACTTTGATCGTCAAATTCCTGACATACGGCGACCCGCACCCCGACGCTACAAGAACGGTGTTCTTCGAGTTGAACGGGCAAGCGCGGCAGGTCCGCATTCGTGACAACTCACTGAAAGCCGACGAGGCGGCGGCGCGAAAGGCCGACAGCGGCAACGACAGTCACGTTGGAGCCCCAACGCCGGGATTGATCACCGGACTATTCGTGGCGGTTGGCGACGACATCAAACGCAACGACAAGGTGCTTACGTTAGAAGCGATGAAGATGCAAAGCACGATTTATGCGCCGCGAGACGGAAAAGTGACCGAGGTGCTTGTTGAACCTGGCAAGCAGGTCGAAGCAAAGGACCTTTTGGTCGTCTTGTAGTTTGAAAACTTGGGAAGCGCCACAGTTTAGGCGTAGGATTAAAGGCATGGCCGTGTTCGAACTCGACTGCCCCTGCTGCCGTGCGCCTCTTTTCCAATTGAAAGATGAGCCTGAAGGAGAGAGGCGAAGCAGCTGCGGGTTGAGGGGGATTATAGCGTGAGTTGAGGTCGGCGGCTACAGCTATTTGTGGCTTCGTAGGGCGGGGTGAGGGGGATTGCATAAGGGGGAAGGGGCGGCACCCCAATCCCCCTTTGCAGCCATCCCAGGCGAGACCCCACGGCCGTCTTCGGACGTGGGCCGGAGGAGCCGACAACGCCTCGGGTCGGGGCGTTGTCTACCGCGTGCGCCAGCAGATCGCGAGGTCTTTGCAGACGCGTTGCAGTTCGTTGCGCTGAGCGTCGAGTTGCTCGGCAAACTCGGTGTCGGAACAAGTGTCCGCTCGCGCTTGGAGCTTCTTGAGCGAGCGATCCGCGCGCAGGCCGCGCTGCTCAGCCTTGTTGCACGGATAGGGATGGAAACGGAATTCCCCCTTTCCCCAAGCGGTAGTGTCAGGCGATGCGTTCGAACACAGGCCGTCCGAGCGCGGTCATTGTGTTCAGGACTTTTCGGCCGAGTTGGATCTCCGTGATCTGCCTGGAGAAGCTGCGGGATTTGAGTTTGGGGCCGATGACGCTCTTCCAACGGCCCATCTGCGTTTCTATTCGGCTGCGCTGGTTGTACCCTGTTGCCGTCTGCCAGGCCATGCGGCCGTTGCTGCGGATTTGGGCAATATGGCGATCCCGAACGGTCGCATCACGCGCCGATTGCAGGCGGATCACTGCGTCCTTTGGCGGCGGTATGACCACATCCAGGGTCTCCCCATACCGCTGCCTCAGCAGATTTCGTGTGGACGCTCCATCGTAGGCGCCGTCAGCCAGAAAGCCCGTGACCGGGGCATCCAGCTGATCCAGGAGGCTGGGTAAGGCTGTGCTGTCTCCAACGTTATCGTGAGTCAGAGCGGCGCAAACAATCGCCCCGCTGGCGAGGTCCAGTCCGAGGTGGAGCTTGCGCCAGCGGCGGCGTATTCCCTTGGTGTTATGCTTCTGCGCTAGCCATTCGCCCTCGCCGAAGATCTTGAGGCCAGTACTGTCGACCACCAGATGGATAGGCACAGATCCTGCTTGCCTCATCACCTGAGCGATGCTCACCCCGTTTGCGCGACGCGACAGCGTGGAGTAATCCGGTACCCGTATATCCAACCCCATGAGCGTGCCGATGGAACCCATAAGCCCCTGTGTCTGACGCAGTCCAAGATGGTATGCCGTGCGCAGCATCAGGCATGTCTCGATCGCCAAATCCGAGTATCTGCGCTGACCACCCCGTGACGTGCGGCGCGGCGCGCTCCACACACTTTGAGCCTCCTCACTGACCCAAATCGTCAGGTCACCCCGTTGGCGCAAGCTCTCGTTATATTCCGCCCAGTTGATCACCCGGTACTGCACCTTATCAAACTTGTGCCGGCGCGCTGCGTTGAACTTATGTGGCATTTGGACTACCCCCAGCGTTGAAAAACCAATGATAAGACATCCTTCGGGATGATCCATGCAACAAGGTCCCGCTGGGGATTGACGAGGGGGATGCGCTCGCCTTCGAAAACAAAACCCGGCTTCAATTCGTCGGCGGTCAAATGGCCATGCACCTCGCCCAGCATTCGAACATGCTCGAAAGCCGTCATCCGAATCAGTGCGTCCCGGTCAATGTCGCTCATGGAGACATCCCTCATCCTCTGAAACAATGCTCATTGTGCCAGGTCAGGGCCTCGGGATCGGGGCGCTGCGAGGCGTCTTGTGGCACGTTGATCCGCTGACCGTGAAGGGCATAGTAATGCCGGCCGTTTTCAAACTCCGCCTTGATCCGGAGGCTGACCTCGAAATCGAGATCAGGGGTGACCGTCACATAGCCGGAGTCGAACAAGCTGTGGATGTCGCGCCGCAACAGCAGTCCGTTCCGCGCCTCGTGGGCACCGCCGTCACCAAAGGGCCGGATGTGGGCCGCCTCCAGCGCCGGCAAGGTCCGTTCCCGCGTCACGGCGCAACGCCGCCCGTAAATGTCGGTCACCAGCACGCGGAAGGCGCCCTGCCCCAGACGCGGGCGAATAAGATGCGGCTCGCCGAACCGCGTCTGCTTTTCTGCAATGCCGGGGAATGGACGTTGGCTCAGGCGGTCGTTGACCGCCTCCCACAGGGCTAGCCCTTCGGCGGCGCCCGTGCTGTAAGTCTTGAACGAGACGATGTTCGAGGACCAGTTCGTCGGCACGGGGATCCAATCGGGTTCATCGAGAAAGAATGGCTGGGTCAAGATACGACAGCCGATGGGAAAGTCGCTCCGATCATCCGGGTCCGACCGGCGATACTTGGCGATACGCGCTCGCATTTCCTGAGACGACCGCGCGCCATTTGCCGCACCGAATGCTTCCCAGGCCAGCGAACACGGCAGCGCATTGGCATAGGCGAAAATGCCGCCACCTACGATCACGTTGCGCGGTGCGTGGAGCTTGAATAGGAACAGTTCACCCGGCTGGAGGGCACGGAAGTTCGCCGCCGAGGGTGCCCAGAAATTGACCTCGCCCAGATCCGACTGCCGTCGCAGCATCTCGAACCAGTCTCCGTCCGTGACGGCGATGACGAGATTGATGCCCATGGTCAGTTCCGATTCAGTCCCTGCTCACGCGTGTTAACAGGATGCGCTTCCAGAAGCTTTCGCTCCCGATGATGATATCGTCTGCTGTTCGGCTCGCCCTGTATTCAAGCAGGGCAGACCTGAAAGATTTTCGGCAATATCCCAGGCTAGTATCGCTGGCCAAAGCACGCAACTCGGCATTGCCGCCGTGTCCGCTAGCAATGTAGCTGCACCATCGGGACCAGATGACCTGTTCGCCATAGGCGGATCCGACATAACACTTCCTGCTTGCAATGCCGCCGCCTGATGGACGAGGGCGTCGGCAATTAAGACACGGTAACTCATTCTACAGCAAGCACTTGTGAGTGGTCAGGTTGAACGGAAAGAAACCTTGAATCTTCAGTGGAGTGTTCGGAGGCGTGGTCTCCAAGAACACCTTCCATCCCTCGATGCCTGTTGTTGCAGAGGTGGTCGTCTGCGGCTTGCGTGTTTCGCTCATCCAATCATCTCGTCACAGGGGAGGTGTGGCAGTGACCCGTGTCATCGCAGGGTTACGTTGACCGAAACGGCGCGGTTCGAGTCAGTAAAAGCCAACATTTGAATCTCATGCCGACCGCATCGAATTGTTGTCTCAGTGCCTCCAGAGAGCGGCTCGACGGAAACGGCGCACATACGTACCGATGGGGCAACGGATCGGACCGCATCGCTGAGTGTTGTCGCCAAGTCTTGAGCAGTCTGATTATTAGGTCCCCACAAAGCGTTAGCGAAGGTGAGTCTATTGTTCGTGAAGCCGACAATGCCGACTATCTCGAATGGTGGTCCACCTCTTCGCTGTACGAACCAGCCCGCACTCGGATCTCTGTAGTTCAAGTCATAAACGCTAGAGAGCTTCTGTAGTGCCTCTTCCTGCAGCATTCCAAGCGTCAGTTCAATGCCGCCGAGTTGAATATGGTCGTCTGATTCTTGTTCCTGGGCCTGAAGAGGCATTGCGAAAGTCAAAAACAGCAGCGGTAATAGGCGGACAGTCCTCGTCATGATTCCTCTCACGTTTCGCGTCCTCATCGGCTTCGGCTATTGGTCGGCGTCGGCCCGCTGCTGCTTGAGCCAGATACGAAGCGCAAGGTAGGTTATCTCCACGAGCCGCAATTGCGACGGCGCGATGCGCCGCGGCGAGAGTACGAGCGCCGCCGTGACCGTATGATAGTGAGCCTTGTTGCACGGATAGGGATGGAAACGGAATTCCCCCTTTCCCCAAGCGGTAGTGTCAGGCGATGCGTTCGAACACAGGCCGTCCGAGCGCGGTCATTGTGTTCAGGACTTTTCGGCCGAGTTGGATCTCCGTGATCTGCCTGGAGAAGCTGCGGAATTTGAGTTTGGGGCCGATGACGCTCTTCCAACGGCCCATCTGCGTTTCTATTCGGCTGCGCTGGTTGTACCCTGTTGCCGTCTGCCAGGCCATGCGGCCGTTGCTGCGGATTTGGGCAATATGGCGATCCCGAACGGTCGCATCACGCGCCGATTGCAGGCGGATCACTGCGTCCTTTGGCGGCGGTATGACCACATCCAGGGTCTCCCCATACCGCTGCCTCAGCAGATTTCGTGTGGACGCTCCATCGTAGGCGCCGTCAGCCAGAAAGCCCGTGACCGGGGCATCCAGCTGATCCAGGAGGCTGGGTAAGGCTGTGCTGTCTCCAACGTTATCGTGAGTCAGAGCGGCGCAAACAATCGCCCCGCTGGCGAGGTCCAGTCCGAGGTGGAGCTTGCGCCAGCGGCGGCGTATTCCCTTGGTGTTATGCTTCTGCGCTAGCCATTCGCCCTCGCCGAAGATCTTGAGGCCAGTACTGTCGACCAGCAGATGGATAGGCACAGATCCTGCTTGCCTCATCACCTGAGCGATGCTCACCCCGTTTGCGCGACGCGACAGCGTGGAGTAATCCGGTACCCGTATATCCAACCCCATGAGCGTGCCGATGGAACCCATGAGCTAGTCCCAGTCGTAGTTGAGGGTTGAGGAGCGGCGGTGTAGAGGGGCATTGTACTAGGCGACTTTCGGTTCGGCGGAGTCGGTTGGATTGAGGACGGCTTCGAGCATCCAGAGATCCTTATAGCCCATGATCTTGCGGAAGTTTTTCTCGGTATCCAGGAATGCCGCCGCCGCCCAACGGCGCACCATCGAAGCATCCTTCCAGCGCGTCACGCGACGTGTCCTCCGCCGCACGCCGGCGTTCGGACTCTCGACGATGTTGGTCGTCGCCAGACAACGATGCAACGACGGCGGCAATCCCAGGCGATTGATCGTGAAACACTCCTCGAGACCCTCGCGCAAACTCGCCGCCGCCTCGGGCCAGTCGCCCGCGTACCATTCGGCCAGCTTCTTGAGCCGCGCTTGACCGTCCTTGGCTTCGAGCCGCCAGGCCGCGCGGATTGCCGCTTTGGCCTGATCCTGTTCGGCCTTCGGCAGCCTGTCGAGAACGTTGCGCAGCTTGTGGGCGCGACAACGCTGCACCGGGGCGTCACCAAAGATTTTGTGCACTGCCGCGCGTAAAGCCTTCGATCCATCGAGTACAAAAAGCCTCTTTTTCGCGGGCGAGACTCCACGCTCGACCAAGCCTGTCAACAGGTCCTCGGCCGCCGCCGCGTTCTCCGTCGCCGCGTGTTGCAAGCCCAGTACGTGCTTGTTCCCTTCCGCGTCCACCCCCACGGCCGCTAAAACCGTGTGTCCCGAGAAAATCAGGCCGTCCACGTAGATCACCAGCAAGTCCACGTCATCGAAACGGCGCGCGAATAGTTCGTCGATTTTCTTTTCCGCAGCCTCGATGGTGTCGCGACTTATCGCCGATTTAGACACGCCGACGGTGTCGGCCATTTCGCCGATTACTCCCGCATACTGACGCGTCGAGACGCCTTTCATCAAGATATCCAGCATGCGCGAGCCTAGCCGCTCGTCGTCTTGCAGGGATTCGTAGGCGGGCACTTTGACCTCGCCGCCGGAGCGTTTGCGCAAGCGCGGCTTGGCCACCCGCAGCTTGCGATCGCTTAGATTCACGCGGCCCGATTGCCGTCCCCAGCGCAGCACGTCGCCGTCGCGCTTCTTGCCGGGTTGGGCGAGTTCGCCTCCGGTGACCTGCTGGGCAGAGAGTTCGAGCACGGCTTGGATGGCGGCGCGGCCGGTGACGTCGATGACCTCGTCGACGGCTCCCTGGCATTGTTCGATGAGTTCGACGAGGGGCAGCATGAGCTGCGCGTTTTGGCTGAGCAGACGCGTGAGCTCCTCGGGCCTCAGCCGCTGCTGCTTGGCGGAATCAAGAATGTGATACGGTTTCTTCACGGCGGTTCTCCTTTGTGGTTAAAGATTTGCTCGATTCTCCCAGAGAACCAAGCTTGAGAACCGCCGGCCCTTTATCCCCCAACTGAGCTCGGGACAATTTCGAACCCATAAGCCCCTGTGTCTGACGCAGTCCAAGATGGTATGCCGTGCGCAGCATCAGGCATGTCTCGATCGCCAAATCCGAGTATCTGCGCTGACCACCCCGTGACGTGCGGCGCGGCGCGCTCCACACACTTTGAGCCTCCTCACTGACCCAAATCGTCAGGTCACCCCGTTGGCGCAAGCTCTCGTTATATTCCGCCCAGTTGATCACCCGGTACTGCACCTTATCAAACTTGTGCCGGCGCGCTGCGGTGAACTTATGTGGCATTTAGACTACCCCCAGCGTTGAAAAAACCAATGATAAGACACCCTTCGGGATGATCCATGCAACAAGGTCCATTGAAGGGGCCTTCTCGCTCTTCAAGCGGTCGATTGTAGGCGCTTACCATCAAGTCAGCACCAAGCACCTTCCAGCGTACCTAGACGAGTTTGAGTTCCGGTTTGACAATCGTGATAACCCATATCTGTTCCGGGATACACTGCTGCGGTTGATTGGATCTGAATCTCTGAAGTATGATGACTTGGTTGCATAACACACTCTAGGGTCGCCCAGATTTTTGATCTTCACCGCCGAAGCGTCGTCGTATAGCATCCATTGGAATTGATCCTTTGATGTTTAGACCCCACATCCGCTCATCAAACAAAGTTGTTCCAGGCTCACTTATTAAGTAGAATCTCTGCATCCAGAAATTGGCTCCGTCCACAACCCTGGAGTATTGGAGGACAACTCGCATTACCCTTGTCCCTCCTGGTCCGCTTGGATCAGTAATCACGGTATTCATCTGGCGTAATACATTACTGCAATCGACAGTAAACGACTCCCGTTTCTCACTAGGAAGGCTAGAGATTAGATACTCTTTGAGGCTTATACTATTTGGAAGTTTTAGCACAAGTCCATCAGCGTAGCTTGCAATGATACAGTGTGTTCTAATTCTTATATCTTTCAAGTCAACAAGTCCAGAATTGAACACTTCTAGCCTAAATCGTCCTACCTCTTCATCAAAATCAACTCTGGACTTGGACTCTATCTTCACAACCGGGGGCGTAAGTGCCCTCAAGCGATCAATCTCAGTATTGGCGTTTACTAGATCCCCCCTCAACGTGGATAGATCAGACATCAACATGGAGTTTTGCTTTTTCTCTTCGGTGCTGATCCTGGCTGGAGTTACAAGAAATAACACCCATACAAAGACTGCCGCCGCCGCTAAGAGAATGTACTTTCCAGTTCTCTTCCAAGCATCCAGGGAAGTTCGTTTTAGTTCTTTCATGCCTCCCTCCCGAAATGCTGTGGCAACATAAATAATTGCGACAAAGACGAAAGCAAGCAAAGGCTTGTCCGCTGCAATTGACCAAGTAGATTCAACAGACTTTTCAATCGCCAACTTCCAATAGGACAGCCAGTCAAAGAATGACATGTTCGCAAGACTATCACCCCATCTAGCCTTGCGTCAAGTAGATAATTACGGTCTGATCTTAGTTTCCTGAATGAACCCCAACGATTTGCTGTCGGGCGACCAGAAAGGCCTCCTTCCTCCAATCGTGTTTGGCAACGTATGGTTGTTACCCTCCGCAAGGTCATGGAGATAAAGATCGCTCTGCGTTGCGCCCGACGCATAGGCGATGTACCGGCCGTCAGGGGAAATCGCCGGCCTCCCCTCGGCGCCTCCGAAGCCCGGCGTGGATATCGTGAACTTCCGAGTCGATTGAGGCTCTAGAGTTTCAGTGAAGTGAATGGAACTTAATGCGGCCAGCGCGATCGCAAGGGCAGCGGTGATCGCCCAGGCAATAAGCTCTCGGCTTGGCTCAGCCATTCGCTTAGGCGCGGCACCGGGCCGGGGTTCCGCCGCAGGAATGGACGTATCCAGAATCGAGGCGGGCGGAATCGTGGCGCTGGCGAAGGGCACGGCTCTTGTCTTCGAATGGCCGCTCTCCAGGCCTCGCCCAAGAGCCTTGAGATCAACCAGCAATTCGTCCGCGTGCTGGTACCGCGCCGCGGCATCCTTGGCGAGGCATTTACCGGTGATACGCTCGAGCTCCATCGGCACGGCGGTACGCAACGCGGTCATCGGCTCGGATTCCTCGTTGAGGATCGAGTACATGACCGCCTTGTCGTAGTCGCCCTTGAACGGGTGTTGGCCGGTGACCATCTCGTAGATCACGACGCCTAGCAACCAGATGTCGGTGCGGTGGTCGGTGTCCGCGCCCTCAGTCTGTTCGGGGGACATGTAGAAGACCGTGCCCATGGTCTGATTGGCTTTGGTCAGGCGGCTGGCTTGGGTTAGCTGGGCTAAGCCGAAGTCCATGATGGTTGCGTGGCCGCCGTCGCCGATGATGATGTTCTCAGGCTTGATGTCGCGATGGACTACGCCTTTCTTGTGGGCGGCTTCGAGGCCGGCGGCGATTTGTTGAGCGATGTTTAGGACTTGTTCTAGCCTTAGCGGGCCTTGCTCGATGGTCTTGTAGAGCGACTCGCCCTCGATAAGCTCCATTGAGATGAAGGTTTTGTCCTCGGCCTTGTCGATCTCGTAGACGTGGCACACGTTCGCATGCGACAGGGCCGCTGAGGCTTTCGCCTCGCGCTCGAAGCGCTTGCGAACGTCCTCATCACCCAGCAGACGGTTGGGGAGGAATTTTAGGGCGACTTCGCGATCGAGCTTGGTGTCGACGGCTTTGTAGACGAGGCCCATGCCGCCTTCGCCGATCTTTTCGAGGACCTTGTAGTGGCTGATGGTCTGGCCAGTCAAGATAGCGTGATTTTAGCGCGAGTGGGGTGGGGGTTGTTTTAGAGGCGGTTCCCCGCCCCGCAGAGTTCTATTTTTAGCGGGGCCGAATTCCGTCGGGCGATGAGGGTCTTTCGCCACCGCACTTGCTTACGCGCGTGCCACTGAAACGGTAGTACGGAAACGTATCGTTGAATCGGTGGCGCGGGGTCCTAGGAGAGCTTAGCGGCGATGTCGGCGGCGATTTGGCCTCCGTGGAAGCGACCGTTTTCTATGAAGATTTCGCCGGTGTTCATGCCGGCTACTATCACTCCCGCTAGGTAAACCCCGGCGCGATCGCTTTCTAGCGTGTCTGGGTTTGTGCGGGGGCGCTGGCTTTTGGGGTCGAAGAGGATGCCTAGTTGGGCTAGAAACTCGGTGTCTGGCTTGTAGCCGGTCATCGCCAGGACGAAGTCGTTCTTGATTTGCTTGGGGCCGGCCGGGGTGTTGAGGTCGAGCGACTCTTCGTTGATGCGCTCTACGGTGGTACTCAAGTACGCCTCGATTTCGCCGTTCTTGATGCGGTTCGAGATGTCGGGCTTTATCCAGTATTTGATCTTTTCGCTTAACTCAGGTTGGCGGTGGATCAGGGTCACGCGGGCGCCGGCTCGGTAGCACTCCAATGCGCAGATCGCGGCGGAGTTTTTCCCGCCGATGATGGCGACATCGCAGTCGTAGAAGGGGTGCGGTTCGCGATAGTAGTGGCGAACTTTTTCTAGCTCCTCACCTGGCACGTTCATGCGGATCGGTATGTCATAGAACCCAGTGGCGAGGATGAGTTTTCTGGCGCTGTAGCGGTGCCGCGCGCCGGTGCGCTTGGTGGTTTCGATCTCAAACGCGCCGTCGTCGCCGGTAATGGAATCGACAGCCTCGTACTGGCGCACATCGAGCTTGTAGTGGCCTGTCACCCGGCGGTAGTACTTGAGGCCCTCACCACGGGTGGGTTTGTCGCGCGACGCGGTCATCGGGATATTGCCGATCTCGAGCAGCTCGGGCGTGGTAAAAAAATTGAGATTGGTGGGGTAGTTGTAAAGCGAGTTTACGAGGCAGCCTTTATCGAAGGTGACGACGCTGTAGCCGGCATTTTGCACGTCGATGGCGCAGGCTAGTCCGGTGGGGCCGGCGCCTACCACGATGACGTCGAAAGAATCAGAAGTTTCGCTTGGTGACGGCAATACCCAGTATAAGAACAGGCCGGTAATTGGCCGGGAACAAATCGAGACTAGTTCCGTCTGATAATAGAGAGGTCGTCGGATGCCGCGGTCGGGTCAATCAATCGGTTCTTACGTCGTGGGCGCGCAGCTTGGCGCCGGCGGTATGGGTGTGGTGTACCGCGCTCGCGATTCGCGATTGGACCGCGACGTAGCGCTGAAGTTTCTGTCTGGAGCGAACGGCCGTACGGGCGCGCAAGTGGATGCGTTTTTGCAAGAAGCGCGCGCCATTTCGCGGCTCAACCATCCCAACATCGCCACGATCTATTCGGTTGACGAATTTGAGGGGCAGCCCTTCTTGGCGTTCGAGTATCTGCCCGGTGGAACGCTGCGCTCAGAGCTCAAGAGTATCTATACGGATGGCGGCAGCCTGGCGGGCGACAAGGCGTTTCGCTGGGTTATGCAAGTTGGGCGCGCGCTGGCGCACGCGCACAACCACGGCATCGTTCATCGCGACGTCAAGAGCGAGAACATTCTGCTGACCGAGGACGGCTCGCTGAAGCTAACCGACTTTGGAGTGGCGCTGATGGCGGGCAGCAGCTCGGGTGGGGCCGAGACGGCGGGGACGGCGGCGTACATGTCGCCCGAGCAGGCCTTGGGGCTAGAGGCTGATCACCTGGCGGACATGTTCTCCTACGGCGTCGTCGTATTTGAGATGCTGACCGGGCGGCTTCCGTTCAGCGATCCGCAAGAAGCAGTTTTGCTTTACGACATCGCGCACACTCCGGCGCCGCGGCTTGCGGAGAGCAACGGCAGCGTTCCTGGTGGAGCGCAGGAATTACTTGACCGGCTGATGGCGAAAGATCCGCTGGATCGTTTCGCGTCGATGGATGAGGCGCTGGAAGCCGTTCGGCGCCTGGACGAGAGTATTCGTAGACAAGAGACTCGTCCCATTCAACCGATTACGTTGGAGCCGACGATCGCGGTGCTGCCGTTCGTCGATATGAGTCCGGCGAAGGACGAGGAGTATTTCTGCGACGGAATTACCGAGGAAATGATTACGGCGTTGTCGGGTGTGAAGGGCTTGCGCGTCGTCTCGCGGACTTCGTCATTCCAGTTCAAGGGCCAGCCTTACGATATTCGTGATATTGGGCAAAAGTTAGATGTGCAGACGGTATTGGAGGGGAGCGTCCGCAAGGCCGGCAACAAGTTGCGCATCACTGTGCAGCACATCAACGTCGCGGACGGCTACCACCTTTGGTCGCAACGATTTGATCGCGAGATGGAAGACATTTTTGCGATTCAAGATGAAATTGCAAACGCCACGGTGGCGCATATGCGCTTGGAGTTGGCCGGCCGACTGGGCACGGAGAAAAAGGGCCGCCCGGCGACTACCAATCTGGAGGCTTACAACTGCTATCTGCAAGGTCGTTTCCATCTGAATCAGCGCGCGTCGGAGAGTTTGCGGAAGGCGTTGGACTGTTTTAAGACTGCGGCGCGAGAAGACCCGAATTATGCGCTGGCGTTCGCGGGCCAGGCGGAGGCCGGACTGCTGTTCGCCACTCGTGGTTACGCGGAGGGCGATGTGGAAGGGACCATGGAGCGGGCGCGAGAGGCCGCGCGCGAGGCGATACGTCTCGACGCGGATTGCGCCGAAGCCCACGTTGCTCTGGCTATGGTGGTCTATCGCATCGACTGGGATTTCGAGGGCGCTGAAGAGCATTACCGGCGCGCACTTGAGATTAACGAGGGCTACGCGACGGCGCACCATCAGTACGCGATGCTGCTAGCTACATTGAGTCGCCCCGACGAGGCGCTTGAGCAGATTGGCATCGCGCAGGCGCTCGACCCGCTGTCACTAATCATCAGTACGGCAAAAGGGCGGATTTTGCATTTTGCCCGGCGCTTTGAGGAAGCGATTGAGCAGTGTCGGCGGACGCTCGAGCTTGATCCAGATTTCGTCCCGGCATATTTTGATTTATGCGTCGCTTACGGGCAGACAGGACAGTTTGACGAAGCCGGCGAGCTTCTGAAGCGGATGGACGAGCTGGAGTACAACCCGTTGCGCAGTGACATTTTGATGGGGCGGTACTTGGGCATGATTGGCGAAACCGACAGGACGCGCGAGATACTCGACAGGCTGGTCGAACAGAGGATCTCGCGGCATGTGTCGCCGCTGAATTTGGCAATTATCTATCTGGGTCTCGGCGATACGGAAAACGCAATGCGGGAGATGGAGATGGCTTGCGAACAGCGCGACCCGAGTGTTGTTTACGTGCGCTGTGAGCCGGCGTTTGATGCATTGCAGGCGCACCCGAGATTTCCAGCTTTAGTTGAAAAAATCGGACTGGCGGCCGCGGCTCGGGCCTAGCAGCTGGCGGCAAAAACAACGGACTGCTAGGGTCCGACCGTTACGAAGACTTCGGTTTGGGTGATGAAGTTGCCGCAGCGAATGGTTACGAGGTGGTCGCCAGGCGGGAGTCCGGGTGGAATACGGACGTTGAACTGGGTCAGGCCGACGAAGTTGGGAGCGGCGCCGGCGTAAAAAACTTCGTTTGGCATGAGTTGGATGCCGCCTACCGTGACGACAATTTGGCCGACGACCGGGTTGAGGCCGGTGGAACGTTCGCCCGGGCGTAGCGGGGTTTCAGTTTCGCCGAAGCCTGTTCCGAAGAGAAGAATAATTTCGCCAGGGGCCGCGGGAAACGACGACGGGATTTTGTCCACCGCGGCGACGGGGCGGCCGTCGGCGTGAACCGCGGCCGCGTCATTGCGACCGCTGCTATCGAATGTAAATAACGCGGGGACTTTGGTGGCTACCTGGACCAGCACTGTGTTTCCACGGACCTCGTTGCTGGACTTTCCGCGATTGATGACTGGCGTGACTTCGATCGCTCAACTTCGACTGATCGGGAAGTCGGAGGCCTGCGCGTTCACCTGGGTTGGACTGACGAACAAAATACGGCCGAGAGTTGGGCTGAGGCCACCGGGCGGCCGAAACTCAAGGCTTAGCCGGTTGAGTTCGGTTGGGATGAATCCGCGGTCGAGATCGTCTATTCCGGCGGTCACGATAGAGTCAGGGCCCGAGAGATTGACGCCGAAGAGCGTGATCAGGCTTTCGGGCGAGATGACTACCTCGTCGCGCCCGAGCGAGGCGGCGCTGACGGTGCCGCCTCGGTTCAGTGATGGGCTGTTGGTGGGGGCGAAGAGCGATGTCGCGAGTGACGTAACGGTGACGTCGCTGTTGGTGCCTTTATCGTTGTCGGCCGCCAGCGCGGCGGCGGTTAGCAGCACGTTGCCAACGTCTTCCGTAGGGGCTGTCCAGTTGACGGTAAACGTGAATACTCGGGCGCGGCCGATCGGCGCGGCGCTGGTATGAGTGGCGTATTCGAGCTCGTCGGCGCGGCACGGCGTTGCGGAGCCGTCGGCGCAACGGACCCTAGAAAATTGATTCAGTGCTTCGAGCGTGCCGGCCGGTAGCCGTGGGTCGGATGCGCGGCGAGCGGTAAGTTGGTATCCCCAGCGTGTTGCGGAGGCGCTTTCGATGATGACGTTGACTGGCTGTGTCGCGCCGGGGACGTAGGGGCCGACCTCGATCCGCATCACCGCCGATCCCATAAGTGGGGCATTACGATGGCATCCGGCTTTGTCGCACGTCAGCTCGCCGAACGCTCCGGTGTGGCCCAGAGGAAGGCCGTTCTCATTCGCCGACGAGGTCGACGCGAAGAGCAGCATCGCAAAAGCTAGAGATACGCGCATCATGTTCGTGGTAATTTTACAGTACTTCGCTATGAGACAACTTCTTTTGTTCGTATTTATTGTGACTACTTCGCTGTCGTACGCCCAAAGTGATAGAAGCTGGACGCGGCATCAGATCGCTGAAGGTTTCGTCTGCCAGACGGCGGTGGCGGCAGACTTCACCGGCGACGGGCTGCCCGATGTGATCGCCGATGCCGCAGGCGAGACGCACCTGTACATCGCTCCTGATTGGAAGAAGGTCGTGATCGACGGCAAATTTCCGTTTCGTCCGGGGGTTCGCGACACGATCCACAGTGAGGTGATGGATGTGGATGACGACGGCGACCCCGACTATATCGGCGCCGTGTATTCTCCAGGGCCGGTGTTTTGGCTGGAGCGGCCGGATGACCCGATCAACGACCGTTGGACATATCGCGTGGTCGATAGCGAAGTGAACGGCACGCACGGGCTGATCAAGGGTGACATCGACGGCGACGGGCGGCTCGACCTAGCGGGGAATAGCGCACAGCCCAAGGACGGGTATCCAAACTCGCTGGTCTGGTGGAAGATTCCGGAAAACCCTCGCTCGGCCGAGGAATGGATTCGCTACGTGTTTGCCGACCAGGATGCGCCGGGGCTGAGCCACTACCTCGGTATTGGTGATCTCGACGGCGACGGCGTCGCTGACATCGCCTCCGCGGGTAAAGACGCCGTGATTGGCGGCGGGAACTGGTTTGCTTGGTGGAAGCAGCCCGCTGACCACTCGACGCCCTGGTTGAAGAGGGCGATTGCGGTGAATCAGGTCGGGGCGACGAACACGCTGCCGGCCGATCTAAACGGCGACGGAGTGATGGATATTTTCGCGACGCGTGGCCACGGCAAAGGAGTTCTGTGGTTTGAGGGGCCTGGATTTGAGTTGCATGAGATCGACACCGAGATCGATGGTCCGCATGATTTGGCGATCGGCGATATCGATGGGGATGGCGATATCGATGGCGTGACTTGCGGGAAGCTCAGCTACGAAGTTGCCTGGTATGAGAACGATGGGCGCGGAAAGTTTACGAAGCACTCGATCTACGATGATCAGGCTGCGTACGACATTCGACTGTTCGATATGGATGTTGACGGCGATCTCGATGTGCTTGTGGCTGGTCAGGATTCAAACAACGTGGTTTGGTATGAGAACAAGCTCGATGGTAGAATATGATAAAATTCTACCATGGGCCTAAATATTAAAAACGCGGAAGTTGAGCTGCTCGCCCGCGAGGTTGCTGAGATGGCCGGAGAGACGAAGACCGAGGCCGTGCGGCAATCACTAACGGAGCGCAAGGAGCGGCTGGCTCGAAAAGGCACGCTGACCAAGGGGGAACGCATGCAGAAGTTTCTCGAGGAAGAGGTCTGGCCCAAGATTCCCGACGACGTTCGCGGCAAGGAACTCACTAAAGCAGAGCGCGAAGAGATTCTGGGATACGGGCCGGATGGCTATTGAGAATGATTCTTGATTCCTCCGCGATCATCGCAGTCCTGCTGAAAGAGTCCGACGGCGAGTTGTTTTTCAACAAGATAGAGCACAACACGTGCAGTGTAGGCGCTCCGACGCTTTTGGAAGTTGCGATGGTTCTTACAAGTCGGCTTCGAACAGATGCGCAGCCGATGGTCGACGACTTTCTGGATGCGTTCCAGGTCGAGGTGATTCCTTTTGGTCCTTCGCATCTGGCGGTTGCGATTCGAGGCTTCAGCGAATACGGGAAGTCTCGACATCCTGCGAAACTTAACTTTGGCGACTGCCTTACTTACGCCACCGCCAAGGTCGCCGGCGAATCTCTACTTTTCAAAGGCAACGATTTCACTCTGACCGATCTAACAGCCGCTTAGCCGAGTCACTCCGCTGGGTCTTTGCCGTCGATCCAGGGGCCGGCGATTTTCATTTGATCGGGTGGGGTGAGGAGGCTTCCGGTGTCGCCGGCGTGCCAGCCTGGTAGGTGGTTGGGACGTGCGCGGTTGTGCGACATCTCTTCCCACTTCTTCGACCAGCCGGGATCGCTCGTTGAGATCCGGCGGGTCTCATGATCGAGGAAAAATACCTTGCCTTCGCGGTAGCTCCTGGCACCTAGGTTGATGGTGGTGACGGCGTTCGCTCCCATATCAGGGGGGTTGTTGACCGCGCTCGGGTCGTTGGCTAACACCGCATCGATGAAGTTGCCCATGTGGGCGCGGCTGGTGTCTTCGACTTCGCCGGCTTCAATCCGTTCCGGCTCAAGGACCTGGCCGATCGCGCGTTCGGACTCCGGCACGAAATCGAAGCCCGTGAACTGCTCGCCATTGCCGAAGACAAACGATCCTAAGTGGCTGCGGATGATTTGTTTGATGGGGGTGCCGGCGGTGACCATCGAAGCCGTAATGAGGAACTGCACGCCCTCGTTGTAGTCGGCGACGACTGTAGCTACATCGGGCACATCGCGGCCGTCGTATTCCATAAAGATCCCACCCGCGCCGGTTACTCGCGCTGGTAGGCCCAGGCCTGTGGCCTTGAGCATCGATGTCGTGCGATGCACGAACAAATCCGTGTAAAGCCCTGCACCAAAAGGCCAGTAGGCGCGCCACTGGATGTAGACGGCGCGGTCGAACGGCATGTCTGGCGCGAGGCCTTGTTCCTTGCCTAGCCAGCGGTCCCAGTCAATCGTGTCCGGCGTCATGTCCATCGTGATTGCGCGATTGCGCCACTGTCCGATGTTGGTGTTGCGATAGAACTCGGTTTGAAATTGTACGACCTTGCCGAGTTTGCCGGCGCGGATCAGCTCATTGGCCTTGGTCCAGGCGGGCAGGGACGTGGACTGTACGCCCACGCCCATGACCTTGCCGGCGGCCTTCCAGGTGTCGACGACATCGAACGCCTCTTGGATGGTCTTTGTCATCGGCTTCTCGCAGTAGACGTGCTTGCCGGCCTTCATCGCGTCGATGGCCATCGTGGCATGCCAGTGGTCGGGAGTTCCGATGAAGACCGCGTCGATAGAATCGTCGCCTAGCAGGTCGCGGTACTCGTGATAGGTCTTTGGCGCGGTTCCGGTTTGCTCTTTGATGTAGTTGGCGGCGCGGTCGCGGTGGCCCTAATAGACGTCTGAGACGGCTACCAGGTCGACTTTAGCGCCGAATTCCCCGAGTAGTGCGACCTTTCTGACATGTCCGCCGAAGCCGCGCGAGCCAACGCCGATGAAGCCGACGCGGGCACGGTCATTGGCACCCTGGGCGGCCTGCGAAAGGGCGGTTGCGCCAGCGGCGACGCGGACGAAATTGCGGCGGGATACTTGGCTCGACATGCGGACAATGATAGCGTGGGGATGTCGAGCGCGGAGCATGGGATGACCTATCGATTCGCATCGGAGGCGGATATCGAGACGCTGGCCGAGTGGAATATGCAGCTTATTGCAGATGAGAACCATCCGGTGCGGTATTCGCGCGACGAAATGCTCGCGCGCTGGAACGAGTGGCTCAGTGGCGCTTACAACGCTGTAATTTTTTCTGAGGAGGGACGCGAAGTAGCTTACGCGCTCTACCGGCCTCAAGACGGCGGCATTTTCCTGCGTCAATTCTTCGTTGCGCGAGCGGCGCGGCGTATCGGCGTTGGGACGCGGGCGTTCGAATTGTTGCGGTGCGAAATATGGCCGGGCCGAGTTCGCATCACGCTCGATGTGCTGACGGTCAACCCAGCTGGCTTGCGGTTTTGGCAATCTCTTGGCTTTCGCGAGTTCGCGATTCATATGGAACTAACTGATGCCCCGTTGGGTACGATGGTGGACTATGCCGAACCCACCGGTTGACGAGGCCGTCCTCGAGAAGCTCAGGAAATATGATACGCCGACCGTTTGTAATGTAATTGAACTTTTCGAAGTTCGTGCACAGACCGAGGGGTATATGGATCAGCGGATCCAGTCGTGTTTTCCGGAGATGGGGCCGATCTGTGGGTACGCCTCGACCGCGACATTTCGCTCAGGTGTTGCTCCGCATGGCTCGGGAGCCTACGGTTCGCTCGATGATCAGGTGGCGCGTTTTAGCGAGATACCGGGTCCGCCGATTGTGGTCGTGCAAGACCTCGATGAGCCGACGAAGGCGGCAACATTTGGCGAAGTGATGTGCTCGACGTATAAGGCGTTTGGAGCCCAAGGACTGATCACGAGCGGAGCTGCGCGTGATCTTGACCAGGTCCGCGCGATCGGTTTCCCGTGCTTTTCAAACGGCGTTAATCCGTCGCACGGCTGGCCGCAGTTGCTGGAGTTCCATATTCCCATTTCGTCTGGTGGACTGGCTGTTTACCCAGGGGACTTGATTCATGCCGACCAGAACGGCGTGACGAATATTCCGATCGAAATTGCGGCTGACGTTGCCGACCTTTGTGATGAGTTTATCGCGGCCGAGGAAGTCGTAATCTCGTATTGTCGGGCGGGGAATGTGACGGTCGCGGGCTTTTCAGAGGCACGGCAGGAGCTTGGGCGACGTGCAAAGGAATTGCGCAAGCGCGTCGGTCGAAAATTTTCGTAGAGTTTCGACGCTTACGCTAATGAGCCCTCGATTGCGGTTCTTGGCCGGAATTCGAGAGCTTGTCTCAGTTCTTGGTAATCTTGATCGAGCCGTTTACGGTTGAAAACGAGTAGCTTGCCCCGCCCGTTCCTAGCTGGGCGTTGATAGATTTTTTACCCCACGGCCCGGGCTTATGAACTTCTAAAACGAAGTCAGTGTTGATTGATCCGTTGACTGTTTCGGCTTGGAACTTACCGGCTACGTCCGATGGGAGCGAGACTTGCACCGAGCCGTTGACGGTTTTAAACGAATTGCTTTTCATATTCGGCGTGGTGGTAATGTCAGCTCGTAGCGAGCCATTGACCGTTTTGGCCGCGACGGCGCCTCCGGCATCGCTGATTTTCACCGCGCCATTGACAGTCTCTGCTTCGATGTCGCCTTGAATTTCTCTGATCGTCAGCGTACCGTTCACCGAGGTTGCTTTGACGTGGACGCCGCGAGGCACGGTCAGGTTATAGGTAACCGTCCCGTTGCCGTTGCTACCGAACCAACCACTTCTGGCGTGTTTCGTACTGATTTCGAGGCGTCCGGGGGACTCGTCGATTTCGATGGTTGTTGCCTGCAAGGCGTCGGCGTCGTTGGCGGACTTGACGGCGTGAAGAATGACCTGGTCGCCGTCGGATGCATTGACCTCGATCGATCCGTTGACATTGCTGACTACTAGCTCGCCTGTCTCGGCGAGCTTGAATGTGCGGTCGATTTTTTCAGTGACCTTGGCGGCTAGCGGGGCGACGGCTAGGCAGACCGCGGCTACTAGGCAAGTTGCGATTCGATGAGCGTGACGCATGGGAGTCTCCTTTCGAGGACGGGACGTTGACTAAGATTACGAGGGTTTGGCGGTGTTTGTTCCCGGCTCATTGCGGTAGACGCCGGTGGGCGGATTCGGTTAGGCGGATTGGCGCTGTTCGGTGCGATCCTAGATTGAGAGTAGTCCGCGCCTGTGCCGTCTCGCGAGAGCGAAGTTTTCGTTTTGCGTAGCTATCCCTACCGGGAAGCTGATCTCATCGTGAGCTGCTTTTCACGCGACCGCGGAAAGCTGCGCGGCGTTGCGCGCGGCGTACGCCGGCCTAAGAGTCGTTTTGGATCGTCGCTCGAACGGCTGGCGTACTCTAAGCTCTTCTACTTTCAAAAGGACACGCTCGAACTGGTACGGCTCGATCGAGCGGAGTTAATCGGGCCTCCTGTATTGCTTCAAGCCGACTACCCGACCAGTATTGCGCTTGATTTGATCGCGGAGACGGCCGAGCAGCTACTACCGGAGCAGGAGCCTAACGATGCGCATTTTCGGCTGCTGAAATTGGTTCTTGAGGAATTTTGGCGCGGGCTGCGGGAAGAGCCTGGCGGCGAGAAAATTGCGAGTTGGGCTGAGCGAGCGCTTATCTACTATTTGCTGTGGGCGATCCGTCTGGGCGGCTGGCTGCCGCCACTCAACCGTTGTATCGAGAGCGGTAAGCTGCTTACCGCCGATCAAACGGTTTACTTCAGTCGCTCGAAGGCGGGCTTGGTCAGCGTCGAGTTTAAAGACCGGGACTCATGGCGGCTGGCGCCGCGGACCCGCGCCCTTGCCACCCGAATGCTGCAAGCGAACCTGGCCGAAGTCGAGCTTGAGCAGTGCGATGCGGTTGCTGCCTGTGAGTTGCGGCGGTTTTTGGTGCAACGAGCGGAAGCGCAATTTGACGGCCGCCTCCGTAGTGCGACCGCATTGGACGCACTGGGTTGAGGTGCGGAGACTCGGCGGTCTGAAATCGTCCGATCGCGAAGTGCCGGGTGGGCCGCGCTCGGCTAAACTGAGGCCATGCGTGTGGCGCAACGGCTAATCTGCGTGTCCCTGCTGGCCGCAACGACTTTGTTGGCGCAAGCGGCGCTGAGTTACGACCAACTTAGCGAGTTCCTAAAATCGTCTATCGAGCAGGGTTTTAAAGACAAGCAAGTCGCGAACTACTTGAAATCGCAAAAGCTTAAGTTCGCGCTGAGTGACAAGTTGATCGAGGAGTTTGTCGGTTGGGGTATCGGCGCCAAGACCCTGCAAACGCTCAATGAGCTGAAGGCGAGTACGGAGAGTCTGCCGGAGCCGCGCATTATTCCGAAGACCAACCAGCGAACCCAGCAGCCTCCGCCCCCGTCGCTCGACGAGCAACAGCGAATCATCGCCGAAGCGCGGGCCAGCGCCAAAGCTTTCACGGTCGGCCTGCCCGACTACATCTGTCTGCAACTAACGCGACGTTATCTTGACCCGAGTGGTCTCGAAATGGATTGGCTGAAGTACGACGAGATCAAGACGCGCGTGAGCTACATCGAGGGCAAGGAACTGTACGAAATGCTCAGCGTCGACAATCGCTCGACGGGCAAGTCGTTCGACGAGCTTGGTGGCGCTTACAGTACGGGCGAATTTGGCACCACGCTTGCAAGTTTATTTTCGCCGCGGACGAACGCGAAGTTCACGTGGGCGCGCCACTCGCTATTACGCGAGCATCCGGTATACGTGTTTAACGTCGATGTTCCAAAAAGCCAGTCCAGTTGGTCGCTTACCTCTCATGGGGGCGCCGAGGGGCTCCCTACGCGAACCATACGGACGGGATATTCGGGACTGGTTTACATTGACAAGAAGACAGAAAGAGCGCTGCGGATCGTGATGTCGGCTGAGGGCATCCCGGTCGATTTTCCGATGCAGGAAGCGCGCTCGCGGCTTGACTACGACTTTATCGATATCAGCGGGCAAAAATTCCTACTGCCGCTAAAGGCCGAGATATTCATGCGTGACGGACGGATGCTGAACCGCAACGAAGTCGAGTTCCGGCTGTATCGGAAGTTCACTGCCGAGGCCACAATTTCGTTTGACGAGATCGATGATATCCAGCCGCTGCCCGAGGACGAATTGGACGGTGTTCAGTAGTTAGTACTTGGCCAAGTGTAGAGCGTATCGGATCTAATCGTGGATAATGATTGCGCTGCACTTCCGGGTTAAGGGAATACATGGCGAGACTCAATCGTCCTGTTTTATGAACGGCTAGATCGCTGGAAGCTGCTGATTCAAATCGGCACATGCGAAGTTATGCCCGTGTCCCCGATCGTTCTAGCGCTTTAAGGTTCAGATGCCGGCGCGCTAAACTGAGAGCGTCGTGCCTGAGTATATTGAGCGAATCGAGAACGCCTACCGTGTCAGGGGCTCTCGCGTGACCCTGGAATCAATCGTATACGCCTTTCGCGCCGGGGCCTCGGTCGAGACGATACGTGACGACTTCCCATCGCTCTCACTCGAGCAAGTCTATGGTGCTATCACGTACTATTTGGCGAATGAACAGGAGATTGCGGCGTACATCGACGAATGCGAGCGGATCGGAGCTGACCTCGCCGCGAAGTCAGCCGTCGAGAACCGTAACCTGATTGCCCAACTCCGGCGCGTGCAGAATGCGAGTTCGATTTCTCGCTGATGAGAACTTCAGCCGCCACATTGTTCGCGGGCTGAAGCGCCGGGAAGCAGCAATCGACATCGTGCGGGTCGTGGACGTCGGTCTATCAGCCAGCCCTGGCGCAGTGATTCTCGAATTCGCGGCCTCCGAATAGCAGGTCCTCTTGACCCACGACGTGCGAACGATTCCGGGGCATTTCGGACGTTTTGTTGAATCCAGTATCAGCGCCGGCGTGATTCTGGTTCCGCAATCCGCGCCCTCTGGAGCAACGATCGAAAACCTGCTGACCGTCTGGTTCGCAACGAAGCCGGAGCAATGGCGCAACTTGCTCTTCTGGATGCCTGATGACTTCGATCTCGAAGGCCTCGCAGAGCTTGAGGGAGAGATTCCCCGTTGAATGGGGCTACGTCTGGAATCGCGAGCGTGTTTCGGAGCTTCGTGCGACCGATTGCTTTAGGCATAGGTGCCGTGTCGTTGTTCGCTGTGCTTCTGTTTGCGCTCTTCCAGATCGTGGCGACACATTTGCTTTGGCAGTTCCAGAGCAGTTTCACTATTGAGCGCCTGGATCTCGGAGCTGATCAACCGCCTGTGTTTTTCAAGCGAGAGAACTGGGGTTTCGTCGGGAACGGTGAACGGTCTGGTTTGACGTTGACGCCAGGTCGATGTTTGGAGGTGAATGAAGAGTCCGACTCCACGTTCTCGAAGTACCAGCAATACCTGGTCTACAAGTGGGATGGCACGAGCCTGCACCTGTACGAGGGAGAAACCGCCCCCGTGTTTCCTAACGGACCTCACCGTTTCCCATTCCCCGTAGTGCGGCACCCACAGGCTCCCTGGGGCGGCGGCAGCCGGCATTGGTTTCGAAGGGAAGGGGCCGCTCGGCTCGACCTGACGCATAACCCTACGCCTTGTTATTCGTATTGGGAAAGCATGGTTCCGGGGCTAAAAGGCCTCAAGAAGCTCGTAGGACTACCGACCGAACTCTAGAGCCGCGCGATTGCCCTCGACGGCCCGCTGGGGGATTTCACATTCGGTGTTGGGGCACCGCGAGGGGGCGGAGCCCGTAACAATTACAGCAACTTCAACTAAGTCAGCGCGTTAGCTTGCCCCAGCCGGCTCGTGAAAGACCCCACCCCTCTGCGGACGAATGCGACTCCGGCCTGCCGGTAGGCCCAGGTCCGTCTCGATCTTCCTCTGATAGTCTTCGCCATAGATGACCAAGTTGCCGGCGCGTCCGGTTGAACTGCTGCGCAATACCGGCGCCGACCCTTCGCATCAAGCCCGAGGCGAATCCTGGCAGCGCGGCACGGCGATCATGTGGAAGTGATTCGTCATCCGACACCAACCGAGCAGATTCACTCGGCAGGCGCGCAGATGCAGCGAAAGCAGTTGCTGATAGTGGCGCCAGTCTTCGTCGGACAGGAAGACATCTTGGCGATTGTTGCCGCGATGGGTGATGTGATGCGGTACATCTATCGCCATCACCCGCGCTTGACGGGGCGTCGATTCCTTACCGAACATCGCAAAATGAGTACGGAACAGCATCAGTTCATCAGACACGTTCCACTGAAATCATGGCGAGACTTCAAATCCAACGTGGATGACCACCTGCTCCAATGGATCTACCGCGGGCAGGCGAAAGCAAACTGGAATCTAGCTAGTTCGCTGGAGCGGTCTAAGTTACTGGAGGAGTTTGGCTATGCAATCGAGCAACGGCTCATCGCTGAATATAGACGAGCAATCGGTTCGTTTCCCGAGTACGCTCCGAAACCGGTGACGACACTTCAGTGGCTGGCGCTGCTTCAGCACTAGGGCACGCCAATCCGGCTCGTCGATTTCACCAAGTCGCCTTATGTCGCCGCGTATTTCGCATTTCAAGAGGAGATCGCACAGGAAGAGGCAGAAGATGAACCGGTCGCCGTTTGGTGTGTGGATCGAGTCGCATTATTCCAACCGGCAATCACTGGCTTGAACTTATCAGCAAACGAGGATCGCTCGTCACTGGATCGGTACGCATTTTCAGACGGAACATTCGACTCAACGCCAACTGTCGACTACGTGATGCCGTTCGCAGCAGCGAGCGGCGATAGTAGACAGCTAGCTCAGCAGTCCGTTTTCCTAGCCGCGATGAATATCGACAGGCCTCTAGAAGACCAGCTACCGGAGCGGCAGTCTGGCAAAACGCCAGCCATTGTCAAATTCACGATTCCCAGACGCGAGCGCAACACCGCGCTCCGAGATCTGAGTTCGGGAGAGTCTCTAGTTTCCGATATCGTTTGGATTCTACTACTGAATCCTTGGAAAATATCGTTTGATATAGAAAATCTCCTATGGTTCGTTACCCTCATGAGCACAATTGGTGTGGTAGTTTTCAGCCTGCTCGTCCCGGCTTGGTTCCTCGATCCAAAACGGACTCACAACCTAGAAAAACTCTGGAATGAGATTCTCGGAAAACATCAAGTGGCCTACGTAGGCTTCTACCTCACTCTTGGTGGTCAGAGATGGTTTGATCTTAAAACCTGGGAGCCGCAAGCCTTTCTCCTCGTTCTGCTCCTCAGCTTGGTGCTCTGGCTAGCTGGCCTTGTCCTGGTTCAGCCGGAATTGGAAAATGGGCGTTGGCCGTTGGTTGAAGATTCCGCGCTGCGGGCGGGGATTTTCATGGCATTGGGGTCTATCGATTCGACGATGGGTTCGGCGGGTGAGGTGGGTGTTTCCTCGCGCCGCCGCTCGCCGTCTCGATGAGCTCTGCGGGTTATCCCTCGGCATCGTTGCATGCCTGCAGAGCCCGCTTCCGTTTCGCCCGGCGGATCGATTGTAGCGCGCTCACTCACAGCGCCCCGGCAGCGGCGCAGTTGGCGCTGCCGGGGCGCCTCCTCCAGCTTGCGATCACGCTTACTATGGATCGCCGTTTGCCGTCCGGCGAGCATATCGTTGGGCGTCACGTAGCCGATCGCGCTGTGCAAACGCACTTCGTCCGCCGCAAGCGGTGTCGAAGGCCGAATGCATTCGCTCTTGAGCGATTGATGCCAACGCTCGATCTTGCCGTTCGATTGCGGATAGTAGGGCGACGTTCTGACGTGCGTCATGCCCGCGACGCGCATGAATTCCTTGCAGTCCTTCGCCAAGAATTGCGGGCCCCAAGTCGGAGATGATGCGCGGCCTCGCTTGCGGCTGCAACTCACGCGCCCGTTGCAGGTTCACTTCCACCTCCGCCTCCTTCATCGACTCGCGCAAATCCCAATGCACGATCGCCCGGCTGTAGCCGTCGAGCGGATGCTCGCGATGAAAGTCGAGGACCGCCTGCTTTTCCCACTGCTCCAACCAGCGCTCGCGGGGGGTCCAAGCGTTGTGTTCGTTGACCTTGCCGTAGCGTTTGCGCCAGTTGTAGAATTTGCTTGTCGAGATGTCCAGCCGGGCGACGAAACGCGCGCCGGAAGGCGGCGGCTCCGTTCTCGAAGAATTCCTTCTGCCGGCGGCAGAAGACGTTCGGTTGGAGACCGAGCTGCTCACACAGCTCCGAGATCGGCACTTTCTCGACCAAATGCCGCTTCAAGATCGCGACCTTTTCCTGCGCGCTATAGTTCCTGCGTTGCTTCTTCATTCGTTCGCTCCGTTATCTTAACGGCCGAACGCTTCCTTCCATTTCCAACTGAGGCGGGACGAGTTTGGGGTCAAGAAGCCGAGGCGTGGACTCCGGTTTGAGGTCGTTGCTTGCTTGCGGAAGGATATCGGGCTAGCTGAAAGCTTGCACTTTACCTCGTTGAATGTTCGATACTATTCTGACAGGCGCAAAAACGCCGGGGGTAGTATGATCGCAAAGAATCAATCGACAAGGCGCAAGTTTCTTGCCGGCGCAGCTTCGACCACGCTTGGGCTTACCTATATTCCGAGTTCAGTCTTCGCAAGGCCGGCTCCGAGTGACCGCTTGAATCTCGGTCACATCGGCATCGGGGGGCGTGGCCGCCGTTTTCTGCGGCCGTTGGCGCAACTCGACCAGAAGGTCGTCCCGTGGGAGAACCTCGGCGGACAGGCCGATCGGTTTCTGCGGCCGGCGCTCTCAACCGCGCTGTGCGATGTCGATTCCAGTCGACTCGACTTGGCGGCTACGGCGGTTGGCGGAAAGCCGCGCCTCTATAAAGATTTTCGGCGCCTGCTGGAGCAAAAAGACCTCGACGCCGTTGTCATCGCGTCACCTGATCATTGGCACGCGCTGATGATGATCATGGCCTGCCAGGCGGGTAAGGATGTGTATTGCGAAAAGCCTGCGGCGAAAACTGTTGAAGAAGGCCGCGCGATGGTCACTGCGGCTGAGCGCTACGGCCGAGTCGTGCAGATTGGCTCTCAAGGCCGTTCGCAGGACCCCGCCCATCACGCCAAACGATACATCAACAACGGTCAGATAGGGACGGTCAGCAAAGTTCTTTGCTGGCATTACGAAAATCCGCGCGGTGATTGGACAGAAGATGCGCAGCCGCCGTCAGGCCTCGATCACGAAAGTTGGATCGGCCCCGCGCGTAGAGTTGCCTACAACGAGACTCGCACGCACGGCCGCTTCCGCTGGATGATGGACTTCGGCGGTGGGCAGATTCGCGACCGCGGCGCGCACGTGATGAGCGTGGCGCAATGGATCATGGACGCTGACTACACCGGCCCCGTGAGCGTTGAATCGACGGGCGAGTCGCATCACGGCGGCATCTATGACACGCCGCAAACGATGACGGTTACGTATGAGTTCAAGGACCCCGACTGGACGCTGGTTTGGGCGCAGCCGGGCGTGGAGTCGGAGGAGATCGAGGCGCAATACGGCGCTGTGTATTGGGGCGACAAGGGCCACCTGACCGTCACTTATGGCGATCGCCACACGACCGACACCGAGCAGAAGGCGAAGGACTTCAAAACGCCATATGGCGGCGTCGAGGTTTTTCGCAGTCCCGGCCATTTCGAGAATTTTGAAGATTGCATCAAATCCCGCGAAAAGCCCATCATGCACATCGAGTCGGCCCATCGCGTGTCGATTCTGTGCATTCTTGGCAATATCTCCTATCAGTTGCGCCGCAAATTGGAGTGGGACCCGATTAACGAACGAGTGAAGAACGACGAAGAGGCCAACCGGCTATTGAGCAGGCCGGGACGCGGCCCCTGGCATCTGTAAGCAGTCGGTAAGGAAATCAACACCATGGCAAAATCAGCAAACGACTCGACGAATACGGTAGTCCGGACGGCAGCACTGGCAACTGCGGTCGCGGCGGTGGCGACGAATGCGCCGGCCGCCGAGCAGGAAGATAAATTCATTGCCGATATAAAAAGCGACGACGAGGATGTCGCATACGAGGCTTGGTCGACTGCGGAGAAGATGTCTCCAGATGTGATTCCGGCGCTCAGTAAGCTGCTGGCGGCGGATAAGCCGTTGACACGTAAGGCGGCGGAGCAGGCGTTGAACAACCTCGTCCATTCGGTGGGCAAAGAGATTGACCCAACCGGTCTTGCGGCGAACGCGGGACGGCCGGACGATCCGGGAAAGCGAAACGTTCGCCAGCAAATCGTGGCTCAATTATTGGGCCTGCTTGACGGCAAGCGCCAGCATGTAGAGAAGGTAACGGCGCTCCGGCACCTGTCGCTGTTGGCGACTGTGGATGACGTCGCCGCGGTTGCCAAGAACATCAACGATGCGAAACTTCGCGAGGAGGTCGTGTTTTGCCTGGAGCGGATTCCGGGCAAGACCGCAGAAGAGGCACTACTTGCCGCTCTACCAGGCGCTGCGGATGAGTTTAAGCCACGTATTCTCGCGGCGCTGGGCCATAGGCGCGCTGAGGAAGCCATAGGCGCTTGTGTTGAGGCGATGGAGTCTCCGGATCTAACGATCGCAATGGCCGCGATGAAAGCGGCGGGGCGTATCGGCGCTCGAAGCGGCGCGGATGTTCAATTGCCTGACTACAACGCTCTATCTGATTGGCAGAAAACTGAATATCGAGATAGCTTATTGCGCTACGCCGATGCGCAGGTCGCGAGTGGAAATCCCGATGAGGCCTGGCCGATCTATGAGGACGCGTTGGGCCGGGAAGAAGAACACTGGCAATGTGCCGCGATCATCGGCCTCACGAATATTGGAACCGCCAGAGCAGCGGCCGCGATATTCCCGAAGCTCAAGAGCAGCGACAACACCGTTCGGATTACCGCCCGCAACAATTGGGAGGCGATGGCAGCGGACGACGCGGCCTGACGTCGCGTTGGACGAGGACTTCCGCGCGCAGCTCAGGCCCGCCGCTACGATTGAGGCGCCGGCGGTAGCGGAATTTCTTCGCTGTCTTTTTCTCGCGCGGGCGTGAACGATCGGGCTGGCTGATCGGTGCGTATCTGCTCCAGCCAATAGACGCCGTCCCACGGGACACTGTTTCCGCGTGTGCCGACGAAATCGGCGTCTCCATCGCCATCTAGGTCGCGCGTGACGAACTTGTCGAACATCCCGCGCTTGCGGCGTGAGACATCGTGACGGATCCACGGCTGCGTTGCGTCGCCTGGATGCTCGAACCAAGCAAGCCTACCTAACGGGTCGTCAATGCCAACCTCCGCCCCATCAACGTCGCGGGGCCCCCGGCTGTAGCTGCCGACAAATATATCGGGATTGCCGTCGCCGTTGATGTCAGCGAGTTCAAAGCCGGTGGCGGTCTCCGGGGCCATCGAGCCGAGGCGATGGACGCTCCAGTTGTCCGCCGGATCGGCCGGTTGTTCGAGCCAGATGATCTCAGTACGAGATTCCGAAAGCAGGACATCGGGCCGTCCGTCGCCACTAAAATCGTGAATCACGAAATTGAATCCGGTCATACCCTCGACGTCGGTCGCGTCGAGATTGATCTCATGTTCAATGAACTCGATATCATCTTTGCCGGTATTTTCAAACCAGAAGATGCGGGCTTCGCCGCGAGAGCCGGCCAAGACATCGAGATCGCCGTCGTTATCAATATCCACCGGCCGCGAGTTAATCGGCACCTCAACTTTAGCGAGGACGTGCTCGGTCCAATTGCCGTCAAGCGGATCTCCGTCGATTGAATACCAACTGATGGCATTGAGAATGGTCTCATTGCGATCACCCTTTTGAGAACCCTTGTTGGGGGCGACGACCTCTGGCTTGCCGTCGCCATTGAAGTCGGCGAAGAACACCCGAATATACGAGCCGCGGTTTTTTGAGATCTCGGGTATCACCCTTTTCCACTCGGCCGTACTGGCATCTTTGCCGGGGTTCTGGAAGTAGATCAAGTGGGCCAGCTCACAGGCCGCGACGATGTCGAGATAGCCATCGCCGTTGACGTCGGCCAGCGAGGCATCTTCGGCCGCGCCGGCTTCCGGTCCTTCGGCTAGTGTCGCTAGAGTCCACTTGTCTGGGTCATCAGTGCCGAAGGCGAGGCGGATGTGACCGTCGGCAACACCGTCATAGGTCGTATCGGACTCGTGGACGGACACGATGTCGTCATGGCCGTCGAGATCGAGATCAGCCATGACGAGGCCGTCACTGCCGGCGATTGCAACACCGCCAATTTCGAGGTCATCGATGATGTGCTCGCGCCATGAAATGTATTTTCCATCGCTGGCTTTTGCGCTGCTGGGAGCGTCGGCGACACTTCCGCCGGATGTGACCGCGGAAGCGTCGGAACCACCGCCGCAGCTCATTGCGATGAGCGCGAGTCCGCCGAATGCGATGAGAATGACTGGTGGTTGAGTTCGTCGCACACTATTCACCTGTGCCATTGAACCACAACGCGGCGGTAGTCGACTGAAGGCTCACCTCTCATCTGCCGATAAGTGACGAAGTTTCATGAGCGGATCGAAGGGCAGAACGATCCTCGTAGTAGACGACGAGTCATCGATGCGGGAATACGTGGGTGAAGTTCTGTCCGACGCGGGCTATGAGTGCATCTCGGTCGAAAGTGGCATGCGGGCGCTGTCGTGTCTGGCCGACACAGATGATATCGACTTAGTGCTAAGTGACATCAGCATGCCTGGTATTTCCGGCATGGAGTTACTGAAGACCGTCAAGACGGTAACCCCCGAAATGCCGTTCGTGCTCATCTCGGGGCTGTATGAGCTTGCAATCGCAATTGACGCCCTAAAGGCCGGCGCCACCGATTATCTTTATAAGCCGGTCCGGCCAGACTCGCTCGTATCGATGGTCGAGCGGCACTTGCAACCAGGCTCGCAGAATGAACGCCAAGCGATGCAAGACGCTTTGGCTAGGTACCTGGAGCAGAACGCGGGTGCACACCTCTCTACGCAGCAAATACTAGAAATTTTCAACGTTTTGGGATTCAACCGCGTGGAAACCATGGAGCATTCACGCAGAGTTTCGGCATATTCATTGGCCCTGGGAACAACGCAAGGGCTAGATCAGGGCGCGATGAACGATCTGCGGCTGGGTGCGTTGCTTCACGATATTGGCAAGATTGCCGTACCTCACAACGTGTTGAACAAACCGGGCAAGCTCAGCGATGAAGAGTACGAAGTCATCAAATTGCACCCCACGATCGGCTGGGAGCTCTTGCTACCCTTTCCCGAACTACGGGTTCCGGCGGAACTCGTTCATGCCCATCATGAGCGTATTGACGGCGGGGGCTACCCCAGGGGTCTTCAAGGTGACGAGATTCCTTTTGGGGCAAGAATTTTCACAATCATCGATACCTACGATGCGATCGTCTCGAACAGGCCATACCGCCTAGCGGACACCTCGGCGAACGCCAAGGCCGAAATTCTCGCCCATGCCGGTACCCAGTTTGATCGCCATCTGAGCGAGGCGTTTCTGAGCGTTCCCGACCAACAGTTGGATGAGGTTAGGCGTCGCTATGTCGACCCCGCGAGCGGACAGAGCTTGGGAGAAGGGTCCAGTGCGGACTAACCGAGGACCTATGAAACTGCTACGCGGACGCCCCATCGTAGATAAGCTTCGAATACTGCTGAGCCGGGGTGTGGCGGCTTCGGCGTTGATCGTGAGTAGCGCGCTGCTCATTCTCGAATCGAGCGAGACTAAGCGAACCGCCGAGCAACGATTCGAGACCTCCGCAAGGGTTATGGGCGATGCTGCGTCAGGCGCCCTGGTACTGGGGGATTCGCGAAGCGCTGCCGAAACGATGCAGGCTCTGGCGGCGGACCCATTGATCTTGCTGGCCTCGCTGACCGACGTGTCGGGAAAGCAGATCGCGAGATATGTGCGGCCAAGTGCAGAGGGGCAAGTAGCGTCTTATTTGGTCGACACGAATGGAGCCGGCGCCAGCCGTCTAGTGGTACGAATGCCTGTTAAACGAGGGGGCGAAACAGTCGGTGAAATTCGTCTGCTCGCCGACCTGACTGGAGCTTCGAGATCTTTCCCGATGGATCTTGCCCTTAGCTTCCTTTTCGCTTTGCTATCGGGGTTGATAGCCGTTTGGGTTGCACCACGTTTTTCGAATCCTGTCGCTGCGCCGGTCGCTGAATTGGCAGCGGTCGCGAGCGAGATTTTTCGAACTAAAAACTATACGTCGCGGGCGACTAAGCGAGACGACGACGAAGTCGGCGAATTAACCGATGCGTTCAACGCCTTGCTCTACCAGGTTGAGCACGCCGAAAAGCTACTCGCCTCATCTGTTGTTGCCCGCACAGCCGATCTCAATAGCAAACAGAATCGCGCTGAAAAAGCGCTGCGGCGCAAGAGCGAATTCCTCGCCAACATGAGTCACGAGATCCGCACGCCGATGAACGTCATCATCGGCATGACCGAGCTGACACTCGACTCCGATCTTTCTCAACGCCAGCGGCGTCACCTCGAGATGGTGAGTAGCTCGGCGACCTCGCTGCTTCAAATCATCAACGACGTAATGGACTTCTCGAAAGTCGAAGCAGGCAAGATGGAGCTCTCGCCCGTCGAATTCACGTTGTCTGAAGTCTTGCATGATGTAGTGCGAGGTCTCAGTGTTTCGGCGAAGGGTAAAGGGTTGGAGCTCGCGGCCGGGGTTGACCCTCGTGCGCCGGTTCGCGTGATTGCTGACCCTCTGCGCATTCAGCAGGTATTGGTGAATTTGGTCGGGAACGCTATAAAATTCACCTCGACTGGATCGGTTCGCCTGGAGGTCTCCGCGTCTGCCGTGCGCCAACAGCATGCGAGCTTGACCTTTCGCGTCATCGACACTGGAATTGGCATTCCACTCGAAAGACAGGACTCGATCTTCGATTCGTTCGAGCAAGCGGAAGACTCGACCACGCGCCGTTTCGGCGGCACTGGACTGGGCTTGGCGATCAGTAGCCAGCTAGTCCAACTCATGGGCGGAGAGCTGTCGGTCGACAGCGTGCCCGGTCGCGGAAGCACGTTCTCGTTCGAGATTGCAGTTGAAGTGGTCGAGGATGAGCAAGGTACTAGTCGTTCCGGAGATTTCGCTGACATGCGATTGCTCGTGGTCGACCCGAACGTTAAGACGCGGGCGGCAATGACTTCGCTGATTCAGCCTTGGCAAGCGCATACGGCGGTCGCCGAGTCTGTGGAGTCGGCGTTAGAGATCTACCATTGGTCCGCGAAGAAGGCGAGGAAGTTTACGGCGGTAATCGCTGACCGTGCGGCGTTAACCGCAGCAAGTACTGACGTGATCGATAGGCTCGAGGGCGACCGTGAACATGCGGGCCTTCAACTCGTAATTGTTGAAGAACTAGGAGAGTGCGACGATCAACAGATTTCGCTGAGCGAGGCCCATACTTTGGCGAAGCCTGTCTCGGCGTCTGACCTGCTTGATTTGCTGACTGGGTTGTCGGAAGCCGGCCGGGTCGATGTTCGGCCTCGGGAGCCAAGCCGGCTTGCCGGCGAAGGGCGTCGGTTGTTACTCGCCGAAGATGTGGTAGAAAATCAGATCCTGGCAGTCGCCATTCTTGAATCCCAAGGCTACGAAGTCACGGTGGCGTCGAATGGCCGAGAAGCTGTGGACAAGGCGACCGCCGACAATTTTGACGCGATACTCATGGATATCCAGATGCCCGTGTTAAGCGGGGTCGAGGCGACGGTGGAGATTCACGCACGGGAGGAAGCGATAGACCGGCAGACACCGATCATCGCCCTGACAGCGCATGCAATGGACGGCGATCGTGAACGTTATCTTGCGGCGGGAATGCAGGGCTTCGTCACGAAGCCAATTCGGCGCCGTGATTTGTTTGCCGCGATCGAGCACGTGTGCGCCGCCGGGCCGGTGGCAAGCTAGCCAACCACGTCCGGACGACGAAGCCAGGCGCTTCAAACCACACTTGTTCGACCGCTTGCTACGGCGCCGGGGCCATGACCGTGACGAATGGACCATCGGGGGAGGAGACACCGTCGATGATGAGTTCGACTTTTAGGTCTCCGTCCGGAGCGTTTGCTGGGATCTTAACTACGAGCTGGTTGAGGCCCGCTGCATCAGGCGAGCCGCCGACGTAGAGAATGTCGCCGGACAGAACTTCGATTCCTCCAACTAGGACTCTAACGTTTGTAGTTGCTAGGGGCCGCAGCGGCGCTTCGGGACTCGAAATCACCGGAATTTCTCCGGCGCTACTGGCCGGCAATGTCACACCAAATCCCGTACCGAATAGACTGATGAATTCACCGGGGGCTGCCGGCGTTGTCACGCCCGGGATAAAGTCAGCCGGTCCGACGACTGCCGGTCCTCCGCCATGCAAGGCAGCGATTACCTGGCGCGCTGGATCGGAGGAGATCAGGAAGAATGCGGGTTGTGTGGCGACGATGTTGAGGCTCTCGACTGGACTGCGCGACTCGTTGCCCGTTCCGCAGCCACGGATAACAGCTACGTCCGCGGGACCTAGGCCCACTTGGTCCGAGACTTGAAAATTCAATTGAGTTGGGAAAACGAAGAACATCGGAGAGCGGTTACCGCCTACTTCGATGCACGTGTCGGACATGATTGTTTCAACTTTGCCGTCGCCGCCTAGGGTGGGGCTTGCAGCGAAAGTTCCTTCCGGGGCGAACTCCGAGCCAAAGGCTGTCACGATGGAATTTGCCGTGCCGACGGTCACACTGGGTATCGAGGTCGCCAGTACGATTCCACCCGCGCTGATAGCGGGTGTCGGTCCGCCGGTGTTGGCCGCGGGCTGCGAGACCACCTGGATGTGGTAGATGTTATCTCCACTATCGGTGCCATTGCCGTTGGCGCCATTTCCGGCAACGCCGAAGGTAACGGGACCCGTGCCTGCGGCCGGGGCCGTCCAGCTCGTTGTGTACGTTGCGTCGGAACCAACTTTTGGAAATATGTGCGTGGCCCACTCGACCCGATTCGAACCGCAGGACCCTGAGAACACTTGAACCTGTCCTTCGCCGGGAACCATCGAACCACCGGGCTCACAGCCGTCTCCTGTGCGGGCTGTCAACTGAAAGCCGATTCTGAATGCGGCCGAATCTACTAGCCGCACAGCTACGGGTACCGTCTCGCCAGGAGTGTAGATATACTCCGAGGCCGGCGTCCCGTTAATCGTGATCGAAAGGCTACCACTGCCGCTGTTGGCCGACCCATCGTCGTGGCACGAGCTTTGCGTGCAACTGAGCTCGCCGGGAAAGTTAGCCCCCGTACTACCGTTCGGCGCGCCGTCTGATCGTGACATCAAGTAGAGCGGACAGGCAAAAAACGCGGTAACGAGCAGCGTGCTCGCGAGATGCGTTGGCTTCATGAATTCCCCTGAACTAAACTGCTTTGGCGGCTGACCTGCAAACCGGATACAGACACCTGTGGCCGACGTACGGAACAGGTCTTCAACTTGTAACCCCAATTTATGAATAGCAAAGTTTCGGGTGTTCGCATGTTCGATCTACCACTTCGATAACAAAATTTACGGAACAACGGTGACGCTAGTGGCCTCACTAGCCCACATTTCTCACGAGGCCACGAGGGAAAGTGTGTGGAAGATGCGTCAATTCGAGACGCGTGACACTTGGGGCGCGCAGGCGTACTCTTGCAGTACGTCGAGCACGGCAAGCGAGCGCAACGAAGAATTGGCGCGCCTAACACGTACTTTCGCCGTTGGCTGGTGAGAACCGCGGGCTAGAACGGTAACCGTGGCCTTCGGCGCCGTGCGGGATTCACTTCCGTTTCGTTGCGGCGAGCACTTCTACCCTACCCAGCGCATCGGTCGCCGGCTTGTACCCGGGTCGAATCCGCAGCGTCTCGCGGAAGTGAGCTTTAGCCGCGGCAAACGCACCGCCGGCCGCGAGCGCATTCGCCAGATTGAAGTGCGCAGCGGCGTAGTCAGGGTCGATCTCCAACGCTAGCCGAAAATGCTGAACGGCTTTTTCGGTCTGTTGCTTCGAGACATAAGCGATGCCAAGGTTGCTGTGAGCCTCGGCGTAGTTCGGGCGTAGCCTAGTTGCCTCGATGAAGCTCCAGATTGCGTCGTCGGGACGGCCGAGCGAGAGCAACACGCCGCCCAAATGGAAGTGGGACTCTGCGTCTTTGGGTCGTAGTTCTAACGCTCTGCGGAGGCTCGCTTCTGCCGCTTGGGGCCGGCGAAGCGCAGCAAGTGCAATTCCCATTGCGCGGTGAGCTTCGGGATAGCTGGGTTTGAGCCTAATCGCCGCATCGAATCTTTCGATCGCTTCATCGACTTCGCCTTCGGACAGCAGTAGAAATCCAAGGTTGAAGAGAACTTCCGGGAACTCCGGTCGAATCGCGAGCGCCCGTCGGTAACGCTCTTGCGCCTCAGCAACTTCTCCCCGGCCCGCGGCGGCTCTGCCCAGCACGGCGTACGACTCAGCGTCGTCGCCGACAAGCTCTGCGGCGCGAATCGCGAGTTCCTCTGATTCCCGTTGCTTGCCGGCCCAAGCAAAGACTTTGGCAAGGTTTCTTAGAGCGATACCTTGTGCCTCTTCATCAATTTTTGATCGAACGAGATTCGAAATCTCTGAAATTCGCTCCTCACCCCAGTCGTTCCCTGGAGTGACGATGCCCAGACGTTGCAGCTCGTCAAATAGGTCGAGCGCAAGAAATCGGTAGCCTTCAAGAGTAAGATGAACGTGGTCGAGGAAATAGTCCGCTCCCGTAATCCCATTGCGTGAGCGCCGCTCCATCAGCGCCGCGAAATCGACCAGCGGCACGTTTCGGTCCACCGAGATCTCAGCGACGGTGTCGACGATTTTTGAGGGCGCGCGCAGGGGACACACGTCCTGGTCCCGGGCGGCCTCGAATGCCTGCTTTGCCTCTGCGTAGCGGCCCGACTGATCGAGCAGTCTGCCTTTCTCAAACAGCGCCGCCGCGGAGCGCGAATCGGCCGCCGGCGAGCGCTCAACCGCCTCTAGGTTGCCGCCGCTTGTCAAAGGCGGGTCACTCTTGAACGGAGAACAATCGCGCAGGTTCGAGGCCGGCGTCACCAGCACAATCCTCGCGCCGACAGATCGCGCGATGTCGATCATCCGGCTGAGGTTGAAGCGGTAGTGGGCAAAAACTTGCGCAGCCCACTCGTCGTCTCGGACGTAGTCCTCGGGACCGACCGAATGATCAAGGATGGCGTCGACCTCCGTCGCCAGGACGGGTCGGTTACGGGCCGCCGGAGCCGGCTCCGGCGGATCGAGAAAGTGTCGGCCGGCGGCGTAGATGCGCGTGCGGCTGAGCAGTCCGCCGGCTTCAACAACAAATTTCGGAGCCTCAATTACCGTCGCGTATGTGCGCCGCTCGAGGAACTCATTGTGACCCGAGTAGATCACAAACAGATCGGGCTCGTACTCGGCAAGTTCCTCCATTACTTTGGCCACGCGGTAGCTCGCGTAGCTGATGCCACCCGCATTAATCGCTTCCCAGTTCTTCGAGGAGTCAGCGGCGTTGAGAACTTCACGTAACCAACCGTTGAATGAGCCGTGATCATCGTAGGGTCGCCCGTAGGTGGTCGAGCCGCCGACGCTGAAGATGCGGTAGGTTCCGGGGGGCTTCTTTTTCAGGAAGCGCTGTTCGTTGAAGGCTTGCAGTTTGTTAGGCGCGGTCGTCATCCAACCGTCGTCGTTCTCCACGAACAGCGGAGCACTCGACGAAAACCCGACGTAGGGATCTTGTTGGTAAAAGACAGGGTGGAAACCGGCAAGAGCGAGCACGCCTTCGAGAATCAGAAAGAAGCCGCAGACTGCCACCGCGGCGAAAATCGCCTTTTTCCAGGCAGGCAGTGTTGGAGCCCGCGTCGAAAGGTTGCGCGGTACGCTGGGAGCCTCGGCGACTGGTTTTGCGCGCTTACGCTTTCTAATTTTTCTGCTGCTCATTCACTGGAAATCGGGGCCTAGCCTAGTACGCCCTTACAGCGTACCTCGCGTTGCCGCAGGCTAAGAGAAAGGGCCGCGCCCGGAGGCGCGGCCCTTGTCGGTTAGAGGTTTAGCGGTAGCGGACTACCAGCCGATGCGGATACCGAGGCGGAACAACCGCTCGTCGATGCCCTCGCGGCCGGTGTTGCGGATGCGGTCCATGATCATGAAGTTGCCGCTGTTGAGGTTTGTGCTGCGAGGAGTACTGAAGTGCGGCGTATTCGTGACGTTGAACATTTCAGCACGGAACTGAACGTCCATCTTCTCGGTGACTTGGAACTTGCGGAACAGGCCGAAGTCCACGTTGAACAAGCCGGGGCCTCGAACGTTGTTCAGACCGCAGGTGCCGAAGCGCGCGCCGGTAGGCTGCGCCCAGGCGGACGGATCGTAGAACTGACCTTCGTCGCCGTGAAAGCCGAGCTTGCGCGGAGTAGCGATGCAATCAGCCACCTGATTCGAAGGCGGAGCGTCCAAGTCGCCGTCATCAGCCTGAACCGTGAACACGCTTCCGGAATAGATGCTCATTAGGTTGTTGAACTGCCAGCCGCCGAGAATTGCGGCGGCGGCGCCCGTGGTTGCCATCTTCTTGCCCTTGCCGAACGGCAGCTCATAGATGCCGGTAAATTGGAAGTTATGCCTGAGGTCCTGGTTCAGGTTGCCGTACGCCCGGCCGTAGAACTCCGGCAGGTCGAATCGGTTCGTGCCCGCGCCCGAATCCTCGCCCGTGAAACCCAGAGCGTGGCTCCAAGTGTAGGCGAAGTTCATCTGCACACCGTTGCTGAAGCGGCGCTCCAACTTGGTCTGCAGCGAGTCATACTTCGCCGTGCCCAGGCTGCCGTGCAAAGAGGTGGTGGCCGAGCGGCCGAACTTCTGGTTTAAGACTCTGCCGGCGTTGGCGCCGCCGATCGGCGACCAGTTCTGCTCTAGGCGAGCAAGCTGGTTGACCGAACGTGTGGCAACGTAACCGGCCGTCCCGATCCAGTCTCCTATGCGGTGCTCGACCGTGAGGTTCCACGACTGGATGTAGCCGCGAACCGCGTTGTTGGTATCGAACGAGCGAACGGCCGTTGTCAGGGGAATGTCCAATATCCCGTCGCCCAGGTCGGGCTCGGTGATCACATCGAGGCCTTGCCTAAGGGTCGTCGCGAAGTACCGGCTGGTCGGGGATTGAGGACCGTCCTTGGCCATGATCGGGTAATTGGTGCGCAACGGACGCGCCCAGTTGAAGGGATCAACGGTGATGCCGTAGCCGACACGAACAACCGTGTTGTCCGTCGCGCGGTAGGCGAATCCGATACGCGGAACCGTTTTCTGCCTGCCATTGTCAATTCCGCAATCGGTGGGGATGGTGCCGACACCGCACGCCCACATCTTGTTGTTGTCAAAGTCGTAGCGCTCGAGGCCTCGCACCTCCCGAGTCGGGAAGGGATAGATCTCGTGGCGAATGCCGTACGACATGGTCAACTTGGGCGTGATCTGCCAGCGGTCGCGGATATAGAAGCTGAACAGCTTCGTACGCGTGAAATAGCCGTTCTCGTCAAACTGCCAGATCTTGCCGGCGTTGCGCGGAAGACCTAGCATGAAGGCGCCCCAATCGTTGTAGTCATCGCCGCCAAGGCTACGGTCCTCCGTGATCGGACCGCGGAACCGAAACTCGCCCGAACCGGCCCCGGTACCGCCCGAGAACTCGGGTTGATTGTGGTCCAAGTCCTGGAAGTAGAGATCCGTTCCGAAGCGGATGTTGTGGTTGCCCTTCGTCCAATTCCCGTTGAACACGATCTGGTTCTGCGGGTCCGAACGGTAGTACGGCTGGAAGCTGTTCGATATGCCCAGACGTTCAAAACCGTCGACGCGCAGCCGCGGCCAGCCGCCGTCGATGCGACGATCCGACTGCAGGCCGGGGATATCGAGAACCGTAAAGCCTAGGTTCTCGTCCAGCCTCTGCTGCTCGACGTTGGTATCGACGAGTGTGTAGCCGTAGTAGCCATCGACCACGAAGTTCGGCGTGAAGACGTGGGTCAGCGAGATCGTACCCGAATAAGTGTTGCCGAATCCCGTGCCGGGATTCGAGTTGGTCGGATGCAGGCGGTTGCCGCCGAACTTACCCAGGGTCTGAGCGTTGCTCATGCGGTAGTCGAGCATGCTGAAGCGGATAAAACCGGTAGTCTTGTCCGTAAGGTTGAAGTTCGTCTTCGCATCCACGGTATCGCGGAAAAACGTCGTCGAGCCGCCCGCAACATAGTTGCGGCTGAGGCCGAGGCTGCCGCCCCCCGCGCGGTTCGGCGTCGGGAACGCCGAGTCCCCAACCATACGCAGAACGCCGGGATCGAGGCGCGTCATCGGGATGATGTTGTTCGCGAACTGTGTGCGTCCCCTACCGCTGGTCGAAGCCGTGCTTATCGGGTCAAAAATCCCCCTTGAGGGGTTGGTGCCCGACAAGTCGCCCAGACGCATTGCCGGCGTCGCGATATCAATCGATTGCTGCGCGAACAGCGATTCGTACGTCCCTTCGTAGCTGACGAAGTAGAACCACTTGTTTTTCTTGATCGGTCCGCCGATGGTGGCGCCGAACTGATTGTTGACCAGTTTCGGTTTGGGGCTCGTGCGCAGGTTGTCCCAGGGGTAGGCCTTCAGGTGCTGATCCGTGTGATACTCAAATGCTGAACCATGAACGTCGTTCGTGCCGCCCTTGATCTGAATATTGATGGCTGCGCCACCAGCCAGACCTTGTTCGGCGTCAAACGAGTTGGTTACAACGTTGACCGTCTCGATCGATTCGAGAGCGGGGTTGTATCCGGTCATGTGAGGCACCCAAATGTTGGTTGTCGAAGCGCCGTCGATACGGGTGTTGTTGTTCGAACGCGAAGTACCGTTGACCGAGAAGCGAACCGCGCGCGACGGGTTCGTCGGCACCGAGTGCGCGTTCTGCGGCGGCGAGAAGCCGGGCAGCGTCACAAACAGCATCTGATAGTTGCGGCCCAAGGGAACGGGAACATTCCGCAGAGTCTTTTGCGTAACTTCCTGGCGAACCTCGGCGCGGTCAGTCTGTAGCGTCGCGGTCGTCGCGGAAACCTCTACAGTCTCGGTGATTTGGCCGATCTCCAACGCCGCGTCGACGCGCGTAATGTTGTTTGCACTGACGACGACACCAGTGGTGGTCGAAGTTTGGAATCCGTCCGTCTGCACTGTTAGAACATAGGTGCCGGTCGGAATTGTCGGAAAGCTGAAGTTACCGGCGGCGCCGGTAGAAGTTGTACGAGAAGTACCCGTGGCATCGTCGGAGATCGAAACGTCAGCGCCCGGTATTACTGCACCGGTCGTGTCCGTTACGGTCCCGTCGATCGCTCCTTGAATTAGCTGCGCGTTGGCGACTGGCGCCAAAGGTCAATGCAAAAACTGCGAGTACGCTGGCAACGAATGTGCAGAGTCCCCCTCTAGAACCCCAGAAACTCATTAAGAGCTCCCTCCGTTTTAGATTGTTATTTCTAATCGGTTAGCGGCGCCGTTGGGGCGGCCGCTGTAACTAATGGGATACCAACAGTATGGTTCCCCCACCTGCGTATAGCATACCAGCCTAACTTTGAGCCGGTCAATGGCCATTCGCGCTGATTTTTCAGGGGTTTACGGTCGAGCTAACTTGCTGATTTCATTGTCTATCTCGTCGACGAGTGCGGTCTGGCCATAGTGTTCGGCCATACGTCGAGCCAAGTCGAACGTTTTGGATGCCTGAGCGCCGTCTCCGAGGGTCTGGAAAACAGCCGCAAGAGTGACGAGGTAGGTCGGCGTTTGCGGCGATTCTTCACGTAGCGCCAACTGCAATTCGCGAACGGCGTCGGCCGGCCGGCGCTTGAGCATCATCATGCGCCCCAGGTGATAGTGGGCTAGGCCGTAGTCGGGTCGATTGGCAACGGCGCGGCGGTAATACTTGATCGCCTCGTCGAGGCGGCCATTCTGCTCGTGCATCTGCCCCATGTTGTTATTAGCTGCAGCATACTCGGGATTGATCTCCAGTGCTCGCTGGAACGCCGTGGCGGCTGCGCCGTATTTTTCCTGGTCGTAGGCGAGGACACCGTAGTTATAGTGCAGCTCGGCGCTGTTGGGTTGAGCGCCAAAGCTCGTTGATAGTGAAATTCCGCGGACTCGGATTGGTCGCTGCCACCGTAGAGAACGATGAGGTTGATGTGGGCTTGCTGCAACTGGGGGTCGGTCTGGATGGCTCGCAGATGCAGTCCAATCGCTTCGGGAAACTTGCCTGCGTCGCGCGCCTCGACGCCGGCCTTGAGATATTCGGCCGCGCTGATGTTGAGGTTGCTGACGGCGGTCATGAGAGGGTCGGTTCCGCTGGGGGCGCCATACTTGTCGTTTTCGTACTGCTCTAGGTGCTGTTGGGACTGCTTTTCTTCGCCCAGATCGCGGTACGCCAGCGCCAAAGCATAGTGCACTTCGCCGAAGTTCGGCGCCGCTTGGACTGCCCGCGCAAGGTGGATCACGGAGTCTTCGGAGTTGCCGAGGGCGGCATGGACCTTGCCTAGGCCGTTACGGATCTCGGCGTCATCGGGCGATTCCGCGACCAGTTCGTCATAAATGGCGCGGCTGTCGTCCAACCGCTCTAGCTCAAGCAGCGCCCTGGCTTTGCGCTTGCGGGCGGGAAGAAAAGTCGGATCGATCTCGAGAGCGACGTCGAACAACGTGACGGCTTCGTCGTGGCGGCCACCCCTGGCGGCGATGACTCCTAGGTAATAGGGCCAACGAAGGCTCGACGGTTCCAGGGTTTGAGCGCGCTTGTAGAAGGTTTCAGCTAGGTCGATTTGCTGGTAGGCGTGCAGCATCATGGCGGCCTCGCCATTGAATGAAGCTTCTTCGGGCCTGGAGCGCAAGATCGCGAGTGCGGAGTTCAAGCGGTCAGCTAGATCAGCGTCGAGCGAGGAGAAATCGACCTCGGGCAGGGGGCCGACCGTGGCGGGTTGGCGATCGTCATTGGAACATCGCGCCAGGCTAACTAAGCAGACGCAGACAAGGGTCCCGGTAATCAGATGTTTTCGACGCACTTTGTCCATTGTAGAGTCGCGGCGAAGTTTCCGTGGGCGTCGATGAGCAGAGTGCGAGAATCGAGCTAGGCCGATGATCACCCGCCGCAAGTTTGCGTCAGCGCTGGCATCTGGGGCAGTCGCCCTGCCGTTTTCGTGCGGGGGCGAGCGGCGTGACCCCGCCACCGGCAAGCGCGTAATCGTGCTGGGGCTCGATGGCCTCGACCCCAAAATCATCCAGGCTCTGATGGACACGGGGCGCGCTCCGAATTTTAAGAAACTGTCGGAAATTGGGGCGTTTCGTCCGCTCGGGACGACGATGCCGGCGCTGAGTCCGGTCGCCTGGAGCACGTTTATTACGGGCGTCGACCCAGGCAGCCATGGCATCGCCGACTTTTTGATGCGTGATCCGGCTACGTACGCGCCTTACTTTTCGATCTGGAAAACGAACCCGGTAGGGAAGACGATTCGGGTCGGCGGCTACGAAATCGCGCTCAGCGGCGGCGAAATCGAAAACAAACGGATCGGCGTGCCGTTCTGGGCCTATTTGACTGAAGTCGGAATTCCGGCGGCGGTGATCAAGATCCCCACAAATTTTCCGGCGGACGACACCGCGACACGCGCTGTTAGCGGCATGGGGACTCCGGATCTGGTGGATTCGTTCGGCATGTTTGGGTACTACACGACCGACCGCGGGGAAGATTTTCCTGATATCACGGGCGGCAAGGTTCACTATATTCGCAGCCGGCGGGGGCACGTGGATGCGCGGCTTTTTGGCCCCCAGAACTCGATCAATACGGCCGAGGGGGCCACGACGGTTCCTTTCACGGTCGACGTCGACCCCGAGAATGATGTCGTGCGCATCGAAGTGCAGGGCCGGCAAATCGTTATTCAGCAGGGCGAGTACAGCGATTGGGTGAAGGTTCGTTTCGATCTGGTGAAATGGCTTGCCGGCGTGTCGGGAATTTGCCGCTTTTATCTCAAAGAAGCGCATCCGCATTTGAAGCTTTATGTGACGCCTATTAATATTGATCCGGCGGACCAGGCCATGCCGGTGACGCACCCGGCGGAGGTTGGCGGCGAGATCGCCGACCAGATCGGACCGTTCTGGACGAAGGGTCTGCCGTGCGATACGAAGGCTCTTGACTACCGCATTCTCGACGACGAGGGGTACGTTAAACAGGCGGAGCTGGTTCTCGAAGAGCGTATGAAGCTGTTCGACTACGAGTGGTCGAAGTTCCGCGAGGGCCTGTTTTATTTCTACGTTTCGAGCACCGACCAAGACGCGCACATGCTGTGGCGCAACATGGACGAGAGCCACCCGATGCATGGCGCGAGTGATGTTCGCTACTCGGGCTACATCCATCAGATGTATGAGCGGATGGATGAGCTGGTCGGCAAGGTGCTGCCGGCGATCGACGATGACACGCTTTTGGTGGTCTGTTCCGACCATGGGTTTGCGCCTTTTGGGCGGCAGTTTCACCTCAATACTTGGCTTCGCGAGCAGGGCTATTTGACGATTAAAGACGAGGCGGCAAACAAAGAAAAGACGAGTCTCGACGACATCGACTGGTCACGGACGGCTGCTTACAATTTGGGGTTCAACGGGCTCTATATCAATCGTCAAGGCCGCGAGGGCCAAGGGTTCGTTGGCGACGACGATGCCGGAGCCTTGGCCGGCCGTATTGCTCGCGAGTTGCAAGGCCTGACAGATGGCGAGACCGGGCAGCGGCCGATTCATCGGGTTTATTCGCGGGATGAAGTTTATAGTGGAGAATTTACTCCGGATTTACCAGAATTGCTTGTTGGTTATACGCCGGGATATCGAGGTTCATCGGACTCGGTGCAGGGCAATACCGGGAAAGAGATTTTGAATTTGAATCCCTGGGCCTGGGCCGGGGATCACTCGATGGCCCGCGATTTGGTTCCGGGATGCTTGTTTATCAGCCGGTCGTTGGCGATGGAAGATCCCAACATTATTGATTTGCCTACCACGATCTTGGAGTTTTTTGGGGTTGAGAAGCCTTACCAGATGAAAGGGCGGGCTTTGGTTTGATGGTTCTTGGGCTTATTGGGGTCGAATTGGGTTCGTTTTGACATTTTTTTATTGGCTGGTTGGCGCTTGATTTGGTTGCTTTTGGTTGTCTGTTTGAAGGTTAACATGGCTGTCAAGGGGCTTGGGCCGGTTGGAGAGATATCAGCAGGACGAAGTTCCGTCGCACGGGTGAAAATCCTTCGTCTACGCACTTGCTAACGCGCGTGCCACCGAAACGCGGTTGGGGACTGGGGTGGGGCATCGCACGGCGATTTGAAACCTTTCGCGGTACCGAGCCGCGCCGCCTCGCGGTGCGGTCCTCCCTACGCCGTGCGGACCGCACCGCACGGCGGCGCGGCTCGGTACCGCGAAGCGCAACGTCGCCGCTCTAGAATCTCAAGTTTGACCCTTGCATGATCGGCCCAAACAAGGAGGGCGCCCGCGCTAACCGATATCGAAATCTAGACCGCGACCCGGGCGGGAGGTTGCCCATTTCCCACCCTCCGCTTTAAAAAATGACAGAATACCTTAAACCTAGTCATGACTGCTAAAGCCGCCTACAAACAAGCCCAAAAACGAATCGAACAGGCTAGAAAGGAGCGAGCGACTTCGCTTAACCTAAGCGGCCTAGGTCTCAAGGAAGTGCCCCCCGAAATCGGCCAACTCTCCAGCCTCCAGCTTCTAGACCTCGGCGGTAATCAACTGACGACAGTGTCCGACTCGCTGAGTCAACTCATAAGGCTCCAACAGCTATGGCTCCACCTGAATCAGTTAGCCACAATGCCCGATTCAATCGGCCGACTGTCTACTCTAAATGAGCTATCCCTCACCTCCAATCAGTTGACCACCTTGCCGGAGTCACTCGGCCAACTCGGCGCCCTTCGTAACATATACCTCGACGATAATCGGTTGGTCAGATTGCCCAAGTCGTTCGGTCGCCTGAACAACCTGAAAGTTCTCATTCTCCACAACAACCCTGCGCTCAAACTGCCCGAATCCGTTCTGGGCAGACGCACAAGCGATGCCGATGAGGCCGCCAAGCCCGCCGATATCCTCGCCTACTACTTCGCAACCCGACAAGCCGCTCGCCCGCTGCTCGAAGCCAAACTCATCCTCGTAGGCCGCGGCGGCGTCGGTAAATCTTCCCTCGTCGACCGCCTCGTCCACAACACCTTCGATTCCAAGAAAACCCAAACCGACGGCATCGCCATCACCGAGTGGCAAGTCAAGTTAAACCGAAAAGAAACCGCACGCCTAAACATCTGGGACTTCGGCGGTCAGGAAATCATGCACTCCACGCATCAGTTCTTCCTGACCGAACGCAGCCTCTATCTGGTCGTCCTCAACGGCCGCGAAGGCTTCGAAGACGAAGATGCCGAATACTGGCTCAAACTCGTCGCCAGCTTCGCAAAGGCTCGCCTGCCATCGTCGTACAAGATCAAGACGACTCCGTTCGACCTCGACGAGACCGAACTGAAAAGGCGCTACCCATTTATTCGCGCATTCATCCGCAGCGACTGCTCGGGGAAGCGTCCGCCGGGAATCTCAAAGTTACGGAAGGAAATACGGGCCCAAACCGATGGGCTTGAAGGCATCCGCGCATCGTTTCCCGAAAGCTGGTTTGGCATCAAAGATCGTCTAGCTGAAATGACGGAGAAAGGAGAAAACTTTCTTAGCCCCGACCAGTACCGTCAGATTTGCAGTGATCACAAAGAGCCCGACCCCACCAAACAAAAACAGCTCGCCGGATTTCTCCACGACCTCGGCGTCGCGCTCAACTACGCCGACGACCAGCGCCTGCGGCACACCCACGTCCTCAACCCGCACTGGGTGACCAACGGCATTTACAAGATCTTGACCTCGAAAAAGCTACAAGAGAAGCACGGGAACCTGGAATCCGACGACCTCGCCGGCATCCTCCCGGCGAAGGACTATCCGCCCAAGATGCGGCAGTACCTCTGCGACCTGATGCGCCGCTTCGAGTTGGCATTCAACTACCCCGACCATCAGGACCGCTATCTAGTTCCGCAACTCCTGCCTAAAAACACGCCTGACGAGGCAGCGAAGTTCGATCGCTCGGCGACGCTAGAGTTCGAATACACGTATCCGAAGATGATGCCCGAGGGCTTGCTGCCTCGGTTCATCGTTCGTACCCACAGCCTCAGCCAAAATCTGGCACGCTGGCGGTCGGGCGTGATCATCGAAATGGGAGCGGCCCGCGCGTTGGTGCATGGCCAGACCACGGCGAAACGGGTGCGCATCTCTGTTATCGGACCCGAGCACGATCGCCAGCGATTCTTGGCGACCATTCGCTACGACTTCAACCACATTCACAAAGAGATCGGCCTCGAAGTTGACGAGCGGCTGGTGCCACAAAGGCTTGACTTCCCAATTTCACTTGAAGAGTTGAAGGCGTATGAGGCCGCCGGCAGGAAGCAGGTTGATCGCTACGTCGAAGGCAAAATTCAGGCATTCAACGTCAAGAAATTGCTAGATCGTGTAGACCCGAAAGGTCACCGTCACGAAAAGAGTGACGTTCGGGAAGCAAAGAAACTGCCAGAAGTCTTCTATAGCTACGCCCATGAAGATGAACGCCATCTCAACCTCTTGCAGATGCATCTGAAGGCGCTCGAAGCTGATCGCCTGATTTCCACTTGGTACGACCGCAACATTCCTCCTGGCGATGAGTGGGATCGGCTAATCAACGACCGTATACACTCCGCCGACATTATCCTTTTGCTGGTCAGCCCTGCCTTCATGGCGTCCGACTACATTCGCCAAAAGGAGATGAAGGCGGCGATGAAGCGCCACGAGGCGGGCGACGCCGTCGTCATTCCGGTCATCCTCGAAAAAGCCCTCTGGAAGCGACGGGCCGTCTTCAAGAAACTTCAGGCCGTGCCCAAAAACGCCAAACCGATCCGCGCCTGGAACCCCCAACGCGACGGCTGGTTTGATGTGGCTGAACACATCGAAGAGCTGGTGGAGAAAATCAACCAGAAGGCGGCGAAGGCCTAGAAATCGTCCGTCACGCCAAAACAAAACTTTTTTTCACTCATAACAAACGACTTAGCTACCGGCCCCGCCCGAAAACGGTACCCCTGACCCTTATACTCGAACTGAGGAACAAGAGCCGAAATGACGGTCCAAGAGCCGAGCGACAGGGCAGCAGCAAGCTGGACACCGAAGCCGTTTTCCCGCGTACGCCGCCGGAAACTTAGCGAAAATCGTGCCAGATTCGGCCACATCCGGGCAAAACCGGGCATTCCCGAGATGAAAAAAGTGCCCACAATATGGAGGAATCACGATAATTCATTGATATCAAACATCTTATCGTTCTCAGCCGCTCCACGCTCTTTCGGAGGCGAGAGCGTGAGCGAGTGCGTTGGCGAAGGTCCGGTTCGGTCCGCGTGCACTTGGTCCTGCTGACGGCCTCTCAGCAGGACCAAGTACCGTGGCACGGGTGAACATGCTTCGCCACCGCACTTGCTCACGCGCGTGCCTCCGAAACTGGGATCGCATGTTCAGTTTGGTTGCGGACTCGCTCCGAGTGCATTGCTATTGATTCACCCTGTGTTTTGCTAAACTTCTCGCTCATGCCAATCAACCGAAAAATCGTTCTCGCGGCGCGCCCCGTGGGCTTTCCTACCGAGTCGGACTTCCGCCTCGAAGAGTCGCCGATCCCATCCGCAGGTGACGGCGAGTGCGTCATCCAGGTGTCGTATCTCTCGGTCGATCCCTACATGCGCGGGCGCATTAGCGAGCGCAAATCTTACGCGGCCTCGGTCGAAATCGGCGGCGTGATCGTCGGCGGCGCGGTCGGTAAAGTGATCGAATCGAAGTCAGACAAATTCGCCGTTGGCGACTACGCGGTCGGCAACTTGGGATGGCAGGAATATGCGGCGCTGCCGGCGACGGAACTGCGCAAGGCCGACCCCTCGATGGCGCCGTTATCCACCTGGGTCGGCGTCGTTGGGATGCCGGGGCTGACCGCCTACTTCGGCCTGCTACAAGTCGCGACGATCAAACCGGGCGAGACGGTCTGCGTGGCGGCAGCCGGCGGCGCCGTCGGATCGGCCGTGGGCCAGATCGCGAAAATCAAGGGCTGCCGCGCCGTCGGTATCGCCGGCACTGACGAAAAGTGTGCCTGGCTGCGCGACGCTGCCGGCTTCGACGCCACGATTAACTACAAGACCGAGAACGTCCACGAAGCGCTGAAAACGGCCTGTCCCGACGGCGTCGACGCGTATTTCGAAAATGTTGGCGGGCCGATTACAGACGCCGTCTTCCCGCATCTAAACGTCAGATCCCGAGTCGCGATTTGTGGACAAATTTCGCAGTACAACGCTGTCGACGCGCCAGAGGGTCCGCGCCTGTTTTGGCACTTTATCGTGAAGCGTATCCGTGCGGAGGGCTTTTTGGTATTCGACTTTGCGGACCAACACAGCGAGGCGCTCGCCGAGCTTGCGGGCTGGGTGGGCTCGGGTCAGATCAAGTACCAAGAGACCGTCGCCTCGGGTATCGAAAATGCCCCGGCGGCGTTTATTAGCATGTTGAACGGCGGTAATATTGGGAAGCAGCTCGTCAAGCTGTCGGACGCGTAAGCGTAAACCAAGTAAAGAGGAAAGATTCATGAAAAGATTCACAATGGCCCTGTTGTCAGTACTCCTGCTGCTGAGCGTAGCTCCGATGATGAGCGCCGAACACGAGGGTCACGACGAAGATGGCCGCGTATTCGAGCTGCGCACTTACACAACACCCGAGGGGAAGCTGCCCGAATTGCTGGCGCGTTTCCGCGACCACACCAACTATATTTTCGTGAAACACGGCATGAAGTTGGTTGGCTATTGGACGCCGACTGACGAGGGTAAAGACAATACGCTGGTCTACATCCTGGCGCACGACAGCCGCGAAGCCGCGGAGAAATCTTGGGCTGGATTCCGTGAGGATTCTGACTGGAAGAAAGCTGCCGCGGACTCGCGCAAGAATGGCCGCCTGGTGACGGAAGTCGTCAGCCAGTTTTTGTCCGCGACTGAGTTTTCGCCGATCCAGTAGGCGTCGAGTGCGGTGCGGCCTGGATCAAGATGACGGTTCCCGAGGAATTCATTCGCGTATCGCGTTACGAACTCGAGCAGGGGCGAATCAAGATTGAAGCCTGCCTGGCCAAGCTGAGCGACGAGCAGATCTGGAGCCGTTCGAACGAAATCGAGAATTCCGTCGGCAACCTGGTGATTCATTTGGCCGGCAATGCACGGCAGTGGATTATCGCCGGGATTGGCGGCGAGCCCGACGACCGCGACCGCGACTCTGAATTCAGTCGCCGCGAAGCGATTTCGGCGGAGGAATTGCGCTCGACGCTTGCCGCCACCATGGGAGGAGTCGATCGAGTTCTCGCCGGCCTGGCCCCGGCGACGCTACTCGAAACTCGCAAGATCCAGATTTACGAGTTGACGATTCTGCAATCGATTTACCATGTGACGCAGCACTTCGCCGGTCATGTTGGCCAGATCATCTGGGCGACGAAGCGTATGACGGGTGAAGATTTGGGATTTTATCGGTATCTCAAACCCGAGGGTGGGGCGCCGCCGGAGAACGCGCAGCCGTAAACTACCGAACCAGCGCCAGCGTCAACCATGGAACGTAGGTGATGAGCAAAACGCCGATGACCAGAATGAGTAGGAAGGGCAGCGCCGAGCGGTAAACGCGGGTCAGCGGCTGATCGAATCGGTAGGAGGAGAGAAACAGGTTCATCCCAATCGGCGGTGTGAGATAGCCCAGTTCGAGATTCGCCAGAAAAATGATTCCTAGATGGACTGGGTCAATTCCGAACGCCGCTCCCATCGGCGTGATGAGTGGGACCACCACCAGAATCGCCGAGAAAATGTCCATCATGCAGCCGACCACGAGCAGCAAGATGTTGAGCGCCAGTAGGAAGACGTACTTCGATTCGATGTGCGACTGAACCCAGTCCACGGCGAGGTCGGGCACTTGCGCGTCGATTAGAAAATTTGTGAAGCCTAGCGCGACGCCGAGGATGATCAGAACGCCGCCGACGAGCGTGGAGCACTCGACCACGGTCGACGGCAATTGAGTGCGAATCGAGAGATCGCGGTAAACGAAGCACTCGACGATGAAGGCGTAGAGCACGGTGACGGCGGCGGCTTCGACTAGCGTCACGAAGCCGCCAAAAATTCCGGCAATTACGAGCAGCGGTAACGCAACCTCCCACTTGGCCGCGTTCAATGCGGCGAGAGCTTCACGCAACCGAAACGGCGGTCGATTTCGTTCCGCGATGCGTCCCTGTCGAACGCCCCATAGGGCGACTAGTCCGACAAGTAAGATCCCTGGAATCAGGCCCCCCAAAAACATCTCATTGATCGGCGTGCGGGAATAAACCGCGTAGAGAATCACCGGCAGACTGGGGGGGAAGAGCAGACCGATTGAACCCGAGGCGGTCATCAGGCCAATCGAAAATTGCTCGGGGTACTTCGATTTCACGAGTACCGGAAGCAGTAATCCGCCTAGCGTGAGGATAGTTACGCCGGAAGCCCCGGTGAACGAAGTGAAGAACGCAAACACCAGTGTGGTCGCGATCGCTAGGCCGCCCGGCATCCAGCCGACAAGTGCGGTGAACACGCGCACTAGCCTGCGGCTTGCGCCACCCTCGGACAAAATGTATCCGCCCAAAGTGAAGAGCGGAATAGCCGGCAAAAGAGGTTGCGCCGAGAGCTGGTAGGCCGCCAACGGCACGGCGGTGACGGGCGTGAAGTCGTACCAAAAAAGTATTGACGCGAGACCGCCGATCACCGCGAAAATTGGTAGTCCCAGCAGCGCGCCGATAAGGAGTACGCCAATCGCCGGCCAGAGGATTGGCAAGTCTCCGAGCGGCTCCCAAAAGCCGAAGGCGACGGCGATCGACGAGCCGCCTAGCGCGATTACGCGGCCGGCCCACGATGCGCTTGAGGCCCAGGCCATGCGGACTCCGACTGCCGCAAATCCCGGCACCATCGCGGCTACAACAAACCACACGGGAATTCCAAGTGCGATTACGTCCGCGGCTTCGCGCTCGACTTGGGCAAAGGTCCATGAAGCGTACACCAGGCAGGTACAAACGGCCACACCAAGCGTCGCGGTCGCGACCTGGACGGGCGTCTTCAAGCGATCGGGCAGAAATGTGGCGGTCGAAAGCGCTAGTAGGCGACCGTGGCGGGCAGCGAGCGTTCCGCCCACGATCGCGATGAGCAGCGTCAGATGTTGAACAAGAACGATTGACCCGGGAACAATGTTTCCAAATCCCAGCCGCCGGCCGACAATTTCGACGAGTGGCAGCAGGGTCATCAGCGCGAGGGCGGTGATCGCGATTGAGTTTTCGATTACGTGCCAGGGCTTTGGGGAATAGCTGGAGCGGGCTGCTTCCATCTCGAAGCCCGTATCGTACCGCGCGGCCTTGGACGGCTTGGCAAGCTTGAACACAAGTCTAGCCCGCATTTCTCACCACCTGACGGCGAATGCACGCGATAGGTGCGCCACTACTTCGTTGCGCTCGATCGCGAGTGCTCGACGGACCGTCAAGTACGCCTCCGCGCGCCGACCGTCGCCCGCCTCGTATTGGCGCATCTCTCACGCACTTTCGCCGTCAGGTGGTGAGAAATGCGGGTTAAGCTGTCTGCTATGGCTGAAGTTGACTGGCGCGCTGTTAGGGACTTGTTCCCGGTACTTCGCCGGTGGACGTACCTCAATACGGCGACATTCGGCCCGATCCCGACAACGGCGGTGGCCGCCGCGCTCAAGCACTTCGAGCAGCGTGACGAAACGGCGTCTCGGGACTTTTTGGAATGGTTTGACCACCTCGATGTGATCCGAGCAAAAATTGCCCGGCTGATTGGGGCGGACGCCCCGGACATTGGATTCTGCCCGAACGCGGGCGCCGGGCTCTCGTGGCTTCTGCAGGGCATCACTTGGCGAAGCGGTGACGAAGTCGTTGCTATGGCGAACGAGTTTCCCAACAACCTCTACGCGCCGGCGTTGCTTCGCGATCGCGGGGTTGTCCTCAACGAACTTTCGATCGAAAGCGACACCTTCGACCCGCAGATGCTATTAGATTCTCTCTCGCCGCGCACCCGGCTGGTGATTCTGAGCGCGGTCAGCTACTCGAGCGGCCTACGGATACCGCTTGAGATCCTGGCGCCGGAGCTTAAGCGCCGCGGCGTCATCACCTGCGTTGACGCTACGCAGAGCGCGGGAGCTCTGCGGCACGACATGTCCGCAACCCCGCTCGACTACCTTATCGTTCACGGCTACAAGTGGATGTGTTCGCCCACGGGTGCGGGGTTCGTGTACGTTTCGCCCGAGACGCGCGAATGGCTTGCTCCTAGCGTCGTAAGTTGGCGAAGCCATCGCGATTGGCGCAATGTCGATCAACTCCATCACGGGCGTCCTAATCTACCCGTGGAGGCGAGTCGTTATGAGGGTGGCATTCAAAACTTTAGTGGATTGTATGCGATGGAGGCAGTCCTCGATCTTTTGAATGAACTTACACCAGAGGTTGTGGAACTGCGTGTTCTTGACTTAGCCGCGAAATGTCGAGTGGTTTTAGAACACTGCGGTGGGACTTTGTCGGCTACCGGCAGCGAGGCGTATCGGTCTCAAATCGTGACGGCGGAGTTTCCAGGACGAGATGTTTCGCAGCTTTCCGAGACGCTTGAGCGCGCAAAAATAGCCGTGGCCGCACGCAAGGGGCGGCTACGGGTGTCTCCGCACTTTTTTAACTCCGATGCTGACATCGAGGCGCTGGCGGCGGTTTTAGAAGGCTAGTCTGTTGCTCAAAGACCGCGATACAGCGGGCTAGGGCGTCGCCTATAGGCCCAGGTCGAGTATCGGCGGGTGATGGTGCTCGATGATTCGCCTACGAACCGTGATTTGGCCCGCAAGCTGATCAAGCGACGTTACCGGGGTCTTTAAGAGGCGACGAAATGTCACTCAAATAATTGAAGTTAGAGAACGGAGCTTGATCTTCGAATTGGAGTTCCTCGATCAGACATCCGGCAAAACCGTCGGTGACCTTACGGACGCCACGCTCGACTTGTGGCTTCAAGTGAGCCAACGCAGTCTTCGAGTAAACGGCACACAGCGGCTGAGTCCGTCCATCCGGAGTGACCGGCCAGACTACGTCCGCTCTAGCTTTGATCGCATAATCTATCAGCCGTTCGAGCACGTCTCGGTTTAGATGGAGAAGATCACAGGCGACGATGAGATTCCACTGCGCGTCGGAGTCCTCGAGCGCCGTCAAGATTCCGCCCAGTGGCCCGATGGCCTCGAGGTTGTCGGCGATGACAGGTAGGCCGAGTTGCCGGTACTTTGCCGGTTTACCGATTAGCGTTACCGACTCGACGACCTGCAAAACGGTGTCGGCTACGCGCATTGCCATCGGCCGGCCCTCGACTGAATAGAGCGCCTTGTCGTGACCGAATCTCGAGCTACGGCCACCTACCAGGACAAACCCGCTCACGAGTGAAGTTGGGTACTCGATTGCGTCGCTGGCCACGTCCACTATTCAAAAAATACCGCAAGAAGTGTTGCGGCGCTGAGCGAATGTTGCGACACTGTGCCCGGGAAGGAGCGTTTTATGAAGAATCTGAAGCATTTGATCAATCGCGGCTATGCGCCCGCGCAGTGTTTGCGACTGCTTACCGCCGCGGCCATATGCCTCGCGCTCGTGGCTTGCTCAGGAGGCGAGTCTGGACCGCAGCCGGGCTCACCCGAGTGGAATTGGGCCGCCGCGGTCGACAATCTAGCCATTGGTGACTATGGCAAGGCGGACGAGCAAATCGAGGCAGTCGCCAAGAGTGACGGTGAACTCGCAGCTAAGGCTACGTTGTGGAGAGCCGCTCTTCTCGTCGGCCTGACAACCGGTTACGACACACTAGCGGATGCCTATGTCGAAGGTCAGAACCGCAACCAGAAGCAAGTTGCCGATTTCCAGGGTCCGATCAACGAGTATCGACGCCAGTCCCGCCAGAGTGCGATCGATTTTGTCGAGGGCGCCGGGGCGATCAAGAAGGCGATTGACGGGAAAGATTCCATAGTGCTCGATTTTCCGTTGCCCGACGGGTCTACCGCGGAGTCCCCGATACTTTCTACGGTGCAGTCTGGGCGCCCGCCACGCACTGAGGGCGCAATTTCGGAAAGCGCGACGCTGGAGTCGAAAACGCTCACACGCGCGATCTTGTTAGCGGCCGGTTCGCTTGCTGGAACCGGCGACGATTTGGAGAAACTGCGTTCGAGTATGGCAAGCGGCGGCGCATCGGTATCGCATAGCGACTTTGAAGTCGCTCTTGCCCGTCACATTCTTGACACCTCGATAATATTCTCTCGTGAGGGCCTTAACGAGCCGAAGGTGCGGATTCTGATGTTCGACATGGCGCAGAAATGGGCTGAACCCTATCTTGAGAACCCCGACTACAAGGATTGGGCCACGGATTTCAAATTCGATGTAATCAACGAGCAGCGTGACCTGGATGGCAAACGGAGGATCAAGAAGGATTAGTGGTCTGACTCTAGGCCGCATTTCTCGCCAGCCAACGGTGAAAGTACGCGTCAGCCGCGCCATTACTTTGTTGCGCTCGCTTGCCGTGCTCAACGGACTGCAAGAGTACGCCTGCGCGCGCCAAGTGTCGCTCGCCTCGTATTGACACACGTTCCCTCGTCGCCTGGTGAGAAATGCGGGCTAACGACCGATCTGGGGCATCGTCGGCGCGCGGCTGGTGGTAACCTCTAGGCGTGAATGCGAATCGCCGCGATTTCTTAAATCGTGTCACTGCTGGTATCGGCTCGGTCGCGATGGCCGACTTACTTGGCCTAGAGGGGCGCACGGCAGCGGCAGCGGAAACCAGCGATCCGCTGGCGCCCAAGTCGAGCCACTTCTCGCCTCGCGCGAAGAACGTCATTTTCCTATTTCAGGCCGGCGCGCCGAGTCAGATGGACCTGCTCGACCCTAAGCCGGCGCTTCAGAAATACCACGGTCAATCGTTGCCTCCTTCAATGACGAAGGACCTGCAACTCGCGTTCATCAAGAAGAACGCAAGCGTGCTCGCCAGTGTGCAGCAGTTCAAGCGCTGCGGCCAAAGCGGCATCGAGATCAGCGACCTTCTGCCTCACACACAGTCGATTGCCGACGAAATGTGCGTTGTCCGATCGATGTTCTCCGAGGCATTTAACCACCACCCCGGGCAGTCGCTGTTGATGACTGGAAGCTCGCTGCTGGGGCGGCCTACGATCGGCTCATGGCTGACCTATGGCCTAGGTAGCGAGTCCAAAAACCTCCCGGGGTTCGTAGTCTTGAGCTCAGGAAAGGGAACCAGTGGTGGGTCGGGCAACTGGTCGAGCGGATTTCTGCCGTCCGCCTATCAGGGAGTTCCGTTCCGCAGCTCGGGTGACCCGATTTTGTATCTTTCCAATCCCCCCGGGGTTACGAATGAGATGCAGCGCCTTGGTCTCGACGCGATTGGTGATCTCAATCGAGAGCGCTATGCAAAAACCGGCGATGCCGAAATCGAGTCGCGCATATCGTCATACGAACTTGCGTTTCGCATGCAGGCTGAAGCTCCCGATCTGCTCGATTTTTCTGACGAGGCCGAGTCGACTCGCGAGGCCTACGGTCTCAATCGAGAGATCTGCCGACCCTACGCAACGAACTGCCTGCTGGCACGGCGCATGGTCGAGCGCGGAGTCCGCGTCGTGCTGGTCGCCCATGCCTCATGGGATCAGCATCAGAACCTTAAGCGTGACCTCAAGAAGAACTGCGAAATTACCGATCAACCTAGTGCAGCTTTGATCCGCGATCTCAAGCAGCGTGGCCTACTCGACGAAACGATCGTCATCTGGGGAGGCGAATTCGGTAGAACGTCGCTGGCCGACATTCGTCGCCCGGAAGACTTAGCTACGGTCGGCCGCGATCACCACCCAAACGGATTTACGATGTGGGCGGCCGGCGGTGGCTTCAAAGGCGGCCGAGTGGTTGGCGAAACCGACGAATTGGCTCTCCAAATTGTGAGAGACCGTGTACATGTCCACGACTTGCAAGCAACCGTGCTCAATCAATTGGGCTTAGATCACACCCGTCTGACCTACCGCCATATGGGCCGAGACTTCCGGCTCACCGACGTTGGTGGCTCTGTAGTCAAGCAAATGGTGTCGTGAGTCTACAGGCAGCGGGCCCTCTTTTCCAATCGAAAGATGAGCCTGAAGGAGGCAGGCGAAGGTAGCTGTGGGCAGGAGGGATTATAGCTCGGATTGGGGCTTGAGGTTGAAGCCCGTTGTGGGGCCCGTAAGGCGGGGTGAGGGGGATTGCATAAGGGGGAAGGGGCGGCAGCCCCAGTCCCCCTTTGCAGCCATCCCAGGCGAGACCCCACGGCCGTCTTCGGACGTGGGCCGGAGGAGCCGACAACGCCTCGGGTCGGGGCGTTGTCTAGCGCGTGCGCCAGCAGATCGCGAGGTCTTTGCAGACGCGTTGCAGTTCGTTGCGCTGAGCGTCGAGTTGCTCGGCAAACTCGGTGTCGGAACAAGTGTCCGCTCGCGCTTGGAGCTTCTTGAGCGAGCGATCCGCGCGCAGGCCGCGCTGCTCGGCGGGCAGGCTGAGCAGCTTTTCCCACGGCGTGCTCCACTCGGCGTACACCTTGCGCAACTTGCCGCGGCGGTCTCGGCGCTCGCTGGCGAAAGCGCATGGGCGATGAAAATTCAAGTACGGGTTGAGCCACTGGCGGTAGAAGGTGTCGATCGCCTGCGTCGCTTCCGAGGGCAAAAACTGGTAGCCCATCCACTTGCGCACCACCGCGCCGTTCTTGGTTTCGACCAAGGCATTGTCGTTCGAACGGCGCGCGCGAGACTTCGTAAATTCAATTCGCAACTTCTCGAGCAGTTTAGCGGTTTGATGGTTGACGAATTCGCTGCCATTGTCGGAGTGAAAGCCGCGAACGATAAATGGAAATTGTTCCAAAAGGCCTTCCAGCAAGGGAATGAGGTGATTTTCGTTGATGCGTTGGACGCAGCCGACGGCCTGCCACTGCGTCACTTCGTCGACCACATTGATGCTGTAGGCGCCTTTTTCGCCTTCCTGTTCGGGCGAGTGCACGGTGTCGATGCGCAGGTAGCCCGGACGTCCTCGCGGCTCGGGTTGGCGGCGTTCGCCGATCGCCACGGGCGTGGGACGGGTCTTGTCGAGATGCAAACTGTGACGTTGGTAGACGGCTCTTTTTCGCAAGTTGTACAGCTGGCCCACGGACAATTCGGCCAGGCGTCGAAACTCTTTGCGGCCGTAGATCTGGAACTCGCGTTGGAGAATGCGGCGGGTGGCCGGCCCCGAGAGGCGCTGATGAACTCGATCGACGTGCGCCAGTAAGACGCTGTCGGCGCGTGTGTACTTGCTGGGAAAACGGCGCCGCCGATAGGCCCTCGGACGGACGCAACGCGTGTGCAAGAACTGTCCGATCAGGCGGGTGAGTTGCGCGCGGCTTAAGCCCGTGAGCTTAGCGAGATAACGCCGCAGGAGACCCTTGACGGAGCGCTTCTGGTCGGCATAGTGATGCCGCTTCAAGACGCTTTCGACGAGCGCATATTTGTCGCTTCGATTGCCGCCCTCGAAGGCGACGGATTGGCACCCGTCGAGAAAACACTCGATCTGCTCCAGACTCAGCGATTCGGCTTGCTGCACGGCGACTCCCATCGCCCGCAGCTGCTCTGTTCCTGACCACCCAACGGATCCCCGTCAGGCTCATCTTGTATTGGAATCGCCCTCCCCTTCAGGCTCATCTTGTATTGGACAAGACGGGGCACCGTTAAAACATTTCCTCTTTGTTACGATCTTAGATTCAAATGCCTCAATCGCCGGTAGTGATTTTAGGTGCTGGTCCGGCCGGACTCACAGCGGCATATGAACTCGCGAAGCGAAACGTGCGGAGCGTGGTGCTTGAGCGCGACAACATTGTCGGCGGCATCTCGCGCACTGCAAACTATAAGGGCTACCGCTTCGATATTGGCGGCCACCGATTCTTCACGAAAGTGACTCCGGTCGAAGATCTTTGGAAGGAGATCCTCGGCGACGACTTGATCAAGCGAAAACGGATGTCCCGTATTTTCTATAAGGGGACCTTCTTTTCTTATCCTCTGAAGCCGGCGAACGCTTTGTTTGGCTTGGGGTTGTTCGAAACGGCGCGTTGCATGCTGAGCTACGCAAAGGCTCGCGTCTTTCCAATTTCTCCTGAAGAGAGTTTTGAGGACTGGGTTTCCAATCGATTTGGAGTGCGTCTTTTTCAGATATTTTTCAAGACGTACACCGAAAAAGTTTGGGGCATTCCAACAAACGAGATCCAGGCGGAATGGGCGGCGCAGCGCATCAAGGGCCTGTCGCTCACGACCGCGATCAAAAACGCCTTGTTTGGTGAGCGCGCCAAGGACAAGGACGGCGTGATCAAGACGTTGATCGACGAATTTATGTACCCACGGCTGGGCCCTGGAATGATGTGGGAGCGCGCGGCCGAGTTGGTGTCCGCGCAAGGTTCCGATGTTCTTCTCAATAAGCCGGTGCCAGCTATACGCTGGAGGGATGGCGCAATCACGAACGTCGAAGCGGGCGCTGAGACATATGCGGGAGATCATTTCATCAGCAGTGTCGCGATCCGCGATCTAATTGAGGCAATGCAGCCGGCGCCTCCTGAAAACGTAGTCGCGGCGGCACGCCGGCTGAAGTATCGCGATTTCGTGACGGTCGCGTTGATTATCGATGCCGAGGTGCTGTTCCCCGACACCTGGATCTACATACACGAATCAAGCGTGCAGGTTGGGCGAGTTCAAAACTTCGTCAACTGGAGCCCTGAGATGATTCCCGAGGATGGAAAATCATGTCTAGGGCTCGAATACTTTTGCTTTGAGGGTGACGATTTGTGGGAGATGAGCGACAGCGATCTCGTCACACTCGGCACTCGCGAGATCGACAAGCTAGGGCTTGTGAAACGCGAGTTGGTTGTCGATGGCACGGTAGTTCGAATGCCGAAAGCATATCCGATCTATGACCGTGGCTACGGTGAAGCGGTGAAGGTCGTTCGAGATTGGCTGGCGCAGTTTTCGAATCTCCAGCTTGTCGGCCGCAACGGCATGCACCGCTACAACAACCAAGACCATTCGATGCTGACGGCGATGATGGCGGCTCTGAATATTGTTGGCAGTCACTATGACTTGTGGCAGGTCAACGTGGACGAGGAATACCACGAAGAGGGCAAGTCAATTACTCTCGAAGACCTGCGAGCAGTTGAGCAAACGCAACCGCTCGTTCCAAGCCGTATCGAGCATTGACGCGAGCCGTGCTTTTGACACGCTCGCTACGACTAAATTGCGCTGTAATTTCCCTATAAACTTATTCCGTTTGGGCGACAGATAGCGCCTTGTCGGGCGTATGATTTTTCTTAGCTCCCCGGGAGGGCTTGTGCTATGTGCGCCTATCAGCGGAAATTGTGGATCACCTTGTTCGGTTTAGTGTTTGCATTGACGAGCAGCGCGCAGTCGAGAGAGGAGCCCTTCCCACCAAACGCAAAGCCGGGCGCTTGTTACGCCCGCGTCTTTTTGCCCGCCGTATTTCGCGACGTCGACGAAAGCATTGTCGAAAGAGCGGCGTTTGAAACCTTTGCGATCATCCCCGTGTCAAGGGCGGAGTAAATTTGGACCACTTCGGCGGAGCAAAAGTAGACCAGTTGGTGAAGGGGTAGCGGTTTTCGTGGGACGGCTGGAACGGAGCCTGCGGTCGCCCTTTAGGGCGGCCCAGGCGTAGTGGAGGCCGTCCCACGAAAACCGGGCGAGTGGCCGGTGGGTCAGCCCAAAGAGTGAGCCCGCTTCTTCTTGCTCTGGATCAGACGGAAGCTTTCGCCGTTCAGCTCTAGAATATGAACGTGGTGCGTGAGGCGATCGAGCAGGGCGCCGGTCAGCCGCTCGGAGCCGAAGACCTCCGTCCATTCGTTAAACGGCAGATTCGAGGTGACCAGCGTCGAGCCCTGTTCGTAGCGCTGGGAAAACACTTCGAACAATAACTCCGCTCCGGTCTTCGATAGCGGCACGTAGCCCAGTTCATCGACGATCAGCAGATCCTGCTTGGCCAACTGCTTTTGACATCGCAGCAAGCGCCGTTCATCTCGGGCTTCGAGCAGCTCATTGACCAGTGCCGCCGCTGTTGTGAAGCGTGTTCGATAGCCGCGCTGACAAGCCGCCAGTCCCAACGCCAAGCCGATGTGCGTTTTGCCCGTGCCGGAATTACCCAGTGCCGGCACGTTTTCGCGGCGGTCGATAAACTCACAGCGCGCCAGTTCCAGCACCAGCTTCTTGTTCAACGCCGGCAAGGACGGGAAGTCGAAAGTGTCCAGACTCTTGGTCACGGGAAACTTCGCGGCCTTGCTGCGGCGCTCGGTGGCCCGCTGTTCACGGTCGAGCAGTTCCAGCTCGCAGAGTTGTTGCAGGAAGCTCCTCGAATCCAAGCTCTCGGCGGCGCATTGCCGCGCCAGTTTGTCGTACTCGCGCAGGAAGGTTGGCAGCCGCAACGCTTTCAAATGCGCTTCGAGCAGAAGTTTCGACCTCGCCATTACCCCCCTCCTTGTGCCGGCAGTGCCAAATAGTCCGCAGCGGAGGTTTGCTCCACCTGGGCTGCCGGCAGGTGCGGATACTTCGTCAAGTCCAAGCGCGGCGGCCGTTGCTCGATGCGGCACAGCACTAAGTGCCTGACTGCATCCAAGCCAATCGCTCCCAACTCGCAGGCTTGGCGCACCGCCGCGGCAACGTGCTCGAATCGGAAGTCCTCCAGTCATCGCAATACCCGCACGTACTCGCGCTTGCCTGGCTTTCCCAACCGTGCCTCGAGCAAACGTCTCAAGCACGGGAACTGTTCGGGCAGCTCCCAGCCCGCCAACGGGGCCGCTTGATCGAGCGCGTTGGTCTTGCGTTCCAGCAGTGCTAGGTAATGCAGCGGATCGAAGATCAACTCTTCGCGTTCGTAACTGCGCCGGTGGCGCGCGATCTCTTCGCTGCCACAACAGATCACGATTTCATCGACGTAGCCTTTCAGCAACACCTGGCGATGTCCGTAGCGTGTGGGCACCGAGTAGTCGTTGGCGCGATAGCGCACCAATGACAGCGACGTCACCCGCGTGGTGCGTTTGTCGCAGGCGTCATAGGGCGTGGGCGGCAAGGGCAACAACGCTTGGCGGTCACGCTTGAAACGTTCCTCAATCGTTTCGGTGTGCCGCCGCAAGCGCCGCTTACGATTGTTGAGGCACTGCGCTTCGAGCTGCTCGTTGAACGCTTCCCAGCTTGGAAACCTTGGCGCCGGCACCATGAAGTTCCGCCGGGCATAACCGACCAGTCCTTCCACCTTTCCCTTGTCGTTGCCTTTGCCCGGACGCCCGAAACGATCGGAGAATAAATAGTGCGACTGCAGTTCACTGAACACCCTGGTCCGCTTGCGCCTGCCGTCGCCCAGAATCCTCGCCAGCGCCAAGGTCGTGTTGTCGTAGAGGATGCTGCGTGGCACGCCGCCGAAGTACCGAAACGCTGCGTTGTGCCCCTCGCAAAACGCTTCCGTCGTCGCGGCCGGGAAAGCTTTTACGAAAGCGTCATCGCTAGGCGGCAGATCGACCACCAAGTAGTGCGCCTTGCGCTGTACGCCGTCAATGACCACCAGAGCTTCACCGCAGTCGGCCTGGGCATCGCCCGCCGGATGCACCAGCGGCACGAACATCTCTTGCCCGCCGAGCTTCTTGTCGCGAACATAGTCCTTGACGATCGTGTAACCGCCGGTGAAATCGTACTCGTCGCGCAAGCGGTCGAAGATGCGTTTTGCGGTGTGGCGTTGTTTCTTCGGACGTTCCTGATCGTCGCTGAGGATCTGATCGACGATTCCGGTGAAGGGATCCAGCTTCGGCCTCTGCGCTGGTTGGCGCCGCCGATAGCCCGGCGGAGTGGCGTAGCGCAACATCTTGCGCACCGTCCCTCGCGCCAGGCCAAACCGTTTGGCGGCCTCGCGCTCACTGAGCCCTTCGACAAAGACACTGCGCCGTACTTGAGCGTATAGCTCCACGCGATACATCCCTCTCGTGTCCCACAAACACCACAGGAATGTTCGCTGGACCACTCGGACGGTCTACTTTTACTCCGCCCAAAAGCAGCTTCGATTCGCCGCTCTATGGTCTAGTTTCGCTCCGCCGTTCTCAGGCGAGGATCTTGCGAAATCGGTTGAGGCTGGGCCCGCCGGCCTGCTGTATGTAATGGGTGAAACCGATTCCACCGATCTGCCAGTCAGCGACGACGCCAGGCAGCAACAGCGGGCGGGTCAACACGATCTCTTCCTCTCGGTGTTTAAAATTACCGACCCCGACGACTTTTTTCCGAATAACCTCTCAAAGGCGCCGTCGCGCGGACAAGGGTTTACGCCTGGAATCAGTCTCCTGTACTCAACCTATCACGGTGGTAGCGCTGAGGAACGCATTACCGAGGGCCGATTGTCATCGAACGTAGCGGCGGCCCGCGAGACGTGCGTGATTCTGAGCGGAATTTCCAGCTCCTCAGATTTTCCGGTATCCGTGTTTCCGCTGCAGATCGCGTCCGCTGGTGGCCCCGACGCCGTGACCGCCGTTTATTGCCCCGACCCCACGCAGCCCGACGCTTTCCTTTCGCAGATTTACGGCACGTATTTGGGTGGACCGCGTCCCGAGTTTCGAACGTTTAGCGACTACGCGGAAGACGGCTCATTCTGTATCGCCATCGAGACCCTCTCGCAAGAGCTCAGCGGCTCGGTGGGTGTTGTCCAACCCGCGTTCAACAATGAGCGTGAAACGTTTATTACGTGCCAAGAGCCGATTCGACGACGCTTTGGTTTGCCGTTTCTCTACCGCGAAATATCACGCAGTTTTCTTGGCGGCTCCGGCAATGACACATTGGCCGGCTACGTGATCGAGTCATTCCTCAATGGTGACCAATCAGACTTCAGGAGTCTTCTATTTATAAATAGTGATTCTGATGATATCGAGGCACCTGCCGCGACACGGTTTCCTGCCGGCGCATCTCCTGTAAACCTTGGCAACGGAAGTATCTTCGTTGCTCTGCTGAATCGAACACTTACGGCCATGCCGACGGCGTTTTGGTATGGCGGTTCCAGCCAAGACAGTATCGAATCGGTTGCGACCAATGGTCAGTGCCACGTGCTAGCAGGAAGAACCCAGTCCGCCCACCTGTTCGTCAATTTTTCATTCCCGCAGACCCAGATCTTCGGGGGCACCGACGCCCTCTTGGCCAAGATTTGCATTGAAGACGGTGTCGGCGATCAACCCGTAATTACGACTCACTACTCCGGGTTCTTTGGGTCGAGCTCGGAAGACTTCGCAACGGCGGCGGCATTCACGAAGAGTGCCGGCGAAATTATCGTCGGATCTACGAATTCCATCGACACGCGGGCTGCAATCTCGAGAGGTCCCGAGCGCGTAGAACAGGGAGTGCGAGGGTTTGCTGTTACGGGTAACGCCGTACAGAATGGGTTTGGGGGAGGGGCGAACGACGGTTTTGTTGCGGAGCTCTACCAGCCCTTTCTCGAACGCCGAGCGATTGTGGGCGCCGCGGACTTCCGAGCCGACTCGATTGCACCGGGCGAAATTGTCACTATCTTCGGCAACAACTTCGGCCCGCCAGTCCCAATAACCTTGCCGTTTGACGCTAACGGCCGCGTCGCGACTCGGTTAGGGCCGACTCGAGTTCTCTTCGATCAAGTACCCGCGTCGATGGTCTTCACCACGCCAAATCAGGTCAGCGCGATTGCCCCATTCAGCCTTGTGGGCAAGAGCTTTACGTCGATCCGCGTGGAATCAGGCGTTGCGATTTCGAACGCGATTGAGGTTCCAGTAGGGCCGACGAGTCCGGCAATCTTTTCGCGGTCACAAACAGGCGTTGGACAGGGCGCGATACTGAACCAAGATTTCTCACCCAACTCAATTCGGCGTCCGACTCGCGGCGGCGAGATTATTCAAATCTTTCTGACCGGAGGAGGCCAGACCCGGCCAGCTAGCGTAGACGGTGAGCTGGTGCCGCTGACGCAGCCATTTCCAGAATTAGTCGCCGACACCACAGTCATGATTGGTGGTTTGGAAGCGAGGTTGCTTTATTCAGGTGGCGCGCCTGGCTTGGTCTACGGCGTTGTGCAAGTGAACGCTTTCGTTCCGGCTTCTGTAGAGCCGGGAAACGCGGTGCCGATTGAGGTGAGGGTTGGTTCTGGAACTTCGCAGCCGGGTATCACCCTGGCCGTGGCGCCTCGCTAGCCCGAACGTAGGGTCCGATAGACCGTCTCGCGGGGCCCGTGTTCCCGCCCACTCTATCCGAGAATCGCGTGGTAGATCACGTACACCCAACCCAGCAACCCATGAAAAATGGCCCACAGGATTGAATCGTTTTTTGACCAAGAGATCGCAATCGCAAGGGCTGTCCCGAAGGTTACGCCCGACTTGACGTACTCAGTCCGGCGATCATTCATCGCTAACACACGGATTCCGTAGCTCGCCGACGCCTTCGATTCTAACGACGCACTCGTCGCCGGGCTTCAGGAATATTGGAGGCTTCCTGGCGAACCCCACACCCGGAGGCGTGCCCGTTGAGACCACGTCGCCCGGTTCGAGAGTCATGACAGTTGATAGGTACTCAACAAGATACGGAATGTCGAACACAAACTGGCTCGTGTTGGAGTCCTGCATCGTCGCACCGTTAAGGTCGAAACTGATTCGCAGGTTGTGCGGATCGGCAATTTCGTCATGCCGCACAAGCGCGGGGCCCATCGGGCCGAAAGTGTCAAAAGTCTTGCCGATCGTCCACTGCGATGTAGCAAGTTGGTAGTCGCGCGCGCTCACGTCGTGAACGCAAGTGTAGCCAAATACGTAGTCCTGCCAATCGGCCGCCTTGACGTCTTTGGCCTCGCGTCCAATCACAAATGCAAGCTCAGCTTCGTAATCAACCTGCTTCGATGCTGACGGCAAGATGATCGGATCGCCATGGCCACAAATCGCGTTCGGGTACTTCGTGAATACGGTCGGCAGCTCAGGAATTTCCATTCCGGATTCGATTGCGTGGTCTTTGTAGTTGAGGCCGATGCAGATAAACTTGTCCGGGTGCGGCACGGGGGCGTGCAGCAATACGTCTTCGACGGCGGGACCTTCGTCGGCGATTTTTGCGAATCGCTCGGCCCGCTGAATTGCCCGGTCGCCTTCGTCTAAAAAGTTGAAAATATCTTGATAGCCGATGTCTTCTAGATCGATTACGCGCCCGTTGGCAACTAGCCCCAGGGCCATTAAATGCTCTTCGTGTGAATAAGTAACGAGTCTCATGAACCCCTATGGTACGAGATTTTTTCGGCTCGGATTACACGATCGCATGCGCCACTCCCCGTAGCCGGCTGTCTGTGGCTGACCGTGTACGATGCGCTATCCTGGCCTTCTGAGCTGGAATCACTCCCTGCCAGATTCCACCTGAAATCAGTTTTCCAGCAGAGGTGTCGCTCCATGGCGAATATCTTTCCATTTCGTGCCGTTCGCTACACGGCAAAGGCAGGTAACCCTGCCGACTTACTCACCCAACCCTACGACAAGATTCCCGACGAACTGCGCGAGGAATACCACGGCGCGAGCGCCTACAATTTCGTCCGATTGATTAAGGCGAAACCCGAGGCCGCCGACAACGATTCCAGCAACGTCTATACGCGGGCCGCATCGTCTCTAAGCCGCTGGTTAGAGGAGGGGATCGTCGCCGAGGATGACACCGAGTCGTTCTACCCATATTTTCAAGAGTTTTCCCATCCAGACAGCGGTGAGACTTTCATTCGCAAGGGATTTATCGGATTGACGGAACTGGCTGAATACTCAGAAGGGGTTGTGCACGGCCACGAGCTAACACACAAGGGCCCGAAGCTCGACAGACTCGAACTCACCCGCCATACGCGCACGCACTTTGGTCAACTATTCATGCTTTACGACGACCCGCGGCGGCAAATCGACGAGCTGCTCGACGAGGCCACGAACGGCGAGCCCTTAGTCGAGATAACTGAAGGTGAGGTGATTCATCGCATGTGGCGAATCTCCGATCCGGAAACTGTGGCGCGGGTCCAGCAGCTTATGGCGGACAAGAAGCTGATGGTCGCCGACGGACACCATCGCTACGAGACCGCGCTCGCCTACCGCCGCGAAAACCCTGACCTACCAGGAGCGGACCGCGCCATGATGACCTACGTCAACATGAGTTCCGAGGGGGTAGTCGTATTGGCTACGCACCGCGTGCTCGCCGGCCTGGCCGGCTTTGACGCCGCCGCGGTTCGGTCGCGAGCGGCGGAGGACTTCGACATCAGTCGACTCGACTCGGTTTCAGAACTCGAAGCCGCTCTCTCCGAGTCGCCGCCCGATCAGTCGTCGATCGGCGTAGTCTTCGAGGGAGATCCGGCGGCGTACATACTCACGGCCAAACGGGAAGCGCTCGATCGCCTGGGCAACGACTTGACGGCGACTGAGTTAAGTCTCGACGTCGTGATCCTGCACAAGGCTCTGTTGGCGCGGGCGCTTGACGTTTCTGAACAGGACGTCCTTGAGCTGAAGAACATTTCTTACGTCCGAGGATTTCAGGCAGCCGTAGCTCAAGTCACGTCCGGTGCGGCACAGGTGGCTTTCTTGCTCAGACCGGTATCCGTGCAGAAAGTGGCGGAAATCTCGTTCTCGGGAGGGGTAATGCCTCAGAAGTCGACAGATTTCTATCCCAAGCTTCTAGCAGGGTTGACGAGCTACAAATTTGGCTAGCCCGCGGTGCTCACCTATCGCCTGATTTCGTCGTCAAGTGGTAAGAAATGCGGGCTAGATGGGCGTCCCCCGAAACACCAGGTGAAGGATGTTGCCGTCGCAATCATAAAAGAACGCCAGCCGCATGTCGCCTGACTCAACGTGCTGAAAAATCTCGATGCCTTTCGACGCCAGGTCCGCGACGCCCGCGTCCATGTCGTCCACCGAAATCGCCAGGTGCCGAATCCCCGGTGTCTTAATCGCCGTCTCGACGGCGTCTCCCTCTGAGGGAATCAACTCCAGCATCGTCCCGTCGGCAGCTTTCACGAAAACGTTGCCGCCGTAGCGATGCGCGATCGGCATCTCGAGGTTGCTCGCATACCACTCGCCTAATTTTTCAGGATCCGGTGTCGCGATCGCTGTGTGTTCGATTCCCTTATACATCTGCGTCTTCTCCCTGGCGCCCTACTCGGCGGCAAATGCTGCTCTTCGAGGCACGAATAAATTCAATCATACGCCGTGCGTGCGGTCCTGAAACCTCAGTCGCCACGCGCTCCAACGCTTCAGCTAACGGCAGTTTCGAGCGAAACACGATTCTGAAAGCCTTTCGGATCAGATCGATCTCGTCGCTCGTTAGGCCCGCTCGCCGCAGTCCGACGACGTTCAAGCCGTGAACCGCCATCTCCGCGCCAACATGCGTCAAATACGGCGTCACGTCCTGGTTGACGCGGGTCATGCCGCCAACCATCGCAAGCTCGCCAATTCGAGTGAACTGTTGCACGCCGATGCCGCCGGAAACGAATGCGCGGTCTCCAATTTCAACGTAGCCTGCGATTAAAGCGGTGCTCGCGATGACTGTGTCGTTCCCGATTTTGCAGTTGTGGGCGATGTGCCCCGAGGTCATGATGTAGTTGTTGTCGCCGATCTCGGTGACTGACTCGGGCGCGGTGCCGCGGCTAATCGTGTAGTGTTCGCGAATCGTATTGCCGTTGCCTATTTTCAAGTAACTGCGCTCGCCTCCGAACGTCTTGTCCAACGGATCGCTACCCAGAACCGTACCTGTCGAGATGACGTTGTCCGACCCTAAGGTCGTCCAGCGCTTGATCACCACATGCGGTTCGATCTTCGAACCCGCCCCAATAAAAACGTCGCCCTCGATGATCGAGTAGTGGCCAACGACGACGCCGGGCCCAATCTCGGCCTCGTCAGAAACCTGAGCGGTTGAGGCGATCTGCGCTGAGGTATCGATACTCATTCCGAGTCAGGTGGCGGTTCGAGAGCTTCCTTAAAGCCCCTCTCGTTTGGTACTCCTCTACTATGCCATTCACGAAACTAATCACCCCGCCAGCGGTCGTGATTGCTCTCTTAGCAAGCGCCTGCGCTAACAAACCGGCCACAATCGTGATGCTTCCCGATACGCAATTTTATAGCGAAAAGAACCCCGAGATATTCCACGACCAAACCCGTTGGATCGCGGAGCACATAGACGAAGAAAACATTCGCTTTGTGACCCACGTCGGCGATGTGGTCCAAAACTATGATCAAGTCGAAGCTGAGTGGGTGGCAGCCGATGCGGCGATGGACCGGCTCAACGGCCTACTCCCCTGGGGCGTTGCGATAGGAAATCACGACTACGACCTCGGGCCCGACGGCAAACCCTTCCGACAAGCGAAATCATTTGTCAAATGGTTCGGACCCGAAAGATTCGACGGCGAAACGTGGTTTGGAGGCGCTCACCCCAACGGCCTCAATTCGTACCAAACATTCGACATGCAAGGCCGGCAATTCCTTTTTCTGCATTTAGAGAGCGATGTCCCCGACGAGATCATCAGTTGGGCCGAAGGCGTGCTGGCTCAGTACCCCGGCGTACCGACGATCGTCACCACTCACATCTATATCAGTGACCGCACGCGCGCACGCACCGCGACGCCTTATCTTGTAAAAACCGGAAATTCCGGCGAAGCCATTTGGAGCAAGTTCATCAGCAAGAACTCACAGATATTCATGGTCCTCTGCGGACACTACGACACCGTCGGGGGCGAATGGCGCCAAGCATCCGCCAACGATCAGGGCAGGGAAGTCTTTGAGGTCTTAGCCGACTTCCAGTCAAGAGAAAAAGGCGGCAACGGCTGGCTACGCGTAATCCGTTTCGACGAGGCGGAAGGCAAGATTTCGTTCCACACGTATTCGCCCACGCTCGACGCGCATGAGAGCGACGAAAACAGCGAGTTCTTCTTTTACATAGACTTCGAAGAACGCTTTAACTAACCCCAAGGCTTGAATTTCCAAGCTGCCACCCAAGCTGCTTGTTGGACGAAACCGTTCGCGATACCGAGCCGCGCCGCCTCGGGGTGCGGTCCGTTCCGCGAAGTGGACTAGCCACGACTCTCGCCACGGCGAATTTCCAGTCGACTAGTCCCCGAGATAGTCTCGGCTAGAGGAAGCCAAAGTGGCGCTCTGGTCGACCTTCCAATTCTCGAGTTTCGCGAAATCCACCTTCGACCATTTCTTCCGCATCGAGCTCATTTGGCGGTCACTAAGTTTCTTATGCGCCTTTGCGAACGCCACGTCGGCATCGACCTGCTCGGGAGTTTCACACCCTAATATCGCCGTAGATATCGGCAGCGACCAAACATAGTTGAGGTTCTGCTCGAGCGAAGAAATCCCTTGGTTATGCAGAACGCCAACGCCCGTGGTCTTCATCGCGATCACGCCAAGCCCCTTGTCGACGGCCCCAGGCAAGGTGGTGTGCTCGAAGCTCATTTCCTTGTTGGCGCCGTCTGACACGCTGAGCGGCATCAAGATCGTGTCCCAGTCATAGGTTTTCAGCATCTTGGCGAGAACCCGCGGGTCCATGTGCCCAGTAAAGCCGACATAGCGAATCTTGCCGGCCTCCTGGGCCTTGTGAACCATCTCCATCAGGCCGCGCGCACCGAAGATGAAGTCGATGTCTTCGAGGTGCATGACGTTGTGCACCTGATAAAGATCCAAATAGTCGGTCTTCAAATTCACGAGGCTCTGATTCAGATCCAGCTCCGAGTGCGAATAGGTCCGATGTCGTGTCTTTGTTCCGTAAATTATCTTATCTCGGGGAACCCCTTCCAGCGCCGTGCCATAGCGCCTTTGCGAAAGCCCGTAAGCACCCGCCGCGGCCGAGTCGAAGTAGTTAATGCCTACTTCGTAGCAATGCCGAATGGTCCGTAGCGCCTGCGCCTCGTCGCGAACGTTTCCAACTCGCGCTCCGCCGAGACTAGCGATCGTCACCTCAAGTCCGGTCTTTCCCAGCTTGCGTTTTGGGATATCGCCGCCGGCAGCGACTGCGGCGCCAGCCGCGAGCCCGAGCCCGGCAGCAGTCTTCACAAACTCTCGTCGACTTTCCGGCATCATCTTCCTCCGTTAAAACAGGCTTGCTAATTAGCCTACCTAATCTGGCTACAGAATCGACTCGTTCCAGCCCTCTATCACGCCACGCATATGTTCCAAGAACAAGTCCGCGACGGCCCCGTCGACGACCCGATGGTCGAAGCTTAACGTCAAATACGCAATCGACCGAATCGCAATCGCGTCGTTGAGCACCACGGGTGTTTTTGTCACCGCGCCGACACCAAGAATCGCTACCTGCGGCTGGTTGATCGCGGGCGTTGCCAGCAGCGAGTTGTAGCTGCCATAGTTTGAAACCGAGAAAGTTCCCTCGGATATCTCGTTCGGCTTGAGTTGCTTCTTGCGAGCCCGCTCCGCCAAGTCGTTGACTGAGCGCTGTAGCCCCAAGATGCTCTTTTCGTCAACGTTGCGGATCACGGGAACAATCAGACCCCAGTCGAGCGCAACGGCGATTCCGATATTGACCTCTCGATGCAGGATCATGTCTTCGCCGTCAAGCGAAGCGTTTACCGTCGGGAAGGCCTTCAACGCCGAGGCAGCCGCTCGCAAAAAGAACGGCAGAAACGTTAGCTTCGTCCCGTTCTGCTCGAGAAATTTATCCTTGGCCGCGGCTCGCTGGCGAGCGATATCCGTGCAGTCTACCTGGTGAACGGTCGACACATGCGGCGACACGTGCATCGTGCGAACCATGTGCTCGGCAATGCTTCGGCGCATGGCGCTAAGAGGCTCGACCGAGTAGTCGCCAAACCGCGCCTCCGGTGTCGCGTGGAACGTCGACAGCGTCGTCCCAGCAGTCGCTGCAGCCGCTGTGGCCGCCGCCGGTGCCGACTTCTGCCGCTCAATGTACGCGAAGATGTCTTTCTTGCTAATCCGTCCGTCCTTGCCGCTGCCCGAGCCGACGGACGCCAAATCGATGCCGTGCTCTTTCGCGATCCGCCGCACCAAAGGAGACGAACGAATCCGCCCTTTCTCATCAGACGGCGCGGCACTCACAACAGCCGGAGTCGCCTCGGCTGCCGCCGCCGGAGCCCCTTTTTTCTCAGCGGGCGCAGCCTTAGCGTCGGCCTCGCCAGCGGCTGGAGCCGCGTGCTTACCAACCTTCGACCCGTCTCCGATAAACGCGACGACCGTATTGATCTCGACCGTATCGCCTTCCGGGAAGAACATCGCCTCCAGTACGCCGGACTCCGGCGCCGGCACCTCGGAGTCGACCTTATCCGTAGAAATCTCGAGTAGCGCCTCGTCGCGCTCCACTTTGTCGCCGAGTTCTTTCAGCCACTTGGTAATCGTGCCTTCAACGATACTTTCGCCCATCTGGGGCATGAGAACTTCGCCCATAATCGATTGTTCCTCGCTTATGCAGTCTATGACTGAATCTTAACGTTTGTCGCTCGAGTCGGTCAGACTCCGCTCAAACACTGAGCTGAAATGCCGCGCCAGCGCCTCGCTCACCTGCCCGCTTGGTGGAGCCGTACCCAACACTCGCTCCATCGATGTCACCGGCTTCGTAATGCCGCATGGGATGATCAGCCCAAAGTCATCAAGGTTGGTCGAGACATTCAGCGCGAATCCGTGAGACGTCACCCAGCGGCTGAGGTGGACGCCAATTGCCGCAATCTTCGCCCCGTCAACCCAAACGCCGGTACAGCCGTCAAGCCGGCCTGCCTCGATCCCAAACTCATCCAGCGCCCGAATCACTACATCCTCGAGCGCCCGTAAGTAGGCGCCAACGTCGCGTCGCCAAAACTTCAAGTCCAAAATCGGATATCCGACAATCTGCCCGGGGCCGTGAAATGTTACGTCACCACCGCGGTCAGTCTCCTCGAGCGCGATCCCGCGATCAGCGAGCACATCTGGTGGCGCCAAAACATTCGAGCGATCGGCGTTCCGTCCCAGCGTGATGGTCGCCGGGTGCTCCACGAAAACCAACTGATCACCGGCCTCGCCGCGTTTGACCGCTTCGACCAGCTCAAGCTGCCGCTGCCGGCCCTCGCGAAAGCCAACCAACCCTAAATGTCTGACCGTGCAAGTTCGCGCCCCTGCCGCCGCAAGGCCACCGGACCGGTTTCCTGAAATAAGGGTGCTGCTCATGCCGCCCCCTAACCGTTGATCGTCAGCCCGTAAATGCCGTTAAACGCGTCTTGCACAGCTTCAGAAAGCGTCGGATGGGCGTGTACCGTCGACATCATCATCTCGACGGTACCTTCGGCCTTCATCGCCACAATCGCCTCATGGATCAGCTCCGTAGCCTGCGGCCCTATGATGTGGACGCCCAAAATTTCGCCGTACTTCTCATCGGTCACAACTTTTACGAAGCCACCGTGGCTCCCCAAAATCGTCGCCTTGCTGTTGCCGGCGAAGTTGAACTTCGAAACCTTGACTTCGTGTCCTGCTTCTTTGGCCTGGACTTCAGTAAGTCCTGTGCTTGCAATCTGTGGCTCGCAATAGGTGCATGAAGGGTTCAGGTTGTAATCAATCGGTTCGACCTCTTTGTCCGCGATACGGGCAGCCGCCGCCAAGCCCTCGGCCGAAGCAATATGCGCAAGCTGAGGGGTGCCCGAAACGATGTCTCCGATCGCGTAGACGCCCTTGCGGCTCGTCTCCATAAATTCGTTCACGGCGATAAATCCGCGCTCTGGTTTGATGCCGACTTTGTCGAGTCCAATGTTTTCAGTGTTCGGCTTGCGCCCGACCGCGACTAACAGTTTTTCGGCCAGCAGCGTGTCCTGTTTTCCATTGGCATCGGTAAATGCAAGCGAAACACCATCTGAGGAAGGCTCGATGCTGTCGACCTTGGTTCCGGTTAGTACCTTGATGCCCCTTTTGCGAAACGCTCGCGAAAGCTCCGCCGATATCTCTTCGTCTTCGACGGGAACAACCCTGGGCAGCATCTCGATCACCGTCACTTCCGCGCCAAAGCTGCGGTAGATCGATGCAAACTCGACCCCAACCGCCCCTGCCCCGATGATCGCCAGCGACACTGGAACCTTCGTCTGGTCCAAAATCTCCACATTCGTGAGAATCCGCTCTGGATCGATCTCCAGCCCCGGAATCATCCGAGCCTCCGACCCGGTAGCCAAAATCACGTTTTTGGATTTGAATTTCTTCGTGCCGTCGGCACCCTTGACCTCGACGGAGCCGTCCGCCATAAGCCGCCCAAAGCCTTGAATGGAATCGATTTTGTGCTTCTTAAAAAGAAACCCGATGCCGGCGGCGTGTCCGTCAACGATCTGCTGTTTCTTGCCCCGCATTTTGGCCATGTCGATGCCGACTTCGCCGGTCGTAATGCCGAAATCCTCAGAGTGCAGGATGTCTTCGTAGACCTCAGCAAAATGCAGCAACGCCTTGGTGGGAATGCAGCCAACATGCAGGCAAGTTCCGCCCAGTTTGGGGTCCTTTTCGATGACCCCGGCCTTCAAGCCGTATTGCGCGCAACGGATCGCGGCAACATAGCCCCCAGGACCGCTGCCAATAATCAAAACATCGTAATCTGCTGTCAACTAACCAGTTTATCAAAGGGCTGCTTCGTCAGCCCTCACATGCACAGCCCAGGGCCAAGGGTGGAGTTTGGCGTAATTAGAGGCTGCGTAGGACTGTGCTCGAAGCCGGGGAAACTGAACCCCCTGAGGGGTGACGGTTGTATTAGCCTAGGGTGCAACCCTAGGATTCAAAGTCGACGACGCGCCGCGAGCCGCTGCCCCGCCGACGAGCCGCCGCGTCGTGAGAAATGCGGGTTAGCCTAGATGGAGCATGTTTCGTGAGCTACTCACTCTGCGGTCTTTGCGCCAAGTCTTCTCCATGACACCGAGCGCGCTAGAGAACCTGCAGATCCGCAAGCTGCGCGTCGCGATTGGTTACGCATACACGAACGTCCCCTTCTATTGTGAGCGATTCGATCAGGCCGGCGTTCGCCCTGACGACATTCGGACAGTCGACGATATGGCGCTGCTTCTCGCATATCCGTTGCACACCGGGCCGTTTCGATACAAACTGGTGATCGAGCCTGAAATCTCAGTCGATCGCGAGATCGACAGGAAGCGCTTTGCCTTGCAGGCGGTCTCCCACTTCGCTGCAAGGCTCGAACAGCTCATCATCGAGAATCCGGCAGACTGGCAGGGTTGGTCATACCCGGAGTTATCGAGGGTAGAGGACGCTGCAACAAGTCCCAAATCCGTCCACGTCTCTGTTCGTTGACCTCGAACGACGCCGCCTTGCCGACGTAGAGCCGGCATTCGAGTCGTGCTAGGATTGCAAATCTTACTCTTGGCGTGGGCGGATCGATAGGACCAGTTGAAATTCGCTCGGCAATGGCCGCAATCCGCTCCCTTTCGACCGCACTCGCCGGTCGCTGACGTATCGAGTCGATCAACAAGTGCGCCGAACTTTATCCGAACGTTCCAGAGGAGTTCCGCCTCCGCGAGAGTCGGTGACAACTCATGAGTGACGCATCATCTAACTCCTGGTATCTCGATCCAATCGTGGCTGAGCAAAAAGCAGCTACGAATCGAGCGCTGGTACGCCGCTGGGCGGGTAGCTCACGCGGTGGAACAGTTCTCAAGACCGACCTCTTCGAGGAGGCGAATGGCGCGGACGATGTTTTGGTTTCGCTTGCAGCATTCGGGTCACAGGTGGTCGGGATGGATCACGAGCCGTCAACCGTTGCCGCGGCGCGCCAAAGGTTCCCCGATCCGAGTCTAGCTATGACCACATCCGATCTCTGCGCCATGAACTTTAAAGACGGCGCTTTCGATTTAATCTTGTCGACGTCGACTCTCGACCACTTCCACTCGCGAGCTGAGTTTCTAAAAGCGCTCGAAGAGCTGGCCCGAGTACTTAGGCCCGGGGGGCGCATGATATTAGTCCTCGATAACCCGCTAAATCCGGGCTATTGGCCGCTTAGAATGCTCTGCCATCGCGCGACGTCTTTTTATTTGGGCTATACGATGACGCGCGCGCGCTTTTGCGGCGAGCTTCGCGAGCTGGGCCTAAAAACACTCTGGAAGGGCTACGCAATTCACAACCCTAGAATGGTGTCGACTCTTATATTTTTATTTCTGCGGCGGCTGTTCGGCCGATACGCGGACCCAGCGGTTCGCGCTTGTGTCAGGCTGTTTGAATTGATCGGAAAGCTCCCGACCAAGCCACTAACTGCTTGCTTTTCGGTAGTTTGCGTTGAAAAGCCTCGCTAGCAGTCCGTGGTAAAAGTCCCGTAGGTCGCGCGGCGGGCAATTGTGGCTGATCGGCGCGGAGCGAGGAGGACGGCGATCCGGGCGATCGTCTCCGACGAATGACAAAGCCGACCGCCGCAAGTGCCCGCCGCCCAACGGGTTACGCGCCATTCAAAGATTCCTGGTGCGCTCTGAACGTTGATTCGTTGAGGCACTCGTCTAATACTCAATCCGCCGCGTAGGCGCGTAACGCGGCCTGCGTGACTTTTACCACGGGCTGCTAGGCTCCGATCCGGTACAGGCGCTTATCGGTCCGAATAAAAAGACTGTTCTGCGCGATCGCGGGAGTCGCCATGCACAACTCTCCGATTGAATTCTTGCCAACCATCTTGTACTCGCGGCCGTGTTCGATCACGAAGCAGTCGCCGTCTTCGCTCAAGCAGAAAATACGGTTGTTGTAGGCCCAGGGGCTGGCCGTGAACGCGCTGGCGCCGACTTCGAAGCGCTGCTTGCCGTAGACCTCAGCCCCCGACTTGGCGTCGTGGCAGGTCAGGAATCCGCGGTCCATCAGCGTGTAATAAAGGTCTTTGTACAGCAACGGCGAAGGATTGTATGGACCGGCCTGCGGGTGATACCAAGCGATGAACTCGCTGCTAGTTTCACCTTCCTTGAGAGAAATATCACCCGTTGCTCCAGGTCGCACAGCATACGTCGGTCGATTCTCGTCGCCCACGTACCCCGAGGTCAAATACAGCAATCCGTGGCCGGTAAAAGGCGTGGGAATAACGATCGACGACATGTCGGCGATTTCCCAAAGTACCTTTCCGTCGAGATCGTACGAGCGGATCTTCTTGCTGCCGTTGGTGATAATCTCGGTGCGCTGCTCGTTTTTCCAAATGAACGGAGTCGCCCAGTTGCTAGCCTCTTTGCGCTCGATCTCCCAAATCGATTTTCCATTGGTCTTATCGAGGCAAACCAGCGTCGAACGTTCATCATTGTCGTTGACGAAGTACAGGCGCCCTTTGTGGAGTACTGGTGAAGAAGCCGTGCCCCAACCGAATCGCGTTTTATACGGGTTCCAGTCGCGCTTCCAAACTTCATTGCCGTCATGATCGAGACACCACGTGCCCAGGTAACCGATGTGGATGAACACGTGCTCCCCATCAGTGACGGGCGTTTCAGATAGATAGGAGTTTTTTAAATGCCGGGGAGTCTCAGGTGTCCCCCGATGGAGCTGCTTTTCCCAAGCGATTTTGCCTGAGCCGGCGTCGATTCCATATGCCATCCAGCGGTGCGGATCTGTCGTTGTTTCTGGGCGATTCCCGCCAAAGTAGAGGCCACGCTTGACCGTCTCGACCGCGCCTTCGCTGATAACCGACGACAGGAATACTTTCTCGTCCCAAACAACCGGCGAAGCCCAGCTCATGCCGGGCAGATCGGTCTTCCACTGAACGTTTTCGGTCGCGCTCCACGTCATCGGCAGATTCGGATCGTCCGCCGACACTCCGCGCGAGTCAGACCCGCGAAATTGCGGCCAATTCGTTGAAGATGCGGCCGCCAATGGAACGGCGGCGGCCATCCAAGAAAGAACGTCACGTCGTGTTTTCATTGCTATTTCAACTCCAAAGCCATTGTAAACGGCTGCCTAACCGCCAAGCTGTAGCGTTGCGACGCCGAGCGCGCCAAAATCAGCCTTGATGTAGTCGTGCGGACCAATCGCTGGTGGCGCGACGCACGTGCCGGTTGTAACAACCTGGCCGGACTCAAGCGTGACCCCGATTTGTGAAAGTTCGTTTGCGAGCCAAGTCAGTGCGATGAGCGGACCGCCGAGTACGTTGGCTCCTCGGCCCTCTCGCACGACCTCTCGCCCCTCCGCCGCCTTGATTGTTAGCTGAACCTCGTGAGCCGCCAGATCCATCGAGCGCCACAAAGCGGGCGCCTCGGCACCGAGAATGAACTCGTGCGCGCAGGCGTTATCGGCGATCAACTGCGCCGCGCCAACTTTCGTGAAGTCGATAAATCGCGAGTCAGGTATCTCAATCGCCGGATGCAGACTATCTACCGCCGCGAGCACTTCTTGTTGAGAATATGAACTCGATCGTGCCGGCAGATCCTGACCCATTCGGAATGCAAATTCGGCCTCCGCCACGGCCATATGGTTAGCGCCAAAGGGCCGCGTCGAACCGCTAGCGAAAACTCTTTCTGATAGCAACCGTCCAGCGAGCGGGCCATCGACATTGATGTGTGCCTGCCCGGCGCTACTAGTCGCCGCAATCTTCCAACCATGAATTGGCGTGTCGCTTCGTGCCGCCAGTAGTTCCTGAATCGCGTAACCTTCCGGCCGGTCGCCCGGGATCAGACCGTCGGGGAGCGTCTCGGTTTGCCGACCCTGTTGCCAGAGATCGTATAGCGAGTCCGCCGCGGCCTGCAATGCTTCAGCGCTTAACATCCGGTCAATCAGTAAAGCTGGTAGAGCCGATGCTCCCAGATATAGTCGCAAACTGTGGCCGGGGCCATGTCCGCGAGCGTGCCGCCCATCTTCGCACGGTGGCGGATTTCGCTCGACGACGCTGGGTGCAAGGGTCCGCTGTGCCGCTGCGCTTTCACCGCTGCCGGAAGCGCGGCCTCATCAACCGAGCAGCCTGGTCGGTCGACGACCAGAAACTCAACTTCGCCCACAACTTCCTGCCATCGATGCCAAAGGTGAATCTCGGCGAACGCATCGCCTCCGATGATGAACCGTAGCGGCTCGTCAAACTCAAAGTCGCGCCGGACGTTTTGAATCGTGTCGTAAGAGTAGTGCCGTTGGCCATCCGCGCTCGGCTGTTCGAGTCGACTTGGAGTCAATCGTAAATCGGCCGAGCATGCTAGCTCTACCATCCGATAGCGATGTTTCGTATTCAGCTTGATCCGTGCGCGCTTTGTGGGGCGGATTGCCGCTTGGAATCACAAGCACCTTGTCGATTGCGAATGCGTCGGCTACGCTGATCACCGCTTCAATATGGCCAGAGTGGATGGGGTCAAAGGTGCCCCCAAAAATCGCCAAATTCACGGAGTCATTACCGCCGCCGATTCTTCTCGCATCAGCCGTACTCGCGAACCCATCTCACGAACTAACGGGTCGATGCCGTCGCCCGTCACCGCCGAGATTTTGCGAAACTCGAGGGCCTCTTTCTGACAAAACTCTTCTAGTGAACTGAGCCGATCGGGATCTTGCACGACATCGAGTTTTGTCGCCACCACAATCATCGGTTTTTCGGCCAATGTAGCAGAGAAGTTCGCCAGCTCTCGCACGATCTTCTGAAAGTCCGTCCACCGGCTTGCGCCCTGAGCTCTCGCTTACGTCCACGAGATGGACAAGTATCGCCGTCCGTTCGATGTGTCGTAAAAAGCGATCACCGAGGCCGTGACCTTCGTGGGCACCCTCGATTAGCCCCGGGATATCGGCAACGAGAAAACTGTCAAAACTCGCCTAGATCGACGACACCGAGATTGGGTTTCGAGCGTGGTGAATGGGTAGTCGGCGATCTTGGGGCGCGCGGCGGAAATTCGCGAGATGAGTGTCGATTTGCCGGCGTTCGGAAAGCCAACAAGTCCAACATCCGCGAGTAGTTTGAGCTCCAACCGCAGCGTGCGAAATTCGGCCGGTGTGCCGGGTTCGGCAAAGCGTGGAGCCTGATTTGTCGAAGATTTAAAACGAGCGTTTCCGCGCCCCCCATGACCTCCGCGGGCGGCGATAAACGTCTGGTCCACCGAGCTGAAGTCAAAGAGCCGCTCGCCGCTATCCGCGTCAAAAACGATCGTTCCCGCCGGCACTGCGAGAACGAGATCTTTGCCCGAGCGCCCGGTGCGATTGCTGCCCTCACCCTGGCGGCCGTTCTCTGCCTTTTGCTCAGGCCGGTATTTGAAATGAACGAGTGTGTTGTGGCTCTGGCTGGATCGCAGAACAACGTTGCCGCCATTGCCCCCGTCGCCTCCCCAAGGTCCGCCGCGCGGAATATATTTTTCGCGCCGAAACGCAATACGCATGGGGCGGCGCGCCCTCCCACAGGAAAAGATGACTGTCCTCTACATAGCAGGAGACCAGGCGGGCGCGGGTAAGACGGCCTTAGCGGCTGCGCTGGCGCTCGACCTGATGCAGATGGGCCACTCGGCCGTCGTCCTCAAGCCGCTGCGGGCGGCTGGGGACGGGCGTGAGGGCCTGGACGGCGACAGCGGTTTCTACAAGCAGCTGGTGCCCGGAAACCCTCAGCCGGAGGGATGGCCGTTGACGGTGACCCCGGACCAGCTGGCCTCATGGCCGGGAGCCTTGGACGGCATCGCGGAGAGGGTCAAGCGGGCGGGGGCGGAAGCGGATGTCACCATCGTCGAGGGGTTGGACGGTCTGGAGCCAGGGACTCCCGAGGCTGTCGCCTCGGCGGCGCTGGCGCAGGAGCTGGGGGCGAGGGTCGTGGTGGCGGTGCAGCATGACCCGGCGGCGGGGCCCGAGGAGCTGGGCGGGGCGCGGCAGACGTTTGGGGCGTCGCTTCTTGGCTTGGTGCTCAACGGGGTCGCGCTCTACCGGGGCCACGAGGTGTCGACGAGTCTGGTCCCGGCGCTCGAGGCAGCGGAGTCGCCGGTTCTGGGTGTCATCCCCGAAGACCGCGTGATGCTGTCGCCCAGCGTTCGCGACGTGGCGGCGCACTTGGACGGCGAGTTCCGGTTGCAGGAAGAGCGGGCGGACGAGCTGGTAGAGTCGGTGATGATCGGGGGGTTCTTCCTGGACCCGGGCGATTTTGTGTTCTCACGGCGGGAGCGCAAGGCGGTGCTGGTCAGGGCGGACCGTCCGGACCTGCAGATGGCCGCGCTGCGCACGTCGACGGTGTGCCTGGTGCTGACGGGCGGCCAGAACCCCATCCAGTACGTGACCTATCACGCTGAGCAGGAAGAGGTGCCGCTGGTGCTGGTCCGGTGCGCGACGCTGGAGGCGATGGAGCGGCTGCACACGGTGGGCGAGCGGGTGACGGTGCACCATGCCCGCAAGGCGCGGCGGTTCCGGGAGCTGCTGGAGCAGCACTGCGACATATCGGCGCTGCGCGGCGCGCTGGCGGGGTGAGGGGCGGAGGCTAGAGGGCGTACACGACAGCGGCGTTTTCTCCCAGGATCTTGTCTGCCACCCTGGGAGCCAACTTGCCCTGGGCCCGCAGGTTCCGCATGGCCTCGACCTCGCTGGAGTGGTCGGTGTGCCCATAGTCGGTACCAATGACCAGGTTGTCCTCCCCGGCGTATTGCAGAACATAGTCCAAGTCGTCGTCTGTCTGGCAGGCGACCCAGACTCGGCTCTCCTTGAGCAGGTTGGCCGGCGCGGGTCTGCCGTGGCGCCCGGGGAAGCGCCGCCGCAGGTCCTGGACCACGTAGGGGACCCACCCGGCGGCGGCCTCCACGAAGATGATGCGCAGGTCCGGGAACTCCTGGGGTAGCCCTCCGAGGATCCAGGAGTGGCAGGCAGCCACTGACATGAGGCGGGTGGCGGAGAACACGGAGCCGCCGCTGCCGTA